>CAWJGE010000001.1:0-173202 GCA_963842265.1 uncultured Actinomycetota bacterium
GGCGAAGGTGAGCCGGGGCGTCGGCTCAACGCCGTCCCCCCTGGTGCGGCGCAGCACGGCGCGGATCCGCGCGATCACCTCTTCCAGGCTGAACGGCTTGGTGACGTAGTCGTCGCCGCCCAGCGTGAGGCCCCGGATCTTGTCCTCAGTGGCGTCCCTGGCCGTCAGGAAGACAACCGGGATGCGGGCACCGCCGCCGCGCAGCCGCCTGATGACATCGAACCCGTCCATGTCGGGCAGCATCACGTCCAGCACGATCAGGTCAGGCCGGTGGCGCTGAGCGGCCTGGACCACCTCGGTTCCGGCTGCCGCCGTGACGACGTCGAAACCTGCGTAGCGCAGGCTAGCGGACAGCAGCTCAAGGATGTTCGGCTCGTCTTCGACGACCAGCAGCCTGGCATCCGGTCGCTGCCGCGCATCGGTCAGCGTGTCCATGCTCTATATTGTCACGCTCAACGCTGAGGATAACCTGAAGGCCCGCTGGAGATGATCTCCGTTCCGCGGCCGCCGAGCCCAATTCCAACGAGCAGCCGTTCCGCGGCCGCCGAGCCCAACCCGGCGGGCAGCCGTTCCCGGGAACGCCAGCGGCGCCGGGCTGGGCGGTGACTCTGAGCGGCGACCCTGAGCGGCGACCCTGAGCGGCGACCGGGGCCGGGCGGGGTTACCTGTGCGCCGGCCCGCAGGCTTGGCGCCAGTAGGCGATGGCGGCGGGCCGTGAGCCGACGCCGAGCTTGGAGTAGATCCGCCTGACGTGATTCTTCACGGTCTTCTCCGCCAGGAACAGGCGAGCGGCGATCTCTCCGTTGGTCTGTCCGTCCGCGATCAGCGACATAACCTCCACCTCGCGCGCGGACAGCCCATGCGGCTCTCCGGCCCCGTTGATTGCGGGGTTGAGGGTGGTCCCCTCACCTCTGCCGGGCCGAGGGACCTTGTAATCGTCCATCTGACCTCCGGCTGCGGACGGCGGACCCGTGCCGCAGCGAACGTACCAAACCAGGTAGGTACCGCGTCAATCCATGAAGGTTCATGCAAATCAATACATAGACCGATATGGGCTGACCTACTCAGGCTTGTACCCAGCATCCCGACCTGCATTCACGCTATGCCTTCCCGCTCGCCTCCGGGATCCCCTTCCCGCTCTCCGCCCGCTCGCCTCCGGGATCCCCTTCCCGCTCTCCGCCCGCTCGCCTCCGGGCCGCCCTTAAGGCGCCGCCGTGCTTGCCTGGCCGCCTACGGCGGCGGGCCCTCGTCGCTCGTCCTCGCTCCTCAGTCCAGGCGGCGCCGCCGCCCTTTGGCTCGCTCCGGACGGCTCGGGCTAGGCGGCGCCGCGGCCGCTTTGGCTCGGCGGGCCTCCGGCTACGTCGTGCCCTGCACCGACGAGCCGGTGATGAGGTTCTTGGGCAGTGCCTGGTCGTGGGCGAGGTCGCTGAAGAACTGCTTGGCGGCTGTGGGATTCCACTCCACGACGGACCCGACGCTCGTGTTCGCGAACTGACCGAACGGCACCGTGGTGGTCACCGGGTTCCGCAGCGCGAACGCGACGGAGACCAGCTGCGACAGGCCGGTGCTCTGGTCCACCGAGATGGCGGACGCCGCGCCGTTGGCCGCGGGGATGATCGCGAACGGGTTGGCCAGCGTGCCGGCCGATGTCATCTTGGACAGGATCCCCTTGAGCAGGACCCGCTGGTCCTGCTCACGCTGCAGGTCACCCTCGGAGAAGGCGCGTGTCCGCACGAAGCCGAGCGCTTGGTCGCCGTTGAGGGTCTGGCATCCCGCCTTGAGGTTCAGGCCGGCCTTAGGGTCCTTCATCGGCGCCTTCAGGCACATGCGCACGCCGCCGACGTCGTTGACCACGTTGACCAGACCGCCGAAGCCGATGCTCATGAAGTGGTCGATATGCAGCCTGGTGGCGTTCTGCACGGTCGCGATCAGCAGCTTCGGGCCGCCGATCGCGTAAGCGGCATTCAGCTTGTTGTAGCCGTTCCCCGGGATCGCCACGTAGGAGTCTCTCGGGAGGCTGACCAGCGTGGGCCGGTTGCCGTTGGCCGGCAGGTGCAGGAGCATGATCGTGTCAGAACGGCCGCCGGTGATGTCGTGCCCGAGGGCCAGCTGGTTTTCCTGGGCCGTGGTCAGGCCGCCGCGGCTGTCGGAGCCCGCGATCAGCCAGTTCGTCCCGGCCGTGGTGAACGAGGTGGGCACCAGCACGTTGATCCGGGTCAGCTTGGAGCTCACGCTGAAGTAGACCGCGATGGTGGCCAGCACGGCCAGCGCCACCAGCGCCACCAGGATCGCCAGGATGCGCCGGGGCCGCAGCCACCGCCGCCCGCGCCGTCCCGAAAACCCCCGGCCTCCCGGCCCTCCTGCGCCGCCCGTCCGGGAGGAACGCGGAGGCGGCTGAGCGGGCCACGCGCTCACGCTCGCCCCGGCCGCATTCGTGTCTCCGGGGCCCACGTCGTGCCAACCCTGCCCCCGTGAGCCTTGTCCCGGCGAGCCCTGCCCCCGCGAGTCTTGTCCCGGCGAGTCTTGTCCCGGCGAGCCCTGCCCCCAGCCCTGCCAGCCCTGGCCCGGCGAGCCCTGCCCCCAGCCCTGCCAGCCCTGGCCCGGCGAGCCCTGCCCCCGGGAACCGGGCGTGAAGCTCGGCTGAGCCCGTTGACCAGCGGCGCCGGGCTGGTCGGGCTCGTCGTTATACCACCCGCGCGGCCAGTCCTCACTCATGACGACTCCCGTACTGTGAAGCTGGGTATTCCTCCGTAAGCACGGAGTCGAGCCTAATAGCAAAATGGCTCTGGCTAGTCAACCCCCTGACAAGATCCAGTTTTCTGGAAGAGACCGGCGACTATGTTTACCGCCGAACCCACTCCCGCTCAACTGCGCCGGGACCCGCTGCCTCTGCTCGGCCGGGTCGCCGTGGTGACCGGTGTCAGCCTGCAGGCCTCGGATACGCCATCGCGGGCAGGCTGACCGCCCTGGGCGCCAGCCTGTTCCTGCACCACTACGCGCCGCACGACCATGACCAGCCGTGGGCGCCGACCCCGGCGGGCGGATCGTCTTCATGGCCTCCGGCTAGGACCTCGGCCCGACGACGCACGAGGTCGCCTACGCCGCGAGCAAGGGCGCGCTCGCCTCGATCACCCGAATGGTCGCCGGAAAGTCACCGGCACCCTATTCAGTGCCTTCCCGCGCGATCTTTAAGGCGCTTGCGGTACCAAAGGACGTCCGTTCCTGATGGGAAGTCCTTGACGCAGCCCACCAGTTCGTAGCCGTTCCGCTCATACAGAGCCCGGGCCTGGAAGGCGTAGGTGAAGTGGACGGTCTGCGTGCACCCTCGCGCCGCCGCCTCGGCTTCGGCGGCGGCGATGAGCCGGGTAGCGAGGCCGCGCCCGCGGAGGCCCGGCGCCACCCACAGGCTCTGCAGTTCGCAGCAGTCGCCCCAGGTCCACCCGCTGATGCCGGCGACGACCCGGCCGGCGTCGCGGACGAAGATCGCCAGGTCGGCTTCGCCGCCGAGTCCCATGGCGGCGGACGCCTCACGACGGATCTGCGTTTCCAGGACGTCGATGTCGAGCGGATCCGGCTGGTCCTCGACGCGGAACTCCGCGGTGACCGGCTCGTCAGGCACCGACGATCTGCTCGATCAGCGAGATGTCGTCGAAGTAGGTCCGGAAGGACCGGATCTTCCCGTCGCGGAAGTCGGCCACGGTGACGCCGGGCAACACGACGTGCCGTCCCGTTGCGTCCAGCACGCTGTCCTCGCTGAGCACGAGCGGCCCGGTGTGATCGGCGTCGACGAGCCATTCGGCGAATGCCTTGTTGCCCACTTCATCCAGTCCCCGGAACGTGATCACGACGTTGGAGAACGCTGTCTCACGGAGGGCGGCGAGGTCAGCGAGTGCTGTCAGCCCGGACACGGTGGCGTACGGCGACCAGCCTGTGACGTCATCGGTGAACAGGGTCTTCAGATCAACCGATGCGGCACCGGCCTCGGCCCTGAGTGCGTCCGCCAGTACCTCTTTGCGCGAGCTGCTCATTTCAGGCCCCTGCTCCTGCCGGGAATCGATCTGGTCAACATCTTCTGGTAATCCGGCATGGGTTCAGGTCCCGAGTATTTTCGCTTTGGCCGCCGTGAATTCTTCGTCGGTGAGCACGCCCGAGGTGTGCAACTGTGCGAGGTGTTCGATCTCGTCGGCGGGGTCCGCCGGAGGGGGCGCATATTGCGCCTGGTCCTGGCCGTCGTCGGCAGGCGCCTGGTCGTCGTCCTGCTGCTGCTCCCCGGCCCTCTTGGCCACGTGGTGAGCAACCGCCGCTCCGCCCACCGCTCCGACAACGAGTGCCCGCCGCCTTACCCGTCGCCTGAAACCCATGAAGAACCCCTTTCCTTCCGTCCGGCCGAGGTTTCGCTGCCGGTCCTGGGCCCAGCACCAGGTCAGCTTAGGCCTGGCGGCAGATCACCGGCATCACCCAGCACGGGTGAGACAAATGACCCTCAGCCCAGTTGCCAGGCAGCCCGGCTCACTACGCGCGCCCATCCGGCCCAGCGCCGGGAGGCCAGTGATCACACCCGCAGGGTTGAGGCCTGCCGCCGGGCGGGAGAGTTCGTTTGTTCTCGGTGCCAAGGGATGGGCGTCAGCGTTCAGGTCCCGCGAGAACGCCGGTCTCCCGGCGGGGCTACGATGCTGGCGTGCGGACGCCGATCAGGAACCCGCCGGATCCGATGTACGCGGAGTTCGAGGTACACCGGACGATGATCTGCGACCGCGTTCGCACCGGGGCCTTCCGGCGTGCGATCGAGTCGGTGGTGCGCCCCGGCGACATCGTCCTGGACGTCGGGGCCGGCAGCGGCATCCTGAGCGTGTTCGCGGCGCGGGCAGGTGCTGCCCGCGTCTACGCGGTGGAGCGGACGCCGGCCGCCGTCCTGGCGGCCGGGCTCGCCGCCGCGAACGGGGTCGCGGAGATCGTCCGGGTGATCCACGGCGACATCATGGACGTCGAGCTGCCGGAACGTGCCGACGTGATCGTCTCGGAGTGGCTCGGCGGGTTCGGGATCGACGAGGGGATGCTCGTCCCGGTCATCGTCGCCCGTGATCGCTGGCTCAAGCCGGGCGGGGTCATGATTCCCCGCCTGGTCATGGCGTGGGCCGCGCTGGTGCATGACCGCTATCTGGCGGAGACGGTGGCGTTCCTGCGGGACAACCCGTACGGCCTGCGGTTCGATGACCTGGTGGAGAAGACCGTCAACGAGATCTTCTATTCCGGCACCTTCCGGCACCTCGCGGCGGGTGACAAGCGCTCGCAGGCGGCCCGGCTGTGGACCACGGACGCGGCCCTGATCCCGCTCCGGCAGGCGCAGGCGCCGCACCAGGCCGAGACGGTGCTCCCGGTCCGCGCCCGCGGAGCGGCCAACGCGCTCGCACTGTGGTTCAGCGCCCAGCTCGCGCCCGGCATCTCACTGTCGGTGGGACCCGGCGATCCGCCGACGCACTGGGGGATGACGACGGCCCCGCTGCGCTCGCCGGTGGACCTCACGCCCGGCATGGCCGTCCGCGCCAGGGTGCGGACCGCCCCGGCCCGGCCGGCCGGGACGTGGACGAGCTGGGCCATCGCGCTGCCAGGCGCCGGCTGGGAGGAGCACGACGAGCAGGCGGTCTGGGAGGAGATCGACGACTGAGCAATCTCAGCAGCCCTGCGGACACCCGGCGCCCGGCGACCGGCACAGCCACTCCGCATAGGACCTGGATTCATCCGGGCCAGGTTCCACGCCACCAGGCAGGGCCTGGGCGAACACGAGCGCCGCGGCGGTCTCGAGTGAGCTGCGGAGCAGATCGGCGGGGCCAGTCGCCTCGAAGCCCAAGGTCCACCAGTCCTGGCCAGGCGTGCGTACCTCGGTGAGTTCCACCTCGCACCCCGGCTCCTGGCCCGACCCGGGGGCGCGGGCGACCGGCCCGCTGGCCAGCGAGAATCGGCTGATCCGCCGCCCCTTGCGCACCGGCCTCCAGCCGGCCGCCTCACCGCCACCCTGGTGGAGCGGGCTAAAGGGAAAGGACCACTTCTGCCAGGACTCCATGCGTCCGCGGGCGCGTCCCGCCACCTCCAGGATTCCCGGGCTCCCGCGGTACACCTTCACCTCCAGTGCCATGCCCCCGCGGACCTTCACCGACAGCCCGCGCAACTGCGGATCCAGTAGGTAGGCGTTCTCGCGTGTCTCCGTCCCGGCCGGGAACCGCCCGAACCATCTGGCCACCGCAGTCTCCAGCTGGCCCGGGAAGATCCAGCGCACCTCCAGGCTGCGGACTCCTTCGGCGACCGGGCTCTGAGGCGGTTCAGCCGTCATCGTCACGTGCTCCTAGCGGCATTGCCGGCAAGTTCCGTGCACTGCCGCCATGCCCAGATCCCTCAGGACTTGCCGGGCTCGTAGGCCTCGGTGAACAGGTCACCTTGGGCAGCCCCGGCGGAGGCCCTGTCAGCGCCGCCCCGGCCGCGCAGGACGAAGGCGATGCCGACGGCGATGACGGCGCCGGCGATCGGCCCGGCGATGTAGACCCAGTAGCTGGTGAAGGTGGTGCTGGCCAGGTCGGGTCCGAAGGTGCGGGCCGGGTTCATCGAGGCGCCCGAGATGGGGCTGCCCCACAGGCCGGCCAGGGCGATGTACGCGCCGACCCCGAAGGCGCCGATGATGCCGACGTTCTGGGCGCCCGAGGCGGTGCCCAGGATCACGCTGACCAGGCCCGTGGTCAAGATGAGCTCCATCCAGAAGGCGGCCCCGGCGGAGTAGCCGCTGGCGGGGTAGTTGGACCCGTAGCTGGCCGAGACGTTGACGATGGCGTGCAGGATCAGGGCGGCCAGGGTGGCGCCTATCAGCTGGACCACGATGTAACCGGGGACGCGCCGCCAGGGGAAGTCGCGGCGCAGGGCGAAGGCGATGCTGACGGCCGGGTTCAGGTGGGCGCCGGAGATCTTGCCCATGAACAAGATGATGGCCATGACGGTCAGCGCGGGGGCGGTGACGGCGGCGGTGTGGCTGATCACGCCGGGGAAGGCGTGGCCCATCATGCCCCCGCCGGCCGCCGCCAGCACCAGGAAGAAGGTGCCCAGCAGCTCGGAGAACAGGCGCCGCCACTCCTGGTGCGGATCGTTGAAGTCGACGACGCGGTCGATCAGGCTCTTCTCATAGCGGGCGAGCGGGCCCAGCGGGCTCGGGGTGGGTACTGGCGCTGCCGCGGTCATTGGCTGTCTCACTTAGGGGTCGGGTCGGGGAACGTGCCTGGATAGCTCGCTCGTCAGGGGCGGCGGTGCCGCGGTCTTACCTATCGGGTTCGGCGGTGATCCTCCTGAGGCGACGGCGTCCAGGAGCGATTTGTGGGTTGCGCTCGCCGCGTGAGTAGGTGAGGAGCCGTCAGGGATCATCCGGGTTCCTCCAGCGCGGCCGCGACGTCGTACCCGAGCGCGGTCGCCACCTCGGGAGCGGCGGCGACGACCCGGCCGAGCCCGGCCAGCGGGGCGATTACCAGCAGCACGTCGGCGATCTCGTCCTCACTCGCGCCCGCCGCCAGTGCCCGGCCGGCGCTCCATTCCAGGCAGACTGCCGGCGACCCGAGGGCCACCGACACCCCCACTTGCAGCAACGCCGCGGTCTTGGGATCCAGGGCCGATATCCCGGCCAGGCCAAGCCCGAGCCCGGCCTGGTCATCGACGAAGCCTTCGTCGATCATCGCCAGCCTGCGCAAAGTCTCCTGGAATCTCACCGTCTGGCCCATTCGCTTCCGCTCGCCGCCGAACACCATTCCACCTCGCGCCGGGGTGAGTTCCGTCCCCCTGACGGGGTGATCAGGGGATGGTCAGCCCTCCAGGAGCCCTAGCTCACGGGACCGGGTGACCGCCTGGCTGCGTGAGGAGGCGCCCAGCTTCCGGTAGATCGAGATCGCTTGCGACTTGATGGTGTTGGGGGACAGGAACAATTCCCCGGCGATCTCGGGGATCGACAGGTGGGTGGGCAGCATCGGCAGCAGGCGGAGCTCGGCAGCGGTCAGTGCAGACGCTCCGGGGGCGCTTGAACCGCGTTCCTTCGACAGCCGGGCCCGGAGCGCCTCGGCTTCCCCGACGAGGGTTCCGAGGTCGGGCCGGCGCCTGAGCAGCTCATCGACCTCCCGCATCAGCGTCCTGGCACCTGCCACGTCGGCCAACGCCAAGTGGACACGGCCAAGCTCGATCCGGGCCTGAACGGCGAGGTAGGGCAGGGCATAGGTCAGCAGATGCCGCAGCCGCTGAGCGCTGACGAGCTCCCGGCGCGCCGCCGGGACATCTCCCCGGTGCATGGCCGCGCGAGCTTGCACCGCGCAGACCAGGGGCGTGGCATAGCTTTCCTCGATCCCGGCCCGGCGCAGAACGGCGCCTGCTCGTTCCGCATGCGCCTCGGCCCGGTCCCAGTCGCCGCGCGCGGTCGCCACCAGCGATCGTTCGCACAGCGCGAGCGCGACATCCTCGTGCGCGCCGACTTCCTCCCCGACGCTGACACCATCCTCGAGGGACTGCTCGCCGCCATCGAGGTCATCGCAAAGGACGCGCGCGATCCCTTGCAGGAACGCGGGTGCCGGCGTGACGAAGCTCTGCGCCGCGAACCTGCGCACCGCCTCATCCGCGTCAGCGCGCATCTGTTCGGCCCCACGCCGGCACAGGAAGGTCCGCATCACCGCGGCCCACGCCTCGGTCGAAGGGTCACCGGGCCGCGCGGGATCCCCGTACTGCCAGCGATCGACCACGTCGGCCCACCGCTCGGCCTCGACCGGCCGCCCCGTCAACGCGCAGAACAGTGCGGCCAGTACAGCGGCCATGGGATGTCCCTGGATCCCGCCCCGACCTTCCAGCCACCGAAGCCACCGATTGACGGTCGGGACCCGGCCTTGCCTATGGGTCGGCACTACAAGTTTCTCTACCAGGCCAGCGGCCATATCGACGTCCCCGGCTGCGATGGAGTACTCCAGCGCCTCCTCGGGCCGGCCGTTGCGCACGCACCAGTCGGCCGCGCGGCGCCGCAGGACCGGGATCAGGCCTGGCTCCTGGCGGTGCAGGTCCGCCAGGAGCATGTCGCGGAACAGATGGTGGTAGCGGTACCATTCCCCCCGCCGGTCCAGCGGCACCAGCAGCAAGTTCGACCGGGCCAGCTCCGCCAGGGTCACGGCGGACCCGCTGAGCTCCAGCACCGCCTCGCACAGCGGCCCGGACATCTGCTCCAGCACCGCGGTCCGGGTCAGGAACACCCGCTGCCGGCGGGAGATCCGCGCCAGGAACTCCGACTCCATGTACTCGCTCACCAGCCGGTCATCGCCGCCGAAGGAGACTGCCGCGCTCGTCAGAGGGCCGCCCTCCCGCAGGTAAAGAGCCCCCAGGTACAGCCCGGCCGGCCAGCCCTCGGTCCGCCGGTGCAGCCCGGCCACCTCGTCCTCGCCCAGCGCCACCTCAGCGTTGCGCAATAGCGACGATGCCTCGTCAGAGGTCAGCGCCAGATCGGCGGGGCCGATCTCCAGGATCCTGCCCTCGGCGCGCAGCCGCGCGACACGCAGCGGCGGCTCGGTCCGCCCGGCCAGCGCCAGCCGCGAGCCGGGCGGCACATGATCGGCCAGCACCGACAGCGCGGCCCGGCATTCGGAGTTGTGCAGCGCGTGCACGTCATCCAGGACAAGCGCGATCGGCGAGGTCATCGACGAGAACGCCGCTCCGAGCCTCGGGACAACCGAACCAGGCACCGAGCTCACCGGGGAGGCAAGCGCATCGAACACCCATCCGCCGATCGGCTCGACCGCATCGAGCGCCTCCGCCACATGCCAACCGCATGATGCGCAGCCCGACTGGCTGGCATTTCGTGGTTGTGAGGGCGAGGAGCCCTCCATGGCGGCCGGGCATGGTGCCCGGCCCGTACCCCAATATGTGATCTCAAAGGCCGGAGACCGTCAGGTCGCTGGCCGGGCAGGAACGGGGAGGTCCTGATGGCGACAAATGCTGCCAACCAGGCGGGGGCCCGCGCCGGACAGCCGGCGGTTTCCGCTGGCGTTCCGATCCTGGCAGCTAAGGTCACAGCGCCGGGTGTGCCGGACTGGGCGCTGCCGCGGCCGCGGATCACCAAGCTGATCGCCCAGGGAACGCGGTGGTGCCCACTGACCGTTCTCACCGCCCCTGCGGGCGCGGGCAAGACGACGGCCCTGGCGTTGTGGGCGGCGGCCCAACCCAGGACAGTGGCCTGGGTCAGTGCGGATGAGTTCGACAGCCGGCCGGGGGTCTTCTGGGCCTATGTCATCGCGGCGCTGCGCCGCTCCGGCGCTGCCGTCCCGGCGGCGCTGCCCGCCGCGTACGGGCCGGAAGCCGACCACGTCTTCTTGCTGGGGCTGACGGCGGCGCTGGCGGCCCAGGACCCGCCGGTGACGCTGGTCCTGGATGACCTGCATCTGCTGACCGACCCCGAGGTACTGGACGGGCTTGACTACCTGCTGCGTAACGCAGGGGCGGGCCTGCGCCTGGTGGTTTCCGCGCGGGCGGATCCGCTGCTGCCGGTGCACCGCTACCGGCTAACCGGCAAGCTGACCGAGGTCCGGGCCTGCGACCTGGCGTTCACCAGCGCCGAAGCTGGCCTGCTGCTGGCCCGGCACGGCTGCACGCTGCCGGCGGACTCGCTGGAGTACCTGACCCGGCGAACAGAGGGCTGGGCGGCTGGCCTGGGCCTGGCCGTGCTCTCGATGGGCACCCATCCCGACCCTGGCCAGTTCGTCAAGGAGCTGATCACCGAGGACAGCGCCGTGACCGGCTACCTGATGGAGGAAGTTCTCAACACCCAGCCGCCTGCGGCCCGGGACGTGCTGCTGAGCACCAGCGTCCTGGAGCGGGTCAGCGCCGAGGCCGCCATTGAACTGGCCGGCAACGAGCAGGCCGGGAGAATCCTGACTGCCTTGGCGCACGCGAACGGGTTTGTCCAGCCGATCGGGTCCGGGTGGTACCGCTACCACACGTTGTTCGCGGAGGTGCTGCGCCTGAAGCTGAGCCGCGAGTACCCGGACCGGATGGCCCGGCTGCATCGGCGAGCGGCCCGGTGGTACGAACGGAACGGCCAGCTCACCGACGCGGTGCGGCACGCCGCCCGAGCCGGCGACTGGCCGCTCGCCGCCAGCATCGTCATCGACCATCTGGCGATCGGCGAGATCATCGAGCCGCAGGGCAGCCCGTGCCTGGCCCGGGAGTTCGCGGACATGCCGCACGGCCGGGCCTGGACCGGGCCTCAGCCGTATCTGGTTTCCGCCGCGGTCGCCTTGTCCGCTGGCCGGCATAAATCTTCTGCCGCCGCGCTGGATGCCGCCGAGGGCATCCTGGAGCGTCTCCCCGCTGATCAGGAGGTCGCGGGCCGGCTGGCCGCCGCGATGATCCGCCTGGCCGCCTCCCGCCGCACCGGCGACTTCGTGGCGGCCGCTGCCGGGGCAGAGGCACTGGCCAGCAGGGTCCCGGGCGACCAGCTCGCCCGGCATCCTGCCATCAGGGCGCGCCTGCTGTCCGGCCGCGGAGCTGCCGAGCTTTGGTCAGGTCATTTCGACCAGGCGGCCCGTACCCTGGTGTCGGGTGTAGCCGCCGCGACCGCGCCGGGCGCGGAAGACGAACGGGCCGACTGCCTGGGGCATCTGGCGCTGGTGGAAGCCTTGCGCGGGCGGCTGTGCCGCGCGGCAGCACTGGCCGCCCAGGCGGGCGCGACCCTGGCCGCAGGCGAGCACCGGCCGCCTGTCCAGAACCCCAGCCCCGCAGCGTTGGTCGCACTTGCGTGGGTGCACCTGGGTCACAATGAGCTGCGCGAGGCGCGCATTAGCCTCGGCCAGGCGGACGCGGCCCTTGGCGTGAGCCCCGACAAGCTGATCGGGGCGGTGGCTTATCTGATAGCGGCGGCCGGTGGCCTGGCCGAGGGACGCGTCGCAGTGGTCGGGGAGATCATCGCCAGGGCACGATCCGGAGGGCCTGTTCCGGCTTGGCTCGACCAAAGGCTAAGCCTGGTCGAGTCCCGGGCATGCGCGGCGGCCGGTGACATGGCGGCAGCACTGGCCGCAGCCGAACGTGCCGGCGGCGACACCTCGCTGGAGGCGGTAGTCACCCTCGCCCACGTGTGGGCGGCTGCCGGAGAAGGCGAAAACGCCAGGCATGTGCTCGCGCCCGCGCTAGCGTCCCATGGCGGGGTACCCGAACGGGTCCGGCTGCAGGCGTGGCTGGTTGACGCCCGGCTCAGCTACACCAGCGGTGACCGCGCGCGAGGTCGCCGGTCACTGGCATCCGCGCTGCGGCTGGCCGAACCTGAGCAGCTCAGGCTGCCATTCGCCGTGGAGCGCGGCTGGATCGAGCCGGTGCTGCGCGCTGACCCTGCACTGGCCCATACTCACTGGCGCCTGCTCGCACCGACCCTGCGCGATCGGCTCCCGGCTCCGCGGGGCGTCCCAGATCAGGCCCCCATTCTGCTGGTCGAGCCGCTCACCGGACGCGAGCGGGAGGTGCTGCTGCACGTCTCGGGCCTGCTGAGCACCGCTGAAATCGCCCGCGAGATGGACATCTCCATCCACACCGTCAAGACGCACCTCAAAAACACTTACCGCAAGCTGGCGACCACTCGCCGCGGTGAGGCGGTCCGCCGGGCCCGCCAGCTTGAGCTGATCTGATGTCACCTAGCTTTACGCCAGTCACCTCCACGTCCGCGCCGCGCACCGGGCACGTGGGGGTCCCGACGCTGGCGGGGACAGACAACTTCAGACCCGGCTCGGCTAGGGTGCCGCGTTCATCTTCTTTGCCTGGTTCGTGGGGTCCGCGTCAACTCCCGGCAAGGCGCCCGGGTAAACGGCCTGGACACTGCACAACGCAGTACGGCACCACACGCCACGAGACTCCATGTGATCGACGTCACACAGATGTCCTAACCGAAGTCCTAACCAAACGGTTAGGGAAAGCTCCGATCTCCTGTCAAACCCGCAGGTCAACCGCTGTAAAACATGGGGTGAGCGACGGGATTCGAACCCGCGACATCCAGGACCACAACCTGGCGCTCTAACCAACTGAGCTACGCCCACCATTGGCACCCAGCGTACGGCCGGGCGACAGCAAAACGCGCGCTGCCCCGAAGGACATCGCGCGGCTAACCAAAAGTATAGCGTTCCCTGAGCCGTCGCGCGTCACATGCGCTAGGTGCCCGGGGTACCCGGCTCGGCGTACCGAGCGGCGATCTCCCGCGCGGTCGCGGAATCCGGGCCTGGCTGCGGCACGAACACCGCCTCCCGGTAGTACCGGAGTTCCTGAACGCTCTCCCTGATGTCCGCCAGCGCCCGGTGCCCGCCGTGCTTGGCCGGCGAGGCGTAGTAGGCCCGCGGGAACCAGCGCCGCGCCAGCTCCTTGATGCTGGACACGTCGACCATCCGGTAGTGCAGGTAGGCGTCGAGTTCGGGCATATCGCGGGCGATGAACCAGCGGTCGGTGGCGATCGAGTTGCCGCACAGCGGCACCTTCCTGGCCTCGGGCACGTGCCTGCGCACGTAGTCGAGCACGAGCTCGGCGGCCTCGGTCACCGCGATCCCGCCGGATAGCTCGGTGAGCAGGCCGGAGGCGGTGTGCATCTCCCGGACAACGTCCGGCATCGACTCCAGGGCCTCGGCCGGCGGCTTGATGACCAGGTCAATGCCCTCGTCGAGCAGGTTGAGCTCGCCGTCGGTCACCAGGCACGCGATCTCGATGAGGGCGTCACGTTCGATGTCGAGCCCCGTCATCTCACAGTCGATCCACACGAGCCGGTCATTCATCCCAACAGCGTATGACGTCCAGCGCCCTGTCCTGCCAGCAAAATCTATTTACCGAACGAACCAAGTGCGTGCACAGGCAGAAATCCTCCTAGCCCCGCTGCCGGATGTGCTCCGGGACGGCGATGCCCGGCCGCAGGCCGCCATCAGGCACCGGTTCGCCGAACCGCACCGTGACCGGCACCACGCCCGCCCATAGGTCGGTCACGCAGTCCTCCGGCTCGTCTAGCGGGCCGCCGGCCCGGATCTTGACCGAGGCCTCGGTGAGCGGGAGCGCGAGGACCGAGGTGGCGGCGAGCTCTTTCCTGGTCGGCTGGCGCGCGTAGGACCACTGCCCGGGAGCCAGGTGCTCGGTGATGACCCGGAGCGCCTCCATCTGCTCGTCCGCCTCGGTGACCAGCCGGGCCACGCCGAAGATCATGGCACTGCGGTAGTTCATCGAGTGCGTGAACACTGACCGCGCGCAGACCAGCCCGTCCAGGTGCGTGACCGTGACGCAGACCTCTTGGCCGCCGCCCGCCATGAAGGTCGCGTTCGCCGACGACCCGTGCAGGTAGAGGGTGTCGTCGAGGCGTCCGTACCCGGTGGGGAGGACACGCGGCACGCCGTCGGCGATGACCCCGAGATGGCAGATCAGGCCGGCGTCGAGCACCGCGTAAAGCTGGTCGCGTTCGGTCTGGCCGCGCTCACGGTGCCGGTGCAGCGCGGTGCGCGACGTACTAGAGAGGTCAGGCAGGCTCATGATCCCTCACGCTACGCTCTGCCTCCGCCGCTCCTCAGTCCAGGCGGCGCCGGCGGCCCTTTGGTTCGCGGGGGGGGGGGGGGGCTAGACTGCCGCCGCTCGCAGCTCGTGGGTGGTGCGGGGGCCCAGGCGGATGGGGGTTCCGTTCGTCCGAACCGGTTCGGGCAGTTCGCGGGTGATGTCGACATCGAGCCGGGTGAGGTGGTCGATGTCGATGCCGCCTGGGCCCAGGTTGTCGCACTCGGGTACCTGGGAGGCGCCGTAGTGGCCGCCGCGGGCCCAAAGCGCCCGGTTGCGGGGCCTGGCCAGCTGCCGGAACGGGGCGGGCTGCCCGGCCGGCCAACGGCGCGGGATCTGCCAGGAGTCCAGCCAGCCGAGGATCGCGGCCAGCCCAATCATCTGGAAGCTCGTGAACGGCTCCCGGGGCGAGCCCAGCACCCCGATCTGGACGCACAGCCTGCCCTCGCGGTTCACGGCCGCGGGGCTGGGCGGCAGCCGGTCCGGCGCGTAGTCCAGGTACTCGGGCATGCCGAGCGCGCAGCCCGCCCGGACGATCGGCAGCAGCTGGGCGATGTCACCAGTTAGCGGGTCCCACACCAAGTGAGGTGGCCGATTCTCCTGGTTGAGCCGCTGTGCGGCCGACCAGACCGATACGATCCGCGGGTCGGCGCCTAGCGTCAGCCAGACCACCCGCGGTGCTCCACCCCCGAGTTGCCCCCCGTCGGTCTGGGCTCGGATGCATCTGGTGCCCGGCATCCACGCGTCAGCCACAGGGTGTCCCTCCCACCTTAGAACGGTCTAGACCTTCTAGCTTCCTTTCACCTGCTTACGTCACCACTGGTGATTAGTCCATAGGGCGGACGTTAGGATTTTGCGTCCCGTCCGTTCTACGATTCGGTGGATCATGACCGTAACCAGCGCTCCTCCGGGAATCCCCAGTCCTGTGCGGCTGGAAAAGTGGCTCAGTCATGCCATGGCCGACGAGCCCGTCGAGCTGACGGATATCCATCTCATCGCGGGCGGCCGGTCGAACCTGACCTACCGCCTGGCCGTCCGGGGACCCGGCGGAGAGCGGCTTGTCGTGCTCCGCCGGCCACCGCTCGGCCATGTGCTGCCCACCGCGCACGACATGTCGCGGGAGTTCCGCGTCCTGTCCGCGCTGGCCAGAACCAAGGTGCCGGCGGCCCGGCCGGTAGCGTTCTGTGACGACGATGAGGTCGTCGGCGCGCCGTTCTACGTCATGGAGCACGTGACCGGGGCGGTGCTCAGGTCCCAGCAGGACACCACCGTGCTGACCGAGCAGCAGGCGGCGGAGCTTTCCGGGCGGCTGGCCGACATGCTCGCCGCCATCCACGGCGTCGACGTCGAGGCGGTCGGCCTCGGTGCCCTGGGCCGTGGCGCCGGATACCTCACCCGGCAGCTGGGCCGCTGGCAGCGGCAATGGGAGCTGTCCAAGACCAGGGAGGTGCCCGGGTACGACGAGCTGGTCACCAGGCTGACCGCCACGCTCCCGCCCGAAGGCGAGACCACGCTGGTTCACGGGGACTTCCGGCTGGACAACGTGCTGGTCACGCTGGCGCCGCAGCCGCGGATCACGGCCGTGGTGGACTGGGAGATGGCCACCCTGGGTGACCCGCTCGCGGACCTGGGGCTCACCCTGGTCTACTGGACCGACCGGGGTGAGGAAGGCTGGCTCGAGCCGGCCCTGGGTTCGGCCGCCCCTGGGCCTGGCCTGAGGACGGACGCCACCACCACTCCGGGCTTCATGACCCGGGCCGAATTCGCCGCCGGGTACGCCCAGCGGACCGGGCGGGACATATCCCGGATCGGCTACTACGTGGCGTTCGGCTACTTCAAGCTCGCCGTCGTGCTCGAGGGCATCCACGCGCGCTACCAGCAGGGCCAGACGGTGGGGGAGGGCTTCGAGCAGGAGGGCCAGGCCGTCCCGACGCTGGTCGCCCGCGCCCACCAGGTTCTCGACGCGGACGCCAGATGAACTAGCCCAGATAAACCGGCACTGAGCCAAGCTGGCCTCCGCCACAGTATGGGAGACCAGCGGCTCACGTCGCAGCTCAGGCCGCGGCGGCTCGACGGGACCCGGCGCCCCGCTCACGCCGGGCAGAGCCCGGCGCCCCGCTCTCGCCGGGCCTGCCGCTCGGCTTCCGCCTGCCGAGCTGTTTAGAGGCCCGGCGCCCCGCTTACGCCGGACCTCTAAACAAAAGACGCCCGACCCCCGCCGCAGGTTCACACCCGTCTAGGTAACGAACGCATGAAGGTGGCAGCCTCCCCCAAGAAAGGGTACGGTGCCGCATCCACGCCCCCCGATGCGCAACCCATCTACGTCCCTCGAGGCGCAACCCCTACCCGAGGAGGCGCAACCCCTACCCGAGGAGGGCGGTGACTTCGGCGGTGATAGCGGCGGCCGTGGCCGGGTCGGGGGGGTCGACGGTCATCCGGGCGGCCGTGCTGGGCAGGCCGCGGACGTCGAGCGCGTGCTTGATGCGGCCGATGCTTGCCCCGAGCGCGACGATGCGGTCCAGCCGCTCCTGCTCCTCGGGCCGGTGCCGCCGGGTCTCATCGCGCAGGGCCGCGTAGACCTCGGGGTAGGCCGAACTGCGGCCAGAGATCACGCCCGCGCCTCCGGCCCGCATCGCGGCCGCGGGGTTGGCGTCGTTGCCTGAGAAGATCCGCAGGCCGGGCGCCGCCGCGACGTAACCGGCCAGGTCGGCCGCGGCGGATCCGCTGACCTTGGCGCCGGCCAGCCCGGCGGCCTCCGCCACCTGGGCAAAGAGCGGCGGAGGGACGTGCAGCCCGGTCCGTTCGGGAAAAATATAGACATAGAGCTCGGGACCGGGGGCGGCATCACGGATACGCCGGTAGTGGGTAATCAGCTCATCGGGGCGAGCGGGCAGGTAATAGGGCGTGATCGCGGCGATGCGTTCGGCGCCGAGCGCGGTCGCCGCCTGGGCCAGTCGGCTGGCGTGCCGGGCGTCCGGGGCGCCGATGTGCGCGATCACACGGCCCGGTCCCGCCTCGGTCAGCGCCAGTTCGAACAGCGTGAGCCGTTCGGCGTCCTCCAGGGCGGGGAACTCGCCGGTGGTCCCGGCCACGAACAGGCCGTCCACCAGCCCGGCGACGAGCTTGTACAGCGCGCGGTTGGCGTCGGGGTCGAGGTCGCCGGAAGCCCCGAACAGCGTCGGGACCGCGGAGAATATGACCGGGGCCGGGCTCACCGGAACCTCACACGAAACCGCGCGGCTTGAAGAACGCGGTCGAGTCTTTCCGCCAGAGCAGGATGACCGCGCCCAGGCCGACGAGCCAGGTCAGCACGGGGAACACCAAGCCGAGCAGCGTCTTGGGCTGGCTCAGTACGCCGAACATGTCCAGGGTGGCCAGCCCGAACAGCACCGAGGACAAGATCCGGGCCCAGTTCCGGCCCTGGCTGTTCGCCTTGGCCATCCACAGCCACAGCGCGATGCCGACCACGCCGGAGACGATGGCCAGCGTGATGATGAACGTGTTCAGCTGGTTGACCTGGGCGGCAGACAGGCTCGGCTTCGCCTTCCTGATCGCGGCTTTGGTGCCGCTGATGTCGACCAGGGAGATAACCAGGCTGACCGTACTGACGGCGGCGCCCGCGTACATGAGCTTGACCGCGTTCATCACCGACGGCGGGGCCGAGGGGCGCTCTGGCTCGACGGGCTTGGCGCTCGACGGGTAGGGCTGGTACATGATGACCTCTACTGGGTGAAGATGCCGAACCAGATGGCGGGTCCCGCACTGATTTACCGAGCTTAGCCGTCAGCCAGGCAGCGGGCTATTCGGCTCTGCGGTTCGGTGATACTACAAAGACGATGACGGAGAAGAGCACGGCGCCCTCACCGGCTCGGCCTGAGCCGCTGACCTCGCTGGACCCGCACGCCGCCCGGCTGCAGCGCTGGGAGATCGTCTGCGTCTTCGCCGTCTCGCTCGGTGCCAGCGGAGTGTATGCACTAGTCCAGTACATCGGCTCGCTGACCGCGCAGCAGGCGCTGAGCAAGCAGCAGGTGGTCGTGCACGGCACGCTCGCCCCCGGCCGCCCGCTGCTCGACCTGTTCCTGCAGCTCACCAACATCACCCTGGCGCTCGCCCCGGTGCTGCTCGTCTTCTACCTGCTGGCCCGGGCGGGGGAGGGGCCGTCCTCGATCGGCGTGGACGTCCGTGAGCCGGGCCGCGACCTGGCCAGGGGCGCCGCGCTCGCCGCGCTCATCGGCGGCAGCGGCCTGGGCCTGTACCTGATCGCGTATCACATCGGCGTCGAGCTGAACGTCGTGGCCGAGAACCTGCCGGACGTCTGGTGGCGGATCCCGGTGCTGCTGCTTTCCGCGTTCCAGAATGCCACCATCGAAGAGGTCGTCGTCGTCGGCTACCTGCTGAGCCGACTGGACAAGCTCGGCGTCAGGCCGTGGCGGGCGATCGCACTCAGCGCGGTGATCCGCGGCTCCTACCACCTGTACCAGGGGATCGGCGCGTTCATCGGCAACGCCGTCATGGGCCTGATCTTCGGCTATCTGTACCGCCGGTGGGGGCGGGTGACCCCGCTGATCATCGCGCACTTCCTGATCGACGCGGTGGCCTTCGTCGGCTACGCGCTCCTGGCCGGTCACGTGTCCTGGCTGCCCACGCCATGAACGGGGAGCCAGCTGCATGAACGTGCTCGCCCGGCTCTGGGACCGGGTGTCGGGCAGCCAGCCGCTGCCGCCGACCTGGCTGATCGGCCTGACAGGCTTGGTGGCGCTGGTCGTGGTGCTGAACACCGGATCGTGGCGGCTGGCCGGGAAGGTCATCACGATCGCGCACGAGGGCGGGCACGCGCTGGTGTCGGTGCTGTCCGGGCGGCGGCTGGACGGCATCAGGCTGCACTCGGACAGCTCGGGGGTGACCTACTCCCGAGGCCGGCGGGATGGCCCCGGGCTGGTGCTCACCGCCGCGGCCGGCTACGTCATGCCGTCGCTGCTCGGCGCGGGCGCCGCGTGGCTGCTGGCGGCGCGGCACCTGACCGCGATGCTCTGGCTGGCCCTGGTGCTGCTGGCCGCGACGTTTCTGGCCATCCGCAACCTGTACGGGGCGGTCGCGGTGCTGGTCACCGCGGGCGCGGTGTTCGTGGTGAGCTACTACGCCACGGCCGTCGTGCAGGCCGGGTTCGCCTACCTGGCCGTGTGGTTCCTGCTGTTCGGCGGCGTGCGCCCGGTGTTCGAGCTGGCCCGGGGCTCTTTGGGGTCTTCGGGTCGACGCCAGCGCTGGACGCGGGGCTCCGACGCCGATCAGCTGGCCCGGCTGACCGGCGCCCCGGCCGGCCTGTGGGTTACGCTGTTCGCGCTCGTGTCGCTCGCCGCGCTGGTCATCGGGGCCGTCCTGCTCGTGCCGCCCGGCTGGCACGCTGGCTTGCCCCCCGCTCTGCATTCCTGACGCCAAGCCCCACCCTTAGTTCGCTACTATTTCGCACCCTCTTCTCAATTTCGTTGACGGTATACGACGGACACCGTTATCATCTGCCGATAGTAATGTTCTGACTACTCGAGAAGGGGCAATGGCCAGGGCTTCCGCGGTCAGAATGCCACCGGAGGCGAACGCCGCGCATGGGTGTGAGGGCGCACGCCGCGTCCTTGCCCTCCTGCTCACGTTCTCCGCCGATGACAACACACTCACAGCTCGTCAGCTCGCCGAACGAACCGGCATCGCGCTGCCCAGCGTCTACCGCTACATCACGCTACTGCGCGAGACCGGTCTGCTGGCCGGCGACGAACGCGGCAGCTACCGGCTCTCGGCCCGGCTCATCGGCCTGGCCCGGGCGGCGGAGGCGGCCGAGAGCATCATCGACGTGGCTGATCCCGTCATGCAAGACCTGGCCGCGCGGACCGGCGAGACCGTCATCCTGGTCCGGCTGATCGGCCGGTCGGCGGTATGCGTGCACCGGGTGCAGTCCGCGCAGCAGTTGCGCATCAGTTTCGAGCCGGGCCAGTCGCTGCCGCTCGAACGCGGCGCCAGCGCCCGGCTGCTGCTGGCCAGCCTGGCGCCTGGAGTCCGCAAGGAATATCTGGCCCCGCTGGCCGAACGAGACCCGGAAACCGCCGCGCTCCTCGAGAAGAGGATCCTCATGGCCGGGCAGCAGGGCTTCGCGACCAGCGAGGAAGAGATCCACATGGGGGTCTGGGCGGCCTCGGCTGAGGTGCGGCAGGGCAAGCGCGTGGCGGCCGCGCTGACCGTGCCGTCGCCGCTGGTCCGGGCGCCCGCCGAGCAGCGGGCGCAGCTGCTGAGCCGGGTCAGGGCCGCGGCCAGGGACATCAGCGAGGGCCTGCGCACCGCCCGGCGGTGAGGCGGCGGGGCGCGGGCCCGTGCGGCCCGGGTCCCCCCTCGCTCGCCAACGATTCCACCGTTATTCTTCCCGCATGCCGGAATTCCGCGACATGATCCCGGGCACTCAGGTGAGCGTGAGCCAGCCGTCGCTGGCCGGCCTGCAAGCCGCGATGGCCGCGGGTACGCTCACCTCCGCCGCGCTGACCGGCTTCTACTTGCAGCGCGTCGACCGGCTGAACCCGGCCCTGCACGCGGTCATCACGGTGAACCTCGATGCCCCGGCCGAGGCGGCGGCTAGCGACGCGGCGCGGGCCTCGGGCGGCCCGCGCGGTCCGCTTGAGGGCATTCCCGTGCTGGTCAAGGACAACGTTCAGGTCGCCGGGATGCCGACCACCGCGGGCTCGCCCGCCCTGCTGTCCGCCGAGCCGGGCGACGCATTCCTCGTCTCGCGGCTGCGCGCGGCCGGCGCGGTGATCATCGGCAAGGCGAACCTGTCCGAGTGGGCCAACTTCCGGTCCACCCATTCGACCAGCGGCTGGTCCACCCTCGGCGGCCAGACTGCCAACCCGTACGCGCTGGACCGCAATCCGTCCGGGTCGAGTTCGGGGTCGGCGGCGGGGGTGGCGGCCGGGCTCGCGCCGCTCGCTGTCGGCACCGAGACCGACGGCTCGATCCTCTGCCCGGCCAGCGCCTGCGGAATCGTCGGCATCAAGCCCACCAACGGGCTGGTCAGCCGCCGCGGCATCGTGCCGATCTCGCCGGTGCAGGACACCGCGGGGCCGATGGCGGCGTCCGTCGCGGACGCGGCGGCCCTGCTTTCTGTCCTGGCCGCCGCCGACCCCGAGGACCCCGTCTCGGCGGCCGAGAATGAACTGGCCGAACGAGCCGGGCTTGACCCTTCCGGTGTCGCTTTCCCGCATGTCCTCGACGTCGCCGCGCTTGAGGGTGCCCGGCTGGGCATCTGGCGAGCTGGTTCGGCCGCGGCCGGGCCTGCCACCGCCGCAGTGCTGGAGGAGACGGTCGCCCGGCTGCGCTCGCTCGGCGCCATCGTGACCGATCCGGTCTCGCTGCCCGAGGCGGAGAAGATCACCGAGCCGGAGTTCGCCGCGCTGCGCTGCGAGTTCAAGTACGGGATCAACGCCTACCTGGCCTACGTGGCGGACTTCAGCCATGGCGCGGCCCTGCCGGGCACGCTGGCCGAGCTGATCGACTTCAACAAGCGGAACGCCGATCTGGTGCTCTCCCGGTTCGGCCAGGAGATATTCGAGCAGGCCGAAGCGACCAGCGGTGACCTGGCTGACCCCGGCTACCAGTCGGTGCGCCGGGACGCCACGCGGCTTGCCCGCACCGCCATCTCCGCGCCGCTGGCCGACCACGGGATCGAGGCCATCGTCGCCCTGACCGCCAACCCGGCCTGCCTGACCGACTACGTGCTCGGCGATCACGACGTGTTCCACACCTCGGGCCCGGCCGCCGTGGCCGGCTGCCCGTCGATCACGGTGCCGGCCGGGTCCGTGTCAGGGCTGCCGGTCGGCGTCTCGTTCTTCGGGCCGCGCTGGACCGAGCCGCGGCTGATCGCGCTGGCCTATGCCTTCGAGCAGGCGACCCAGGACCGTCAGCCCCCCACCCTGGCCAACAGCGTCACCCAGCCGCCCCGTTAGCCTCCCTGACGCCTCGCGATAACCTGACGAGCATGGAGTCTTGGCGCCGAGTAGATGTCCCCGTGCTACCGGGGAGCGGTCCGGCGCCGCGGCTGCACGACACGGCCACCGGGGAGCTGGTGCTGGCCGCGGTCGGCCCGGTGGCCACGCTGTACGCCTGCGGCATCACCCCGTACGACGCGACCCACATCGGGCACGCGGCTACCTATACCGCCTGGGACCTGCTCGTCCGGGCCTGGCTGGACGCGATGCCGGAAGTTTCTGACCCGTCCGGGCCGCCGCCCCCGCCGCGGTACACGGTCCTCTACGTGCAGAACGTGACCGATGTCGACGACCCGCTGCTCGAGCGGGCCAGCCGGGACGGCGAGGACTGGCGGGAACTGGCCCGCCGCGAGACGCAGCGGTACCGCGGGGACATGGAGGCGCTGCGGGTCCTGCCGCCGACTCACCTGATCGGGGCGGTGGAGGCGCTGCCCATCATCGAGCGGCTCACCGCCCGGATGGCCGACCGGGGCGCCCTGTACAACGTGGACGAGGACGTCTACTTCGCTAAGTCGGCGGACCACGGGTTCGGCTCGCTGTCCGGACCCGGCACGGCCAGCGGGTACGACCCGGCCGAGATGGCCGAACTCGCCGCGCAGCGTGGCGGCGACCCGGACCGCCCGGGTAAGAAGGATCCGCTCGACGTCCTGGTGTGGCTGGCGGAACGGCCCGGCGACCCGGCTTGGGACTCGCGGTTCGGGCGCGGCAGGCCCGGCTGGCACGTCGAGTGCGCGGCGATCGCGACCGAATACCTGGGCAGCACCTTCGACGTCCAGGCCGGCGGTTCTGACCTGGTTTTCCCGCATCACGAGATGAGTGCCTCGCACGCCCGGGTGGCGCTGGCCCCGGACGCATTCGCCCGGGTGTACGTCCATGCCGGGATGGTCAGCTATCACGGCGAGAAGATGTCCAAGTCGCTGGGCAACCTGGTCTTCGTGAGCCGTCTGGTAGCGGACGGGGTCGATCCCATGGCCATCCGGATGGCCCTGCTCGCGCATCACTACCGGTCCGACTGGGAGTGGACTGACGTCGGCCTAGGCGATGCCCAGGCCCGCCTGACCCGCTGGCGCGCCGCCCTGGCCCGCGCCGAAGCCGCCGTCCCCGAGCCCGCCTCCCCGGCCGCCGAAGCGGCCGCCCCGCCGAACGCGGCCGCCCCGCCGAACGCGGCCGCCCCGCCGAACGCGGCCGACATGGTGCTAGCCGGCGTGCGCGCCCGCCTGCGCGACGACCTAGACGTCCCGGGTGCCCTCGCCGTCGTGGACCGCTGGGCCGATGCCCTGCTCGCCGAACCCCCCACCCGCATCACCCCCCGCGACCTGGTCGGCGCTCGCCTAGTCCAAGCCACCGTCGACGCCCTCCTCGGCATCAGCCTGTAGCCTCGCGAGCCCTGTAGCCTCGCGAGCCCGAGCCTCGCGAGCCCTGTAGCCTCGCGAGCCTCGTGAGCCCTCGAGCCATTCCCCAGACCTGCAGCCTTTGTAGCTCCGGCACCCTCTCGCGGGCGTATCCAGTCCCTTCTTACCCAGCAACCCCATAGGTCACAAAGAACTGGGAGGATTTGGGCTCCTGGGAGAGTTTTGTGCACCATGGTCCCCCCAAAACTTTCCCGGGAGCCAAAAAGCTCCCGGTAAATCCCCCTTCAGGCATTGCGACGCGGGCGCATGAGCCGGCATTGCGCGAGTCCGTTGTCAAACCGCACCTCGGCCAGCCTGTGGATAACTAAGTTATCCACAGGCTCCCAATGGGCCAGACTGCGGAATCCGCCCGGCCTGCACATTGGTTATATGACACAAACGCTTACCGCGGGTGACGACACCCCGTACCGTCCCGACCTTCCGCGCACTCCCCGAAGCCTGGCCAGCCCACTGACTTCAGCGAGCACGCAGACTCCCGCCAGCCTTGACAGCCCCGATACCCTTCAGGCCCCGGACAGCCCGCAGGCCCCGGACAGCCCGCAGGCCCCGGCCAGCCCGCAGGCCCCGGCCAGCCCGCAGGCCCCGGCCAGCCCGCAGGCCCCGGACAGCCCGCAGGCCCCGGACAGCCCGCAGGCCCCGGACAGCCCGCAGGCCCCGGACACCCTGCAGGCCGAGCCCGCTCAGGTCCGGGCCGGATCGCCCGAGTCCCTGCTCGCGATCGTGCCGCACCTGCTCGGCTTCGTGCCGCAGGCCAGCCTGGTCGTGATCGGGCTGGAGGCTCCCCATGACCGGATCAAGGTCACGCTCCGCTACGACTTGCCCGATCCGCCCGGGGCGGGGATCTCGGTGGACGTCGCCGCGCACGCTGTCGGCGTCATTGACTCGCAGCGGCTCGCCACGCTAGTGGCGATCGGCTACGGTCCCGGATCGCTGGTCGACCCGGTGGCGGGCGCGTTGGGTGCTGCGGCGCGGACGGCCGGGATCGACGTGCTGGACATCCTGCGCGTCGAGGACGGGCGCTATTGGTCTTACCTGTGCGCCGACGAGGACTGCTGCCCGGCGACGGGCACCCCGTTCGATCCCGGCGCGCAGTCCGCCGCGGCCGCCATGGCCAGCGCCGGGAACCGGGTACTGGCTGACCGGGCCGCAGTAGCGGCCCGGGTCGCGCCGTTCGGCGGCATCGCTGCCGAGTCCATGCGCCAGGCCACCCGCCGGGCCGAACGGCACGCCGCCCAGTTGCTCGCGAAGGTCCGCAAGTCCCCCCGCATCGGCGCCGCGCGGCAGTTGATCGCGGCCGAAGGGCTGAACGCGGTGGGCGCGATGATCGCCACCTACCGGGCGGGCGGCACGTACACCACGGACTACCAGATCGCGTGGATCTCGGTGGCACTGCGTGACCTGCGGGTCAGGGACGACGCCTGGGCCCGGATGGACCCGGCGCAGGTGGACGCGCACCGGCGGCTGTGGATCGACGTGACCCGGCGGGCGCAGCCCGGTTACGTGGCCGCCCCCGCTGCCCTGCTCGCCTTCGTGGCCTGGCAGTCCGGCGATGGAGCGCTCGCGAACGTCGCGCTTGATCGCGCAGTCGCCGACGAGCCGCGATACTCGATGGCCCTGCTGCTCAGGCAGGTGATCAGCGCCGGGGCGCCTCCGTCGCTGGCGAGGTTGCCGATGACCCCGGAGGAGGTGGCCGCCAGCTACGACGACGCCGAGGAGGACGGCCTGTCGGAGCGCTATGACCAGGACCTGGACTCAGACGTCCACCACCCGGACCCGGCGGCCGAACCATGAGGTCAGAGCGATGGCATAGGGACCAGCGCGCGCTGGCGAGATACACTGCCTGAGGCGTTCGTCCAGCTCAGTACGGATCTCGCCCGTTTGCCCGCCCCGGCCGTTTCCATGATGGGTGACTGCCGTTAACCGGAAGGATGCCAGTGGTGGATCCCCGCATGACTACCGACACGCATGAGGTCGAGGTGGCCCGGTTGCGCGAGGCCTACGCGGCCCTGCCGCCCGGGGCGCCGGCGCGGCTGGCCAAACGCACGTCCAACCTGTTCAGGTTCCGCGACGCCAACCCGAAGATCTCGAAGAGCCTGCGAACCGCCGCGAAGAGAACCGCTCAAGATGATCGGAGCCTGGACGTTTCCGCGTTCGGTCACGTGTTGTGCGTCGATCCTGCCAGCCGGACCGCGCGGGTGGGGGGCATGACCACCTATGAGGACCTGTGTGACGCGACGCTCAGGCATCAGCTGATGCCGCTCGTGGTACCGCAGCTCAAGACGATAACCCTCGGCGGCGCGGTCACCGGGCTCGGCATCGAGTCCACCGCGCTGCGCAATGGCATGCCGCACGAGTCCGTCACCGAGATGGAGATCCTGACCGGCGACGGCCGCGTCATCCGCGCCACCGACGACAACGAGCATGCCGACCTGTTCCGCGGCTTCCCGAACTCCTACGGGACGCTGGGCTACTCGCTGTCGCTCACCATCGAGCTCGAGCCGGTCCAGCCGTTCGTACACATCCGCCACTTCCCGTTCAGCAGCGCGGAAGCCTGCATGGACGCGGTCGGTCAGATCGCCGCGGATGGCAGCTACCACGGCCACCGGGCGGATTTCGTTGACGGCACCGCGTTCGCGCCCGACGAGCTTTACCTCACCGTCGGGGCGTTCAGCGACGTGGCGCCTTGGCGCAGCGACTACACCGGCCAGCAGATCTACTACGAATCGATCAGGCGGGATAAGGAGGACTTCCTCACTATCCGCGACTACCTGTGGCGCTGGGACACCGACTGGTTCTGGTGCTCGCGGCCCTTCGGGGTGCAGAAACCCCTGATCAGGAGGATGTGGCCGCGTCGCTACCGGCGTTCGGACGTCTACCGCAAGCTGGTCGCCCTAGACCACCGGTTTGGCGTCTTCGACCTCGTGAACGCGCGGCGGCACCTGCCGCCACGGGAGAGGGTCATCCAGGACGTGGAGATCCTGGTCGAACGTGGTGCCGAGTTCCTGCGATTTTTCCAGGAAAATGTGGGAATGAGTCCGGTGTGGATGTGCCCGTTGCGGCTGCGCGGCGAGCGGATCTGGTCTCTTTACCCCCTACGGCCCGGCGAGGTGTATGTGAACTTCGGGTTCTGGGGGACCGTGCCGCTGCCCCCGGGTCTAAGGGATCAGGCCGATGGCTACTACAACCGCCTGGTCGAGGGCGAGGTCGCGAGGCTGGACGGGCACAAGTCGCTGTACTCCACGTCGTTCTACGCCGAGGACGAGTTCTACCGGCTCTACAACGGCGAGGCGTACCGCGCGCTCAAGCGCACCTACGACGGTGAGGGCCGCCTGCTCGGCCTCTATGAGAAGTGCGCCAGGGGACGTTGAGGTATCGGACGACAGGAAGGAAAGCGAAGGATGGCTCTGGCGGAGGTCTTCGAGGCATTTGCGGGGCCGGACGCCCCGGTGGAGTTCACGGCTTATGACGGCAGCCATGCCGGCCTGGCCGGATCTCCGGTGAAGATCACTGTCCGTTCGCCGGCGGCCGTGGCCTACCTGGCCCAGGCGCCGGGAGGACTCGGCCTGGCCCGGGCCTACGTGGCCGGGCAGCTGGACGTCGAAGGGGACATGTACGAGACCCTGGCCAGGATGACCAGGGCCCAGTCCATCGACATGACCATGACGGAGAAGCTGCGGCTGCTGCAGGCCCTCGGCGGCCCGAAACTGCTTGTGCACCGGATGCCGCCGCCGCCGCAGGAAGTCACCCAGAGCCGCCGCTGGCTGATCGGCCCGCTGCACTCCAAGAACCGCGACGCCCGGGCGATCTCCCATCACTACGACGTCTCCAACCAGTTCTACGAGTGGGTGCTCGGGCCGTCCATGGCGTACACCTGTGCCTGCTACCCCAGCCAGGACGCGACGCTGGAAGAGGCGCAGACGCACAAGTTCAACCTAGTCGCCCGCAAGCTGGGCCTCACAGCGGGCATGCGGCTGCTCGACGTCGGCTGCGGCTGGGGCGGCATGGTGATACACGCGGCGCGGGAGTACGGCGTCAAGGCGCTCGGGGTCACGCTGTCCGCACGGCAGGCCGCCTGGGCCCAGGCGGCGATCGAGCGGGAGGGACTGTCCGGCCTGGCCGAAGTGCGGCACCTGGACTACCGTGACGTGCCGGAGACCGGCTTCGACGCGGTCAGCTCGATCGGCCTGACCGAGCACATCGGCAAGGCGAATCTGCCGGCTTACTTCTCCTTCCTGTACCGGAAGCTGAAGGCCGGCGGGCGGCTGCTGAACCACTGCATCACCCGGCCGGACAACATCGAGCCTGCCATCCGCAAGCGCGGGTTCATCAACCGGTACGTCTTCCCCGACGGCGAGCTCGAGGGGCCCGGCTACCTGATCTCGCTCATGCACGACACCGGCTTCGAGGTGCGGCACGAGGAGAACCTGCGCGAGCACTACGCCAGGACCCTGGCCGCCTGGTGCGCCAACCTGGACGCGCACTGGAGCGAGGCGGTCACCGAGGTCGGCCAGGGCACCGCCCGGGTATGGCGGCTGTACATGGCCGGCTCGCGGCTGGGGTTCGACCGCAACCACATCCAGCTGCACCAGGTGCTGGGTGTGCGGCTGGCTTCGGACGGGACCTCCGGCATGCCGCTGCGGCCCGACTGGGAGCTACCCCGGGCGCTGGCTGGTTAATACGCCGAACGGGCTGCGGTTCTCTGGCCCGCGCCGCTTCCAGCCTCGCTGGAGGCCGGCGCGGGCGGCCCATCAAGCCCGCTGTCCGAGAGCAGGGCGCCGCTCGCGGCGATGACGTCCAGCTGGGCGGTTCAATCCGGCCGCCTTCTGTTCCATTCCTCCATTTTGCAGACTGCCGATCATTGTTAAGGTATTTCGTCCCGTAATTGTCGGCATCGCCAGTATGCTAATATCGTGGTATGGCATATTTTGTAATCTCATATCCTGAGCTTCAGCCGGATGACTCTGACTGGATACGAAAGTATCGTAGTCAACATAACCCACGCCTTTTTTCTGTCGTAGAGCCGCACTTTACGATTGTGTTTGACGTTCACGACATGGCCAAGGATAGCCTTTTGGCCGAAGTGCGGCAAAAGGTAGCGGATATTAAGCCGTTTGACTTCAATGTTAGTGTGTAGCGACCATAAACCAAGATGATTCCGGAAGCTACTACCATGAGTTCCTAGTACCTAATATTGGCTATTCTGACATCGTGAAGCTTCATGATCGGCTCTACTCCGGATTGCTTGTACCTTACTTGCGGTTCGACATAAATTTCATACCTCATATTTGTATTGGTGATAGCGATGATGCGCAGGTGTCTAAGAATCGTGTTGATGAACTGAACGCTCAAGGCGTATCAATACATGGCCGAATAGATAGCTTTGATGTTATTGAGTATGCAGATGGAGTGGTAAAGGCAATAGAGAAAATCATGCTCTGATGTCACACCACCCGCAGTCGACGCAAGGATGAGAGTTCCGGCTAAAGGGGGCTTCGAAGTTAACCGGGACACTGCCACCATTTGATCACTTTTAGTGATATCAGGTGCTGCGGAGCGTGCGCGTGCCTGCTGCCCGCCCGTTCCGGAGCGGCCTCGCTTCGAGTCGGCCTGAGCGGTCTCGCCTCGAGCCGGCCTTTGGGGTCGGCGGGACAGACAGGCCGTGGTCGGCGGTCCCTGCCTGCCGCGACTGGCCGGGCAGGGCGGCCTGTGTGCAGCCGCGGGGCGGTTAGGCGGCAGGTGCGCTATCCTGTGCGCATGCGTGCCGTCCGGCTGCTTCTTACCTAGCCGCGCCGACTTACCGTCGTTGGTGCGGCTGCCCCTCGTCTCGAGGGGCGTTTTCATTGCAGGCGATCATCGCCCCAGGGGTAAACGAGGCTTTAAAGGGGCCGGACCGATTCAATGGGTGAGGAAACGATGACAGCGGCCGAGAGCGCCGACCTGGCGCAGCGCTATGACCCCCGTGATGTCCAGGAGAAGTGGCAGGCGCGCTGGGCGGAGCTAGACCCGTTCCGCGCCAGTGAGGATCCCGCCGATCCCCGGGAGCACTTCTACCTGGTGGACATGTTCCCTTATCCGTCGGGTGACCTGCACATGGGGCACGCGGAGGCGTACGCCATCGGGGACGCTCTCGCGCGCTACTGGTTCCTGCGGGGCCGCAACGTGTTGCACCCGATCGGCTGGGACGCCTTCGGCCTGCCCGCGGAGAACGCCGCCATCAGGAACAACTCACACCCGGCCGACTGGACCTACGCCAATATCGAGACCCAGGCCGCCTCGTTCCGGCGGTACGCGACCTCGTTCGACTGGAGCCGGCGGCTGCAGACCTGCGATCCCGCGTACTACCGCTGGAATCAGTGGCTGTTCTTGCGGTTCTACGAGCGCGGCCTGGCCTACCGCCGGGACGGCTACGTGAACTGGTGCCCGGTGGACCAGACCGTTCTGGCCAACGAGCAGGTCATCGCCGGCAAGTGCGAGCGCTGTGGTGCCGACGTGGTGCGCCGGATGCTCAACCAGTGGTACTTCAAGATCACCGAATACGCGGACCGGCTGCTTGAGGACGCCAAGGAGCTTGAGGGCTGCTGGCCGGACCGGGTCCTGCTGATGCAGCGCAACTGGATCGGCCGCTCGGAGGGCGCCGAGGTCCACTTCACTATCGAAGGCCGCGACGAGCCGGTCACGGTGTTCACCACCAGGCCGGACACGCTGTACGGCGCGACGTTCTTCGTCGTGGCGGCCGACTCGCCGCTGGCCGAGCAGATCTGCGCCCCCGCTCGCCTGCCCGAACTGCGCGCCTATACGGAGCAGGTCAGGAAGCTGACCGACATCGAGCGCCAGTCCACCGAACGTGAGAAGACCGGGGCCTTCCTGGGCCGCTATGCGATCAACCCGGTGAACGGCGAGCGGATCCCCGTGTGGGCGGCCGACTACGTGCTGCCCGACTACGGCACCGGCGCGATCATGGCGGTGCCCGCGCACGATCAGCGTGACCTGGACTTCGCCCGCGCTTACGGACTCGACGTCCGGGTCGTGGTGGACACCGGGCAGCCGGACCCGGCGCAGACCGGGATCGCGACCGCGGGCGACGGCACGCTGGTGAACTCCGGGCCGATCAACGGGCTGCCCAAGGCCGAGGCGATCGCCGCGATCACCGCCATCCTGGCGGAGCAGGGCCGGGGCCGTGCGGCGGTCAACTACCGCCTGCGGGACTGGCTGGTATCCAGGCAGCGCTTCTGGGGTACCCCGATCCCGATCGTGCACTGCCCGTCCTGCGGCGAGGTCCCGGTGCCCGATGACCAGCTGCCGGTGGTGCTGCCTGACTTGCGCGGCCAGGATCTTGCGCCCCGCGGCGTGTCCCCGCTGGCCGCGGCCGAAGACTGGGTGAACGTGCCGTGCCCGGCCTGCGGCGAGCCGGGCAAGCGGGACACGGACACCATGGACACGTTCGTCGACTCCTCCTGGTACATGTTCCGGTACTGCTCGCCCGCGTACACCGAAGGTCCCTTCGACCCGGCCGAAATCCGCCGCTGGGCGCCGGTGGACATGTACGTGGGCGGCGTCGAGCACGCCATCTTGCACCTGCTGTACAGCAGGTTCTTCACCAAGATCCTGTACGACATGGGCATGATCGACTTCACCGAGCCGTTCACCCGGTTGATCAACCAGGGTCAGGTGATCAACCACGGCAAGGCGATGTCCAAGTCACTCGGCAACGGCATCGACCTCGGTGAGCAGATCGAGCGGTACGGCGTGGACGCGATCAGGCTGACCATGATCTTTGCCAGCCCGCCCGAGGACGATATCGACTGGGCGGACATGCACCCAGAAGCCATGGTCAAGTTCCTTGGCCGGGTCTGGCGGATCGCCGCCGACGTGGCCGACGTGGACCAGGGCAGTGGCGGCCCCGGGGGTTCCGGGGCACATACGGGCGACACCGAGTTGCGCCGTATCACCCACCGCACCATCAACGAGGTCACCCGCCAGGTCGAGGCCTACCACCTGAACGTGGCCGTAGCCCGGCTTATGGAGCTGGTCAGCGCCACGCGAAGGGCCATCGACTCCGGGCCGGGCGCGGCGGATCCGGCGGTGCAAGAGGCGGCAGAGGTGCTGGCCGTGCTGCTGTCGCTGTTCGCGCCCTACACCGCCGAGGAGTCCTGGCAGCTGCTCGGGCACAAGCCGTCAGTGGCACGCGCCACTTGGCCAACCGCCGACCAGGCCCTGCTGACCCAGGAGAAGGTGACCTGCGTGGTGCAGGTCAACGGCAAGGTCCGCGACAAGCTCGAGGTCTCGCCGCAGATCGGCGAAGACGAACTCCGCGAGCTCGCCCTAGTCGCGCCCGGAGTGGTCCGCACCCTGGGCGAGGCGCAGGTGAGCCGGGTCATCGTGAGGGCGCCAAAGCTGGTCAGCATCGTCGCGGCGTAGCGCCTGCCCTCAGGGTTCCCCGGTACAGCGGTGTCCCGGGGAAGGGGTTTCCCGGTACAGGGGTTCCCGGGGCAGGCGCCGGGGCGGACGCGTCCGGTCGGTTGGTAACCCGAACGCCTCCGCACCGCCCGGCGGCTGTTATTCAGACGCGGCGCAGCACGGCGACGACGCGGCCGAGGATGCTGGCCTCGTCACCGAGGATCGGCGTGTAGGCCGGGTTGTGCGGGATCAGCCAGACGTGCCCGTCGCTCTGCTTGAACGTCTTCACCGTCGCCTCGCCGTCCAGCATGGCCGCGACGATCTCGCCGTTCTCCGCGACCGGCTGCTCCCGGACCACCACCCAGTCCCCGTCGGCGATGGCGGCGTTGATCATCGAATCGCCGGCCACCTTGAGCAGGAACAGCGTGCCCTCGCCTACCAGCTGCCTGGGCAGCGGGAACACATCTTCGATCGCCTGCTCGGCCAGGATCGGGCCGCCCGCGGCAATCCGTCCGACCAACGGCACGTAGGCCGCCTCCTGCGACGGGATGTCAATGCCCGGGATGTCGCGGGCCTCCTCCTCCCGGCTGGTTTCCCGGCTCGGCTCCGGCCGCACGGCCGGGTGGCCTGGCAGCCGTACTTCGACGGTGCGCGGCCGGCCTACGTCCCGGTGCAGGTATCCCTTCTTCTGCAACGTGCTCAGCTGATACGACACACTAGAAGTGCTGGTCAGGCCGACGGCCTCGCCGATCTCGCGCATCGAAGGCGGGTAGCCGCGCTTCTGCACCGACTCGCGGATGACCTGCAGCACCTTGCGCTGCCGCCAGGTGAGCACGTGATCGGGATCGGGCTTGTCCGGGGTCTCCGGGATGACGACCGGCACGCTGCCCTTCGGCTTGCGCCCTGGTCGCCCTTTAGGTCTGGGCGCCTCCGCTGGATCGGTGCCGGAGGCACCGGTTGCGGTGCCTCCCATGGCGGTTTCCTCCATCTGATGACCTTCCGTGTCCGAGTTCTTGCGTGCTGAGTAGAGAGTAACGGTTCTCGTCCGAGATCCCAAACATCTGTTCGACGTGTCGCAAAAATGTCATGCCTCCGACGTACAACATCTTTATACCCCGTTCGATCGAACAGTAATGCGATCGAATGGGTGTACGATCGAACGCGGGACGACTCGAACGAAGGTTTGATGACGGAGGTCGCCATGAATGCGATGCCAGCCGTGACGCGGCCCTGCAGTTCCGGGATCCGCCCACGTCACGGCGGTGTGGTGCGCCCGGTACGTCGTCCGCGTCGCGCTCCCGGCCCAGCCCACGCTCCGGGTGCCGCGCTGCGGCTGACCAGGCGAGGCCGGGTGGTGGCCGCTGCCCTCGCCGCGCTGCTGGTGACGATGGTGTCTCTGCTCGCGGCCGCCGCGGCGCAGGCGACGAATCATCCCGTGCCGCCGGGCGTGGCGCGGCAGAACCTCGTCCAGGTGATCGTGCGCCCAGGCCAGAGCCTGTGGTCGGTCGCCGAGAGCGCCGACCCGGACCAGGACACCCGCGCCGTTGTCCAGCAGATTGTCGACCTGAACGCGCTGAGCGGCGATTTTTTGTTCGCCGGCCAGCAACTCTGGGTGCCGCGCGGCTGAGATCCCGGAACCTCGGCAGCCCTCGAACATAAGCCGCGACACGCCGGCGCGTCCGCCGCAGCCGCACGGCGGGACGGGTTTTGCTGGTTCTCCGCTCGCGCCCGCTTGCCTCGGGCCGCCCTGGTGGTCTACGGTAAACCACAACATCTAGTACTTACATCATTGTGTTTTTTCCACAAGTTGTGTTCACGGGTAAAGTTCACAGGTAAACTGGTACCTGAATACGCATGATGGCCAGGGAGGTGATCGCATGTACTGCCCCTTCTGCCGCCATCCCGACAGCAGGGTCATCGACAGCCGGACGGCTGACGACGGTGCCGCGATCCGCCGCCGGAGGTCGTGCCCCGAATGCGGGCGGCGGTTCACTACCCAGGAGACGGTCATCTTGATGGTGGCCAAGCGCAGCGGTGTCACAGAGCCGTTCACCCGGGACAAGATCATCCATGGCGTGCAGCGCGCATGTCAGGGACGGCCGGTCAGCGAGGACAAGCTGGCGATCCTGGCCCAGCAGGTGGAGGAGACGATCAGGGCGCGGGGGCTGGCCGAAGTCCCGTCGCACGAGGTGGGCCTGGCCATCCTGGGCCCGCTGCGGGATCTGGATGAGGTGGCCTACCTGAGGTTCGCCTCGGTTTACCGAGGGTTCGAGTCGCTCGCCGACTTCGAGGATGAGATCACCGCCCTGCGCCAGGGCCGCCGGGAGGCCGCGACCAAGGCCGCGGCGAGCCAGGAACCGGCGTCGTAAGGGCGGCACGTGCAGTTGTCATTGTTGCGGCAGGGCCCGGCAGGGCCTGGCAGGGATCCGAACAGATCCCGGAAGGGGGACACCCAATGACGGAGACGGTGAGCGGCGCAACGACCCGCAAGGGAAAGGCAGCCCAGGCTCAGGCCGGCCCGAGCAAGCTCACGATCGGGCGCATCCACACCGCCCCGGGCGTGCATCCCTATGACCAGGTGACGTGGGAACGCCGGGACGTCGTGATGACCAACTGGCGGGACGGCTCGGTCAACTTCGAACAGCGCGGCGTGGAGTTCCCCGACTTCTGGTCGGTGAACGCCGCCAACATCGTGACCACCAAGTACTTCCGCGGCGCGGTCGGTTCGCCGCAGCGCGAGTGGAGCCTCAAGCAGCTCGTGGACCGGGTCGTCGGCACCTACGAGAAGGCAGGCCGGGAGCACGGCTACTTCGCCACCGACGAGGACGCCGAGATCTTCGGGCACGAGCTCAGGTACGCCTTGGTCCACCAGATCTTCAGCTTCAACTCCCCGGTCTGGTTCAACGTGGGCACCGCGTCCCCGCAACAGGTGTCGGCGTGCTTTATCCTCGCCGTGGACGACACCATGGACGCCATCCTGGACTGGTACCGGGAGGAGGGCCTGATCTTCAAGGGCGGCTCCGGCGCCGGCGTCAACCTGTCCAAGATCCGGTCAAGCAAGGAACTGCTGTCCTCCGGCGGCACCGCCAGCGGCCCGGTCTCCTTCATGCGGGGCGCCGACGCCTCGGCAGGCACGATCAAGTCGGGCGGCGCCACCCGGCGCGCGGCAAAGATGGTCGTGCTCGACGTGGACCACCCGGATGTGGCCGAGTTCATCGTGACCAAGGCGCGCGAGGAAGAGAAGGTGCGGGTGCTCCGCGACGCCGGGTTCGACATGGACCTCGGCGGCAAGGACATCGTCAGCGTCCAGTACCAGAACGCCAACAACTCGGTACGGGTCTCGGACGAGTTCATGCGCGCGGTGGAGGAAGGCAAGGATTTCGACCTGCTGGCCCGCCGCACCGGCGAGGTCGTCGAGCGGGTCGACTCACGCAAGCTGATGCGCACGATGGCGCAGGCGGCGTGGGACTGCGCCGACCCCGGCATCCAGTACGACGGCACCATCAACGACTGGCACACCTGCCCCGAATCTGGACGTATCACCGCAAGTAACCCATGCAGTGAATACGTTCACCTGGATAACTCCAGTTGCAACCTGGCCAGCATCAACCTGCTGAAGTTCCTTCGCGACGACGACACCTTCGACGCCGAGCGCTTCAGGAAAATCACCAAGCTGATCATCACCGCGATGGACATCTCGATCTGCTTCGCCGACTTCCCCACTCCCGCTATCCGGGACACAACCCGGGCCTATCGCCAACTGGGGATCGGCTACGCCAACCTAGGCGCCCTGCTGATGGCCACCGGCCACGCCTACGACTCCGAAGGCGGCCGGGCCATCGCCGCGGCCATCACCTCGCTGATGACCGGCGCCGCCTACAAGACCTCAGCCGAGCTAGCCGCCGCCGTCGGTCCTTACGACGGCTACGAGCGCAACGCCAAGCCGCACAAGCGGGTCATCCGCAAGCACGCGGACGCCAGCGAGGCCATCCGTTCGATCAGCACCATGGAACGGGAGATCCTCGACCTGGCCAACGACACCTGGCAGAAGTGCATCGAGCTCGGCGAGACAAATGGGTACAGAAACGCCCAAAGTAGCCTACTCGCGCCTACAGGCACCATAGGTCTCATGATGGATTGTGACACCACTGGTATCGAGCCCGACCTGGCCCTGGTCAAGTTCAAGAAGCTGGTCGGCGGTGGCTCCATGCAGATCGTCAACCAGACCGTGCCGCGCGCGCTGAAGAACCTCGGCTACCCGCACGAGCAGGTCGAGGCGATCACTGAGTACATCGCCGAGCACGGCCACGTGGTGAACGCCCCGGGGCTGCGACCCGAGCACTACGAGGTGTTCGACTGCGCGATGGGCGAGCGCGCGATCAGCCCGATGGGGCACGTCCGGATGATGGCCGCCGTCCAGCCGCACCTGTCCGGCGCCATAAGCAAGACGGTTAACATGCCGGAAAGCGCCACCATCGAGGAGATCGAGAGGATCTACTTCGAGGGCTGGAAGATGGGCCTGAAGGCGCTGGCCATCTACCGCGACAACTGCAAGGTCGGCCAGCCGCTCTCGGACGCCAGGAAGAAGCCCGCCGAGGCTGGTACTACTGCCCCCGCCCCCGCCCCCGCCCCCGCCCCCGCCGCGGCCGTGCCGCACGAGCACCGGCCGGTCCGCAGGCGGCTGCCCAGGCAGCGCCCCGCCACCGTGACCAGGTTCTCCGTCGCGGGCGCCGAAGGCTACATGACCGCCTCCAGCTACCCGGACGACGGCGTGGGCGAGGTGTTCCTCAAGCTCGGCAAGCAGGGCTCGACGCTGGCCGGCGTGATGGACGCCTTCTCCATGGCCATCTCGGTCGGCCTGCAGTACGGCATCCCGCTGGATTCCTACGTCGCCAAGTTCACCAACATGCGGTTCGAGCCGGCCGGCCTGACCGACGACCCGGACATCAGGATCGCCAGCTCGGTGATGGACTACATCTTCCGCCGCCTTGCGCTGGACCACCTGTCCTACGAGGATCGGGCCGAGCTGAGCATCCTGTCCGCCGCCGAGCGCGCCGCCGAGGTGGCGGGCCACGACCCGGCCGGGCTGAGCGAGGAGGTGGATCCCGTGGAACTTGCCCAGTCGGCCGCCGTAGAACAACCCCATCATGCCGAACGGGCCGTGGTGCCAGCCCCGGTTCAGGCTCAGCCGCCCGCAGCCCCGTCGCCCGCTAGCCCGCACAGCTCGACCGAACTGATCGAGGCTCAGCAGGGCCGGACCGCGGACGCTCCGCTCTGCCTCACCTGCGGCACCAAGATGCGCCCGGCGGGCAGCTGCTACGTCTGCGAAGGCTGTGGCTCCACCAGCGGCTGCAGCTGATTTGGGGTCAGGCAGGAATGGAGATATTCACCGAAGCGGGCCGGGGGTGCCTGGCCGCCGCCCGCTTCGGGCAATATCTCGGTGGCTAAGCGATTGCTATGTTGCTGGATTCCCCAGTGAAGGGACGCAAGCGTCATGGCAGTCATCAATATAGCTATCAGCTTTCCAATAGCCTCGTAGCTGCTAGGGTCAGCATTACCTGGCGGTGGAGCAGGCTTCGGTCTTCATCACTGTTGGGAACGCCGTGCCCCATGGCCAGGCGCCCGTCACAAGTACGTTGATGGGGTCACCGAGAGAGCTATCGTCTGTAAGATCGTTCCGCAGGTACTTCTCGATTACTGACGGCACTGAATCGCTCCAAGTGTCAGCAACCGCTGCTCGATCCACTCGCCGGACTCCAGCGGGATCTTCAATCAGGTTGCCGTCATCTGCAAGGATCGGCAGAGGAAATCCAATTCACCATGTCCGTCGGTGAGTGTGATTTCCCTTGTCAATGGTCTATAGGCGGCCGCCAGCACCTGATCTCGGCAAAACATCAGAACTCCGACGTCACCGAGTTCACCTGGGCCGAAGAGCCCGTGCAGCTCTTTCATTACCGTGACCGCGATCAGGTGGAGGTGGACATGGTGCTGGAGCATGCTGCCGGCACCGTGATCGGCATCGAGGTCAAGGCTGCGGAGACCGTCCGTAGCGAGGACTTCCGCGGACTACGCCACCTGGCGAACCGGCTCGACGACCGCTACCGGGCCGGGATCGTGCTCTATGCCGGCGAGCAGCAGCTCTCCTTCGGCGACCGGCTAACCGCCCTCCCTATGGCCGCCCTGTGGATGCTCAACGGGGCAACTCCTTGAGCAGCCTCGGAGCGTTCCACGCCGAGTACACGTACGGCCGGCGCGGATGAGCATGGGTAACGACCCGCCTTTCGACGCGGGCTCCTGTCACGTCACTCGCATAGGCGGGCGGGAAATACTGCACCTCCGAATAAGTGCACTGCCCCAGTATTCAGGCGTCGCTTTACGTAAGAATTGCCTGTTCAGGAGGGATGCGGCCAGGCGGTCGCACCCCTCCTGAACGCTTGTCGCGGTCTGTTGGTTGCATCTGATACATCGCCCGTCCGGCTGTCGTGTGGCGGATGTGGTGCTTGAGAAACAGTGGCCTGGCCGTCGCTGATCTGGTCCGCAGCGCTGATCGTCGGCTTCCCGCTGGTGACGTTTTCCGCTCCCGAAGGGCCTAACAGCCGGTGCTGTCTTCCTGCAGCCGGCCTACTGTCGGTGGTAGTGACCCGGCGGCTGCCGGGCAGTAGCCGAACGGAATTGGGGGCCTAAAAAATGGCCACGTACGACGTAGGGGGACGTTCCGCGATCGTGACCGGGGCTGGCTCGGGGATCGGGCGTGCGATCGCGCGCCTGCTCGCCGCCAACGGTGCCGCGGTTCTTGTCACCGACATTAACGAAGCGCGCGCAAAGGCCGTGGCGGACGAGATCCGTGCCGCTGGCGGCACGGCCGCGAGCCTGGCGGGCGACGTCGCCGACCTGGAGTTCGCGCAGCTCTCCGTCGCAACGGCCGGCGAGCTCGGGCCGCTGCGCATCGCCGTAAACAACGCGGGCATCGCCGGCGCGTCCGCGCCGGTGGCGGAGTACCCGCTGGACTCGTGGCGGCGGGTCATCGAGGTCAACCAGAATGCCGTCTTCTACGGCCTGCACGCACAGTTGCCGGCCATCGCCGCGGCGGGCGGGGGCGCGATCGTCAACGTCGCCTCGATCCTCGGCTCGGTCGGCTTCGCCGGTGCACCTGCCTACGTAACCGCCAAGCACGCGATCGTCGGCCTGACCAAGAACGCCGCGCTCGAGTACGCCGCGCAGGGCGTGCGGGTCAACGCGGTCGGCCCCGGCTTCATCGTCACGCCGCTCATCGAAGAGAACCTCGACGAGCAGACCCAGACGTTCCTCGCGAGCAAACACGCCCTGGGACGGCTCGGGACCTCGGAGGAGGTCGCCGCGCTCGTGGCCTTCCTGGCCTCTGACGCTGCCTCGTTTATCACCGGCAGCTACCACCTGGTTGACGGCGGCTACACCGCTCAGTAACGGTGTCTGCTCCCGAGGCGTCGCGGCACGGGGAATACTGCACGTCCCGAATAAGTGCACTGCCCCAGTATCTGGACGTTCTCCCAAGGTAAATTGCCTAGTCAGGTGGGTCCCCGGCATCGGCGGGGACCCACCTGCGCATCCTGACGGACTTGGCCGGCCGTATCTAATGCAACCCGAGATCCAGCTCAAGCCGAAATCTTCGAACAGTTGCTCGATCTTCTGGTTAATGCCTGCGGTGACCGGATTGTTCCGATCACGGTCCGTGTGGCCGAGGCGTGGGGGCTTCTCAATGTCCCTGGCCCCTTGCCGGCCGTAGACGGCCTGATGGCAGCGACCGCCCTGGTGCACAACTGGACCCTGGTCATGCGTAACGCCTGTGATGTCACATCGACCGGAGTGCGTCTCCTGGACCCCTTCGCCGGAGGGAGCTAGCGGAGGGAATAGTGCACCTCCGAATAGGTGCGCTGCCTCACACTGAGGAGCGCCATTGAAACAAAGCGCCTAGTAGGGCGCTGCTCATGGCCAGATGACAGCTTTCGGACTCCTGTTTGATAGGACAATGTACTGTGTTAGCATGCTTGAACACACCTGCTGAACATGGAGGCCTGGCGATGAGACGCTCGGAGCCGCCCGATATGACCGATTCGCGCCTTACCGGCCGTCAGCGCGAGGTCCTGCGGGCCATAGAGGATTCCATCCAGCTCAGCGGTTACCCGCCGACCTTGCGGGAGATCGGGGACGCGGTCGGGCTGGCGAGCACCTCGAGCGTCGCTTATCAGCTGTCGGTGCTGGCGAAGAAGGGATACCTGAGCCGTGGGGCGGGACGCCCACGTACGGCGGTGGTGCGTCTGCTCCTCGATCCGGGCCTTGAGGAGCATGCTGACCGCGCGGATGGCGAGGCCGAGAAGCTGGCAATTGCGCGCGTACCGCGGGTCGGCCGTATCGCCGCAGGCGTTCCGATTCTCGCCGACGAACTGGTCGAGGAGATCGTCCCTCTGCCTAAGCAGCTGGTCGGTGAGGGTGATCTCATCATGCTCGAGGTCGTGGGTGATTCGATGATCAACGCCGCGATTGCCCACGGCGACTGGGTGGTCGTCCGCCGGGAGTCGGACGTCGAGAACGGCAACATCGTCGCCGCCATGATCAAGAGCGATACGTCGGGGGACGGAGAGGCAACGGTCAAGACGTTCAAGAGGACCGACGGGCACGTGTGGTTGATTCCGCAGAACCCTGCCTACACCCCGATTCTGGGCGACGAGGCCAAGATCCTTGGCAAGGTGGTCGCCGTGCTCCGCCGGGTCTGGCGCTAGCGATCCGGACGTTGTGAACAGGCGCGGCTGACTGCCGTCGTCCCACGGGTGATCAGATGTGGCCTCGCCGGCGTTGCGCTGGCCTGTATTAGCCCGGGTTGAGCAGGTGCGCGCCGGGGCCGCGCTCGGCGAGCTTGTCATCCGGGTTGACCAGTGCGCACTCGGAGAACGAGAGGCACCCGCAGCCGATACACCGGGTGAACCGGCGACCAGCGAGAAATATCCGTCTACAGCGTCCGTGACGGTGCCCTCACCTCCAAAGACGTCTACTACCACACGCCGCCGCGCATCCCCTGACCAGGGCGCTACCTGGCTGGACACCGTTCGTCACGGCCGGAGGATGAGCCGGCCTATCACGGTCCGGTCCTCCAGCAGCCGGTGCGCCTGGACCGCCTCGGCGAGCGGCAGCGTCGTCGAGGCGATGCGCAGCCGGCTCGTCTCGAACAGCCCGGTGAGCTCGGCGATGTCCGCGCGGGCCCGGTCCGGATCGGCGGCGCGCCAGGCCAGCAGCGAGAAGCCGGAACATGGTCTTCAGCGGGAACAGGCTCGTCACCGGGACACTGGTCAGGTCGCCGGTGGCGGCACCGTAGACGACGGTGCGGCCGAACGGGGCGAGCAGCCCGATGCACTGGTGCAGCGTCTCACCGCCCACCGCCTCGAGGATCACGTCGACGCCGCCCGGCGCCGCGAGCCGCACCTGCTCGGGCCAGTCGGGCTGGGTGTAGTCGACGGCGACGTCGGCGCCAAGCTCCTTGAGGAAGGCCAGCTTGGCTTGTGATCCCGCGGTGGCGATGACCGTCCCGGCGCCCTGCTGCCTGGCCAGCTGCACGGCGAGATGCCCGATCGCTCCCGCCCCCGCGGTGATCAGGACCGTGTCCGTCCGGCCGGGTCGCCCGGCGCGCAGCGCGCCGAGCGCGACGGCTCCGACCGTGGGCAGCATGCTCGCGGCGTCGGCGCCCAGGTTGTCTGGCGCGCTGACAAGCCAGCCGGCGTCGGCGACGACATAGTCGGCGTAGGCGTCCTCGAGCAGGACCGCCACCCGGGTCCCGGCCAGGGCGGGATCGGTCTCCGGGCCGACCTTCTCGACCAGGCCGACCACGTCGCCGGTCAGGGTGGCGGGCAGCGAGCGGAAGTAGATCGAGCCCGGGAAGGTCTCGCGCCGGAGCTGGGCGTCGACGTAGTTGACGCCGATCGCCTCGGTGCGGATCAGCACCTGTCCGCGGCCGGGCTCGGGGATGCCGGTCTCCTCGGTCACCAGGACCTCGGGTCCTCCGTGAGAGTGATAACGCACGCGTCGCACGAGCAATCTCCTCCTAGCGGGTGTCCGGGGCCGACTGACCCCGGTAAAGTGGACTGTAAGTCAACTTATTGCACAGTACTGGACCGGCGGTCAACTTGTCCATCCTGAAAGATGCCAGAGACGACGAGCGTCCCGAGCGGGCCGACGCGATGCGTAATCGGCGTGCCATCCTCGCGGCCACGGAGGAGCTGCTGGCCACCCGCCGGCCGCAGGAGATCTCGATGGAGCAGGTCGCGGCCCGGGCGGGCGTGGGTAAGGGCACGGTCTTCCACCGGTTCGGTAACCGGATGGGGCTGATGCGCGCGCTCATGGTCGAGCGGGCCCAGTCACTTGAACAGGCGGTCACCTCGGGGCCGCCGCCGCTGGGGGAGGGGGCCCCGGACCGGGACCGGCTGCTGGCCTTCCTGGACGCGATCATCGAGGTGGTCAGCCGTAACAAGAGCCTGATGGCCGAGCTGGCCTACTCGGCGGCCGCGGAGCCGCCCTCGCAGGAGCGTGCACCGCAACACCGGGACGATCATCCGGTCTACCGGTTCTGGCACGGTCACATCAGCGCGCTCATCGCCGCGCAGCGGCCCGGCGCCGACGCCGAGATGATCGCCCACATCATGCTCGGTGCCCTGCACAGCGAGCCGATCCTGGTTCAGCTGACTACCGAAGGGCCGGAGCGGTTCGCCTCGGCGATGCGCGCCCTGGCCTGCGCGGTCCTGGACGCCCCAGCCGCCTGAGCCAGCCGCCCGCCGGATGCGGTCTAGCTGGTCGGCCAACCGGGCTAGCCGCCGCCGAAGCACACGAACGGGCTGAATGGCTCGGTGACGGTGGCGCCGGCCAGCGCCTCGGCGGGCCGGGTCCCGGCCGCGAGCAGGCGATGGTAGGCGGTCATCATGCCGACGGCGGCGTCGTCGGCCACCCGGGTGACACTCGAGGTCACCGTCGCGGTGCCGATGTAGAGCAGGGCCGCGGTGAAGCCGAGGATCTCCTCGCCGGGACGCACCACGGCCCGCCCGACATCGCAGGCGGACAGGACCACATGCCGCGGAGCGTCCGTGAGCTGCTGGATGTCGTAGGCCATGAGCGGCCCGTCGGCCAGGTCGAGACGGGAGAACAGGACGTTTTCCTGCTCGTGGTGCCCGTGCGCGGCCAGGTGGGCCAGCGCGGCGCCGTCGAGGGCCGCCAGCGTGGCGCTGACGGTGGCCTTCTCCCCGAACAGCGGCTCGCAGCCCGGATAGGACGTGGCTATCCCGGCGATCTCCCGGGTCGCGTGCTCCAGATCCGGTCCCGCGACCAGCAGTGCAGATCCGGCTGGGCGCCCGGCTTGGGCACGACGCGAGGCGGCCATCCATGAGGATGCGGAGGGGCACACGGTGACCGGGCGGCCGCGCAGGTCAGGCAGCACGCTCCAGGGGATTCCGGCCAGCGCGCCCGCCGGGACGAAGACGATGCCGTCGCCGCCGAGACAAGACCGCAGCGGCTCGATGATCTCGGCCGTCAGCGTCTGTGCCTGGTGCCGGATCGACGCTGTGATTACCGTCTCCAGCCGGGCAGGCAGGCGCCGTCCGGCTAGGGTGTTGAGGTCGGCGTTCAGCCGCCTGGCCGCCTCGGTGGCCACGTCGAAGTCGCCGAGTCCGATCAGGCGGGCCGATCCGTTCCGCACCACCACCGCGATCATCGCGCCGCGCCGGGCCAGGATGCCCACCAGGGCCTGCCCGCTCCGCTCGAGGGCCGCGCTCACCTCACCCAGGCTGGCCTGCCCGGCAGCCTCGCCGAGGCCGTCGGCTCGCCAGTCGTGCTCCCTGATCTCACGCTGTAGTTCGGCGCGCCGGGCGAGCATAGCCGGGGCGCGGCGGCCGGCCAGTTCGGCCCGGCGGATCAAGTAGCTGAGCTGACGCAGTTCGGCCAGGATCGCGGCGGCTTGCGGGTCGGCGGGTGGACGCACCGGCCGGACCCGGAAGGCCTGCGCCCGGGAGCGTTCCAGCCAGGCGAACACCAGCGGCGCGGATTTCCGCTCGAGAGCCAGCCGCAGGCCGGCCCAGGCCAGGTCGGCGCCCAGGGCAGCGGTACCGGTCCGCAGGTCGATGCTGCCGAGCCGGTCGCGTCGGGTCTGTACCATGGCCAGGCCGGCCCGCAGGCTGGCCAGCGCCGCCCCGGGCTGCCCGTCCCGCTCGGCCAGTTCGGCCCGGGCCAGCGCGCGCACCAGCCTGACGGTCAGCGGCGCTGCCTGTCCGGGCCGGCGGCCGGCCACGAGCAGGCGCCTGGCCTCGTCCGCGCGCCCGGCCGCGATCAGGACGCGGGCCGCGATCAGTTCCGCCAGGTCCGCGTCATGGGCTAGCCCCAGTCGGCGGAGCCGCCCGGCGAGCCGCAGGGCCTCGGCGGCGACGGGCGCCCGGCGTGCTGGCGAGGCAGACTGGGCGCGCAGGCGGGTGAGCTCCGCCAAGCAGGCGAGGGCGTCGTTGCCGTGACGGCGGAAACGCCGCCCGGCAGCGATCGCCCAGCGGCGCGCGATAGCCGGCTCCCCGGCCGCCAGCGCGATCTCCGCCCGTGCCAGTTCGGCTTCGGCGAGATCGTAGTCGAGTCGCTGGCGCCGGAATGCGGCCATAGCGCTGTCCAACTCGCCCGCCGCCTCGTCGGCCAGGCCCGCGGCCAGCAGCGTCCGGGCCCTGTCCATGGCCAGCACCGGCAGCATGCCTGGCGCATTCGTCCGGTACGCGCTGGCAGCCTCGTTGAACAGCTGCAGTGCGGCCGGAAGGTCGCCCGCTAGCAGATCGCAGTATCCCAGGTTGTGCAGCACTTTCGCTGCGTGCAGATCATGGCTGTCATCCGTCGCCACCCGCCGGCACCTGAACAGATCGGCGCGCGCTTGCCGGACAGCGCCGACGTTGAGGTAGGCGAAACTGCGATTGATCAGTGCCGAGGCCAGGTTCGCGCTCTCGGCCGGGTTCCCCTCCAGCAGGGCTATCGCCTCGTCGAGCATCCTCAGCGCATCGCTTCCCCGTCGTGTCCGCATGAACAGCAGGCCTCGCTGGAGGAGCAGGACCCCCTGGTCCTCGGCCGCGCCCAGGTTCTCGGCCCGGTCAAGCAGGCGCAGCCCGTACTCGGTGCGGCCCTGCTTGGACTCCCATTCCGCCAGGATGCCGAGCAGCCGGGCGGCCAGGGCGTGGTGCGTCTCGTGCACCTGCCTCGCGTCTGAATGGCCCCCGTCCTCCACCCAGCCGAGCTGCCGCAATCCGGCGCGGGCGTAGCGGGCACCGACCGCGGGGCGGCCGGCGTTTCCTTCTCGCAGGCCATGTTCACGCGCCTCGCGGGCCCGGCTCTCGGCGCGGGCGAGCGAGCGGTCAGCGCGGGCGATGCGGGCGGTGCGGCGCTCGCCGTCGGGCATCAGGCTGTGCCTCCCCGATGACGGGTCAGAGGATGAGCGCGGGGGTCACCACGGACCGCCCGGTTTCGCCCGATCCCGGCTCGGCTGGCCGGACGATGAGCTGAGCCGTTCCCCGGGGCACCCGGACGAAAGCGAACCGTCCCTGCTCGTCGCTGGTCGTGGTCAGCGGATCGGCGGCGGTCTTCATCTCGATCTCGCGGCGTTGCGGCGGCGCCAGCCAGCCATCGACGCGGGCCGTCCCGTCCCGGTTGCCGTCGATCCTGATCATGATGGTCAGGCTTTCGCTGTCGAAGGTGATCGTCCGGCTCTGCTCCGCCCCGCGAACCGCCGCGGCCAGCAGGTCTTCCTCCCCGGCGAGCCGGGCCATCTCGACCTCCAGGTCACGGAGCGCGAGGAAGAAGCGGATCCGCTCCGGAAGGTCGGCCGGCATGGGGTCAGTGGCCTGGAACAACTCGCGGATATCGTCGAGGAGCCCGAAGTCGGCGTCGTCGAGCGGCTCGTCAGCCGAGGATGTGTCACCCGTATCCGGCACCATCATGGCGTACTGCCCTCGGGCTCGCCGGCCAGCAGCGCGCGAAGCTTAGCCAGGCACCGGCCGCGGGTGGGACCGATGCTCCCGACCGGCATGCTAAGGGCATCGGCCACCGCCGCATAGTCCGGGCGGGGCGCGAAGGCGATGATCCGTAGCAGTTCCTGGCACCGGGCGGAGAGCTGGCTGATGGCCGCCCACAGCCTGCGCCGCTGGTGGTCCAGGATGACCTGTTCCTCAGAGCCGGGCCCCTGGTCGGGCAGTTCGGCGAACAATTCCTGGTCCGTGGGAAGCTGCCTGCGTTTCGCGGCACATACCCGCCATGCTTCCCGCCTGGTGGTAGTGACCAGCCAGCCGGTGAGCGCCATGGCGTCGTGGATACCGCCCAGGTGGGCCACCAGTCGCATCCAGACCGTCTGCAGCACGTCCTCGGCGTCGGCGGAACTCAGCCCCGCCGAGCGGGCGACCTGCCACAGCAGCGGGCTGAGCTCGGTCACGATCAGGCCGAGCGCCTCTTCACTACCTGCCCTGGCCGCGCTGACCAGGCCCGCCATGCGCGTACCCCGGTCTGACTGGCTGCCGCGGACCGCGGCAGCGCGCCTGGGACCGTCCATGGCGGCTAACTCTCCCAGCCCATGTGCTTCAAGGCGGTCAGCGCGCGGTGCTTGGTCGTCTGCTCGTCCGAGGGGTCAAGCCGCAAGCCGGACTTGGCCGCGCCCTTCAGCAGCGCCTGGAGGAAGCGCGCGGCCACCAGCGGAGCCGAGAACGATGTGCCACTCCAGACCCCGAATCCGCACGTGTAGTCGTCAGGGTCGAGAGCCGCGCGGAAGCCGGGCAGTTTGACGCCCTGCGGCAGCGGGTTGGCCGGGTGCGCTCGCATCCTGAGCTCGGAGCTGCGGCTGGCGTTGATGTCTGTCGGCAGCGTGCTGACCACGACGGCACCCGGCGCCCAGGCGGTGACCCAGTGGCCGCCGTCGCTGAACATCGCCTTCGAGCCGTTCGGGTTGAGCGCGCCCACGCTGATCAGCGGCACCTGGTCCGGCGGGGCCGGACGCTGCGCGAACGCCGCCGGATAGAACATGCGGCTGGTTGCGTAGTTCCCGGCCGCGGCGACCACGACGACCCCCATGGCGAGCAGCTTCTCGATCGCCTGCCACAGCGCGGAGGTGAATGCGATGTCGGAGCTGGACTCGCTGAAGTAGCCGAGCGACAGCGACACCACGTCGACCATCTTGGCCCGGTCGCCGCCGGCCTGGGCCGATGCGACCCGGTTGGCCAGCTGATGCAGAGCGCAGAGAAGGTCGCCTTCGTAGACGATGCCGTCACCGTGCATGATTCGTACGGCCAGGACCCGGGCGTCGGGCGCGAGCTGGCGCACGATGCCCGAAATAAACGTGCTGTGGCCCGTGTCCGACGCGAGCTCACCCAGCATCGGCTCCATGGTGACCGGCGTGTCCCATGGGGCGGTGATCACCTGACGTGGCTGGTCGCCCCGCGCCCGCGCGTAGCTGCCGTCCGCGCCGATGGCGTCCTGAATGGCCTGATCGATTTCGATGAAGCCGTCGCCGTTTCCGTGCGGGTCGGTGTCGTAGCCACCACCGCGCTTGGCCGCCACGTCCAGCCATGGGTGAGCCCGGACGCCCGTGTCCAGGACGGCGACGACGGGACGTCGGCCGTACGCGGCCACGCACTCGGCGGCCGACATGCGCGCGGGCGCCTCGAGCAATACGGCGACCGGGGTGCGCGCGTCGCCGCCGCTGAACAGGTAGGAGTCGGTGCTGGTAGGCCCGGAGCCGTCGTTGTTGGTGCCCGGCCCGCCGCTGATGCCGCCGCCCCCGCTGTCGGCCGGGCTGCCGGTTATGGCTGAACCGATCAGCAGGTGCTCAAGCGCGATGCGGTCGACTGCCGCCTTGTCCAGCTTCCGGTCATGCTTCCCGGGCCTGGCAGCCGCGCGCAGGGTCTGCAGCGCCAGCCACGCGTCGACTTCCGTCGGCGTGTCGCTGTCTTTAGCCGGAGCCAGAGCCACGGGTCGGGGCAGTTGCGCCAGGACGTCGATGCCGTGCCGGCGGTGGTTTTTATCCGGGGGCGGCACCGACGGGACCAGGCTCACCCCGATGCGATCGAGGACCTCGTTGAAGGCGTCGAGCGGAGCCTGCCCGTGCAGCTCGCCGGGGATCAGCAGGGTCTTGGCCCGGTACACGGTCGAACGGGGTGTCGGATAACCGTCGACCGCCACGGCCGTGCCGGGATCGAGCACCCGGGCGCCGTGCCGCTGCAGCACCGCGGCGGGCAGGCTGACCAGGCCGGGTGCCGTATCGTCTTCGTGAAACCTTGTTCTGCTACCGCTAGGACGTGACTGGAAAAACCAGTTCGTGTTGGGCTCTGGCATGTGCAACGCACCTCATCCCGAGTCCGCTGACCGCACGAAGGGCAAGATCGCGGTGAGTCCCTCTAGTCGGTCAGAGCGGAAGCCGGACCAGGGAAATACGCCGCTATCGGTAACGAAACGGTAACGGCGCCCGTCCGGTCATCGCGTCACCGTCAGCAGCGTCTTGCCGACGGTGTGCCTCGCCTCCATCGCCGCGTGCGCGTCGGCGGCCGCGGCAAGCTCGAATTCCTGGCCGATGACCGGTCGCAGGCGGCCCGCCGCGGCCTCGGCCAGGGCCGTCCGCGTCAGTGCCGCCAGTTCCTCCGGGCTCCCCGCCGCGCCGGCCCGGATGGTGACGTGCCTGTCCTTGGCGAGTTCGGCCGTGACCGGAGCGAAACCGCCGCTGGCCATGCCGAATGGGCAGAACCGGCCACCGGCGGTGAGCAGCCCGAACGCCGCCTGCCCGATCTCCCCGCCCACGCCGTCGAACACCACGTCCACCTCGCCGGCGGCGTCGCGGACCTGCTGTTCCCAGCCGTCATGGCTGTAGTCGACGGTCAGGTCGGCGCCGAGATCACGCGCGATCGCGAGCTTGCGCGGCTGGCCGGCCAGTGCCACGACTCTGGCCCCGGCATTGCGGGCGATCTGCACCAGCAACGACCCCACGCCTCCAGCCGCGGCCTCGATCAGGACGGTATCGCCAGGGCTCAGGCCCGCCCGGCCCGCCAGGGCGAGCGCCGTCCGGCCGTCGGCCAGCAGCGCGACCGCGTCCCGCAGGGTCACCCCGTCCGGAATCTCGATCAGCCGTGCGGCCGGCACGACCACGCGTTCGGCGTACCCGCCCGTGCCGTTCAGGCTGGCTATGACCCGGCGCTCGCCCCTCGCCCCAGAGTCGGCCCCGGCCACCGTGCCACCGACGCCGTTGCCCAGGATGGCCGGGAGTAGCGGGAGCATCGACGGATGAGGCGGCTTACCGGCCCGGATCTGCGTTTCGACGAACGTCACGTTGGCGAGACCGACGTTGATGACCACCTTGTCCGGCCCGGCCCGGACCTCGTCCACCTCGGCCGGCTCGAGCACCCCAGGCGGCCCGAACTCCCGCATCACCGCAGCACGCACGACGGCGCCTCCTTATCGGAGCGGATCATTCCGACAAAGATCTTATCGGAATGTTTTGCTCCGAATAAAGGTAGGCTGGGCCGGTGACGTTCCGGTCCCTGCGCCCGCAGTCCGCGCACGGCCGCCAGGCTGAGGCCCGGCGCAACGACCTGGTCGTGCTCGAAGCGGCCCGCGACGTCTTCACGGCCCGGGGGGCGGGCGCGCCGATCTCGGCGGTGGCCGAGCGCGCCGGGGTCGGCATGGGCACGCTCTACCGCCGGTACGGCAGCAAGACCGAGCTGCTGCAGCGGCTGTGCGTGCTGGCGATGGACCAGGCGCTGGTCGCGGCCGACGACGCTCTGGCCGCCAGCGACCCGTGGCAGGGCCTGTGCGGTTACATCAGGGCCTGCGTCGAACTGCGCAGCGGGGCGCTCGCCTCGCTGGCCGGGCAGATCGAGACCACCGCCGAGATGCGCAGCACGGCCCACCGCAGCATGGCACGGATGGAGGAGATCGTCGCCCGGGCGCGCCGCGACGGCTGTCTGCGGGCCGACGTCACGGCTCTGGACATCACCTGGCTGATCGAGCAGTTCAGCCGCCGGTCCCCGGATCTCCTCGAGCCGGCCGAGGAGCGCAACGTGCGCTCGCGGCTGGTCGCGATCGCCCTCGACGGACTGCGAGCGGGACCGGGCCAGGATCTGCCCGGCCGCGCGCCGAGCCACAGCCGCTACGTGAACCGCTGGTCGCGGCGGTCGTAGGCCCATCGGCCGACGCAGGACGCGTCTGCTGGCCGATGCCCTGGGCCGCGGCACCTGCCTACCGTGTCGGCAAGAGCGATCCGAGGGAGTGATGGGATGCTGGTGGTGCAAGCCGTCCGGTTTGGCGGGCCTGAGGTGCTGACAGTGCGCCAGGCGCCCGATCCCGTCGCCGGGCCGCGCTGGAGGCCAGGACCGCCGTGGCCAAGACGCTGCTGCTCACCTGACGGCCGCCGGCCAACCCGGCGGCTGTGCGCCGGCGCTGGCGAGGTGGAATGCTGGCGGCGTGGAATTCAGCGAAGTAATAAAGCGCCGCCGGGTGATCCACGCGTTCACCGGTGAGCCGCTCGCCGCGGGCACCACCGAGCGGCTGCTGAAGGCGGCCAACCGGGCACCGTCGGCAGGCTTCAGCCAGGGCTACTCCTTTCTCGTACTCGAGGGCGCAGAACAGTGCGCCCCACTCTGGAAGCTCCTTTACGAGCAGACCGCCTCCGAGGGCACCACGGAGGACGACGACGCGGCCCAGGTGACGGCGCTGAGCACGGTGCCGCTGGTGATCGTGCCGCTGGCGTGCAAGGACGTGTACCTGGACCGGTACGCCCAGCCGGGCAAGGGCTGGACCGACCGGGACGAGTCACGCTGGCCGGTGCCCTACTGGTACGTCGACACTGGGTTCACCGCGCTGCTCATCCTGCTCGCCGTCGTCGACGAGGGTCTCGGCGCCGTGCTTTTCGGGCCTCCGGATATCGCCGATTTCCGCACGCAGTTCGGGGTGCCGGAGGCGTGGACGCCGATCGGGGCCATCGCCATCGGCCATCCCGATCCCGCGTCCGATCCCGTCGCGCCGGCCCGGCCGAGCGATCGCCAGCTGCCCGCCGACCTGCCGGACGATCCGGCGCCCGAGCAGGTGAACGCCTGGGTCGAGCTCGCCGAGCTCGTCGCCAGCGAGGGTTTCCGGCAGCGCGCCCGGTCCATGGTGCTGGCAGGCCAGAGCACCGCCCAGGCTCAGGCCCAAGCCGCCAGCCAGGCGGACCAGGACGCGGGGCAGGTCGATTACCAGGCGGTCGCCGAACACGCCGGCCAGGCTGCGGCGCAGGGGATCGCCCCCGGCTCGCCCGAGGGCAAGGCGGTCCTCGACCGCATCGTCGCGCCCGGCACCCCGGTCGCGGAGCGGGCCGGCCTGCTCGAGCAGCTCGATACGTTCACCGACGCCCGGGTGGAGAGGTACTGGCAGCTCTTGGCCATCATCAACGGCCAGCCGGTGCCGCCGTCGATGGTGCCCGGCTTCGAGTGGCTGATCGCCGCCCTCCGCGCCCACCTCAGCTAGCTACCAAGGCCGAAGCTACCGAGGCAACTAGCTACCGAGGCAACTAGCTACCGAGGCAACTAGCTACCGAGGCAACTAGCTACCGAGGCAACTAGCCACCGAGGCAACTAGCCACCGAGGCAACTAGCCACCGAGGCGAAAAGCTATCAAGGCAACTAGCTACCGGGGCGAAAGGCGGCCGGCCTTCGCCGAGGCCTTCCCGGTCGCCTTCGCCGTCCGGGCGACCAGGGTGGCCTCCCGGCGCGCCGTCTTGGCGGCGTTCCGGGTACGCCAGGCCAGCGAAGGCTTCCCGGCGGTATCGGCGGCGGCGATCAGCAGGCCGCCCAGCATCGAGAGGTTCTTCAGGAAGTGGATGCGCTGCTGCGCCTGGTCCGTTTCCTCGTCCGCTTCCCAGAAGCGGTGCCCGGCTAGGGTGGTGGGCACCAGCGTCCCGGCCATCGCGAGCGCCGACAGCCGCGGGAACCGGCCCAGCGCCAGCAGCGCGCCGGCCGCCATCTGCACGGCGCCGTTGATCCGCACCGCCTGCTCGACCTTGGCCGGCACGGCCGGGACCCGTTCGGCGAGCGGGCGCACCACCGGCTCGGCCAGCGGCGCTACCCGCTCGGGGCGGCGGAAGGTGTCGTAGCCCTGGACGATGAAGATGGACGCCACCATGGGACGGGCGAGAGCGCGTAGTACAGTCATCGCCCGCTGCTGCCCATCGAGCCGGCGTTATAACCTCCCGGACCGGACGACCGCATGACCGCGCGATCACACGTACATGACCGCGCGATCACACGTACCCCGGGGCGCGCGTGATCATGAGCCTCATAAGGATTGCGGCGACCAGACCCGGCCTTCAGGTCGGGAAGGAAACGCCGTTCCACCTCCCTCCGAATGTCAGTGCGATGTGATACCTTCAAGTCGTCCGCAAGAGCCAGGCGGGCACCTGCACCACCTGGTGCGGAACCGCGGCAGGGCATGCCGTGGCTGCGTGGGGAGGCTTCCGGAATGCCGGGCCGGGTGAACCGCGAACCGACAGCGCGATCGCAGGTCGCGGCTGGAATCCCCGTCGTTCAGGGCGGCGGAGGATGTCGAAATGGCGTGGTGAACGAGCCGGAGATCAGGATCAGACCGGTTAACGAGGGTGACCGTCCCATGCTCTCCTGGCTCGTCGCCGAACTGTGGGGGTCGGAACTGGTCGCCGTGCACGGCACGGTGCTGCGGCCCGCCGAGCTGCCCGGGTTCATCGCCGAACGGTCCCGCCGGGTGGTCGGCCTGCTCACCTACCAGCTGGTGGGCGACATGCTCGAGATCGTCACGCTCAACGCCATCGAGCGCCGGGTCGGCATCGGGACCCTGCTCATCGAGGCCGCGGCCGGAACGGCGCGGCACTTCCGCTGTCACGAGGTCCGGCTCACCACCACCAACGACAACGTGGACGCGCTCCGCTTCTACCAGCGCCGCGGGTTCCGGCTGGCCGAGCTGCGTCCCGGTGCGGTCGACCGCTCCCGGCAGGAGAAGCCCCAGATCCCGCGGACCGGCGACTACGGCATCCCGCTGCACGACGAGATCGACCTCACCCTGCGGGTCTAGGCTCGCCCGCGAAAGGTCGAGGCCGGCGAAGGTGCAGGCACCCGCGAAAGGTCCAGGCCCGCGAAGGATCTAAGCCGCCACTCCCTTGACCGGCCGGCCCTTGGTCCATACCGCGATCACGTGCTCCGGGACAGCGAGTACGCCGATGTCGGCCAGCGGATCGGCGTCCAGGGTGATCACGTCGGCATCGTACCCCTCGGCGAGCCGGCCGCTGAGCGGCGCCTGCGGCCCCAGGGTCAGCGGTCCGGTGGCGGTCGCCGCCTCGATCGCCTCCAGCGGAGACATGCCCAGTTTCACCAGGTAACCGGGCTCCGAACCATTCTGGCCCCACGAGTTGGGCAGGTCGGCGCCGGTCAGGGCGATGTCGGTGCCCATGGCGATGGTGACGCCGTGCTCGTAGGCCCGCGTCACAGCCTGCGCGTGAGTGTCGGCGATCGCCTCGAGCTTGGCCATCGCATAGCCAGGCACCGCTTCCCGATAAGCCAGCATGTCCTCGATGATCGTCCTGGTCGGGACCAGGATCGCGCCGGACTCGCGCATCGCGTCACAGCACTCGTCGTCGAGGAAGGTGCCGTGCTCGATGGTCCGCACGCCGGCCCGCAGGGCCGCCATAATGCCCGGCTTGCCGTGGCAGTGCGCCGCGACCACCCGGTCGGCGAGCCCGGCAACTTCCACGATCGCGCGCAACTCCGAGGCAGTGAACTGCTGGTGGATGGGATCATCGACCTCGGAAAGCACGCCTCCGGAGGCGCACACCTTGATCAGCTTGGCGTTGCGCCGCAACTGCTCGCGGGTCGCCCGGGCGCAGTCGTCCGGCCCGTCCGCCAGGCGCATCAGGCCTTCCCGCCCGGAGAAGTCCCGCATCCAGTCCAGCGGGAAGGAGTGCAGGTCGGCATGACCGCCGGTGGTACTCAGGATCGCCCCCGCGCCGTAGATCGCCGGCCCGTCGATCACGCCTTCGGCGACCGCACGGGCCAGGTGGACGCCGAGGCCGCCCACGTCGCGCACGGAGGTTATCCCCGCGTCGAGCGCGGCCCGCAGGTCCCGCGTGCACCGGGCGGCCCGCAGCGCCTCGGGCTCGAGCGGCAGCTGCGCCAGGTCAAAGGTCCTGGTGCCGAGAAGGTGCCCGTGGCACTCCCACATGCCCGGCATGACCGCCGCCACTCGGGTCACCGGCGCCCCGGGCGTGGGCGGCGCCGCCCCGGCCGGGCCGGCGTAGCCGATCCGGGATCCGTCCAGCACGACCACCCCGTCGCGGACCGGCCCGCCGTGCCCGGGTATGAGCAGCTCAGCCTCGATTCGGTGCATCGTTCTCCTCGCTGGACGACTGGAGGACTGGACGGATCCAGGCCGCGGATGTGATGGTGATTATCTTGACGGGCTGACGCGGGCCAGGTCCATCATGGTTGACCAGCCGCATTCTCGAGGGAGGGACTCAGTTTCAGGACCATCTGGCCGCATTTTTTCACCGACAGTATCGAGGTGTGTGCTGTTGCGGGCACCGGTGATGCGCTATACAAGGACGTACGACTGTCCGGCAACCAGTTGCGGGGGTCATGGGCCAGGCGACCCAGGTCGCCGGGCTGGTGGCGTGAGCCCTCCGGTTCAGGCTCTAGGGAGGCAGGGACATAGGGGCAAGGAAGCATGATGCTGCCAAACGATAGGGCCCAGCCCGCCGCGCCATACCGGCCGACCCTGGGCGCCCGGCTCATGCATACCTATCGGCAGCTTCCGGTATGGCTCAAGGTCGTCGTGGTCATCGCTGCTGTCTTCCTTGCGGGACCCATCGTCCTGGTCGCCATGGTCTACGGCATTGTCGCGGTCACCCAGGGACGGCGCACCGTGGCCGCGTCCGCTTCGGTCGCGCTCTGGGGCGTGGTCGTGTTCTCCTTCGCGGGCAAGGGGAACCATACCTGGCTGTACTCCGTGATCCTCCTGCCCGTAGCGGTCGCGCTGACCGCGCACGCCAGACCATTGGCCCGCTGGTTCGTGCCGTGCCGCACGGTCGCTTGGGGCCTGGCCTGGTCCGTACCGGCGGCTATTATCGCGTTCAAGGCCGCGCACAACCAGCCGTTCGTCAGCGTGATCGCCGCCTGGCTGCTGGCCGCGGCCGTGCTCGGCTGGCGGGTGGCCAAGGGCATCCAGGACACGCGCATGTACGGCGGCCGACCCCCAGTAGACCCGAGAGACCCGAGAGACCCGAGGGCTCCAGAAGGGCCGGATCGCAACACATCTCAGGGCAACACGTCCGGTCGCAACGCAGGCCGCCCAGGACCAGGCCACCCAGGACCAGGCCATCAAGGACCAGGCCAGCCCAATTACGGCCTCCGGGCTCAGGCCGCGGCGCTGCCCTACGCCGACCATGCTTCCCGCGACCAGCAGGGCAGCGGGTACGGCCCGCCCCGGGCGCGGCCGCAGATCTCGGTCGAGGACGCGATGGCCGAGCTCGACGCGATGATCGGGCTCGCCTCGGTCAAGGAGCAGGTCCGCTCGATCGCCGCGTCCATCGAGGCCGCGAGGCGCCGGACGGTGGCCGGGATCACTACCGAGCGGCCGATGCGGCACTTCGTGTTCCTCGGGCCGCCCGGCACCGGGAAGACGACGGTGGCGCGGGTGCTGGCCAAGATCTTCTATGCCTTCGGCCTGCTCCAGATGCCGGAGGTCATCGAGGCACACCGGGCCGACCTGGTGGGCGAGTTCCTCGGCGCGACCGCGATCAAGACCAACGAGCTCGTCGACTCCGCGCTCGGCGGCGTGCTGTTCATCGACGAGGCGTACAGCCTGGTCAACGAGGGCGACGGGCAGGCCGACCGATTCGGCACCGAAGCGGTCCAGACGCTGCTCAAGCGGGCCGAGGACAACCGCGAGAACCTGATTATCATCCTGGCCGGCTACGAGAAGCAGATGGAGACGTTCCTGGCCTCCAACCCGGGCCTGGCGTCCCGGTTCGCGACCCGGCTGAAGTTCCCGAGCTACTCGCCGCCGGAGATGATGGCGCTGGCCGAGGCCGCGCTCGAGCGGCGCGGCGAGGAGCTCGACGCGGACGCGCGCCCGGTATTGTGGCGCACGCTTGAGGAGGTCGGCCGCCGCCGGATCACCGACGACCTCGGCAACGGCCGGTTCGTCCGCAGCCTGCTCGAGAAGGCCGGCCAGGCCCGCGACGTGCGGGTGATGACCGGCACGGTCGAGCCCGGGCGCCAAGACTTGGTGACGATCCGCAGCGGCGACCTGGAGCGGGCGTACGCCGAGCTAACCAGCCGGCTGCGCGGCTACGAGGATACGCCCACGGTGGAGGGCGCGATCGCCGAGCTCGACGAGCTGATCGGCCTGGAGCCAGTGAAGCAGCAGGTGCGCGCCATCGCCGCGCAGCTGCGCGTGGCCAAGCTGCGCGAGACGCACAAGCTGACCAGCCAGCCACCCACCAGGCACTTCGTGTTCACAGGCCCGCCGGGCACCGGCAAGACTACGGTCGCGCGCATCCTCGGCCGGATCTTCGCCGCGCTCGGGCTGCTGGTCCGGCCCGAGGTGGTGGAGGCGCACCGGGCCGACCTAGTCGGCGAGCACCTCGGCTCCACCGCGATCAAGACCAACAAGCTCATCGACTCTGCCATGGGCGGCGTGCTGTTCATCGACGAGGCGTACTCGCTGAACAACGTCGGCTACGACGGCGGCGACGCGTTCGGCGCCGAGGCGGTGCAGTCGCTGCTCAAGCGGGCCGAGGACGACCGGGACCGACTGGTGATCGTGCTGGCCGGCTATACCGACGACATGGACAGGTTCCTGCGCAGCAACCCCGGCCTGGCGTCGCGGTTCAGCACCCGGGTCACCTTCCCCAGTTACGCCCCCGCCAACCTGGTCCGGATCGCCGACCTGCTGGCCGAACAGGCCGGGGACATGTTCGACCCGGCCGCCAGGGAGATGCTGGGCGCCATCTTCTCCCACGCGTGCACAGCCGGCCGGATCGACGAGCTGGGCAACGGCCGGTTTGCCCGGTCCCTGTTCGAGCGTGCCTGCGCCTGCCGGGACGTCCGGGTGGTGCGGCTGGGCGAGCAGGCTACCGCGGCGGATCTGACCACGCTGACCGCCGCCGACGTGGAGACCGCGTACCGCGAGCTGGCCCCGCGTGATCCCCGCAACCCCAAGAACCCGATCCACGTCCCCGACCAGGGCTAGCCGCCGCCGGTCAATGGACGGACGCTGGGAATTCTGGATCGACCGGGGCGGCACGTTCACCAACGTCGTCGCCCGGCGCCCCGATGGGCAGCTGGTGGCCCGCAAGCTGCTGTCCGACAATCCGGGCGCCTACCGTGACGCCGCCGTGGCGGGCATCAGGCAGCTGCTGAACCTGAAGCCAGGCCAGGAAATCCCTGCCGACCGGATCGCCGAGGTCCGGCTCGGCACCACGGTGGCCACCAACGCGCTGCTCGAGCGGAAGGGCGAGCCCACCGTCCTGGTCATCACCGCGGGCTTCGGCGACGCGCTGCGGATCGCCTACCAGAACCGGCCGCGGATCTTCGACCGCCGGATCCTGCTCCCCGAGGTGATCTACCAGCGGGTCATCGAGGTCAGCGAGCGGGTCGGCGCGGACGGCGAGATCCTGACGCCGCTGGACGAGGACGCCATCACGCAAAACCTCGCAAATGCCTACGAGGACGGCTTCAGGGCCGCCGCCGTGGTCTGCATGCACGGTTACCGCTACCCCGAACATGAGTCCAGGATCGGCGCCATCGCCCGTGCCGTGGGCTTCACCCAGGTGTCGGAGTCGCACCGGACCAGCCCGCTGATGAAGCTGGTCTCCCGGGGTGACACCACCGTGGTGGACGCCTACCTCTCGCCCATCCTGCAGCGGTACGTGACCGAGGTGGCCCACGAGCTGCGCGGCGTACAGCTGCTGTTCATGCAGTCCAACGGCGGCCTGACCGACGCGGCCACCTTCCGCGGCAAGGACTCCATCGTGTCCGGCCCGGCCGGCGGCATCGTCGGCATGGCCAGGACCGCGCACCAGGCTGGCTTCACCCAGGCCATCGGCTTTGACATGGGCGGCACCTCCACCGACGTGTCGCACTTCGCGGGCGAGTTCGAGCGCGAGTACGAGACGCAGGTCGCCGGGGTGCGGCTGCGCGCGCCGATGCTGGCCATCCACACGGTGGCCGCGGGCGGCGGCTCGGTGCTGCACTTCGACGGCAGCCGGTACCGGGTGGGACCCGACTCGGCCGGCGCCGATCCCGGGCCGGCCTGCTACCGGCGCGGCGGCCCGCTCACCGTCACCGACGCCAACGTGCTGCTCGGCCGCATCCAGCCGGATTACTTCCCGAAGGTATTCGGTACCAGCGGCGACGCCCCGCTCGACGCCGAGGTTACGAAGACCCTGTTCACCCAGCTCAGCGAGCAGATCACCGCGGCGACCGGCGACGACCGCGGCCCCGAGCAGGTGGCGGCGGGTTTCATCGAGATCGCCGTGGCGAACATGGCCAACGCGATCAAGAAGATCTCGGTGCAGCGCGGCTACGACGTCACGCGGTATGTGCTCAACGTGTTCGGCGGGGCCGGCGGCCAGCACGCCTGCGCGGTCGCGGACGCCCTGGGCATGACCCGGGTGCTCATCCACCCGCTGGCCGGCGTGCTGTCCGCATACGGGATCGGGCTGGCCGACGTCATCGCGATGCGCGAGCAGGCCGTCGAGGCGCCGCTGGACGCCGACCTGCTCAAGAGCCTGCCCGAGACCACCGGCCCGCTGGAAGGCGACGCCCGGGCCGAGGTGCAAGCCGAGGGCGCAGACGCCCGCCGGGTCACCGCCACCCACCGGGTGCACCTGCGGTACCAGGGCACCGACACCGCCGTCATCGTCCCGGTCGGCCCGCTGGCGGAGATGACCGCCGCGTTCGAGGCCGAATACTCCCGCCGCTTCTCCTTCCTCATGCGCGACAAGCCGGTCATTGTCGAAGCCGTCTCCGTCGAGGTCACCGCGGCGCGGCAGGAACCCGACGGCGAGGCGGATAGGCCACCTCGTTCGGTTCAAGACAAAGCCGAGCCGGCCCGGATCCCGATGTTCACCAACGGCGCCTGGGCGCAGGTGGACCTGTTCTCCCGGGCCGCCCTGCGGCCCGGGCACGCCGTCGACGGCCCGGCCGTCATCGCCGAGGACCTGGCCACCACCGTGGTCGAGCCGGGCTGGCAGGCCGTCGTCAGCGACCGCGGCGACCTGCTGCTTTCGCGGGTAACGGCGCGGCCCGCCAAGGCTCAGGTCAGCACGGACGCCGACCCGGTGATGCTCGAGATCTTCAACAACCTGTTCATGTCGGTGGCCGAACAGATGGGGGTGCGCCTGCAGTCCACCGCGCACTCGGTCAACATCAAGGAGCGGCTCGATTTCTCCTGCGCGGTCTTCGACGCCGACGGCGGCCTGATCGCCAACGCGCCGCACATGCCGGTGCACCTGGGCTCCATGGGCGAGTCGATCAAGATGGTGATCGAGCGCAACCCGCGCATCCGCCGCGGCGACGTCTACGTCCTCAACGACCCCTACCACGGCGGCACCCACCTCCCTGACATCACCGTGGTCACTCCTGTCTTCAGCGACACCACGGACGACATCTGGTTTTACGTGGCCAGCCGAGGCCACCACGCCGAGATCGGGGGAGTGACCCCGGGATCGATGCCGGCCAGCAGCACCCGGGTCGAGGAGGAGGGGGTGCTGATCGACAACTGGCTGCTGGTCGAGAACGGCCGGCTCAAAGAGGCCGAGACGGTCAATCTGCTGAAAACCGCCGAGTACCCGTCCCGTGATCCGGCCACCAACCTGGCCGACCTGCGCGCCCAGGTCGCCGCCAACGCCAAGGGCATCGCCGAACTGCACCGGATGGTGGAACATTTCGGGCTGGATGTCGTGCAGGCCTACATGGGCCACGTGCAGCGCAACGCCGCCGAGGCGGTCAGGCGCGTCATCACCGCGCTGGGGGACGGCGAGTTCGGCTACGAGATGGACAACCGCGCCGTGGTCCGGGTGACGGTCCGCGTCCACGCCGAAGACCGGACCGCCGAGATCGACTTCACAGGCACCTCGCCCCAGCTGGCCGGCAACTTCAACGCCCCATCCAGCGTGGCCATGGCGGCCGTGCTCTACGTCTTCCGCACCCTGGTCGACGACGACATCCCGCTCAACTCCGGCTGCCTGCAGCCGCTGACCGTGATCATCCCGCCGGGCACCATGCTGTCCCCGCGGTACCCGGCCGCGGTCGCGGCGGGCAACGTGGAGACCTCTCAGGTCGTCACCGGGGCGCTGTACGCGGCGCTGGGGGTGATGGCCGAAGGCTCGGGGACGATGAACAACGTGACGTTCGGCAACGAGGAGTACCAGTACTACGAGACCGTGGCCAGCGGCTCGGGCGCCGGCCACGGCTTCGACGGCACCGACGTGGTGCAGACCAAGATGACCAACTCCCGGCTCACCGACCCCGAGGTGCTCGAGTGGCGCTACCCGGTGCGGGTGGAGTCCTACCGGATCAGGCCGGGCAGCGGCGGCCGGGGCCGCTGGCACGGCGGTCACGGCGGCATCCGGCGGCTCCGGTTTAACGAGCCGATGACGGTCAGCACGCTGACCGGGCATCGCCGCGTCCCGGCGTTCGGCCTGGCGGGCGGCGAGCCGGGCGCGCTCGGCCGGCACTGGATCGAGCACCCCGACGGCACGGTGACGCCGATGCGGGGCTGCGACTCGGTCCGGGTCGGACCCGGCGACGTGTTCGTCATCGAGACCCCAGGCGGGGGAGGATACGGACCGCCCGTAGCCGGCCCAGACCGTCATTGACGCCGAACGGGCGTAATGTCACGCACCGGCCCCCCGCGTGTCCAGGCCGGCGTGACGCCCCGTCGGCCGTAGGGTCACGCCCCGGCCGCCCCTCGACCGGATCGGCTTACGCCCCGTCGGCCTCGAGTTCGCTCAGCACGGCGATCAGCGCCGCCTCGTCACCGCTGGTGTGGTCGAGCACCGCCATCAGCGCGTGCAGCACCAGGTGCCGGTCCTGGCCGGCGTCGAGCAGGCGCTGCGCGGCCTCCCAGAGCTCGGGCGGGTCGCCGCGCCAGAGCCGGTCGGCCAGCACCAGGTGGCGCTCGATGTGCCGGCCGACCCCGCCAGGGGCGGGGGTCGCGTGGTCGGCGGCGAGCAGCGCGCGCCGGTCCCGCGGGTCGGCCGGGTCCAGGATGGACAGGTCGGAGCCGGAATGCCAGCCCTCGAGCACCGGGAAGGCGAACGCCCGCCGCGGCAGCGCCTCCAGGTCCGCGTCCGGCAGCAACCGCCGGACCAGCGCGTAGTCCAGGCCGAACTCGGCCGGATCCCGGTACGCCTGAGCGAACCAGCCCATCGAGTTGAACACCGCCTCGAGCGATTCGGTGATCGCGGCCTCGGTCAGCCCGCGGCGCCGGCCCGCCCAGCGCACCCACGCGGCCAGCACGTGCGGCATCGCGTCCTGCTCGGCGAACGACAGCATGACCTTGCGCGGCAGCCAGCCGAGCAGGAACGCCTCCACCTTGGTCGGGCTCATCCGCAGCGGCCGGCCGAAGTCCTTGTCGCACCCGTAGTCGATGATGCGGTCCGTGCAGTGGCTAGCCGAACCGCGGTCCGACAGGTCCTCGGCCTCGTCGGAGGCGAGGAACTCCGCGGCGAGCATGGCCCGGCGGTCTCTGCTCCAGGCCAGCCGCCTCGGCCCCGTCGCGCCCGGTGATGAGGTGCCCCGGGATGGCGGCAGCGCCCGGATCCGGGCCCGGATGAACGCGTGGTAGGAGGCGAAGGACTCGCTGACCGCCGGGTCGGACGCCGCGTCGGTCACGGTCAGCGCCGTCTCCAGCATGTGCCGGGCCTGGCTCGCGTCCACCTGCCGGAACGCGTACTTGCCCTCGGCCCCGCGCTGGCTGCTCGTCTCGCGGCAGTGGTCGAGCAGCTTGCCGACCCTGGAGGTGACCCAGCCGTCCTTGATCATCCCGTCCGCGTTGTAATCGATCGCGGTGACCAGCGCGTGCGGCTCTTCGCCGGCGTAGCTGAACACGCAGATGACCTCGTCGGTGTCGCCCAGGTCGTCTGGGTTCACGTAACACTCGGCCGAGGTCACCGCGCCCAGGTGCTCGGCCCAGCCGGGACACGGCACGCCGGCCTCGATCAGCTGCAGGGCCGCGCGCTCGGCCTTGGCCGCCTGCCGGGACGTGCCGAGGCAGGCGATGCCGGACAGCAGGGCCAGCGCCGCCGGGCTGCGCTGCGCGCCCGCGTAGTCGACGAGGCCCTCGCCGACGAGCTGCTCCACGGTGGCGGCGCGCCGGCCGCCGCCGCGCTGACCCCACCAGGTGCCGAGCAGTTCGCTGACCATGAGTTCGGCGTCGAGCGGGCTGCGGACAGCCAGCAGCTCGCGCGCCGCACGCAGCAGCTCGGCGAAGAGCGCGTTAGGCGGCGGCGCGGCGGCGCCTGGCCGCTGGCCGCCTCCTGATCCGCCGGGGGGCTGGCCCCCTGCGGGCTGGCTTCGTCGGCTCTGCGGGCTCACCCTGATAGCCTCTCAGATCTGGACATGCGGACGCTATGCTACGTTGTCATGCCCGCTGTGATTATGCCTCACAGACGACATGCGCCACGCCGGCGCGCTTCTGGCGGGCCTGACATGCAACCGTAACCGCCTTTCGCTGTCCGTGAATCCGGTTACCTGGCCGCACCAATTGCCGGACTGTGGCACGCTTGATTGGTTGGCGCGGGAACGATGATCCCGGGGAAGGAGCCGCCCATGGCAGCCCCCGGCGCGGTACAAGGGTGTTCGTTGTGAGCATGGATACTTCCGTGCCCAGGCAGCGAGACGCCTCAGATTCCGCTCTGGTGGACATGCTGATGCTGGAGGCGCCGGTCGGACTGGCCCTGTTCGGGCGCGACCTGCGTTTCCGCTGGGTGAATGCTGCCCTGACGCGGCTCGGCAGGCAGGCCGGGGTGGACGGGCCGGATCCCGAAGACCCCAAAGATCCGAAAGATCCCAAGGACCCGAAAGACCCGTCAGGCCGGTCGGACTCTGCCGGACCGGCTAACCCGGACCCATCGGGCTGGGCGGGCCTGCTGCCCTCGCAGGCGTGGCCGGAGCCGATCGCGACCCGGGCGGAAAGCGCGCTGCGCCGGGTCGTGGCCGAGGGCGTGCCGCTGGCCGAGGCCGGGTATCCCCCGGTATCCCCGCCCGCCGCGCCTCCGCTTACCGCGCCCGGCGCGGACAGTCCTGCCGTCGGCGGCGTTCTCGCCGCCGGTGACCCCATTGTCGGCGGTGCCGTTCTCGGCGGTCCCGTTCTCGGCGGTCCCGTTCTCGGCGGTCCCATTGTCGGCGGCCCTGGTGTCGGCGGCCGTGCTGTTGGCGGTCCCGTTGTCGACGGCCCCGCAGTCGGCGCGGGCGCGGGCGAGTCCGGCGAGGCGGCGGATCCGGGGACCATCTCCGGCTGCGCCTCATGGTTCCCGGTGCACGACGCGACCGGGCAGGTCTTCGGCGTCGGCCTGATCATGCTCAACATGGCCGGCCCGTCGGCCGAGGCCGCCGAGGCGGCCGCGGCCGAGATCAAGCGCAGCGAGGAGCGCTACCGCTCGCTGGTCCTGGGCGGCGCCCAGGTGGTCTGGGTGGCGTCTCCGGACGGCGCGATGAAGGAAGACTCGCCGGAGTGGCGCTGGATCACCGGGCAGTCGGTGGAGGATTTCATCGGGTTCGGCTGGCTGAACTGCGTCCATCCCGAGGACCGGGAGCGGGTCGAGCGCGACTGGCGTGAGTGCGTCCGGACCGGCAAGGTCTTCGACGACCGGTACCGGATTCGCACCAAGGGCGGGTCCTACCGGCATTACGACGTGCGGGCGGTGCCGATCGAGCGGGACGGCAAGATCGCCGAGTGGGTCGGCGCCAGCACCGACGTCACCAGCCAGCGCGAGGCCGAGGAGATGCGCGGCCGGCTGACCGAGCAGCTGTCCGCCGCGGCGCTGCGCACCGCGCGGCTGCAGCAGGCCACCTCGATGCTGGCCGAGGCGCTCACCGTCGAGCAGGTGGTCGAGGTCATCACCGAGGTGGGCCGGACCGCGATCGGGGCGCTGCGCTCGGCGGTCGCGCTGCTCGAGCCCGACGGCACCCGGCTGCGGGTGGTCAACGACGACCTGCGCAACGCCCCCGATTATCCTGTGGGCTTCCAGCTGACCCTCGAGTCTCCGAGCGTGATGACCAAGGCCATCGCGACCCGGCGGCCGGTGCTGGTCGAGGATCCGGAGGACCTGCGCAGGCAGTTCGATGGCGAGCTCGAGATCGATCCGGAGCGCGTGGCGGTCTCCGACGAGCGCTCCTGGGTGGGCCTGCCGCTGCTGGCGGCAGGCGCTCCGCTGGGCGCGCTGCGGTTCTCGTTCGGCCGGCCGCGGAAGATCACCGAGGAGGAGCGGGTCTTCCTGGAGGCGCTGGCCGGGCAGTGCGCGCTCGCGGTCGAGCGGGCCGGTCTTTACGAACGGGAGCACACCACGGCCGAGACGCTGCAGCGCAGCCTGCTGCCGGACCAGCTGCCCAGCGTTCCCGGGCTGGTCCTGGAGGCCAGGTACCTGCCGGTGACCAGGAACATGGAGATCGGCGGCGACTGGTACGACGCGTTCCGGCTGGCCGACCAGCGGCTAGCGGTGGCGGTCGGCGACGTGATGGGCAAGGGCCTGACCGCGGCGGCCGGCATGGGCCGGGTGCGCAACGCGCTGCGCGCGCTGGCGCTGACCGACCCGCGCCCGGCGGCGGTGCTCGGCGGCCTGGACCGCCTGTTCAGCGCGACCGAGCAGGAGGAGCAGGTCACCACGGTGGCGTACCTGGTCATCGACCCGAATACCGGGGTTGGCGTGCTCGGGAATGCTGGCCACCTGCCAGCCCTTGTTCTTGAGGCAGGATGCGCGCCGCGGTTCGATCAGGTGGAGGCGGGAACACCGCTGGGCTGGGCCAGCCCGAGGAAACAGCACGCGTTTAACCTGCGCCCAGGAAGCACGGCGGTTTTTTATTCTGACGGGCTGGTAGAGAACAGGAATCGAGGTCTCGACGCGGGACTTGATGAGCTGGCTGCGGTGGCCGCACGGGCCGATGAGGACCTGCTGGCCCGGCCCGAACGGCTGCTTGAGTACCTGGTAGAACGTATGCTCGCTGGTCACGAGCAAGACGACGACGTCACGGTGCTGGTCATGCACGTACCGGCGGGCGGTCCACCGTGAGGGAGGCCGGGCGGAGGCGTACAAGTCACTCCCGGCCGCAGCCTATGGTGATGAGTGGGAGGCAGGCGGGTTGAATCAGTCCCGAGTGGCATCTACCCAGCGAAGGAAGGGGTGACCGTGGTCGTGAGCGCTGCAAACTCCGCAGCGCGGAAGCGCCCCAGGACACCGGACCAGGGACCCCGGGCCGTCGAGGATCAGGCGGTTCAGGCGGCTCCACGGCCAGGCGGTCCTAGCCCGGATGAGCACGGTTCCGAGCTGCGCTCCGACGCTGACGGTCGCTTGGCCGCGGTGGATCTCGACGAGGCGGATCTCGATACCGACGCGGATCTGGAAAGCTTCGACGATCTCGACGCCGATGACGTGGACCTCCAGGCGGCCCTCGCCGACGAGGACCTGGACGAAGCCGACGTCATAGCCGATGTCGCCGAGGTGGCCGACGATCTGGCCGCGGACGACGTCGACGGGCCGGAAGGGCCGGACGGCGCCGACGAGGTCGACGAGGTCGACGGGTCCGAGACCGGCCAGCCGTCCGCGGAAGCGGAGGCCGAGGCCGACGGCCCCAACGCGGCGGGCGCCCGGGTCGTCAAGATCTCGCCGGATGGCGGCAATGAGGACGAGGAAATCTTCGTCTTCGGCGACGACGACGACGATCTGCCGGCCGCGCAGGTCGCGGTGGCCGGGGCCACCGCCGACCCGGTCAAGGATTACCTGAAGCAGATCGGCAAGGTGCCGCTGCTCAACGCCGAGCAAGAGGTTGAGCTGGCCAAGCGGATCGAGGCGGGCCTGTTCGCCGAGGAGAAACTCGCCGAGGGCGGCCGGAACCTGTCCACCGACGCGCGGATCGACCTGGAGTGGATCGCCGAGGACGGCACCCGGGCCAAGAACCACCTGCTGGAGGCGAACCTGCGGCTGGTGGTGTCGCTGGCCAAGCGGTACACCGGGCGGGGGATGCTGTTCCTGGACCTGATCCAGGAGGGCAACCTGGGCCTGATCCGGGCGGTGGAGAAGTTCGACTACACCAAGGGCTACAAGTTCTCCACGTACGCCACCTGGTGGATCCGGCAGGCGATCACCCGGGCGATGGCCGACCAGGCCCGGACCATCCGGATCCCGGTGCACATGGTCGAGGTGATCAACAAGCTGGCCCGGGTGCAGCGGCAGATGCTGCAGGACCTGGGGCGCGAGCCGACTCCGGAGGAACTGGCCGTCGAGCTCGACATGACCCCGGAGAAGGTCATCGAGGTGCAGAAGTACGGCCGCGAGCCGATCTCCCTGCACACCCCGCTCGGTGAGGACGGCGACAGTGAGTTCGGCGACCTGATCGAGGACTCCGAGGCGATCCAGCCCGGCGAGGCGGTCAGCTTCACGCTGCTGCAGGAGCAACTGCACTCGGTCCTCGACACCCTGTCCGAACGTGAGGCCGGCGTCGTCTCGATGCGGTTCGGGCTCACCGACGGCCAGCCGAAGACGCTAGACGAGATCGGCAAGGTCTACGGCGTGACCCGTGAGCGCATCCGCCAGATCGAGTCGAAGACCATGTCGAAGCTGCGTCACCCGTCCCGCTCCCAGGTCCTCCGCGACTACCTGGACTAGATCCCATCCGGCTTTCAGTCGAGCGGCCCGGGCCACAAGCCTGGGCCGCTCAGCTATGCGCGCCCGGCGCCCCGCGGCCTCCCAGCCCGCAGCCCGCAGCCCGCCCGGCCCGCAGCTCGTCCAGCCTGCCTGGCCCGCAGCTTGTGCCTGGCCCGCAGCCTGCCTGGCCCGCAGCTTGTGCCTGGCCCGCAGCCCGCGGCTATGGTCTGGCGTCACTGGTAAGCCGGACCTGTGCGGCTGGGTGCCCGTCCGCCCCACATCCCGCGCCTTACGCTCAGGCGGTCGCCGACCTTGACACGCTGTTCTCACCAGCCGCGCCAACGGTCTACTGACCCATCCGCCTCCCAACTCTCCGCGAGAACGGGGAGGATTTGGGCTGCGGGGAGGATTTGGGGGATCGGGATGCACAAAATCCTCCCGGAAGCCCGAAAACTCCCAGATCCTTGGTGCGGGGGGCCACGTGTGATGACGGTGAGCCGCACTGGGTAGGCGCGGACCTGAATCGCCCCGCGTATCGTCGCGACCGGGAGCGCCGCTTGTGCCCGGAGTGACGCGAGTCATAGCAGCGGACCCGGTCGACCCAGCTTCCCGGAATCAGGTCGCCCTTGCCCCGTCCGGCAGGTCACGCTACGGCCCGGTTAGCGCGCGCCTGTGCCCTAGCCAGCGCACGCGGGTGGCCCGCCCAGGCTCGCACGCCCGGGTGGCCTCGAGTGCCTTTCCGGGCACAAAGAAGCCGACGCCAATAACCGAAATGGCGCCGGCGTCCTTGCCGGTCTGGCTGGTCCCGCTCTTACTGCGGCTGCGGCTCAGACAGGCGGTTGCTCTCGTCCTGTATATCGACGGCGACCTTGGCCAGCGCCTTGGCGTGCTCGCGGCCATGGTGCGCACAGAAAAGCAGCTCTCCTGAGTTAGCCAGCAGCACGCGAACGTAAGCCTGGGCGCCGCATCGATCGCAGACGTCCAGCGCGGTCAGCGGCTTCGTGGGGGCTATCGCTCCAGTCAACGTCGCCTTCCTTCGCGTCGTGCCTCCGGCCTGTAATATCCGGCTGGCTCGGTTTTCTGCCCTTACAGCTCAGCACAACACATACCCCGGCGTCAGCGTTCCCCACTCCGAGTGGTGTACGCCACAAGCGAAACCACTCACCGACGGAGCGTGGCCGCAACTGCCGCCACCTGACGCGCGATGCCTGTGTCCCGCCGGTACTCGGGCGCAGTACCGGTAGCACACAGGCACCGTGTGTCTCTAACTGGACGTGTACCCAGATTGCCGCCGGTTGATGCATTCGTCATGGTCAGTCTGGGATTCTCGGCTGGCGGGCCGCGTGGCATGCGTGGGGCACCCCGTCCGGAACGCTACTATTTTCGGATGAGGCCCGCGTGGGCCGCGTCCTATCTCGCGAAGGGAGATCGGTCGGCTGTGCCCACCCTCACCACGGCCCGGACGCCCGCGGAAACCGCTCCGGCTGACGCTTACACCGCCAGGCACCTGTCGGTCCTCGAGGGCCTGGAGGCGGTCCGCAAGCGCCCCGGCATGTACATCGGGTCGACGGACAGCCGCGGGCTCCAGCACTGCCTGTGGGAGATCTTCGACAACGCCGTGGACGAGGCGCTCGCCGGGCACTGCACCGGGATCGAGGTGACGCTACACGCGGACGGCTCGGCCGAGGTCAGGGACAACGGCCGCGGCATCCCGGTCGACGTCGAGCGCAAGACCAAGCTCACCGGTGTGGAGCTGGTGATGACCAGGCTGCACGCGGGCGGCAAGTTCGGCGGCGGCTCATATACGGCCTCCGGCGGCCTGCACGGCGTCGGCGCTTCGGTCGTCAACGCGCTAGCTGCGCGGCTAGACGTCGAGGTCGACCGGGAGGGGCGCACCTGGGCGGCCAGCTTCCGCCGCGGTGTCACCGGCGAATTCGCCGGGCCCGGCCCGGACGCCGACTTCACCAGGAAGTCGGGGCTGCGCCAGCTCAGCCGTGCCACCCGGCGGGCGACCGGGACCAGGATCAGGTTCTGGCCGGACCGGCAGGTGTTCATCAAGGACGCCAAGTTCGGCTTCGACGCGCTCACCGAGCGGGCCAGGCAGACCGCCTACCTGGTGCCTGGCCTGACCATCAGCATCCGCGAGGAGCCCTCGACGGACCGCGACGGCCACCAGGCGAATCGCGACGGCCACCAGGCGAATCGCGACGGTCACCAGGTGAATGGCGACGGTCACCAGGTGAGCCTCAACGGCCATCAGGCCGAGCCAGAGCGGATCAGGCAGGCGGTGTTCCGCTTCGACGGCGGCATCAGCGAGTTCTGTGTGCACCTCGGCTCCGGCGAGTCGGTCACCGACGTGCTGCGGCTGACTGGCTCCGGCAGCTTCACCGAGACCATCCCGGTGCTCGACGACCGGGGGCACATGACCCCGACCGACGTCGAGCGCGAGATGCAGGTGGACGTGGCGGTCCAGTGGGGGACCGGCTACGACTCCGTGGTCCGCTCGTTCGTCAACGTCATCGCTACCCCGCATGGCGGCACGCACGTCACGGGCTTCGAGAGGGCCTTGGTCCGCACGCTGAACGAGCAGCTCAAGGCGGCCAGGCTGCTGAAGGCCGGCGACGCTCCCGTCACCAAGGAGGACGTGCTCGAGGGCCTGACCGCGATCGTCTCGGTGCGGCTGCCCGAACCGCAGTTCGAGGGGCAGACCAAGGAGGTGCTCGGCACGCCGGCCGCCGCCAAGATCGTGGCGCAGGTGGTGGACGCGCAGCTCAGCGCCTACCTCGAGACCCCGCCGCGCGGCGCCAAGCAGCAGGCCCGCGCGGTGCTCGACAAGGTGGTGTCCGCGGCCAAGGCGCGTATCGCCGCCCGCGAGCATCGCGACAACCAGCGGCGCAAGTCGATGCTGGCCAGCTCGTCGCTGCCCGCCAAGCTGGTCGACTGCCGGTCGGCCGACGACCGGAGCGAGCTGTTCATCGTGGAGGGAGACTCCGCGCTCGGCACCGCGAAGACGGCGCGCAACTCGGACTTCCAGGCGCTGCTGCCGATCCGCGGCAAGATCCTCAACGTGCAGAAGGCGTCGCTGGCGGACATGCTCAAGAACGCCGAGTGCGCCTCGATCATCCAGGTGATCGGCGCGGGCTCGGGTAGCTCGTTCGACCTGGATTCGGCCCGGTACCAGCGAGTCATCTTCATGGCGGACGCCGACGTGGACGGTGCGCACATTCGGTGCCTGCTACTGACGCTGTTCCACCGGTACCTGCGGCCGATGCTCGACACGGGCCGGGTCTTCACCGCGGTTCCGCCGCTGCACCGGATCGAGCTGAGCAACCCGCGCAAGGGCCAGGACAAGTACCGGTACACGTACTCCGATGCCGAGCTGAACCGGACGCTGCTGGAGCTGGAGCGGCGCGGCCAACGGTGGAAGGAGCCGGTGCAGCGGTACAAGGGCCTGGGTGAGATGGACGCGTCCCAGCTCGCCGAGACCACCATGGATCCCAGGCGCCGCACGCTGCGCCGGATCAGGATCGAAGACGCGGCCGTCGCCGCGGACATGTTCAACCTGCTGATGGGGACCGAGGTGGCCCCGCGCCGGGACTTCATCGTGGCCGGCGCCGCCGAGCTCGACCCGTCCCGCATCGACACCTAGGGAATCGACACCTAGGCGACTCGCCATACTGCCGGCATCACCTTCTGCGACTAAGGCGATACTCGTTGCGCAGTTCCTGCTGGCACGGGCGTGGTGGCTGCTCGACAGCGCGGGCGCCAGCCCGCTAACCGCGAGAACGGGCTCCGGCGCAAGCCCGTAAGACCACCCGGACCGAACCACCCAGGACGGCCAGCGGCCCGCTGAGCGCGACACCAGAGCCGTCCCGCTTCCCGACCGGGGCGGGCAGCTCCACCGGCGCGCCCGTGTCAGTCGCGCCGACCGCCGGAGCCGGCCCGGCCCAGGCCGCCACCAGCAGGTCCTCGCCCTTCAGGAACCGGTGGCAGCGTACGCCGCCGGTGGCCCGGCCCTTGCCGGGGAACTCGTGCAGCGGGGTCACCTTGACGCTGTCGGCCGCCGCCCCGGGCAGCGCGGACGCGCTGCCCGCCACGGTGACGACGACGGCGGGGGAGTAAGTTCCTGGCGCCCCGGAAGGCGTCCCGGCCGCCGCGTCCGCGTCCATCGCACCGAACCACACCACCGAGGCCCCCGCCGACAGCCGCACGCCGGCCATGCCGCCGGCCGCCCGGCCGGAACGGCGGACCGAGGCGGCTCCGAACCGGAGCAGCTGCGCGTCTGAGGTGATGAACACCAGCTCCGCCGACTCCGCGGATAGCTGCACCGCCCCGACAACGCGGTCCCCGGATTTCAGCGTGATCAGCTCGAACTCGTCCCGGTTCTGCGGATACTCGGGCAGCACCCGCTTGACCACGCCCTCAGCGGTACCCAGGGCAACACCAGCACCCGGCGCATCCACAGAAGCAAGCCCCACTACCGTCTCATCCCGCGAAAGCACGGTGAACTCGGTGACCGGCGTACCGCCGGCCAGCGACGCGGCGCCCGCGCCCGGCGGCATGGCGGGCAGTTCGAGCGCGTTGACCTTGACCAGCCGTCCGGTCGACGTCACCAGGCCGATCGTGCCGCGGGCGGTGGCCCGGACCGCGGAGATGACGACATCGTGGGCCCCGCGGCTCGCGTCTGAAGGAGGCGGAGCCAGAGCTCGTTCGGGACCATCTGGAGCTGGACCGGTCACCGGCACCCGGGCCACCAGCCCGGTCGCCGACATCAGCACCACGCACGGGTCGTCGGCCACCTCAAGCGGGACCGCCGTCGGCAAGGCCGCGCCGCTGCCTTCGAGCAGGACCGTGCGCCGCGGTGTGCCGAACTTCTTGGCTACCTCGGCCAGCTCACCGCTGACCACCTCGCGCAGCCGGGCGTCGGACTCCAGGATCGAGGTCAGCGCGGCGATCTCGGTCCGCAGCTCGTCCTGCTCTCGCTCGAGCTCGAGCCGGTCGTAGCGGGTCAGCCGGCGCAGCGGCGTGTCCAGGATGTACTGCGCCTGGATCTCGGATAGCTCGAATATCTCTATCAACCGCGACTTCGCAGAAGCAGCGTCGTCGGAAGACCGGATGACGGCGATGACCTCGTCGATGTTGAGCAGCGCGACGAGCAGGCCATCGACGAGGTGCACGCGCTCCAAACGCTTGCGGCGGCGGTACTCGGTCCGGCGCCTGGTCACCTCGAGCCGGTGCGCTACATAGATCTCAAGCAGCTCGCGCAGCCCGAGCACCCGGGGCTGCCCGTCGACCAGGGCGACGTTGTTGATGCCGAACGTCTCCTCCATCGGCGTCAGCCGGTACAGCTCGGCCAGGACGGCGTCCGGGTTGAAGCCGCTGCGGATCTCGATCACCAGGCGCAGCCCCCGCTGCATGTCGGTGAGGTCCTTCAGGTCGGCGATGCCGTTGAGCTTCTTGGCCTGGACCAGGTCCTTGATCCGGGTGATGACCTTCTCCGGGCCGATGCTGTAGGGCAGCTCGGTGACCACGATGCCGGTGCGCCGGGGGGTGATCTGCTCGATCGTGGCCGTCGCCCGAGTCCGGAAGATGCCGCGGCCGGTCTCGTATGCCTCCCTGATGCCCTCCAGCCCCACGATGCGGCCGCCGGTGGGCAGGTCAGGCCCCGGCACGAAGCGCATCAGGGCGTCCAGAGAAGCGTCTGGATGACGAATAAGATGGCGCGCCGCCGCGATGACCTCGCCCAGGTTGTGCGGCGCCATGTTGGTGGCCATCCCGACCGCGATCCCGGACGCGCCGTTGACCAGCAGGTTCGGGATGCCCGCGGGGAGTACGTCGGGCTGGTTCTCGCTGCCGTCGTAGTTCGGGATGAAGTCGACGGTGTCCTCGTCGATCGAGGCGACCATCTCCATCGCCGCCGCGGTCAGCCGCGCCTCGGTGTAGCGCATCGCCGCGGGCGCGAAGTCGCCGCCCAGGCTGCCGAAGTTCCCGTGGCCGTCCACCAGGGGCAGCCGCATCGCCCAGGGCTGCGCCATCCGGGCCAGCGCGTCGTAGATGGCCGAGTCGCCGTGCGGGTGCAGGCGGCCCATCACCTCGCCGACGACCCGGGCGCACTTGACGTGGCTGCGGTCCGGGCGCAGGTTCATCTCGTTCATCTGGTAGAGAATCCGGCGCTGCACCGGCTTCAGGCCGTCCCGGGCGTCCGGGAGCGCGCGCTGGTAGATGGTGCTGTAGGCGTACTCGAGGTAGCTGCCGCGCATCTCCTCGGCGACGTCGATGTCGACGATGTTCTCTTCGAAATCCTCGGGGGGCGTGGTCGTACCGCCTCGTCGTCCTGCCATACCGAATATTCTGCCGTGCCCGCCAGGCCTCGCGAGCCAACGCCGCGCCTAAGTAGCGGAGAACCCGCCGTCCACGTACAGGGTCTGCCCAGTCACGTAATCGCTGGCCCGGGAGGCCAGGAACACGGCCACCCCGGCAAAGTCGGCGGGCTCCCCGTTGCGCCCGGTCATCGTCCGGGCCGCCATCGCCGCCATTCGCTCAGGGTCGGCGGCCACGGCCGCGTTGAGCCGCGTCGGGACGAACCCCGGGCACACCGAGTTGCAGCACACCCCGGACCGCGCCCACGCCTCGGACTGCGAGCGGGTCAGCGCGGCCAGGCCGGCCTTGGACGCCCCGTACCCGCCGCTGTTCAAGAAGGCCCGCTGAGCCTGCTGCGAGGTCACGTTGATGATCCGGCCCCAGCCACGGGCCGCCATCGACGGCCCGAACCGCTGGCCGAGCAGGAACGGCGCGGTCAGGTTGACCGCCAGGGTGAGGTCCCAGTCCGCCACGGTGAGCGAGGCCAGGGGCGGCCGCAAGTTGATCCCTGCGCAGTTGACCAAAATGTCCGGCGGTCCGAACGCCGCCACCACCTCGTCCGCCGCCCGCTCGAGCCCGTCCCGGTCGGCCAGGTCCGCGCTGACCCAGGAGGCCTCGCCGCCGCGGGCGCGCAGCCCGGCCGCCGCCGAGCCGAGCCGCCCGGCGTCCCGCGCCACCAGCACCACCTGGGCCCCGGCCCGCGCCAGGGCGGCGGCCATGCCCGCGCCGATGCCCGAACTCCCGCCGGTCACCACGGCGACCCGGCCGGTCAGCGAGAAAAGATCCTCGAGAAAGCTCACAGCACCGGACGGGCGCCGATGAGGCCGAGCGCGTGCGCGGCCAGGCGGCAGCCGCTGGCCAGCGCCTCACCCGGCGGCTTCTTGTCCAGCCACGGCGGGATGAAGCCGGCGATGAAGGCGTCCCCGGCGCCGGTGCCGTCGATCACCCGGTCCACCGGCGGCGCGGGCACCCGCACCGGCGGCCGCCCGTTGGCGTAGAACAGCGCGCCGTCCGCGCCGAGCTTGACCGCGACGTGCGGATACCAGGCGGTGAGCACGCGGGCCGCCTGTTCGGGGTCGTCCCGGCCGGTGAGCACCTTGGCCTGGGCGGCGTTGACGAACAGCAGCACGGCTCCGGCGGACAGCTCGAGGAAGGGCTCGGCGCCGGCCCGCTCCAGCGGAGCCGCGGACGCGCAGTCCACCGAGGCGGTCATGTTGGTCCGGCGCGCGTAGTCGATCGCGGCCAGCCCGGCCGCCCGCGCTCCCTCCGACAGCAGCGTGTACCCGGAGACGTGCAGGTGAGCGCCGGGCACGAACAGGTCGTGCGGCAGGTCGTCGGGAGAAAGCGCCGCGTTGGCGCCCGGGTCGGAGAGCATGGTGCGCTCGCCCTTGTGGGTAACCATCACGACACAGGTGCCGGTAGGCCGCTCCGGGTCCATCACCAGCCGGGCGTCGACGCCGTAGCCCATGAGTTCCATGTCGCGGTTGCGCCCGGCGATGTCCGCCCCGCGCCGTCCCACGAACGCCACGTCGCCGCCGTCCGCCGCCATCCAGGCCGCGATGTTGGCCCCCGAACCCCCGCCGTGCATGGTCACGCTGGCTGGCGTGTCGCTGCCGCGGGCGAGCGGCAGCGCAGCGTGAGCGACCGCGTCGGTCATCAGGTCGCCAATGACTACCACGCGCGCCATCTCGTATCACCTCATCGCTCTGCTGGCCCGGGGGGACAACCCCCCAGAACCCCCCCGCAGGCCGGCCCCGGGAGTGAAACCTGCTCCGGCCGAAGGTCTTACTACGGTAGCGGCCAGCAGGCTTGGCTGGCCAGCGAGCGCAGCAGACATCACGGCTGGATGGACGCCTAACACGCAACCCTCGCAAGATTGTCACCTGACTGTTACCCGGCTGCGTCCGCGTCATGCGCGTTAGCGCCACGCCGAGCCTTGCCGTGCCGTGCGCGTCAGCACGTCCCCAGCGGCAGGACCCGCCCCGCCACGACCAGTTCGGCCTCCTCCGACTCGGCGGCCAGCGCCTGGTTCAGCCGGCCGAGCTCGTCCCGGAACAGCCGCCCCGCGGGCGTCGCGGGCACCACGCCCAGCCCGGTCTCGTCACTGACCGCGACGACGTGGGCGCTGGTCTGCCGCCACGCCCCGATCAGCTCCGCGGTCCGGGCCGCCAGTTCGTCCCGGGCCCCGCCCCCGCCAGCCCAGGCGCCGTCAGCCCCGCCCCCGCCAGCCCAGGCGCCGCAGTCGTCGAGGACCGCCGCCAGCCAGGTGCCGATCCCGTCGATCAGCAGCGCCCCGCGGGCGGTCGCCAGCAGGCCGGCCAGGTCGGTGGTCTCGGCCGTGCGCCACCAGGCCGGCCGCCGCGCCCGGTGAGCCGCCACCCGCGCCGCCCAGTCCGGATCGTCTGGGGAAACCGGGCTATTTGGGGCGGTCGCCACGTACGTCACGTCCGGCTCGCCCGCCAGTCGCAGTTCGGCTCGCTCGGATTTGCCCGACCTGGCCCCGCCGAGGACGAGCACCCGCCGGGTCCCGTTAAAACCTTTAAGACCTTTTGGAGCCGAACGGTCCCGGCTGACCGCATCGCCGTCCCCCACCAGCCTCACTCGCCAGAAGCCGCAACGTCGCTCGAGTTCCCCCTCCGAAGGCACGCGGTGGTCCGCGAACGCCACCACGGTGATCGTGTTCGTTGCAATCAGCCCCCGGGCCCTGAGCCAGCCGAGCTGAGCGGGATCGCCCAGCACGTCGAGAAACGCGACGTCATAGGGCGCCGCGTCCGGCGGCGGCACCGGCACCGCCCCCGGTCCCGCAGGGTACAGCAGCCTTTCCCCGTCCGGCGCCGTAAGCTCCCACCCCCCAGCGATCCGGCTCACCTGATAGCCGCCCGCTTGGCTCACCTGATAGCCGCCCGCTTGGCTCACCTGATAGCCGCCCGCGTCGCCCGCCTCCCGGCCCGACGCGTCCCCGATGCCGGCAAGCCCCGCCTCCCGGCCCGACGCGTCCCCGATGCCGGCAAGCCCCGCCTCCCGGCCCGACGCGTCCCCGATGCCGGCAAGCCCCGCCTCCCGGCCCGCCGCGACTCTGATCCTTACCCGTCCGTCTACGACTATGGTCGACTGCTTCCGTGTGCTCCCGTCCGCTGCCTGGCGCAGGCAAGAGGCGCACCGGCAGCCAGGCTCCGGCCAGCCCGCGCTCCCTCCCGAACCCTCGACCAGGACCCGCATCAGCCGAGGAACGACAGGCGGACCTGGCGGTCCGGGTTGTCCACGTTGAGGTCGACCAGGGCGATGGACTGCCAGGTACCGAGGGCCAGGCGGCCGCCTATCACCGGGACGGTCGCGTACGGCGGCACGAAGGCCGGCATGACGTGCGACCGGCCGTGTCCGCGGGATCCGTGGGCGTGCCGCCAGCGGTCGTCGGCGGGCAGCAGCTCGGCCAGGATGGCCAGCAGGTCGTCGTCGCTGCGCGCGCCAAGTTCGATCAGCGCGATGCCCGCGGTCGCGTGCGGCACGAAGACGTGCAGCAGGCCGTCGCCGCCGTCGGCGGCGGCGCTGGCGAACGTCGCGCACTCGCCGGTGATGTCCCTGACCGTCTCCCGGCTCCCGGTATGGACTTCGATGATCTGCGTCTTCATGACCGGATCATAGGGTGCCCCGGTGTCAGGGCACCCGTAGGGTAAGGATCAGGACCCAAGAAGGGGAGGGGACATGACGGAGAACTCCCAGCCGGACGGGGCGCGGCTGCGGCTGGCGCGGCAGGCTCGCGGCCTGTCCCAGCAGCAGCTGGCCGGCGTGGCCGGCGTCACCCGGCAGGCCGTGTCCGCCGTCGAGTCCGGCCATTCGGATCCCTCGCTGAGGGTGGCCCTCGGCCTGGCCCGGGCGCTCGGCATGACGGTCGAGGAGCTGTTCGGCCCGGGCGACCTCGGTGATCCGGTGCTGGCGCAGCCGGTGGCGGCGGCCGGAGGCCCGGCTTCGCGGGTCGTGCTGGCCACCGTCGGCGACACGTTCGTCGCGCTGCCCCTGCACGCGGACACGGCCGCCCGGCAGGGCTTCAGCGCGGCCGGCGGGCTGGTGGCGGGCCCGTCATCGGCTCCGGCGGGCGTGTCCCCCGGGGGTGGCGACCCGTGGAACCTGGTGCCGGTACGGCCCATGGGGCCGCCCCGGCCGACCGTCGTGGTGGCCGGCTGCGATCCGGCGCTGCCGCTGCTCGAGACGCCGCTCGCCCTGCTCGACCCGCCCCTGGCCTTCGCCTGGTGGCCGTGCGGCAGCGGCGAGGCCCTGCGCCTGGCCGCCGCCGGGCTGGTGCACGCCGCGGGCGTACACCGGGTCGGACCCCAGGCTGATGTGGGCGACGCAACGATCACCAAGGCCGCGGCCGATATACCCGGCGGCGGCGAGGCGGTCGGGTTCGCCTCCTGGCGTGAGGGTCTGGTCTTCCGGCCCGGGACCCGTATCGGCGGCCTGGACGACGTGGCCGCCCGCGGGCTGCGGCTGGTCAACCGCGAGCCGGGAGCGCAGGCGCGCGCGCTGCTCGACCGGGAGCGGCTGCGTTTCCGCCTCGACCCGGCCGAACTCCCCGGCTACGACAGCCGGGCCGCCGGCCACCTGCAGGTGGCGGCGGCCATCGTCGGCGGTCTCGCGGACGCGGGCGTGTCGAGCGAGCCAGCGGCACTGGCCTACGGGCTGGACTTTCTCCCGCTGGCCGCCGAACGGTTCGACCTGGTGCTGCCGGCCAAGCACGCCGCGTCCCGCGAGGTTCAGGGCCTGCTCAAGGTGCTCACGTCGCCGTGGCTGCTGGCTCAGCTCGCCAGCCTGCCTGGCTACGACGCCGCCCGCTGCGGCGAGCGCGCCTGAAGATCAATGCCCGTACACCGGGATCAGAATGGCCCGGGCGATGGTGTGGAAGCGCAGGTTGAAGCCGGCCACGGCCGGTGAGATCTCGTCGTTGACGTCCAGCGACTCCACGTCGAGAGCGTGCACCGCGAACACGTAGCGATGCGGCGGGTCCCCGGCCGGCGGGGCCGCGCCGCCGAAGTCCTTGGCGCCGTAGTCGTTGCGGACGTGGAACGCCCCCTTGGGCAGACCCGAGCCACCGGTGCCGGCGGCGCCCGTCTCCAGTTCGGTCACCGAGGCGGGAATGCCGAGCACGATCCAGTGCCAGAAACCCGAACCGGTCGGCGCGTCCGGGTCGAAGCAGGTGACCGCGAAACTCTTGGTCTCAGCCGGGAAACCGGACCAGCGCAGCGACGGGGAGATGTTCCCCCCGGTCATGCCGAACCCGTCGAAGACCTGGTTCTCCGGCATCATCTGGCCGTCGGCGACATCATCGCTGGACACCTGGAACGACGGGACGTCAGGGTGGAAGTCGTAGGGGAGCGGCGCACGGTCAGTCATGGCTTTAACCTCCTCGTCGAGGCGGGCTGAGGTTCTCCTCGGTTGGACCGGTCCAACGTTATCGGTAAGCCCGGCAGCCGGCCCGCCGGGCTGGCACTCGCCCGATCACGTTTGGGATGATAGGCAGCATTTAAGAGCCGGAGTTCTCCTACGGTGGTTGTCGTGACGAACCAGCGGGGGCGCAAGATCTCGGGGCGAGCGCGACGCCCGGGTACCCGGCGGTTCCTCGGCCGGATGCGTCGCCGGGCCTCGCACGGCATTCTCGGCCGGATCCGGCTGGGTACGGCGGGCCACTCGCCACGGTTGCGGCGCTGGGCGCTGGCCGTGGTCCTGCTCGGCGTGGCCCTGATGCCCTACCCGACACAGGGTGCGGCCAGCGCGCCGCCTGCGGCCGCCTGCCGGTCCGGCTGCCGGCCCGGGTCCGTGCCGAGCATGGTCAGGTGGACGGCCCTGCTGCCTGGATCGTGGGACGTAGCCTCCGGGCTGACCGGTACGGTGCCGGCTTCGGGCCTGGCCTACGCGTCCGTCGGCAACGGCATCGCCGCCGTCGGCGCCGGGCTGACCGTGTCCGGGTACTCCTCGAAGACCGGCGTGCTGAAGTGGCAGGACACCCTGACGGACTTCCCGGCCGGCGCCGCCATTGCCTCCGTGCGCACCTGGCCGGGCGAGGTAACCGCGGGCGTCTCCTACCGGTCCGCGGGCGGCACCGGCGCTCCTGAGCGCACCGAGGTGGTCATCTCCGACACGGCGGGGATCCAGACGGGCCGGTTCCCGGCGGCGACGTTCGGCGGGGCGGTGGCGGGCAGTCCGAAGTACACCGTGGTCGTGGGGGCCAGCGCCGTGACCAGCTATGACAACGCGACCGCGCATATCAGGTGGCAGCGGCCCATCGGGCCGGTCGCGCCGGCCTGGCGTACCGACGGCAACTGGCTCTACGTAGCCGAATCGGCCGGCGGGTTCGTCGACTCGGCCCCGGTGACCGCGCTGCGCCGGATCGACCTGGGCACGGGAGCTGAGCTTGTCGTCCAGCCGCTCGAGGGCCTGGAGTTCGACGGCACGTTCAGCACGGCCTTCGACGGCGTGGTGCTGTTCTCCTCGGCGGCCGGGGTTACCGCGTACAGCGGCACCACCGGAGCCCGGCTGTGGTCTGCCCCCCGGGCCGTGCCGGAGAGCACCGACCAGCGTCCGCGCCGGATCTACCTCACCGAGGGATCCAACCTGGTCGGCGTCGACCCGCTTACCGGCCGGGTCAGGGCGACCGCCTCGGGCTCCGCGGTCAACGGATCGGCCGGGGTGTACGTGGTCAGGGACGGCGTGGCTCTCGGGCTCGACCAGGGTGCGAACGGAGACGCCTGGGGTTACGACCTCAAGGTGCAGCGGGTCACGCTGGCCGCCGCCGGGTTGCCGTGGCCGCACTACTTCGTGGACCTCAGCGGCGTCGGCGGCAGTGCCGACCCAGCCAGCGCCCTGGTGATCATCGCCGCCTGCGCCCAGCTGGCCCCGAGCTCACCGACCCAGCCGAGCGCGTCGGCTTCGTCCGGGCCCGCCTCCGGGCCGCCCGCGTCGCCGGCGAGCCTGGCCAGCTCACCGTCGCCGGGCCTATCCGGGTCGCCGGGTACGTCCGGGTCGGCTGGTTCCACGCCGAGTCCCGGCACCAGCCCGTCAGCTTCAACCGGGGTCGGCCAGGGCTGCCTGCACCCCGAGTTGGTGGCGCTCAACTTGTAGCACTTAGCTGTAGCACATCGCCCGTAACCCGATGATGGCCTGCGGCAACGTGGCACGGGTTCCGGCGGGTGGATGTGTCTAGAGCCGGGTAGGTCTTCCAGGCGATGAACAGGATCGAAAAGGCCTTCCGGGCCGTGGACGCACTGCAGCAGCGCCATGCCTGGCTGGCCTTCCCGGTCGCGGTGTGGAAGAAGTTCGGCGACGACCAGGCGGGCAACCTGGCCGCGCTGATCGCGTACTCCGCCCTGGTCGCGATCTTCCCGCTGCTGCTGGTCCTGTTCACCGTGCTGGACAAGGTGCTCAAGAACAATCACGAGCTGCAGCGGAAGGTGGATTCCGCGCTGAAGCACTACCCGATCTACTCGTATGTCAAGCCGAGCATCGGCCACCTGAATCAGACCGGGATCTTGCTCATCGTCGGCCTGGTCGGGACGTTCATCGGGGCGCTGGGGGTGGCCAACTCGCTGCAGAACGCGCTCAACTCAACCTGGGAGATCCCCTTCGACCGTCGCCCCGGATTCCCGTGGTCCTGGCTGCGTAGCGCTGCCCTGATCATCGTGGTTGGCTTGGGCTTTATCGCCACCACGAGTATTACCACCCTGGCGACCGGTGTCGGCCGCGTCCTCCCCAGCGCCGGCCAGTCCATACCGGCCAACGCGGTGTCGCTGGTGCTGAACTTCGGGCTGTTCTGGCTCGGCTTCAGGCTCGCCACCGCGAGCGAGATCACCTGGCGACAGCTCTGGCTCGGCGCCGCCATCAGCGCGGTCATCTGGCAGATACTCCAGACCGTGGGCACCAGGTTCGTGGCCCGTCAGATCGCCCACGCCACACCGCTGTACGGCACGTTCGCCGTCGTGCTTGGGCTGATCGCCTGGCTGTATTTGCAGGCCCAGCTCACCTTGTACGCCGTCGAGATCAACGTGGTGCGGGCCTACCGGTTGTGGCCGCGAAGCCTGGCGCCACCCCCACATACGGAACAAGACCGCCGTGCGTTTCAGCTATACGTAGAGAAGCGTCGCGACCAATGGGACATCGTGGCGGGGGCCGGAGGTGAAGACAATGGCGAGAAGACGTCAGGCTGATCCGAGCGCTCCGCACGTGGTCATCTGCGGTGCGGGATTCGGCGGCCTGTCCGCCATCTCCAGGCTCACCCGTGCGGGCATGCGGGTGACCGTGGTGGACGGCCACTTGTACAGCACCTTCCAGCCGCTGCTCTACCAGGTCGCCACCGGGGGGTTGAACCCCGGCGACGTCGCCTACCCGGCGGGCGGTTTCGTGCGGCGGTACGGGGCCGTCTACCGGCGCGGGGAGCTGGCCGCGATCGACTCGGCATCCCGCCGGATCAAGCTCACCAACGGCCACGAACTTAGCTACGACTATCTCATCATCGCGACCGGCGTGTCGGCCGCGTTCTACGGCATCAAGGGGGCGGCGGAGAACACGTTCGGCCTGTACACCCGGACCGACGCCATCGTGTTCCGCGACCATCTGATGGCCGGCTTCGAGCGGCTGAGCGTGGACAGCGGTGACCTGTCCGTCACCGTGGTCGGCGGCGGCGCCACCGGGGTGGAGCTGGCCGGCACGCTGGCCGAACTGCGCGGCACCGTGCTCGGCGCCACGTTCCCCGATGTCGACGCGTCCCGGGTGCACGTCCGGCTGGTCGAGATGGCGCCCTCGCTGCTCGGGCCGTTCCACGAGAAACTGCGCGAATACGCCAAGGCCCAGCTGCTGGCCCGGGGTGTCGACGTGCGGCTGAATACCAAGATCAACGAGGTCACCGCGGACCAGGTGCGGCTGGCCGACGGTGAGGACCTGCCCAGCGACATCACCGTCTGGGCGGCCGGCGTGGCGGCGGCCCCGGCCGTGGCGGGCTGGGGGCTGCCCCAGGGGAAGAACGGCCGCATCATGATCGGGCCCGACCTGCGGGTGGCGGGTGAGGACAGGATCTTCGCCGTCGGGGACATCGCGGTGAACCCGGACGATCCCACGCCGCAGCTCGCCCAGCCCGCCCTGCAGATGGGGCGGCACGCCGCCGTGCAGATCGTCAAGCTGGAGAGCAAGACGGCCACCGAACCGTTCAAGTACCACGACAAGGGCATCATGGCCACGATCGGGCGCAGGTCCGCCGTCGTCCAGCTGGCCGGAGGGCTGCGGATGCGCGGAACGCTGGCCTGGCTGGCGTGGTTCGCCCTGCATCTGGTCTACCTGCTCGGCGGGCGCAACCGTGTGTCCACGCTGATCAACCTGACGTACCGGTACGTCTCCTGGGGCCACGGCGGCGCCGTGATCGTCGGCGACGAGCCGCCCGACGACGCGCGGTTGCCGTCGGACGCGGAGCCGGTAACCCGTGGTAGTCAATTAGGCCGGATCCTACACACTGTAGTAGTAGCCGAAATGGCCCGCAGTAGGCTGTTACCGCGATGGACTCCTCCTGCGCGCGCGTCGCGCTGTCAGCCGCGGCCTTGCTCGCTGCCCTCGCCGGACTGGCGGGCATTTTGGGGCTGGCTGGATGCGGTGCCGGTACGCCGGCCGCCGCGCCGCAGGGGACCGCGCAGTCCGCGGGCCCGGGCTCCGCTGCGATGGATAACCCCAACCTGGACCTCGGCAGCTCGCTCGGGGAGACGGCGGCGCCGGACTTCCGGCTGCAGAACCAGTTCGGCCAGCCGATGTCGCTGAGCCAGTTCCGCGGCAAGGTCGTCATGCTGGCGTTCGAGGATTCCCAGTGCACCACGGTCTGCCCGCTGACCACGCAGAGCATGCTGGAGGCGAAGCAGTTGCTCGGGGCGGCGGGGGACAAGGTGCAACTGCTCGGCATAGACGCGAACCCCGATGCCACCAGCGTCGCGGACGTGCTCTCCTACTCGCGGGCGCACGGCCTGGTCAACCAGTGGAATTTCCTGACCGGGTCGCTGGCTCAGCTGAAGGCGACCTGGGGCCAGTACCACATCGCCGTCCAGATCGAAAAGGGGCAGATCGACCACACCCCCGCCCTGTTCGTGATCGACCAGCAGGGCCGGGAACGCAAGCTCTACCTGACGCAGATGGCTTACTCCAGCATCGGGCAATCCGCGCAGGTCCTCGCCGATGAGCTGGCGACCCTGCTGCCCGGTCACCCCAAGGTCGCCAGCCGCCAGTCGCTCGCGTCCATCGCCGTGCAGGGCCCCTCGGACCGGCTCACGCTGCCGTCCGCTCAGGCCTCGGGCGGTACCGTCGCGCTGGGACCGGGGCAGCCGCGCCTGGTCATGTTCTTCGTCAGCTGGCTGTCCGAGGTCTCGGACCTGAAGTCCGAGCTCGTCAGCGGTAACGCCTACGCCGCGGTGGCACGCCGCGATGGCCTGCCGCCGCTGGTGGCGGTGGACGAAACGGTGGTCGAGCCCTCGGCCCAGGCGGTCCGCTCCTACCTGGGGAACCTGGGCACCTCGCTGAACTACCCGGTCGCCCTGGACACCACCGGGCGCGTGGCCGACGGCTACGGGGTCCAGGACCAGCCCTGGTTCACCCTGGTCTCCGCCTCAGGCAAGATCATCTGGTCGCACGACGGCTGGCTCCCGCTGCCGGCCCTCGAATCAGCCGTCAAGCACGCCGCCGACTCCAAGGGCTAGAACGTCCATCGAGCCGTCCAGCCCGGCCAAGACAAAGCGAGTCCGCGGGTTCCCCCCGGAAGCCCGCGGACTCGGATGCTACTACGGAGAGCCCCTTTGCCCCGCTTGATACACGGGAACCTCAGATTGTGATCCACCCGGTGAGCACGTCGGTGCCGTCCGCGGCGTGGCAGCGCAACCGGAACGGGCTGTCCGGGATGGGATCGACGGCGAAGCAGCCCATCTCGTCCACCTCGGTCGTGCTGATCTCGCCCGCCCTGGTGTGGATCTCGAGCGCTCCGGACCGCGGCGGGATGATCTGGCCGAGGAGCGAGGTCTCGGTGACCTCGAGCTCCAGGCTGAGATGGGCCGAGGTGAAGGTGAGGGCCCGGATCGAGGCCGTCTCCGAGCGCATCAGCGCGGCTTCGCGCTGGTCCTCGTTGGAGTCGTAGGTGAGCTGCGCCAGCTCGGCGTCGATGTTATGCCAGGCAAAGGCGTTCTTGCCCGTCTCGACGAACCACGAGGGGACGGCTTGCCTCGCCTTCATCGCTTCACTCAGGGCTGCCAGGAGCCGCTCATCGTCCCAGCCGTCACGCACCTGGCTCGCCTCCCCGGATGTCGATCCTTGTTTCACCCTCGCCAAGGGCGGCGAAGGACTTCGACCGGCGCAGCCGGTCCAGGCACCGGGCCCGCTGCGGGCCGATGCTCCCGACCGGGATGCCGAGCTCGGCGTGAATTTCCGCGTAGGAACGCGGCGGGTCGCGCAGCAGCATCGACAGCAGCTGCTGGCAGCGGGGCGGCAGCTCGGCGAAGGCCGAGCGCAGGGCCGCGTTCCGCTCCGCCATGAGGATCTCCTCGTCGATCACCGTGTCGTCCACGAACAGCACCGAATCGTCCAGACCTGTACCCAGCCGCTGGGCTTTATTCGCCGCCGTCACGACGCGCAGGCATTCGCGTGCGGTGGTCGTCGCCAGCCACCCGGGCAACGCGGCTGGCTCGCGGAGCCTGCCGAGCTGTTCGACCAGCAAGAGCCAGACATTTTGCCCCACGTCCTCGATGTCATGATTGCTCAGCCGATACCGGGTGCAGATTGTATACACCAATGGCGCATAGCGGTCGACAAGCTCGTGCCACGCGTCCTGGTCGCCCCCGGACGCGCGGGTTACCAGCGCAACGACTTGCGGGTCATCACGCATGGCCAGTCCTGGCTAGCTTGTTCTCCACCATGATCAGCACCTCGGTCGGGTGATAATCATCTGTTTCTAACTCAGAGAGCGGCCCGGCGCATCTGATACACCTGTCAAGTTATTTTTTTTTCTGCCCTCCAAGCATCCTACGGGAAATCATCCCGCAGTCACCATGTCTAGCAGGATTTCGGTCGCATCGAGGTGCTGGGGGATCCGGCCGATGACGCGGGCCGGCAAGTACTGCGGGCCGCCCGGCCAGCCGTGCGACGTCCAGCGCCAGCCGCTCAAGGCCGCCTGCCCCGCCACGTCCCACCAACGAATTATCGCGATGTGCCGCCGCTCCCGTCACCTCCGTAGCATGACCAGTGTGACCGAACGCGACTGGTACACGTGGCACCACGACTACGACGAGCCCGGCTCCGCACTCGCCCGGCGGCTGGCTGCGGTCCAGGAGCAGATCCGGACGGCGCTGGACGCAGCGCCGCCCGGCCGGCTGCACGCGGTCAGCCTGTGCGCAGGCCAGGGGCGTGACCTGATCGGGGCGCTGGCCCGGCATCCCCGCCGCGACGACGTGTCGGCCCGCCTGGTCGAACTCGATTCGCGTAACGTCGCCGCCGCGCGTGCCGCGGCCGAAGCCGCTGGGCTGCCGCTGGTCGAGGTCGTGACCGGGGACGCGGCGCTGACCGATCACTACGCCGGGATGGTGCCGGCCTACCTGGTGCTGGTGTGCGGCGTGTTCGGCAACATGACCGACGACGACGTGCGGCGCACCATCGGCTACTGCACCCAGCTGTGCGCACACGGCGGCACGGTGGTGTGGACCCGCGGCCGGTGGGAGCCGGACCTGGTGCCGCAGATCTGCGACTGGTTCGCCGACCGCGGCTTCGAGCTGGGTTGGGTGTCCGACCAGGCGCAGGGCTGGGGAGCGGGCGCGCACCGCTTCACCGCGACCCCGGTCCCGCTGGAGCGCGGGGCCCGCATGTTCACCTTCACCCGTCATCACCCGCGTACCGGTCCCGATCACCGTCGGCCTTTAAGAGCCTTTAATCCCGAACGAGCCGGGCCGCGAGCCTCGCCGCCGACCGGCTCCCGAGCGGCTAGACGGGCTCGGCCGGCCCGTCCGCCCGGCCAGTTCCGTGCGGTTTGTCCGCGATCCACGCGGCGATCTGGGTTCGCGAGTTAAAGCCCAGCTTGGCCATGATGTTGGCCACGTGCCTGGCCGCGGTGGTGTGGCTGATGGAGAGTTCGTCCGCGATGGCCTTGTTGCTGCGGCCGCTGGCCACCAGCTCGGCGATCTGGTACTCCCGCTGGGTCAGCGAGCTCGGCGGCGCCGAAGCCACCTGGTAGCCGCTCACCACGGTCAGCGCCGGGCTCTCGTCGTCCCTGGCCGCTGCGGGCACCGACAGGTCCAGGGCCAGCCCGACCGCGGCCTCGCTGGTCAGAGCCAGGCCGCTGGCCCACAGCCGGGCGACGGCGGCATCGCCGAGCAGACGGCGCGCCGGAGCCAGGTAGCCTTCCGCGTGCGCGCCGCGCAGGGGCGGCAGGCCCGCTGTTCCCCGCAGCGCCGCGGCCGCCGCGACCAGCTGCACGGCCAGTTCGGGGTGGCTCTCGTGCCCGGCTAGGGCCGCGAAGGCCTCGAGCCCGCGGGCCACGCTGATGCGCGCGCCGGTGGCGTGGCTGAGCCGCAGGCTCCTGGTCAGGTGGCGCCTGGCCTGCTCGGTCGCGCCGAGGTCCATGGCCACCCGCCCCAGCCCGGCCAGGCAGCGGGCGATCTCCGGGCGGGCGCCGATCTCCCGCAGGATCGCCAGCGCCTCCACGTACCATCCGTGCGCCTCGCCCGGATGATTGCGGAACCTGGCCAGGTCGCCGAGGCCGAGCAGGGCCCGGGCGGCGCCCCACTGCTGGTCGATCCGCCGCATCACCGCCACCGAGGCGGTGGCCAGCTGCTCGGCCTCGCGGAGCTTGCCCCGGTGGCCCGCGAGGGCCGCCCGGGTGCCGAGCGCGTAGCCCTCGTTCCAGCCGTCGCCGGCCGCCTGCGCGATCGACAGTGCCTCGTCCGCGCTGGCCTCCGCCTCGTCGATCCGCCCGGTATGCAGGGCGATCTCGCTGAGCAGGTTCAGCGCCACCGCCGTCCAGTACCCGTCGGCGGCCTCGCGGCACAGCTTCAGCCCGTCGGTAGCCAGCGAGGAGGCAGCGGCGGGATCGCTGGGCAGGGTGAGCTGCGCGCGCACTATCATGGCCGCGCCCTGGACCCACGCCGGGACGGCGGTCATGTCGAGGGCCAGCAGCGACCGCAGCCATTCGCCGCCCTCGCCGAACGTGCCCCACACGATCCAGCACGGACTGACCGCGGCGCAGATCCGTAGCCCCGCTTCCGCGTCGCCCGTCTCCAGGCACCAGTTCAGCACCTGGGTCACGTTGCCCGCGTCGACGTCGTAGCGGCGGAAGACGTCCACCCGGGTGGCCCAGGGGGCCGGGACGCGGGCCATCCCGATCATCAGGTTGTGCTCGGCGGTCCGCAGCGCGTAGTCGCAGAGCCTGAGCCGGACCGCTGCCGACTCCCCGGCCTGGGTCAGCCGCAGCGCCGCGTACTCCCTGATGGTGTCGAGCATCCGGTACCGCGCCTGGCCGAGCACCTCCGGGTCGAGCACGACCAGCGACTTGTCCACCAGTGCGGCGGTCAGGCCGAGCACGTCGGCCGCCGGGATGTCCTCATCGGCGCACACCTGCTCGGCCATCTCCAGCGACCAGCCGGTGAACACGGACAGCCGCCGGAACAGCATCCGCTCCGGGGCGGTGAGCAGCTCATAACTCCACTCGATGGCGGCGCGCAGGGTGCGCTGGCGGGGCGCGGCCGAGCGGTCGCCCGCGGTCAGCAGCCCGAACCTGTCGTCCAGGCGGGCCCTGATCTGCTCCACCGACAGCGCCCGGACCCTGGCCGCGGCCAGTTCGATGGCCAGCGGCATGCCGTCCAGCGCGCGGCAGATCGAGGCGACGGCCGCGATGTTGCCCGGATCCACGGCGAACCCGGGATGGGAGGCCGCGGCCCGGTCGGCGAACAGCTGGATGGCCTCGTAGCGGTGCGCGTCTGTGCTGGCCGCCGGGTCTGCGCCCGCCGGGGCCACCGTGAGCGGCGGCACCCGCCAGATCATCTCGGCCGCGACAGAAAGCGGCTCCCGGCTGGTGCTCAGCAGCCGCAGCCCCGGCGCGCTGGCCAGCAGATGCCGGCCGACCTGAGCGCACGCGTCGAGCACATGCTCGCAGTTGTCCAGGGCCAGCAGCAGCCGCCGGGGCCGCAGCGCGTCACCGAGGGTCTCGAGCAGCGGGCGCCCGGCTTCTTCGCTGATCCTCATGACCGCCGCTATGCGCGAAACCACCAGGTCGGGCTGCTGCAGGTCAGCCAGCTCCACGAACCAGACCCCGTCGGGAAACTCCTGTTCGGTCGTCGCGAGGAAGCGCAGCGCGAGCCGGGTCTTGCCGATGCCCCCGGGACCGCACAGGGTCAGCGCGCGCGTTCGGCGCAGCATCTGACGGAGCTCGGCAAGCTCCCGCTCCCGGCCGATGAAACTATTCGGTTCCTCGGGCAGGTATGCCTGGATCTCGTCCACGTCAATTCCCTCGGGGCACCAGCAACACCTTCAGCGTAAACCTGAAGGGCGATTCCCGCGGGAAACGGGCTTAAGTCACGCAAAGTAAGGCCCTGTAAACTGAGCGAATTCACGGGCCTCGGGAAAATCGGTGAGGTGGGCTGTCCTCCCCCACCAGAAGCGCTTTTAGCATCAACAATATGATGCGCACTGGTACAGCCCAGACCTCGCCGACGCTCAAAGTATTCGGCCGGCGTGGCATTCCGCATCGTTCGGATTATGTAGGTTGTTATGTATTTGTCCTCTTCTTCGCCTGGCCGCGCTGGCTGCGGTGATCCGCTGGTTACTCCGACATCCCGAGTATCGTCAGCAAATCCCTTAGATCCGTGATGGTGTAGTCAGGTACGCAGTCCGGGTAGGTCTTCTTGCCCTGGTCGGAGTCGAACATCACCGTGGTCAGGCCCGCCTCCCGGGCGCCGAAGATGTCGCGGTACATGTCGTTGCCGACGTACATCGCGTTCCCGGCCGCCACGTTCATCCCGTCCAGCGCGGCCTGGAACAGTCGGCGGTCCGGCTTGCGGTATCCGCAGTCGCCGGAAACGACGATCGGGTCGAAGTAACCGAGCAGGCCGACGCGGTGCAGTTCACCGCGCGCGTACGCGCTCTGCGCGTCGGTGACGAGCGCGAGCGGGTAGCGCTCGCGCAGGGCGTCGAGCACCTCGCGGGCATACGGGTACAGGCCCAGCCGGCGGCGTGAGATGCCGCGGTACAGCTCGGCCAGGAACAGCGGCATCTGCTCGAGCTTGGCGGCGGGCAGGGCGCGGGTGAAGGCCGTCTGGTGCTCGGTGATGATGCGGCGCCAGATACCCTCGGCGTCGAATTCGGGATGCTCCTCCGGGCTGGCGTCCCGCTGCTCCGCCATGAACTGGAAGTAGAGATCCCTGACCTGGTTCCGGCACAGGTCGATGCCCTGGTAGGTGAGGAAGTGCGCGGCGGCCCGGAAGATCTCCTCCATGCCGTCCTCGGTCAGGATCTTGACCAGGGTGCCGTTGGCGTCGAACGCAACCGCTCGGATGTCCATGCCTGCATCTTGCCCGAACCCCGGCATTCATCCCTCGTTCTTCTCTCCAGGCGATACCGCGCCGTCGGCTCGCTCAGGCGGCCTGCAGCAGCCGCTTGGCCTGGCGGACGAGCCGTCCGCCGTAGTACGGGTCGATGTAGTCATTCCTGGCGACCCGCAGCAGGTTCAGCGCCATGTAGTACGGCGCGCGGGCCTGGATCGACTCGAACGCGCGCTGGCGATCGGGGAAGTGACAGCTGTACTCCCACAGGAAGTGCCCGATGAACGGGTCGGCGCGGTGCCGGTTGCCCGTATCGCGCATGAACGCGTGCTGCAGTTCGCCCGCTACCCGCCCGACGTCGAACATCCGGTCCCCGCGCTTCATCCGCTCCAGGTCGATCGCCGCGACGTCCATGCCGTCACCGAACAGGAAGTTCGCCGGCGTGGCGTCGCCGTGCAGCCAGACCTGCTGGTCCTGCCACATCCGGGGCTGGTCCCGCCAGCGGTCGCGCAGCCGCGAGAGCTCGTCGGCGTCGCGCGACCCGATGCGGCGGACCTTCCTGAGCCTGGCCGTGATCGTGTCGAAGTACCCGCAGTCGGCGTCGAAGTCGACGCTGGTCCCGTTGGCCGTGCGGTTGTGCTGGGTGGCGAGAAAATAGGCCAGCGCCTTCAGCCGCCAGTACAGATGCGCGTCGTCCCGGTGCTGGGTGGCGCGTGCGATGGCGTGGCTGAATTCCTCGCCGGGGTAGTACTCGACGGCCAGCACCCCGTTGATGTCGCGGCTGAAATCCAGCGGGCGGATCACGTGGTGCGGCGACCCGATCAGGTTGTACCGGCGCAGCGTCCTGAGTCCCTCGTACTCCTGGCGCGCCTTCCCGGCGGCCTTGTCCAGATCCGGGCCGAACCTGGGACCGTAGAACTTGCAGATCATCTTTACGCGGCTGAACTTCTCCTGGTAGGCGTAGACCACGTTGCTGCCGGACAGCCGGAACGCGCGGAACGCCGGCCTGGCCTCGCGGACCCCCATGAGATCGCGGATGATCCGGCTCAGAAAGCCGTGCAGCGGATCATCGCCCGCGACGTAACCGACATATCTTCCGTTCATCGGAAGGCCTCTCCTTGTCCCCCGTACACGGCCGGACCACCTAGCCCCCGCTCTGCAGTCCGAGCCGCTCCTTGGTTGACACAGAGGCGCCTGACCCCGGTCCTGATACGAACTTTTCGCCCCGGGTTCAGATGATGTTCACATGTTATCTAACCTGCTAGTTGACTTGACCGAACTTTTGTTCGATAATGGGCCAGATGGGAAGCTCGCCTGCGGAAATCAGGCGGATGCCGGTCAGGGAGTCCGGGCCACCTGCGGCCCTCCGGGTACCTGGTGTCCCCGGGTCCGGGACGCTGCCGGTGCTGCCGGTGCTGCGCGAGCTACTGCCGCGGGGCGGGCTGGCTCGCGGGTCAGTGCTGGCCGTGGCGGAGTTCGGCGTGCTGTGCCTGGCGCTCCTGGCCGGCGCGTCGGCGGACGGGGCATGGTGCGGGATCGCGGGGATACCCGAGGCGGGGGTGCTCGCCGCCGCGGGCCTCGGCCTGGACGCCGGCCAGACCCTGCTGGTCCCGGAGCCCGGGCCGGCCTGGCCGCAGGTGGTGGCGTCGCTGCTCGACGGGTGCGAGATCGTCCTGCTGCGTCCGCCCGCGCGAGCGCCGGCCCAGGTCAGGCAGCGTCTCGAGGCGACACTGCGGCGCGGGCGGGGCGTCCTGCTCGTGGCCGGGGACTGGCCAGGGGCGCAGGTGCGGCTGCGGGTCCTCACCCGGCGGTGGACCGGGCTGGGGGACGGGCACGGTCGGCTGCGGGCGTGCTGCGCGGAGGTGGTGGCGGACGGCCGCGGGGAGGCGGCCATGACGCGCACGCGCTGGCTCTGGCTGCCCGCCGAGAACGGCGGCGTGGCCGTGGCCGACCCGCGGGACCTCCCGGCCGATCTCCCGTTCGACCTCCCGGCGGACCTCCCGTTCGACCTCCCGGCCGATCTTCCGGCGGCGAACCTGCCCTTCACCCGGGCCGTGCCCGCCCTGCGTACGGTAAGCGCCTGATGAGCGCTCGCCGGCCCGCCACTCGCCGGCCCGCCGTCCGCGGACCCGCCGCCCCGCCGCCCCGGATCATGGTCGTGAGCTGCCCGGACCTACCCGGGCCGGACTTGCCTCCGGGCGCCGCGCGGCTGCTCGACCGGGTGATCGCGGTCGTGACCGGCTTCTGCCCCAAGGTGGAGGTGGTGGAGCCGGGGGTTTGCGCGTTCGGCGCCCGCGGGCCGGCCCGCTACTTCGGCGGCGAGACGGCGCTAGCCGCCAAGATCATCGCCGCGGTGGCGGACCTCGGTGTCGAGTCCCGGGTCGGTGTCGCCGACGGGCTGTTCGCCGCGCTCCTCGCCGCCCAGGCCGCCAGCCCCGCCCAGGCCGCCAGCCCCGCCCAGGCCGCCAGCCCCGCCCAGGCCGCCAGCCCCGCCCAGGCCACCAGCCCCGCCCAGGGCGCCAGCCTGGCCCTGGTCGTGCCGCCGGGCGGGACCGCGAAGTTCCTGGCCGTGCGGCCGGTGAGTGTCCTGCCCGACCAGGACCTGGCCGGGCTGCTGAAGCGGCTCGGGCTGGGCACGCTCGGGGATTTCGCCGCGCTGCCCGCCCGCGACGTGGCCAGCCGGTTCGGCGACGCGGGGGAGTGCGCGCACCGGCTGGCCCGCGGCCTGGACTCCCGGCCGCTGGCGGCGCACCCGCCGCCCGCCGATCTGTCCGTGGCCCAGGAGTTCGACCCGCCGGAGGCACGGGCCGAGCCGGTGGTTTTCGCGGCCAAAGCGCTCGCCGAACAGCTGCACGCCGGCCTCGCCGCCCGCGGGCTGACCTGCGTCTGCGTGCAAATCCGGGCCACCTGGGCGGACGGGCGGGAAAGCAGCAGGCTATGGCGGCACGACGGGCTGCTGTCCGCGGCCGCGGTCGCCGACCGGGTCCGATGGCAGCTCGACGGCTGGCGCCCAACTCCTAGTGACAGAGCCCCTAGCGACAGGGCGCCAGCGGACGGTGAACAATTCCCGCAGGGCGGCGTCGCGACGCTGCGGCTGGCCCCTGATCTCCTCGTCCGCGCCGCCGGGCAGCAGCTCGCGCTGTGGGGGGAGACGGTCGTCACCGACCGGGTGGCCCGGGCCGCCATGCGGATCCAGGCCATGCTCGGGCACGAGGCCGTGCTGCGCCCGGTCACCGGAGGCGGCAGGAACGTTGCCGACCAGGTAACACCTGCTCCGTTCGGCGAAAAAACGGAGCCTCGCCTGGCTGCGGACCGGCCCTGGCCCGGCCGGGTCATGGGTCCGGCGCCTGGCCTGGTTTACCCGGTCGCCCGTGAGGTGGAAGTGACAGATGATGCCGGGGAGATCGTCACCGTCAGCGGGCGCTGCGCGGTCTCGGCGCCGCCTGCCCGGCTGGCGGTGCCCGGCGAGCCGCCGCGGCGCGTCACCGGCTGGGCCGGGCCCTGGCCGCTGGCCGAGCGCTGGTGGGACCCGGCCGCCGCGCGCAGGCGGGCCCGGTTCCAGCTGGCTACGGACGACGGCCGGGCCTGGCTGGCCGTGGTCCAGGACGGCCGCTGGCTGATCGAAGCGGGCTACTGTTGAGGGCCGCCCGTGGGCTGGGATAACCCGGCGGTCCCCTGGCGGGAACTCCAGCGGCGGATGTCCTGGCGCACTGAGAGCGAACCGCTGCCGGACCGGCCGTCACCGGAATCGCGGGAACCCGGGCGCCGTGTGCCCCGGCCAGCCGCGAGCATCCCGTGGGCCGAACTGCACTGCCACTCCTCGTTCAGCTTCCTCGACGGGGCGGCCACCCCGGACGAGCTCGTCGCCGAGGCGGCCCGGCTCGGGCTGGAAGTGCTCGCCCTGACCGATCACGACGGGATGTACGGGGTGCCGCAGTTCGCGCAGGCCGCGGCGCGGCTGCGCGACCACGGCGTCAAGCTGGGCACGGTCTTCGGCGCCGAACTGAGCTTGCCAGGGCCAGGGGGGCCGAGGGGGCCAGGGGGGCCGAGAGGGCCAGGGGGGCCAGGGGGGTACGGGGGGGCGGGTAGCCCCCCCGTGCGCGGGGGGTCCAGGGGGGTCGCCCCCCCGGATCAACACAGTCACCTGCTGGTGCTGGCCCGCGACCCGGAAGGCTACCGGCGGCTGTGCGCGGTGATCAGCGCCGCCCAGCTGGCGGGCGGGGAGAAGGGCCGCCCGGTCTACGACCCCGCCGCGCTGGCCGGCGCGCACGACGGTCACTGGGTGGTGCTGACCGGGTGCCGCAAGGGGCAGGTGCCCGCGGCGCTCGCCGCGGGCGGGCCGGAGGCGGCCTGGCGGGAGCTGGGCACGCTGACGCGGATGTTCGGGCACGAGAACGTGATGGTGGAGCTGACCTGCCACCACGACCCGGGCGACGACGAGCGCAACGACACGCTGGCCCGGCTGGCGGCGCTCGCCGACCTCGGCGTGGTGGCCACCGGTAACGTCCACTTCGCCGCGCCCGCCCAGGCCCGGCTGGGCCAGGCGCTGGCCGCGATCCGGGCCCGGCGCAGCCTGGCCGAGATGGACGGCTGGCTGCCCGCGGCGGGCACCGCCTACCTGCGTTCCGGCCAGGAGATGGCCGCGCGGCTGCGGCGCTACCCGGGCGTGCTCGAGCGCACCGTCGCGCTGGGGCGTGAGTGCGCGTTCGACTTCAAGGTGATCGCGCCCAGCCTGCCCGACTTCTCCACCCCGGCCGGGTACACCGAAGCCAGCTGGCTGCGTGAGCTGGTCGCGCGCAAGGCCCCGGCCCGTTACGGACCGCCCGGCGCCGAGCGGGTGCCCGGCGCGTACGCCCAGATCGCCAGGGAACTCGACGTGATCCAGCGGCTGGACTTCCCCGGCTACTTCCTGATCGTGCACAACATCGTCGAGTTCTGCGAGGACAACGACATCTTGTGCCAGGGCCGCGGGTCGGCGGCGAATTCGGCGGTCTGCTTCGCGCTCGGCATCACCAACGTCAACCCGGTCTCGCACCACCTGCTGTTCGAGCGGTTCCTGTCCGACGGCCGGGACGGGCCGCCGGACATCGACCTGGACATCGAGCACCGCCGCCGCGAGGAGGTCATCCAGTACGTCTACCGCCAGTACGGCCGGGACCGGGCCGCCCAGGTCGCCAACGTGATCTCCTACCGGCCGCGGCTGGCGCTGCGGGACGCCGGGCGCGCGCTCGGGTTCACGGCGGCGGAGTCGGACACCTGGGTACGGGAGATCGGCCCCGGCCCCGCCACCGACGGGGAGTCACTGCCGGCCAGGGTCCCGGCTGCGGTGGCCGAGCTGGCGGCCAGGATGCAGCGGCTGCCAAGGCACCTGGGTATCCACTCGGGCGGCATGGTGATCTGCGACCGCCCGGTGGGGGAGGTATGCCCGGTGGAGTGGGCGCGGATGCCGGGCCGAACCGTGCTGCAGTGGGACAAGGATGACTGCGCTTACGCCGGCCTGGTCAAGTTCGACCTGCTCGGCCTGGGCATGCTGGCGGCGCTGCATGACTGCTTCGACCTGGTGAACAAGCATTTCGGCGAGCACTGGATGATGTCCTGCATCCCGCAGGAGGACCCGGCCGTCTACCAGATGCTGACCGAGGCGGATACGGTGGGCGTGTTCCAGGTGGAGTCCCGCGCCCAGATGGCCACCCTGCCGCGGCTGCGGCCGCAGCAGTTCTACGACCTGGTCATCGAGGTGGCGCTGATCAGGCCAGGCCCGATCCAGGGCGGTTCGGTCCACCCTTACCTGCGCCGTCATGACGGCCGCCAGGACGCGGCGATGCCGCACGAGTCAATGCGGCCGGCCCTGGGCAAGACGCTGGGCGTGCCGCTGTTCCAGGAGCAGATGATGCAGCTGGCCATCGACTGCGCGGGGTTCTCACCAGACGAGGCCGACCGGCTGCGTCAGGCGATGAGTGCCAAACGGGCTCCCGAGCGCATCGAAGAGCTCAGGCAGCGGCTGCTCGACGGGATGGCCGAGCGAGGCATCAGCCCCGAGGTGGCACAGGACATCTACGTGAAGATCCTGGCCTTCTCCAGCTACGGGTTCCCCGAGTCGCACGCGATCAGCTTCGCCTACCTGGTCTACGCCAGCGCGTGGCTGAAACGGTACTTCCCGGCCGCGTTCACCACCGCGCTGCTGCGCAACCAGCCAATGGGGTTCTACGCCCCGCACAGCCTGATCAACGACGCGCGGCGGCACGGGGTCGTCGTCCGCGGCGTGGACGTGAATGCCAGCGACGCGCTCGCCACCCTGGAAGGCTTTGCCGGGGCCGAGGGTCCCCCGCCCGCGATCAGGCTCGGCCTGTCCGCCGTCCGCAACCTGGGCAAAGCGGCGGCCGAACGGATCGCCGCCGGGCGCCCGTACCGTGACCTGGAGGATTTCGCTGTCCGGACGCAGCTGCCGGCCGCCGCGCTTGAGGCGCTGGCGACCGCAGGCGCGTTCGGCTGCTTCGGCCTCAGCAGGCGCGCCGCGCTGTGGGCGGCCGGGGCCGCCGCCTCGCTGCGCGAGGGGCAGCTGCCCGGCACCGCCACCGGGATGACCGCGCCGCCGCTGCCGGCCATGACGCCGACCGAGGAGACCCTGGCCGACCTGTGGGCCACCAGCACGTACGGCACCCATCCGGTGGCCCACATCCGGGCGGCGCTGACCGCCAGGCAGGTACTGACCGCGGAAGCGGTCAGGTCGGCGGCGCGCGACGGTACCGACGCGGCCGTGGCCGGCCTGGTCACTCACCGGCAGCGGCCGCCCACCGCGCGGGGCGTGGTGTTCCTGAGCCTGGAGGACGAGACCGGCATGGTGAACGTCATCTGCCCGCCCCAGGTGTGGGAACGCCACCAGCGGATGGCCGCGGTGGCCCCCGCCCTGCTCGTCCGGGGCCGGGTCGAGCGGACCGGCGGCGCCGTCAACCTGGTCGCGGACGCCCTGCGCCCGCTCCGGCCTCCGTCTTTCGCTGGGGCCGTCGTGCCCAGCCGCGACTTCCGCTGATGCCCGCGGCTCGGGCGCCTCAGCGCACTCCGCGCGGCCGGAACTGCACGCTGATCCGCGGCCCGACCGCCTGGGTCGTCTTCGGGATGGCGTGCTCCCAGGTGCGCTGGCAGCTGCCGCCCATGACCAGCAGATCGCCGTGGCCGACCTCAAACCGCCGCGGCGCGTCCTCGCGGCCCGACGCGTCCTCGCGCCCCGACGCGCCCCCGCGCCCCGACGCGCCCCCGCGCCCCGACGCGCCCCCGCGGCGCGGCCGCAGCAGCAGCGCCCGCGGCGCGCCCAGCGAGAGGATCGCGACCATGGTGTCCTCGGTTCTGCCACGTCCGATTCGGTCACCGTGCCAGGCGACGCTGTCCCGCCCGTCCCGGTAAAGGCACAGCCCGGCAGTGCGGAACGGCTCGCCGAGCTCCGGCTCGTAGTGCGCATTCAGCGCCTCGCGCGCGGCGGTCAGCACCGGATCGGGCAGCGGCTCGTCCTCGCCGTAGAAGCAGAGCAGCCGCGGGACCGCCACCACCTTGTCGTACATGGGCCGCTTCTCCGTCCGCCACGGCACCGTCTCGACCAGTCGGCCGAACACCGCTCCGGACCCCGTCAGCCACCCGGGCAGCAGGTCGACCCAGGCGCCGCGGGCCAGCGGCGTCCGCCGCGCCAAGGTCCCGAGCGCGCCGAGCGACGGCTCATCGCACATGTCCAGCAGTGATTCCTGCACCGAGACGCTCATCCGGCCAGTCTAACCCGCATCCAAACGCATATTCGAGCGTCTCTGGCCTGGGTCATGTCCCGTCTTCACCAGCGTTCGCTCAGCCACACCGAGATGTGGGCGCGCTCCAGGGCCTGCTGCACCACGCGGCATCGCGGTTGCTACCGGTTGAGCGCGAAACAACCCGCCACGCCCAGGATGACCCAGCCGAGCACGTTGCCCGGTTTGCGCCAGGCCAGCACGAAGCCCACCACGGCGAACGGAGCCGACATCCACCTCTAGCCGGCGGACTCCGCGTAGAGCCCGGGCGGCCCGACGAGTACCACGTCGCCGTGCCGCCCGGCCTCGCGGGCGAGCCCGTCGGTGAAGCCGGCCCCGCTGAAGCAGACCAAGCGGGCGCCGTCCGCACCTGCCCGGCCCTGGGCCGCGAGCAGGCCGCGGATGTGGCGCAGCCGGTCCAGGTGCGCCACGCTCATGACCTCGTTCCACTTCGCCTCGCCGATGGCGATGACGGGCTCGGGTCCCTCGTCTTCAAGGCCGAATACCACGACGTCGAGCCGGTGGTTCATCTTGTGCGCCACATCGTGGACGGTCCCGGTCTCCACCCTGACCGGGATTCCGCCGACTGCTTCCTCCGCGGCGAAGTGGCGCGTCCAGTACCGGCAGATCTGCTCAAAATGCGGACCGAGCACGTTACTGGTGAAGCGGCGCTGGCTACGCTGCCACAGGCGGCTGGCGTCCCGGGTGTGCTCGAGATCAGACCAGATGGGCCGCATCACAGCGTGGTAGAAGGTGATCAGCGGCTCCGCGATCCTGAAGGTGCTGCGGTTCTCCTTGAAGGCGTCTGGTTCACGGACGATCAGGCCGCAGTCCTGCAGGACGTTCAGCGGATGGGCCAGGTCACCAGATTTGCGTCCGATGTACGAGGCGATGCCTCCCCTGGAGTTGTTGCCTTCGGCGATGGCGGCGAGCACCGAGTGGTAAAGGCCGACGTCCCGCAGGTCGGGTTCGTCCGCCAGCAGGTAACGTGCCTCCCGGAACAGCGGACTGGCGGGGTTCAGCACGGTACGCCTCACCCAGCCGTCGAAGTCATCGGGTCCCGTAGGCGAATCGTCGCGGGCAAACTCGCGCCGGTAGGCCGGGGTGCCCCCGGTGATGGCGTGCACCTTCAGGGCCAGAACGGGATCGCGGGCGCTCCAGAACTCCGCGGCGAGACGGTAATCCAGCGTCGGGACGATCAGTTCCAGGCCCGCCCGCCCCCGCAGCGGTGCGCTGCCGGAAAGCAGGCCGCCCATAAACGACAGGGCCGAGCCGCACAGCAGCAACCTCGTGCGACTCCGTTCCCGTTCGGCGCGCCGCGGCCCGAACGCGTTCTGGATGATCGAGGGCAGCGACGGATTGGCCCTGGCCAGGTACGGGAACTCGTCGATGACCACGGGCGCCGACCCGTCGTGGCCGAGCGTGAGCAGGGCGTCCGTCACCTCGCGCCAGTCCCTGAACTCCAGCGGCGCAGGCGTTCGCAAGTGCGTCCCGAGGGCCGATCCAACCCGGCGTAGCGATTCGCCGTCGGCCGCTTCCTCGGCGGCGAAGTAGAAACCGCCCATGGCCTGGCTCAGCGCACGGAGCAGGAACGTCTTGCCCTGGCGCCTGCGCCCGGAGACCACGCCCAGAGTGGCTCCCGGCCGGGGGTCCGCCGCGAACGAGACAAGTTCCATCCACTCGAAGTCCCGGTCGAACATGTCATCCGGCTTCCGCATTGTGCGTCTCATATCATAAGTATAGTTATCATAACTACGATCATGGGACTTCCTGGTACCGTAACCGGCCCATACGGTGGGTGTTATGGCTGTAGTCCGATCTCGACGCTGCGTGGTGATCGGCGCAGGCGTGATGGGCGCGTCGGTAGCGGCCAGGCTAGCCTCGGCTGGCCTGGCGGTCACTCTGCTTGAGGCCGACCAGCCGGGCCGCGCCACCAGTCGGTGGAGTTTCGCCTGGCTGAACTCCAACGACAAGGCGCCCAGGCCCTATCATGACCTCAACCATGCCGGGATCCTGGCCTGGGCACAGCTCGCGCCCGACCTCGCAGGCGCGGCCTGGTACCGCCCCGTCGGTAACCTCGAGCTGGCCACCTCCGACGCTGGCCGCGCCGAACTCGAAGCCCGGGTGCGCAGGCTCACCGAATGGGGCTACCCGGCCCGCCTCGTCAGCCTGGCCGAAGCCTCCGAGATCGAGCCGGCGCTGCGTTCCCCGGAGTCAGGTGGCACGGCCGCCTGGTTCCCCGGCGAAGGCTACGTGCTGACCGAGCCGCTGATCGCGCGTCTGGTCGCCCGCGCCGTGGCTCGCGGTGCGGATGTCCTGACCGGTGAACAGGGCCGCGTAACCGGCCTGGATCCCGGCCCGGCCGGGGAGTTGCGCGTTCGCACCGCCGCAGGCGCGGTCCTGGCGGCCGATGAGGTGGTGTGCTGCGTCGGCCGCTGGGTGCCCGAACTGGCCAAGATGGCCGACGCCGCGTCCCAGGTGCCGCTGGTCGACTGGGAAAAACCAGGCGCGACCGCCCCCGGCCTGGTGGTGCGCGTCGGCCCGCTCGCTTCGGCCGGCCCGGGACGTCTGGTGCACGCCCCTGAGGTCAGCCTGCGCCCGCACGTCGGCGGCCTGCTGCACATGGAAGCACCCGATGCCGCCGTGGACCTGCACACTCCCGAGCCGGACCTGCGCCGCTGGGCAGCGACGCTGCTCCGCCGGGCCCAGCAGACCGTCCGCGGTCTCATCGACGCCCGCGTCGAGGAATACCAGGTTTGCGTCCGTCCCATGCCCGCCGACGGCCAGTCCATCGTCGGCCGCCTCCCCGGCACCCCCGCCCTCTACGTCGCGGTCACCCACAGCGGCGTGACCCTGGCCGCCTACCTGTCCAACCTCATCGCCGCCGAACTCACCACCGGCACCCCGCCCGCCGACCTAGCCGCCTACCGCCCTGCCCGCTTCCTCACCAGCCCCCCGGGTACCGACGGCCCGTCTCCCTAGCCAGCTTCCCGCCCGTACTCCCGGACTAGGGCTAGCCCGCGGACTTCCGCACCTCATCGAGGCCGCGCAGGATGACGTCGAGCTGGCCCGGGCTGTCAAGGTATTTAAGAACCGCGCCGTAGAAAGCGTTCCGCATCACCTCCGACATGGTGTCAGACGCGTCGAAACGCACGTTGGCGGCGCGGGAGAGGATGCCCGCCAGGTTCCGTGAAACGGTGTCCGGATAGTCGCCGAGCGGTACCAGCCGGTTCACGGAGATCGCCCCGCTGCCCGGCCGGCGGATCCACGCCTCCTGGGCCTGCGGCGTTGTCAGGTACGCGATCAGCTCGCGTGCGGCAGTGGTGTCGCGAAACATCCCGAGCAGGTCGCCGGCCACCTCCTCGGTGCCCTGGCCCGCGGCTGCCAGCGCGGGGAACGGGATGAACCGGTAGTCCGTCCCTGGCTGCGGATGCACGCCGGAACCGAGCTTGTCCTGCATGTAGAAGGCGGTGATGAACGATCCCTCGTGATCCAGGTAGCATCCCGGCGGGCTGCCGAACAAGGGCTGTCCTGCCTGCCCGTAGCCGGTGAGCAGTTCGGCCCCGGTGCCACCGCGGACCTGTCCCGGGGTGTTCGCGATCTGGCCGAATACCTGCCATGCCCGCTTGACCGGCGGCGACGTCCAGGGCAGGGTGCCCGCCACCCACTGGTCATAGACCTGCGGGCCGGACTGGTGCAGCAGGATGTCCTCAATCCAGTCAGTACCTGGCCATCCGGAGTTGGAACTATCCTGCAGCCCCATGCACCACGGGGTCGTGCCGCCCGCCGCCATGCTGCCGGTCAGCCGCATCAGCTGCGCCCAGGTCAGATGCGGTGCGGTCAGCTGGGCCAGGTCACTGGCAGGCAGGTTTCCCGGGTCATACCAGATGACGCTCTTCAGCGCCGCCTTGACGATGACCGCGTAATAGTGGCTGGTGCGCGACGGCCCGGCGGCCTGCATCAGCTTCCGCCAGCCGGGCCCGTACTGGCTGGTGAGCCCGGCCGACGACAGGGCGGTGTCCAGGGAAACCAGCGTTCCGGCGGCCGCGTCCTGGCGAAGCTCCCCAGGCGTGGCCAGCACCGCCAGGTCCGGCGGATTCCCGTCCTTCAGGTCGCTCGCCAGGACCGCGCTGGTCGGCGTGGAGCCCGCTACGGGCCGGGCGGCTGCCGGCGTCGCGACACCCCGTGCGGACACCGGATATCCGTCCCTTCATGCTGGACGAGGTCCGTCCCCAAGCTGAAACAGCTTTCCATACGGACACGGGCACGCTCAAGCCAACAGCCACAGGCCTCAGGGAAGCAGGACGACCGGCTCACCGACCTGCACCGCCCTCACGCTGGCTCCTCAATTTCGACCAGGTAACCGTCGGGGTCCACGCAGAAGAACCGGCTGCCGCCCCACGGCGGGCGGTAGGTGTCGGCGAGGAACGGGACTCCGCGCGCCTCCAGTACCTTCCGCGCGACGTCGGCATCGGGGACCTCAAGCACGAGCACCACGTTTGCCCGGGACGCGTGACCGGGAACTCGGACACCGGGAACCCGGGCACCGGGAACTCGGGCACGCCCTAGCTCCGCAGCCCCGCAGCCGAGGCTCCGGCTCGCGAGGTCCCGCTCCGCGAGGCACCGGCGCCCGACGACTCGGCCCGCGACACCGCCGGCGAGCCTTCCCCGAGCGAAGCCCCCGCGGACTCCCCGAGCGTCGGGGCGTCGTCCCGCAGCGCCGCCTGGAGTCGCTGCGCGGGCACCCTGATGTGGTCCGCGGTGAGCGCGGCCGCCCGGTCCACGTCCCGGAGCCTGATGGCCGCCAGGATCGCACGGTGCTCGGTCAGCGAGTCGTCCATGGTGCCGCGCAGGGCCAGCGTGCGGGACTGGAACCGGCCGATCTCACCTTCTAGCCTGTGGTGGACCTCCTGCAGTTTCGGGTTGCCGCTCAGCTCGCACAGCAGTTCATGAAATGAGACGTTCGCGGCGAAGAACTCCCGCACCGCGCCATCGGCAATGTGCCCCGCCATCTGCTCCATGAGCTGGTCCAGCCGCGCCAGGTCGGCCTCGGTCAACCGGGGGATGGCGAGCCGGACGGCCATGACCTCGAGCGCCTCGCGGACCTGGTAAGCGTCGATCAGCTCTTGTGGTGTCAGCGACCGGACCTCGGCCCGGCGCCGCGGCCGCATCGTGATCAGCCCTTCGGCCGACAAACGGCCCATGGCTTCCCTGATGGGGCCGCGGCTTATCGCCAGTTCCTTGGACAGCGCTACCTCGGACAGCTCGGTCCCGGGCAGGAGGTGATCAGCCAGGATCTCTTCGCGCAAGTGCTCATAGACCCGCTGCAACAGCGTCAGGTTGTCGAACGCTACCGTCACTAGCTCATCCCTCCGCCGCATACGACCTACGAAGCTGAACCGGCAGCCGCCGCCAGCGCCTGCCGGGTCCCGCTAAAGCGCTTCGCTCCAGCCAGGTATAGCAGCGATGCCAAGGCGAATCCGACGATCCAGGAGATATCCGCACCGCCCAGCGGCTTGACGAGCGACCCGACGAAGAAGGTCTGATCTAGGAACGGTACCTGCACAGCGAGCGTGATCACGTAGCACAGGCACGCCCACCACTGGATTCGCCCGTATATGCCGTTGGGGGTGAAGAACGAGGCCACATCATAGCGGCCCCGCTTGACCAGGTAGTAGTCGACGAGGTTGATGGCGCTCCACGGCACGAAGAAGAACAGCAGCACGCCGATGAAGTTCTCGAACGACTGCAGGAAGCTCTTGTAGCCGAGTACGGCAAGGATCGTGCCGGCCAGGAAGATAATGAAGATGCCGGTAAGCCGGACGGCCTGCCTGGCCTGCACGGCCATGAACTTCTTGCTGTTGCTGCCCAGGCTGGCGAACGCCAGCATGCCGCTGTAGGCGTTGAGCGTATCCCCGGGAATCTGGCTGATCCCCATGAAGAACATGATCCACAGCCCGGACACCTTAGCCAGCGCCTCCAGCGGGTTGCCCGTGGCGGTGGGCACCAGCGTGGCGATCCAGGCGCCGAGCCCCGCGAACAGCGTGGTCGATATGACGTTCCCGCCGAAGATGGCCCAGAACGTCCGCCGGAAGCTGACGTCCCTCGGCAGGTACCTGGAGTAGTCCGACACGTACGGCGCCCAGCTCAGCATGTTCATGAAGAACAGGCCGATGGTCGCGACCAGGATCGGGCCGCTGGACAGGGTGGTGCCCCGGTACTGGTGCAGCACCGAGCCATAAGTCGCGGCCTGGATCACCGCGATCACGATGACCACGGCGAAGATCGCCGTCATGACCCTCTGCACCGAGTGGATCCACCGGTAGCCGAAGATGGCCAGGGCCAACGCCGGCAGCGTGATGATGACAATCCACACCGGCACACTCACGCTGGACACCAGGAGGTTCAGCGAATCACCCTGCAGCACCTGCGAGGCGGCCAGGTAGCCAATGTCGAGCACGATCGACGCGAGCAGGATGAAGTTCGCTCCGTAGAACCCGAACTGCCCGCGGCTCTGGATCATCTGCGGCACACCCAGCCGCGGTCCCTGCCAGGCGTGCAGCGCGGTCAGCAGCATGCCGAGCACGTTGCCGACCACGATGGCCACCAGCGCCCAGAACAGGTTCAGGCCGAACAGGATCGCCAGCACGCCGAGCGTGAAGTTGACAACGTTGGCGTTGGCCGCGAACCAGAGGGTGAACTGATCACGCGGCCGGCCGTGCCGTTCGTTTTCGGGGATGACCTCCACGTGGTGCTGCTCGACCACCGCTCCCTGCGTGGCCTCCGCGTCCTGTTTTAGACCCAGCTGCTCCCCAGCACTCATGGCTCCAGGCTGACCGGTGAGCTGGCCCCCGAGGTGGCCAAAAAGCGCATGCACGACGCCTGCGCGCGGGTGATCAGATACGGCGACGGCTGGATGACCTGCTGCCGGGCCATGCATACGGAGGAGGTCGCCGAGCAGATCACCGCACTGCGCAAGGCAGCCGCCGACCTCGGCGAGGACTTCAGCCGGTACACGGTCTCCTACCAGGTCACGATGAACATCGGTGACTCGGCCGAACAGGCCTCCCGCGCCTTCGGCGAGTACATCGGCAGCTATTACCCCGAGCTCAGCAAATCCGTGGACCTGTCCAACTGGGGACCCACGGGCACCCCGGAAACCGTGGCGGACTGGTTCCGGCGGTTCAGCGCGGCCGGGGTGAATCACTTCATCTGCCGTTTCGGCGCCCTTGACCAGTTCGGCCAGGTGGAGCGCTTCGCCGCCGAAGTGCTCCCCGCCCTTAGAGAGGAAGGAACCGCCTCATGACTGAACAGCCTCGTACCGTAGCGCAGATGCGCGCCTCGGCCGAGCTCGTGGTGGACACCTGCTTCGAGGTGAAGGAAGGCAACGTCGTCACGATTATCACCGACGACCGGCGCAAGCCCGAGGCGGAGATGGTGGCGACCGTGGTCGCCGAGCGGGGTGGCCTGCCCATCGTGGCCAACAACGAGGCCCAGATCCGCCGCGCCCTGGCCGATACGCTGTTTCCCATGGTGCCGCCGCGCAACCTGCACCAGGCCATGGTCACCTCGGACCAGATCATCATCATGACCAACCTGGAGTGGGCCAACCGCTTCGCGCACGTGCCCGCGGTCAAGGAATCGGTGGCGAACATGGCCCGCATCGGGTCGATCGAGGAGGGCTTCGGGCGCTGGCCGATATCGGTCGCCGACATCGAGCAGACCATCGGGAACGCGAAGAAGGCCATCGCCAGGCTCGAAGGCAAGAAGCGGGTGCGGGTCACCTCGCCCGCGGGCACCGACGTGGTGGTCAGCATCGAGCGGCGGCCCGCGCTGGAGGTGGTGCCGGTGAAGCAGCCCGGCGCGATGATGGGACCGGCCCCGCTGTGGGGCGAGGTGGCCTACGCCGCCGTGGAGGACCAGACCAACGGCACCATCGTGATCGACGGCAACATGCTCGGCATCGGCATCCCCCGGCATGTGGAGAACCCGATCACCTGGCACGTCGAGGACGGCAAGTACCAGGCCATCGAGGGCGGCGCCGAGGCGCGCCGGCTGCTCGACGTGATCACCGGCGTGCCCGGCACCGAGACCGTGGCCGAGTTCGCGTTCGGCACCAGCGACTTCGCGCCGGTCGGCGATCCTTCGGAGAAGGGCCGCAAGGGCACCGTGCACTTCGCCCTGGGCGACAACCAGAACTGCTATCCGGGCGGCCAGAACAAGAGCGTCCTGCACCTCGACGGCGTATGCCACAATGTGTCGCTGCAGATCCTGGATACCGGGGAGTACATCGTCAAGGACGGAGTGTGGCAGCTTTGACCGCCTCGAGGGGGTCTGGGGGGTCGAGGGGGTCTGGGGGGAAAGACTTCCCCCCAGGACCGGGGGGGTCGAGGGGGTCTGGGGGGAAAGACTTCCCCCCAGGACCGGGGGGGTCTGGGGGGGTCGTCCCCCCGGGCAAGCAGAGCGTCGCGATCATCACGCTGGCCGACGTGCCTCCCGTCGAGCTGCCGGGCGGCAGCTGGTCCCGGGTCCTGGTGGCGGAGCAGACGGTCGGCGGTAACGCCTCGGCCCTGGGGTACTCGGTGTTCAAGCCGGGTACCTCGACCGCGGACTTGTCGCACTCGGTCGAGGAACTCGCCTACATCGTCAGCGGCAGCGGCGTGATCCGGCTGGAGACCGGGGACGTCCCGGTGGCCGCCGGGCAGGCGCTCTACGTCCCGGCGCGGCTCTGGCACACAGTGGTGAACCCGGGCGGCGAGGATCTCGTGATGGTCTTCTCGTTCCCCTCGCCGGGTTACCCGCCCACGGAGCGACGCGACCCGGCCAGCACCGAGCGCCGCGAGCCGGTGACGTGACGGGCCCGCAGTGACGGGCACTACGGGGCGGCCGCCGGCCACGGCGGAGGACGCGGTCCGGCAGGTCGCGCTGGCCTGCCGGATCATCGCCCGGTTCGGCCACGAGGACCTCACCCTGGGCCACGCCAGCGTCCGCGGGCCCGACGGGCGCACCGTCTACATCAAGCGCAAGGGCCGGGCCCTGCGCGACGTGCGCGCCGAGGACGTGATCGGCATCGCGCTCGACGACCCGAACGGGTACCTGACCCCGGGCGCGCACCTCGAGACGATCATGCACCTGGAGACCTACCTGGCCCGGCCGGACGTCGGCGCGGTGATCCACACCCACCCGATGTACTCGATCGCGCTGGGCGCGACGGCCGGCGCCCTCGAGCTGCTCTCCCACGACGGCCTGCTGTTCCCGGACGGCGTGCCCGTCTTCGACGGCACGGCCGGCCTGGTGACCACGCCGCGGGACGGGCAGGCGGTGGCCGGGGCGCTAGGCGGCGGGCGGGCCGTACTGCTCCGCAACCACGGCATCCTGGTGGCCGGGGAGGACGTCAGCTGGGCCGTGCTGACCGCGCTCACCCTCGAGCGCGCGGCGCGGATCCAGTTCATCGCCCGGACCCTCGGCGAGACCGTGCCGATCCCCCGGGAGGTGGCCGGTGAGCTGTCGGCGAGCAAGTACCAGGAGGAGTTCGCCGAGGAGTACTGGCAGGACTGGTGCCGGATGCTAGACGAGGAGCAGTGACCATAGAAAAAATCTCGGCCACCATCAACGGCAGGCCCTTCACCGGCGACGTGCCGGCCGAGGAACTGCTGCTCGACTTCCTGCGCGATCGGCTCGGCCTGACCGGGACGAAGCAGTCCTGTGAAGTCCAGGTGTGCGGGGTGTGCACGGTGCTGGTGGACGGCAGCCCGGTCAGCTCGTGCTGCTTCCTGGCCGCCGACATCGACGGCCGCGAGGTGGAGACGATCGAGGGGCTGGCCGGCTCGGACTTCCACCGGCGCGCGGCCGATGCCTTCATGCGGCACGCGGCCGTCCAGTGCGGCTTCTGCACCTCCGGCATGCTGCTGACGGCCAAGGCGCTGGCGAGCCGGGGCCTGCGCGGCGACCGCGACGAGATCGCCGCGGCGATGAGCGGCAACCTATGCCGCTGCACCGGCTACCGGTCGATCCTCGACTCGCTCACCGAGATCCTGGGCGGCGACCAGTGAGCGTCGTGGGGTCCCCCGCTGAAAGCGCCATCGGACAGAGCGTAGAGCGCGCCGACGGTCGGCTCAAGCTGGCTGGGCAGGCCGAATTCACCGGCGACATCCGGCTGCCCGGCATGCTCTACGGTGCGGTCCTGCACAGCCCGGTCGCGCACGCCCGGATCAGATCCATCGACACCTCGGCGGCGGAAAAGCTCGAAGGCGTGATCGCCATCCTGACGGCTGAGGACCTGTCCGACCTGGATCCCTACTACGGTCACGCGCTGCGGGATCGCCCGGTCGTGGCCATCGGCAAGGTCCGGTTCACCGGCGAGCCGGTCGCGGTGGTCGCGGCGCAGTCCCAGGCCGTCGCCGACTTCGCCGTCACTCGCATCGTCGTCGAGTACGACGAGCTACCCGTCGCGGCCAGCCTGGAGGGCGCGCTCGCCCGCGACGCGCCGCTGGTCCACGAGAAGGCCGCCCGGCCGGGCAGCGCCCACGGCCTGGGTGAGCTCCCGGACGCCGAAGGCAACATCTGCTACCGCTACTCCTTCCGCCGCGGCGACGTCGACCGCGCTTTCGCCGACGCGGCCGTAGTGGTCGAGGGTGAGTACACCTTCCCCGCCGTCTACCAGTACTCGATGGAGACGCATACCACGATCGCGCACTGGCGCGGCGGCGAGCTGACCCTGTGGTCCTCCTGCCAGCATCCGTTCCTGGTCCGGCAGGAGATCGCCGCGCTGTTCGGGCTGCCGCTGGAGGAGGTCCAGGTGATCGTGCCGTTCCTCGGCGGCGGCTTCGGCAGCAAGTCCTACACCAAGATGGAGCCACTGACCGCGGCCATCGCCCGCAAGGCCGGGCGCCCGGTGCGGATCCTCAACGGGGTCCACGAGTCGATGATCACCACCCGACGGCACAACATGACCTGCCGGATGCGCACCGCCGCCGCCGCCGATGGCACCGTCCTGGGCCGCACGGCGGAGGCCTGGCTGGATACCGGCGCGTACGCGGACAACGGTCCCCGGGTCACGGCCACGGCCGGCGACGCCGCCCCGGGCCCTTACCGCTGGCAGGCGGTGGAGGTGCGGGCGCACTGCGTCTACACCAACACCGGGCCGGCCGGCTCCTACCGTGCGTTCGGCGCCACCCACCTGCAGTGGATCGGAGAGTCCCAGCTGGACGAGGTGGCCCGCCGGCTGGGCGTGGACCGGCTGGAGATCCGCCGCAGGAACCTGCTGCGGCCGGGGGAGGAGGTCCGCCCCGGCGGCAAGCCCCTCGACGCCGACCTGATCGGCGACGTAGAAAAGGCCGCCGCGGCGATCGGCTGGGCCAGGGGGTCGGGGGTCTCCCGGGGGGTCGTCCCCCCGGGAGAGCAGAGTCCCCCCGGACGGTACCGCAGGGGCCGCGGCGTCTCGGTCGGCCTGCTCGCGGCCGGGGCCCACCCCGTCTCCATGGCTACGGTGCGGATGGGTCCGGACGGCGCGGTCACCGTCCTGGTCGGAACCACCGAACTCGGCCAGGGCGCCCGCACCGTGATGGCCCAGATCGCGGCCGGCGTGCTCGGGAGCCCGGTGAGCAAGGTCGTGGTCCGCGGCACCGACACCCGGTACACGCCGTACGACCGCTCTACCGGGGCGAGCCGGTCCACCACCGTGGCCGGCCTGGCGGTCCAGCGGGCCGCGCAGAACGTCCTGGACGCGCTGCTCGAGACCGCCGCAGCCCGGCTGGAGGCCCCGCCGCAGCTGCTCACCCCGGCTCACGGCGCCATCCGCGACGCCGGCGGCCGGTCGATGACGCACGCCGAGCTGGTCCGGGCGCGCTTCGGCTTTGACGGCGGGGAGCTCATCGGCCACGGCCGGGTCCAGCCCGAAGGCGGCAGCGGCTCCTACGCCGAGGGGCCGGTCTTCTGGGAGGTGTGCGTGGCCGGCGCCGAGGTGGAGGTCGACCTCGAGACCGGCGTCGTCACCGTGCTGCGCACCTCCACCGTCGCCGACGTCGGCCGGGCCATCAACCCGCAGCTGGTCGCCCGCCAGGACGAGGGCGCCACCCTGCAGGGCATCGGCAACGCCCTGTTCGAGGAGATGGTATTCGCGCCGGACGGCCTGCTGCTCAACGACACCCTGCTCAGCTACCGGATCCCCGCTTTCCGTGACATCCCGCCCGCGATGAACTGCTCGATCGTCGAGAATGGCGATGGCCCAGGCCCGTTCGGCGCTAAGGGCTGCGGTGAGGGCGCCCTGGCGGCGATCCCGGCCGCGATCGTCAACGCGCTGGCCGACGCCGGCGTGCCGATGAACACGCTGCCGCTCACTCCGGAGCGGGTGTGGCGGCGGATTCAGGAGCTGAACCCCCGGAGGTAAGACAGATGAGCGTTCCGAAGGTCGCGGCGGTGATCGGTGCCGGGACTATGGGGCCTGGCATGGCGGCGGTCCTGGCCAGGGCCGGGTCGCAGGTGCGGCTCTACGACGTCAGCGACGAGGTGCTCGACCGGGCCAGGAGCGCCTGCGAGCTGGCGAGCCAGGCCCTCGACCGGATGGAGGCGGCCAGCGCCCCGGACGGGTCGGTCGCCTTCGAGTCCGATCCGGGGACGGCCCTGGCCGGCGCCAGCCTGGTGCTCGAGACCATCCCGGAGAGTCTCGACCTCAAGCGCGAGGTTCTCGCCGTGATGGAGGGCTACCTGGGGCCCGGCGCGATCATCGCCACCAACACCTCGGGCATCCCGGTCAGCTCGATCGCCAGCGCGCTACGGTACCCGGCCCGCTTCATCGGCATGCACTGGTCCAACCCGCCGCACCTGGTCCCGATGATCGAGGTCGTACCGGGCGAGCAGACCGCGGCCGGGACCACGCAGAAGGTGGTCGAGATCATCTCCGAATTCGGCTACGAGGCGATCACCGAGAAGGAGGTCCCCGGCTTCGTGGAGAACCGGATCCTCTACGCCATCCTGCGCGAATGCCTGTCCCTGGTGGAACGCGGCATCGTCTCGAAGGAAGACCTGGACACTTGCGTCAAGTGGGGGATCGGTTACAAGCTTGCGGTCATCGGCCCGATGCGCCTTCTTGACATGGCCGGCCTTGATATCTATTCAAGCGTGGCTTCTTACCTAAATCCGGACCTATCCGCCTCCACTGAAGTCCCCGAGATGATCATCGAACGAGCCAGGGCCGGCCAGCTCGGCATGAAGACCCTGGGCGGGATTTATCCCTATACGCAGGAGCAGGTGGTCGAGCGCCGGGCGGAAATCGCCAGCGGCCTGATCGCCGTCCGCAAGACCCTAGCTGCGCTGTGAGGCCGAAATGCCGAATAACAAGCATTCCAAGAAGGTCTATATCCTCGATGGCGGCTCGCTCGAGGTCGGTGCGTACGGCATCACCGTCAACGCGGTGGCTCCCGGCCTGACCGCCAGTGAGGGCGTGCTGGCCAGCCCGCACGCCGAGGCGTTCGACTTCGTGGTGTCGCTGCAGTCCATCCCGCGCCGCGGGGTCCCGGCCGACATCGCTCCCGCGGTGGCCTTCCTGGCCTCGGCGGAGGCGCACTGGATCACCGGCCAGATGCTCACCGCCGACGGCGGCCACACGCGCCACTGATGAAGCTGTGCCCATGAAGCTGGCCCCGTTCACCGTGCACCGCCCGGGCTCGGTCGGGCAGGCCTCGCGCCTGCTCGCCGACCTGGGCGATGACGCGGCGGCCTACTGCGGCGGCACCGAGCTGCTGCTCGCGATGAAGCTCGGCCTGGCCAGCTACGACCACCTGGTCGACCTGAAACGGGTCTACGGCCTGCGGGGGATCGGCGCGGACGGCGGCCCTGATAACGGCAGAGTGCGCATCGGCGCGGCCACCACCCACTACGAGATCGAAAGCTCCGCCCCGTTGCGCGCCCGCTACCCCGAGATGTCCGCGATGATTTCCCAGGTGGCGAACCTGCGGGTCCGTTCGGTCGGCACTCTGGGCGGCAACCTGTGCTTCGCCGACCCGCACTCCGACCCGGCCTCGTTCCTGATGGCCGTGGGCGCGACCCTGGTCTGCCAGCAGGGCGAGGCGACCCGCCGCATCCCCGCCGCCGAGTTCCTGACCGGCCTGTACGAGACCGCCCTGGCTCCCGGCGAACTGCTGGTCGCCGTCGAGCTGCCCCCCCGCCGCCCCGGTACCGGCCTCTCTCACCTGCGCATGAAGCTCACCGAACGCCCCGTGGTCACCGTGACCGCGCTGGTCACCCTGGCGCCCGGCACGCCCGGCACGCCGGGCACGCCCGGCGCGGCCGTCGCCGTGGCCCGCCTGATCGTGGGCTCGGTGGCCAGTGTCCCGTTCGCTGCCGACACCGCGTCCCTGCTCGGCGCCACCCCCGCGGACTTCGCCTCCCGCGCCGAGTCCTGCGCCGAGGCGGCCGCCGCCGCCTGCACCCCGCAGCCCGACGGCGAAGCATCCCCCGATTACCTCCGCCACCTGGTCCGCGTCCACGCCCGCCAGGCCCTCGGTGAAGCCTTCGCCGCCGCCACGGCCTAGTCCCGCGGACCTGGAGGCGGCCGGGAACCGCACCATCCCGGACGTGCTGCCGTCCCCCGGACAGCCGCTGCACGTGCTGTTCTGCGGCATCAACCCCAGCCTGTACCGCGTTCGGCCACCCCCACGCCGCCATCGGCCCCCAACCGGACCCCCTAGGCGGCTCGCGTGTCTGGGTGCTGCCCAACCCCAGCGGCCTCAACGCGCACTGGACCCTCGGCGGTCACTTTGTTCCGGAAAGCGAAGGCTGGCAGCCAGGACGGGCGGCGTGGGACAGCGCTCCATGCCGCGCTGCCCCTCGCCACCTGGTTTCCTAGCCCGCCCGCTAGGTAGTTTCCTAGCCCGCCCGCTAGGTAGATGTGCCTGAGGGTCGGCGGTCCGCCTTTGCGGCAGGCGGGCCGCCGGCCTCACCGGCGCGGAGCCAGCGGAGGAGCGCCGGGGCTCGGATGGCCTGGGTGACCAGACCCGGCGCTCCTCCTGGCTGACGCCCCCCCAAAACTGGCTCCCGTGGTTAAGAGCGCGATAACGGGCTATTGCCAGCGCTTTTTGAAAAGATTTCTACGGAGATCTTTGGAGGCGCAGGTGACGGACGCGGAACCGCCCGGGGCAGCTGATGATGGCACCGAACCCGATCCCAGGTTCACCTTCGCCAACGAGCGCACCTTCCTGGCCTGGAGCCGCACCGCCCTCGCGCTGGTGGTGGCGGGTCTCGGCGTGGTCCAGCTGCTGCCGCCATTCCCCGGTGTCCCCTGGGGTCGGCGCGTGCTCGGCTTGCCGCTGATCGTGTTCGGCGCGGTCGTGGCCGTGGTCGCGTACCGCGAATGGGGCAGGAGCCAGCGGGCTATGCGGCTCGGCCAGCCGCTGCCCCGGTCAGTCCTGCCGTGGTTGCTGGCCGCGGTCATCACCGTCATCGCGGTCATCGCCGCCGTCGTGGTCCTGGTCTCGGCCCTGCGATGACGGCCCTGCGATGACGGCCCAGCGACGAGCAGACCAGCGATGACGTCCGGCCAGGACGATCACGAGGACGGCGACCCCGGCCTGGCCCGGGCGCGGACCTCGCTGGCCTGGACCCGGACGGCGCTTTCCTTCGCCGCCGTGGGCGGCGTGGTGCTGAGGAAGGACATCATTGCCGGGTTCATCATCCTGGCCGCCGTCCCGGTGATCTGGTGGCTGGGTCGCCTGCCCGACAATCGCCCGGGCCGCCTCAAGCTGGTCACCGCGGCAATCGTCGCCATCGCCTTGGCCGCCTTGGCCGTGGCCGTAACCCACTGAAGCGCACGCAATAGTTAAGCATCTACTTGACTATTGACCGGGCCAGGGCACAAGCCAGGCATAGACGACGACACGCAAGGGAGCAGTTAACGATGGATCGCTACGTCACGCACGCCACGTTCAGCCTTGAGCGCAGCTACCCGGTACCGCCCGCCCGGGTCTTCGCGGCCTGGGCCGAACCCGCCGCGAAGGAGGAACACCGATGAACGAACCAGACACCACGCTCGATCAGCGGTTCAGCGCCCCCGACGCCACCGCCGCCGGCTGGGACGAGACCCGCCGGGTACTCGAGGAAGCCCAGCTGTCCTGGATCTGCACGGTCCGCGCCGACGGCCGCCCCCACCTCACCCCGCTGGTGGCCGTGTGGCTTGACGGGGCGCTCTACTTCAGCACTGGCGCGGCCGAGCAGAAGGCCGTCAACCTGCGCGGCAACCCGCACGTGCTGCTGCTGACCGGCTGCCACCGCTGGGACGAGGGGCTCGACGTGGTGGCCGAAGGCGACGCCATCCGGGTGACCGACGACGCCCTGCTCACCCGGCTGGCTGAAGCCTGGGGCGCGAAGTGGGACGGGCAATGGCAGTTCCAGGTCCGCGACGGCCGCTTCGTGCAACCCGGCGACGGGGAGGGGGAGGCGCTGGTGTTCGAGGTCCGCCCGGCCAAGGTCCTCGCGTTCGCCAAGGGCCGCTTCGGCCAGACACGCCACAGCTTCGCTTAATACCCTGGCCGAGCCACACCTGCGGGAGGACAAATGGACACGTTGTTGCCGGGAATTACTGCCGAACGGGTGCCGACCAGCCGCCTGACGGTCAACATCCTGGCGGTGGCCGGGCGCCCCGCCGAGGCCACCGCGGTGCTGTTCGTGCACGGCAACGTGTCGTCTTCGCTGTTCTGGCAGCCGATGATGGTGGCGCTGCCCGAAACGTACCGGCCGCTAGCCATCGACCTGCGCGGCTTCGGCGACACCGATGACGAGCCGGTGGACGCCACCCAAGCCGCCGGTGCTGTGGCTGCGCGGCGCCGACGCGGTTCCTGGCCGAACTAACGGATCATCTAGCCGGCCGCTAACCGCGGGCCTGGCCGCGCAGCGCGAAGACCCTGGCCTGAGCAATCGTGAAGGCCGGTGATCCGCCGGCCCTCGCGGTGACGTATCCTCAGCGAGCTCCGCGCCATCCGGTGCGGGAAACTGGGAGGGGTTCAGGAATGAGTGTGCTGGTCATCGGGAAATTCCAGGGCGACACCGCCGTGTTCAGCCAGGCTCTTATCGATCGGGCCGGCGAGTTCGCGAAGATTGCCGACATGGCTAAGGCCGCGGGCGGGATTCACCACCGGTTCGGAGTCGGCGAGGGGTTCGTCGTGATAGTCGACGAATGGGAGAGTGTCGAGCACTTCCAGCAGTTCTTCGCCAACCCCGACCTGCAGGCCTTCATCGGGTCAATCGGTGCCGCGCCGGCTCCGCCAGAGATCACCGTCGCTGCGGCGGTGACCTCACCCGACCAGTACTGAGATCCGGGCCTGCCCTGGATCACGCGGCAGGCGGCGCGCTCGTCGGCCGGGACGCGGAACTCGCCGTTCTCGAAGCGCTGATCACGCAGGCTGAAGACGGGGCCGGCGGGGTCGTGCTGCTCACCGGGGAGCCCGGTGTCGGCAAGACCCGGCTGGCCCGGGCGGCCACCGAACGCGCCGCCGGGGCGATGGTGTCGTGGGGCGCCTGCCGGGAGAGCGAGGGCGCCCCGCCGCTGTGGCCGTGGACGCAGGTGCTGCGTCACCTCGGCGGGCCCGGGATCACCGCCGGGGCCGCCGAGGGCGCCGCCGCCCGGTACCGGCTTTACGAGCGCGTCGGGGAGACGCTGAGGGAGTCGGCGAGAGACCGGCCGCACTTGGTCGTCATCGACGACCTGCACCGCGCCGACGAGGCCTCGCTCCGCTTGCTCGCCTACCTCAGCGAGACGCTGTGGCCGGCGCCGATCGCGATGGTGGTCGCCTACCGGGATACCGAGGTGCCGCCCGCGTCGCTGACGGCGAACGTCGTCGCCGGCCTGGCCCGCGGTCCCGGCCGCCGCCGCTGCGAGCTGGCCGGGCTCAGCCTGGACGGCGTGGCCCGATGGGTGGGCGCGGCGGGTCTGGACGGCGTCGACCCGGCGGACCTGCACGCGCGCACCGGGGGGAACCCCCTGTTCATCTCGGAAAGCATCCAGCTGCTCAGCGGCGGGTCCCGGCCGGACGCGCCGCTGCGCAGCGTCGGCGAGGTGATCAGGGAGCGGCTGGCTCCGCTTCCGGCCGACTGCCGGGAGGCGCTCGAGGTGGCCTCGGTGCTCGGCCGTGACTTCGAGTACCCGCCGCTGGCCGCCGCCCTGGCGGTCAGCCCGGCGGCCGCGATCGCGGCCCTGGATCCCGCGGTGAACGCCCGGCTGATCGGCCCGGCCGGCGACCGGGCTGGGGCCTACCGTTTCGTCCACACGCTGATCAGGGACGCAGTAGAGGAGCAGCTCGCGCCGTCCCGGCGGGCCGGACTGCACGCCCGGGCCTTCACCGCGCTGCGGGACACCGGCTGGGGCCAGGCGGCCGACCTGGCCCACCATGCCGTGCACGGCAGGCCCGGCGTGAGCGACGAGGTCGCCGCCGATGCTGCCCGGGCCGCGGCCGAGGCCGCCGACCGCGTGCTGGCCTGGGAGGACGCGGCGACCTGGTGGCGGACCGCGATCGCGCTCAGCCAGCGGCGGGACGGCCTGGACACCGGCCAGCAGCTGCGGCTCGGCCGGAGCCTCCTGCTCGCCGGGCAGGTCGATCAGGCCAGAGACTGCTTCGAGGCGGCCGCCCGCGAGGCGGCCAGGATGGGCGACGGGGTTACGCTGGCCGCCAGCGCCCTGGCGGCTGGGGACACGGTCGCCGAGGTCGCCGCCGACCACCGGCTGGCCGCCCTGCTCGACCTCTCGCTTCGCCATCCCGGCGTCCCGCCCGCCGCGCGGGCCAGGCTGACCGCCCGGCGGGCCATCGCGACCTACTGGCAGCCAGGCGGGCAGGAAGAGAGCCGGCGCGTCAGCTCGCAAGCGGTGACGCTGGCCGAGCAGGCCGGTGACACCGAGGCGCTGGGCGCGGCCCTGATCGCCAGGCAGTTCACCCTGCGCGGCCCCGGCTTCCTGACGGACCGCATGTCCGCCGGGCTGGCCGTGCTGGACATCGCCACCCGCCTCGGCGACCAGGATCTGCTGTTCCGCGCGCACCAGTGGCTGGTCCCCGACCGTTTCCAGGCCGGCGCGCTCACTGAGGTGGCCGCCGATGTCGACCAGATGGCCGCGATCGCCGATGCGCGCCGCAGCCCGCTGCAGCGCTGGTGGGTGCTGATCTACCGAGGCCTGCTGGCCGGCTTCGCCGGGCGGTACGCCGAGGCCGAAGCGCTGGCCCACGACGCCGCGGCGCTGGGCGGCCGGCTCGGCCTGCCCGCCGCGGACGCCTACCGGATCGGGCAGCTGAGCCGGATCTACTGGCTGCAGGGACGGCTGCCCGAACTCGGCGAGGACATCGCCGGCGCGGTGCTGCGCTTCCCCGGGCTGGTCACGCTGCGCTGCATGCGGGCGCTGGCCTGCGCGGCGGCGGGCCGCCGCGCCGAGGCCGCCGCCGAGATCGAAGCGCTGGCGGACGGCGGCTTCGCCGCGCTGCCCAGGGACTCGCTCTACCTGGCAAGCCTGGCCATCCTGGCCGAGGCGGCGGTGACCTGCCGCCACCCGGACGCGGCCAGGAAGATCCTGGCCGAACTGACGCCGTACGCGGACCGGAACCTGATCCAGGGCGTCCCGGTGGGCTGGGGCGCGGCCGCCTGGTACATCGCGCGCCTGCAGTGGCTGCTCGGGCGGCACGCCGAAGCCGTCAGGTCGGCCGCCACGGCGCAGCGGCTGCACCGCCAGTGGGGAGCCGCCGGGCTGGGTGATCCGCTGGCCGGCCTGCGCCGGGACGCCGCGGCCGCCGCGGCCGCTCCGCTGAGCCAGCGGGAGAGCGAGGTCATGCGGCTGCTGTCGTCCGGCCGGGAGAACGCCGAGATCGCGACCGTGCTCGGGGTGAGCGTGCACACCGTCGAGCGGCATGTCGCCAACATCTTCGTCAAGATCGGCGTCAGGAACCGGGCCGGGGCCACGGCCTGGGCTCATCGGCACGGCCTGGCCCGGTAAGAACCCCGGCTGAGTACATAGTTTCCGTGATGCGCGGCTCAGCCGCCCGGTGCGAGCATCAGCGAGACGATGACCAACAGGGGAGGAAAAACCATGACTGACCACAAGATCGAGACCGTGCAGGGCGTATACGAGGCGTTCGGCCGGGGCGACATCGACTACATCCTGGATCAGCTCACCGACGACGTGGACTGGGCGTCCTGCCCGGACAGCGACATCGCGCCCTGGCACGGCATCCACCGGGGCCGGGCCGAAGTCCCCGGCTTCTTCAAGGCGCTGGGCGACACCCTGCAGATCACCGAGTTCACGCCGCTGTCGTTCACGTCGAACGAGACCGATGTGATGGTGGTGACGCGTTGGGCCGCGACCGCCCCGGCCACCGGGAAGTCCACCGCGATGGACATCCATCACTGGTGGCGCTTCCGCGACGGCAAGATCTGCTTCTACCGCGGCACCGAGGACACCGCGCGGACCCAGGAGATGCTGAGCGCGGGCTGACCCGGGGTTCAGCGGCCGAGCTGGGCGGCCAGGATGCGGCGGATGTCCCTGGTCTCGGTGTCGCTGTACCGGTCCAGGATCGCGTGCAGGTCGTCCAGGTCGGCCTGGCTGTGGTAGGTAGCCAGCTCGCGCCGCTCCGGCCGGACGCTACGGATGACGCACGCCGGGGCGACCTTCAAGCCGCACCTGGACGCGCGCCGGGTCACCGGAAGCGGGGCCAGGCCCGGTGACCTACCTCGAGCTCGCGGACCCGGGCGCGGTCCGGGAGATCCTCCTGAACCTGGTCCGCCGAGCGCCGCCTGCTCCCCGCCACGGACCTGTTCCGCAGGCACGTCATCCGCCGCGCCGCCGCAGGCCGGCTGCCGGCCGTCTCCGACTGAGGCTGAGGCTGCAGCCGGGGCTGATGCCCGGACCCGTTCGGCATTAGATCTTTGGACCGAACGATCTGGGCTCACCCAGCCGAGTTCTCGGCCAGTTCGGCGACGTAAGGCTGGCCGTCACGCCAGGCGGCGACCTGGTCGGGGCGGCCGTACTCGGCCAGGTAGTCCGCCACCCGGTCCTTGACGTGGTCCCACACCCGGACCGCCCCGGCTAGTCCGGCATCGGCGCGGGCCGCGAACGGGGGCAGGGGCGCGACCAGCGTCTCCAGGGCCGGGTAGACGAAGACCGCGGTCGACCGGCGGGTCACTGTGCCGCCCGCGACCAATCCCAAACGGGCGTCGCCACCGCTGGCCGGGCGCAGTTGCGGATGCTGCCGCTCTGTACCGGGCCGGTTGGCCTGGGAATCCGGTGTCTGGGGGAAAACCCCCGATGAAAGTCGGGGGCGCGCACCGTCGTATTTTTTGCCGCCTGATTCCTACCGTAAAGATGGCAGGGAACAGGGGTTAACCGGGGAAACGGGGTAGCCGAGATGACGGCCGTGGTAAGCCGGGAGCACGCTAAGGCGACGTGCCTGACCGGAGCCGCCGGGGTGCTGATGCTGGCAGTCGCCTTCGTGATGATGGTGGTGGCCGCGCCCGGCCAGGTGCACGCCCAGCCGCATGGTCCCGCGGTCCAGCTCACTACGGACGTGGGCCGTCAGCTCACGTCGAGGAGCGATTCGGCGAGGGTGCGCGCGCGCCGGGCCGGGCCTGCGGCGGACAGCGCCTGGGCCGAGGCGTACGTGCCCTCCATGATCAGCGAAAGCTGGTCCGCGAGCAGGTCGGGGCGGGTCGTCCGGCCTGCGTGTTCAGGTAACGTCGGCGGTGTCGCGGGCCAGGCATAGGCGCCATGGCCTGCTGATCGTCGCAGCAGGGAGGCGGCCGGGCCACGTGGAAGGTAAAGGTGTTGAGCAGGTAAGCCGACGCCGGCCGGGATGGCAGCTTGTGCAGCGGCTCGTTGCCGCCATCCGCGAAAACGACGACCACAAGGTCGAGGAGGCGGTCCTTCACCTTGCCCGAACCAGAAGGATCTTCGCGCCGCTGGCCCTGGCCGTCGGCGCGTTCGTCATGCTGTTCAACGGGCTTCGCCTGCTCGTCACGAACTGGCGCCTGATGCTGGTTCAGGCCCTGCCGGCCATGTGGATCTGGGCCACAACCGTCGACCTGAAGGCGCACGTCCTGCGCGGCAAGGAATTCAGCATCATCCGCGGGCCGATCGTCCTGGTGCTGTTCGCCGTCGTGGTGCTGATCACCATCGCCGCGTTCTACCTCAACGCGGCGTTCGCCTTCGCCATCTCACAGCCCGGCTCCCCGGACCTGCGAGTCGGCTTCGGCCAGGCGCGCAAGCACGTTAGGACGGTCGCCGGCTGGGGCACCGGCATCGGCCTGGCGCTGGCCGTCGCCACGATGCTGGCCCCGCGGTGGGGGCTGGGCTGGTTCGCGCTCCTGCTCGGCATCGTTCTCGCCGTCATGATGGTGTGCTACGTCGCGGTGCCCGCCCGCATCGTCGGCATGCGGACCGCGAAGCCGGCCAAGACGGCGCAGTCCGGGCGCGTCGCCAAGCTGGCCGCGGCCGCCGTTACCGGTCTGTTCGGAGCCATCGTGTGCACGCCACCGTACGCCATCGCCCGAGGCGGGATAGTACTCCTCGGCAGCAGCGCGCTCTTCCCGCTCGGGGTGGCGCTGCTCATCATTGGCCTGATGCTGGAAGCCGGGGCCACCGGCGCGGTGAAGGCCATCAAGGTGAGCGCCAAGCTGCTGGCCGGCCGGTCCCCGGAGACGCCCGCGGGGCGCGCAGCACCACAACCGAACGAGGCCCGACCGTGACGCGATCACCCCCCGCCGTCGCGCGGCGTCGCGCCCAGGGGCAACGGTCGGCCGGGAAGTGCGTCTGCCACCCGGCCAACGCCACCGAGCACCACCGCCGACCACAGTCAGCAGCCGGCGGTCCGGCCTCGACTGGGGCGCCACGGCCGGTTTGACCTGGGACCGGCGCCGGTGCAAGCTTGAAGATCGTGCAGGCGCTGGATCTCGTCCGCCATCAGCTACCCGTCCCGGAGCCGGAGGCCGGCAGCCGCCCCGACGGGACGGCACGTGTCCCCTCCGAGCTGCGCCACGGCCTGCGGCGCATCCGTCCGGTAGCGCCGGATATCGCCTGGGCGGTGTTCGCGGGTCTCAACCTGGCGGCGATGCGACTGCTGGCGAACTGGCAGACGGTTCCGTTTCTCGCCATCTGGGTGAGCCTGACCGTGATCTACGGATTCCGGCTGTGGCGCCTGCAGCCGACCATCCTCACCTGGGCGGCGGTCACGCTGGCCACCGGCGGCATCATCGGCGTGCAGGTGCTCAAGGGACAGCAGGACGCCGACTACCTGGCCGAGGTCCCGCTGATCGCGCTGATGTTCCTGGTGATGGTCTGGCATGGCCGCAGGCGGCTGGCGGCTACCCAGGAACGGCTTAGCGCGATGGAAGAGGTGCACCGGATCTCCCAGGAGAACCTGCGCCTGCTGGAACAGCAGCGCCAGTTCCTCCAGGACGCCTCCCATGAGCTGGGCACCCCGATCACGGTCGCGCTCGGCCACGCGGAGCTCATCGCGCAGGCGGCCAACGACACCGAGGTGGCCGCGGACGCCCGGGTGGTGGCCGGCGAACTCGCGCGGCTGCGTCGGCTGACGAACCGGCTGCTGCTGCTGGCCTCGGCCGGGAGTCCTGGCTTCCTGCAGGTGGCGCCGGTGGCCACCGATTCCCTCGTCCTCGACGCGTTGGAACGCTGGGGTCATGTGCCGCGTCACTGGCGCCTAGGCGAGGTGGCCGAGGCCACCGTGCTCGGTGATACCGACCGGCTCATGGTGGCGCTGGACGCCCTGCTGGAGAACGCCGTCGCGCACACCGAACCGGGTGACCGCATCGAAGTCAGCGTCTGCGTCGATGACGGGCGGGCCGTCATCGCCGTGACCGACTCGGGCTGCGGCATCCCGCCGACCGACCTGGACCGCATCTTCGGCCGGTTCGCCCGCGCCGAGCCCTACCGCAGCCGCGAGGCCGGCGGGTTCGGGCTCGGCCTGCCCATCGTGCAGGCCATCGCCGAAGCTCACCACGGCTCGGTCCTGGTGCATAGCGCCAGCGGCCATGGCGCGACGTTCGAGTTGGCCATACCCACGGTCCCCGAACTGACTCCGCCGGGAAATCCGGCTGAACCGTAGACTTCCGCCCGTCGGGCTGGCATCGCGGTATCCACGGCATGCGGCACGCCGGCGCCACCCCCCTCGGCAGCCTGGCCGAGGCGGCCGGGTTCCGCGTCGAGACCACCGGCGACCTGCCCCTGCTGCGCTACCTCCGGGCCGTCCGCCCCGGATCCCGGCCCGACACCAGCGCGGTGCCATAATGACGCAATGTCGCGGCGAGTCGTAAGAACCGTTCTGATCATTGTGGGCGTCGTCGCAGGGGCCACCCTCATCGGGCGGCGCCTGGGCTACAACCTCGGCACCAACACCATCGTGCGGTGCCGCCAGGGCCACCTGTTCACGACCATCTGGATCCCCGGCGTCAAGCTCAAGGAACTGGACCTGGTCGTGGCGCGGGTGCAGCGCTGCCCGGTCGGCAAGCACTGGAGCCTGGTGGTTCCCGTCCGGGAAGCGGACCTGACCGAGGAGGAACGCCAGTTCGCCCGGGAACACCACGACATCCGCATTCCCTGACGCACTCCTGCGAGCCGCCGTGGCAGCCGGCGAGACCTCGGCCCGTGATCAGGCCTACCTGGAAGACCGGGTCCGGGTCCACGCCGGGCGTCCCCAGCTGTACGGGACCCAGTTCACCTACGACCAGGACCAACTGAAGCCCCACCCCATCGAGGACCCGGAGCACCTAGACCGGCGCCGCGCCGCAGTCGGCCTCACCCCGTTCGCCGACTACGAAGCCCAGATACACCGCCGGTCCTGACCAGCGTGCCGGTCCCGCGAAGCACCATGGGAAGACCATTTGGGCCGAACGGACCCGGCTGCACGCCCGGGCACAGGAACCCGCGCCCGATACTCGATGAGCGCATTTTGCAGCACGTCGTCGTCGTGGGCGCGCCAGCGTCAAGCGACAGGATTTCTGGGTCGTCACGTGAGCCGATACAGGCCGACGGCCGGCTGGCCGTTTCCCGGCGAGGTTGGCCGCGGGAACTTGCTCGTCTACGACCTGTGGGTGTGGAGGAGCCGAATCGGGCGTCCCTGGGCTGCTTCGGCTGACGGTTGCGCACTCGCGTGCGAAGATCCAGGTCACGGGCACCCCACAGCGCATCCGTCGCAAGGTCCTGCCTGCCGGGCAAACAGCGGAACTTGCTGGAATCTACTGGAACCGGTATGGTTCCGTCCGTGGACGAGCCTGTCGAGGTACTGGAGCGGCGCATTGAGCGACTCCGGACCGCCGTGCGCGAGGCGGTGCTCGTCGGCGACCGGGAACACGCTCGCGCCCTGCGCGCCGAGCTCGGGCAAGCCGAACGGGCCTGGGATGAGGCCCTTGAGCAGGCCGCCGCCGAGGCCCCGCCCGCCCAGGCCCCAGCGCGAGCCGAAGGCCAAGCCCCAGTAGAAGTCCCAGCCCGAGAGCAAGGCTCGCTGCTCCCGCTGCGTGAGCAGGTGCACCAGGCGCTGAGCCTGGTCAGCGTCCCGGCCTCACCCAGGCTGATCGCCACCGTGCACGAGGCGTTCTTTACCAGCACGTTCCCGAGCGCCCGGCTGACCAGCCTGCGCCGGGACGAGGAGCGCTCGTTCCGGACCGCGCCGTTCGCCCGGCCGTACTACATCTGCGCCGCGCTGACTGTCGACCTGCTGGCCCCCGCGCGTGGCCTGCTGGCCGTATCGACCTGGCCGATGGAGCGCCGTGTCATCGGATCGCTATCCCCGCGCGTCGACTTCTTGTCGGCCGCCATCCAGGTGGCCGAGGCCATCGAACGGCTCCCCGCGCCAGTTCCCGCTGCCCGCCGACTGCTGTGGCGGTTTGCCGCCAGCATTCCCGGCACGGCGGAAAACGCGGCCGAGCTAGAACCCCGCGCGGTGGCGCGAGCAGCACGAGCGGAGCTGGACGCGCATGAGGCGGCCGACCAGGGTACGCGCCGTGCCGCCGCGGCACGCGCGCGCGCCCAGCTTGACGACGCGCAGCAGCTGTTCGGCAGCCGCCTGAGCATCAGCGCGGATCGAAGGAGAGGAAGTTGACCCGCACGCAGGCCCGGACCGGCACCGAGGCCCGGCTGGCTCGCCTCCGCGGTCGCGCGCTGCCCAAGAGCCACAACGCCCGGACAATCGCCGCGCTGGCGGCCAACCCGGGCTGCGCCCGGCGGGCGATCATGGACGCCGCCGGCGCCGACAAACAACATCTGGCCGCCTATACGGGCTTCCCCGCGCCATTCGGCCAGTCCAGGTTCGCCCTCGCCCGGGGCAACGCGTTCGAGGCCCAGGTCAAGGCCAACGGGGGAGCGGAGCTGCTGACGCTGCTTCGCGAGCACCTGAACCTCCCCATCCCCGAGGCGCACTACGACGATCTCAGCGAGGTCGGCGGCAATCCCAACCTCGACCTGCGCCACGCCAGGACCAGGCGCCTGCTGGCCGCGGCGGCCACCGCGAACGCGGCCGAAGGCACGATGTTCGATCACCCGCTGCTGCGCCTGGAGGTCGGCGGCCGTCACGCCTTCCTGGAGCCGGACCTGATCGCGTTCCAGTTGCACGGGAAGTTCAGAATCGTCGAGGTCAAGTCGTTCGCGGTCATCGACGGCCAGGCGGACGGCGGCAAGGTGGCCGCGGCTGCGATCCAGTCCGCCGTTTATGTCCTCGCCCTCCGTGACGCTCTGGCCGAGCAGGACATCCCGCCGGAAACCGTAAGCCACCAGACGATCCTGGTCTGCCCGGAGAACTTCTCCAACCGGCCGGTGGCCGTGTCGCTCGACGTGCGCAAGCAGCTCACCGTCCTGCGTCGCCAGCTGTCCAGGATCGCCCGCATCAACGATCTCCTTGACCTGCTACCGCCCGGCCTGACCTTCGACCTCGACCCCGACGACACCGGAGTACCGCGGCGAAGGGCCGCCGACGTCGCGAGCGCGATCCGCCAGGTGGACGCCAGGTACGCACCGGAATGCCTGAACACCTGCGAGATGTGCTATTTCTGTCGGGACGAGGCGCGGGGCGGCACGCAAGCGCTCGGCCGCGACGCGCACGAGGACCTCGGCTGCGTCGAGCACATAGCCACGGTCCTGCGCTTGGCCCGGGGTACCCACACCCCCGCCGCCGGAACTGACCTGGCCGAGGCGGCGGATCTGCTGCGAACAGCCGCGCGGCTGCGCGCGGACGCCCTCGGGGAGGCGGTATGAGCACGTTAACGTCGCTCGCCCGGGCGATCGCGGCCGAACGTGAAACCGCCCAGCCCATCAGCACGGTCCGCCACGTCCACGTCAGCAGCCGTCCGCTGGTGTTCATCCCGCTCGCGCTGGCCGGCGAGGCGAACGCCCCGCTGGCCGCGATGGTCGGTGACAACCCCAGCGCACCGAACCTACTTGTCGTCCCCGAGCCGCGTGATCGCGACCAGCGTTTCGCCTTCGCCGCCGAACTCGCCGGCCTGATCCTCCCTTACGTACAGAGCTATGCCGCCGCCGAGGAGCCCACCGGAGGCCGCGAGCCAGGCACCCGCTACGCCGACGCGCCGCAGCTCCTGGTGCCTAACCCGGCCGCGGTCGCGTTCACCCGCCTGCTCGGCCGCTCCACGCGGTTCCGCCGGACGGAGGGCGAATATGCCGTCGCGGCATCGGTGCCGGTCCTCGGCCGGTGGCTGACCTTTTTCGCCGAACGGGCTGAGCATCCCGCCTCGTCGGTCATGCTCACCGCGACCGAGGCGCTGGCGCTGCACTGGGCCACCGGCCAGAGTCCCGTCGAGGATCTCAACCTCGGCGCGGTCCTCGGCTGGATCGACCCGCCGCCCGGCCAGTCCGGTACCCGGACCGCTGCGGCGGCCGAGGACCCGGTGCGCTGGCCGCCCGCCGGGCCCGCGACCGATCCCACGTTCGACAACGAGGTCCTGGAACATCGGATACACGCCGTCCGCACCGCCAGGTTGATCGGACGGGGGTACGACCACGCCAAGGCCGCGCTCACTGATGCGCTGGCCACCCAGCTCGCGCCCACCTGGACGCTGATGTGGCGCGCGGTGGAACTACTGCGCGGCCTCCCGGAAGGCGGCCATGTGCGAGCGCGCTGGGATGCCGACAAGGACGCGTTCACCTGGCACTTGCGGCACCTGCGGGACGGCGGGCCGCCGCAGCCGCGCCGGGACGGGGCGGTCTCCGCCGCCCGCCGCCTGGCCAGCCTGGAGCGTATTGAGCAGATGGTCGCCGCGCAGCGCGCGTTCGACGACCCGCTGATCATGGCCGAGTACCGGCTGAGCGGTGAGGCTTTTGCCGGCCAGGTCGTCGCGGCCGAGCCGGATCGCGTGGATGCTACCGGCCGCAGGCGGGTGCTGCGCCCCCGCATCGCCGTCGACACCGATGACGAGGTGCTCGCAGGCCGCGGCACCGAGCTCACCTCGCCCGCCCGTCCGAACCAGAAGGCACGCGTGGTCCACGTCAGTCCGGCCGGCCACCGCACGCGGGTCGTCCTAGAGCTGCAGGGCGGCATGGGCCGCTCGCTCGTGCCCGAGCCCGGCAGCGTCCCAGATATCGGCGAGTCCGTGTGCTACGCCACCTTCAACGACGGCTTCCAGCGCCCGCCCGCCTTCCCGGATCCGGAGGAGACGCCGTGGACGCACGGCGGCCCGCCGCCGCAGTACGTCCCGTCCGACGAAGACGCCCGGGAGGACTGGTCATGACGGGCGCTGCCGAACTAGCCGAGCGGGCGACCGCGCGGATCCTGGCCGATCTCGGTCCAGCTCACCGCGGCGTGGTGGTGGACTCCCCGCCCGGCGCCGGAAAGTCCACTCTCGTCGTGCGGGTGGCGGCCGAGCTGGCCGGCGCAGGGGAGAACGTGATGGTCATCGCGCAGACCAACGAGCAGGTCGATGACCTCGCCGACCGGCTGGCCGCGGTCCGTCCGCAGATGATGGTCGGCCGGCTCGCCGCGACCGACTACACCCCTTCGGAACGTGTGGCCAGGCACCAGCACGTCACGGTCTCCGCGAAGGCGGACGACCTGGCCGCCTGCCCGGTGGTGCTCAGCACGGCACACAAGTGGGCGATGGTCAAAACCGACGTGACCTGGCCGTGGGCGATCGTGGACGAGGCCTATCAGATGCGCTCGGATCTCCTGCTGAGGGTAGCGGGCCTGTTCGACCGGGCCCTGTTCGTCGGCGACCCCGGCCAGCTGGACCCGTTCAGTGCCGTGCAGACCGACCGCTGGACCGGCCTGAGCTGGGACCCGATGCAAAGCGCGGTCGCCGTCCTGCTGCGTCACAACCCGGACGTCCCGGTCCACACGCTGCCGGTCTCGTGGCGGCTGCCTGACTCGGCCGCCCCCGTGGTCGCTGAGGCATTCTATCCCTTCACCGGATTTCGCGCCGCCACCAGGGCTGAAGACCGCCGGTTGGAGTTCAGCACCAGCCCGTTCGGTCCTAATTCCTTTGACCTTGCCCTGGAGACCGCCGCCGTCTCCGGCTGGGCGCTGTACGAGCTGCCGGCCAGGCACACCGTGCGCACCGACGCTGAGGCGGTCACCGCCTGCGCCGCCCTGGCCGCGCGCGTCCTGCAGCGCGGTGCTCTTTCCTATTCCGAACGGGCCGAGGCGGGAGCCCCGATTTCGGCGGACCGCATCGCGGTGGGGACCGCCCACCGGGATCAGACGCAGGCGATCCGCGCGATCCTGCGGGCCAACGGCCTGCCCGGCATCACGGTCGACACGGCTAACCGGCTGCAGGGCCGGGAGTTCGAGGTGGTCATCGTGCTGCACCCGCTGTCCGGCCGCCGCGACGCCACCGCGTTCCACCTCGAGGCTGGACGGCTCTGCGTGCTCACCACCAGGCACCGGCATGCCTGCATCGTGGTCGCGCGGGCCGGCATCCCCGAACTGCTTGACGCCCACCCCTCCACCGAGCCAGTCCACCTCAATGTCCCGGTCAAGTTCCCCGACGGCTGGGCAGCCAACCAGGCGATCATGTCCCACCTGCACCACCGGAAGGTGCGTGCCGTATGAGCGACCAGTATGCTGCCTGGCGGGCTAATTCTGGGAAAAAGAAGACCCGGCCCACAAGGAGCCGGGTGGTCTACGTCTCTAAGAATACGTCATCACCAGCCTTCCGGCATCGAGTAACCCCCGGCGGGATTCGGGAGTTGATGGAGGCTGAAGTCAGGCTGGGCGAGTTTCCGCCAGAAGTGCCGACCCGCTCCAATCGTGGCCGGCGCCCGAAGCGCTCCAGCGGTCTGGCCTGGCGTGGGGTTGACCAGCCCGACAGGCACGAGTTCGCGCGTCTGCTCAACAGGGAACCGCAAATCAGAGTCGTTGGAGATAACCAGGGCTGCGTCCACTTCGCCGCGGAGTACATCCAGCAGCAGATGCGAAGCCACGTTGACGTCGCTGCCCTTCTCCTCACGATGAGCTACAGAGACCATAAAACGTGCGTCGCTGACCGCGGTCCCGGTCCCGTCTTGAATCATGACCGGCCAGCTCGGACTGACCAGTCGCGGGCGTCCATTGGGCTGCCGTACAGCCAATGGGGCCGACTTGACGCGCGCGACGTAGTAGCCGAACTCGATGTAATCAACGCTTCCCGCCGCGACCAGCGCCTTCAGGTACACGTCTTGGTCCGCGTAACTCGACGGATTCTCGGTCGCGTCAACTCGCGCGGTGCAATAGATCACGCGCGTGATCTCTGCGCTCGGCCAGTCCGCACGCTCGCGCACGAGCGCTTCAGCCAGAGCCCTGACGTCAAGCCATCGCCAGCCTGCCGTGCTGCGCCCGCACGAAGACCGCCCACCGTAGTACAAATTGTATCCATCCACATACACACCGACATGCATCAGACACGCCTTTCGAATGGATGCGCTATCTCAGCGGACGTCCGGGGCGAGCCAGTCGGCTCGCCCCGGCAGGTGACGGAGCGCGGCTTGCGCCGCGAGACATGGTTAAGGCAGCGCGCGGGGACCCGCTACTGCTCATACCGCAATGGAGCCGTCGCCTGCGGTGACGCTCAGATCCGCAGGAGTGAGCATAGCGGAGTTGGGGAGATAGCTCAACTTAATGAGTAGTAGAAGTAAGGTCATGCAAGGGGATGCGAGTTGTCCCGGGATACCACTGGACGCGCGAAGAGGCTTGTGATGCAGAGATTCGAGGAGCTATTCCATGCGGCGACCGGGCAGACGCCGCACGGCTATCAGGCGCGGATCGCGCGGGATGGGCTCCCTTCGGTGGTCCAGGCGCCGACCGGGACCGGCAAGACCGGGGTGATCCTGGCCTGGCTGTGGCGGCGGATGCATGAGTCGCATCGAGACGGGACGCCGCGTCGGCTGGTGTATGCGCTGCCGCAGCGGAGTCTCGTGGAACAGGTGGCGAGCGAGGCTAGGCGGTGGCTGGAGAACCTGGGGCTTGCCGATCAGGTCGCGCTGCATGTGGTGATGGGCGGCGCGGGGAAGTCGCAGCGGCAGTGGCGGCTGGACATGCACAAGCCCGCGATCGTGGTCGGGACCGTGGACTCGCTGGTAAGCAAGGCGCTGAACCGGGGGTACGGGATCGCCCGGGCCACCTACCCGATCGACTTCGCATTGGTCACCAACGGCGCGCACTGGGTCATCGACGAGATCCAACTCTGCCCTGAATCGACGACCACCCTGCGCCAGCTTGCCGCGTTCGCTAGGACACTCGGCACGGCGGAGCCGTTCGGGCTGACCTGCATGTCGGCCACAGTGCCGAAAGGGCTGCTCGAGACGGTCGACAATCCTGCGGTCGGCAACATGGTCGAAATCGAGCCAGAGGAACGCACCGGGGAACTCGCCGTCCGGCTTGGTGCCGCACGAGCAATCAGGCGGCTGGCTGTCGAGCCCGGTGACTATAAGGCGATCGCGGCGACGGCGCGGGAACGGCACCGGGCCGGGACGCTGACGCTTGTAGTGCTCAACACCGTGGACGCCGCACGGAATGTCTACAAGCATCTGCGGGGCGGCCCGTTCGAACGAACGCTCCTGCACTCCCGCTTCCGTGGCATGGATCGAGTCCGGCTGATGAGCGCGATCACGGAGCCGCCGACGGATCGCATTGTGGTAGCCACTCAGGTAGTAGAGGCCGGGATCGACCTCAACGCGGCGGTCCTCATCAGCGAGACAGCGCCATGGCCGTCGCTGGTCCAGCGGGCCGGACGGTGCAACCGCACTGGCCGGTTGGGTGACGCGGAGCTGTGGTGGGTTCCCCCACTCAAGCCGGACCCGTACCCGCAACCAGACATCGAAGCAGCTTGCGCCGAACTCGACCGGCTCGACGGCGATGCCGTCACGGGCGAGGATCTGCTGTCCCACGCTGTCCTGACCACCGAAACGCAAGTCGCAGTGCTGCGCAGGAAAGATTTCATAGAGCTGTTCGATACCGCACCCGACTTGAGCGGCGCGGACATCGACATTGCCCCCTACGTCCGGGATGCCGACGACCTGGACGTTCAGCTCGCCTGGGCCAGCTGGCCCGACGGCGGCTCTGCGACGGCGGGGAGGATTCCACCTCCTGAAGCCAAGGCGCCGTCGGCAGAGTACCGATGCCGTGTTCCTATCCGTGAGCTGAACGCGTTCATGAAGCGCGACGGTGTAACCGTCTGGCGGCTGGACCAGGTACTCGGCCACTGGACCAGGGTTACCTCCCAGGCTAGGGCTCGGCCTGGAGAGGTCCTGCTGGTCAATGCGGACGATGGCGGGTACGACCCCGAGACCGGTTTCGACCCGGCAGCAACGGGACCGGTACCGGACAGTCCCCAATTGCTCCAGGCTGCAGACCTGGCAAAGGGAACCGAGGACGCCTACGGCGCGGATTCAGCCAGCGTGGCACAGGCCGAGTGGATTCTCCTGGATCGGCACAGCCAGGAGACACGGGATCAAGCCGAAGCGCTGCTGGCGGCGACCCGACCTGATCTTGCCGCAGACGCCGCGCGAAGTGCAGTGATGGCCGCGTATCTGCACGATATAGGCAAGGCCCACAAGATCTGGCAAGACGCTCTGTGCGCTCTGGCGTCGGCGGAGCGAAAGGATGAGATTGACGCGCGCCGGCCATGGGCGAAGTCGGACAGCAATAAGCCCCTGCGGTTCGAGGGTAGCGTCTCCTTCCGGCATGAGCTTGCCTCCCTGCTCATGCTCGACGGACCCCTGCGGGAACTGCTGACCGGTGCGCCGGACACGGACCTCGCGAGGTACCTGGTGCTCGCCCACCACGGCAAGCTTCGTGTTCAGGTCCGCGACCCGGGCGACCTCGCCGTGTTGGTCCCTGGTGAAGCTTCGGAGAACCAACTGCTCGGGCTTAAAGAGGGCTCGAGGACGGACATTCCACAGTTGCTCGGCCACCCGTCGACCGAGCTCATCGTGAACTTGGGCCAGTTTAGGCTCGGCGGTGAGCGCTCGTGGACGCGCACTGTACTGGCGCTGCGTAACCGGTACGGACCGTTCGTCCTCGCGTACCTGGAGGCCGTGGTGCGGATCGCGGACTGGCGTGCCAGCCATCCATGCACCGTAAAGGAGCTGGCACAATGACGAGCCTCACGATCACGCGGCACGTTCTCCTGGGGCTCCGGTCTGAACCGCTGGCCAGCTACCTGGCTGGTCTTGGGCTCATCCGCCTGCTCGGCGAGCAAGCCGACGCGGCCACGACCGCGGCCTGGACTGCTGACGGCCTGGTCATCGGCACCACAGTGCCGGATATCGCCGCGTGGCTGGCCGAGGAGTATGTGCCGACCCCCGTCTTGAGCCCGTGGAACAACGGCAGCGGATTCGGCGCCAAGGACAAGGAACCCCTGCGGGCTCTGGAGGCCCTGCTCGCGCACCCTTCGACGCGGCTCGCGCCGATGAAGCACGCTATCGCGCGGGCGCGGGAGGTCACCGGGAAGGCGAGGGCGAAGGGCTGGATCTCGGAGGCCGGAGTGGTAGCCGACAAGCGCCGGATAGTGCAGGAGTTCCGGAACCGCTGCCCGGATGCCGTGGTGGGCTGGATCGACGCGGCGGTCGTGCTCGCTGGCGAGGACACTGTATTCCCCCCGTTGCTCGGCACCGGCGGGAACGACGGCCGCTTGGACTTCTCCACCAACTTCCACCAGCGCCTGCTGGAGGTGATTTGTACCTCCGATCAGCAGCGGGCCAGAGCGCTCGGCTGTGCCCGTGACCTGCTCGCCGGTACCGAGGCCGAACCGCTTGCTAACGCCGGGATTGGCCAGTTCGACCCGGGCGGTGCGGGTGGTCCTGGATCGTCCCGGTTTGGTGCCGCCTCCTCGCTGGTCAACCCGTGGGGCTACGTTCTGCTGGTCGAGGGTGCGCTGTTGTTCGCGGCCAGCACGGTCCGGCGCAACCAGCATTATCGGCCCCGCGAGGAACGGGCCGCCATGCCGTTCACGGTGAATGGATCTCCCGACGGATCAGCCAGCGGGGCTGTCGGCGAGGAGACACGTGGCGAAGTCTGGGCACCCATGTGGACACGCGAGTTCACGCTGGCTGAAGTCCAGCAGTTGTTCGCCGAGGCTCGCGCGTCGTGGCGCGGTCGTCCTGCCCGGCGCGCGGTCGACTTCTACGCGGCGACCCGCACCTTGGGCGTGGCCAGGGGAATTGACGAGTTCATCCGCTACGGCTTGCAACGCCGCAATGGGCTCGCGTTCGCGGCCGTCCCGGTCGACAGGATCGTCGTCCGTGAGAAGGCCGAAGTGCGGCTCGCGGCCGACGTGGAGGACTGGGCGCTCCGGTTCAGCGGCGGTGACATGTCCGCGGCGGTCGGACAGGCGGCCCGGCTCTTCGAGAAGGCACATCTCCAGTACGCACGGGACGGAGGAGCGGTGCGGCTGGCACGGATGCTTGCCGCGCTCACCTCGCTGGAGCAGGCGGTTGGCCGCAGCGGCAGGATCAGGCAGACGGTTCCCGTACGCCGTCCGCCATCTGCCCGGGAATTCCTCCTAGTCCTCGCCAAGCAGGACCCTGTTCCGCCAGCGTTTCGGATCGCCGCCGGGCTCGCCTCCTGTGCCACGCGTCCGGGTGCCGATGCGGCGCGCGAGCCTTCCCGGACCATGCGGCAGATCCTGCTGCCAATGGATCCACCTGCCCCGGCGGAACGACGTCGCCTCGGTGGGCACTGGCGGGAGTCTCCTGTGATACCCGGGTTCGGGCTGCGGCCTCTGTCAGATGTGCTGACCGACGTGCTGATCTGGCGCTCCCGCACCGCCACTGCCGAGTACGACCCAAAGCAGAAGTTCCGCGGCGTGCCGACATTTCGTCTGGGCATTCCAGTACCAGCATCCGACCTGCACGCGCTCGCTAGGAAGCTCGTCGACGAGCCATCCCTGGATCTGTGGTTGCGAGCCTGCCTGGCACTGGACTGGCGCCAGGTGCATCACACATGGGATGCCGACGATCCCGTGATCCCTGTGGCGACGCTAGGCCTGCTCCATCCGCTTGCCCGCGGTCTGGCACCCGATGAGACAAGGGATCACCGCCATGCCATGTCACGTGACGCCGTCCGGCAGGGAACCCCGGATGAGCCAGGCAGCGACGAGCCAAGGTTCGCCTTGCGCCCGGAGTGGGCCGTCCGGCTAGCAGCCGGGCAAGTCCGTGCGGTACATGACGAAGCCGTGGTCAGACTCCGCCAGGCCGGCTGGGATGCGGTTTCCTTCCCACCGCAAGAGGCCGCCGGAACTGGCGCCTATATCGCTGCTGCCCTGGTTCCCCGCTGCCTAAGGAGCGGTTCTGTGCTCTGGAAACTTGCCTCAACGCTCCGGTCGTCTGATCTCCCCGAAACATCCGAATCCGCTGAACCAGCAGACTCAGAGGAGCTGTCATGAATGCTTACCGCACCGTGCTCGAAGCCGACCTAAAGCCGCTGGCCGGCTCGCTTATTCAGCCAACAGGGTTCCCTGACCTAGGCGCGGCAGAGTTCAAGAGACCTTCCGGCAACGGGACGGCCGAGAACGTCGATGCCTTGCTGGTCGAGTCAGCCCAAAGCATGGCGAACTGGCTGGAGGGCACCACCTGGGACAGTGCGCGCGCCAACCAGGTCGCGGAACTCGGTGCCCTGCCCTACGTCCGCGTCGTCAGCCCGGACGGTGCCTTCCTTTCCTCCAGCAGGCTGGAAGCGCACCGGCTCGCATCGGCCTATGTGATGGACGGCAAGATCGATGGCGTCGAGGGCCGTGACTGGCTCATGGAGCGACTGGGACTGGTGAAGGGCCGCCCGCTGGACTACCGCGCTGTGGCGCGTGCCTGCTTCAAGCTCGACCCGGTTTCCCTCGTTCACGGCGTCTTCTTCGCGCAGCAGAAGTGGCCGTGGCAGCCGAAGATCGCCCGCGCGGTGACCAGCTTCATCGAGGCATCCGGAGCCCGTCCCGCCGTCAGCGGCGGCGTCAAGCGGGACGTGGTGATCAATGAGGCCAAAGGAGGCGTCACCGCCGAAGGTTACGGCACGGTCCCGCATCACCGGGTGGAGTACACCGCCGAGAAGATTACGGCGTACTTCACGGTTGACCACGCGCAGTTCCGTTCCTACGGGCTTTCCGAGCCAGCCACTGCGCTGCTCGAGGCGCTGGCCGACTTTGAGATCGCGACGCTGCTTGACCGTGGCTTGCGGCTACGTACCCGCTGCGATCTCGAAGTCAGGGAGATCGTGCGCGGGGAGAGGCCCGACGCCAGCGAAGCCGCCCAGCGCGTCGAGAAGTTCGCCGCCGACTGCGCGGACGAACTAGGCCCGGTGACCACAGTCGAGTGGTCCGGGCGGGGTAAATGAGGTGGGCACCACCCTGGCGATCCGCTTCCCGCTCGGGCGGTACCACGCGAACCCGTGGGACCGGGCCGTCAACGAGGGGGCCTCGGAATGGCCGCCGTCCCCGTGGCGGCTGCTGAGGGCCCTGGTAGCGACCTGGCATACGCGCTGCCCCGACCTGCCCGCTACCGTCCTCGACGAGTTGCTCGATTCCCTGGGTGACCCGCCGTCCTACCGCACCCCGGGCACGGTGCCCGGCCACACCCGGCACTATCTGCCCGACCTAGAGCACCGGAAGGGAGAGACGGGCCGCACCGACCTGACCCTGGACCCGTTCCTGTCCATCGACCGGGACGAGGAACTACTCGTCCGATGGGAGGCGGACGTGCGCGGCGAACAGCGGCAGGCGCTCGCCAAGCTCGCCGGGCTGCTGCCGTACCTGGGCCGCGCGGAGTCGGTGTGCGAGACCACGCTCCTGGACTGTGACCCGGTACCGGACGCCACCTGGTGGAGTGCGGACGTGGACGGCTCGCGCCGCACCAGACTGCTTGCGGCCACCCGGCCAGTGAGCCGAACGGCGCTAGAGGCGAGCACCGTGGATATCCGTAAGCGCCGCAGGACAGTGCCACCCGGAACACGATGGGTCAGCTATGCGGCGGGGGATGAGGCGCCGAAGCCGAGGGCCACCGGATCGGTGATCGATTCAGCGGATCCGGTGACGGCCGTCCGGTTCGCCGTCATGGGACGGGTTCCGCTGCAGGCGGCGCACGGGATCCTGCTAGCCGACGAGGCTCACCGCCAGGCCGGAAACGCGCTTCGCGTGGCCGGGGTCCCGGATGACCGCCGAAGGCTCATTCTCGGGAGCGAAGGCGCGGCCACCGATCACCGGCATGCCCACTGGATCCCTCTCCCGGCCGGGTGGGAACGAGGCGCGCCCGTCCGGCATCTGATCGTCTGGGTGCCGGAAGGCCTGCAGACGGAAGACGTGCGTGCCGTCCTCGGCCTGCGCAAGATGTCAGGCCGCTGGGGCGGCGCGGACGACGGCTACACTGTCCGGGGTTTTCCCGAGGTCGAACTGCTGTTCCAGGCGGCCGGCCGGATCGAGCAGGTAGCGCCGGAACTGTGCGGCCCGGTGTGCCGGTGGCGGAGCCTCACCCCTTACTTGCCAGTTCGGCACCGCAAGCGGGAATCAATCGACGAATATCTCGCGGCCGACGTGGCGGCTGAACTCAGCTACCGGCCGCAGTTCGGGGACCTGCCGCCGCCGGTGGTTACCCGCGGGGAGCACGGCCCCGTGATGGCGGACCGGTGGGCCACCGAGTTCCGCAGGCACCGCATGACTGAGCGGCGGTTCCGGTCCAGGCCCGGCCTCGGCCTCCAGCTGGATTTCGCGGAACCGGTCACGGGACCCTTGCTGTTTGGCCAGCTCAGCCACTTCGGTTACGGCATCTTCGTCCGGGATGCCTGAGTCCACGCCCGCTCATTCTCCCGGCTTGCCCCGTCAGGAGTCGTAGGCGGAGCGGGCGAGAGCGGCGAGGCGGATAGCGGCGGTTTCGGTGTCGGCGGCGGGCCAGGTGTGGCGCTGGCGTGGTGGGTGCACCAGGGCTCAATTTACGCGACAGCTTCACTTACGCGCTCGCCGAGCAGACCGGGCACCTCGTGCTGTGCACCGGCGACGACTTCGCCGCGACGGATATCACCGTGGTGCGCCCTCGGCCGGAGGCGGATGCGGCCCAGTGTTGCATCGGAGCAGCGGCCTATCCAGGAGCCTGAGTGACAGGGGACTTGAATCGGCTCGTGGCGCGCTTTACCTGCTCAGAACTCGGTGAACCACTGGCCGTTGGATGATGGCCTCACACCGGCTGCACGCGCGCCGGGACTCCGCGCGCCTGCAGCAGTGAGCGGATGTCGCTCGGGTCGCTGGTCAGAACCACGTCGGAAGGGGCGACCAGGAGCGCTACATGCGCGTCGACAACATCGGCCGAACCAGCCCGCCCGAGCAACTCACCTATCCTCTTACCGTCGTCCTTGCCCAGTGGTTCGATGCCGACACCCGCCAGCACGCGCGCGAGATTGGCCTGCCCGCGGCCATCACGCCAGACCTGACCAATAACCGCCGCACTCGCCCGCAGCGGCGTGCCCTGCCGCTGGAGCACGCGCAGCTGGGCACCTACCATACGATCACGACGGTCAATGGCGACAAGCGCCCCGGCGTCGAGTACCGCCTTCACGCAACATCCGAGCGAGGCGCCAGGCCGAGCCGAGATGCGGCTGCGTCGAGTTCAGCCTCGGTAAAGGAACCGTCTTCCGACTCCCACGCATCCAAAGCGGCACCGAGCAGCTCGTTCCTGAGCCTGTCGGCCGCCGCCTCACTGAGCCATGTCGACACGCTGGTCCCTTGCCGCGCTGCGGCCTGGCGGACGCCTTCGCCCAGTTCGGGAGGCATCGTCACGGAGAATCTATCCACCTGCGCCATGCATACGACAATATCACATACGGAGGTATTCACAGTCCGCGAGACGCCGCTAGGAGCTATCAGCTATTGAAGCCGTGATGGCCGGCCAGAGGGAGGCGTCATCAGGACGACGTCGCCGGACGCGGCACAGTGAAGCAGGAGTCTCACGCCTATAAGGCACGGATAGCCGCGAGCCCGACGATGCCAGCACAGAAATTAGTGGAATTTGCTGGAAAAGCACGGATTAGGGTATAGTCGCCGCCATGAGTGAGTCCGTTGAGATCCTGGGGCAGCGCGCCGGGAGGCCCCTCGCGTGGGAGACAGAGAAACCATGGTCCGTTCGGTATCCGGTTATCTGGTTGCCGCATGGGCTACGGCAGGAAGATTCTGCTGCAGGCATCACCACGTCAGAGCTGCCGGGACGCCGGGGCGGCGCGTGCGGCATCCTTGTCCCGGTCGGTGCGTGATGCTCGCCGAGGTGCCGGAGCTGGTGCCGGCGCGGATGCTGAACGAGTACGCCTACTGCCCCCGGCTGTTCTTCCTCGAGTGGGTCGACTCGCTGTGGGCTTCCAGCAGCGACACGGCAGAAGGCGACCGTCGGCACCGGCGTGTTGATTCCGGTGGAGGGGCCGCGCCGCTGCCTGGCGAGGGCGAGCTGAAGGCGGCGCGGTCGGTGGAGCTCGCCAGCGAGCGGCTCGGCATCACCGCGAAGCTGGACCTGCTGTCCGGCTCGGACGGCGGCGTCGTTCCGATCGACACGAAGAAGGGGCGGCCGGCGCGGGACGGTACCCCATGGGAGGCCGACGCCGTGCAGGTCTGCGCCCAGGTGCTGCTGCTCCGGGAGCACGGCTACACGGTGGAACGGGGCGAGATCTTCTACGCGGAGACACGGCAGCGGGTGGCGGTCGAGGTGACGCCGGAGCTTGTGGCGCGCACGATGAGAATCGTCGGCGAGGCGCGAGCGACCGCGACCCGGCTGGCCCCACCCCCGCCGTTGCGATCCGACCCGAAGTGCCCGCGTTGCTCTCTGGTGGGCATCTGCCTTCCTGACGAGGTGAACGTGCTCGCGGCGCGGCAGGACAGCCGCCCACGCCGGCTGATGGCAGCCGACTCGGACGCGGTACCGCTATACGTGATGGAACCAGGCTCAGTAGTGGGGATCGATGGCGGGAGGCTCACCGTCTCCAAGTACCGCGAGGTGCTCGCCAGCGTCCGGCTGATCGACGTGCTGCACGTGTGCGCTTACGGGAACGTGCAGGTCACCGCCCAGGCGATGCGGGCGCTATTCGAGCGTGACGTCGATATCTTCCACTTCTCATACGGCGGCTGGCTGCTCGGGATGACGACCGGGTTGCCGAGCAAGAACGTGATGCTCCGCATCCGGCAGACCACTGCGGCGGCGCGCGGCGACCTCGGTGAGCCGCGGCGGATGATCGCGGGCAAGATCAAGAACTGCCGGGTCCTGCTGCGGCGCAACGGGGGAGACGCGGTGGTGCGGCGCGTAGCACAGCTCGCCGCGCTAGCCGAGCAGGCTGAGCTGGCCGAGGAGGCCGCCACGCTGCTGGGTATCGAAGGGTCGGCGGCGCGGCTGTATTTCGATGCCTTCCCGTCGCTGCTCACGGGTGCGGACGGCCTGCCAGGCCCGAGCTTCAGCGGATTGCGGAACCGCCTGCCGCCGGCAGACGCGGTGAACTGCTTGCTGTCGTTCTGCTATGGCCTGCTGACCAAGGAGCTTCTGGCGGCATGCCTCACAGTGGGCTTCGACCCGTACATCGGGCTGTATCACCGGCCCCGGTTCGGCCGCCCGGCGCTTGCCCTGGACCTAGCCGAGGAGTTCCGGCCATTGCTCGCCGATTCCACCGTGCTCACGCTAGTCAACAACCGGGAGATCTCCGCCTCCAACTTCGTCGTCCGTGCTGGAGCGGTCACCCTGACGGCTGAGGGGCGCAAGGCGGTGATCAGGGTGTGGGAGCGGCGGATGAAGACGGAGATCCGGCACCCGATGTTCGGGTATTCGGTCAGTTACCGCCGGGCGGTCGAGCTACAGGCCCGCATCCTGGCCGCCCGCCTGGTAGGGGAGCTGCCTGCCTACGAGCCTCTAGTCACCAGGTAGATCGTCACATGGCTCGTCGTCGTTACCTGGTCGCCTACGACATCCGCGATGATCGCCGGCTCCGTGGCATCGCTGGGTGCATGGAGGGATTCGGCACCCGGATCCAGTACTCGGTGTTCGTGTGCGACCTGTCTGACCAGGAGAAGGTCATCATGCGCGGCGACATCGAAGCCCTCATGAAGGCGTCCGAGGACAGCGTGATGGTCGTCGACCTCGGGGCCGCGGGAGACTCGTCTCGCTTCCTCTTCCTCGGTCACCATGAGAGACTGCCGTCGTCAAACGCCGTGATCGTCTGAGTGCGAGCGCTGAGGTGGTGAGTCCGCGGCCGGGGAGCGCTCGCATGCAGGTCAGCGGGCGTTTTTGCACCTTGACAAGTCCAGAGGGTATCGTTCGGAAGCCAGTGATCCAGGACCGCTCGCGCGACGACCTGTTTGCCCAGGTCAAACGGCACGGATTTTGCGAGCCGTGCTCCCGCCTCTCAACGGCGGGCTCCATTGCGGCACGCCCGACCCGGACTGCGTGACCGTCCTCGCGCTCGGTGCTCCCGCCTCTCAACGGCGGGCTCCATTGCGGCGTCGTTCGCAGGCAACGTTGCCGGGCCAGCCAGTGCTCCCGCCTCTCAACGGCGGGCTCCATTGCGGCTTGGTCGCCGTACACCGCGGGCCGCGCCTATCCGTGCTCCCGCCTCTCAACGGCGGGCTCCATTGCGGCCTGACCCCGTGTCTGGCCGGCTACCTAGTCCGGTGCTCCCGCCTCTCAACGGCGGGCTCCATTGCGGCGGCTAGTGCCGCCTGGTCTTCGGGACTGCCATAGACACGTGCTCCCGCCTCTCAACGGCGGGCTCCATTGCGGCCCGTTGGAGTAGGACGACCCGGGCGCAGTGAACACGCGTGCTCCCGCCTCTCAACGGCGGGCTCCATTGCGGCCGGAGACATTCCGCAGGTCGGAGGCCGAGTAAATGTGTGCTCCCGCCTCTCAACGGCGGGCTCCATTGCGGCGATGGTCGCGGCACGATCCGTTCGGATGAGGCTGCGACGTGCTCCCGCCTCTCAACGGCGGGCTCCATTGCGGCGGGCTCGTCCCCGCATCCGGCAGCGTCGCCCTGTCCGGTGCTCCCGCCTCTCAACGGCGGGCTCCATTGCGGCACCATGAGGACGCAGGCGAGCCTGCGCAGCGGCAATCGCAGGTGCTCCCGCCTCTCAACGGCGGGCTCCATTGCGGCCGTGCGTGTCCCGGCAGATCCCGCAGTAGCGACGCACGTGCTCCCGCCTCTCAACGGCGGGCTCCATTGCGGCATCGTCTGTACCGCTCACGGTCGCGCCCGCGGTCAGGGTGCTCCCGCCTCTCAACGGCGGGCTCCATTGCGGCCAGGCGTCATCGGTGGCACCGGTGAGGCCGGTCGGCCGCGTGCTCCCGCCTCTCAACGGCGGGCTCCATTGCGGCGTCGCGGGCGCCATCGGCACGCCTGCGTACAGCATCGCGTAGCCGCGTGCTCCCGCCTCTCAACGGCGGGCTCCATTGCGGCGCTGATCGTCGCTGGCGTCGTGCACGTGCCGTGACTGCGTGCTCCCGCCTCTCAACGGCGGGCTCCATTGCGGCGTGGCCGTTCGCGATGACGTACCTGACGTAGCCGCCACGTGCTCCCGCCTCTCAACGGCGGGCTCCATTGCGGCGCTCGCCGTACCTCGGCATCACGTTCGGCGACCGGGCGTGCTCCCGCCTCTCAACGGCGGGCTCCATTGCGGCCCGTCCATCTAGCTGGCGGGGCGACCTGGGCGCACCGGGTGCTCCCGCCTCTCAACGGCGGGCTCCATTGCGGCCTGTACGCCTCGCTGAGGTACACGCGGAACTCGGTGCGTGCTCCCGCCTCTCAACGGCGGGCTCCATTGCGGCCACGCCTGGAGTGGACCGTCTCGCAGCGCGATGTCGCGCGTGCTCCCGCCTCTCAACGGCGGGCTCCATTGCGGCCAGCCGTCCTGACGTGACGCCGCGGCAGATCCGGCCGGTGCTCCCGCCTCTCAACGGCGGGCTCCATTGCGGCAGACACTGTCGCGCGTCGACCGGCAGCGATCGCATGTCGCGTGCTCCCGCCTCTCAACGGCGGGCTCCATTGCGGCGCGTGCAGCTGACCGTACGCTCGTCCGGGATGCCTCGGTGCTCCCGCCTCTCAACGGCGGGCTCCATTGCGGCAATGCTCCGTGACCCGTCGACGGTCGACTCGGACTGCCGCGTGCTCCCGCCTCTCAACGGCGGGCTCCATTGCGGCCATCCTGTGACGCGCTACTGCGGCGATCGACCGCGCGTGCTCCCGCCTCTCAACGGCGGGCTCCATTGCGGCACGTGCCTCGTGCAGCCGGCGTCCTGCGATCGACCGCGGTGCTCCCGCCTCTCAACGGCGGGCTCCATTGCGGCGACGCACGTGCCGTGACGCTACGGCCTCGACTGCCCTCGTGCTCCCGCCTCTCAACGGCGGGCTCCATTGCGGCCATCCTCCGCACGCCGAGTCCTCGGTGTCACGTGCTCCCGCCTCTCAACGGCGGGCTCCATTGCGGCACGGACAGGCAACCCCGGCATCGGAGCGGGGTGCTCCCGCCTCTCAACGGCGGGCTCCATTGCGGCCGACAACCACGTATGGATCACATCGAGGAGGGCCCGGTGCTCCCGCCTCTCAACGGCGGGCTCCATTGCGGCTCTCGTCCCGGAGTCTCGTCTTCGGGTCCAGGCGAAACTGTGCTCCCGCCTCTCAACGGCGGGCTCCATTGCGGCATATATTCAGATCCCGCTCTCAACTCAACTCAGCGGTGCTCCCGCCTTTCGACGGGCGCCGCTTGTGACTCGCGCGCGGTCCTCGTGGCAGTGCCGCCGGCAGTCGTCTTCAACCTCGTCGCCGACGTTGGCCTGCTCCCCACTTGGAACGACGCGATCGATCGACTGGCCAAACGCCCGGGAGTTCCATTGATGAAGATGCGGAGTCGATGGTGGTCATGTACCCCTCCGCCTGACGCCACGGGAGCCGGGCGGGTTGGCCGCGCAAGGCGGCCGGGGCACCGGGACGGAAAGCCGCACACCGTCCCTGCGGCAGGTGCGGCTCTGCCGGGCCCGCGCGGCCGCGCTGGCGCAGCCGCCGCGCAGGACGCCGAACTAAGGGGAGGGGGTCCCGCGCGGGCTTGCATAGCCGGTTCCCTATCCTCCGCGCAGAACCGCGAGCCGCATCGTTGTGCACGGGCGTGCGGCGCACGCTGCCAGAAGCCGCCCACAGGCAGGGCACCCGGACCTGGGGCCGACAATGTGGTCACGGCCCTGGTGGCATGTCATGTCCGGTTGCGGGTCCTCCTCCTGGCAGGCAAGGCACTTCGGCGGCGCGCTCGGCTCCTCCACGTGCGGTTCTTCCTCTCCAGGTGCCGGCGCGGGTCAGGCCGACTCGGGGTCCGGATCGCTGTCACCCGGCGGCAGATAGTCGTCGAGCTGGTCCATCAGGCCGGTCAGGTCTGAGCTGGAGGCGGTGACCTCGCGGGATTCACCGGGGATGGCGCCAGCCGGGACGCACGCGATGTAGCGGCCCTGGCCGCCCCAGTGCGGCGCGGTGAACTCCACCTCGGGGTGCTCGCCCTGGAACCGATGAAGCCGCGCCACCGGGTCATTCCGCGGCGATAGGCTGCCGTCGATGATTCGCAGGCTGCCGCGGGCACGCCCGGTCACCGGAAAGCCTCGGCTATCGAGACGCCAGTGGTGATCTTGGCCGCGTGCGAGTCGAACGCGAACAGCACGGCACGGAGCACCGGACCGTAGTCCGGGTGAAACTGGCTGCCGAGCGCGGCGACGAGCTGCCCGCCCGTTCCTGCCGGGTTCTGGTCGCGCCAGGCCGCTACGGCAGCGCGTGCCTTATCTAGGTCATCAGGCTTGTCCTCGCGGAACCTCACAACGCCCCCCGCACCTGGCCGGCCCGGGCCGCTGAGCACGGCCGCGCGGCGCACGCGGCCGTCAGCCGGCCGCAGGCCGGGCACCAGGATGCGGTGCCCATCCGGTGGTCCCGTCCCAGGGTGCCGGTCATGGACGGTGGCGGGTCCGCCATCCCGCAAGCCAGGCACCTCCGGATCGCGCTCCGGAGTGCCAGGGTCGTCCCCGGCCCGGTCACGGCAGGTCCCTCGGCACCGGCATCGCCGCGTAGTCAGCCTGGATCGGCAGCCGCAGCCCTTGCGGGAGGGGATCGGCGAGCTTGCCGCCGCGGCCGTCCCTGCGCCGTGCGGTCCACATGCCGCCGTCGGTGGCGATGGCGTACGCCGAACCCCAGTGAAACTCAAGCTCCTCCAGCGCGCCGGCGGCCTCTTCGGCTCGGCTTGCCGCTGCCCGTCCCATAACGTGCCTCCCATCGCGTACCAACGTGGTTACTGCTAGCCAATCCGGCGCACGTGGAGGAGTAAACAGACTTGCGGGAACTTGCGAGACAATTAGCCGAGCGCGTCGATCGCAGCCGTGATCAGCGCACGGGCCTGGGTTCCGTGGACTGCGAGCCCGGCGAGTTTCTCGAAGGCGCGCACATAGAGCGTGATCTCGCTGGGTGCCGTCACTGTCACCTGTGCTGACAGCAGCTCGACATGCACGCGCTCGTCGTCGAAGACGGTGAACGACTCCAGCGGCCACATAGGCCGCTCGCACGCCGCGAACGGGATCACGCCGAGGGACATCGAAGGCAGCTCCAGTGCCTCCAGGAGGTAGCCGAGCTGGGCAGTCATGGCTTCCGGGCCACCGAGGCGGTATCTCAGCACGGATTCCTCCACCAGCAGCACGAAGCGGTGATTGCCGGAACGCAGCATCCGGTTCCGGCTCATCCGCGCCGCGGCTGCTTCTTCCGAGTCGTCGGGGATGCCGCGGAATGCGGTGATGGCTGACAGCAGCGCTGCGGCGTACCCCGGTGTCTGAAGGAAGCCGGGGATGACGGCCGAGCAATACGCCTTGAAAAGCCGGGTGCGCTCATACAGCGGGAGGCGGGATTCCTGGGCCCGGCGCAGGCCGGCCGGGTTGAGCCGTCGCCACTCGACGTACATCGAGTCGGCCGCCCTGGACGCCGCGATCAGGTCTGGAATCTCCCGGTCTGCGGCGCATACCCGGCACCAGGCCTGAATGTCGGCCTCGCTGGGCGCCTGCTTGGCCGACTCGATCCGGCTTGTCTTCGCCTCGTGCCAGCCTGCCGCGACCGAGAGCGCTCGCGCGGTCAGACCAGCATCGAGACGCAGGTCCCGTAGCCGCTCGGCAAGCTGCTGCCTGGCGCGCTGGACGCTGGACGAAGGCGATACGGCCACGTGAAGCCGCTCAGGTCGGCCGGTACTCGGCGTGCGGGATGGCGCGTTCCCAGACAGCCTCGAACGCCGCCGCGCAGGTCCTGATCACCGCCGGATCGCAGACCAGCTCGTCCTCGACGATGTCCCCGTCGCCGGAGAAATAGTGGAACCGGATCATGCGGTCATCGAACAGCCAGAAGTCGTTGCCGGGAAGGCATAGGTCCGAGGCGCGCCTCCGGGGCAGCCAGCGCACCTCTTCACCAGCGGCGATGTTCAGGTCTTCGGTGGCCTTGTACTCGAACCGGATGAAGTCCGACACCGGCTCGGACACGACACGGGCCCGGCGGAACCTGACTCCACGCGCGACATGAGTGCGCACCAGGTCATACCAGGCTGGGCTGGCGGGCACAGGCCTCGGCTTACCCGCCTTCCAGTCAAGGAACCGCGGGTCGGACGGCGTGTACGCGTCCCGCATCTCCAGGTGCACGGCCGATGCGGTCGTCGCCGAGATCAGCTCGCTGAACGGTGGCAGCTTGCCCACTGAGCGCCTCCATGATGATTGCCCGCATCCGGCCCGGGAGCCTTACCACGGATTCGCTGTCCGCGACCGGGCTGTGCTGGCCCACTTCTGCCAGTGTCCGGGTGTCGGTCACCGTCCAGCCCTGGAACAGGAAGTCCCCGGTCTCCTCCTCGACGAACACGGCCGGGCAATGATCGGTATCGGTCTCTGGGTCGATGGCAATGAGGACTATCGCCATGGTGGCCTCCCGGATCGAGGGATTGCGCGAGCTTGCGTCATGCCTTTGACCGTCCTCCTATTTCAGCATGGGGTCAAGGGGTTGGCTCAGGGAGCCCTTTCAGTGGCTGGCAGAGTTCGAGATTCCGGTGAGCTGACGGCGGCCGACGCGGCTCGGGCGGTCTTCGGTGATGCTGTGCGAAGGCTCCCGCTTGGACCGTTCGGCCCAATCGGTGGCGGCATGGGAGCGGTCCTCAGCTTCTGGTACGGTCCCGGCCTCAGACGTCGATGTCCAGGGAGGCCTCGTTCAGGGCGGACGCCGGGTAGGGGACGGCGATGCCGAGGCGCTCGGCCAGGGCGCGGGCCTTGGTCAGCATCGGGTGGGCCTCGCCCAGGGCGGGGCGGCCGTGCGCCAGCAGCGTGCGGTCGAGCACGGGCGCGAGCAGTTTCGCCGCCTGGCTGGTGTCTCCGATGGCGGCGCAGCGCTCTGCCTCGTCGCAGTGAGCGGTAAGGATGACCGGATGGCAGGGGTCGATCCCGGCGGCGGTCAGATCGGTGACCGAGCGGAAGCACGCCGCGGCGCGCTTGACGTCGCCCAGCATGGCCGCCGCCCGGCCGAGCAGGACGAGGGTCCAGCCGTGCGCGGGCAGTGGCGGCCCGCCTCTGTTCGCGGCACCGCCCTCGCTTATGGCCTCGGCCTCGGCGTCGGCCAGCCGGCCCAGCACGGTCGCCGCGTCGGCGGCCTGTCCGCGCAGCAGCGCGAGTTCGGCGAGGGATCGGTCGAAGTCGGCGGCCAGCGGGTCGACGCCGGTGTCCAGCGGCCACTCGCCGAGCTCCTCCCGGTCGGCGAGCAGGGCGGCCGCCGCGTCGTCGGCCTGGCCGAGCTCGCCGCTGGCCAGCGCGAGCAGCCGCCGTGCGGTGTAGCCGAGCCGGAACGACACCTGGTCACGGAACCAGTCGGTCTCCGCCGTCTGGCCCGCCAGCAGCTCGAGCACGGTCCGGGGGTGCCTGAGTACGAGCGCGGCCTTGGCCAGCCAGATGAGATCTTCCTGGACCCGGTAGGAGGTAGGCAGGAACCGGCTGCGCCGGGTGTCGGCGGCCTCCTCCAGGTGACGCCGCGCGGCGATCGGGTGGCCGGCCGCCAGCAGGGCCTGGCCCAGGACGATCCGGGCCTCGGCGGTGTCGGCGTGCCCGGGGTCGTCCAGCCGGGCCTGCCGGTCCGCGAGCAGGCCGGCGGCCAGCCGCACGCTCTCGATCGCGTCTCCGTTGAGCCGCGCCACGTCGGTCTGGGTCCGGTCCGCCACGGTCAGCCGACGCCAGGCCGCCGCGTCCTGCGGCTGGCGTTCCAGCATGGCCAGCCGGGTCTGGCGGACGCCGGCGATGACGGTCCTGGCCCATTCGCCGTGGCCGGTCTCGGCGGCCAGCGCGGCGAGGTTGTTGTCGGCACGTGCGACCCGGGACTGGTCGTGCCCCAGGTCCTGGGTGGCGACCCGGCGGGAGAGCTGCCATGCGTCCGAAGCCGTCCGCCGGTCCCCGTACCTGGCCGCGGCGAGCCCCAGGTGGCTGGCGGCGTCGCTGAGCCGCTGCAGGTCGTGCCCGGTGGAGGCGGAGACCGAGGACGCCGGCCCGTCCAGCTCGGCACCGTCCAGGTCGGTCGCGAGGTTCTGCCACAGCGAGACCGTCCGCTGCGCCTGCCAGACGCAGCGCCGGTGCAGGGTGCCGGCCTCGAGCAGGACCCGGACCACCACGGCGCTGGCGTTCGCCTCGGCCCGGGGATCGGTGCGCCGGCGGGCGACGGCGGCCAGCGCCGTCTCGGCGCTTTCCAGGTCCCGCGGCAGGGCGCCGGCCAGCCTGGTCAGGTCGCGTTCGAACCACAGCGCCGCCAGCCCGCGCGCGAGCAGGTCGACCGGGCCCGCCCGGTCGGCCAGGCAAGTCCGGAAGGCGATGTCGGACAGCCGGGAGGCGCTGTCCGCCAGATGCGGCTCGATCAGGTGGGTGACGGACTCCGCGCAGTCCTGGAGCACCGGGCGCAGGAAGTCGGTGAAGACGTCGCACCGGCCGTCCCACGCCGCCGCCGCGACCCGGCCCCACGTGCTGTCCGGCCAGCTGGGCGGGGTGAGGTCGGCACCCGCGGTGAGTTTGCGCTTCTCGGCCGTGGAGATATCCCCGATCCCGTAGCCGACCTGGGTCATCAGCGGCTGTTCGGCCCGGTGGAAGGCGACGATCGCGCCGAGCGCGGCGACCGCGGCCGACCTGGCCGCCGTCACCGAGTCAATGGGCCCGGGGGTGGTCCAGCCCGCGTGCCCGGCGAATTCCCGCCAAGCCTGGGCTGCGGCCAGCGCCACCAGCACCCGGCGGTTGTGTACCTCGTTGTAGAGCCAGACCGCGGAACGCCCGGTCTGCCCGGGCAGCCGGATCGCCGCGGCGACGTCACCAGCGCGGACCACGTGGTAGGGCGTCTGGCGCAGCACGGTCGCGGCGGCCGCGGCGATGGCCGCGAGGCGCTCGTCCTGTGCTACCACTACGCACTCCTCTCACCTGGCCGTTCACCTGCACCAAGACCGTCATCATAGGCGCTAACCCTGAAGATGACCTGCCCAGGTTTTTCCTGACTAAAGGCAATATGGTTCTTCTGTGTTGGCTCAGGTATTAGGCTCCGGCTGCCGGGCAGGCGTTCCCGGCTAACTGCAGCCCGTGGAACGCCGCCCAAGTTGAGCTTCGGAGCCATGTCAATGCCGGATGGGTAGTGAGGTAGGCGGCCCGGGGGGCGGAGCTCCCGGGCCGCTTCATGTCGCGGCGTCAGCCGCGTGTGCGTGGGCGGTCGACGCGGCGACGGCGGCGGTGCGGGTACCGGCCGGGAACGGGGAAGCTGACGCGTGGATCGTCCGGGGCTGGGCCGACGTCGCCGTCGGCTGCGTGGCCCTCGATAGCCCGGGGTTCGCCGGTCCGGCGCACCGCATGGCCCGGCGAGACGGCCCTGGCGCGTTCAGCGGCCTGGACGAGGTGGTCGGGTCGGCGCGCGTCGCCTCCGGCGGCCAGCACGCCGCCCGGCTCCGCCACCTGCGGGGGTTCGCCGGCCCGGTGCCGCCGTGGTATCCGGACACCAGGCCGGTGGCCGGGTCGATTCGCGGCATCTCCGGTTGTGCCTGGCGCGCGGCCACCCTGATCGCGGGGTTCGGCGAACTACTCATCGCGACCGCCGCCGGGCTTCCGCACGCCCCGCCCTGTCCGCTGGTCAGCGCGCGGCAGCTGGCCTGGGGCGTCCGTTTTCGGCCGTCGCCAAGCGAGGGTCACATCACGCTGCACCTGCCCGCGGTCAACCGGCGGCTGGCCCGGCGAACCTGGATGTGCCTGCCCGGGCTGCCTGGCCTCGGTACCGCCATCGCCGAGGTGCCGTCCACCGCGACCCCGATGGCGCAGCAGATCTGGCGCGGCATCCACGAGGGCGCCCACCTGGACCACCTCGGCTCGCTGGCCAGGATCAGCGGTTCGCTTGCGCCGAACCCGGGAGAGTTCGGGGCCGGGCTGCTCGTCGCCGAGTCGTACGCGATGGCCGTCGAGATACTCGCCGCGGTGGAGTGCGTCCTGGCGGGCGAGGGTAACGCGGTGTGGCAGCTTGGCGCCGGGCTGATCGAGCGGGCGACCCGGCTGCCCGGCGGCTCGAACCCGGCGGCGGAGTTCGCCGACCTGCCCACCCTGGCCGAGGTGTACGTGGTCGGGCCGCTCGAAGTGCTGGCTTCCGGCCCGGCCGCGGCCGCTCTGCCGGCCGAGATCAACCGGTCATTGCATGATCGCTGGCAGCGCGCGTGTGCCGCCTACCCGCCCGCCGCCGCATTCGGAGCCGCCGCCTGCAAGATCCTAACGGGCTGATCATGAAATCTTTATCGACGTAAATTCTGCATAGATAGACATCGTTTATCTAGCTACACTAAGCTCGTCAATGGTGCTCACGGGATCCGGGGCGGGTAACACCCTGGGTGGGCTGTAAGGGGTGGATGAGGGGAGGACCGCAGAGGTCTGAGTGGCTGACGGCGCGGGAGGACCGTGCGGTGCCGCTCTGGCCGGCGGAAGGTCGTGAGAGATGAATACAACTTAGCCAAGGGTCATGTGATGCGTGATCGCATCGCCGTCCCAGGAACGCCCGCATGGTCGGCGGGTGGCATCCCAGCCGCTCCCGGCTCCGGGTAGCTGGCAGCAATTTCGCTAGCCAAAGGGTCGTATTTAATTTCGCTGCGCTTTAGCGAGATAGCTGCCGCACGGCTTTAGCGAGATAGCTGCCGCACGTTTTGCCGGATTACCGGAAATCGCTCGCTGTGACTCGCGGCTGAGTCGGCGCCGGCTGGCCAGTCGTATCCTCTCCAGCCGGTCACGGTTACGTCGCCCGTGACACTTAGGACCCCAGGTGGCGGCCGCCATGGCCCTGACGGAGCCGGCCGTCACCTGGCAAAACCTATGGAGGGGGATTTGCCATGAATAACATCGCCAGCCACCGCCCGTTGCTTGACGGGAAAGACCTGGACACGGCCATCATCCACGCGCGCGCCGCCCTTGAGGCGCTGCTGCATGACCCCGATGGCGCCGGCGGAGCCGAATACCCGAAGATGCTCGCCGAGGCCCGCGCCCTGCTCGCGGCCTTGCTCGAGCGCCGGGTGGCCCTAGCGGAGGCGCGAATGGACCAGCGGGACGCCGATGCGGTCGCCGCCGCCCGGGCCGACCGCAACGAGGCCATCGCGGTGACGGGCGCGCTGCTGTACTCACTGCCGGCCAGCGACGAGGCCTGGCCTGAAGTGGCGCTAACCCTCGGGCGGCTGAGCTACGACCGCTTCACCGATCCCTGGCCCGACGCCGATCCGCTGGACCCGGACGACCTCGACGCCGCGTGTGACCTGCTGCTCCGCGGGGCGCGGTACGACGACGCCGACGAGCGCACCACGCTGTACCTCTTCCTCGCGCTTCGCGACCGGCAGCACCTGATGGCCTGCCCGCAGGACGCGAGGGCGCTGATGACCTGGGGTGAGCGGCTGCTCGCCTTCCCCGACGCCGGCGGCCTCAGCCGGTCCGGCCTGCAGGACATGCTGGAACTGGAACTGCTCGACCGGGCCGAGTCGCTGGCCCGGGCCGGATCGTGGGGGCCGTGGGGCCTGCGGCCACTGCGGTTAGCTGCCACTCCTCAGATGAACCCCGAGGCTCTTGCTGAGCTCCGAGGCTGTAGATGAGCCTCGAGGCTGACTGCGCGGCGCTGGACGAGCAGGTCGATTACCTGTGCGCCCGATGGCGGGCCACCTCAGCCGAAACGGGCGAGCCCGACCTGGTGGTGGAGCTGACGCGCACGCTGGCGCTCAGATACGACTGCCGGCTGGCGGCAGGTGACCAGGACGGCGCGGCGGAGGATCTCGACTATGTGATCGAGTGCGCACGCACCGCCCTTTCCGCCTTGTCGTCACAGCCGCCGCACTCGCCGCACTCGCCGCCCGCGGACGGCGAGTGCGGCGACCCGGACACGATCGCCGAGGTTCGGGCGATCCTCAGTTCGGCGCTCGGCTACCGGTTCGCCGTAGCCCAGCGCCGGCTGGAGGAGCAGGACGTTGTCGCGCTCGCCGCCGCGCGCGCGGACCGTGACGAAGCCATCGCGGTGACCGCCGCGCTGCTCCGTTCGCTGCCATCCGAGCATCCGGCCCGGCCGGAGACGGCGCTAACCCTCGGGCGGCTGAGCTACGACCGCTACACCGATCCCTGGCCCGGCGCCGAGGCGCCGGACCCTGACGATCTCGACGCCGCGTGCGATCTGCTGCAGCAGGGCGCAGCCGATGATGAGGCAGACGAGCTGACCACGTTCTATCTCGCGCACGCCCTCCGCGACCGGCTCGATTTGCTCCATGACCACGCCGACCGGAACGCGTTCATTACCTGGGGAGAGCGGCTGCTCAGCTTCCCGGACGCAGCCGAGGACGACTGGGAAGACCTGCACGACCTGCTCGGGATGGAACTACTCGACCGCGCCGAGTCCACCGCTGGCGCCGGTCCGGGAGCCGAAGGCCGCCTGGCTGACCTGGATGCGGCGATCCGGCACCTGGAGGCGGTGCTCGCGGCCACGGCGGCCGGGGACCCCGGTCACGCGTCGCTGCTTGCCCTGCTCGCGCACGCCTGCTGGCTCCGGGTCGATGGCGATGACACCCGGCATGCCGAAGTCGACCGGATGGAAGCCTATGCCCGGCGGGCGTGGGTGGCGGTGGCGGCCGGGGGAGAAGCGGCCGCTGGAGGAGGAGCGGCGACCGGGGGAGGAGCGGCGACCGGGGGAGAGCTGAGCCCGGACGAGCGCGCGATGCTCGGGTTCTACCTGTGCACCGGCCTGCACGAGCGGCTACGACGCCCGGGTGTGCCGTTCGAGCTGGATTCTGTCGACCTGGCCATTAGCGTGCTGACGGAAATCGAGCCGCTGGTCGCCGGGGACGCCGGCGTCCACCTGATCACTGAGGTCATGCTCGGCAATTTCCTGGCCGCCCGCGGCCAGGTGACGGGCAGCACGGCCGACCTGCTGGCGGCGCAGCCGTGGTTGCTGCACGCGGCCGGCGAAGTCTCAGCCTCAGATCCCGAATGGTCCGAGATCGCGCGGACCCTCGGTAACGGGCTATTCGTGCTGGCCGGTTCCGGCGTGATGACCGGGCCTCTCGACCGGGCCATCGAGTTTCTCGACGCGGCGGTCGCGCGGCCCGATCACGACGCGGATCGTGCCGCCATGGTGCGCGCAGGCCTCGGGATGGCGCTGCTCCAGCGGGGCGGCCTGGATCAGGGGAGCCGCGATGTCGGCGACGGCATCGCGCACCTGGTCGCCGCGCACGACCTGGCCCGGCCCAGCTCCGCCGTCCGCGTGATGATCTCGTGGAACCTGGGATCGGCGTTGCTGACCAGGTTCAATCTGCGCGGAGACAGGCAGGATCTGGACGCGGCACAGTTCTACCTGCAGGTGGTGGGCGACCAGGCACCAGGTTCCCGGGCCGCGATGAGCGACCTTGTTCCCGACCTCGATCTCACCGTGACCGCCGCCCGGGGCGTGTTCTACGCCACCAAGGGCTTCGCCGGCGATGTCCGGGCCCTTGACCAAGCCGTCGATTCCTTCCGGGCGGCGCTGGCGATGGTATCGGCCGGTCATCCTCTGCACGCCCGGCTGCGCAGTGATCTCGGCCTCGCGCTGATGATGCGGGCCGGGTACGGCACGACGACCATGGCCGACATCTCCGCGGCGCGGCAGGAGCTTGACGCGGCCGTCGCCGCCCTGCCCGCCGGGCACATGATGCGCAGGCTGGCCATGTTCCGGGCCGGCGCCGCTCTGGCCGTCATGGGCGTAGCTACCCGCGATCCCGCGGCCCTCCGTCAGGCCATCGGCTACCTGAGCCAGGTGCTGGCTGCCCCCGATCCGTTCTTCGGCGAACCCGCCCGGGTCGTCGGCATGCTGGGCATGACCAGCGCGGAGCTTTACCAGCTGACCGGCGATCCCGTCGACCGGGATACCGCCGTCACTCGCCTGGCCGAGGCGTGCCGTGACCTCGAGGACCGGCCCGGGCACCCGCAGCACGCGAATCTCCTGACCAGGCTGGCCCGCTTCCATCGTGCTTCCGGGGACGCCGGGTCGGCCCGCGAGCAGGGACTGGCCGCGCTGCGCGTCCGCGTCCGCGACGTTCTGCTGCAGACCGGCACCGCCCGTGCGCTAGCGTCCGCGCGCGCGGTCGCGGCGGAGGCGGTCGAGGTGGCCGACTGGTGCCTCGGCGACGATGAGCCTGGCCTCGCCGTCCAGGCCCTGGAACTCGGCCGCGGGCTCGTGCTGCACGCCGCCACCAGCGCCGCGGACCTACCCGAGCTGCTGTCCGCCGCCGGCCGCGATGACCTGGCCGGGGAATGGCGGCAGGCGGCGGCATCGGGAGCAGGCCTGGCCGCGGATGACGACCCGCCGTGGGACGACGACTCGGGTGGCGCCGCGTATGTCGCCAGGATGCTGGCCAGCGGTTCGCTGCTCGCGCCCAGCGATCTGCGCGGGCGCGCGCTCGCCGCGCTCGCTCGCTCGGCCGCGGCCGAGGACCTGCTCGCGCCGCCCGGCCTGGCGGAGATCGCGGCCGCGCTCAGCCGCACGAACGCCGACGCGCTCGTGTACCTGCTGCCTCCGTCAGCAGGCCGGGAGGGGCGGGCGCTGCTCGTAGCCGCCAGGCACGTGGCGGATGGGCACGTGGCGGATGGGCACGTGGTGGCCGCGCCGCCCGCAGAAGGCATCTCCTTGCCGCTGCTGAGGCCCGGCCTGAGCGGTGCGTTTGAGGAGTACGTGGCGTCGCACGCCGAGGTTCTCGCCATCCCGCCGGAGCCGGCCGGCGGCGCCGAAGCCCTGGCGTGGGCCAAGGCGCGGGTCCGGACCGTAGAGCGATGGGAAAGCGCGCTTGGCGCGCTCTGCGAGTGGGCCTGGCCTGCCGTCATCAAGCCGGTGCTGGACCGGGTCGCGAGCTGGTCGCCCGGCCGCCAGCCCAGGCTCGTGCTGACTCCCATCGGACCGCTCAGCCTGGTCCCGTGGCATGCCGCCAGGTCCCGTCGCGGCCACGACGGTTACTGGTCGTACGCCTGCGCTGAAGCGGTGATCTCCTATACCGCATCCGCCCGCCAGCTGCTCGAGGTCAGCTGTCATCCGGCCCGCCCGTTTGCCGCCGATCCGGTCATCGTGGCCGATCCGACCGCGGGCCTGGTCCACGCTATCCAGGAAGCAGAAGCGATCCGTGACTGCTGTTACCCGAATGCCCGCTACCTCGGGTCGGCGAACCAGCCCGGATCGGTTCAAGGCGAAGGGCGCCCCGGCGAGGTGCTCGACGCGCTGCCGGCCGCCGGACGCGCGGGTGCTTCGGTCTTGCACGTCGGCTGTCACGCCAACGTGGTCGGCTCGGCGCCCGGCCAGTCGCATCTGGTCCTCGCGGATTACGAGCACCTGCGGGTGGACGCGATCTTGACCCATGCCCGCGGCCGGTCGCCCGGGGTGCCTGGCGGCCTGGTCAGCCTGGCGGCATGCCGGACCGACCTGGCGGCGGACGACTACGACGAGGCGCTGACGCTGGCCACCGCGTTCCTGGCCGCAGGGGCCGCCACCGTGGTGGGAGCGCGCTGGGAGATCCCCGATACGGCCACCGCGCTGCTCATGTTCATGTACCACTACTTCATGGTTCGCCGCGGCCAGCCACCGCGTGATGCCCTGCGGCTCGCTCAGCTTTGGATGATCGACCCGCACCGGGTCGCGCCGCCCGAGATGCCATCGCTGCTGGCCGGCCGGGCGGGATCCACGCGGCTCGCGAACCTGACAGCCTGGGCCGGTTTTACCCACCAGGGGCGGTGAGTCCCCGCCTCAGCCTGCCGTACCCAGCGGCCTCGGCTCGCCGGGCCCGGAGCCTCAGCCTGCCGCGCCCGGAGCGGGCACGCCGATGGGGCTGGGGTAGGGCAGCGCGCTCGCGCAGGCCTGCGCGAGCGGGGTGAGGACGTTCGCGATCTCCGCCGTGGTCTGCGCGCCGAGCCGGACCCACGGCCGCGCCGCGGCCCAGTCGGTGGCGTTCTCCACCGCCGCGTGCGCTTGGCGGCCCGCGCTGGTCAGTTCGCCGTCCGCGCCGAGCCAGCCGCGTTCGGCCAGCCGCGACAGCGCCCCGTCCCAGGCCTCGTCGGTCCAGCCCCGCACGGGCTGCAGGTCCTCCCGGCGCAGGTCCAGGCAGCACCGCAGGGCCACGGCCTCGCAGCCGTCGATATCGGCCGCCGCGAGGGCCGCGAAGTGCCCGTCGCCCCGGTGCTCGCGCAACACGGTGGCCGCCTGCCAGAGCCGGGCCAGGCCCTCGCCGGGAACCGGCAGCGCGGCGTCGGCCGCGGCCAGCACCCGGCCGGAGAAGTCAAGCTCCCCGATCGCCCGCCAGAGCAGATCGGCGGCCGCGGCCGCGACGGCTTCCTGCCCGGCCAGCATGCGCTGCAGGGCTTCGGTCGCCCCGGCCATCCGGATCCGCAGCGCCTCTTCCGGCGTGATGAGCTCCCACACCCCCGGAATGGCGCGGGCGACGAAAGCGGGCGCGAAGTTGAAGACCGCGGCGGTGACGACCGCCGCGCTCGCGGTGCCCAGTGGTGCGGCCCGGCCGGCGAAGTAGCCGCGCCAGAATCCGCGCAAGCCCGCCTGCTCGTAGGCCGAACGGGCCTCGGGCGCGAAATAGGTCACCGCGTGGATAGGCTCGAACAGGGTCCACATCGACCGAGCCGTTGACGCTGTGTCAGCCACGACCGCCCCTTTTCGCCGGATTTGCGGATTCCAGGGCAGGATATCCCGCGACGCCCTGTTACCCATGTGGCGGCGTTCTTGTCCGCACGCCGGGTAGGAGGCTGGTCATGCGGACTGACCCGGTGAAGGCAAACCGGAAGCCTAAGGACGATATCGCCGCTGGCAGCGAGCGACCTGGCGGGCAGGGCTGGTGGGTCCGCGGGCGCAAGTGGCTTCCGTTCGTGGTCAAGCCGCTGCGGCGGGGCATCCTGATCTTCGCCGTGGTGTTGATCGTCGAGTACCTGGTAGTGCCGGAACTGGTCGGCGCCAGCAAGGACCTGCACCTGCTCGGCCAGGTCAACGCCGCCTGGCTGGTCGCGGGCGTGCTCCTCGAGGGCTTGTCGCTGTTCTGCTACGGCCTGCTGACCCAGGCCCTGCTGCCGCCGGGTGCGCGTAACCCGGGTCTGTCCCGGCTGTTCCGGATCGACCTGGCCGCCGCGGCGGTCGCCCACGTGATACCGGCCGGGACGCTGGGCAGCGCCGGGATTGGCTACAAGCTGTTCACCGCCGAAGGCATCAAGGGGAACGACGCGGCGGTGATGATGGCGACCAAGGGCCTGGGCTCCACCGTGGTGCTCAACGTCCTGCTGTGGCTGTCCCTGGTCATCTCCATTCCGCTGGCGGGCTTCCACCCGATTTATGTGACCGTGGCGGTCACCGGTGCGGTGTTGCTGCTTGCCATCGCGGCCCTTTTCGTCGGGATCACCCGGGGAGCCAAACGCGCCTCTCGCATCCTGCACGTCATCGGTGACCGGATTCCCGGCCTGTCCGGCGACCGGCTGGAACGCACCCTGCTCGACACTGCGGCCAAGTTGTCCGCGCTCGGCCGTGACCGGGGCACCCTGGTCATGTCGCTGACCTGGGCCTCGCTCAACTGGATCCTCGACGCCGCGTCACTGTGGTGCTTCGTGGCCGCGTTCGGCAAATTCGTCAACCCGGTCGAACTATTCGCCGCCTACGGGATCGCCAACGTGGCCGGCGCGTTGCCCGTGACGCCCGGCGGCCTGGGCGTCGTCGACTCGATTGCACCGCTGCTGCTGGTCAGCTTCGGCGTCAACCGCAGCGTGGCGACGCTGGGCGTGCTCGGCTGGCGGCTGGTGAACTTCTGGCTGCCCATCCCGCTTGGCGCCGCCGCCTACGTGTCCCTCAAGGTGCCGCGCGGCGCTGGTCTGGCGGCCATGCGCGGCGCGGTGTCGACCATGATCTCGCGCGGTCCACCGTCCGAGGACGCACCGCCCGACACCGAGCCAACCGAGACCGCGCCGCCGGACCCTGAGCCGCCGCCTGGTCCGACTAGTGACAGGTGAGCTTGGGATTGGCCCCGAAGTAATTGACCGGCCCGAACAAGATGGTCACCGCGATCGTGCCCGCGCCGGCGCAATCCGCCGATCCGGTGGTGTAGTAGTGCCGTTGCCCGGCGGCGAGAGCGCCGATTAGCAGCCAGATAAAGACCACCACCCAGACCAGGCGCATGGTTACCTCCGGCTTTTGTGCGCGCGACAGGATCGGCTGGGCCGTCACCCGCCGCATTTCAGTGATATCAGGCCGAACGACTCAGCGGTAGGCCTCGGCCCCGCATCTTGCCCAACTCGGCGCAAGGCTCGAGGCAGCACCCGCCGAGCACACGGATCAGCCTCCCGCCGCGAACCGGGGAGAACCCGTGTCCGCGGAAATTCCGGTGCGGCTCTCCCGCTGTGCGGGACTGCGGGAATTTAATTATCTAAAATTCGGCCATGTCCCCACCCATCCGATCCGGCGTCGGCTTCGAAGGTGTCATATGAACCCGAGCGATTCGGACGCGTCCCGGTTCAAGTCCGCGACTACGGATAGGAGGGGAGAGCGGGACCTCGACGACCTGGTCATCCACGTAGCGCGTGGCGACACCCAAGCGTTCGAGGCGGTGTACGACCGGCTGGTCGGACCGGTCTACGGCGTGACCCGCAGGGTTCTTCGGGATCCGTCGCAGTCCGAGGAGGTAACCCAAGAGGTACTCCTCGAGGTGTGGCGGACCGCCGCGCGGTTCGACCCGGCCATGGGTGGCGCGGCGACGTGGGTGATGACCATCGCCCACCGTCGCGCCATCAACCGTGTCCGTTCCACCATGGCGGCGGCCGGACGCGAACAGCGGACCGCCGAGGTCCACACGCCACACGACGAGGTCGCCGAGGCGGTGGAAGCAAGCCTGGACCGGGAGCGGGTACGACGCTGCCTGGAGGGGCTGACCGACGTGCAGCGTGAGTCGATCACCCTGGCCTACTACGGCGGGTACAGCTACCGCCAGGTGTCCGACCTGCTCAAGGTCACCCTGGGCGCGATAAAAACCCGGATCCGCGACGGGCTCATCCGGATGCGCGATTGCCTGGGGGTGAGCTGAATGCGGTTCCTCCGCCACGACATGCACTCGCTCTCCGGCGCTTACGCGATCGACGCGCTCGAGGGCGGGGCCGAGCGCGACCGTTTCGCCCGTCACATGAGCCGCTGCGCCTCGTGCGCCGGCGAGGTGCGCGGGTTCCGCGAGGTGGCGACCGCGCTGGCTTTCGCCGCGACCGCCGAGGCGCCGCCTGAACTCCGTGACCGGGTGCTCGCCGCCGCCGCGCGCACTCGCCAGCTGCCGCCCGAGGTCAGGACCCACGCTCCGCCGCGGCGCACGCGAGCCTGGGTGCCGTGGGTGCCGTGGCTGTCCGGCGTGGTCGCGACCGCCTCGATCGTGGTCGCCGTGATCTTCGGCTTCGCGCAGGCCCACACCCAGCAGGAGCTCAACCAGGCCCGGGCCGAGAACCAGGCCATCGCCCTGGTTCTTTCCTCGCCGCAAGTCAAGCTGCTTACGCAGACCACCACCAAGGGCGGCACGGCCACCGTGGTGCTGGCCGCGGATCGTCACCAGCTCGTCGTGACGACGAACGGGCTGCCTGCGCTGCCGGCCGGCCAGGTGTACCAGCTCTGGCTGATCGGCAAGACCAAGATCGTGTCCGCCGGGCTGCTGCCCGAGGCCACGGCCGGGCAGACCCGACCGGTGCTGGCCTCCGGGGTCGTCAAGGGCGACACGCTCGGCCTGACCGTCGAACCAGCCCCGGGATCGACCCAGCCCACCACCAAACCGATCCTGGCCCTGCCGCTCCCGGTGTGAGATCCGGCCGGGTGAGATCCGGCCCGAACGGCCGCCGCGCCCTAGCGCTGCCCGTCCCCAAGGCGGGCAGCGCCAGGGACCTGGCTCAGCCCGGCCAGCGGCAGCTGCTGACCTGCCCGCCGGTGACGGTGACGGCGGCCGCCGGGCGGTGCGCGTCGCGCCAGACCGTGTAACGCCCGGCCGTCAGGCCGGGGTAGACGGCCGCGTACCTGGTCTCGCCGGGCAGGTGACGGGGCCGGACCTGGCTGTGCGTGCGCCGGGATCCGGGCTCGTCGTCGCGGCTGATCTCGATCTCCTCGCCGTCCATCTCGGTCGGCGTGTACAGGATCAGGGCGCCGATGCCGGGGCCGATCTCCAGGACCACGGTACCGGGGCCGGACGAACCGGCGACTGGCTCGGTCATGCTGCGCTCCTTATGACTGTGACCGGGTTATGACTGTGACCGGGGGATGACTGCGACCGGACGCCCTGCGCCCCAGGCGCGGACCCATGAACCGGTGGTCCCGCCGGGGCGCAGGAGCTGATGCGTTCAGGACGGGTTGTCGTAACCGCTGTAAGGAACCCCGAGGTAGGGGAACTGGGGGAGGAAGGCTGCGCTGACGCTGGCCGGCGTCAGCCCGTCGGTGAGCAGGCCCGCGGCCGCGTCGGGCACGAACTTCTTGTCGATCAGCGGGTACGTGACTCCGGCGATGGCCCGCAGTTCGATCGCTACCACGTCGTCGGTCACCCGGCGGCCGTTCGGGAAGCCGCCCGCGTCGCCCCCGAGCAGGCCGTAAATGCTCTGCTTGTTGGCCGGCGTAGGCCGGATCGAGGTGTTCAGCCGTAGCATGTCGGCCAGCACCGGCCCGGTGAAGTTCTGGAATCCGGGGATGATGCCCGCGGGTATGCCGGTGAGCAGGATCGCCTCCAGGTCGGCACGCGGCTTCTTGGCGGCGACCAGCGCGGCCAGGTTGGGAAACACGCCGGGGTAAAGGACAGGTAGCAGCGCCGCCAGGCCCGGCTGGGTGACAAAGCCGGCGAACAGCTTGTCGTCCGACGGCGGCAGCGAGTTCCACTGGTCCTTCTTGCCCAGCGGGTTAATCACCTCGTTGACCAGGGGGTTGCCCAGCCGCGACACCTGCCGGAACGGCCCGCTGTCGACGTTCTCGCCGTTGTCGGCGTCCCACACCCTGACCCGCTGGCGGCTCGCCGTGGTCCACACGCCGATGCTCGGGTGGCCCTTCCTGGTCAGCGAGGAAATCGGTACCTGGATCATGATCGAGTGCACGTTGAGGTGGTTGGTGGCGTTCACGCCAGGTGCCTTGGGCAAGTGCCCGAAGGCGTGCAGGTTCTGAAACGGCCGCAGGTCGGCCAGGTCGAAGATCGAGCCCAGGTCGACGTAGAAGCCTTCGGCGCGCTGCCCGGCGAACACCGTGATCCCGTCGCCCAGGTTGTGCACGGCCTCGTCGGCCAGCGCGGTGTAGTTCGGCGTGGACAGCGGCCCGATGTTGCACGGAGGGCAGGCCAGGCCGGTGGCGATGGTCCTCTCCGACCCGCCGGACGACACGAAGACGTCATAGAACTGGCGGCGGTTGAAGGTCGGGCTGTTGATCGCATCGATCGGGCCCGTGTTGTACAGGAAGGTGTCCGGGTTGAGCACCTCGGTGGTGAAACGGAACTGGTAGGAGATGTCGGCCTGGCCGTCCCCGTTGTTGTCCACGTGGATCTCGTACAGGACGTCGTCGCCGAACTCGTAGAAGTTCGGGCCGCCCGCCGGTCCCTGCAGCGGGATGTAGTTGGCGATCAGCGTGACCGTGTCTGGCTTATCCGGGCTGACGAACGCGTACACGTCAGTGCTGTCGGCCACCGGGTCCTTGGAGATCTCCGGCGCCTCGCGATGCGATGACATTCACTTACCTCACTGGCTCGAAACTGCTCGAAACTGGCTCGAACGGGCGGACCAACGGGCCGATGGCCGCCGGGCACCGCTGGATGAAGGCGGAGAGCGGGCTCAGCCGGCCGCCCGGGCGATCCGGGCGGCCAGGTCCTTGTCCCGCAGCCGGGTCTGGCTGGTCCCGGAGAACACCTCGATGTCCCCCGAACTGGCGTCGCGGACGTGGACCATGATCGGCCCGGCGGGCGTGCTGGCCTCGCCGTGGCCATGGGACTGGTCCGGTGCGGACGGCCGGCTGGTGGCGGCCAGGGCCGGGGTCGCACCTATCGCAGTGGCGGCCAGGCCCACGGCGCCGGCGGTCGCGGCCCCCTGGAGCAGGGAACGCCGGGACAGCCGGCGCGTCGAGGAGCCCGGAGATCCAGAGGATCCCGGATCTGAGGCACGCTTCGCATCCTGACTGGGCATGACGATCCTTTCGGTGGCTGGTTGACGTGCGTGTCGCCGGGACGAGGGCCGCGCCGGAGGGTATTAACTTAACGTAACTAATTGACTACTAAGAGTATTTCACCGAGGATAGCGTCCACCATCCGAGCCTGGAGGGACGTCCACCAGCCGAGCCTGGAGGGATTTGTGTCAGACGATCCGGGGAGCCCGGTGAGCGGCCGGGCCACGGGCTGGTGCGCACCAGCCCGGCTCGGATGCCGCGACCCCCATCGGTCCCCGGATCGCCTTTCATGCCGTTGTTTCGCGGCCGCCGGGCGTTCGGATGGGTGGCTCGTCAAAAAAATTCGATAGCGTTCCGGCCATGCTGGACATAGCCGCAGGTATTCGGGCGATTCACCCGGGAAACCCGGTCTCAGCAGCCCAGGACCGAAGGTCCCGCTCGCTACGGACTTTGGCACCTGCACTTTTCCCGTGCGGCGGAGTGTGCTGGCAGCATGAGCGAGCCGATGACCGCCGAGCAGATCGCCCGCTACGTCGTGGCGGAAGCGGTCTGGGCGCCCTCGGTACACAATAGCCAGCCTTGGCGGTTCGTCACCGGCCCCGAGCCGGGCGACGATCCGGGCCGCCCCGGCAGCGAGCAGATCGGCCTGCACGCCGATCTCAGCCGCAGGCTGAGCGTGGCCGATCCGGACGGCCGTGAGCTGATGATCAGCTGCGGCGCCGCGCTGTTCAACGTCCGCCTCGCCCTGCGGTCGCTAGGCTACATCCCCGAGACTTCCGTCCTGCCCGACCCGGGACAGCCGACGCTGGTGGCGCGGGTGAGCTGGCGGGAGCGTGCCGTCAGCGACGAATTCGAGCGGCGGCTGTTCGGTCAGATCCGCAGGCGCCGGACGCACCGCGGCGCATTCGACCTCGAGCCGCTGCCGCCGGACCTGCTGGCCGCATTGCGCACCGGGGCCGCGCGGGACGGGGCGGCGCTGCGCATCGTGGCGGACGACGGGCGGCGGGCCGCGCTCGCGGCCGCCGTGGAAACGGCGGAACATCAACTGCGGCAAGACGGCGAGCGCCTGCATGAACTCGCCCGCTGGACGCCCGCGCCGGGCTGCGCTTGCCGCGACGGAGTGCCGGCTACCTCCTACCCGGCGCGGGCCGAACACACCAACCCGGACTTTCCCGGGCGGGATTTCGCCCGCGGCCACGGCTGGGGGACGCCGCCACTCAGCTCGGCCACGTCCATCCGGGCGGCTGGCGTGGCCGGGCTGCTTACCACGGCCGCCGACCGCCCGGCGGACTGGGTCAACACCGGGCAGGCCCTGCAGCGGATCCTGCTCACCGCCAGCGCCAGCGGGGCGGCTGTGGCACTGCACAGCCAGCCGCTCGAGCTGCCCTGGCTGCGCGAGTTCATCAGGACCCAGCTCAGCGATGAGGCCTACCCGCACCTCGTGCTCAGGATCGGGATGGTCACCCAGGTCGCGGTCAGCGTGCGGCGTGATCCCGGAGACGTCCTGTTCGCACCCGGCGGGGATCATGCCGACCTCGGCTGCCGCTGAACCGCGGCTTGGCCGAGTCCAGGAGCTGACCAGATCGGAGTGCTTCGAGCTGCTGGCGAACGAGCATCTCGGCCGGGTCGCCGTCACCGATGACCGCGGGCCAGTCGTGTTTCCCGTCAACTTCGTGCTCGACCGGCACACCGTGGTGTTCCGCACCGAGGCGGGCACCAAGCTGCACGCCGCGAGCCGAAACAGCCGGGCCTGCTTCGAAGTAGACGGGACCGATCTGGCCGCGCACACCCGCTGGAGCGTGATCGTCCGCGGCGAGATCACCGAGGTGACCGACCGGGCCGAGCTCGCCCGGCTGCGCGAGCTGCCGCTGCGGGTGTGGGGACCCGGAGCCAGGAACCACTACGTCCGGATCCTGCCCGCGGTGCTGACCGGCCGGCGGATCCCCGCGCCGGGGTAGACGCGGGCCGGCCATGGGAAAGGAGATCACCAGGGAGAAGTTCAGCGAGCGCGATTACGCTCGCTTCGCCGAGCGGCTCGAGTGCTGCCTGTTCGACCTGGGTGAGCTGCTCGCCCGGCCCGGCTTCGGGGCGGGCCCGGTCACGATCGGCGCCGAGCTCGAGTTGTTCCTGGTCGACGGCGCGGCCCGGCCGCTGCCGCTGAACCAGGCCGTCCGGACCCTGGCCGCCGACCCCCGCGTCGCCGTCGAGCTCAACCGCTTCGACCTGGAGCTGAACTGCTCGCCCGCGCTGCTGGCTGGCCGCCCGTTCACCGCGCTGGCCGGTGAGCTCGGCGTGCTGCTGGACCGGGTCGATGCCGCGGCCCGGGCGCACCATGGCCGGATCGCGCTGATCGGCGTGCTGCCCACCCTCAGCCAGGCTCACCTCGGCGCCGGCGCGGTGACCGGCGCGGCCCGGTACCGGGCCCTGGACCGCGGCTTGCGGCGGCTCCGCCGCGGTCCGCTCCAGATAAGGATCTCCGGTGCCGAACCGCTGGAGCTGGCCAGCGATGATATTGCCCTGGAGGGGGCGAACTGCTCGTTCCAGGTGCACCTGCGGGTCGCCCCGGACGATTTCACCCGCGTGTACAACGCGGCCCAGCTGGCGACCGCCCCGGCCCTCGCGGTGGCCGGCAACTCACCCACGTTCCTCGGCCACCGGCTCTGGGAGGAGACCAGGATCGCCCTGTTCAAGCAGTCGGTCGAAGACCGCGATAGCCGCGGGCCGCGGCGCAGGCCACCGCGCACCACCCTCGGCACCGGCTGGCTGCGCGATGGAGCACTCGAGCTGTTCACCGAGAGCGTCCGGCTGCACGAGCCGCTGCTGCCCTTCGTCAGCGCCCCCCAGGCCGGCGGCCAGGCCCAGCCCGGAGAGCCGCCCCCCCTGGACGAGCTCCGGCTGCACCAGGGCACGGTCTGGCGCTGGAACCGGGCCATCTACGACCCCGCGGCCGGCGGTCACCTGCGGATCGAGATGCGGGCCCTGCCCGCCGGGCCGACGGTGACCGACATGCTGGCCAACGCCGCCTTCCTGATCGGGCTCACGTTGTGGCTCGCCGGGCAGGACCAGCGGTGGACCTACGGGCTTCCGTTCGAGCGCGCCGATCACGGGTTCTACCGCGCGGCCCAGTACGGCCTGGCCGCCGAGCTGACCTGGCCGTCCGGCCCGCACCGGGTCAGGACGGCGCCCGCCGCCGTCCTGGTCCCCGAACTCCTGCCGGCCGCACGCCACGGCCTGGTCGGGGCGGGGGTGGCGGAGGCAGAGGCTGACTGCCTGCTCGGCGTGATCCGCGCCCGGGTGGCCACCGGGCAGACCGGTGCGGCGTGGCAGCGTGCCGCGCTGGCGGCCGCCGAACCCGGCCGGTCCCGTGAGCAGGCCCTCACGGTGATGCTCGACTGCTACCTCGCCTGGGCCGCTACCGGCCAGCCGGTGCACACCTGGCCTGCACCTGGACGTAACCAATGACAGGTAGCATCCCCGGCATGGCAGGCTCCGAAGGCCCAGGGTCCGATGGCGCAGGCTCCGGCGGCCTGATCCTGGTCCTCAACTCGGGCAGCTCGTCGGTGAAGTTCGCGCTGCTCACCCCGGACACCGGCGAGCGTGTGCTGGACGGGCTGGCCGAGCGGGTCGGTACCCAGGACGCCGGGCTGCGGATCCGCCGGTATCCAGGCGACCCCGTCTCCGAGGCGCTCCCGGACGGCAGTTACCACGCCGTCATCTCCCGCATTCTCGACCACCTGGCCGACGCCGGAGCGCAGGACGGCGGCCCGGCCCGGCTCCTCGGGGTCGGCCACCGGGTCGTGCACGGGGGTGCCCGGTTCAGCGCCTCGACGCTCGTGGACGCCGAGGTCATCGCCGCGATCCGCGAGTTCGCCCGGCTGGCGCCGCTGCATAACCCGGCGAACCTGGCCGGCATCGAGGCGATCAGCGCCATCCGGCCCGAACTACCCCAGGTAGCCGTGTTCGACACCGCGTTCCACCAGACCATGCCGGCCGCCGCCTACCGCTACGCGGTGCCCGAGGAGTGGTACACCCGGTACGGGGTGCGGCGTTACGGGTTCCACGGCACCAGCCACCGTTTCGTCAGCGAAAGGGCGGCGGCCCTGCTGCAACAACCGCCCGGCGAGCTGCGCCTGGTCACCGCCCATCTCGGCAACGGCTGCAGCGCCACGGCCATCAGGGACGGCATCTCGGTGGACACCACGATGGGACTGACCCCGATGGAGGGGCTGGTCATGGGCACCCGCTCCGGTGACGTCGATCCCGGTGTCTTCGGCTACCTGGCCAGCCAGTACGGGCAGACCGCCGAGGAGCTTACCCAGGTGCTGAACACGCAGAGCGGCCTGCTCGGGCTGTCCGGGGTCGGCAACGACATGCGGACCGTCGAGGCCGCGGCCGAGCGGGGAGACGAGCGTGCCCGGCTCGCCCTCGAGGTCTTCGTGCACCGGCTGGCCAAGGCGATCGCCGCGCTGGTCGTCAACCTGGAACGGCTCGACGCGCTGGTCTTCACCGGCGGCATCGGGGAGAACAGCCCGGTCGTCCGCGGCCTGGTCCTGCGCCGCCTGGGGTTCCTTGGCCTGGCCGAGGAACCCGAGGCCAACGCCGAGCACGGCCGGTCCACCGGGGGCCGGATCAGCCGCCCGGGCCCGGTCCAGGCGCTTGTCGTGCCGACCGACGAAGAGCTGATGATCGCCCGCGACACCGCCCGCCTCATTGCCGCCCAGCCAGCGGCCTCGGCCAGGAGGTAGCACGATGACCCGGAGCCTGCTCGTCGCGCCCGCCGCCGAGGACGTCGGCCTCGCCCGGACCTGCCTCGGCCTGCTGCGCGCGCTCGACCGCATCGGCGTCCACGTGGACTACGTCAAGCCGGTGGCCCAGCCCAGGCCCGACGGTACCCCCGACCGGTCGGCCGCGCTGGTGGCGGCGGTCACCACGCTGCGGCCGCCGGAACCGCTGAGCACAGAAGAACTTGAGCAGCAGCTCGGCGAGGGCGAGCTCAACGTCGTCCTGGAGAAGGTCGTCGCGGCCTGGGCCCCGATCTACGACCGGTCCGACGTCGTCGTGGTCGAGGGCCTCAAGGCAGGGCCGTCCAAACTGTACGCCAGCGCCTTCAACCAGGCGCTGGCCCGCGCCATCGACGCCGACGTCCTGCTGGTCGGCAACTGGCCCGCGGACCCGGATGGCGTCGAGGACCTCGCCGAGCAGTTCGCCATCGCGGCCAGCGGATTCGCCGCGGGTGATACCGCGCGCGTGGTCGGCTGCGTGGTCCACGGCCTGCCCGCGGCCCGTCCCTCGATGGTTCTCAAGACTCTGCCCCCCGCGGCCGGCCCGGAGACCGCCGCCCTGCGGACCGCACTGGATCGGCACCAGCTCCAGCTGATCGCCGCGGTGCCGTACCGGCCGGAGCTGACCTGGCCGCGCGTCGCCAACATGGTCCGCGAGCTGAACCCCGAGATCCTGCACGAGGGCGACCTGTCCCGGCGGATCAAGGACGTGGCGGTGTTCGCCCAGGGTATCCCGGGCGGCACCCGGGTCCTCGACGACGGCCGGCTGATCGTGGTGCCCGGCGACCGGCACGAGGTGGTCATGGCCGCCTGCCTGGCCGCGATGAACGGGACCAGGCTGGCCGCCCTGCTGCTGAGCGCGGGCATCCGGCCCGATCCGCGGGTCTGGGAACTCGCCGGGCCCGCTGCCGCCGGCCTGCCCGTCCTGGTCGTCGAGCCAGATAGCTACCAGACCGCCACCCGGGTGCGGGACCTGGACCCGGGGCTGCCCGCCGACGACGGGGACCGGATCGAGGGCGTGACCAATACCATCGCCGACGCCCTGAACGGGTCCTGGCTGCAGTCGCTGCCCAGCCCTGCCCGGCCCCGCCGGCTCACCCCCGCCGCCTTCCGCTACCAGTTGGTGGAGCAAGCCCGAGCGGCGGACGCGCTCATCGTCCTGCCCGAAGGGACCGAACCCCGTACCCTGCGAGCCGCGGTCGCGTGCGCCGACCGAGGCATCGCCCGCTGCCTGCTGCTCGGCGTCCCCAATGAGGTGGTCGTGCAGGCCAGGTGCCTCGGACTGCGGCTGCCCGACGACGTCAGCATCCTGGACCCGCGGACCGTCGCCGAGCGCTACGTCGTCCCGCTGACCGAACTGCGTAGGCACAAGGGCTGGACAGAGGGCGTGGCCCGCGAGCACCTGGCCGACCCGGTCACGCTCGGCACCATGATGCTCAAGCTAGGCGAGGTGGACGGCCTGGTGTCCGGCGCGGTGCACACCACCGCGAACACCGTCCGTCCCGCGCTGCAGATCCTGGGCATCAAGCCGGGCACCCGCCTGGTGTCCTCGGTGTTCTTCATGTGCCTGCCCGACGGGGTGGTCATCTACGGCGACTGCGCCATCAATCCCCAGCCCGACGCCGAGGCCCTGGCCGAGATCGCCATTTCCAGCGCCGCCTCGGCGCGGGCCTTCGGTGTCGAGCCCCGGGTCGCGATGATCAGCTTCAGCACCGGGACCTCCGGCACCGGCAGGGATGTGGACAAGGTCGCCGAAGCCACCCGGATCGTGCGCGAACGCGAACCCGGCCTGGCCGTCGACGGCCCGCTGCAGTACGACGCCGCGGCCATCGCCTCGGTCGGCCAGGCCAAGCGGCCGGGCAGCCCGGTGGCCGGCCGGGCCACCGTGTTCATCTTCCCCGACCTGGACACCGGCAACACGACGTACAAGGCGGTGCAGCGCAGCGCCCAGGTGGTCAGCATCGGCCCGATGCTGCAGGGCCTGGCCAAGCCGGTGAACGACCTCAGCCGCGGCGCCATGGTCGAGGACATCATCTACACGATCGCGCTGACCGCGATCCAGGCCCGGGCCAGCTGACCGCGACCCTTATCGATGCTCCTATGTCTGTCAATGGCTCGGATGATGTTTTAGTTCTTTGATTTCCGGGGTCGGGAAATGTTGTTCTGGTTGGGGCTGCTGGGTGCGGACAAGACAGGGAAGGGCCACTCCGGGTGGAGCGCAGGCTCTTATTAGGTCACGCGGGCAGCGGGTCAGGTATGGCCCGGGGGCGGCCGGCAGATCGTTAGAAGGCCAGCACCTGGGTGCGGCAGCCGATTAGAGGGTCAGGCCGCCCCCGGAGTCAGGGTTAGTCAGCGGCGCTGCGGAGGTGGGGGTAGACCTGGCGGGCGACGTAGCGTTTCAGGCAGCGGATGATCTCTGTCTTGGACAGGCCTTCGGCGGTGCGCCGCTCGACGTAGGCGCGGGTCGGGGGGTGGGAGCTCATCCGGGTGATGACGATCCGCCACAGGGCGTGGTTGGCCTGCCGGTCGCCGGCGGGGTTGAGGCGGTGCCGCTTGGTCTTGCCGGAGGAGGCCGGGATCGGGGCGGCGGCGCACAGGTGGGCCCAGGCGGCCTCGGAGCGGAGCCGTTCGGGGTGGTCCCCGGCGGCGACCAGGAGCAGCGCGGCGGTGTCAGGGCCGACGCCGTGCAGGGCGATCAGGCCGGGGGCGTGCCCGGTGACCAGGGGCACGATGAGCGCGTCGAGGCAGATGATCTGGCTGTCGAGGAACTCGGCGCGCCGGCCCAGCTCGCGCAGCGCGATCCGGGTGTGGTAGCCGACGACGGCGCCGGGCCGGGGCCGCAGGGACGCCAGGTCGGTGACCAGGTTAGCGGTGGCGTGCGCGGCGAACCGGGCGCGCAGGTCTTCGGGGCCGGTCACGATCAGGGCCCGGGCCTGGTTGATGGCCTGGGTCCGCTCGGAGCGGGCGCTGCGCTTGGCGACCATCAGCGCCCGGATCGCCTCCACCGCGCCGTCCCGGCCTTTCGGCGCGCCGCGGGCCCGGCCGGACTGCGCCGCCCGTGCCGCGCTGACTGCGTCCAGCGGGTCGGATTTGCCCTGGCGGCGGCGGTCCTGCCGGTCGGAGCGATCCACCTCCACGACCCGGACCCCGGCAGCTGCCATGTGGCGGGCCAGGCCGGCGCCGTAGCTGCCGGTGCCCTCGATCCCGACCAGGCACACCGTCCCGAACCCGCCCAGCCAGCCCAGCAGCCCGGCGTAACCGGCCGCGCCGACAGGGAACTCCCGGACGCCGGGCAGCCCGCCGATCGGATCGAGCGCGGCGGCGACATGCATGTCAGCGTGCGTATCCACGCCGCCGGTAATAGCGCGAGTCTCTACAATGGCCACTGCCATCTCTTTTCTCTGGTTGAAGAGGTGGCACGCACCCGCTGGCCGTCGGATCCTGTGAACCCCGGCCTCTTCCCAGGCCAGGCAGATCAGACCGGCACGCCGGTGGGTGCCTGAAAATCTGGATCCCGGCCGACAAATCGATAGCAGGACAGCCCCGAAACGGCGTCAGCCGAATAGGAGGTCAGACCGGGACCCAGGCCCCGACCTTACGCCCGAACTACCTCAAAACCGGGGAGGCAGGGCCGGGAGCACTTATCCACATCCTCCCTGCCTAATGTGTCTCGCGGTCCCGGATGGCGCAGTGCGCACGTCCCGCATCGGCGAGAGGAACGCAATCCCGTGACGGAGTACGACTACATCGTGGTCGGTGGCGGTACGGCCGGCTGCGTACTGGCCGCCCGGCTTACCCAGGACGCCAGCACCCGGGTGCTCCTGCTTGAGGCCGGGAGCGCCGAGCGGACCCGCGCGATGACCGTCCCGGACGCGTGGCCGGCCAACCTCGGCACCGCAGCTGACTGGGCCGGTGTCACGACCAGCCAGGCGGATGCCGGGCCGGTGGCCTACCCCCGGGGCCGCACCCTGGGCGGGTCCGCGTCGATCAACGCCATGGCGCACGTGCGCGGACACCGGGCGAGCTACGACGGCTGGGCCGCGGCCGGGGCGGCCGACTGGGGTTTCACGGACCTGCTGCCGTATTTCCGGCGCAGCGAGCAGACCGAAGGCCGCGACCCGGCGCTGCGCGGCACCGAGGGCCCGGTCCGGGTCGCCCCGGCGGCCGAGACGGACCGGCATCCGGTCGCGCGCGCGTTCGCCGACGCCCTGGCCGAGATCGGCTGCCCGGTGACCGACGACCTCAGCGGACACCAGCAGGAGGGCGTGGCCTGGGTCGATCTGGCCATCCATGGCGGGGAGCGGGTCAGCCCCGCCGACGCCTACCTGCGGCCCGTCCTGGACCGCCCGAACCTGACGGTCGAGACCGGCTGCCTGGTAACCCGGCTGCACACCGAGCACGGCCGGTGCGCCGGCGTCAGCTACGTCCGCGACGGGGCGCCGGCCCAGGCCCAGGCCGGCGGTGAGGTGATCGTATGCGCCGGGGCGGTCGGCTCGCCGCAGCTGCTGATGCTGTCGGGTATCGGCCCGGCCGGGCCGCTGCGCGCGCTGGGCATCGACCCGGTGGCCGAACTCCCCGACGTCGGCGAGAACCTGCAGGACCACCCCGTGGTCAAGCCGTCGTACGCGGCAGGATCGCCGCTGCCCAGGAGCAAGTACAACCACGGGGAGATGTACGCTGCGCTGCGCAGCCCGCTGGCGGGCGCCTACCCCGACCTGCACCTGTTCCCGATCCTGCTGCCGGTGCCCCCGGGCGCAGGGTACCCGCCGCCGACCGCGGGCCATGTCCTGGTGGCCTCGGCGATGGCCCCGGACAGCCGGGGCTCGGTCAGACTGGCCTCCGCGGACCCGCGGCAGGCCCCGCTGATCGACCCGGGCTTCCTGCGCGACGGGCGCGACCTGGACCGGCTGGAAGCGGGACTGCTGATGATCCGCCAGGCCACCGCCAGCGCGGCGTTCTCGCGGGCGCAAACGGCCGAGGTGTGGCCAGGCGAGCAGGTCCGCACCAGCGCCGGCCTGCGCGACTTCATCCGCCGCACGGTCGACAGCTATCACCACCCGGTCGGCACCTGCCGGATGGGCCTGGATGACGGCGCGGTGGTGGACCTGGAACTGCGCGTTCGCGGGCTAACCGGGCTGCGGGTGGCCGACGCGTCGGTCATGCCGGCCATTCCCAACGCCCACCCGGCCGCGACGGTGCTGGCCATAGCCGAGCGAGCCGCCGACCTGATCACCGGCCGCTGACCGCGCGCGATCAAGCCCCTTTATCCCGAACGGCCCCGGATTCCCCGCCCCGGCAACCGCCCACGCCCGCCGAGGCGGTCGCCACCCCAGCCCACCCCGCCCGCCGTCTCGCCCCGCCGGCCGTCTCGCCCCGCCCGCCTCTCTAGCATCAGCAGCATCTCCTTCACCACCTGCATCACAGCTGTCCCTGAGTTCCCCGGCTGGCCCTTCCTCCTGGCTGGCAATAACGACCCGAATGTCCCATTGGTGTCGCTATCGGGGCTTCGAACAAGTCCTCCACCACGGCTGGTTCCCCGTGGGCACCTTCGGCAGTGTCATCGTATCCGTCCCGGCTGGGGTCCAGGATTGCGGGGAGGGCCTGGAGGGTGGCGTCGGTGATCTCGGCGAACACGGTGGCCTGCTGGCCGGGCTTGTTCCACAGGATCTGCAGGTCGAACGCGTCGAGCAGCCGGGCCTTCAGCTCATCTGGGAGGCCGGGCAGGATGTCCCCGGCCAGCGGCAGCTCCTCCAGCAAGGTAGCGGGCCGGGTCGGCGTTCAGCCGGGCCGCGATGGTCGGCATGCCGAGCTTGTCCACGGTCCGCCAGGTGAAGATCTGCACCACGACCGAGGCGCGGTCCGGGTCCCGGGCGAGGCGGGTCTTAGTGCGGCCCTGGCTGGCCTTGACCGGGACCGGGTGGGGGCGGCGGTCCGCGAGGTACCCGTAGGGGGCGGGGCCGATGTTCCACCCGTCCAGGGCGTGCTCGACGAGGCCTTTCCAGGTTTTCTCTTTCAGCTGGAGCCGGAACCATTCCGCGACGCCTTGTTTCATCCGCGGGACCAGCACGGTGGTGGCGTTGACGCCGTCGATGACGGCGGGCTCGTCGGTCGCGAATAGGGGGTCCCGTTGCGGGACAGTTTCTTTTCCAGTTTCAGCGCGTTGAAGGTGTCGCGGCCGGAGCGTTCGATGTCCTCGCAGATTGCATTCGCACGTGCAATTGCCCGGGCGTTTCCCGGGGCGCGGCCGCGCGTAGCCCGGGCTGGTCCATCCCGTCACCGTCGGCCACCCGCAGGGGTGCGCGCCGCACGCCGCCGGTCCAGGTGGAGCACCCCGCGGCTGAACGACCTGGACCGGCGGCGGGAGGTGTGCTCGGCTCGCCCTGGCCGGCGGGGACGGGAGGGACCCTCTCCCCTCCTCAGCCGCCTGCGGCGGGCGGGCCTTACGCGGACCCTGGTCCATCCCGGAGCCCGAGGCCCCGCCGGAGGCACCTGGTTTCACCGTTCGGGCGGGGCTGCCAGGTCCCGGCGGCCGGTCAGCACGAACCACAGGACCAGCCCGCAGATGTCGGCCGGGGCGGCGGCGGTGCCGGGAATCAGTTGCAGCACCACCAGGGACAGCACCGCGGAGAGGGCGGCGCGCAGCAGCAGCCGCCGCGGGCGGCCGCGGCGGACCCGGGCCGGGAACTCCAGCACCGCCGCCAGCGGATGCTGGGGCGGGGAACCGGGCTGCTCGCCGTCGGCGGGGATGGCGGGCAGCGGGCCGGTGGGCGCCTCGGCGTCGCGTCCGGCCTGCTGGAGCAGGTCGGCGTAGGCCTCGCTGCGGCCCCACGGGGTGCGCAGCTCGGCGTAGGCGGCCGACGCGGCGGTGTACCGGGCCAGGTCCCCGCCGTCCGCGCGGTCGGGGTGGGTGGCGGCGGCGATCGCCGCCAGGCCGCGCGGACCTGCTCATCGGGCAGGTCGGGGCGGGCGGGCAGGCCGAGCGCCTCGAACGGGTCCGGGTTCACCGGGTGGCTCCGGGTCCGAAGACGTCATCCAGGCTGGCCGGCGGGTCCGGCCAGGCGGGGGCGGATTCGCGGCGGGGCTCGGGCACCCGCGCCGCCGGATCCGGCGCGGCCGGAGCGGGCAGGAGAGTGAGCGGGGAGGGCTTGGGCCGGGCGACCTGGACGAAGGTGGCCGCGCCGCGCTGGATGTAGCACGCCTGCCCCACTTCCAGGCGGCGGACCAGGTCGGGGTCGGCGGTCCAGGCGCGCTGCTCCCGGGTGGTCCCTTCATCCCCCCAGGCGCGGCCGATCAGCTTGTGCGCGGTCTCCAGCACCCGCCGGGTCCCGGCCGCGGCGACTAGCGCTTCGGGGTAGGGGACGTGCAGCACGAAGATGCCGCCGTCGGCGGTGCCCGCGATCTTGTACCGCTCATCC
>CAWJGE010000002.1:0-208109 GCA_963842265.1 uncultured Actinomycetota bacterium
GCGGCCCGGGAATGCTCCGGCCAGCAGCTTCACCATCTCGGCAGCCAGTTCTACCTGGCTGGCGGTACCCTTGCCGCGCCACAGCCGGAACAGCACCGGCAGTGCCGCAGGAGAGGAGCAGAACGGCAGCCGTACCACGATCGCCGCGACCACCCAGGTGTTCCCGAACGCGATCTTCTTCCCGCCCTGCGCCGACCCGTCATAGGCCCACCGGGCCTGGAAGACCTTGCGCCCCCAGCGCTTAAAGAACGTCCCGTCGCACGCCACCACCACCGGCTCCCCCTCGCCGGCCAGGTACTTCACGACCAGCCGGGCCACCGCCAGGCCCAGGTCATCGATGTCCCACACCGCGCCGGAGAAGAACCAGCACGCCCGCCGCCACTTCCCGGCCATCCCGCCGGCCGCCGCCATCGCCACCACCGTACTGCGATCAGCCAGGATCATCCCGCATGCCAGTGCCACGAACAGCCGGTGCGTCGAGCGGCGCGCGAACACCGGCGCCAGCTCCTCCAGCAGATCCCGCCACGTCGCAGGCATCGGTAGGCTCGCAGGCGGCAGCATCGGCGGACACTCCGGTCATCGGCGGTGTACTAAGCACCGCCGATGCTGCCCCAACAGGCCATCACCGCCAAATCAGTCCCCCAATGGCCATCCCGTCGCACCAGCCACTCTCGCCGCAGCCCCTCCGGCGCTCGGTCACCTTACCAAGAAACTCGGAAACACGAGATCTGGGGTGAGGATCACGCCCTGGCCGGGGATCACGGCCGGAAGTTCCAGCCCGGCGGGGGCTTAGGACTCGGGCAGCGGACGAGCGTCAGCGTGTATCAGCAGCAGTACGCCGACATACCACGGCCCCGTCGTCGACCTCGGACCTAGACGACCGCGCCTGTGGCTGGGGCGCTATTCAGCGCTTGTCCGCGCGGCCTTTAAGGCGCTTGCGGTACCAAAGGACGTCCGTTCCTGATGGGAAGTCCTCGACGCAGCCGACCAGTTCGTAGCCGTTCTGCTCGTACAGAGCCCGGGCCTGGAAGGCGTAGGTGAAGTGGACGGTCTGGGAGCATCCGCGCGCGGCCGCCTCGGCTTCGGCGGCGGCGATGAGCCGGGTAGCCAGGCCGCGCCCGCGCAGACCCGGCGCCACCCACAGGCTCTGCAGTTCGCAGCAGTCGCCCCAGGTCCACCCGCTGATGCCGGCCACGACCGTTCCGCCGTCGCGGACGAAGATCGCCAGGTCGGCTTCGCCGCCCAGTCCCATGGCGGCGGACGCCTCACGGCGGATCTGCGTTTCCAGGACCTCGATATCCAGTGGATCAGGATGGTCCTCGACGCGGAGTTCCACGGCGACCGGCTCGTCAGGCACCGGCAATCTGCTCGATCAGCGACAGGTCATCGAAGTAGGTCCGGAAGGACCGGATCTTCCCCTCGCGGAAGTCGGCCACGGTGACGCCGGGCAACTGGACGTGCCGACCGGTTGCTTCCAGCACGCTATCCTCGCTGAGCACGAGCGGCCCGGTGTGATCGGCTTCGACGAGCCATTCGGCGAACGCCTTGTTGCCCACTTCGTCCAGTCCCCGGAACGTGATCGCGACGTTGGAGAACGCTGTCTCACGGAGGGCGGACAGGGCAGCGAGCGCGGCCAGCCCGGACACGGTGACGTACGGCGACCAGCCGGTGACGTCCTCGGTGAACAGGGTCCCCGGATCAGCCGGTGCGGCACCGGCCTCGGCCCTGATCGCGTCCGCCAGTACCTCTTTGCGTGATCCGCTCATGTCAGCCCCCTGTTCCTGCCGGGAATCGATCTGTCCAGCATCTTCTGGTAATCCGGGATGCGGTCAGGTCCCGAGTATCTTCGCCTTGGCCGCCGCGAACTCCTCGTCTGAGAGCGCGCCCGAGGCGTGCAACTGCGCGAGGTGCTCGATCTCGTCGGCCGGGTCCGCCGGAGGGGGCGCATATTGCGCCTGGTCCTGGCCGTCGTCAGCAGGCGCCTGGGCGTCGGCAGGCGCCTGGTCGTCGGCCTGCTGCTGCTCCCCGGCCTTCGCTGTCCGCGTGGTGTGCAATCGCCGCTCCGGCAATGATCGCCCGCCGCCTTGTCCGTCGCCTGAAACCCATGGAAAACTCCTTCCCTCAGCGGAGATGACTCCCTGGTCGCGGAACTCTGCCAGCTTGTGGTCAGCTGGCCCGCCGCACTGGCCGGCGGGCCCGCCGCGGCTTGCTGGATGCAGCTGCGGAACCCCGGGTCCTACCGCTAAACCCCGCCCCGCCCCGCCGCCCGCTCACTCATCGAGCCGCCCCGGACGATCAGGTAGACCAGCACGCCGATGACCGGGATGAACAGCACGAACACGAACCACAGGGCCTTGGCCCCGCCGGACAGGTCATGACTGCGGAAGATGTCGATGAACACCCAGATCAGGATCCAGATCCAGATCACCCACAGGAAGAAAATGAACATCGTCCAGAAAAGGTTCAACAGCGGATAGGACGAATCGGCCAGTACCATTTCCCCTCCTTCGCGCCAGGGAGGTTGCCGGCAGCGATTCCGCTGCCGGGTCCTGCGTCGGCACCAATGACGTTGCCGCACGGGGCTGGTGTGCGCATCACCCGGGTATCACCCCGGGAGGGGTGATCCGCGGTGATCGTGATGACAGCTCGATGGGCCGCGGCGTTCGCGTGGCTGCCCTCGCCTGCCTGCAAGCACATTGATTCGCACCGCGGACGTGGCGGCCGGGATCACCGCGTCGGTCGTCGTCGTCGTTCAGCTTGGTCGCCAAGCTCGCTTTCCATGACAGGTCCGAGCGGCGATGGCGCCCGGGTATCGCGAGCCTCACGGCGCCGTGGCGCGGAAGGGAGTGGTCATGACGGTGACGGCTGGCAGAAGGCCTGGTGCGCGGGCACCTCGCCTAGGCCCGGGACGACGATGCCACGACGCCAGCAGGATCCCGATCTTCACGGCCGACAGGCCCTGTGTCACCGGTTAGCCAGGCCTCCAGTTCCTGGGCTCCGGGTCCGTGTCGTGCTCGGGGCAAGGTGGTGCAGCTCTAGGGCGAAAGGCATCGGCGGGCAGGACCAATGGCCGGCGCTGATGGCCAAGGCTCTGCCTGAGTACGGCTACGTCCAGGCTCGTTGGTGTCGGTTGCGGGTATCGGCGCGGCCCGCTGCAGTCCACCTCCTGGCATAGCCGCCCAGGGCATCGCCCGGCACATGGCGGCCAGCTGGTCCCCAGACGTCAGGACCTTCGCCCCTATGAACACACCCGTGCCGCCGGGTGAGTGTTCAAGCCTGGCCGCGGGCCCGGGCTGTTCAGGTGACCGTGAGCCAGCCGATCAAGCCGGCCGGGCATACCGCTCGCGATCCGCCGGCGTTCTGCGATACCGGAATTTTGAGGCGCACCGGGCAGGTGATCTCGGGGAGAGCGAGATGAGATGACGATCAGCATCGGATCGGCGGAGCCTGCCCCCATATCGGGCACTCGGCAGGAAGCGCGGGAGGCGAGACGACGGCAGCACGTGATCACGGTCGTCATGCTGGCTGCGGCGGCCCGTGCGGCGGTGGACAGGCGCACCCTGGCAGGCGTAATCGTGCTCGCGATCGGGCTGGTCGCGGCGAAACGCCTGGCAACGGAGGGCGGTACCCCTGGCCTGGACTGGTACCTGGCGCGAGGGCGAGACGAGAGCCGCAGCTCGGCATAGCTGCGCGCCGGGGCTCCTGGCTCACCGGCACACCGGGTTCGGCAAGCGGCCTGGGGAATCCCGGCCAGGAGCAATCCAGGCACCGCCGCCTCGCCGAGGGGATCTGCAAGCCGGCGTGGTCTGCGTCCTCGCCGTCCGGGCTGCTGCCGTCTGGGCTGGGGTGGTCGGGGCCGGGGTCAGCGAGGTGGATGCCGCCGCACGGGGCGTTGCGGATGGCGGTCCGGACCTGACCATGACCATCCTTGCCGGGTGATGTGCGCGCCACCGCGACGCCGCAGGATACAAGCCACTGGGAGATGCAGACCCAGCGGATGCGCCCTCAGCGTCCCGGCCTGGGCAACAGGCCGCCGCCGCTTGGGCCTCGATGTCCGGGGCGGCCGACAAAATCCCACACGGGAAGGGCAGACAGCGGTGCAGGGGATCGCGCACCTGAGCGGCGCAGGCCGGAGGCGGGCAGCCGGCATGGCAGCTCGCGCGCGCCGCCCATGGTAGTCGTCTTCGCCCTGCTGGCGGCTCTGTCCAACGCGGTCAATGAGGCCACTCAGCACGTTGCCAGCACCGCTGCGCCACGCCGGTCCTCGGGCTGGCGGCTGGTCCTGTACTTGTTCCGCAATCCGTTGTGGCTTCTCGGCTTGGTGGCCCTGGTGGCAGCGTTCGTGTTCCAGGCACTCGCGCTGCACGATGGCCAGATCTCGGTCGTGCAGCCGCTTTTGGCCACCGAACTGGTCTTCATGCTCATTCTGCGCCGGTTCTGGATTCACCAGTCCATTCGCCTGATCACCTGGGGCGCCGCCGCCTTGACCTGCGTGGGCCTGACCGTGTTCATCATCGCGGGGCAGCCGGGAGGCGGACAGCCCACCGCGACGAGTCATCACTGGTTCACGGCCGGGCTGGCCTGCTGCGCCGGCGCTGGCGTCCTGGCGGTCTTGGCACGGTGGGGATCCCCGAGCGTGCGCGCTGGTCTTTATGCTTCGGCCGCCGCGGTCATGTGGGCGCTGGTGGCGACGTTCATCAAGGCCACCACGGACACGCTGACCCAGTTCGGCGTGGCCGGGATGTTCACCCACTGGCCGGTATACGCCCTGGCCGTGGGCGGCGTGGCGGCCCTGTTCCTGGAGCAGGCGGCGCTGCACGTCGGGCCGCTGCGGGTCTCCCAGCCGTTCTTGGTGATCATCGATCCGATCGTCAGCATCGCCCTGAGCGTGTGGCTGTTCGAGGAGAGCTTCACCTCTGACGCCGCCGTGCTGGCTGTGGGGGCGGTCGGCTTCGCCGTGATGTGTGCCGGGGTCGTCCTTCTGACCCAGACCGCACCAGCGACGATGAAAGCCGATACCCAAACTGGCAAGGAAGGCGATGGGCAGCAGGCGCGGCAGGCACCGGTGACCGGCGTCCAGGGCGCTGATGACGACATGCCGCCGGGGCGCGCCGCCCCAGACCGGGGGTCGCCAGGATCAGGACGCCTTCCGCCGGGGCGAGACGGGAGGGACGGACATGGTCCTTAACCTCATGATCATCGGCCTGGCGGTAACGCTGGACCCGCTGCCGCTGTCGGCATTCCTGGTCGTGCTGCCCTCCAAGCGCGGCGTGAGAAAAGGCGCGGCTTTCGTGTTCGGGTGGCTGGTGTCCCTGGCCCTCGTGGTCACGGCCACCGTGCTCGCCACCGGCAACAACCCGCCCCAGCCGAACACCGCGCCCTCACTGGCATCGCTGGCGGTGCGGATCGCCCTGGGCGCGGTCCTGGTGGTGATCGCGATCCGGGACCGGCGGCGGATGGGGCGGCCGAAGAAGCCGAAGAAGCCGCCCAAGTGGCAGGCGCACGTGGACAACATGTCTCCGTGGTTCGCCATGGTCCTGGCCCCGACGCTGCAGCCCTGGGCGCTGATCGGCGCGGGCGCGGCCACGGTCGTCGAGGCCAAGCTGTCCAGCTGGGAGAGCTTCCTGGCGCTGGCCGGGTTCTGCGTCCTGGCCTCGGCGTCCTACCTGGCCATGGAGATCTACGCCGGTGTCAGACCGGACAAGAGCCAGGCGCTGCTGGCCAGGTTCCGGACCTGGATCAACACCCACACCCAGCAGGTGATCATCTGGGGGAGCCTGGTCGTCGGCTGCTGGCTCATCGCCGACGGCATCTACCTGATCGTCACCTGACCTTGTTAGATAACCTACGCTGGCGCGTACCGCGCGCTGAACAGCCGCCTGGATAAAGTGCTCGGCCATCTCGGCGCAGACACCAACATCCCGCCCGTCCTGGACGTCCAGGGTCAGGCCCAGTTCATCCTCGGCTGCCACCACCAGCGCGCGGCTGACATGGCCGCCGCGCGTGCCCGCGCCCAGCAGCACACGGCAACCTCGTGACCTTGAAGTTAACGATGACCATTACCGCCACCGGCGCCGCGACCCAGCACGGCGTGCATCTCGACCCGCGCGCAAGCACGGCTTCGCGTTCCTGTTCGACATCCGCGACGGCCCCCACGGCGACCCCGACGCCGGGGGGTGCCGCGGATCCACCCGGAGACCATGCAGGGCCTGGTCACCGACGTGGCGATCAAGCGGAAGATCCGCAACATGGTGGCATGGCTCGGCCGGGCAAGCCCGGTTACGACATCCACGTCGAAGCCGGAGTCGCGCTCAACGCCCAGCTGGGCGGGCCTACGCCGCGCTCGGCCTGCAGCCCGGCACGGCTAAGCCCGCCGACCAGGACCAGGCGTGGCAGTGGATGTGCCAGGCCTTTTTCGACGTGCGCATGTTCGGTGCGGTCATGACCACCGGGAAGGCGCTGTGCGGCCGGGTCCAGGGACCGGTGCAGCTCGGCTTCTCCCGCTCAGCGCGACCGGTGCTGGCCCAGGAGCATGGCCTGACCCGGATCACCCACACCGGGCAGGAGGACATCGACAAAGGCGAGTCCACCGAGATGGGCAGCAAGCACGCCATCCCCTATGGGCTGTACCTCGGGAACGGGCGGTGGCTCACCGCCACGCCGGGCACAGCAGGGCGAACCCCGCACCGAAGACCAGCCAGAAAGCCGTGGCGCCTCCCCGGCATCGGCCGTGCCAGCGCAGACGCTGACCCCGGTCGGCGCCGCAGCGTTCAGTCCTGGCGGCGGCGACAACCCTCAGCTCGCCCACCTCCGGTCGAGGGTAATCGCGTGACCGGCTGGCACACCGGCTGGTACACCAGCTCCCGCTGCGGGAACCTGTATCCGGGCACCGGCCTGCTCCTGGACATGGGTCGGGCGGTCACGATCACCAGCGTCCGGATCAACCTCGGCAGGGTTGTCAAGGCGCCGGTTTCCAGCTGCGTGCCGGTGCCGGGCCCTCACTGACCGACCTGCCACCCGTCGCGCGCGCAGGCAATGCGGGCGGCGCGGGCGAGCGGATCGGCATCGACTGGGACGCTTCGCCGTTCGATCTCGTGCAGTTCCGGGCGGGGATGGACATCGAGCTCGAGCACGGCACGCGTGATCCGGAGACGAATGTGACCGATGACGATGTGGCCATGACGGCGAAGATCGCCCGGGCGCACCTCAACGTGTTCCCGGACTATTACACCCGCCTGGCGAAGATGGAAGCCGAGGCGGAGGCGGACCGCGCCGCGCCGGGTGACTGAGCGGCACTGGAGATCGTAGCCCTCGAGCGCGCCCGATGAGAGGCACTGAGGCGAGAGCGGGACCTGCAGGAGGTCCGGCTTCTGGTCGGCCGGACCCAGACGGTCATGTCAGGTGGTGCGGCGGCTGGTCGCCAGACGTGGTAGCACCTCCGGTACGGGCGAGCGCATAGCCGTTCTGTATGCCCGGCGACTCCTGGCCAGGCGGGCGTTGGAGTCCCGATCTGGACGTCTGGATGCCGTCACCCAGTCGGCCAACGCCGTGGCGGCCGCAAGGCCTGAAGCCTGCCGCACCGAACCGGTTCGGGCTCACCCGCCGGCGGTGATCGATGTGGGAGCGGCGCCAGGTGACCGATGACTCACGCGTGGCGTTGGACGTCAGCGGCCCGGTCCTGGTGGCGGGGGTGCGCTCGTCCGTGGCGGAGCGTGTGCCAGGCGGCTGGCAGCCGTGCCGGCAGCCAGATCAGCCGCCCGGCAGGGTCCCAGGGGCCCCGCCACCACACCGTGGCCAGGTGCCGGGTGGTGCTGCCGTGGTAGAGCCGGAGCCGCCGGTGGGCAGCGATGACCATCCCGATGAACAGGCAGGTCGCGGCGAAGGAGAGGAGCGAAACGCCGATGACGAGCGCTTCGGAGGTCAAGAGGCCGATGGCGATGAGGAGCCGGAGGATGAGGTGGGTGGTGGTGAGTCCCCAGGCACCGAGTAGGAGGCAGCCTGTGCCCGGGTGGGAAAAGCGGGTCATCGATTGGCGGCTGGAGGCGACTCCGGCGGGCACCTCCAGCGCACATGCCGTCGCAACGGGGTGATGAGAATCGAACCCGCACTATCAGTTCGGGAGGTCTGTCGGGTGCACGCCCGGACACGTGCTGACCTGGGAACCTGGGGACCTTCCGCCTGACCGTGACTGCCTGCGACGGCTCGTGCGCACGGCACGGCCGTGACTGCAGCTGCGGGCGGCGTTTCACCAGTACCCGCTGGAGCTGAGGGTGTAAGGAGCCGTTCATCAGCGGCCTGGAGGAAGCTGCCTGTCAGTGACCGTCCGGGGCGGGGGCGGCGGTAACCGGCAGGGCGCCGCCCTGGGCGGCCTCTCGCTCCTCCTTGTCCGGCAGTCCCCGGACGGCTCCGATGATCATGACGGCGATGGCGGCGCCGATCACCGGGCCGGCGATATACACCCACCACCCCGTGTAGTCGTTGCCGACGATATCGGGCCCCAGGGTGCGGGCCGGGTTCATCGACGCGCCGCTGATCGGGCTGGCGAACAGGCCCAGCAGCGCCACGGTGGAGCCGACCGCGATGGCGGCGTTATGGCCGATGCTGCGGCCGCCGGTGGCGGTGTTCAGGATGATGCTGACCAGGATCGCGGTCAGCACGGTTTCCATCACCAGCGACCGCCAGTCCCCGCCCGGCTTGCTGATCGGGTAGTTCCCGCCCGCGCTCACGTCACCGAACATGGCCTGCAGGAACAGCGCGGCGCCGATGGCCCCGCCGAACTGGACCACCCAGTACGGCACCACCCAGCCGGCCGGGAACACCCGGCGGCTGGCGAAGGCGAAGGTCACCGCCGGGTTGATGTGCAGCCCCGACAGCGGGCCCCAGGCGTAGATCATGGCCATCACCACCGCGCCGGGCGCGATCACCGCGGCGGTCCGGCTGATCGGCCCGCCGCCGGCGTAATGATTGATCACCCCGGATCCGGCCGCCACCGTCACCAGGATGAAGGTGCCCAGGAACTCGATGATCAGCCGGATCCACAGCGGCCGCGGCCGCAGGGTGTCTTCCTCGAACTTGATCAGGTACCGGCGCCCCAGCGACGCGGCATGATCGGCGTCCATATCGGCGGTGGCATCTGCCATGGCGCAGCCTCCATATTCTCCCGTACTGGATAGGCGGACCCGGGTCCGGTCTTAGATCTCGGTGGTCGCTTCAACCTTGCCTTCTTTCACGGCGGCCTGGAGCGCGGCGTAGTCGCGTTCGTTCTGGTCGGCGTAGGTTTCGGCGAAGTCGGCGATGGCCTGGTCGAACTTGGCCGAGCCGCCGAGGTAGGCGGCCAGCGCGATGCGGTCCCCGGAGCGGGCGTGCGCCCGGGCCAGGGTCCACCCGCACAGCCGGGCGTACATCGCCATGCCCTTGGGGAGCAATAGCTCGATCGGCACGGAGAATTTCCAGTCCTTCAGCTGGCGGACGTAGAAGTCGCGGTCTATCCCGTCGAGGGGGTTGGGGACGCGGGTCCAGCCGAGGAAGATGTCGCTCTGGGCCTGCTGCAGGTGCTGCCCGGCGACGACGCGCTCGCCCTGGTTGTTGTACTGGCTGCGCCCGGCGTACTCCGCCAGGACCGACGGCTGGGCCTCCTTGGCCTGCAGGAACAGCGGTTCGACGCCGTCGGCGGCGTCCATCAGCAGGACATAGGCGCGGGTGCCGACGCTGCCGACCCCGACGACCTTGCGGGCCGCCTGCACCAGGGTGAACTGCTCGAGCAGGTGCCGCCGGTCGGACTGCAGGGTGCGCCGGTACTTGCCCAGCACGGTGTGCAGCAGCTGGTAGATCGCGTCGGCCTGCGCGTCGGCGAAGACTTCTTCGACCGGGACGATCATCGGCGGGTCGCTGATGATCCGCCGCTGCCCGTCGGCCACGGTGGTCAGCTTGCCCAGCGCCTTGGTGCTGTCGGCGGTGTGCGCCTTGGCCAGCAGCTTCTCGGCTTCCTTGAACCTCTTGGCCTTGACCTGGGACCTGAACTCGGCGATGGACCGGCTCGATGTCCAGGTGCGCGTACCAGACGTCCAGGAAGGTCTGGTCCGCGAACTCGCGCATCGCGGTGCGGTAGCGTTCGGCCGCGGCGACAGCGATCTTGCGGCCGGCCTTGGCGGGGAACCCGTTGTCCCGTGCGGCCACGGCCAGGCTCGCGGCCAGCCGCTTGACGTCCCACTCGAACGGCCCGGGCAGGGTCTCGTCGAAGTCGTTGACGTCGAAGACCAGGTTGCGCTCCGGCGAGGCGAACGCGCCGAAGTTCGACAGGTGGGCATCCCCGCACAGCTGCACCCGCAGCCCCGACGTGGGAGTGGTGGCCAGGTCCGCTGCCATCGGCAGCGCCGCCCCCCGGTAGAACGTGAACGGGGACACCAGCATCCGCCCGTGCCGGACCGGCACCAGCTCCGGCACCCGCGTCTTTTCCTGCTCCAGCAGCAGCCCGACCGGATCCCGGTTCCCGGCCGGGGTGAACTCCGCATGGGATTCCAGCGGGGCCGCCGTCCGGGCGTCCTTGCCGCGGGCCACCCGGTCCGCGCGGCTTAGCTGCTCCGCCGCCGCCCGCGCCGGACCCCGGCCAGACACCCGCGCAGCAGACCCTCCAGCCACGACACCATCAGCCGTCACCGTCATAGCTACTCCTCTCCGCGCCACGGCGGCGTCAGGCCCGCGCTACCGCCTTGACCTCGTCTACGTGGCGACGCTATCGTCGCGTCACCTGCTCTTTCATGCCTGACGCTCACGCCCACTCTGGCTTACGGGTGACGCTTGGGCATCACCCAGGGATCACCCGCGGCAGGGTGAACCTGGCGGCGCCTGGCCGGGCAATATGACGGTAACGGCTGGGTGCCGCGACCCAGGCGCCCAGGGGGATGCCATCGAGACCGACGACGGCGTGTCCGTCCAGAGCCGGCAGCCCGGTGTGCCCCGGCCCACCGGGCCCCGGGTGCCGCGCGCTGCCCTGCTCCGCAGGCTCGAGTCCGCTGCCGAGCCGCTGGTGCTGCTGGTGGCTCCCTCCGGCTTCGGCAAGACCAGCCTGCTCGCGGAGTGGGCCACGACCACAGGCGTGCAGGTGGCCTGGCTGTCCTGCGATGAATCCGACGGGGACCCGGCGCGGTTCTGGTCCCGGCTCACTTCCTGCCTGGCTGCGCGGTGGCCCGCCGTGGGCAGTGACGCGGCGCTGATCCTGGAGCGGCCTTCGTGGGATGACCCGGAGCTCGTGGACGCGCTCGCCCGCGACCTGGCGGACCTGCCTGCCCCCGCCGCAGTGGTCATCGACGACGCCCAGTTCGCGGAGGCCTCGCAACGCACGCTGGCGAGTGTTGCCCGGCGTCTGCCGGGCCATGTCCGTCTGCTGGTGGCCAGCCAGCACAACCCGGTGTTCTCCACCTCCCGGCTCCGGCTGGCAGGCGTGATCACCGAGCTGCGCGCCGGCGATCTGGCGTTCACCCAGGTCGAGGTCGAGCAGCTGCTCGAGCTGGCCGGCCTGGGACGCGAACCCGTCGATGGCCGGCGGCTCCGCTCCCTCACCGAGGGCTGGCCCGCCGGGGTGCAGATGGCCGTCCTGGCGATGCGCGCCGGAGGTGATCCGCGCGAGGTGATCGACGCCTTCGCCTCGACGACACAGGAGGCGAGTGACTACCTGGCCAACGAGGTCATGAACCGGCTGCCCCCCGAACTGGCCGGCTTCCTGGTGAGTATCTGCGTCCTGGACGAGTTCGACGCCCAGCTCTGCGAGGCCGTCAGCGGCCAGGATGACGCCCGCGGGCTGCTGGGCCGCGTGATCGCGGACGACCTGTTCATCTACCAGGTCGACCTGGCCGGGGAACGGTTCCGGCTCCACCCGATGTTCGCGGCGTTCCTGCGGGCACGGCTGAAGTCCCTCGGCGGCACGCAGTTCCGGGATGCGCACCTGCGGGCGGCGGCAGCGCTGCAGGAGCGCGGGGACCGGCTAGCGGCGATGCGGCACGCGATGGCGGTGGGCGATATGCCGCTGGCCGCCGCAATCCTGGCCGATTCCATGCACACCATCCTGGAATTCACCAACGCCCAAGAGGCCAGGGCGGTCGCCCGGGCGTGGCTGGCCAGGTTCGGCGACGCCGCCGCGGAAGCCAGCCCCGGGCAGCTGCTCGAGTTCGTGCTCCCGCTGGCGTCAGCCGGGCAGCGGGAGGCGGAAGGCTGGCTCACCAAGGTGAACCGGGCTCACCCAACCCTGCCACCGGGCCTGGACGCCCTGGCGCACGGCACCTGGACGGCCTACTACAACAACCTGGGCAGCACCGGGGCCGCGCTGGAGCACAACAGGCTGGCCCGCCAGGCGGCCGACGCCGCGGCCGGGCAGGGTCCGCTGTTCCCGATGCTCGCGCAACTGCCCCTGCAGGAAGTCGGAGCGCACTTGCTGGCCGGTGACATCCCGGCTGCGGCCGCCGCCCTCCACCGCGGACCCGCACCCCTGTCGGTCCCCCTCGTGGACGAGATCCGGGCGCCCGTCATCCAGGCCTGGGTGGCATTCCTGCAGGGCGACCTGGTCTCGGCCGCCGCGGTGCTGGACCTGGCTGGAAGGGCTGCCGCGGGATACGACACCGTGGCGCACGGGATAGGACAGATCTTCGCCAGCATGACCCAAGCGGGGATCCACCTGGAGCGCCGCGAACACGAGCCCGCCGCAGACCTGCTGGCCGCGGCACGGGCGGGGGCACGGATCAACGGCCGCCCGTACATCCAGGGCATGGTCGACACCTGGATCGCCCGGCTGGCCACGGCTCGGGGGGACCGGGCGGGCGCGCTGGCGTCCTTGGCGCAGGCGCGCCTGGCCCTGGCCGCGCCCGATGACAGGGTCCGGGCACAGTTCGCGCTCGAGGAGTTCCGCGTCGCGGTTGCCCTGGCGCCAGCCGAAGCAGGCGGGCTGATCCCGCGGCTGCCAGACAACACCGCGTCCCGGCTGCTCCAGGCCCGGCTGCACGTGCTGCGGCGGGAGCGGGCGAAGGCCGGGCAGATCTTGGCGGAAACCGAGCCCGTCACCATCCGCGAGCGGGTGGAATGGGGGGTCCTGCGGAGCCTGGCGGCACAGGCGGCTGACCTGACGCGGGCGCACCGCTACCTGCGGACGGCCCTGGAACTGGCCCAGCCCCACGGGTACCTGGCCACCATCATCGAGCAGGGACCCGGCATCGCCGCGTTGCTCCGTTCGCTGCCAGCCGGTCCCGGTCTCAAGCCCTACGTCGATGAGCTGTCGGTACGCGCAGAGGCGGCCGCTGCCTCATCATCCAAGGGCCGGGCCGGCCTGCTGCCCGGCGGGCTCCTGAGCGACCGTGAACTGGAGGTGCTCCGGCTGCTGGCGAGCCGGCTCACCACCACCGAAATCGCCGGCGCGCTGTTCGTCTCTGCCAACACGCTCAAGTCGCACATGAAGAGCATCTACCGCAAGCTAGACGTCAGCTCCAGGGCCGATGCGGTCCGCGAGGGCGAAGCCCGCGGGCTGATCTGACCGGGCAGCAGAAGCCCCCATCACGGTCATCTCGCGAGCGGGCCGGGCGCGCAGCCCTTCTACGGCGGCCAGCAGCCCCCGGTAATCCTGATGGCAGGCTTCGCAGCGGCGCAGGTGCGCGGCCACTCCCGGGAACCGGCTTTCGGGGCCCGTTCCGTTGAGCTCAGCTTCGGCGTAGCGGTCCAGTACGTGGAACGCTAGATCGCACCCCGCATCCCCCGGGTCTGCGGCGAGCAGATCATCCAGCCAGGGCGGACCGGTCCAGGGGGCTCCCGGACAGTGCGCGAGATCTCTCCCGGTAGCTGCCAGGCGGGCGCGCAGGATGCGGCGCGCTTCGAATAGTGCCTTGTAGATCGCGTTGCGGTTGGATCCCAGCGCGGCGGCGGGCACGCCGTGGAGCGTGACAGCGGTGAACACTGTGCGCTGCTCGCCGCTGAGGTCCTCATCGACGGCCCGGCGCAGCGCCGGGAGCAGCTCGTTCCGTTCTGCGCGCTCGTCTGGCTGGAGGCCGGAGGAAAGCCGGTCCCAGTCTTCCTGATCCAGGGACAGTGTCCTGGTCTGCCAGAAACGGCGGCCAGCCGCCGCCGACACCCCAGACATCGCGAACTTCGATGCCCAGGTCCTGAACATGCTCTGGCCGCGGAAGCCGTCCAGCTGCGCGGTGATCGCCTCCAGTGCGTCAGCGGCCGCTTGCCGGGCCAGGTCATCACGGTCAGGACCGCTCAGGCGCAGCCATCTAATCCTGCGGGCCGCCTCCTGGCGCGCCCCGTGCAGCAGCAGTCCATGCAGCCGGGCCAGGACCGCGTCGCGCTCGGCGGCAGCAGATCGCAGCCCGTCCATCCACCCCGGCGACTCCGGATCCAGCCCGGGTTCCGCCTGCCTCGACATGACGGTCACCCGCCGGCCCCGCCATGGCAGCCATCAGCACGGCCACGGCCTGGGCATCGGACAACCCCGGGAGATGCACAGGCGAGCAGCCCCGGCCGGGCCGGTGAACAATGCCGGGAACGCCGGGCCGCCCCGTGATCCCAGCGGGCCGCGCGACGACACCGGCCCGGACACGTGATGCGTCGCCGGCCCGGCCCCGGCACGGGCCGCCTGCCCGGCTGCCGCCCGCGGCCCTGCCCGGATGCGCGGCGCGCAGGCCAGCACCACGGGATGGCTGACCGGCTGGTTCTGGTCTGTGATCTGGTCCATGCTAGGACTCCCTCCACCTGGCGGACCGGGCTGCTGACCCTCCGCCGCCCGGCCGGGCCGCTACGAGGGGGCCGGGTCGCCTGATTCGCCGGCGTCGACGGCGTCCACCTTCAGCAGGACCAGCCCGAGCATCTCGATGCGCCTGATCAGCCCGTACAGCGCCGCCATGTCGGCCCCGCCAGTTCGCAACCAGGTAGCCCCCGGGACCTCCCACAGCTCCACGTCATCGAACTCGGCCCGCACGACGTCGCTGGCGACGCCACGGATCTTGAGCTCGTATACGCCGAGACGTTTCGTGACCTCACCTGCCTTTCGTGGGTGGCGCTCAGGCCCACTATCGGCTGCCGGTGCCGCCCGGGCATCACCTACCGATCACCCGCGGCAGGGTGAACCCGGCGGCGCCTGCTCCCGGAAGTGCGGCATCCCAGGTCACCCGAGGGCAGTCTCACCGAGACCGAAGAGGGCATGTCGCTCCAGAGCCAGCTGGCCAGCAGGTTCGCGGGGCGTACGTCACCATGGACACACCCCGGGGGGCCATGCCAGGCAGCGAAGGCGCGGCAGCGGCCGGCCGTGGCGCGAGGCTGGCTCAAGACCCGCCGACGAACCTGAAGCCTCCTACGCCGAACTGATTCGAGCTCAACCGCCAGCGGTGATCCACTCTGGCGTCAGCGCCAGGTGACCCCGACTCGCGCGTGCCGTTAGATCGTCAGCGGCCCGGTCCTGGTTGCGGGGGTGGGCTCGTCGGGTGGCGGAGCGTGTGCCAGGCGGCTGGCAGTCGTACCGGCAGCCAGATCAGCCGGCCGACAGGGTCCCAGGGGCCCCGCCACCACACCGTGGCGGCGTGCCGGGTGGTGCTGCCGTGGTAGAGCCGGAGCCGGCGGTGGGCAGCGATCACCATCCCGATGAACAGGCAGGTCGCGGCGAAGGACAGGAGCGAAACGCCGATGACGAGCGCCTCGGAGGTCAACAGGCCGATGGCGATGAGGAGCCAGAGGATCAGGTGGGTGGCGGTGAGTCCCCACGCGCCGAGGTAGGAGGCGGCCTGTGCCCGGCTGGAAAAAGCGGGTCATCGACGGGCGGCGGGAGCCGCACGACCCCATGGACCCGGCGTACAAGGCCGTGACGCCCGGTTTTCGCGGGGCCAGTCATAGGAGTCCCGTGCCATCCCCCGCGCAGCTCCCGTTCGACGGCACTCGGCTCGGACCGGTGAGGCGAGGAGTCCCGGGTGCCGGGCGCCGCCTTCCCATTGAATGCGAGGCGGTCCGGTCGGGCCGGCCCACGTCGCCCGGCCCGCCACGATCGACGTGCCGCACGCAGACGCGATGGACGATCCGCCGGTTCGAACCCCGGCACGGATCGGGGTGCTCAACCAAGGCGTCTATCCGCTGCTTCATCCGCCACCACACGCCGATCCCGACCTGAGTACCCGACCAGAGTCCAGTCGCCTGCCTCGGCGACGACGCGCGGGCCGGCGGCGGTGACGGGAGCGGCGTGCTCGTGCTCCGTATTAGAGTTCCCCCTGCGGGGATTGGGCCGGGGCTTACGGTTCTTGCCTCGGCCCTGCCGCTCTCCGCTGGCGCAACATCACCCCGTCCTGGCCCATCGGGTGATCTTGCGCCAGGGCATGGTTACGGCGCCCCACTCGGCCAGCGTCGCTGGCGGCCGTGCGCCGCGACCCGCTCGTGGGCTTACTGGCCGGCGTTGAGGGCCTCGTCTGAGACGGTGTGCTCCTCGGAGGCACCGCCGAGCTCGGCCAGCTTCGCCGTGATCATCGACGACTCGTTGAAGGGCGTCAGGACACCCACCGCTGCCTTGCCGTTGGTGAGCTCCTTGCCGATGCGCTCGCGGTCGGCGTCGGTCAGTCCCAGCCCCTTGTGGTGCAGGGCCCCGCCCGCCGCACCACCGAGCATTCCGATACCGATCCCCGCCGGGCCGAGGAGGAACAGCGCCGCGCCGATCCCGGCGCCCTTGCCGGTGCTCCGGGCGCCGACCTTCTCCTCCTTCAGCTTTCCGGTCGCGTCGACCGCCAGAACCCCGATGGCGTCGGTGGAGGTGAGCCCGGAGTCCTTCAGGGCGGCCGCTGCGTTGTCTGCGGCTGCCTCGTCCTCGAAGATCGCGAGGACCAGCGTCCTGTCTGCCATTACGTTGACCTTCCGTCAGGGCGGGGATTCCATGTCCCGGGCCGCGCCACCCGGCAGAGCGCGACGCTCGCGCCAGATGATGCGGCTCAGACCTTGCGCCCACCTATTTGATGCTCTTAGGGGAACGATTTCCCTCCCGGGAGGCGGTGGCATCACCCGGGCCTCACCCAACACGGGGTGAACTCTCGGATGCCGGGAACCGGTCAGATCAGCCCGCGGGCCTTCCTTCGCCCCAGAACGCTTACGTTCACCGCAGATCACCCCTCCTGGGGTGATGCCCGGGTGGTGCGCAGGACGGCCCGGTGCGGCAACGTCGATGACGCGGAGAACCGCTCCCGGGGGCGGCAGCGCACATATTCCCGGTAGCGTCGCTCCGCTTGCCGAGATGGCAACGTCTCAGCGGTCACAGCCGGAGTTGCTGAAGAGAGGTCGTCATGCTGAAACACAAGATCGTCCGGGAGGCTTACCTGTTCGGCTACCCGCTGGTGACGATGGACATGACGCGCAGGCATGAGACGAACGTGCGGGTGCCCGATGACGCGCATGCTCCGGTGGGGCAGCTCGTGAAGTTGCGGGCTTACCCGGCGGTGGACGATCACGGGGCTGCCGCTCCCAATGCGGACACCCTGTACACGATGGCCTGGCTGGACCTCTCGGCCGGGCCGTGGGTGTTCAGCATCCCCGACATGGGGGACCGGTTCTACATCATGCCGATGCTGAGCGGCTTCAACGAGGTGTTCTTCGTGGCCGGCTCGCGGGCCACCGGCGGGAAGGCCCAGGAATACGCCGTCACCGGGCCGGGCTGGTCGGGCACGCTACCCGAGGGCGTGACGCAGGTTCAGTCGCCCACCGCGCTGGTGTGGATCCTGGGGCGTGTGTACTGCGAGGGGACGCCGGAGGACTATAAGGCCGTTCACGAGCTCCAGGACCAGTTCTCCTCGGTTCCTCTCAGCGCCTACGGCAAGCCCTACACGCCGCCGCCGGGGGTCGTGGACGAGACGTTCGACATGGAGAAGACGGTTCGCAAGCAGGTCAACGACCTTCCCCTGGCCGGCTACTTCGCCTACCTCGCGGAGCTGCTGAAGGCCAACCCGCCCAAGCCGGAGGACGGCCCGATCGTCGGGCTGATGGCGGAGATCGGGATCGTGCCCGGGCAGGACTTCGACCACGGCAAGCTGCCGTTGCTGGGGCACAGGCTCGATCCGAAGCTGGCGCTGCTGGAGCTGGTCCGCGCGATGAAAGACAAGAAGCCGGTCAACGGCTGGCTCTACTGGACCAGCGACGCCGGCCAGTACGGCACGGATTACGAGCAGCGGGCGATGGTCACCATGATCGGGCCCGGCCTGAACTTCCCGCAGGATGCGCTGTACCCGTTCTCGGAGAAAGACGCCGACGGCAAGGACTACGACGGCTCCGAGCACGGATACGTCATGCACTTCGAGAAGGGGCAGATGCCGCCGGTCAAGGGGTTCTGGTCGCTGACGATGTATGACCCGGACTTCTTCTTCATCCCGAACCCGATCGACCGGTACAGCCTGAGCCAGCGGGATACGTTCGTCACGAACGCCGACGGCTCGGTGGACCTGTATCTCCAGGCCGAGTCGCCGGGCCCGGGCAAGGAGGCGAACTGGCTGCCCGCCCCCGAGGGCAAGTTCGTCCCGATGCTCCGCCTGTACTGGCCGCAGGACACGCCGCCGTCGATCCTGGATGGTTCGTGGACCCCGCCGCCGCTGAGGCGCGCACCGTGACCGGCTTGTGGCTGCTGCCGTGGCTGCGTGGCATGAAGGCCTACGTCTACGGTTTCCCGCTGGTGATGATGGACCTCACGAGGGAAGCGGCGGCGGCTGCCACTGCCGGGGAGATCACCGCCCCGCCGAACCGGTTCTCGGTGATGACGCACTACCCGGACGCCTCGTTCCGGGCGGTGACGCGAACCGGGCTTGACACGCTGTTCGCGGTGGCGTGGGCCGATCTGGACGAGGAGCCGCTCGTGCTCTCCGTGCCGGACACCGGGGGCCGCTATTACGTCATCGCGCTGTTCGACATGTGGAGCAACGTCTTCGCCTCGATCGGCAAGCGCACCACGGGAACCGCGGCCGCGCACTTCCTGATCGCCGGCCCCGGCTGGACGGGCACGCCGCCCCCCGACGTCACCGGGACGTACCGGTCCCCGACGCGCTACGTGTGGGTCAACGGCCAGATGCAGGCGGACGGTCCGCAGGAGTGCGCGGCGGTGACCGCGCTGCAAAAGCAGTACACGCTCACCCCGCTCAGCGCCTGGGGCACGCCCTGGACCCCCGCCGCGGAGGTTCCCGCGCCCGCCGGGACCGGCACGGCTCCGCCTCTTCAGCGCGTGCAGGCGATGGGCGCCGGCGCGTTCTTCGGCCGGGTCGCGCATCTGATGAAGGACAACCCCCCCGCCCCCGCCGACGCCAAGAGGGTCAAGACCCTCAAGTCGGTCGGCATCGAGCCCGGGAAGGACTTCGACATCACCGCTGCCCGCCCGCGCACGGCGAAGGGCCTGCAGCGCGCGATGGGCACGTTCGGGATCTTGCAGAAGGCCCTGACGAAGCTGAAGACCGAGAACGGCTGGCTCGTCATCCCGGAGAACTTCGCCGACTACGGCACCGATTACAAGACCCGGGCCGGCATCGCGCTGATCGGGCTCGGCGGCATCTGGCGCCAGGACGTGCTCTACCCGACCGCGTTCAAGGACGGCGACGGCAAGCCCCTGGACGGCGCCCGCCGCTACCTGCTGTGCTTCGGCAAGGGGCAGGCCCCGCCCGCCAGGGCGACCTGGTCGGTGTCGATGTATGACCCGCAGGGGTACTACGTGCCGAACGCGATCGACCGCTACGACGTGGCCCCGTGGATGCCGCTCACCTACAACGACGACGGCTCGCTGGATATCTACATCCAGGCCGCGTCACCGGGTGAGAAGAAGGAAGCGAACTGGCTGCCCGCGCCCGCGAGCGGGCCGTTCAGCCTCACGGTCCGGATCTACTGGCCGGCCGCCGCGGTGCTCGACGGCACCTACAAGCTGCCGCCGGTGAAACGCCGGGAAGATCGCTAGAAAAGGAGCAGGAAATGAAGCTATCAGCCAAGGTGCCACCGGATGACCAAGGCGCGAAGCTCGTGCGCTTCAAGGACGTCCGCGGCCAGCGCTACACCGAGATCTTCCTGATCGGCGGCCACGTGCTCACCCGCCACCTGGTCGGCGGGGTCTACAACACGATCGGGCTCAACGACCCCGCCGGGACCGGGGACACCAGCCCGCAGGACATCCTCGGCAAGGTCGACGTCGATGCCCTGGAGGAGGAGTACGACCTGCTCAGGGCCTTCAAGAACGGCCCGAGGCTGTGGTGCCTGGACTGGATCGAGGTCATGGTCGGCAAGGAGCGGAACTTCAATGGCCTGCACGCGCGCTGGGTGACCTGGCTCGACGTGCCGAAGCAGATGCGCAAGCACCAGAGCGTCGCCTACAAGACCATAAACGTGCAGCGGGACACGCAGTTCGGAATCAACACGGGCTCGCCTGCCTTCCTCCTGGATGACCCCGACGGCGATTCGTGGTGCATGAAGTCGGCCAGCCTCATCGTCGACCCCCACCAGACCTACGACGGCCTCAAAGACCTCGGCAGCCGCCTGAAGCCCGCGCCGGGCTGGAAGTTCCGGGCCGTGGTGCTCGACCAGGACCTGGTCCTCACCCCGGATGACGGAGCCGCCAAGATCACCCAGGACGAGCTGGGAAACACCTACGACCGGGTCGGAGGCGCCTACAGCAACTACAAGCCGTGAGGTGCGTCATGACCAACCGCCGGAAATTGTATTCAGCGCTACTCAAGGAGTCTGACCATGCCTGATGAGACCGAAGATGGGCCCGTGCTCGAAACCCTCGGCGCAATGACCGCTGCTTCGCTGGAGCGATGCGACCTGGCGCCGGATGCCCTGTTGCTGGTTCGGATCGCGGCCCTGGCCGCCGTCGACGCCCGCCCGGTGTCATACCTGGCGCACATCGGCCCGGCGGCTGATGCAGGGGTGACGCTTGAAGACGTGCAGAATGTCCTCGTGGCCGTCGCCCCAATCGTCGGAACGGCCCGGGTCGTGTCGGCGGCGGCCAGCATTACCGAGGCGCTCGGCTTCGCCATCTCAGCGGTGGAGGCGAAGGCGCAGTAAGGCCGCCCCCGGGGAGCAGGCGGCGCACAGCGCCGCTCCCTCCATACGCACTGCCGACGCCCTTCGGCATTGCGCGAGATGGCGGGTTTGCGGTGATGACAGACCAGGTTCCGAAGGAAAGGCCGCGGCTTGCTCGCCGTCCAGGCGACTGTCGCCTGCAGCTCAGCGCGGATTCGGGTGCCTTTTGCTGGATGTACGAGACTACCCGCCGCCTGCACCATCCACCCTGGGCTGGAACCGCCGATGGAGGAATTCCTGGCAGCCGTCCTGGCAAGGGCCGCCTGCCTCCCGGCCGGAGCACTGATGGTACGCCTGATCCGCGCTTTGCTGGCCATGCCCAGCCCGGCCCGGCCATAGGGCCCGCGCCGCACCCGGCTGGCCCGGTGCAGGGCAGGCACGAGGCGGCAGCGCCCAGGCCCGGCCGGCAGGGCCGGGGCAGGAGCATACGGCGATGACGGCTGAACCGCCTCAGAGCCCGGTCACCGAAGCAGTCCGCAGCCTGGAGGTGCGCTGGATCTTCCCGGGCCAGCTGGAGGCCGCGGTGGCCGGATGGTTCGGGCGGTTCCCGGCAGCGACCGAGTCACGCGAGGACACCTATCTCCTGGATCCGCAGTTGCCCGGGCTGTCGGTGAAGGTCCGCGGGGGCGGGACACTGGAGGTGAAGGCATACCGCGGCAGCCCGGGAACCCTCGAGGTGGCCGGACGCGCCCGCGGACGCCTGCAGTCCTGGCAGAAGTGGTCCTTCCCGTTCAGCCCGCCCCGCCAGGACAGCGGCGACCCGGCCGGCTGGAGACCGGTACGCAAGAGGCGGCGCATCAGCCGGTTCTCAGGGGCCAGCGGGCCGATCATGGCACCCGCCCAGGGGCCGGGCGGCGAGCCGCGGTGCGAGGTGGAACTCACCGAGGTCCGCACCCGTGGCCAGGACTGGTGGACCCTGGGCTTCGAGGCGACCGGCCCCGCCGACCTGCTCCGCAGCGAACTCCAGGCCACCGCCGCGCTGATGTTCGCCCAGGCCCTGCCCGGAGGCATGCAACCCGGCCCGGATGAATCCAGGTCCTACGCGGAATGGCTGCGCTGACGGCCGGGCGCCGACAGCGACGCTATCGCGTGAAGACTCTTCTGTGCCGGGCCGGTGCTTGATGACGTGCACCCGGTCACCACCGGCGACGCCATGCGCAGGGACAGAGGGGGTACTGGCCCGGGCTTCGGGGAAAAGAGACGATCCGTAGGCCCGTCGGATGGCTGACGGTAGACGAGGGCGACAACAGCTCGGGGAACTCAGCCCGGCCATGGCCAGCCTCGTGGTGTCGGTCATCACCGTCACCGTCCTGCTCAGCGTGATCGCTCACGGTGCGAGCGCAGAACCGTTGGCCTGGCGCTGTGGAGCCGCGGCCGCCCCGGGCGGGAACGGGGATCATGGGCTGCCCTGGGCCGGGTTGTCCACCCATCTGCCGTTCCCGGAGATCGCCGCGGAGACGTTCTTGTCCCGTACCACGATCAAGTCGCAGCCGATGTCGATCTACCGCAAGCTGGGGGCGTCCTCACGCAGCCAGGCAGTCGCCCGGTCCCGTGAGCTAGGGCTCCTGAAGGGATCGGGACCGGCCACCAGCCGCACGGAATCCATCACGTCCGCGGTTTCCCTCCGGCGAGCAGGGATGGGCTGACTAGCAACCCGATGAGCTGGCCGGCCAACTCGGTCGGCGGCCAGCGCGCGAGCAAGCGGAAGCAGGAGGGATCCTCGGGGCGCGGTCCATATAGCCGATCGCCGCGACCGTTAGTGACATACAGTCCGGCGCATAAGTATACGAGCTCGCAACGCCCTCTATTCAGAATCGGATGCGTCGGTGTCGGTGCTGGCTCGCCCGGGGGCGGCGCAGGTCCACGGGAGGTGGATGCCAGGTCCCTCCGGGGTACATGGCAGGTCGATCAGGGTCACCAGCTCGGCCGGCAGGGTCGCTGTCGTGCTGGCTTGGCAGGTAATGCGGTGCGCCATCTGCTAGCGGTGTACGGGTATCGGGTGCCGGCGGATAGTGCCGGGGCCGTGTCGGGGGTTTTAAGCTCTTCGGGGCGGACCTCTGCAGCTAGCAGCGGCGCTCCGGTGCCGCGATCATCGTGGTTACTTGTGCCGGAATAACATTCCTAAACCCGATATCCTCGGTATGGTGCGATAACCGCCGCCGGTGAGTGGTTCGTCTGCCTTGCCCTAGCGCACGTTCGTCCTGGCTGGATGCGCTTGGGGCACAGAGTTCTGCCCGCTGGTTTGCGCAGGTCAGGCGGTTCTGCGGACAGTGTCCGTGGCTGTCCGTGCGATGGGCCGCCTGGATGCCCGTGTGCACGGACATATAGCGGACAGCGTCGGTGCCGCGAATGCTGAACGGCGGCGTTTGCGCAGGTCAGCGGCTATATGGTGTGAATAGGAGCGGAACACTGTAAAACCGTCGGCTCTACCGGCGGTGGCCACCATCCAGCGCGTTAGCCCGACATCCGGTTCATGGATCTCAGCACGTATTCAACACAGATGCAGGCGGCAAACGGACACCTTTATGACACGCGCTGAGAGCTTATCCCGCAGGCCGGCAATAGGGAGATGCCCGCCTGGGGCAAGCTCACCGTGTGTGATCTGCTTCAGCAAGCTCCGCCAGCCCGGAGGGGATCACGTGCCCAGCCGTGCCCACGCGACCCTGCCAGCCTCGTCCCCGTCGATCCCCCATTCACCCATGCCGGTGAGCGCTTCCACGATCATCAGCCCATGCGGGTGGGTCCCGTCAGGATCTCCTGCCGCCCACTTCCCGCCCAGATCTTCCACCTCGACCCGCAGGTGGGTGGGGAACAGTTCAGTTCGCACGATGACGAACTGTCCCCGGGAGTCGCTGTGCAGCACCGCGTTGGCGCAAAATTCCGAGATGATCAGCACCGCATCATCTACCCGGGGGTAGCCGCACGCGGTCAGGTGACGGGCTACCTCGTGGCGTACCTCCCGGACCTTATCCGCGTACCCGCAGAACATGCGGGTGAACCTGATCGTCTTGACCGCCGCCGCCCTGGGCACTGAACCCTCCCTCTGCCATATGGCTCCCGGTCCCTGCGGGGTTGTATTCGCCCGTCAGGGGACATTTACGTAGTAAGCGAGCTTTCGGTTGAGATCTGCCTAACTGCCAGACAGACCCTACAGACAGTCAAAACACTACAGACAGTCCGCGCAGGTCAGACGGTGTTTGCGATCATGACTGAATGCCATCTGACCGCACGCCCGAACTGCCGAGCCGGCGCGTTGAGGCCGCGCTACGTGCTCGGATCAACGCGGATGAATGGCAGCCACAGGAGAGACTGCCCTCGGTGGCCAAACTGGCCAGTGAATACGGCGTGGCGCGTAGCACGGTCGTTTCCGCGCTCCGGCGTATGGAGGCTGACGGGCTTGTATCGATTGTGAGCAATTGGGGCACATTCCGGACGTGACCGCCGCCAGGCCAGCGCCGGCCTGACGTTTGGCGCGGTTGCCGTGGGGGTGCTTCCCGTTACGTCCATGTCGGGTGCTCTCGTGTCGCGCGGGGGTGCTCTGACCGCCCGACCGCGCTTTCATTCCGTGAACCCAGGGAGCCGGCGCGGCAGGGCGTAGGGCAACGATGACATGGGACGCCAGCGGTTTACTACGCGCACCGCAAGAGTGTGCGACTATGGACAGACAGTACAGACACTGCGCACAGAAGGTTAAATCGATGGCGCGCAAGGTTAAAGAGCCGGTGGCCGCGGTTAAGGCGTCCGCTATGTCCAAGTTCGCTAACCAACTCCGGGGCTGGAGAGCCAAGCAGGGGTGGTCTCAGGCGGAACTCGCCGATCAACTCGGGTACTCCAACGCGCTCGTCAGCCAGATAGAGCAGGAGCACAAGCCGCCGTCGGCCGAGTTCGCGGCAAAATGCGACGAGGTCTTCGACACCCCGGCCACCTTCGCGGACTTCCAGGAGCTAGTCGCCCGTGAGGCATGGCCCAGCTACTTCGCTCCGGTTGTCGACTCCGAGACCCGAGCGACCCAGGTTCACGAGTGGGAGCAGCGGGTTGTGCCGGGGCTCTTGCAGACCGAGGACTACGCGCGGTCGGTGATCAGGGCCGGGCAGCCGCGCATTACCTCGGATGAGCTGGAACGGAGGGTCGCCATGCGACTGGAGCGCCAGGCGATCTTCGCCCGGGAGGCCAGGAGTCCGATGTACTGGGTCGTGATCCATGAGGGGGTGCTACGGCACGTCGTCGGCTCACCGGAGATCATGCAGGCCCAGCTCGGCCGACTGATCGATGCGGCCGACTCACCTGACATCCTGATTCAGGTGCTGCCCTACTCGGCAAGCGACCACCCTGGCACGGATGGCCCCATCCTGGTCTTTGACTTCGCCGACGCCCCGTCGTCCGGGTACACGGAGTGTAAGGGGGGCGGCATGATCGTTGAGCAGTCAGGGCAAGTGGCAGGCTTGGTGACTAGCATGAACTTGATTCGCGCGGCGGCACTGTCGCCCCGCGAGTCCAGGAAGTACATCGTGAAAGTCAGAGATGAGATCACATGAGCGACGCATGGCGTAAGTCCAGCTACTCAGGCTCAGAGGCCAACTGCGTTGAGGTGGCCAACGCGGCCGGCCTGGTCAAGGTCCGTGACACCAAGGACCGTCAGGGATCGGCTCTCACCGTGAGTACCGACGCCTGGCGTCGGTTCACGACGGGGATCAAGGGCTAACCATAGAAACGAATCGGAACGCCCGCGCGCCGGGCATAGGTGAAGCCCGCTTGCCGGCCGCAAGCGGGCTCTCGCTTTAGAGGGAGGGGAATCAGCGCGTACTAGCGGCCCCTCCCGTTAGCGGAATCACCTGCACGATACGTGACACGCTAGGTGGCGGCGGAAGGAAATCGTCCCCGGTGGTTCGCGTGACCTCTGACCAGGAAAATGCGCAATCCAATGGGCTAAGATCAGTCGATTCTCCTACGGACAGGATAGCAGTGCGGAACGACAGCCCAGGCATGATCCTAATCAGAGATTCCGTGACCTTATGAGGAAGATTTCCGATAAGCACGTCGAATGAGAAACTCTGGATTATTTCCAATGCGTCACCATGGAGCGCTTTCGCGTGCGGTGCGTTCTGGCTGAGAAATCCGACGAGCCGTTCATCAAGTTCGACAACTGTAAGGCTTCTGGATTTCGGAAGTGCTCTCGCCACGGTGCCGATGCCGGCTCCGACTTCCAGAACGTCATCTGTCGGGCGAATGCCCGCTGCTGCGACCAGTTTCGAGAGCTTATCGGCGGATACCAGGAAGTGCTGCCCAAGCTGCGGGTTCGCGTAGGCAGCCATCTCGCGGTCATTCTTCATTATACGGGGGCCTCGTCAAGCGCGGCACTCAGCATCGCTGCTCTCTCCTGAACGGTAATGGGAACTTTGTCGCGTGTTGCTAGCTGGAGAAGAATGCGCCGCAGGAGGACTACCGTGCGCGTTGACGCGACTTCCGCCGCGAGTGGGAGCAACTGCCGGATTGTTTGTTCTGCTTCATTCCAGGTGCTGTTGTCGACCTGCGATTGCAGGAGATAGGAGCGGTGAAGGTACTGGCTCCGTATCTCGGTTGCCGGCGTAGCAATCACGGATTGCTCGAAGTGACTTATAGAACGGCTTGCCTGCCCTAGGTCGCGCTGAGTCATGGCCTCGTGCCAGGCGAGTTCACGTTCGTCAATCCACCATGCCCATGCGGGATCTCCGTCACTCACTCCTTCCAAGAACAGGCTCCGGATCTGGGGGAAAAGGCGAAGGGCGCTCTCGTCGCCTCCTTGTGCCAGTGCACGGGCCTTCGCGTGAGGAACAGCGCCCTAAGTCGCGGGGATAGCCAGTAGTCTCCTTCCAGGACTGAGCGCGCTATATGGAGCGCTTCTCTTGGCCGTCCCTGCTGAGCGGCATGCATACTTGAATTCTGAAGAGTCAGGAGTTCAATTGTCCTGTCGCCGGCAAGGCGCGCGAAATACAGCGACTCCTGGTTCATCCTGCGAGTGAGGTCGTGCTCCTCGGCATCGTAGGCAAGCCAGCCCACCACCTCGGCCAACTCTCCCGCAGCAGAGTTCAGCTCATGCTCCAGCCTGGGATCATAGGTTCCCGAGCCAAGGTGATCATGAAGAGTACGGAAGAACCTCGTGGATAGCTTGACGAGATCTGCGCCGCCAAATCGGTTATCGAGCGCAATTATTTCCCTGATATGACTTCTTACTGACTCAAGGTACCCAGAGTCCCCGAACTCTGTGCTGGCATCGGGGACGCCTTGAGCAGGCCCGCGCCCGGTATCTCGAAGTCTTCCGGGTGCTCTGTCCGTTTGCCGTTTTCTGACTGGTTGACCAGCATGGCGAAATGAGCCTTCGCCTGGTCCGGGGCGCGCGTAAGCCCCGCGTCAAGGAGCTGCTGGTTCGCAGGCGTAGGGATCATCTCTGGCCTCTTGCGCCAGTTGGCAACCGTCCGGACCGCCACGTCAAGGTACTCAGCAAAGGACTCGTTGGTCATGCGCAGGGACTGCCGGAGCGCGTCAGCGTGGCTGCCGGTCCATGATGCGATTACCTGCATGCGCATCCTTAGCAGTGAACCAAACTCCCGTGATGCGGCCCCGCTCCGCGACTTACGAGTATTGAGACTAGCCGATCACTGTCGGTTAGTAGCGCACATATCTGATCAAACTTGGCGTTCAGTCGTTACTCCCACCACTGTCCTTACCATGCGGACTGTCTGTTAAGTTCTGACTGTCTGCTGAGTCTGGTCGGCGCGAATCGCGGAAGAGCCTACGGGGCAAGCGAGCTAGCCACCCGCCCATAAACGGAGCCGGGTGAATCATCGCCCTGCTTGATCGCCGCCCGCAAGGCGTGCCGATCTGCATATTCGGCTGGGCTTCTGCACTGCGGCTGCACTGCGGCTGCATTGAGCTTGCATGCTCTGCCGGGAATTGCATTATTCGTCCCGTCCGAATTGCATCGTAAATGCATTGCCGATTCATTGGAAGTCGGGCCGATAGCCGGTGGAATCGAAGACACGGAAAGCAGCCATCCCGAATAAGGCTGATTTCGCCGAGTCAACGATGGAGAGTGATGCCCGATGACCTATTCCGATTCCGCTGAACGCGCCGCGTTTATCGGCGGACTCCGCGGCCTGGCGGATTACCTGGAATCCAACCCCGGTCATGGCCGTTTCGAAGGGACTGATGCCGTATGACTTACGCCAACGCGACCGAGTGCCAAGCGCTTATCTGCGGGCTTCGCGCGCTTGCCGACTTCCTGGAAAGTAGCCCAGACGTTCCTGCACCCACTTACACCGATGCGCTCGTTTTCCCGCCCTCCGCCTCCGACGCCGAAAAACAGCGCGAGATCGATGTAATCGCCTCGCGCATCGGCTCCGGGACCCAGACCTACTCCTCTTACCGCCACTACCAGACCTCGCGCCGGTTCGGCCCCGTTCAATATCGCGCCGTCGCTATCCCCGCAAACGAGAACAAGGAGCAGTGACCAAAAATGATCGCCTTTTACGTCATTCTCGCCGCGTCTCCCGTTCTCCTCCTCGGCTCGGTCGCCTTCCTTGTGCTCATCGTGGCCGGAATCCGCAAGGGAGACCGCCGTGACCTGACCGCGTCTCCCAGCAGCCGCATCGACACCATCACGCGCCGCGTGGTGGGACTCGGCGTCCGCAGCAAGGGAGAGGACGAAAGCTAATGCGCAGAATCCCTCTCGTAATTATCGAGCACCGCTGCCCGTGCGGCGCGCGGCGCAACAAATCGAGTCGGCTATGCCGTAAATGCTCGGCTCGGGCCCGCTGGTATCGCCGCAGGGCATGGCGCAGCAGCAAGATATCTGTCCGCTATCGCACCGGAAAGAAATGATGCCGCAATGACCGTGTCCATTCCTCTCGTCGTCATCTTCGGAATTCTCGTGTTCGTCGCCTACCGCTACATGGGGCTGCGCGCGTGGCACGCGATCGTCGCCCTCATCTTCGGATTCCTGCTCGCCGCGACAACCGCCGCACCGGAAATCCACAGCCTCTTGTCCAGCCTCGTCAGCTGGCTTAACAAGCCGTAGAAACGGAGGTGGTGCCCATGGCAAACCCGCGCCCGTATTATCGCATCGACCTCGCAGAAATCGCCGCACGCAACCAGGCCGCACGGCGCATGATCGCCGGATTCTCCGCCGAGATGCCCGTACTCGCGGACTTCTGGCGGCATCTGGACACCGCGCTTGCCGACAGCCTGACCCTGTCCGCCGAACTCGCCCAGCTGACCGCCGAACTGGCCGCCACCCGTATGGACCAGGCGAACCTGCTCGCCGCGATCCGCGCCACGCTCGCCGCCCACGCCGATGATGAGACCGACCCCCTGTACTACCTCCGGGACGAGCTGAACGCCCGCCAGATTTCGGCCGAGGGCCACGGGAGGGCGTCATGACCGGCTACCGGCAGATGCGCCGTCGCGCCCGGCAGGCGCAACGCGCAGGCATGCAGCCCATGATGGTCATCGACCCCGGTAATCCGCTCCCCAACCTCGTCGTGGTGGTCATCGCCCGGTGGGCGTGGCGCTACCGCAGCGAACTCGCGCCCCTCGGCGTCGCCTGCCTGGTGGCGGGCTTGGGCTGGTACGCGCACCGCGCGCTGTCGCCGTGGTGGCCGCTCATCCTCGCCATCGCCGGTCTCGCCGCGTGGGTGCTGGCCGCCTTCGGCGCGAAGCTCGGCCTCCCCGGACGGCTCGAACGGCTCTACGTGGCCGTCACGGTGGCCGCGTGCGGAACCTGGGACGCAGTAGCCGCCGCGCTGGGACCGCTGGCCCCGCCGCTACCGCAACTGCTGGGCATCGGTGCCCTGGTGCTGGCGGTCCCGTGGTGGGCCAACCGCCGGCGCCGCGCGAAGGTCCGCGTGGAACGCACCATCGCCACCTGGCCCGAGATCGCCAGCCACATCGGGCTGAGCGGTTCGCAGATCATGAGCGCCACAGTGGACCTGTGGGGCTGGCGGGCCGGGCTCCGACTGGCACGCGGCCAGACCATCACCGACGTGATGGCCAAGGTCCCCGCGATCGAGTCGGGGTTGGGCACCCACCGCAACGCCGTCCGCGTCCACCCTGACCCCGATGACCTCGCCCACCGCTGTGAACTGCGCGTGCTGGACCGCGACCCGCACGCCGACGCCATCCCGTGGCCCGGCCCGTCAGTCACCACCATTACCGAGCCGATCGACCTGGGGCCGTTCGAGGACGCCGAACCGTGCCGGGTGCTGGTCCTGCGTCGGCACGCCATCGTGGGCGGCGTGACCGGCTCGGGCAAAAGCGGCGGGCTCAACGAGCTGATCGCCAACCTCGCCGCGTGCCGCGACGTGGTCATCTGGGCCATCGACCTCAAACGCGGCATGGAGTTCCAGCCCTGGGCCGCGTGCCTCGACCGGCTCGCCACCACCCCGGACCAAGCCGCCGCGCTGCTCGCCGACGCGGTCACCATCTTGTACGCCCGCGCCCAGCACCTCGCCGACCACGGCGCGCGCGAATGGGAACCATCCGAGCGGATGCCCGCGCTGGTGATCATCGTTGACGAGTATGCCGAGCAGGCACCCGCCGCGCTCAAGCACACCGACACCATCGCCCGGCTGGGCCGCGCGCCCGCCGTAACCCTCGTGCTGGCCACCCAGCGGCCCACCCAGAAGGTGATGGGACACAGCGCGGTCCGCTCGCAGATGAACATCCGCATTTCCTTCCGCGTCGAAGAACAGCGCGACGTGGACCTGGTCCTCGGGCAGGGCAAGCTCAAGGCCGGCTGGCACGCCCACAAGCTCAACGCCCCCGGCAAGTTCCTCCTGTGGTCACCCGAGCACGACACCCCCCGCCGCGCCCGCGCCTACCTGCTCACCGACGCCGATGTGACCGGCGCGGCTGCGCGCTACGCAGCCGCCCGGCCGCCCCTGGACGCCATCTCACGCCGGGCGCTGACCGCCCCGCCCGGCAGGACCGAACCGGGCGGCTCGGGCCAGGATGCCCCCGGCCCGGCCCACTCCGAGGACATCGGAAACGATGAGGACGGCCCGGAGAGCATCTTGCAGTCCGCGCTGTCACGCGCGCCCGATCAGGGCATCTCCGTCTCCGAGCTCATGGCCGCCACCGGGATGGGTCGGCGGTGGGTCTACTACCGGCTCCGCGAACTGTCCGCCGCCGGCCGCGTGATCCAGACCGCACGCGGGCTATGGCGCATCGCCCCCCCAAGGCGGCAACCGTGAGTAACCACCGGTTCGTGCACGTGCACCCTCACGCGCGCGTGACTGCACGTAACGCGCGTGCACACACCCCGCACGTGCACATGCGCGCATCACCCACAGTGACCGGGATGGGCAACCCGTCCGGCCGCTCCGGGCACCGCCCAGGACTCACCGGCGCGCGTGGCTGCCGATGACCGAACATCAGCTAGTCCAAGCAATGGCCGGGCCACGAGATGACGGAGCCTGAAGCCCCGGCCTATGTGCTAGTGATTCTCCCGGCCCAGGACATCAGGCTCCCAGAAGTGCTCAGGCACATAGAAGCCGGAAGAATCGTGCTCGTCATTGGGCAAAGCCGGAGCAAGACAGATCTTGAACCATGCGGCGATGCGTCACTTGACGAATCCTAGCAACATAGTAGGGATTCCGGCGTGATGCAAGAGATGACATACCCCGCTACCGGTAGGCTGCCGCTCGTGACAGACAGGCACACGGCATCGTCCTGGGCAGGAGGGGCTGCCTTGATAGCCGCGGGCAGCATCTTCATGGCCGTCACGGGGTTCGAGCCGACCAAGAATCCGTCGACCGTCTGGGCCAACAGCTGGTTCGACCTCGGCTTCGCCTTCGTGGTCCTCGGCTTGGTCATCACCGCCGCCGGCGTCGTCTTGCACTTCCGCCGAGAGGTGCCGCCAGCCAGCGCGCCGCCTGCCGTTAGTCCAGCGGACCCTCCACCTCCCGCAATCCCGCGTGTCGTGAACCAGGCCGTGTGGGAAGCAGTCTGCGATGAATCGGGCGAGTTCCCGGACACCAAAGCGCTGACGTTCAGGCTCAAGCAGGTCCCCGCGCCGGGGAGCGCGATACGAGACTTCACCGCGCTCCGCTGCACTGTCACTGATCCGGCCGGGAGCACGGTGGAATCGACTGGCACCGACTCCTGGCGTCAGTACACCCCGTACACCTTCCCAGGTGCGCCGCAAGTTCGGCCTGGACTCTACCGCTCCCGCTGGCAGGGCCGACTCCAGGCAGGCGAGTGGACCGAGATCGCCGACGGCGAGCACGAGGTCAAGGCACCACCCCCGCTTATCGTTACGATCATTGACAGCAAGTTCGAGAACTGGAAGCACATCGCCCTGATCGCAGCGCTACGCGTCAAGATCACCAACACCATCGGGGAAACGCTTCGCCTGTCCGGTTTCGGGTTCACCTACGACCCGGAAGGATTGCCGGTCTTGGCCGCCTCCTTCATCGGGGGCGAGCGCCTCGAACTCGACCGCGAACTCCATAACCGGCGCGAACGACAGTACTACGGCATTCCGCTCCGCAATCACGCGACTGTGCCCGCACGCGAATTCATCACGGGATGGGTCGTGGAGGCGGTGCCGCGCAAGGCGGCGGGCGGTACCCCCAATTGCACCGTCGTGATCAGGGATGTGCTGGGTAACGAGTATCCGGCTACCCTGCCCAAGCAGGAGCCCCAGACCTACGTCTAGACCTCTACGGCGAGCGCCGTCACGCTCCCGTGTTCGCTTCAGCAGCCTGACTGGCTAAACACTCGCGTGTGCACAACCCGACATGTCACGGTGACGCGTTACGTGACCCCGCTGCGCGAGGGCGGGTCGCTGCCCGCCATCGTCGAGGCGGACAATCTCTGCACCTACGTGATGAAAGCGCTGGCCGAGGCGCACGCCGCGCTGGCCCCGCGGGTCACGGAAGCCCTGCTCCGGGAGGTGGCCGCGCTGGTACCGCCCGAGTGGTTCGGCGACCGCGGCGCCGAGGCCTACGTGGAGCACCTCCTCCTGCGCACCCCGATCGTCCCGGAGGTGATCCGGAGATGAGCCTGTCTGGCCTCCGGCGGCGGGCAGCAGGGTCCCGTTCTCGCCGCCGCCGCCGCCGGCGCCGACGTGACCGTGTTCGACAACTCACCCGGGCAGCTCGGCCGCGACGAGGAGGTGGCCGCCCGGGACGGCCTGGACCCCAAGACCATCAGGACCGTGCTCGGCGACATGCGGGATCTGAGCGCCTTCGCCGATGGGTGCTTCAACCTCGTCTTCCATCCGGTGTCCAACGTGTTCTGCCCGGAGCTGGCCCCGGTCTGGCGGGAGTGCTTCCGCGTCCTGCGCTCAGGGGGCACCTTGCTTGCGGGTTTCATGAACCCGGATTTGTTCATCTTCCATGCCACCCAGCCTAGGGCGCACCCCCCAGCCACTTCCCCACCTGGCTAAACCGTCCGCCGCGACCAGGATCACGCCAAAAACATGGCCTCGACTTCCGGCAGCGACCGAACCATCCTGGTTCCCGCGGCCGGCACGTTCCCGTCAATCTCGCCCCGGACGATCTGGACCGTGCCGATGCCCACGGCCACGCTGCCCGCGCAGAAACCCGGCTGGTCATCGACGAAGACGGCGGCTTCCGCGGCCACCCCGAGCCGGTCGAGCGCGCACCGGAAGATCTCCGCCGCCGGCTTGGCCGCGCCCACCTCACACGACAAGATCAGGGCGTCGGCCAGCACGTCCACCCCGAGCGAGGTCAGCAACGGGCGGGTGTTCTCGGTGCAGTTGCTGACGATCGCGATCTTGATGCCGCGAGCCCGGAGCTTGTCCAGGAACGGGATCACGTCGTCGAACAGGCGCGCGTTGGCGATCAGCAGTTCGGCGTCCCGGCGCACCATCTCGGCGACCAGGCCGGGATGCGCCTGTCGGCCGGACGCCCGCAGGATCTGGCCGAACGCTTCGGTCTTCGACATCCGCCCGTCGGTCAGAAAGGCGCCGAGCCGGCCGTACTGCTCGTCCCAGATGCCCGCTGGGATGCCGGCCAGCGCCGGCACTTCCCGCCTGAGCACCGAGAAGTCACAGCTCACAATGGTGTCGTAGGCGTCCACGAGGCATGCTTCGAGCCGGACCACACGATCAGCGTACGGGCCATTGCCTCCGATCGCGCACACTAGTTCTGGCAGTCAACCGATGAGCCCACCTATAACTGGTCCCGGGTCAAGCCCAGGGCACGGCCTCGACTTCCGCCAGGGACCGGACCATTCAACGGGCGCGTGCTCTCGGTGCAGTTGCGAACGATCTGATGACGCCCGGCCGTGTCAGAGATCCGCCAGGGCCAGCGCCGGATCGGCTTGGGGGGATCCGCTGGGTTCCCAGTCCTGGTCCGATCGTGCGTACGGGTACCAGCGCAGGTCCCGGCCGAGGCGCAGCTGCAGGTGTCCCGAGGTGATCCGGTTGCCCCTGACCGCCTCCGTGCTACCGGTCTTGGCGTGCAGCGCGGCCCGAGCCGCATCCAGCAACCCGGCGACGTCCGCATCTTCCGCGATCGGGTCCCACTCGGCGCGCATCAACTCGAGTCCTGCCATGCCGCCCTGCCGCCAGGCCAGCGCTTGGCGGGCGAGGTCACGCGGGGGAACTCCGGACCGCGCAGCGAGTGCCGCGAACGTCGGCGTACCCAGGATCCGGGCAGCTCTGCGGGCCAGGTCGGCGCCGGGGTCGAGGTTCAGCCCGGCATCGGCCGACAGCCCGGCCGCCAGCTCCCACGCCCGGCTGGCGGCATCCGCGGCCAGCTCAACCAGGTCCTCGCGGAGGCCGGAGCGCCATGGCGGCGGATCCACAGGAAGCGCCGCCGGAGACCCGGGCCGCCGCGGCGGCAGCGGCACGGCGGGGATGGGCACCCAGGGGACCGGCGTGCGGAACGCCGTCCTGGCGTCCACGCCCTCGTCGTCAGTCGGCGGACCGCTGCGGGCCGCCGGGGACGGACGGCCGCCGACCCAGTCACCAGTCGCAGCTCCGCCCGCGGTCGCCCGGCCGGACGCTATGCCCCGCCTGCGGGCCCGGATCCCGGCCAGCACCTGATCACGGGTCCGGCCGCGCAGGAGGAACACCGCGAACGGGTCAGCGTCCAGCGCGCCGGCGATCAGGTAACAGGCGGCCGCCGCGTGCTTGCACGGGTCCGCGTCGTCCGGGCAGTTGCAGCGCGGCCCTACCTCACCGCCGCCGGGAAGCAGGTCAATCCCGGCACTAGCCGCATCGTCGGCGATCTCGGGCGGCAGCTCGCCGTCCAGCAGCGCCGCCGCATGACCGAGCCGGGCGGAGATGGCCTCGAGCACCCGGTCCCATTCATCGGCGGCGTACTGCCGCACCCGGATCCTGACCTGGTACGGCTCGGTCTTCCGGCCCCGTACCTGGGCCCGCGCCTCGCCCGGCGCGAGGGTCAGGTCACCGACCGCGCCGGAGCGCGCGTACTCCCGGCCGCGGGGTAGCCGGTCGGGGTCCAGCCGCGCCCGCTGTTCCAGCGCCTCCAGCCAGGCCCGGCCCCACCAGGTCCGGCCGAAGTCCTGCGGCCCGGAGCTCGCTGGGTCGGTCCCGCTCACGCCGCTCATGAAGCCGCTCGCAGGCTGACGAGCTCGGCGAGCTCGGCGTCGGACAGCTGGGCGATCCAGCCCTCGCCCGAGCCGATCACCGCGTTGGCGAGTTCGCGCTTGGTCTCGAGCAGGGCCGCGATGCGGTCTTCCAGCGTCCCTTCGGCGATGAGCCGGTGCACCTGCACCGGGCGGTCCTGGCCGATCCGGTACGCCCGGTCGGTGGCTTGATCCTCCACCGCCGGGTTCCACCACCGGTCGTAGTGCAGCACGTGGGTGGCGCGGGTCAGCGTCAGGCCGGTGCCCCCGGCCTTGAGCGACAGCAGGAACACTGGCACCTCACCGGCCTGGAACCTGGTCACCATCTCCTCCCGGCGTGGTACGGGCACTCCGCCGTGCAGGAACAGCGAGCCGATCCCGCGAGCGTCAAGATGCTGCTGCAACAACGTGGCCATCTGGGTGTACTGGGTGAAGACGAGCATCGATTCACCGCTGGCCAGGATCAGGTCGGTCAGCTCGTCGAACGCGGCGAGCTTCCCTGACCGGCCGTCCAGCGGCCCCGGCTGCTTGAGGTACTGGGCCGGGTGGTTGCAGATTTGCTTCAGCGCGGTGAGCAGCTTGAACACCAGGCCGGCGCGCTCGATGCCCTCGGCGGTCTCGATTGCCTCCATTGTCTCTCGGACCATCGCCTCGTACAGCGTGACCTGCTCGGCGGTCAGCGGCACGAACAGGTCCGTCTCGGTCTTGCGCGGCAGTTCGGGCGCGATGCCCGGGTCGGTCTTCTTCCGGCGCAGCAGGAATGGCCGGATGAGGGCGGCGAACCTGGCCGTCGCCTCCGGGTCGCGGTACCGCTCGACCGGAACCGCCACCCGGCGGGTGAACGCCTCCAGGGGCCCGAGCAGACCGGGCGTTGTCCAGTCGAGGATCGACCACAGTTCCGAGAGCCGGTTCTCGACCGGCGTTCCGGTCAGCGCGATCCTGGCGGGAGCGGGAAGTGCCCGCAGCTCGCGCGCGGTCCGCGACAGCGGGTTCTTGACGTGCTGCGCCTCGTCGGCGACGACCATGCCCCAGCCGACCTCGGCCAGCCGCGCCGAGTCACGCAGCACCACGCCGTAGGTGACCAGGACGATCTCGTCGCTGGCGAGGTCCTGAAGGTGCCGCCCGCCCCCGTGGTACCGGCGTACCGGGATGCCGGGGGCGAACCGGCGTATCTCGTGCTCCCAGGTGCCGAGCAGTGATGCCGGGCACGCCACCAGCGTGGGCCCGGCCTTGGCGTCCCTGCGGTGCAGGTGCAGCGCGATCACCTGGATCGTCTTGCCCAGCCCCATGTCGTCGGCGAGGCAGCCGCCGAGCCCTGCGTCACACATCCCGGCCAGCCAGGCCACGCCGCGCTGCTGATAGGGCCGCAGCGTCGCCAGGAGGCCGGGCGGCGGCTCGAGGGGCAACGGGGCGGATGCGATGCCTGCCACCCGGGCGGCCAGGTCGGCCAGCGGGCCCTCCGCGATCATCGTGACGGTCTCGCCGTCGATCTCCGCCGAGCCCGCGAGCACGGCACCGAGAGCCTCGGACATCCGCATCCGTGTCTGCGGCGGACGGCGAAGCCGGCCGAGCAACGCAGGGTCCAGGATGACCCAGCGGCCGCGCAGCCTGATCAGGGGCCGTTTCGCCTCGGCCAGCGCGGCGACCTCGTCGGCGTCGAGCAACGCGCCGTCCAGCGTGAGCTGCCAGCGGAAGTCCAGCAGCGCCGCGAGGCCGAACCCCGCCTCGGTCAGCTTTTCCGGCGCCGGCGTGGCGACAGCCCGCAGTTCGAGGCCATCGCCGAGCAGGCTGGACGGCCAGAGCACCTCGATGCCAGCCCCCGCTAGCTCTTCGGCGGCCGGGCCGAGCAGGCTGGCGAGTTCGTCGTCGTCTAGGTCGACAGCCGACGGGCTGGCCTGCCGCAATGCCTCGGCGAGCGGCGGCCAGACCGGCGCGCCGCGCCGCAGCGCCAGCAGCAGATCGGTCTCCGCCTGTCGGCCGAACCTGGCGAGCACCGTCTCCGGCTGGCTCCACAACGCGGCGGCGTCGACGATAAGGCTCGGATCGGCATTACTGCGCAACTGCAGCACCAGCCGGAACGCCGGCGCCGTCCCGTCAGCCCCGTCAACCCCATCGCCCCCGCCGAACCTCCCAATCCCTTCCGCCCCATCGGGCTCTTCCCGCCCTTCCGCTGGGACCGCCTCGATCCGCAGGCCGAGGCGTGCCCCGGCCGCCAGGCCGTCGGTGGTGTCGGCGAGCCATTCGGCGAGGTCCGCGACCTGCGTCGGCTCGGTGGCGGCGAATGCAGCCAACGCGGTCGTCCGGGGCGCGGCGGGGGATCGCGCGATCAAGTCGGCGATTGCGTCCCACAGGTCCCGGATCAGTGCTTCGGGAGAGCGGAGCCGCATCGGGCGCGAGCCGGGAACCGCCAGGGCATGCGCGGTCGGCGGGAAGGCGGCGGCGAGTTCACGCAGCCAGCTAAGGTCGGCGGGATCGAGTGGCCCGGCCCGCCAGACGTCCACGTCACCAGCGCCGACAGTTGGCAAGAGGCGTCCGCGGGCCACCAGGCCCACGCCTGCAGTTGCGGCCGCCGCCCAGACCCGCACGCTGGGCCGCCCGGCCTGCTCGCCGGGATCGACGCCGAGCAGCACCGGAAGAGCCTCGGCCAGCGGGATGAGCTCCGCCGATATCAGGCGCTTGCGTATGCCATAAGTACCGCCGGGAAAAACCAGTTCCAGCTTGGCCGATCCCGATCCCTTGCCCCACAGCGCGAACACCCCGCGCCGGGGAGTCTCGCCCGGTACGAAGACCAGTTCGCCGTCCAGCACGAGACCGCACGATACCGCACGATACCGCTCCTCGCACCCCGCTCGCGGAGCTTTCTGGTGTATCGCGTTCCCGGCCTCGTGTCTTGTTTGTTGATGATGTATGATGGTCTTGTACATAACACACATGAGAGGTGTCGCATGAGCGTCACTCAGATTGACATCGATGACGAGGCGCTGTCCGAGGCGATGCGTCTCATGGGCACTACCACCAAGAAGGACACCGTCAACACCGCTCTGCGGGAGTACACCGAGCGGGTTAGGCGCTTGGAGGCAGCCGAAAAGCTGGCCGCGCGGGCCGCCCGGGGTGAGTTCGACCGTGCGGCCGAGGCTCACGACGCGTCGAAGGCTGCGCGCAGGGCAGCCCTGGGTTGATCGGCTATCTGCTTGACGCTTCCGGGCTGTGGCACTTGCTGCGTGCCCCGGCCGTGATGGCTGCGTGGGCGGACCACATCGCCGCCGGCGCGCTGCGCGTATGCGAGCCAACGCGCGTTGAGTTCCTGTACTCGGCCACTGGTCCCGCCCACCGCGACGAACTGGCCGGTGAACTCGATACCCTGTGCGGCGCCGCCCCGGTTCCCAAGAACGGCTGGCGTTGGGTGGACAACGCGCAGTACAAGCTCACCCAACAGGGACAGCACCGGGGGCCGGGTCCTATCGATTTGCTTGTGTGCGCCACTGCTGTACACCACGGTCTGACCGTGCTGCATGTCGACAGCGACTTCGCGACCGTCGCAAGCATCCTGCCAGAAGTCTGCCAGCGCGACATCCGCACCTAGCGCACGTCAACCTGGACAGCGCGCTGGACCGCTGACGCCCGCGACCGCCTCCGCCCTAGCCAGACCCCGATGCGCCATGGTGAAGTAGGAACAGGTTCTCGTGGAAGGCGCCGGGTGATGACTGTTACCGGAATGGACGGGATAGACCTGTCGGCCAACGAGTTCTGGGGCCTGCCGCTGGCCGAGCGGGCGGCCGCCTTCGCCCGGCTGCGGGCCGAGGAGCGGCCCCGGTTCTTCGCCGAGCCCGAGGTCCCGTTCTCCGATCCGGGCCCGGGGTACTACGCCCTGGTGCGGCACGCCGACGTAGTGGAGGCGAGCCGGCACCACGACCTATTCTGCTCCGGCCAGGGGGCGACCAACATCCCGGACCTGCCGGTCGAGTTCAACGAGTACTTCGGGTCGATGATCAACATGGACGACCCCAGGCACGCCCGGCTGCGCCGGATCGTCTCCCGCGCCTTCACCCCGCGGATGATCGCCAAGTTCGAAGACGACGTGCGCCGCGCGGCCACCGCGATCGTCGATGACCTGCTGGCCGCCGGGCCGTGCGATTTCGTGCCGAACGTCGCGGCCCGGCTGCCGCTGAAGATCATCTGCGACATGATGGGCATTCCCGGCGATCAGTACGACATGGTCCTGGCCAACAGCAACATCATCTTGTCCGGGGCGGACCCGGAATTCCTCAGCGAGGACGCCGACGAGGCGGTGATCCGGCTGCTCGGCGCCGGGCAGGCTCTCGCCAACCTGGTCACCGGCCTGGCCGCCGACCGCGCCCAGGCAGATGCCCATTCCCCGGCCGGGGCGCCCGCCGAGGACCTGGTCTCCGCGCTTGTGACCGCGAACATCGACGGCGAGCAGCTGACCGGCGCGGAACTCGCCTCGTTCTTCATCCTGCTGGTGGTGGCGGGCAACGAGACCACCCGCACCGCGCTGTCGCACGCGCTGATGCTGTTCACCGAGTTCCCCGACCAGCGCGCCCTGCTCCTGGCCGATCTCGAGGGCCGGATTGAGGGGGCGGTCGAGGAGATCGTCCGCTACTCCTCGCCGGTTACCTTCATGCGGCGGACCCTCACCCAGGATTACGCCATGAACGGGCAGGCCTACCGCAAGGGCGACAAGGTGGTGCTGTACTACTATTCGGCGAACCGCGACGAGGCGGTGTTCGGTGATCCGGAGCGCTTCGACATCACCCGCTCGCCGAACCCGCACGTCGGGTACGGCGCCGCCGGACGGCATTTCTGCCTGGGCGCCCACCTGGCCCGCCGTGAGCTCACCGTCATGCTGCGCGAACTGCTCACCCGCGTCCCCGACATCACCGCCGGTGAGCCGGACCGGCTGCTGTCCAGCTTCGTCAACGGCATCAAGCGCCTGCCCTGTCAATTCGGCTGAGTGACTTCGGCGGCTGAGCCACTTCAGCGGCTGAGTGCCGCTCTGACCAAGTCGCCGAGATCCTCGGGCCAGATCGCCTCGTCGGTGGCGTCCAGTTCTGCCATCGTCCACCAGTGCCACGCGGCGATCCCGTCCGAGACGTGCATGTCCGCCACCTCGCCGAGCCCACGGCGGGCGACCTCCACCCGCCCCAGGAAGAACCGCTCGTGCTGCCGGACGATCGCGTCCGCGTACTCCATGATCAGCGTCCGCTCGTGCACTTCGGGTCCGACCGGCACGTCCGTCCAGCCGGTCTCCTCGGCCAGTTCCCGCCGCGCTCCGGCCAGGTAATCCTCCCCGTCGTTCAGCCCGCCGCCCGGCGTGCACCAATGCCTCCCGTTAGGGGGCCCGTCGTCGTACCGGAACAACAGCACCCGGTCCTCGGGGTCGAGCACGATCACCCGCCCGGCCCGCCGCAGCCGTAGCGGGACCGCCGCCCGGCCCCTGGTTTCCTCCATAAGGCCCATTGTCCCTGGCCGATCCGATAGCGCCCAGTCTGCGATGGCCTCTATCGCGAGCCCTGAGATGCAGCCCGGGTCTACGCTGGTAGACCGGGCAACTGCCGCAGAGGGAGCATCGCAACGCGAGGAGAAGTTCTGATGAGCGTCGTCCCGGACATGGGGCTGCCGAACACCATGAGCGAAGTCGAATATGACGCGCTCCCGGAAGGTGTTGCCCGCCGGATCGAGGTTGTTCACGGTTATGTGATCGTGTGTGAATCGCCGACACCGCAGCACCAGCAGGTAGCCCGTCGCTTGGCGAACACATTCGAGGCCGCCCGGCCGAAAGAGCCGTGCACTCGCGTCCAGATGGAGACCGATGTAGTCCTCTGGCATCTTCCGAAGTACACGTTCCGGCGGCCTGACGTGGTGGTGTACCGCTGCAAGGAGGATAGGAACGCCAAGCCGGAGGCCTCAGATGTCCTGTTGACGATCGAGGTGTCCTCGCCGTCGACCGAACGGGAAGATCTCGTAGACAAGATGGCCCAGTATGCCGCCGCCGGGATACCCGCCTATCTTGTAGTGCGTATGTCCATTGACGGCGACATCATCGATGCTCGGGAGTTCCACCTCGACGCCGCCACCTATCAGTACCGGGTGGAAACCCTCATGGAGCACGGTGTGGTGCTGACCTACCCGTTCAAGGTCGCTGTGCCGTTCGAAGAGTTGGTCGAATAGGACCGTCAGACACGTTTCCGCGGAAACGCTTCACGCAATTGCGTGTAGAAGGGCAGAGCCTGACGAGCTAGCGAGGCCAGCCGCGATCGCGCGGTTGCCGCTACTGCCGCGCGTTGAGCGGCCCGTCGTGAACGCCCTCAAACGTGCTTGAACCTCGCCGTGCCTCGACAGCATCAGACGGACACGGTGGCGCGGATGCTCTCCCGCAGCGAGCTCATGGTGGCCAGCACGGCGCTCGGCTCGTAGCCGCAGTGCGCCATGCAGTTGTCGCAGCGCGGGTCCTTACCCCGGCCGAACTTCTCCCACTCCGTCGTCTCGAGCAGCTCCTTGTAGGTCTTGGCGTAGCCGTCGGCCAGCAGGTAGCACGGCCGCTGCCAGCCGAACAGCGAGTAAGAGGGAACGCCCCACGGCGTGCACGCGAAGTCCTTCTTGCCCTCGAGGAAGTCCAGGAACAGCGGTGAATGGTTCAGCCGCCACTTCTTCCTGCGCCCCTCCGCGAAGGCGGCGCCGAATAGTTCGCGGGTCTGCTCCACGCCGAGGAACCTGTCCTGGCCCGGGGCCTTCTCGTAGGCGTAACCGGGCGAGATCTCCATCCGGTCGACCTTTAGCTCGTCGTTAAGGTAATTCAGCACGTCGATCACCGTCTGCGGCGAGTCGGTGTTGAAGAACGTGCTGTTCGTATAGACCTGGAAACCGGCCTCCTTGGCCAGCTTGATGGCGGCGACGGCCTGGTCGAACACGCCTCCCTTGCTGACCGACTCGTCGTGCCGCTCGCGCAGCCCGTCGATGTGCACCATCCAGGCGAAGTTCTTCGACGGCGTGAACTTGTGCAGGTGCTTGGGCAGCAGCACCGCGTTGGTGCACAGCACCACGAATTTGCGGCGTTTGACCAGTTCATTGACGATCTCGTGGACCTGCGGGTGCATCAGCGGCTCGCCGCCCGCGATCGACACCATCGGCGCCCCGCACTCCTCGACCGCGGCCACGGCCTGCTCCACCGGCATCCGCCGCTTGAGCTCAGAAGCCGGATGCTGGATCTTGCCGCAGCCCACGCACTTGAGGTTGCACGCGAACAGCGGCTCGATCTCCACGATCATGGGGAACTTTTCCACCCCGCGCAGCTTCATCTTCATCAGATGCGTGCCGAGCTTGATCGACAGATGCAACGGCAAGCCCATCGTCAACTCCTGTTCAGCTCGTGCGTCAGTCCGTGACCCGTGCATGTCTCGGACGTTCGGCCTCATACGTACTTTATGTTCGCTACATACAGCTTGTATGTCTGATAATACATGCGTGACTCCTACCCGTCGAGACGAGCACGTGGCCGATACGCGCCAGGCACTGGTCGACGCGGCGCGCACGCTGTTCACCGAGCAGGGCTACGCCGCCACCGGCACCGAGGAGATCGTGGCCGCCGCCCGCGTCACGCGGGGCGCGCTCTACCACCACTTCCACGACAAGACCGACCTGTTCCGCGCCGTGATGGAGCAGATCGCCCGCGAGGTCGCGGAGCACCTCATCGACGCCGAACTCTCCCGGCCCGCCGCCACGCAGCCGGGGCAGCCACCCGCCGACGCCTGGGACGAGGTCCGCGACGGGCTGCGCGCGTTCCTCGATCTGTGCGTCGTCACCGACGACTTCCAGCGGATCGTCCTGGTGGAGGGGCCCGCGGTGCTCGGCCACGAAGCCTGGGACGATCTGGTGGCCCGGCACGGCTCGAACCTGCTGGCCGAATGGCTGTCCCGCGCTGTCCAGCAGGGCCGCATCGTGCCGGTGCCGATCCAGCCGCTCACCCGCCTACTGATCGCGATGATCTCCGAGTCCAGCCTCTACATAGCCCGCGCCGACGACCGCCCCGCCGCCCGCGACGCCATGGGCGCAGTCCTCGACCGCCTCCTGACCGGCCTCGAACCACCTCCCGAGCGTTAGCGACCTCCCGCGTCGGCCGCCAGGCGCGTCTCCGCGGAGACGCTTCACGCAATTGCGCCTAGTCGGCCGAGTTGGGTCGCTAAGAATAGACCATGTACCGACGGCATCCCGCGGCTGCCACCCTGGGCGGCTCCGGCTTCTGTCACACCGGCTGTGCTACCATTATGGGATGGCTCAGCGTGAGAAGCGTTCAGTATCACTGCCGCCCGATCTGGCCCGGGCCGTCGAGCAGGCCGCCAAGGCGGAGGGGAGCACGTTCAGCGCATGGCTGGCGGAGACGGCGGCACACCGGCTCAAGCTCGAGGCGGGACGGCAGGCGATCGCCGAGTGGGAGCGGGAGAACGGTCCGCTGACCGAGGCCGAGCTGGCCGACGGACTCGCGCGAGCACGTTCCTCACTGGGCCGCGCTCCTGTCCCGGCAGCCGAGCGCCGGTCCGCGTGACCGGATCATTGCCATGGGCGGTGTCACCTACGATACGGGCGCTCTTGTCGCCGCGGAGCGCAGCAACAGGCGGATGTGGGCGCTGCACGCGGGCTACCTCGCAGAGGAGGTAATTCCCGCGGTCCCCGCCCCGGTGCTGGCTGAGGCGTGGCGGCGAGGTTCCCGCCAGGCGAACCTGGTCCGCTTCCTGCGCATGTGTGACATAGAGCCGATGAGCGAGAAAATCGCCAAGGATGTCGGCGTACTGGCCGGGAGATCCGGCCACGACGATATTGTCGATGTCGCCGTGGTGGAAGGCGCCATCCGCCGCGGGGACGCCGTCGTGACCTCGAACCTCGCGCACATCCGGAAGGTGGCGGAAGCCGCTGATGCGGGGCTGCGGATCGAAAGCATCTGAGGAGGGCATGGCCGGGGTGCTGATGCGAACTGCTGCGTGGTCGTGAGTATCCCGGCGGCCGCGCCGGCCCGCTCCGGCGGCACGCGCCACAGCGCCGCCCCGATCAGTGACGGCAGCGCCATGCCCTGGCCCACCCCGATCACCGCAGTCGCCGGCGCGAGGTCCCAGCCGGTCAGGTGGCTGCCGTACCGTATCCCGGTGACGGCCGCGCAAGCTCCTGAGTGAGACCATCAGCTCTCGTGCGTTCACCCCCGCGGCCCAGGGATCAGGACGGGAGAGATCTTTCAGGTGCAAGGACGTGGTACCGACCGGGCATGGACCCGTCGGCTCAGGCAGGTACGGTGTGTGTCCCGGCACGAGCGGCGCGTCACCGGCGTCTGCCGAAGTTCCCATGCCGCCAATCATGACCGACTGGCCGCTGCCCCGCCATTTGGAAAGCCCTGATCGGGGCTGAAGGTCGCGGCACGCGCCGATGTAGAAGTCCCGGCTAGCCGATGTGGCGGTACCGGCGCACGGCCAGCGGCGCGAAGACGACGGTGATCGCGATGCTCCAGGCGATGGAGTGCCACGCCGGGGTTGCGACCGGTCCGCCCAGCAACAGGCCGCGACTGGCGCTGGCGAGCGCGGTCACCGGGTTGACCCTCACCCAGGCTTGCAGCCAGCCGGGCAGGGTGCTGGTCTGGATGAACACGTTGCTCCCGAACGCGAGCGGGAACATGACGATGAACCCGAATCCCTGCAGGCTCTGCGGGGACTTCACGTACAGGCCAAGGAGCACCCAGATCCAGCCGACGGCAAAGCCGAAGACGAACATCAGTCCGACCGCGCCGAGCGCGGACATCGGATTGGTGGCGATCCGGAATCCCAGTAGCGACCCGTACCCGAAGACCATCGCGATCGAGACGAGGTAGCGGACGAAATCTCCCATGATCGTTCCGGTCAGCGGGGCCGACCGGGAGATCGGCAGGCTCCGGAACCGGTCGAAGATGCCCTTGGTGACGTCGGTGTTCAGGCCGATGCCGGTACCCATGCTCGCGAACACCACCGTCATCACCATGATGCCGGGCAGCACGTACTCCAGGTAGGTGTGCCTGCTCTCGCCCTTGATTGCGCCGCCGAACAAGAACACGAACAGCGTCACGAAGACGATCGGCTGCAGCGTGACGTCAAGCAACTGCTCCGGGTTGCGCCTGATTCGCACCAGCGACCGCCACGCCAGCGTCAGCGCGTGCCGCAGCGCGCGGGCCGGCGTCATGCTCCGAGCCCGGCCCGGCCCGGTCGCGGTGCTGGCCGTCATCGGGCGCCTTCCTCGGCGGCATGCCCGGTGAGCGCCATGAAGACCTCGTCCAGGCTGGCCAGCCGCAGCGCGAGCTCGGTGACCTCGATCCGCTCGGCCTGCAGGCTGCTGACCACGGCCGGCAGTGCCTGGGCGTCATCGACGGGGACCGACAGCAGGCCCGGATCCTCATCCGTCCTGATTGGAGCGCGGCCCACGGCAGCGGCGACGATCCCGGCGACCCGCGTCAGGTCCGACGGATCGGCCGGGCGCACGTCGAGAGTCTGCCGGCCGATTTTGGCCTTCAGCTCGGCGGCGGTGCCGGTCGCGATCACCCGGCCGTGGTCGATGACCGCGATCTCACTGGCCAGCCGGTCAGCCTCGTCCAGGTACTGCGTGGTCAGCAGCACCGTCGTGCCCTCGGCGACCAGCGCCCTGATCATCGCCCACACCTCACCCCGGCTGCGCGGATCCAGGCCGGTGGTCGGCTCGTCCAGGAACAGCACCGCAGGCCGCTGGACCAGGCTCGCAGCCAGGTCGAGCCGGCGCCGCATGCCACCGGAGTAGGTCTTGACCGAGCGACCGGCGGCGTCGGCCAGGCCGAACCGCTCCAGCAGCTCACCCGACCGCCGCTTCGCCTCCGCCTTGGGCACCTCCAGCAGCCGCCCGATCAGCAGCAGGTTCTCAAAACCCGTCAGATCCTCATCGACCGCCGCGTACTGGCCGGTCAGCCCGATCAGCTCACGGACCCGGTCGGCCTGGGCGATGATGTCCGCGCCGCAGACCCGGGCGTAACCCGCATCGGGCCGCAGCAACGTAGCCAGCATCCGGACCACGGTGGTCTTCCCCGCCCCGTTCGGCCCCAGCAGGCCCAGCACCATGCCCGGCCGGACCGCCAGGCCGACGCCGTCCACCGCCAGCGTCTTCCCGAACCGCTTGACCAGGCCCACCGCCTCAATCGCGAGCGTCATGGCATGCGCTCCTCGGGGCCGGGGTCACAGTCACTACCGAACCTACCTGCAAGTTCGCCCTCGTGAGGCCGTCGACGGGAGTCCAGGCACATGCTGAATTCAGCATGTGCAACCACGTCAGATTCGTAAGGGTTCTTGGTTACGACTGGCTGTCGGTGCAGGAGGAGTTCCAGTCAGGCTCCGCTCCGACCCGCCTCTGCCTGCCGCCGAATCAGCCGTCCGAGAGGTCCGCCAGGAGCTGGTCGGCTACGGTCTCTTCGTAGATGGCTCGTCCGGTCACGTGCATCGTCTCGCGCAACTCGGGTTCCCATGGGGTCGGCACCGGATCGCCCTTGAGAGCTACCGCCGTATCCCCGGCCGTGACACCCGACAGGTAGTCGCCCGCGGTCATCCGCCAGGGCCGGGCGCCGTGGCGGTCGATGACCTTGGCCGTAATGGCAACACCGGGCCAGTCGAAGTCGCCGTGGTACGCCAGTTCGCCGCCCGAGGCTACGGCGATCCGGACCAGCTTGTGAAACGCCGTGGAGGGCTGGCCTTCCGCGCAGATGAGCGGAGGGCACGCGGGGCCGAGTTCCGCGCAGGCCCGCCGGAGCACGGCCGGATTCTCGCAGGCGAAAATCCGGGAGGAAGAAAGCCGGATCGGGTGGGCGTCGAGCTGGTGCAGCGTCACCTGGAACGGGGTGCCGTAACGGGCCGCGCCGGTCAGCCATTCGGCCAGGCCGGCTCCCTGCGCGGGAAGGTTGAGGACGAGTACCCGGCTGGCCAGGTCATCGACGATGACGTCGGAAAGGTCCCACAGTTCGCGCCGCAGCACAGCGGAGGCCGGGCGGGCCACGCCCTCGCGCAGGGCCAGCGCCCGCATGATCAGGGTGGCGAGCGTGCTGCCGTGATTCAGGGCCTTCGTGTCGCCCGTGATGCGGGCGGCGAGCGCGGGCAGGGCGACCGGCTGGGCATGAGCCGGCCTGGCCGCGAGGTATTCCAGGACCCGGACCGCGTCACCTAGCGCCCTCGCATCGTCCTGCTTGGCCAGGCGCGTGATGGTGCCATCCCTGGTCAGATCGGCCAGCCAGGTGCGGTACCAGGGACAGGACTCGTTCAGCAGGCTGCCCTCGGCCACCGCGATCAGGCCAGCGCGCGCGTCAGCCAGCAGAGCGGTCTCGGCGGGCCGGTTGCGCAGGGGCTCGCCGAGAGCGGCCAGTACGCCCGGCAGGCCGAGGCCGGTCGCCCGGCTCAGGGCGGCATCGAGTTCGGCCAGCGGCACGGTCATGCGTTTGGTGCCCGCGGGCTGGTGGACGCCGGTGATCCCGATAATTGCCTTGCGTTCGCCGTCGTCCGGGTCGGCGATGCTGATCCGGCCGGTCTGCTGGCCGCCGGTTCGCTCCAGGGACCTGCGGGCCGCGGCCAGGAGCCTCCGGTACTCGGGGCCGCGGTACCGGTCAAGGCCCGGATCCGGCGCGCTCATTCCGTGTCGCCCGCGTCGGTGTCCTCATCGAGGTCCTCCTCGGCGGCGATCACGAGCGTGCCGCCGGCCTCGGCGGGGACGTGCCGGGTGGGTCGGAAGCCGAGCAGTTCGGCGGCGAGATCCTCGTTGCCCGCGTATCCGGCGTCGGCGTCAATGAGCTGCTCACCGTCCCAGAGGACAAGCAGCGTCGACAGCGCGTGCGTGGCCTTGTCGTGCTGGATGTCGTAATGCGCGATCAACGGAACGGTCGGATAGTTGACCCACAGGTCGTGCCCGGTCATGAACAAGTCGAGGTCGAATTTGACCGTCAGCCCCAGCAGTTCGGGCTTGAACTTGTCATCGATCCCCGCGAACGCCTCATCCAGCGCGACCATGCGCGGGCACGTCGGCTTCGAGGACGAATACAGCGCGTTGGCGGCGGCGAACAGCGGCATGTGGATCGCGGCGGATTTCTCCCCGCCGGACATCTCGGAATGCTTCTTCCTGGTGAGCCGCTGCGGGGGACTGCCGGGGGAGAGCAGCTGGAGTTCGAAGGCGTGCCAGGACCGGTAGTCGAGTACCGCGGCGAGAACTTCCCGGTAGGTGTCGCGCGGATTGCTCGCACGATAGTCATGGATCATCGCGCGGAGCAGCCCGCGCAGCTCGGCCAGCCCGTCGGGACCCAGGCCCGCGGCGTCACGGTCGAGCATGCGCGACACGGCGGCCTGCTGCTCGGTGCGCTTGTCCGAACGGACCCAGCTGATTCCGATCGCCATGCCCGAGGACATCGGCTTGGAGCGGGTGTCGGCATCCATCGCGGCGACCAGATCCTTCGCCGCAAGCACCCGGGAGTGGATCTGCTGGGCGAGCGCGGTGAGCAGCGAATCCTCCAGCACCGTCCGCTCGCGCTCTTCCAGCAGGACGCCCTGGTTCTCCACGTCCTCCGCGATCTTGCGGGCGAAGGCGGCGGCGGACTTGCGCCCCTCGCTGGTGGCGACCTCGACGATGAAGGGCGCGTTCCCGGTCAGGTCGGCCTGGTACCCGTCCTCGCCCGCCTTGAGCGCGTTCTCGAATTCCCGGTAAGCGCCCCACATCCGGTCCACGGCGTTCTTGAGCACACCGTCGGTGATGGCGCGCCCGCCCCTGGTCACGGCGGTGTATGCATCGAGGAGCGCGGTGACGCCGGCGGGCAGTATCGCGCGGATGGCGTCAGTGGGATCTGCCTCGTCGGGATCGGCGAGGGCAGCGGCCGCCTGCTCCGCATCGGGCCATTGGCTGGCGGCAGGCCAGGGCGCGGTTTTCGTGACGTCGAGCAGCGGGCGCAGGTCGCTGTGGGCGTACGGCGCGAACACGGCTGCCTGGGCGAACAGCTCGGAAACCGCTACGATCAGCGCCTCGCGAGAAAGCTGCAGATCTCGCCGCGCGGCCACCAGCTTGTCGTGTTCCGCCGCGGCGTTACCGCCGGCGGTCTTCTGCTCCGCCTTCGCCGCACGCAGGGCTACCTCGGTCCCGGATATCTCGGCGCTGATCTGCTCGTACTCCGCTCCGCTGGCCTGCTCGAGGACGCGAAGTTCCTCGTCACTGGCCAGGTAAGTGTCCTGCCTTTCCCCGAGCAGCTCGGCGGCTTCGTCGTTCTCGCCGCTGAGGCGATCGATGCGGCCGCGCCGTCCCTTCAGGTCCTCACCGAGGTCGGACGCGTCGCGGCGGGCGCGGGCGAGATCTTCCGCCGCGCGCTCGAACTCGGCCACGGCACGCTCCACGACGCTGACCTCGTCCGGGCTGACCGGCATGTCCCGGTCGGCCGCGGTCCGGCGCAACCGCCGGGTCCGCGCGTCGAGTTCCGCGATCCTGGCGTCGAGGACCGTCTTTGCTTCCTCTAGCCGGCCGCTGGCCGCTGACAGGCGGGCCGCGGCCTCGCCCACCTTCTGCAGCGCATTAAGAACCGGCGCTGTCCTCGGCAGTTCGCGCCGTGCGATCTCCAGGTTCTCCAACGCCTCGTCGGCGAAGCCGAGTTCCGCCGCGAGCTCATCTCGCTGCCGCTTGACCTCGGCGACCTGGCGGTCGAGCTCGGCCAGGCGAAGGCGGCGCCTGGCGGCCCGGTTGGTCGCTCCGATGAACTCGGGGGCAGGCTTAGGCCGCGCGCCGAGATGCGGACCATAGCTGAACTGGGCCCGCGTGGTAACGACGGGAACAGCACCGGCACCGGACTGGATCGAATCAGACAGGGCGATCGACGCGAGCACCGCTTCGACCAGGACTGGCGCGACCATGTCCTGCTGCTCGGGGACGAGGACGTCGGCGAGCGTCCGTCCCGTCGGCCGTGCCGCGGGCGGCAGCGCGACCAGGTAGCCGTCGGCCTCGGCCGCATCGACCGCTGTCATCGTCAGCGCCGGATCAGGATGAACCCAGGCGGTCAGCAGGCCGGCCCCGTACAGCGCGCCTTCGATCGCAGCGGCGGTGCCGGCGTCCACCCCAGGACTGAAATCCGCCAGCTGCCAGAGCGGTGCCCCGGCTCGTTCGGCCCGATGGGCAGGCCGGAGATCGGAAGCCGGCGGCCCGTCGTCACGCTCGCCCGCTACGGTTGCCCGCTCCTCGGTCAGCCGCGCCGCAGCGTCGGCGAGGTCCGCCCCGCGCGTCCTGAGCCGCTCGCGCCGGGCGGTCAGGGCATGCCCGCGCTCGGCGGTCAGCGTACCGAACAATTCTGTCAGGCTCGGCGCGTCCGGTTCACCGATCCCGTCCAGCCCCGCCAGGAGCAGTTCAGCCTGGTCGGCGGTGACCGCGGTGTACGGTTCGTCGCCGGTCCACCGGCCCGCCCAGGCTTCCAGCTTCCCGGACAGGTCCACGCGGGCAACGGCCAGCCGGTCATCGGCCTCGCGGCAGGACGTCTCGCAGGCCTCCGTCAACTGCCGCGCCGTGCCGAGCGAGCTCTCCGCGCCGACCCGGTCCCGCTCCGCGTCGCGGACGTGGGCGAGATGGGCGCGGACTTCCCGGATGTCATCGCGGCGGGCCGCGGCCCGCGCCTTCGCCGTGACCGGCAGGTCCTCACCAGTATCAGCAGGTGAACCGTCGCGGCTGATGCCGGAGCTGTCGGCGGTCTCGGCGAGAAGGCGCGCATGCCGGTCGACCGCCCGGCCGACCTCGGCTAGCCGGTCCGCCACGCGAGCCGCCTCGACCGACAGGTCTGACACATTGGCGCGAGCGCGGGCCAGCCGGGCCTGCTCGGCCGCCAGGTCCCGTTTCTCCTTCTCCAGCTGGCCGCGCCGGAGCGCGAGCTTCTCGTGGTCCTTGTACCCGTCTCGGTTCTTCAGCGCGAACAGGCGGGCCTGGCATGTCTCGGTGCTGGTCTTCGCGCCGGCTTCCGCTTCCCGCCAGCGCTGTTCCTCCGCGCCTGACCGGGAGACCTGCCGCACGGCGTTGCCGATCGCCCTAAGATGATCCGCCGCCGCCGCCATCCGGGCGGCGACCTGATCAAGCTCATGCCGCGTGTGGAGGCGAAGGTAGGAGACGTACTGGTCGAGAAAGGCGCGCACGGCCGCGTCCGCGGCGGCGAGGTCGTCATATTGCTTCTGGACGGCGGCCAGGTTCTCGAAGTCCCTGGCTGCCTGCGTGACGAGCTCGTCATCGACCGGGCTCAAGCCCGCGGTCAGCGTATCCGAGACCTTGCCCGGGTCCAGGTCCTTCGCCAGCAGCGGGCGGCGCAGCGCGATCAGCAGGTCGAGCAGCTGGGCGTACCGTTCCCGGCCGAGACCGAACAGCCGCGCGTCCACGGCATCGGTGTACGCGCCCCGCTTATCGCCGTAATGCGCGTCGCGCCCTAGGATCGTGGTCAGCTGCTTGGCCGTCAGCGGCCGGGAATCGGCGGACAGCAGCCCGAAGTCGATCCCCATGCGCTTGCCGGTGACGTAGAACGACGGGCGGGGACGTTCCATGTTCTTGTGCACGGACAGGCCGATTACCAAGGTGACGGTCTCGCCTGGCCGTGCGAACTCCAGCCACACGTAGCCATGCTCGGAATCCTGCCCTCGGTAGAGCAGGTTCGCCTTCATGGTGCGGTTCTCGCCGCTAAACGGGTCGAGGCGGCGGGCGTCCAGGCTGCCGTCGAGCACGAACGGGAAGAGGACCTCGAGGGCCTTGGTCTTGCCAGAGCCGTTGTGGCCGCGCAGCGCGAGCCGGCCGTCGGCGAAGGCGAACTCCTCGTCGTAGTAATCCCACAGGTTGATGATCCCGGCGCGGACCGGCTTGAACCGGGTCTCGGTCATGGGGGTCCCTCCGTCGTCTGCCCGGAGAAGTCGAACATGCCCTGGCCTTCGCGACGGGCTCCTGCTGGCAGCGCCGCGGTGATGTTGCGGTAGCGCGCGGCAGCGGGCAGGACCGCCACGCCGCCTGGCATCCGCCGGAGAAGTCGCAGATCATCCAGGAGCTTGGTCGCGGCATGGAGCAGCCCGCGCCGGTCGTATTGCCACTGCACGGTGAACGAGGCCGGACCGAAGTGCTCGTACAGTTCACCGAGCATACGCTCCAGCCGGGTCTGGTCGATGAAAGGCACCTCGAGCGGGTCGCCTCCGCCGCTAGACGGGGCCGCCACGTCATGATCTGCCAGGCCGCCTGGCACCCCTGTGTCGATGCGTTCCAGCAGATCACGCAGGTCATCGGCGGCAGAGGGAACGGGGATCCGCGTCAGCAACGGCCCGTCGTCGGGATCTTCCAGAACGTCCGCGATCTTCGCCAGCAGCAGCCCGGCGGTCCGGTTGACCGTGCCGCCGCGGCCGGGGAACGGCTGATCGGTGAACCGGCCGGTGGGATCGACGAGCATCACGCCCTCGGCCCGCCGCTCCACCACGAGCCCGGTGAGCCTGGCGAGGTTGTCGGCCAGCTCGGTGCCCCGCAGCGCGGCGGTGGTCTCGGCATCGAGGGTCGCGTAGTAAAGCACGGGGTGCTCGACCAGCAGGCGGCGGGCCCGCCGCGCGTGGGCCTCCCGCTGTGCGGACCGTCGGCTGCTGATGTCGGGGACGTCGAGCAGCCCGGCGGCACCGCCAAGTTGCTGGATCGGGCGCGCGGGCCGGAACAGCGCGGCGCACACGTCATGGTCGATGTCGTAGAGGGCGTCGCCGCGTTCGCTGTCGTGCGCCCAGTTCTCCGCGGAGCCGTCGGAGAGGCGCAGCGCGTCATGCTCGGTGAGCCAGTCCAGGACGTCGACGACGGCACGCTTGTGCTCGGTGATGGTGGCATCGAAGCCGAGACCGTCGATCGCGTTGGCCGCCGGGGCGAAGGCGCGGACCAGATCCGCGAGGCTGATCTCGATCCTGGACCGCTGGAAGACGGCGAGCACCAGGCACAGGTAGGACAGCCGCCGTCGATCGAATTGCCTGCCGCTCCTGGCCGTGAAGACCGAACGCTGCGTCGCGTCGAACGTGTCGAGCCGCCGCAGCAGCCGCACCTGGTGCGCGGTCGCGATCAGCGTGTACCCGAGCAGTTCGGCGAAGTCCCTGGCGATCAGGTCCGCCCAGCGCAGCACCGAAGCGAGCGCGCCGGCCCGGGGACGCGCCGCGGTGATGAGATCGTTCGTCAGCACCAGCCGGACGGCGTACTGATACGAGCCGAGATCGCTCGGCGCGACCCCGTCGGCGGCCCGCAGCTCAGCCACCAGCCACCGCCGGCCGACCCCGGGCCGGCACCCCGGCTGGTCCCCGTGCTGGCGCGATTTCCAGGCTGAGTCCGGGCAGGTGCAGGACGCCGTGCGTCGTGCGCACGGCACTGCCGGTCGCCGAAGGCACCAGCCGGAGGGTCATCACGTCGTTCCCGCCCGTCCCGCCGGCGATCCGCCCGGCCACCACGGACCTCGCCTCGAGCGCCCGGGTCAGCAGCTTCAGCAGCACCCGGGTCTCGGCCTCGTCAAGCACCAGGTCACCCGCTCCCGAGCCGAGCAGGTGCTGCGCGGCCTCCCGCTCCGCCGCACGTTGTTCGGCCTGGCGCCGGCGCAGTTCGGACCGGACTCCGGCCTGGGCCGCCAGGCGTTGCGGGAGGCCCGGGCTGGGCGCCTTGCCGCGGCGGAACAGCGTCATCGCGACCTCCACGCCCGGAGCATCCATCCAGGACAGACGGGGCGAGATCAGGTCGCTGTCGTCGTGTACGCCGCCGGCGTGCCGGGCCAGCCGCAGGTTGAACGCGGCCGACATCAGCGCATGAGCGGCATCCTCGTCCGCGACATCGAAGACCCACTGCGCGAGCCGCTTGAGCTGGGTGGAGCGGTTGACCCCGCCGCGCTGCGACTCGGTGATCTGGCGCAGCAGGGCGATCACGCTGGAGACGCCGGCCCGGGTCGCCATCGCCAGCTCGGCGGTGCGCGAATGCCCGCCCGCCTCGGCTACGAACCACGCGCGGATCCCCGCCCACCGGCGCCGCCAGTCATCGAGCACCTCGTCACGGCGCATCAGCGGCCGGTCATCGGCCTCGGCCGCACGGTTCAGCAGTGTCCCGAGGCCGGTCGCCTCGACCTGCTCGACCGCCTGGGCCAGACGTGGCAGGTACCGGTCGAGTTCAGCCATGAAGTCGCTCATGTGCGCCATCAGCGCGTGCTTGTAGCGCAGGAACATCTCCGGCGACGCATCCGTCGAGCGGGTGATGTCGCCGAGCGTCAGGTGAAACCGGGCGGACCGGCGTGCCATGTCCTCGGTCACCCGGTCGAGGCTGGTCAGCCGGCGCACGATCTCGTCGCCGTCACCGTCGCGATTCGCCTCCGCCAGGCCGCGCAGATCCCGCACGATGTCGGAGAACGCGAGCCGGGACAGGTTCGCGTCCTGCAGCCGCGCGGCGAGCACGCCCTCGACCGCCGTATACGCGCGGTACCCGAGTTCGGTGAACTGATAGACCGACTGCCGGTTCCGGTACCGGGCCAGGTTCCCGGCCCGTGACGCATCCTCCAGCCGGTGCAGCAGCCCGTCGTCGGATAGGTTGTCTAGCCGCTCCCGCAGGTTGCCCACGCTCGGCGGGACGCCGTCGTGCGCGGCCGCCAGCTCGGCCAGCGCGGCCGTCACGTCGTCGGTGTGGGACGGCGCCACGTGCATCCCGCGGAGCCGGTCCATCGCGCGCAGCACCCACAAGTACGCGAGGTAGTCGTCGCGGCGGGTGAAGTTGAACAGCCGGAACCTGTCGCTGATCGCGAGCGCGTCGAGATCGTAGGAGTCGGCCGAGCCGCCCGCCATCGCCATCGCCATCGCGAAGATCTGTTCCCTGTACGCCCGATCGTGATGCTGACGCTGGTTACCCTACGCGCCTGCCGCGGCCGCAGAGGTGAGTACCGGCTGTCCCCGCTGGAGGCATACCCCGTGTGCCTGCCTGACCATCCGGCCCGCAGGAAAGCGTACGTTATTCACGCAGGCATCAACCGGGGAGCCAGAATGAACGTCTCGCTCGACGAGCACAAGCTCGGTGGGCTGCGCTGGATCGTGCTGCACGGACCGGATCGCGAGGCGTTCCGGGCGCTCGGCGAACACACACGCGACGAGATCGCCGCGCTCACCGGGACGTGGCCGCTGCTGGCTAGGCTTCGCGAGCACGTTTCAAGCCCGCCGGGAAGCACAAGCCTCAGCAGCGTCCGGCAGGCCAGCGAGCTGGGTTTCCCCGAGGTCTGGGCGGAACTAGCCGCGTTCGCCGAAGGGGCGGCGGTGCCGTTCGAGAATCTGGCCCTGCTGAACTTCCGTGGTGACCTCGGCCAGGTGGCCGGCGGCATCGGGTGCAGCGACCTGGCGTGGCGGCGAGAACGCTCCGTCATTGGCCATAACGAGGACGGCGCGCCAGAAAACGTCGGGCAGTGCGCCCTGCTCACGCTGGCTCTGGACGGCCTGCCGTCCGTCACCGCCTTCTGGTATCCGGGCTTCCTGCCGAGCAACGCGTTTGCCGTGACCGCGGACGGGCTGGTGTGGAGCATCGATCACCTGCCGGTCGCCTCGCCCGGCGACGGAGCGGGCCGGCACTTCGTGGGCCGCGGGCTGCAGCGATCGGCCAGAACGGTCGATGCGGCCGTCGACTACCTGCGGACCAACCCTTCCGCCGGCGGGTTCGCCTACACGATCGGTGACCGGGCCGGGCGGATCGCCTGCGTGGAGGCCGCGGCCGGGGGCCATGCCGTCGTGGAAGCGGGGCCGGGATCGGGTCCGCTGCTGTGGCACACCAACCACGGACGGTACCTGCCGGGCTGTGAGCCATCGCCGGGCGGCAATAGCGTGGCGCGCGGTGAGATGCTGGGCGCTCTCCCCATCCCCGCCGCCGATCCCGGCCCGGCCTGGTTCCTAGGCCTCCTGGCCGGCGCGTCGCTGCCGGACGGCGTCCGCTGCGATCCGGCACCCGGTCGCCCCGCCACCACGTTGTGCACGTTCATCGCGGACCTCACCGCCGATGAGGCGATCATCGCCGCCCGCGACGGCCAGCCGGCGGCCATTCCGCTGCCCGATCTGGCCGAAGGCAATCCACGCCGTCAACGCCAGGTCGGCCGGTAGTACGCGAGTCAAGCTCCTAGGCGTCGGGGGACTTCGCCGTCACCGCGGCGGAGCTGTTCGAACGGGCTGAGGGCTTGCGGCTTCTGCTCCTCGGGGGCTTCTTCGGCTGGTCGATCAGCTTGACGGTGAGGTCGGGCCCGCCCGCCTCGACGATCTGGACTCGCTGCGGCAGCATGGCCAGGAACGCGCGGAAGCTCCGGCATCCGTAGTTGTGCTCGTCGAACGAGGCGTCCAGCGCCAGCATCTTGCTCTTCAGACCGCCCGCGGTCATCGTCTCGCCGTTCGATTCCTCGAACGCCCGCACCAGCAACCGCTCCGCGTCACCGATATCGAAGGCCGCCGCGGGCCGCGCCGCGGGCTCGACCTCAGCCACCAGCGTGCCCCAGTACTTGTACTCCGAGCAGACCGCGACAAGCTTGCGGCTGGCGTTCGCCTCGGTCCCGACCCCCACCACCCACTTGCCGAACTCCCTGAGCCGCTGCACCAGCGGCGAGTAATCGCCGTCCCCGCTGACCAGGATGAAAACGCTGATCTCCGGATGCACGATCAGCGTCTCCATGGCGTCGACGGCCATCCGGATGTCGGCGGCGTTCTTGTTCTGGATGCCGACCCGCGCCACCTGGATAAGGTCGACGCCGTTCATCGCGAGGTCATCCTGGTGACTACCGAACAGCGTGTTGGCCCAGTCCGCGTAGGCGCGGCGCACCGAAGCGTTGCCGTAACCGCGGCAGAGCCGGGTCAGCGCCTCGTACGGTGCCGGGTTCGCCTGGTCGGGCAGCTCCTTGACCGCGCCGAGGACCAGGTTCTCGAAATCCACGAACACCGCGACCTGCGCCGACCCGTCTGGCTCCATCGTCCAAAGCTAGTGCACGTGGAGCAGTTAGTGCACGTGGAGCCGCCAGTCGCTCGGCACCCGCTCCTTGGGTCCGGGTACCCCTTGGTCAACCGGATGGTGCTGCGGCGGCGCGAGCTGGGGACCGTCGTACATTTCCTTGGTCTCGTAGCTGAAGAACCACTCCTCGCCGGGTTCGAAGCTGCGGATGAAGGGGTGCCCGGTGGCCGTCGCGTGGGCGGTCGCGTGCTGCATCGGCGAAGTATCGCAGCAGCCGATGTGCCCGCACTGCGCGCACCGGCGCAGGTGCACCCACCAGCCGCCCGCAGCCTCGCACTCCAGGCACCCGGTACCGCTCGGCGGCACCGAAGGATCGATGCCCGCTATCTCCGTCATTCAGCTCTCCTCTGCGTCATCTTGCGCGGTAATAGGCAGCCGCACCCGGAACCGCGTGTCACCCGGCGACGATTGCAGCGATAGATCTCCGTGGTGCTTGTTCACCACAATGCGCCACGAGATGTCCAGGCCTAGCCCGGTCCCCTCGCCCACGGGCTTGGTGGTGAAGAACGGCTCGAATATCCGGTTCCGGATCTCCTGCGGTACCCCGGGCCCGGTGTCACAGAAGTCCACGAACACCTGCCCCCGGTCCATCCCGGTGCGCACCGTCAGGGTCCCGGAGCCGTTCATCGCGGACACCGCGTTGTCGATCAGGTTCGTCCACACCTGGTTCAGCTCACCCGCGTAGGCCGGGATCGACGGCAGCGACAGGTCATAGTCCTTCACGACCTCGATTCCTGGCGGGATCTTCCCAGACAGCATCATGAGCGTGCTGTCCAGCAGTTCGTGCACGTCAACGACCTGATATGGCGCCCGGTCCAGCTGCGAGTACTGCTTGGCCGCGCCCACCAGGGTGGAGATCCGGGTGGTCGAATCCTCGATCTCGTTCATGAGCAGCTCGGTCTCGACGGTGTAGCTCAGCCACCGCAGCGCGCCCTCCAGGACCTCCCGGTCCACCGTCATCGCGACATGATCGAGCCACGCGGCGTCGAGCCCAGCGGCCACGAACGTCGGGGCCATATCCCAGCCGTTCCGCACGCCATGGTCGTCGAGCCAGTCCGTGATGGCGTCCTCCCGGTCGGACGCCTCAAGCGGCGCCAGGGCGAGCGCCTTCGGCACCCGTTCGGCCGCCTCCTCCTGCAACCGCGTCAGCGTCTCCAGCGTGGTACGGTCCCATTTCCCGCCCGCGATCATGCCCAGCTTGTGCCGCATCCCGGCGACCCGTTCGCGCAGCGACGCCGTGGCCCGCACCGCGGCGGCGGCCGGGTTGTTCAGCTCGTGGGTCAGCCCGGCCGACAGCGAGCCGAGGGCCAGCAGCCGTTCCCGCTGCCCGATCGCCTGCTGGGTGTTCTTGATGCCGAAGAACAGCCCCTCGAGCAGGTGCACCGCCATCGGGAACCACTCGTGCATCAGCTCGGCGAAGACCGAGGCGTCAAGCACGAAGAACCTGGCCGGCTCGATCGCCTTCAGCGAGTTGTTGTAGACCTGCGGGACCCGGTCGCCGAGGTAGGCGGAGAAGGCGCCCGAGTACACCCCGCGCGACGACGTCCGGCCGACCTCGATATCGTCCGCCCCCACCCGGCGGGACAGCACTACGGTGCCCGAGAGCAGGACGTAGAAGCAGGTCGCGGGGGCGCCCTCCGCATAGACGGGGCCCGACCCGATCAGCTCGACGTGACCTCGCTCGCACAGCCACTGCAGCTGGTCCTCGGTCAGCTTCTCGAACAGGAACAGCGTGCGCAGCTCGTCGACGCTGCACGTCAGCGAATTCGAGGACTGGCACGCCCCGGTCATCTCAGCGCTCATCTCTTCTCCAGGTAACGGTGCACGAGCATGACGGCCAGCGCTCCTTCCCCGACGGCCGAAGCCACCCGCTTGGCCGACTCGGCCCGCGCGTCCCCGGCTACGAACACCCCGGGCACGCTGGTCTCCAGGTGGTACGGCATCCGGTCAAGCTCCCATCCGCGCGGCCGCTCGCCGCCGACCGACAGATCCGGGCCCGCGACCACGAACCCGGCGGAGTCCCGCTCCACCACTCCGTCCAGCCAGTCGGTCAGCGGCGCCGCGCCGATGAACAAGAACAACAACGAAGCGTCCACTGTTTCCGTCTCGCCAGAAGCGGTGTTCCGCAACGTCAGCCTTTCCAGGTGATCCTCGCCCGAGCCGGCCACGACCTCGGTGCAGGTGCGCACGGAGATGTTCGGGATGTCCGCGATCTGCCTGATCAGGTAGTACGACATCGACTTTTCCAGCGACGGCCCGCGGACCAGGATCGTCACCGACTTCGCGTGCCGCGCCAGGTACACGGCGGCCTGCCCGGCCGAGTTCGCCCCCCCGACGATGTACACGTCCTGCTCCAGGCACGCGGCGGCCTCGGTCAGCGCTGACCCGTAGTACACCCCGCGCCCGGTCAGTTCGGCCAGCCCGGGCGCGTCCAGCTGCCGGTAGGACACCCCGGTGGCCAGGATGATCGTGTGCGCGTCGATGGTCGTGCCGTCCGTGAACCGAACCCCCCGCGCCGAGCCCTTGATGTCCAGCTCGATCACGTCCCGCGTGGTCAGCACCTCGGCCCCGAACTTCGTCGCCTGACGCCGCGCCCGGTCCGTCAGCTGCGCGCCGGACACCCCGTCCGGGAAGCCCAGGTAGTTCTCGATCCGGGAGCTCTGCCCGGCCTGGCCGCCGGTGGCGGTGCGCTCGACCAGCACGGTGCGCAGCCCTTCGGACGCGCCGTACACCGCGGCGCCGAGGCCGGCCCGCCGCCGATCACGATGAGGTCGTAGAAGTCCTTGGCCGGCGTGGTGGCCAGCCCGACCCGGGAGGCCAGCTCGGCGTCGGTGGGCTCGATCAGCGGCTCGCCGTCCGGCGTGATCACGACCGGCAGCGACAGCCCGTCCGCCCGGGCGGCCTCGAGCAGCCGCTGCCCCTCCGGCTCGTCGGAGTTGTACCACCGGTAAGGCACCTGGTTGCGGGCCAGGAACTCGCGTACCTCAGAGCAGCGCGCGGACCAGCGGTGCCCGACGACCTTGGTCTCGGGCACCGGGCGGTGGTCCGAAGCCAGCCACGCGTCGAGCAGCGCGTCGACCACCGGGTAGAGCTTCTCCTCCGGCGGATCCCACGGCTTGAGCAGGTAGTGGTCGAGATCGACCACGTTGATGGCCTCGATCGCGGCCCCGGTATCGGCGTAGGCGGTGAGCAGCACCCGCCGCGCCCCCGGGTAGATGTCCATGGCCTGCTCGAGGAACTCGATGCCGTTCATCTCGGGCATCCGGTAGTCGGCCAGGATCACCGCCACCAGGTCGCCGCGCAGCTTCATCTGCCGCAGCGCCTCCAGCGCCGACGGACCCGACTCGGCCCGCACGATCCGGTTCCGTTCCCCGTAGCGCCGCCGCAGGTCCCGGGCGACCGCCCGGGACACGCCGGGGTCGTCGTCCACGGTGAGGATCGCCGTGCGGATCGTCTCGCCCTGCTCGGTCATAACGCCCATAGTAGGTCTGCCCTTTTACGGTCCCGAGGAAGGTGCCCACCCCAGCGGAGCGGAAAAGACCATTATGCCGAACGGTCCCGCCGCGTGCCTTCCCCCGCTGCGTGCCTGCGCCGTGCTGCGCCCCGCTGACCTGCTACCGGCCCGGCGCCCCGCTGCCTGGCCCGCCACGGCGCACGCGACGCCTGATCAAGCGCGGACGGCGGCGCCGTCCTGGCTGGCCACCGCGCGGGCCGGACCAGGCCGGGATCTTCGCGCGAATCGGCTCCAGGCCGTCTGCCTGCGGCTCCACTTGATCCGCGGCGGCGTGCAGGGCACGGCGCACGAACTGGACGAAGTCGTGCCACTGCGCCGGATTATCCTCGGGGTCACGGTCAGTTCTCACCATAACTCCTGCTCCAGGGCGGCTCGCAGCGCGGCCATCCCCCGGGACGTGTGACTTTTCACCGCGCCGCGGCTGATCCCCATCGCGGTCGCTATGTCAGCTTCGGATAGGTCCCCGTAGTACCGCAGCACGATCGCCTCGCGCTGGCGGTCCGGCAGGTCGCGCAGGGCCGCGACGACGGCGTGCCGTTCGAGCAGGACCATGGCGCCGTGCTCGGCGCTTGGCATGTCCGGCGGGGCCTTCTGCAGGTTCTTCTCGACGACCGTGCGGTGCCGCAGGACCGAACGCGACCGGTTCACCACGGCCTGCCGCAGGTAGGCCAGCGCCTTCTCGGAATCCCTCAGCCGATGCCAGCCGTCGTGCATGGCGACGAACGCCTCCTGGACCACTTCCTCGGCGGTCGGCGTGTCCCGTACCAGCATGGCGGCCAGCCGGACCAGGGTCCGGTAGTGCTGGGAATACAGCTCGGTGACCGCGCGGTCCGCGCTCCACTCGGTGGTTGCGGCGCCGCCCTGCTCAGCGGCACTGGAGTTCTCCTGCAGCCAGGTCCGGTAGCGCGCCAGGCCCTCGTCAAGGTCGTACCCAGCGCTGAACCGAGGCTCCTGCAGCTCGGTGACCTGATGGTAAAGGCGGGAAAGCAGCACGTCCTGACGCCAACTGCCTGGTTCGCAGTCGGCGCCCCCCACCGCGCTGTTCCCTTCAGGGGCGTCGTCGTTCCCTTCAGGGGCGTCGTCGTCAGCCAGATGCACCGGCCCCAGCGGCACGATCAGCTTGCCCCGGACCCGGTGCAGCTGCACGCTCACGGTTTTCTCATCCACGCCGAGGAACGTGGCGATCTCGCTTTCCTTCATATCCAGCTGCCAGCGCAGCAGGGCGACCGCGTGCTGCCGCTGCGGCAGGCCCAGGATGATCTGCCAGCACTGCTCCAGCGCGATCGATGAAAATGCCTGTTCGGAGGGGGCGGCCTGGATCTTACGGTACCGGGCCTCGCTCCGCGGCAGGCGGTCGCGGAAGGCCGTCTCGCGGCAGAAGCCGTCCACCGCGATGTTGCCCAGCGTCCGGCGGAGCCAGCCGCGGCGCGGCTCGTCGGCCAGGTACTCCAGAACCGGCCAGGCGTGGCCCGCGGCCTCGAAGGCGGCCTGGACGAGATCGGCGGCCTGTGCCTCGTCCCCGCGGGTCAGCACGCCCGCACACCCGACCAGGTCACGGGCATGGGCCTGGAAGCAGACGGCTAGCTCCTCAGCCTCACGCGGTGAGATCTTCCCTTCGCTCACCGCCCACCTCCTTGGCGGTAAAGGTAGCCGAAGGTGGCGGGTATCACCGAGGGTCCGGGAAGAATCACGCCGCTAAGCCGGATGGCTGTTGCGAAACCGTTACCTCAGGTGTCGATAATCTCGTTGACCGGACGACGGGCGGTGGGATGCGTCGTGCGGACGTAGCCGAACTGCAGCAGCAGTTGCGGGTTCCCCGCCAGCGCCAGCCGGTCCCGGATCAGCGCCCGGGTAACGGTGGCTTCGAGCGGCTGGGTGTACAGGCTCGCGAACACCCACTTGCTGGTGGCGTGCAGCAACAGCCGGTGCAGCGCCTGCCCGGCGTGCAGCCAGTCCGCCCGGCGGTCACCTCGCGTCACCAGCACCGCGGTGGCGGACGGGGATTCCCCGCCGCCGGGCAGCAGGGCCAGGCCGCGGTCCAGGTCGAAGTCGCGCTGCGGCAGCCGCCGCCTGGGCCTGCGCTGGGACCGATCGGTGAAGGCCACGGCCGGGACGCCGTCGCGAGCCAGGCTGTCGGCCCCGCGGGTCCACTGCCGGGTCTCGGCCCGTACCCGCGGGTCCAGGTCCATCCGGCTGGCCGCCACGGCCACGACCGACGCCAGCCGCTGGTACGCGAGTTCGCCCTCGACCAGTGCCAGTTCGGCCCCCTCCGCCAGCGCGTCATGCTGCAGGCCCGCGAGCAGCCCGGTCGGCAGCGGACCCGGTTCGAATGGTCCCCGGTGGGTGTGCCGGTGCGGTACCGCCTCGAGCATCCGCCGTTCCTCGCGGGTGACCGGGACCGCCGCGCCCATCCCGACCCGGGCCAGCAGCCGTGGCTGGTTCGGGTCGGGCATCAGCTCGATCACCGGCAGGTATCCGAGTCCCCGTACCGCCAGCCGCAGCCCGAACAAGGCGGCGCCGCAGCTGATGATCATTTCCCGGCCCAGCGGATCGGCCCGCAGCTTCCGGTGCGGATCGCAGTGCAGCTCGACCCCGGATCGCCCGACCCCGAACCGCCACGGCTGCGTGTTATGCACCGACGGCGCCCGCGCCGCCGTGGTGATCAGGTACTGAGCGTGGTCGGCCAGGGGCGGCGCTGCGTGGGTAGTTTTCTCCGTCACGGGACCCACCTGCCTTTTCATCGGGCCATGATCGTGCCCGGCCGGCCGGGGAGCCAGGGTCGTTGGCCGGCCCGCCTCGGTGACCAAGGTCCCAGCCGGTTAGGGGCGATGACGACTTTCCATGATTGCCATCCTGGTGGGAGTTTTGTGCATCAGAGTTAACTATGTCCTTCCGGACGTCCCGACGAGCGGACGCCCAGCGGCCTGGGGGTTGCCATGGTGGTCAAGGTCGGCAGGCGGGTGATTCCCGGTCCTGTGCCGGGCACGGCCAGGGGCCCCTCGGACCGGGCCCTGGATCGGCTCGTCGGCCGGTTCGCGATCGGATTGCGGCTCGGGAGCGCGGTGGCGTCTGCCGTGGCCGGGCCGCTGGCCGCGGCGACCGGGATCGCCAGTTCCGACCTCGCCCTGGTCCTGGCGGGCCTGTGGGTCTGGTCGGTATTCTTCGTCGCCTCGGTGGCGCGCCGCGGGCCGACCTGGCCGCTGGTGCTCGCCGACGCGGCCGTCATCATGACCATCGTCGCCACGCAGCGCTATGTCGTTCCCGGTCCGTTCATCGCCGACGGGACCACCTGGATGCTGCCGCTGGCGAGCACGGCGGTGTACATCCCCGCGCTGACGCTGAGCCCGTGGCTTAGCTTGCCGACGGCGGGCGCGGTCACCGCCGTCTACGTCCTGACCGTTCCTCATCCCGGGGACGCCGGGTTCCTGATCTTCCAGGCTCTGGTGACGGCAGCGCTGATGACGCTGGTGCGCCGCGGCGGCCGTAGTGCAGACGCGGTGATCGCCGGTTACCTGCGGGCCGGGCAGGCGGCCCGGGCGGAGGCGGCCCGGCGCGCCGACGAGCGGGAGCAGTACCGCCGGGTGCACGACACGGCCCTGTCGACGCTGACGATGGTCGCCTCGGAGGCGTTCGCCGCCCCATTAGCGACGTTGCGGGCCCAGGCGGCGCGTGACCTGCAGGTCCTGCAGGCACTCCCCGGGATACCCGGTGGGAAGACTGGCGCAGAGCCGCCCGGGACCTCAGGTCACGGTCCCGGGCCGGCGGCCCCGCTGCGCGACCGGCTGTTGGCCGAAGCCGCCCGGGCGGCCCCGCTCGACGTCACGGTGTCAGGGACCGCGGCCACCCCGCCGCCGGAAGTCAGCACGGAGATAAGCCACTGCGTCGGGGAGGCGCTGCGTAACGTGACCCGCCACGCCGGGACCGGCCGGGCGGACGTGACCGTGCGGGATGCGGACCACGGCCTGATCGTGGAGGTCCGCGACCAGGGCCGGGGCTTCGACCCGCGGCTGGTCGCCGACGTCCCGGCGCGGCATCAGAGAGTCCATCCGCGCCCGGATGGAAGCAATCGGCGGGGGCGCGGAGGTCATCAGCGCGCCAGGTGAGGGCACCCGGGTCGTCTTGCGGTGGCCGCGATGAGCGCAGTACAGCCGTCGGCGATCCTGGCCACCCGGTATTCGCGGGCGCTGGACATCGCGGTCGTGGTCGTGGTCGCGGGATGGGATCTGGCCGGGGCCGGCGGCGAACTGCTGGCCAATCTGGCTCGCTACCGTTCAGCCCAGGTGCAGGTCGCCGGCTGGCTGGCGCTGGCTGGCGTGGTGGCGGCCGGCTCGATCCTGCTGCTGCGCGACCGAGCCAGCCGGAAGTCGGGCTGGACGATGGCAGCCTTGGCCCTGCTGATCAGCACGGTGGTGGCCGCGGGTTGCCCGCCCGCCCACATGCTGGCGGCCGACTGGGGCTGGGGGATAGCCGGCTGGATCGCGGTCCTGGTCCTGCTGCGCCGTCCGCTCGCCGAGTTCGTCGTCTTTCTCGGCCTAGAGGCCCTGGCGACCTTCGCCGTCCTGGTCCGTGACGGGCTCAACCGGCAGGACCTGGCCGGCTTCGTCACTGTCCTGTCCGCCTCGGTGGTCATCCAGATGGCCGCGGCGCTGGCCGCCCGCGCCGTGGACATTCCGGCCCGCCAGGCCGCTGAGCTGGCCGCGGATCAGGCCGCGGCCGCGGAGCAACGGGTTATCAGCGCCCGGGTGCACGCCGCGCGGCAGGTGCGCTGGATGGCCGTGCGTGAGACGGTGGAGCCGCTGTTGCAGGACCTGGCTGCCGGGCGGGCGAATCCGGCCGACCGCGGCGTGCGTCATGATTGCGCGATCGCGGCGGCCCGGCTGCGCCGGCTGTTCGCCGAGAGTGACGACGCCCCCGACCCGCTGATCCACGAACTGCTCGCGTGCGCGGATGTGGCCGAACGCCGCGGCGTGGCCGCCGATCTCAAGGCCGTCGGCATCATCCCGCCGGTGCCCGCCCGGATCCGCCGAGTCCTCACCGACATGGCCATCGCCATCCTGGCGGCCGCCGCGACCCGGGCCCGGATCACGGTGACGGCCGCCGGTGACGAGCTGATCGTCAGCTTCGTGGCCGATGGCCCGGCCGATGCTCCGCTGCCTCTCCCAGGCGGCGATATCACGATCAGCCATCAGCGAGACGACGACGTGCTGTGGGTGGAGGCCAGGTGGAACGTCAGGTAACCATCGCTATCGTCGAGGATCACCCGGTGGTGGTCGAGGGCGTCACGTCCTGGGTGAACGGTGACCCGGCCCGGCGGATCCGCATTGCCCAGGTGACATCCGACCTCGCCGATCTCGGCCGCGAGCCCGGCTCCGGGCCTGACGTGATCGTGCTCGACCTCGAACTGGGCGGACAGATGATCACCGAGAGGATTCCCGCCCTCGTCGCCGCCGGACGCCGGATCGTGGTGTTCTCCGCCCACGTTGATCCCGGCATCATCCTGGCCGTGCTCGAGGCCGGTGCCTACGCGTACGTCACCAAGGACGAGGGCCGCGACCACCTGGTCCACACGATCGTCGCCGCGGCTTCGGACCGGCCGCACGTCACCCGGTCCCAGGCCCAGGCCATGCTCGCCGATACCCGGCCGGGCCGTCCGGCGCTGTCGGCGCAGGAGCGCCAGGCCCTGCTGCTGTGGTTCCAGGGGATGTCCAAGGCCTCCGTCGGCCGGCGCATGGGCATCACCGAGAACACCGTCCGGCAGTACATCGACCGGGCGCGGATGAAATACGCCGCCACCGGACGACCCGCGCCGACCAAGGATGCCCTGCTGGCCCGCGCCATCGAAGACGGCTTGGTGCGTCCTTCCGAGGTCGCCGTCTATACCTCCCAGGCCTTCAGGGAAACCACCTGATCGTCGCTGTCGTAATCTGTCTGCTCATGGACCACTTGCCCGACACCAACGCGGATATCTGGCATTCCGGGGAGGCCGTTGAGGCCTGGGCGGCCGAGGCGCAGGCACAGGAGCGGAATCGTGCGGGGCACCGCCGGTTCATGGCGGCCCTGCTCCCCTTCTGCCCGCAGCAGGAGTTCACGTTCCTGGATCTGGGAGCGGGAACCGGGGCTGCGTCGCGTACGATCCTCGACCTGCATCCGGGCAGCACCGCGATACTCGCGGACTACTCGGCCGAGATGATGCGCGTCGGCGAGCGTGAGATGCAGCCGTACGCCGGGCGCTACCGGTACGTCGAGTTCGACATGGCGGCCGGCGGCGACTGGCCCGCGGCCGTCCCCGCGGCGCTCGATGCCGTGGTGACCTCGATGTGCGTCCACCACCTGCCCGACGAGCGCAAGCAGGGCCTGTTCGCCGAGATATTCGCTCGCCTCGCCCCCGGCGGCTGGTACCTCAACTACAACCCGGTCCGCGCGAAGGATCCCGTCGTCGAAGCCACCTGGCAACGGGTGACCGACCAGGAGAACCCCGAGGCGGCCCGCAAGCGGCACCACCGCACCCCGCTGGATCAGGCCCGCTGGGACAACCACGTGCGGTACATCATCCCTCTCGGTCCGCAGCTGGAATACCTGCGGTCGGCCGGATTCGAGGGCGTCGACGTCTACTGGAAGCAACTGGAGAACGTCATTTACGGTGGCCGCAGGCCGGCCTAGGCGCGCCTGGGCCGCCTAGGCCTGCCGTCGCCTGGTCGCCTCGGTGAGCAACCTGAGGTCGACGGTGTGATCTGGCGACGCGAACGGCGTCCCGCGCGCGAAGTGGCGTCAAGATAGCAGTGTGCCAGGAACTCTCAGACTTCAGATCGACGCCACCACCGTGACTATGCTCCGCGCCCGCGGCAGCTTCAAGTGGACGGCGCCAGGGCCGGACGGGTTCGGTGCCGCCGTCGCCGAGATGGATTTCGGCGCCGCGCCGGCCATCCTGGACGCGCTCGCCGGGCTGTCGGCCGACGCGAACTTCGGCTACCTGCCGCAGTTCCTGGCCGATGAGCTGGCCGCGGCCTGCGCGGAGTTCGCCAAACGCCGCTACGGCTGGGACGTTGATCCCGCCCTCATCCACCACGTGCCGGACGTGCTCAAGGCGCTAGAGATCGCCATCACCCATTTCTCCCGCCCCAGCTCACCGGTGATCCTGCCCACTCCGGCCTACATGCCGTTCCTCAGCCTGCCGGGCTTCCTCAGCCGCGAGATCATCCAGGTCCGGATGATCGATGACGCCGGTTTCTTCACCCTCGACCTGGACGCGATCGAGGACGCCTTCCGGGCCGGGGGGCACCTGCTCATCTTCTGCAACCCGTACAACCCGCTCGGCCGGGTCTTCACTGTCCAGGAGATGGCCCAGCTGACCGAGGTCGTCGACCGGCACCACGGCCGGGTATTCGCCGACGAGATCCACGGCCCGCTCGTCTATCCCGGGCTGCGCCACATCCCCTACGCGTCCACCTCAGGTGCCGCCGCGTCGCACACCCTGACCGCCACGTCCGCCTCGAAGGCGTGGAACCTGCCTGGCCTCAAATGCGCCCAGGTGATCCTCACCAACTCCCCTGACCGGCAGCGCTGGGAGGAGATGGGCTTCTTCGCCGCCCACGGCGCGAGCAACCCCGGCGTCGTGGCCAACATCGCCGCGTTCCGGCACGGAGAGCCATGGCTGGACGAAGTCCTCGACTATCTCGATGACAGCCGCCGCCTGCTGGCCGACCTGCTCCGCCGTCATCTGCCGCAGGTGCGCTACCGCCCGCCCGACGGCACCTACCTCGCCTGGCTCAACTGCACCGCGATGGACCTGGCCGGCTCACCCGGCGCGCTGGTCACCGAACGGGCGCGCGTCACGGTCGTTGACGGACCTGCCTTCGGCGCGGGCGGCCCCGGCGCCTTCCGCCTCAACTTCGCCACCCCGCGGCCGATCCTCACCGAGATGGTCGAGCGCATCGCCGCCGCCCTGACCTCCGTTGGGTGTTTTATGTTGTTTTTGGTGTTTTGTGTTTTGTTGTGTGTTTTGGTGTTTGTGTAGTGTGTTGTGTTTGTTGTGTTTTTTTTGTTAGTTTGTTGGTTTGGTGATTGTGTGAGTGTTTGTTTGTGTGTGGTTTTGAGATAATGGAAATTTTGAGTTAGGTGTGGGTATGGTTTGGTATGGAGTAGTTGTGTGGTTTGTTTTTTATGTTTTTTTTTTTTTGTGTTTTATGTATAGGGAAAGGTTTTTAAGGTTTATTGTTATGTTAGTTAAGTGGTGTTTGGTGAGGTTTTTGTAGTAGTGATAAATGTTTTGTTTTTGGTTGTTTTGTTTGTTGTGTTTTGTATTGAGATGCTTGTCTATTGTTTAGTTAGTGTTTTTGTTAGTTGAGTGATATATAGATGGTGTTGATTTTTGATTAGTTTGTGGTAAATGTTGTTGGTTTTAGTGATATTGTTTAGTGTTTTTTGTTGGTAGTTGAGTGTTGTTAGTTGGTGTAATTGTTGATGTTAAGTTAATTGGTTGAGTGTGTGTTTGGTTTGTTTGTTAGTTAGTGAAATTGTGATTGTTTATTGTTATTAGAGTTTTGGTTGAGTGTGTATTGAAGTGTTTGTGTGTGAGTTGTGTTTTTATGTTGTGAGTGATTGTGTTTTACTGCTGTTTGTTTTTATTGTTTTTCTCTTCTCACTGGTTATCTGCAGTGAGAAATTGCTGAAAGCTATGGTGAGTTAGGGTTGTGTTGGCTGGTTTTGTCGGTTAGTTGCTGTGGATTTGATGCTTTGATTGGCGTTGCCTGTAGCGGCGCTGCTCAGTGTCGGATAGCTCAAACAGTGCGGCAGATCGGTCAGCGCTCGAGGCGGGTGCAATTTTATTCACGCTCTGTATTTTCAGTGCTTGATTTGTTGTCTTTCCTCATCTCATGGAGAGAGTTTCAGTGCTGTGTTAGGTGGAAAGGGCATCGGTGTTTGCTTGCTCGCGGTTACTCGACGACGCGCTGAGCTGCGCAGGCTAGGGGGCGTTGACTGATCTCGGGATGGATCGTTAATGTCTACTAGTAGTTTCGGAGCTGTCTTCGGGTTTGTTTGCTGGAGGGCGTCGAGAAGAGGCTGCTTTTTGGTGTTACGCTTAACTGCAGCGTGAAGTGGGAGCTATGCTTTTGTCGTTGTGTGAGTGACTATGGAAGCTGGTGTGCGGTAGCGCGGGTAGCAGATCGAGAACCTGTCGATTGCTCTTCTCGCTTGGCGGCAGTTGCTGAAGTCGAGTCGTTCTTTTGCGGCCAGTATAGCTCGAGCAGCGGTCTGGCTGGAGCCTCCCCGGCTGCTTGTCGGCTGGAGGGAGAGGCTGGCGATCGTCGCGCGCGCTGTCCGCTGCGCGGCTGGTCCTGAGTCTGGCCCGGCGTAGACTTTGTCAGCTTGCTCGATCGCCTGCGCGAGCAGAAAAGCAGCCGCCATAGCTCAGTGGCCTCAAAAGACAAGAGTGAACCAGATTGCGTGCCTCTGCGGTCTGCGCCAGTAACGTCGTTCATGGGAAAGAATCCGGTCTCATCCTGCCGGCTCTTAATCCGCGTGTTTCCGCTAGGAACTTCGCCCTAGTCACCCGGTCCAGAGACGACTAGCGCTGCAAGTGAAGGCCGAGAGCCCTCTAGGCTTCGCTGTCTACGCCTAACCGACAACTTTTCTGCTCGGGTCAGCCAGTCCTGATCATCTTCTGGGCCTCGTGCCAGGTCGCGCGAAGCTCTCGGCAGCTTCTCTGTAAGCTTTAGCGCGGCTTTTAAATCCGGCCAGGAGGGCAGTCTGATGACCCTGCCCGGCCAAGCCTCTCGGCCAGCGGGGAAACTACCTGAGCGTTCTTCCACCTAGTCACCCGGTCCAAGACGACCCACGCAGTTAACCGGGATGGAAGTTCGTCCGAGACAGTTCAGCCAGCAGTTCATCCAGTTGCGTTCCACGGCTCTCGGCATAATCCATGATGATCAGCGAGGGGACGGCGCGATCCCTTAGCCGTTGCAGGATAGCGCCGAATGCCGTGCGTTCAGCCACAGCGAGACCACCGTTGCTCGTTCAGTTCGATGGCCAACTGTTGCGCACTCGTTTTGCCTGACCACCAGGGCCGTGCAGCAGCAGTGCGTCCAGGCCCGGCGGCTGGCCAGGCGCGCAACTCATGCAAAATGTCGGCCGGCCACGGAACGGGACCACCTGCCGGTGCGCATTGAGCAGCGCGGCCGGTGAAGTAGGCTGACTCTCGAGAATCTGCCACTTATCGAATTCTGCCAACTCTTGCCACTCGGCGGGCTCCATAGCAGAGCGCTTGCCTGTATCTCTGTGTGTGCGGCGACTGCTGCCGGAACTCAGGGTTGTGCAGCAGGAGATAGGACGGTACGGCTTCGAGCTGAGAATGCCCGCGGTTTGCAGGGTCAAGAGCGATTACGCCGTCAGCAGTCGGCCGCAGAATAGCGGGGCACCAGACATTCCTCCCCAGGGGGACTTGGCGCTCTGCAGGGAAGCCGCTTGCTGGCGGATGCTCATCACATATCGGTCATTAACGTATCCAGATCCTGGATTTAGCCATCCCGACAGATGGTCAGCTTCGGCGGCCGTCCCGGCCGTTGCACCAGATCTGGCAGCCCCCATGTCTGGCACGGGGTTTCCGGTTGGTATGTGACAACGCGTCCCCACCGGACGTTTCCTGCAACTGGCGGACTCGCTGCTGACATGTCGATGTGGACGAGCGCGGCATCGTCTCGGCCACCGGGTACGCCACGCCATATCACTTGCCCTTGGTATCGCGACGGCGTGCCGGGGTAAACATATCCACAGCGGACCCTACATCGGATACGACGTGAGCCGAAGTGAGAACGAGGCGGGGTGTGATCAGGTACCCAGAGCCCGGTGCCGGGCCCCCTCGCACGGCTACGACACGCGAAGCATCCAAAACCGCCGCTCCCGTCAGTAATAAAGCAGGCTAGCGACCGATACGCCCGGACACATCGCCGGGGCCTTCTGGTCTGCTACTGGTTCCGCCCACGAGCAGATCCGTGCCGTCTGGTTGAAGAGGAGTGAGGGTGAGGCATACGCGGTGCGAGCCCGACCTCCCGATGGACCCTTCGACGTCACCGGACGCGACCCAGGCCTTGAAGCCAAGCTTGGCCCGGGCTCGCGGCGCAGTTCGACCGCGAACTCCATTTCAATCGGGCCGACCTTGAACACAAGTTCATCCGGGTCCGCCTTCGCGGCGGCCTCGAGCAAATCTGCCCGTACTACTGCTACAGCGTCCGCTAGATCGATTCCAACGCTCCTGCCTTCCTTATCGGTCTGTATTGTGGGCTTGGAGGTAATGTCGTGTTCGGTTAATAACAGTAAACCCTCCCATCATTGAGTACAGCGCTCATGGCATATTAAGTGGTAAGGACCAGCCTAACTGATTTAGGAAGGTCTATCGAGTAAATGTGGCCTTCATGCCGTGGTGAGAAGCTTTCTGGCTTGGGGAGGCCGCCACCTCGCCGACTGGTACCTGCTCTCGCCGGACATCCTCTGGTTCGAACAGCCCAGCTTCTGACCAGCCGCCCCGGCAAGGAACGCAAGCCCCGGGAGTCACGGCCAGCCCGGAGGAAACAGCGCCACGTGGCTCACTTGGACGGGCACTTGCCGCTGGCATAGGCGAATTTCCAGCCGGAGCCGGACGAGCTGCTATACATAATATAGCGCACCGGTGCCGATCCCTTTACCCGGCGGGCCGGTTCTTGTCGCGCTGACGGCTGAACCCGGCCTTTCCGGCCACAGCTAAGATGCGGACTTCCAGCGTGTCCAGGACGCGCACCACGTTGGCCCGAAGGTCCTCCGCGGCATCCGGATTCCCGGCCAGATGATGCAGGAGTGCCTGCTGGAAAAGGCCGTCGAGGATCGCGTAGGCCGCGCCGGGGGACAGCGCCACCTCGCAACCGGCGAACGAGGCGTACCGGCTGATGACCCGCCAGATCATCTCCTCGCGGCGCTGGTCGATTTCCAGCACGTCGGCGCGGAACGATTCCTCGAACAGGCTCTGGTTCCGCAGGTCGTACCAGAGCCGGTGCATCGGCGCGTCAGTCCGCAGCGTCTGCGCCATCGCGGCGCTGAACTCCCGCTTGAGCTCCGCCGCCGACGAGGCCGTCGCCACGATCTCGTCGTAGCGGGTTACGCAGGCGGCCTCGTACTGGCGTACGCAGTGCGTGATCAGGTCTTCCTTGTCGCTGAAGTAGTAGTGCAGCACGCCGTGCGAGAACTGGGAATTCTGCGCGATCTCGCGCAGGCTGGTGCGGGCATAGCCGAGTTCCGCGAGCGTCTGCAGCGCCGCGTCGGCCAGCTGCGCTCGCCGCTCGGCGAACTTGTCCACCTGCCGCCGCGAGACCCGCTCCCGGTTGGTCTCGGTCGCGCGAGGCTCGCCCACGCCAGGCCCGTGGGCCACGTCGGTCACGGCAAAAGCTTCCTGTCAGCTCACGAAGACGCCCGCGCCTTGCGGACCCGAATCAACTGTATACCGGGCAATGCCCGCCGCCCAGAACAAACTTGACAATCGTCCAAGAAAGTCTTGACGACTGTCCAGATCCCATGGCAGTGTGACCTACGTCGCACCGCCAGCCACCGCCCATGAGCACCGGCGTTCAGGCAGGAGATGCCCGATGAGTGTGTACGACTTGACCGGACGCAAGGCCCTGGTCACGGCGGTGCGCGCGGGCTCGGCGCCGGGATGGCCGAGGCGCTGGCCGGGGCGGGCGCGGCCGTCGTCATCGGCGACATCCGCGAAGAGCTCGGCGAGGCGACCGTCGACGCGATCAAGAAAGCCGGCGGCGACGCCGCGTTCCTCCCGCTGAACGTGACGGACGACCGGAGCTGGGAGCGGGCCGTCGAGGGGACGATCGCCGAGCTCGGCGGCCTGGACATCGTGGTCAACAACGCCGGCGTCGAGATTTCCAGCCTGGTCGATAGACCTGGACCCGGACGACATCCGCCGCATGCTCGAGGTCAACATCGATCGGCACCTCGCTCGGCCTCAAGCACGCCTTTCGCGCCATGCGCCCCGGCGGCCCGGCCGGCCGCGGCGGCGCCGTGGTCAACGTCGCGTCGGTCGCCGCCACGATCGCCTTCCCTGGCATCGCCGTCTACTCCGCAACCAAGTCCGCGGTCGACCGGCTGACCCGGGTGGCCGCCATGGAATCCGGCAAGCTCGGCTACGAGAGTGCGGGTGAACTGCATCTACCCGGGCCTGGTCCCGACCGAAATGGGCAACCAGCTCGCCCAGGACATGGTGACGCTCGGGACTGTTCCCGAGAGTGGAAGAGTGCCGTCGGCGCCGTGGTCGGGCTCACCCCGCACGGCCGCCTCGGCGAGGTCGCGGACATGGCCGACGCCGTGGTCTTCCTCGCTTCCGACGCGGCGCGTTTCATCACCGGCGCCGGCCTGCCCGTCGACGGCGGCATGGGCATGTGACGAAGGACGGCCGCTGAACCCACCGTCCACCACTGAACAAGTAGACGAAGATAGACCGAGCCGCGTGCGCCTGACCGACTACCTGGACAAGGGTGCCTCCCTGGGCACGGAGGCACCCTGCCTGACCACGGGCGGGCGGACGCTGACCTTCGACGACTTCGCGGCCGTACTGGCGGTCGCCGGCGCGCTGGACGGTCCGGGAGCGCGGGCGAACGGCCCGACGGCGAACGACCCGGTCGCGTTCAGCTGCGTGTTCGGCATCTCCCGGGCCGGCGCGGTGTGGTGCCCGGTCAACCCGCGCAACGAGGCGGCGGAAAACCGCGACCTGCTCGACTTCTTCGACTGCGGTGCCTGGTCTTCCAGGCCGCCTTCGCTCCGCTGGTCGCCAAGATCCTGCCCGACTGCCGAAGCTCGCCACGCTCGTCTGCCTCGACGGCGAGCACCGCAGCGCCACGCCCTTCCGGCGGTGGATCGGCCGACCGTGCCCGCCGACCCCTGGCAGGCCGAACCACCCGACGACATCGTCATGCTGGTCGGCACCGGGGGCACCACCGGGCGCCCCAAGGGCGTGATGCTCACCGGCCACAACATCGAGACGATGTCCGCGCTGACGCTGATGAGCTACCCGTTCCGCGCGCCCGCGCTACCTGGCGCTCGCGCCGCTCACCCACGCGGCCGGCGTGCTGTGCTTCCCGGTCATGACGCTCGGCGGCGAGATCGTCATCATGCCCGCGCCGGACCTGACCGAGTTCCTGGCGCTGGTCGAGAAGGACAAGATCACCCACACGTTCCTGCCGCCGACGCTGATCTACCTGCTCCTGGACCACGACCGTCTCGCCGAGACCGACACCGTTCAGCCTGCAGTGCCTGTGGTACGGAGCGGCACCGATGTCGGCCAGCCGCCTCGAAGAGGCCCTGACGAGGATCGGCCCGGTGATGGGCCAGCTGTTCGGCCAGACAGAAGCCCCGATGATGATCTCCACCCTGGCGCCCGCCGACCACTTCCGCGACGACGGCTCGCTCGCCACCGAGCGCCTGTCCTCGGCCGGGCGCCCCACCCCGCTCACCACGGTCGCGATCATGGACGGCGAGGGCAATCTGCTCGGCCCGGGCGAGCGCGGTGAGATCGTGGTCCGCGGCCCGCTGGTCATGGCCGGCTACTACAAGAACCCGCAGGCCTCAGCGGAAGCCGCCCGGCACGGCTGGCACCACACCGGGGACATCGGCTACCTCGACGAGGACAATTACCTGTTCATCGTCGACCGAGCCAAGGACATGATCATCACCGGCGGCTTCAACGTCTACTCGGCCGAAGTCGAGCAGGTCCTGCTGGCTCACCCGGCCGTGCAGGACTGCGCGGTCATCGGGCTCCCCGACGAGAAATGGGGCGAGCGGGTCACCGCCGTGGTGCAACTCCGCCCCGGCCAGTCGGTGACCGAGGCCGAGGTCCGGTCCTTCGTCAAGGACCGCCTGGGCAGCGTGAAGGCGCCCAAGCAGGTTGAAGTCTGGCCCGACCTGCCCCGGTCGAAGGTCGGTAAGATCCTCAAGGTGGAGGTCAAGGCCCGGCTCCGTGACCGGGCCGACTGCCGTACCCACAAGATCATTATCGAACGAGGCTGGTACGTGCCTCGTTCGGCCTCAAGCTTTCGTCCCGGCAGGTCATGACTGAAGATGAACCGGTCGTGCTCGGCCTGTTATGACCGTAGGCTCGAATGCACCATGACAGTCACCGCCGATGACCTTGACAGCGTGATCTCATGCGTGATGAGCAGGCTGCTGCCCATCACCGACCGGGACTGGTCGGTACGGGCAGGCACCCTGGAATGGGATTGCTGGCATACCGCCGAGCACATCGGCGACAGCCTGCTGTCTTACGCCTGGCAGCTCGCGGTCCAGCCCACCGGCCGCTACGTACGCGCCGTCGCGACCGCGGAGAAGGACGCTTCCCCGGCCGAGGTGCTGGAGTTCGCCGTCACCGGCGGCCGGATCCTGGCCTCGATGGTGCGCACATCCCGTGCCCACGTCCGTGCGTACCATCCGGCCGGGATGGCCGACCCGGAGGGCTTCGCCGGGATGGGCTGCCACGAGACCCTGCTGCACGGCAACGACATCGCCCAGGGTTTCGGCCTCAGCCTCGACCCGCCCCGCGACGTGTGCCGCCGCGTTCTGGCCAGGATCTTCCCGCAAGCCTCCGCCGAACTGTCCGGATCCGACCCGTGGGCCGCCCTGCTCTGGGCCGGCGGCCGCATCGACCTCCCCGGACACGCCCGGGGTCCAAGCTTGCGCCCCCACCCCGCCCCGCTGACCAGCACCGGGCCCATGCCCCGTCTCAGCTCGGCTTGATGAGATCCCGGCGGTTTCCCGTAGAGGTCCTCAAAGACCGCGACCATCCCCCGTCCTCATGATCTACGAAGACTGTTGTACCCCTGGAACCCAGGCGCGTCTGCGCGGCAATCGCAGTGCCCCGCTACGACCTCGAGCCGGTACCCGACCTGTCCCCTCCCGCCCCCCCCGGCGGTGCTCGAATTCTCCCGAACGGAGCTCGAGCGTGCCGTCGTCGCCCGTGCCAGCCAGCATGGCGTCGCCGTGGACGGGCTGGAACGCTATCGCGCCGGCGAAGGCCCGCCGGGCGGCGACGGGCGGGCGGGCCTGGTAATCGGCTACAGCCGCCCGCCCGAGCACGCCTTCACCACGGCGCTGGCCCGGCTGTGTGCCGCCTTGCCCGGGCCGCCCGCTGCCCGGTTATTACCGGTTCCTTACCCGGGCGGGCATGGTGAGCCCGGCCGTCCGGCGGCCCGTATCGAGGGTGTGATGACCATCGAAGACATCGTGATCATCGGGATCGCGGCTATCTGCGTGTTCGTGGCCGTGCTGGTGTTCGCGCTCCGCATATCGGGGCGGCGTCAGCCCGGATCCCAGCACCCCCGCGGCGCCTATGGCCCCCGCATGCACCGTGACCGGCGGCTCGTCGCCGCGGCCGCGCCACCCCACGGCCACGGGCCGGGAAGGTGGGAGGAAGGAGCCGCCTCGTTCGGGCCGCAAGAGGGCGAGGAGTACGGCGGGGTGCCCGGGTACGGACGCCCGCCCGGCTACGGTCCGCCTCCACTGTGGACCGAACCGCCCAGCTGGCGGTGATAAGGACCGGCTCACTGCCCGGACGGCGCAGGCGGCTCGAGCGATGCCGCGTCGATTAGCTCATCGTGTCACCGTCCTCGGGTGGCGTTACCGCTTGGCAGCGGTCCTTTCACCAGTGAAACGACGGGATCGCTCCGAACTCATCGGATAATCGATGTGCCCCTGGTCGGGACGGGCGCGCCGGCCAGGTGGTGGATGAGGTCGTGCCGGGCGACGCCCTCGGCGAACATCCGCTTGGCCGTCTGATAGGTCGGGTTGTCCTCCTCGCGCCATATCTCCTCGACCACGCGGTACGCGGCCTCCACGAACTCCTCGCTGGTCATGTCGGCGGGCGGGGTGCACGCGCCGAACTCGGCCGCGACGAGATCGCGGCGGTCTGCCGAGTCCGCCAGGTCAAGCGGAGCGTGCTGCTGCGGCAGCGGCAGCGCGAACATGCGGCGCCCCACGTGGTCGGAGAGCCAGGAGACGTCGGCGTCGCTGGCAGCCAGGCCGGAGGCGTAGCCGCGGATCGCGACCGCGTCCGGGTCGTCGTAGGCCATCTCGAACCGGGCGAGCACCCGCGGCACCTGCTCCATCAGCACTTCGGTCGCGGCCTCGCTCAGGTCCCGGTGGCCGGCGGACCAGCGGACCCATGCGGTCACCGCGAGCTCGAGGTGGCTGCGCTGCGCGGGGGACAGGACGAAGGTGTTCGGCACGTGGCCGAGCAGTATGTACGCGAGCTTGCGCGGACCGACCTGGGTCGGCGCCTCGCCGGGAACGCGGCTGCTGTAGCCGGTGAGCACCTCGGCCCAGAACCGCGTGGATTCCTCGTCGGCGGCGATGGCCTCGGCGGCCAGCGGGCTCTTCATGAACTCGTCGACCGCGGCCGCGCGGTCGGCCGCGGTGAAGACCGGCCCGGCCTCGGCGTCCCCGGCCGGCAGGCGGCGGACCCGGGTCCGGGCGATCGGCAGGTACGCGAGGGTGTCGGCGGACAGGTCCGGGTTCGGGTCGTAGTCGGTCCGGTCCAGCGGCCCGAGCAGGCGACGGCGCGCCTCGGCCAGGGGTATCTCCTCGGACCGGTCGAACTCCTCGCTGTCGCCGGTGATGGCCTCGACCAGGCGGGCCGCGTTGGGGGACACGCCGACCGCGGTGGCGGTGGGGATGCCGGTCAGATCAACCTGCACGACGATGCCGTGTTCGGCCTCGCCGTAGCCGAACGTCACCGCGACGGCCTCGTCGTCACCGAACACGTCGTAGCGACGCCAGGCCTGGCCGGGTGTCACCTTGCCGACCCCGGTCACCCAGTCCGGCGGGTAGATGTCCGCGCCGGTCAGCTCGGCCAGCGCCTTACTGGCCGCCCGCTTGGTGTCCTGCGTGCCGAGCGCCATGATCATCCGCAGCAGTGCCGCGCCGTCGGGCGTCCGCCTCCGGACTGCCCCGTCCACCAGCACGGTGGAGATGAACTTCTCGGTCTCGCCGGGATCCATCTCGCCCGTCACGCGCGGGATGGCCATGCAGGTGGCGGTCTCGAGTTCGGCCCGCAGCGGGTCGCCCGACGCGATCCCCGCCCACAGGCTGGACATCACCCGTTCGACGATGGCGTCCGCCTCGGCCTGCCCGATCCCGGACGATGCCTGGTCGGCCGGTGCCGTGCTGGCCGGTGCCTGGCTGGCGCGTACCGCGCGGGCCGGTGCCCGGCTGGCGGGTGTCTTGCTGGATGCTGCCCGGCCGGCTGGAGTGCCGCGACGCGGCTTGGTCTTCTTGCTCACCGCGTCATCCTATGGCCCCCAGCCGACAAAACTCGGTGTCTAGGGCATCGATGAGGTGCCCGAAGGTGACGTCCACCGATTCCGGCAGCCCGAACCCGCCCGCGGCCTGCAGTGTGGCGATACCGTGACAGGCGGCCCGCCACATGCGCACGGCGTGGATGAGGGCGGCACCCTCCAGGTGGTAGCCCTTCAGGGCCGCGCTGATCACCTCGACCGCCTGCGTCGCGGCCTCGATGTGCTCCTCGTCACCCGGCGCGGGCGCCAGCACGCTGGCCGCGTAGCGCCCCGGGTAGGCCAGCGCGTAGGACCGGTAGGCCGCCGACAGGGCGCGCAGCGCGTCGGTGCCGGTCACGCCCGCTGCGGCCCGGGCGGCGGCGCCGGTCAGCTCGCGCACAGCCAGCAGCGCGATGCCGTGCCTGACCTCCTCCAGCCCGCTGACGTGCTTATACAGGCCGGGCAGCGAGACCCCGCAACGCTGCGCGACCGCCGCCAGGGTGAGCCGGTCCAGGCCCACCTCATCGGCGACGGTCGCGGCTTGCCAGATGATCCGCTCCGGGGTCAGCCCGGCGCGCGGCATGTATTAACGATCCCTCGGGTCGGTCCTCATGCCGATCATGATGCCGCAGCCGGTCATGAATGCCAGCAGCAGCACCAGGGCAGGCCCGGCCGCGGCCGCCAGCGAGGCCACCAGCAGCAGGTACACCAAGCCGGAGCAGGTGATCGTGACGGCCAGCGCGATCCCGGTCCACCGCAGCCAGCGGGGGAGTACGGTCATGGCCGCCGCGGCCGCGCCGAGGACGGCCAGCGCGAGCATCTTTACCCCGTCCAGCCGGTTGACCGATGCATACAGCAGGTGTGCCGCACCCGGCGACGAGGTCGCGGTCAGCGCGATGCCGAGGCCGAACTGCAGGACCGAGATGATCGCCGCCGTCAGCCCGGAGACCAGCGCGAACCGCCCGGGAATCGACAGAGCGCCGACCGCCCCGGACCGGCGTGCGGCCCGGGCCAGGGCGACTGAGATGACGGCGATCCCCGCGGCGGGCAGCCCTTCGGTCAGGGCGAACTGCGTGACGACGGCTGGACCGTGCCCGGCCAGCGCGGCGACGACCGCCGGGCCCGCCGCGCCGAACCGGGGACTGGGCGCCGGGATGGCCAGCCCGGCGATCCAGGACAGGCTGTAGCCGATGCCGACGAGGCCGGGCACGGTCAGCCACCGCCGGGGCCGCCTGGTGTCCGGACTGATGCTGAGGCCGGTTCCGCGGGCCGGAGCGGTGGTCCCGCGAGCCATCAAGTTAATTGTCATAGCTACAAGTTAATTCAATTAACCAAGATGCGCAAGCCAGTCGGCGGGCGGAACGTGAAATCCCGGCGCGATCAGAAGCCGACCGCCCGGACGACGCCCACGCCAACCTCGCCGCCGATGACGGGGACGGTGGCGAGCTCGTCGGGGACGACGACGCCGAGCAGCCGCAGGGCCGCCACGGTGACCGGGGTCCGGGCCCGGTGCGCCCCGTCCTCGATCTTGACCACCCCGGCTCTCCCGTCTGGCAGCGCGAACGCGTCGATACCCTCGGCCCCGCCCTTGACCAGCAGGCCAGGCACCGCGTCCATCAGCCGCCGCTCGTCGCGGTGGCTGCCGCTGGTCCATTCCGGGTACGCGCGCATGGCATCGGCCACGCGCCGTTCTGGCGTGCCCGGGGCGGCGAGCACCAGCGCCCGGAACGCCCGCGCCAGCCCGGTCAGCGTCAGCGCGAACAGTGGCGCGCCGCAGCCGTCCACGCCGGTGGCGGTGACCTGCTGGCCCGCCAGGGCGCAGACCGTGCGCCGGACCTCCTGCTGCAGCGGATGTCCGGGATCCAGGTACCCTCGCACCGGCCAGCCGTTCAGCACGCAGGTGGCCAGCATCGCGGCGTGCTTGCCCGAGCAGTTCATCCGGATCCTGGAGGAGTCCTCGCCGCGGGCAATCACCTGGCGCGCGGTCTCCGGGTCGAGCGGCCAGGACGGCGGGCAGCGCAGGTCATCCTCGGTCAGCCCAGCGCCGGAGAGGATCTTGCGGACCCCCTCGACGTGGAAGTCCTCGCCCGAATGGCTGGCCGCGGCCAGCGCCAGCAGCTCGCCGTCCAGGTCGAGGCCGCTGTAAAGCATGGCCGTGGCCTGCAGCGGCTTGTTCGCCGAGCGCGGGAAGAAGGGCACCGCGGTGTCGCCCGCGCTGATCACCTGGGTCCCGTCGGCGGCCAGGCCGGCGACCGCGCCGCGGTGCCGCGATTCGGTGAAGCCGGACCGCACGACCTCGGCGACCACCGGGTTCACGCCGTCGTGTTCCGTATTGATCGTCATCCTCGCAGTCTGCCGCCTTCCCGCCCGCCCGCGCGCCCGGTACGCCGGGGTCCGGGTAGCCTGCCGTGCTATGCGGGCAGTCGTACAGCGAGTGAGCCGGGCCAGCGTGACTGTAGACGGCCGGGTCGTCGGCGCCATTGAGGAGCCAGGGCTGCTCGTCCTGGTCGGCGTCACCCACGGCGATACCCCCGAGCAGGCGGCGAAGCTCGCCGCCAAGCTGTGGGGCCTGCGCATCCTCGACGGCGAGAAGTCCTGCTCCGACGTGGCGGCGCCGCTGCTGGTGATCAGCCAGTTCACGCTCTACGCGGACCTGGCCAAGGGCCGCCGCCCGTCGTGGTCCGCGGCCGCCCCGGGACCGGTCGCCGAGCCCCTGGTCGGCGCGGTAGTGCAGGCGCTGCGTGATCTCGGGGCCCGGGTGCAGACCGGCGTCTTCGGCGCCGACATGAAGGTCGCCCTGGTGAACGACGGTCCCGTCACCATCGTCCTGGAGCTGTAGCTACTTCGACGCCCCGGCGCTGGGATCGGCCGAGGGACTTTCGGGGGCCAGGCCAGCCAGCACGCACTGGGGCCGGGCCCGCAGCGAGACCTGGTCCTGGGACCGGAACGAGGCCTGGCAGAACGAACGCGCCTGCGACCCGCAGTAGTGCAGCGTGGACCCGCCGGTGGAGCTCGGCACGGTGACGTTCACGCAGCCGTTCCCCGACCCCCCGTACGAGTCATGCGCTACCACGCCCCAGGCGGTCAGCCCGCCGAAGACGACGATCACCACTGCCGCGGCGATCGCGAAGATCCGCTTCTGCCGCGGCGTGAGGCGCCCCGCCCGGGGGTTGGTCTTGGCATACATGGATGCCCAGTGTAAACAGCACTGCATCGGCAGGCCGGCCCCGCTGGCCCTGTGTTAGCGTCGGCCGCAACAAGCCATCTAAGGGGAGGAACCGAAGTGGTAACGCGCGATACGCGGTGGCCTGCCGGCACGCCGTGCTGGGCGGATGTCAGCGTAGCCGACGTAGCCAAGGCGATTGCCTTCTACCAGGCCCTGTTCGGCTGGGATATCCAGGCGGGCGGCCCGGAGGTGGGCGGCTACGCCATCGCCCACCTCCACGACCGGATCGTGGCCGGCCTCGGCCCGAAGTTCGGCGCGCCCGACGCACCGTCGGCCTGGACGACCTACCTGGCCGCAGACGACGCCAACGCGGTCGCGGAGAAGATCAAGGCGGCGGGCGGCCAGACGGTGCAGGGGCCGATGGACGTGATGGAAGAAGGCCGGATGGCCATTGCCTTCGACACCACCGGGGCCTCGTTCGGCCTGTGGCAGGGCGGCAGGACGACCGGCATCGGCCTGGCCAACGAGACCGGGGCGCTGACCTGGAATGAGCATGTCAGCTGGAACTTCGACACCGGCAAGGCGTTCTACCGCGCCGTGTTCGGCTACGACTACCAGGATGTGAGCGGGGACGGCTTCCGGTACGCGATGCTCATGGTCGACGGGCGCGAGGTCGGCGGCATCGGCCAGTACATGCCGGGGACGCCGCCCGGCACCCCGGCCGCCTGGAGCACCTACTTCGCGGTCGACGACACCGACGCCGCGGTGGCCGCCGCCGTCGAGCACGGCGGCAGCGTCGTCCGGCCCCCCAGGGACAGCCCGTACGGCCGGATCGGCGTCGTCACCGACAATCAGGGCGCCGTCTTCTCGCTGATCACCAGCCCTCAGCCCCAGATGCCCCAGCCTTAGCTATCCTGCTCCGTCGGGCGGACCAGGATCTCGTTGACCGAACGATCCGGGTGCTTGCCCCGCCGGCCCGGCTAGCTGACCGGCGGGGTTCCGTGGGTGTGGAAGGACTCGATCGTCTTCAGGCCCCACGCCTGGCCCTTGGCCCGTTCGGCCTCCGTCCAGGTGATCGTGCGCCAGTCCGGGGCCAGCACCAGCCGGGCGACCGGGTTGCACAGCTCGATCCGGTTCCCGCCCGGCTCGTAGACGTACAGGAAGAACGTCTGCTGGATCGCGTGCTTGTGCGGCCCGGTCTCGATGAACACCCCGCGGTCCAGGCAGATGTCCGCCGCGCGCAAGATGTCCTCGCGGGTGTCCGGCGCGAACGCGACGTGGTGCAGCCGTCCTGGCGTGCCGGTCCAGTCCCGGGTGTACACCAGGTCGTAGCCCTTGTTGGTGAAGTGCAGCCATTGCGCGGAGATGGTGCCGTCGTCAAGCATGATCTGCTCGGTGACCCGCCCGCCGAGCACGTCGCGGACGAACTGCCCGTTCGGCGGTACGTCCTGGGCCAGGTAGTTGACGTGGTCCAGGCGCCGGACGCAGACGCCGCGCGCCGGGTAGGCCTGAGCCTGGTTCTTCAGCGACGGCTTGAGCTTGTCCGGCGGCGTGTACCACTCGGTTTCCCAGTACAGCTCCATCTCGTGCCCGTCCGGATCACGGAACAGGTAGGTGGGTCCGATACCCGGGTCGCCGTCCTTCCAGCTGATGCCGAGCCCGGTCGCCTCGATCGTGGCCACCCGGGCCTCGAGGGCGGCCTGGCTCGAGGCGCGCAGTCCCACCCGCCGGATGCCCGAGGTGTCGTGCGCGGTCAGCTTGACGGTGTGCTGCTCGTAGTCGTCCCACGTGCGCAGGTAGACCGAGTTGCCCTCGCGGCCGGTCTCGGTCAGGCCGAGGATGTCCACGAAGAACCGCAGGCTCGCGTCGGGTTCCGGCGTGAGCAACTCGATGTGCCCGAGGTGCGCGACCTCGTGAAGCGGCGGCCGGGTGGCTGCAGGATGCTGCGGACTGCTCACGAGAACCTCCGGGGGAAGACGGTGCCGTCGAAGAGCTTGCGCGCGGTGCGCACCACTCCCGAGCGGCGCACGCTGGGCGGCTGGCTCGCCTGGTCGACCTCGACCTCGACCTCGACGTGCCCGGTCGGGTGCTCGATGTCGAAGCGCGTCTGTCCCGGCTTGACGGCCGCCAGGTCACTTCCGGCCGCGCCGTCGAGCAGCAGCGCGGTCACGACGCTGACCGCGCCGAGCACCCCGATCGAGTCGTGTACCCGCACGGGGATGAAGGTGCGGGTGCAGATGGTCCCGCCGTCCGCCGGGGCGGCCACGAGCGAGATCTTCGGCACCGAGGCGGCGGACACGTCGCCTAGGCCCATCAGCTGGCCGGCGGCCAGCTGCAGCGCCCGCACCCGCTGGCCGAGCCCGGCGTCCGCCTCGAGTTCGGCGACGGTCTCGTAGCCGGTCCGGCCGAGCTCGGCGGCGGGCACGACCACCACCGGCATGCCGTTGTCGATGCAGGTGACGGTGATGCATCGGGGGGTGCCAGGGGGGCTTTTGGGTTCGTCTCCCGGTGGTGGCACCTCGATGACGTCGGTGACGTGTCCGGTGGGCAGCAGCGCGCCGGTGACCGAGCCCTCGGTCCCGGCGAAATCGAGCACCACGGCCGCGGCCGTCCCCGGCACCCCGGCGATCGCGGTGTCGCCGTCGTAGTCGACCACGCCGTCCGCGCCGGGGAACGTGGCGGTGGCCTGGCTGTCCGAGTTGACCATGTGGATCCGCACCGGCGCGCCCCGCACCAGGCCCCGCTCGACCGCGAACGGGCCGACCGCGGCGAGCAGGTTGCCGCAGTTCTGCCGGTCAGAAACCGTGGCCTCGCCGACGCCGACCTGCAGGAACAGGTAGTCGACGTCCGCGTCCGCGCGGGCCGAGTTCGAGATCACCGCCACCTTAGAGGTCAGCGGATGAGCCCCGCCGATCCCGTCGATCTGCCTGGCGTCCGGGCTGCCCATGATCCGCAGCAGCAGGTCGTCGCGCGCCGCCGGATCGGCGGGCAGGTCCTCGGCGAGGAAGTAGGCCCCCTTGGACGTCCCGCCCCGCATCATCATGCACCGCACCCCGGCGCCTGAACCCATCACGCTCTCTGCCACCTCCGGTCACACTGGCAACGACTCCGGAGGCATGGATGTGAACAACGTACCCACAAGAGCCACTACGTTGTCACGTCCATGCCCTGGCTGGCCGGTACGTACTCGACGCCGCGGGCGGCGAGCTTGTCACGGAGGCCGTACAGGTCCAGGCCCAGCTGGCCGCCGGCCAGCGCCTTGCGGTTCTGCTCCTCCTTGGCCACCCGCGCCTGCGCGGCCGTCAGTGCCTGGGCGACGTCGGCGCGCGGCACGCACACCACGCCGTCGTCGTCGGCGATGATCGCGTCGCCGGGCCGGACAATCTGGCCGCCGATCGAGACGGGCAGGTTGACCGACCCCGGCGTCTCCTTGACCGTGCCCTGGGCGCTGACCGCCGCCGACCAGACACCGAAACCCATCGCCCGCAGGTCGGCCACGTCCCGGACGCCGGCCTCGATGACCAGGCCGCGGACCCCGCGCGCGGCCAGCGACGTCGCAAGTAGCTCACCGAACATCCCGTCGGTGCACGGCGAGGCCGCCGCGACCATCAGCAGGTCCCCGGGCTGGCACTGCTCGACTGCCGCGTGGATCATGAGGTTGTCGCCGGGCCAGCACAACGCGGTGACCGCGGTCCCGCCGACTCGGATCCCCTCCTGGATGGGACGCAGCCCAGGCCCGAGATACCCGGCCCGGCCGATGGCCTCGTGCACGGTGGCCACCCCGAGCGCGGCCAGTTGGTCCACGACACCCAGATCCGCGCGGGCCACGCCGGTGACGATCACGTTGCGCATCAGCTCAGCCTGTCCGTGACCTGCGGGAACACTCGCATGTAGGCCTCGCCCAGGGTGGCCTGCGGCAGGCCGAGGTTGGGCCCGGCGTTGCGCTTGAGCTGCGTGCCACGCCGTCTGGCCAGGTCGGTGTAGTACTCCCACAGGTGCTGCTGGGCGCCCATGCACTCCATGGCCTTGCGCTTGGCGTCGAAGACCGGCGTGATGTCCAGCAGGACCTCGGGCTTGAAGCCGCACATCTCCGGCTGGTGCGGCTCGAACAGGAAGACCGGCGGCGCGCCGATCGGCTCGCCGGGAGCCGGGTAGCCGATCGCCTGGGCCAGCACCCGGGCCCGCAGCGCCATCTGCCCTGCGGCCGGGTGGTCGCCGTTGTAGGGATCGGCCAGCGGGTGGGTGAGCACCACCGACGGGTTGACCTCCCGGTACACGCCGACTATGCGGTCGACAAGCTCGTCGGACTCGCGCAGCGGATAGTCCCCGGCGTCGAGGAACTCGATCTCGGCCCCGAGCGCCGCCGCGGCGCCTTCCGCCTCGCCCCGGCGCAGCGCCTTGATCTCCTCCAGCGTCTTGCCCGCCCGCCAGGCGCTGGCTGATTCGCCTCGCTCGCCGTAGGTCAGGCAGATCACCTTCACCCGGTCGCCGCGTGACGCGGCCAGCGCCACCGCGCCGCCCGCCCGCCAGACGAAATCTGCGGCGTGCGCGCTGATCACGAGCATGGACTCCTGCTGGCTCACCGGGCTTCCTCCTCATGCTGGTCGAGCAGTGCTGTGATGACGCTGTGCAGGTGGCGGCGGGTGGCTTCCTCGGCCTGGGCGGGACGGCCGGCGGCGATGGCGTCGATGATGGCCAGGTGCTCGCCCAGGGAGGCCTGCGGGCGGCCGGGGCGCAGCGAGAGCCGGAACTGGTGCCGGACCAGCTGGGCGTTCAGCCGTTCCAGCAGCCCGGCGGCGACCGCCTGGCCGGACATCTCGCGGACCAGCCGGTGCAGCTCGTGGTTGAGCGCGGAGTACGCCATCATCTCCCCTCCGGCCACGGCGCGCTGCAACTGGCCGCCCAGCTGCCGCAGCCGCTGCGCCCCGGCCGCGGTGATGGCGGCGGCCGCCTTGGCCGCGCACAGGCCCTCCAGCGCCATCCGGCACTCGGTGATCGCGACGGCCTCGGCGGCGGTCACCGTCCGGACCCGGGCGCCGCGGTTCGGGATCCGCTCGGCCAGGCCCTCGTCGGTCAGGTCGAACAGCGCCGCACGCACGCTGGCCCGGGTCACCCCGAACTGCGCGGCCAGCTCCTCTTCCACCAGCCGCTGCCCGGGCGCCATGTCCCCGGCTCCGATCGCCTGCCGCAGCCGCTCACCCGCCAGCCGACGCCCCCGGACGCCGGTTATCGCGGGGGCGCCCGGAACTTCGCGAACTCCAGCCGTGTCCGGCGCCGCGTCGTCAGGGACTACCACGGGGTGATCCTAAAAATTTTCAACAAAATTGTCAACAATCCGTAACGTCACCAGCCGTCGAATCACCGGCCGATGCCGCCTATCGGATTGCGAGCGGATGCGCCTATCGGATTGCGCGCGGATGCCGCCGTCACGCGGGTGCGGTGGCGAGCTGCTCCGCGATGCCGCTGGCCCACTGCCTGATCTCGGCCCAGTCGCGGAAGTCCCCTTCCAGGCCGTGGAAGATCATGAGCGAGGACCGCTGCGCGTGGCTCAGCACCTTGCGGTCGAGCTTCCCGGCGAACATCCGGTGATCCCGTGCGTAGGTCGCCAAGCGCAGGCCGGCCGCCTCGACGGGATCTTTCGCCATGGCCAGGGCCAGCTTGCTCACGGGATTTCCGACCGGGCCACTCGAGAACAGCCACACCGGGCGGGTGCTGAGCTGGTAAAGGCACCGGTTCACCAGGTCCTTGGCCGGGTCAAGCCAATGACTCATGTAGACCGCGCTGCCGATGACGACCGCGTCGTACTCTTCGACGGACTGGACTTCCTCCGGCGGAAGGACCGTGACGGTCATGCCCTGCTCCGTGAGCACCTCCGCGATCGCCCGGGCGATATCGGAGGTAGACCCGTGCATCGAGGCTGCGGAGACCAGCACCCTCAGGCCCCGGGCAGGATCCGGCACGGCTGCGTTCGCGAACGTCATGATCGCTACCTCCTCCTCTGCGCCGGAGGCATGGCCTCCGGAGAGTTCCGCGCCGAGCATGTCCGAGCCCCTTCACCTGACGATAGGGGCGAACGTCCCGGCTGACGCCGCGGTCGGTTAGGATTCCCCGTTCGAGCCGCATGTCGATCCGGAGGCGCACGATGACACGATCCGGAGGCGCATGTCGATCCGGAGGCGCACGATGACGGGTCAGGCTACGCAGCCCGAATCAGCCCGTCCCGCCAGCCCGCAGGCCCGGCGGTGGCTCGACCTGGCCGTGGTCGAGCGCCCCGTCCTTCAGCTGCGCCCGGACTACACCGCGCTGATCATCGTCGCCGAGGAACTGCGGCCCGGTCCTAGTGACGAGGCCACCGACACGCTGCTGGGCGACGCCGAGGGCCAGACCCGGGCCATGCTGGCGGGCCGGGCAGCCGCGGACCTCGGGCCGGTGGCCGCCTGGCGGCTCGCCTACCAGGCTTTCGGTGCCAAGCCGAAACGCACCCGCCCCAGCGTCGAGGCGCTACTGCGCCGCGTGGAGGCCGGGCTGCCGCGGATCGACAGGCTCACCGATATCTACAACGCGATCTCGGTCAGGCACCTGCTGCCCGTCGGCGGCGAGGATCTCGCCATGTACCGCGGGCCGGCCCGGCTGGCGCGGGCGGCCGGGGACGAGCCGTTCGACACCATGCGCGACGGGCAGCCCGTGAGCGAGCAGCCCGAACCCGGCGAGGTGATCTGGCGTGACGACGACGGCGTGACCTGCCGCTGCTGGAACTGGCGGCAGTGCGTCCGGACCCGGATCACGCACGCCACCACCAGCGCCGTGTTCATCCTGGACGGCCTGGCCGAGCTCGGGCGGGACGGCCTGATGGCCGCCGGGCAGGACCTGGCCGGCCAGTTGACGGCGCTGCATCCCGGCGCCCGGCTCAGCTGGCGGCAGCTCGGCGCCGCCGCGACCGCTGACGCACCCGGGGGAACCCGACCCCTGATCAGCCGGCGCGCGGGTGGCTGACCTGGCCGAGGAACAGGGGCAGGCTGGTCGCGGGGTCGATGATCGCGAACAGGAACGGCCGGTCCACGAGCATCGTCACCGGCTGCGGAGCCCGGAATGCCGCCATGGCCGCCATCACGATCGCGGTCGCCGCCGCGGCCTCCGTGCCGTGCTCGTCGACGTCGACGTACGCCTTGTGCGCGACCGCGCCGATCCGCAGCGGCTCAGCGCCGGTGATACCGCTGAAGTCCGCGTCGCCGCTGAACGCCTCGGTCACGCCCAGCCGCTGCAGGGCGGGGATAAGCTCGAACGCCGCTTCCAGCCGGAACCTGGGCAGCGACAGCTTGACCTGGTGCCTGGCCGTTCCTGCTAGCAGGCCGCCCAGGCCGGCGGCGGCGACTTTCGGCCGCAGCGCCGACAGCGGCCCGTCGGGCAGCACCACGGCCATGGCCAGGCCGATGTCACGGTAGGGGAGCAGCACGGCCTGGTACCCGTCGCCGTGCAGGTAGGCCTGCGGCGCCGTGAGGTGCATCATCGGCACGGTCAGGCTCGGGTGGTCCTGGCCATCGGGGTAGAACGGCGCGTCGGCCGTCGCGCTCTCCGGGAACGGCCGCGCCCACGCCGCCTTGAGGTACACCGCGCTGGCGAGCACCAGCCTGGTCAGCCGGCTGACGGCGCCGGGCGGCAGCAACCCGGTGATCTTGCCCTCGGTCTGCTCGGCGATCACGCGGTTGATCAAGGCCCGGGCCGCCTCCGGCGCCGCTTCGAAATCGGCGTCGGCGAGCGTGGCTGCGGCCTGGCTGAGCCGGGCGGTGAACTCGGCTCGCAGCGGCAGCCCGGACTGGACCCATCCGGTGTTCGGCGCCCGCAACGTCGCGGACCCGTCGCCGGACCCCTTGCCGGACCGGTCGCCGGACCCGTCGCCGGATCCGCGGCCCGACGCGGCTGGCACCGCATGCAGCCCGCTGACCGCCACGTCGCCCAGGCGCTCCGATCCGTTCAGGTGTAGCGCACGGGCCAGCTCCGCCGCGGTCTGGCCGTGCGCCCCGCACAGGGCCATCCGCAGCACGCTGGCCACACTCGCCGGGGAGAAGACCGTGTCGGCGGCGTCCTGCGCCAGCACCTGGTACATGTCGGCGCCGAACGCGGCGTCGGCCGCCGCGGCCGCGCGCGCCTGCGTCAGCGCCGCTGGTTCGTTCCGCACCGTCCCTTCGTACCCGCCCTAAATGAAACCATGGCGGCATGGGCTGGTTCATTACGGCGGACACGCGGGAGTTCCTGGCCGTGGCGGGGGAGTACCTGCGCGCCGAGCCGGCGCGCAACACGGTAGTGCCTCCGGGAGGTAGTGCTTTTACACCGACCTGGCCAATCCCACGAGTAACGCCTTGTACCAGCGTCTTGGCTACCGCCCGGTGGAGGACCGGGTGCTCTTCTCCTTCGCGCCGGGCGGCCACAGGGTTACGCTTCACCCGTGAGCGGACTCGAGGGCTTCGCCCAGCTGGTCGACGGTGATCACGGTCTGTGCGTGGTGTCCACGCTGCGGCCGGGCGGGACGATCCAGTCGTCGGTGGTGAACGCGGGCGTGCTCCCGCACCCGGTCACCGGCGCACAGGTCGTGGGCCTGGTGAGCCGCGGTGACGCGCGCCGGCTGGCCAACCTGCGGGTTCGCCCGCGGGCCACGGTGGTTATCCGGGCGGGGTGGCAGTGGTCCGCCGTCGAGGGGCCGGTCGAGCTGGCCGGACCCGACGACCCGATGCCGGGGGTCGACGCCGAGCGGCTGCGCCTGCTGTTGCGCGAGATCTTCACCGCCGCGGGTGGTATGCACGACGACTTCGACGCCTACGACCGGGTGATGGCCGACGAGCGACGGGTCGCGGTGCTGGTGACCCCGGCCAGGATCTCCGCCAACCGGCCCGGCTGAGGCGACATCTCCCTGTCATGGAAACCGAACGACGCAGCATCACCCGCCCCGACGGCCGGAAGATCGACTTCCTGGTGGCCGGCCCGCCGGACGGCCTGCCGCTGGTGCTGCACGAAGGCACTCCCGTCGGGCTGGTCCTGTACCCGCCGACGGTGCAGGTGGCCCGGGTCCGCGGGCTGCGGGTCATCCTGGCCGCCCGGCCCGGCTACGAGGGCTCGACGCCGCGGCCGGGGCGGCGCGTGGTGGACGTGGCCCAGGACACCGCGGCGGTCCTGGACGAGCTCGGCGCGGACGCCTTCGTCACCGTCGGCTGGTCCGGCGGCGGGCCGCACGCGCTGGCCTGCGCCGCGGCTCTTCCCGGGCGCTGCCTGGCGGCCGCCTCCATCGCCGGAGTGGCGCCCTATCGGGCGAACGGCCTGGACTGGCTGGCGGGCATGGGACCGGAGAACGTTGCCGAGTTCGGCGCGGCAACCCGCGGGGAGGCCGCGCTGACCGCGTTCCTCGACCATGAGGCGGTCATGTTGAGCACCCTTACCGGGGAGAGCGTGGCCAAGGCGCTGGGCGGCCTGGTGATCGAGGCTGACCGGGCCGTGCTCACCGGGGAGTTCGCCGACTATGTCGCGGCTGGCCTGCGGGCCGCGACGAACTCGGGCATCGCGGGCCGGCGGGACGACGACCTCGCGTTCGTCAATGACTGGGGCTTCTCCCTGGGCTGGGACTCACCGGACGGGGAGCCGGCCAGCCCAGAGCTCGCCAGCGCCAGAGCTACGCCGGCACAGAGCTCAGCCGGCGGCGGGCCGCAGGCGCAGGCGCCGGTCGCGGTCTGGCAGGGCGACCAGGACCGGATGGTCCCGTTCGCGCACGGCCAGTGGCTGGCCGCGAACATCCGGGGCGCCCGCGTTCACCTGATGCCAGGCGACGGTCACCTGTCGATGACCGTGAGCGCAGTCGACCGCATCCTCACTGGCACAATGCTCTGGTGACGCAAAACCAGTCTGTGGAGCAGCGGATCGCCGACGAGCTCGGCGTGGCCGTCCGTCAGGTCGGTGCCGCGGTCGAGTTGCTCGACGGCGGCGCTACCGTGCCGTTCATCGCCAGGTACCGCAAGGAAGCCACCGGCACGCTCGACGACGCGCAGCTGCGCACGCTCGAGGAGCGGCTGCGCTACCTGCGTGAACTCGATGAGCGCCGCGAAGCGATCCGCAAAGAGATCCAAACCCAGGGCAAGCTCACCGAAGAGCTCGAAGCCCAGATCCGCGCCGCCGACTCCAAGGCCCGGCTTGAGGATCTCTACCTGCCCTACAAGCCGAAACGGCGCACCAAGGCGCAGATTGCCCGCGAGGCCGGCCTGGAGCCGCTGGCCGACCTGCTGTTCGGCGACCCGACCCGCCATCCGCAGGACGAGGCCGCGAACTTCGTCGACCCCGATAAGGGCGTCCCGGACGCGAACGCCGCCCTCGAAGGCGCCCGCGCCATCTTGGTCGAGCGGTTCGCCGAGGACGCGGACCTGCTCGGCGAGCTGCGCGAGTCGATGGCCGCCCGTGGCTCGCTGATCTCGAAGGTGCGCGAGGGCCAGGAGCGCAACGGCGCCAAGTTCGCCGACTACTTCGAGTTCAGCGAGCCGTTCGCGCGGCTGCCCTCGCACCGCGTCCTGGCGCTGTTCCGCGGCGAGAAGGAGGAGATCCTCGACCTCAACCTGGACCCGGGGGCCGACGACGCGGAGAACGAGGCGCGCATCGCCGACCGTTTCGGCCTCGGCGACCAGGGCCGGCCTGCCGACCCGTGGCTGGCCGCTACCGTGCACTGGGCCTGGCGGACCCGCATCCTGATGCACCTGAGCGTGGACATCCGGGTCCGGCTGTGGCAGGCAGCCGAGGACGAGGCGGTCCGGGTGTTCGCCGCCAACCTGCGCGACCTGCTGCTGGCCGCCCCGGCCGGCGCCCGGGCCACGATGGGCCTGGACCCGGGTTTCCGGACCGGCGTCAAGGTCGCGATCACCGACGCCACGGGCAAGGTGCTCGGCACCGCGACGATCTACCCGCACGAGCCGCAGCGACGCTGGGACGAGTCGATCGACGTCCTGGCGAAGCTGGCCAAGGCCCACGACTGCGAGCTCATCGCGATCGGCAACGGCACCGCCTCGCGGGAGACCGACCGGCTGGCCGCCGACCTGATAAAGCGCCACCCCGAGCTCAAGCTCACCAAGGTGGTGGTCTCGGAGGCAGGCGCGTCGGTCTACTCCGCCTCGGCCTACGCCTCAGCGGAACTGCCCGGGCTCGACGTCTCGCTCCGCGGCGCGGTGTCGATCGCCCGGCGGCTGCAGGACCCGCTGGCCGAACTGGTCAAGATCGACCCCAAGTCCATCGGCGTCGGCCAGTACCAGCACGACGTGGCCGAGGGCAAGCTGTCGCACTCACTGGACGCCGTGGTGGAGGACTGCGTCAACGCGGTCGGCGTGGACCTGAACACCGCGTCGCAGCCGCTGCTGGCCCGGGTCTCGGGCATCAGCGCGGGCCTGGCCACCGCGATCGTGGCCCGCCGCGATTCCGAGGGCGCCTTCAGGACCCGCCAGCAGCTGATGCAGGTGCCGCGGCTCGGCCCGAAGGCCTTCGAGCAGTGCGCCGGGTTCTTGCGCATCCGCGACGGTGACGACCCGCTCGACGCGTCCGGCGTGCACCCCGAGGCCTATCCGGTGGTCCGCCGCATCCTGGCCGCGACGGGGAGTCCAGCCGGCGAGCTCATCGGCAGCACCGCTGTCCTTCGCGGGCTGCGCCCGGAGAAGTTCACCGACGAGCGGTTCGGCCTGCCGACCGTCACCGACATCCTGCGCGAGCTGGAGAAGCCGGGCCGCGATCCGCGTCCGGCGTTCGCCACCGCGACCTTCGCCGAGGGCGTGGAGAAGCTCGGGGACCTCGAGCCCGGCATGGTGCTCGAAGGCGTGGTGACCAACGTGGCCGCGTTCGGCGCGTTCGTCGACGTCGGCGTGCACCAGGACGGCCTGGTGCACGTCTCCGCCATGTCGCGCAACTTCGTCTCCGACCCCCGTTCGGTGGTCAAGTCCGGCGATGTGGTGCGGGTGAAGGTCCTCTCCGTTGACATCCCGAGGCACCGGATCTCGCTCACCCTGCGGCTGGACGACGAAGGACCGCGTCCGGCGGACCGCCGCGAAAAGGCCGAGGACCGTCCTTCTAGTCATTCGGACCGAACGGGCCGTGGCTCCAGCCCCCGCCCCGCTGCGAGCGGTTCCAGGTCAGGACGCCCTGACCCCAAGAGCCCCAGAACCCAGAAAGCCCCGGACGGCGCGCTGGCCGACGCCCTGCGCCGCGCGGGCCTGGCCCCAGCGAGCCCGCAGGCCCCCACCGGCCGCGACGACCGTCCAGGGCGCCGTTAGCGCCGGGAATACCCACGCGCGCGATACGCCTGCATACACCGGTAGCATCGGGTAACCAGCCCGGTCCGACGATGAAGGAGCACACCGTGTCCAGCCAGCAGCTTCGTATCACCCTCGCAGGCCGCGAGCATGTGGTCGAGGCTGGCACCACGGCCGGCCAGGCGCTCAGTGCCGAAGGTTCCGTCGTCGCGGCCAGGGTCAACGGCGAGCTGCGCGACCTGGCATACCAGGTCGCCGACGGCGACGTGGTGGAGCCGGTGGACATCGCCAGCGGCGACGGCCGGTACATCCTGCGCCACTCCACCGCGCACGTCATGGCGCAGGCCGTGCAGGACCTGTTCCCCCAGGCCAGGCTCGGCATCGGCCCGCCGGTGGAGAACGGGTTCTACTACGACTTCGACGTCGACCGGCCGTTCACTCCGGAGGACCTGAAGGCCATCGAGGGCCGGATGCGCCAGATCGTCAAGCAGGGACAGCGGTTCTCCCGGCGGGTGGTGACCGACGCCGAAGCACGGGAGGAGCTCGCGGCCGAGCCGTACAAGCTCGAGCTGATCGGCCTCAAGGGTCACGCGACCGGCTCAGCGGAATTCGAATCAGGCGAGTCGGTCGAGGTCGGTTCTGGGGACGGCACCGAGCTGACCATCTACGACAACCTAGAGCCGGCCAGCGGCGAGCTGTGCTGGAAGGACCTGTGCCGCGGCCCGCACCTGCCGACCACCCGGGCCATCCCGGCGTTCAAGCTGATGCGCAGCAGTGGCGCCTACTGGCGGGGAAGCGAGAAGAACCCGCAGCTGCAGCGGATCTACGGCACCGCCTGGGAGTCCAGGGACGCCCAGGGCAGCTACGTCAGGCTGCTCGAGGAGGCCGAGAAGCGGGATCACCGCAAGCTCGGCGCCGAGCTCGACCTGTTCTCGTTCCCGATCGAGATCGGCAGCGGCCTGCCGGTCTTCCATCCCAAGGGCGGCACCATCCGCCGGGTCATGGAGGACTACTCGCGGCGCCGCCACGAGGAGGCGGGGTACGACTTCGTCAATACCCCGCACGTGACCAAGGAAGACCTGTTCATCACTTCCGGGCATCTGGAGTGGTACAAGGACGGCATGTTCCCGCCCATGGAGCTGGACGGGGCCACCTACTACGCCAAGCCGATGAACTGCCCGATGCACATCCTGATCTACGCCTCGCGCGGGCGGTCCTACCGGGAGCTGCCGCTGCGGCTGTTCGAGTTCGGGACGGTGTACCGGTACGAGAAGTCCGGGGTGGTGCACGGCCTGACCCGGGCCCGCGGCTTCACCCAGGACGACGCGCACATCTTCTGCGCCCCCGAGCAGCTGCAGGATGAGCTGGCGTCGCTGCTGAAGTTCGTGGTCGGGCTGCTGCGCGACTTCGGGCTGACCGAGTTCGAGGCGGAGCTGTCGACCCGGCCGGAGAAGTACGTTGGTTCTCCGGAGGAATGGGCGGTCGCCGAGGCGGCGCTCAAGCACGCGCTCGACACCTCCGGCCTGCCCTACGTGATCGCCGAGGGCGAGGGCGCCTTCTACGCGCCCAAAATCGACGTGCACGTCAAGGACGCGATCGGGCGCCGCTGGCAGCTGTCCACCCTGCAGGTGGACCTGCAGGAGCCGGCCCGGTTCGGCATCGAGTACCAGGCGGCCAACGGCACCAGGCAGCGCCCGTACATGATCCACCGGGCGCTGTTCGGGTCGATCGAGCGGTTCTTCGGCATCCTGGTCGAGCACTACGCGGGCGCGTTCCCGCCGTGGCTCGCGCCGGTCCAGGCCGTCGGCATCCCGATCTCCGACGCGCATGTTCCCTACCTGGAGAAAATCGCGGCGAGCCTGCGTGACCAGGGCATCCGCGTCGGGGTCGACGCCAGCGATGACCGGATGCAGAAGAAGATCAGGACCGCGCAGCGGCAGAAGGTGCCTTTCATGCTGATCGCGGGCGACGACGACGTGGCGAAGGAATCCGTGTCTTTCCGCTACCGGGACGGGACACAGAAGAACGGCGTCCCCGTGGCCGACGCTGTCGCGGAGATCGTCACCGCCGTGCGCGACCGCGTCCAGGTGTAGCCTCGTGCCGGATCCCGACCTGCCTGACGACCAGTTTTTCGTGGGCGCCCCCGACGCGTTCGGACGGCTTTGGACGCCGCACCGTATGGCCTACATCAAGGGGGAGAACAAGCCGGGCAGGCCAGGACGAAGGCTGCCCGTTTGATCGCGCACCCACGCTGACCGACGAGGAAGGCCTGATCGTCGCCCGCGGCGCCCTGGTCTACGCGGTGCTCAACCTGTACCCGTACAACGCCGGCCACGTGCTGATCTGCCCGTACCGGCATGTGGCCGACTACACCGAGCTGACCCCCGACGAGACGGCGGAGTTCGCCGAGTTCACCAAGCGCGCCGTCCGCGCGCTGCGCCAGGCATCCGGCGCCCAGGGCTTCAACATCGGCATCAACCTGGGCTCGGTGGCCAGCGCCGGCATCGCCGCCCACCTGCATCAGCACGTGGTCCCCCGGTGGGGCGGTGACACGAACTTCATGCCGGTGGTCGGCCATACCCGCGTGCTGCCCCAGCTCCTCGCCGACACCCGTAAGCTCCTGGCCGAAGCCTGGCCCGCCGCCTAGCCCCGCCGCCTAGCTCCGCCGCCTCGCCTCGCCGCCTAGCCCCGCCCCGCCGCCCATCCCTTCCCCTCCCTCCCCGCACTTCACTTCAGTCCCAGCAGCGTGCTCCCGGAAACAAATGAATGTGACGCTCTACTCATTCTTTTGGGTAGAGCGTCACACTCACCTGAAATGGGAGGCAGGCAGGACCGCTAGTCCGGCTTGGAATCGGCGGCTACCTTGGCCGCCAGGTGCGAAGGAAGCGGCTCGTGACGCAGGTACCGACGCGTGAACGATCCCGTCCCGTGCGATACCGAACGCAGGTCAATGGCGTACCTGGTGATCTCGAGTTCCGGGATCTCCGCCTTGACCAGAGTCCGGCCGACGCCCACCGGTTCGGTGCCGAGCACCCGGCCGCGGCGCGAGGACAGGTCGGACATCACCGCGCCCACGTACTCGTCGGGCACCAGCACGGACATCACGTCCACGGGCTCGAGCAGCATCGGCTGCGCCTTGTCGACCGCGTCGCGCAGCGCCGCCCGGCCCGCCTTCTGGAAAGCCATGTCGGAGGAGTCCACCGAGTGCGCCTTGCCGTCGTACAGCGTGACCCGGATGCCCGTCATCGGGTAGCCCGCCGTGACGCCCTGGTCCATCTGCCACCGGACCCCCTTTTCCACCGACGGGATGAACTGCCGCGGCACCACCCCGCCGACGATCTTGTCGACGAACTCGAAGCCGGCCGAGTCCGCCAGCGGCTCCACCTCGATGTGACAGATGCCGTACTCGCCGTGCCCGCCGGTCTGCTTGACGTTGCGGCCGAGTCCGTTCGCCTTGCCTGCGATCGTCTCCCGCAGCGGTACGCGCAGGTCGGTGGTCTCGACCGCCACCCCGTACCGGTGCGCGAGCCGGTCGAGCAGCACGTCGGCGTGCGCCTCGCCCATGCACCAAAGCACCAGCTGCCTGGTCTCGGCGTTGTTCTCCAGGCGCAGCGTCGGGTCCTCGGCGACCAGGCGGTTCAGCGCCTGGGACAGCTTGTCCTCGTCGGCCTTGGATTTGGCCACGATCGCCACCGGCAGCAGCGGCTCGGGCATCGACCACGATTCCATCAGCAGCGGATGGTCCTTGTCCGACAGCGTGTCACCGGTCTCGGCGGTGCCGAGCTTGGCCACGGCGCAGATGTCGCCGGCCCCGCACTGGGTGACCGGACGCTGCTGCTTGCCCAGCGGTGAGGTCAGCGCGCCGATCCGCTCGTCGTCGTCGTGGTCCTGGTGCCCGCTGGCCGCGCGGCCGTGGCCGGACACGTGTACGGAGGCGTCTGGGCGCAGCGTGCCGGAGAACACCCGGACCAGGCTGATCCGGCCGACATAGGAGTCGGAGGTGGTCTTGATCACCTCGGCCAGCAGCGGGCCCTTGGGATCGGAGGACAGGGTGGTGACGGGCTTGCCGTCCGGCGTGGTCACAGAAGGCAGCGGGTGCTCGGCGGGAGAAGGGAACGCCTCGGTCATCACCTCGAGCAGCTCGAGCATGCCGATCTTCTGCGGCGCGGAGGTGACGAGCACGGGGTAGAAGCTGCCGCGCGCGACCGCCTTCTCCAAGTCCTCGATGAGTACCTTGGGGTCGATGTCCTCGCCGGACAGGTACCTGTCCATCAGGGACTCGTCTTCGCTCTCGGTGATAATGCCTTCGATCAGCTCGCCGCGCAGCTCAGACATGCGATCTTCATCCTCGGCCGCCGCAGCGCCCTCGGCGCGCACCCCGCCCGCGTAACTGTACAGCTTCTGGGACAGCAACCCGATCAGCCCGGTGACCGGCTCGCCGACCGGCAGGTAGAGCGGCGCCACGGCGTCCCCGAAGGCTTCGCGGCACGCATCCAGCGTCGCCTGGAACTCGGCCCGCTGATGGTCGATCTTGGTGATGACGACCGCTCGCGGCATGCCGACGGCGGCGCATTCCTCCCACAGCATCCTGGTCAGGCCGTCGATCCCGTCGGTGGCGGAGACGGCGAAAAGCGCTGAGTCCGCTGCCCGGAGCCCGGCCCGAAGGTCCCCCGTGAAGTCGGCGTAGCCGGGCGTGTCGAGCAGGTTGACCTTGATGCCGTTGTGCACGACCGGCGCGAGCGTCAGGTTGACCGAACGCTGCTGCCTGATCTCGACCTCGTCGAAGTCGCTGACCGTGGTGCCCTCTTCGATGCTGCCCGGCCGCTGGATGGTGCCGGTCGCGGCGAGCAGCGCCTCGACCAGGCTGGACTTCCCGGTACCAGAATGGCCGACCAGCACCACGTTCCGTACTTGATCGGCCGCCGGTGCCCTGCCCGCGGCTCCTCCCGCCCCACTGCCTGTAGCTGTCACTGCCGTTCGCCTCCTTGCGATCTCTGGGTGCGCACGACCAGCCTTAACCCGCGAGCACCGTGTCCACAAGCCCCACGGAAAGAATCTCCCCGGTTGCCGGAAAGTGAAGCCCACCCCAGCGGCAGAAAACTCAAGCTCAGCGCGGCGGTAGTATCGGACGGCCATGCTGAACGTGCTGCGGCCCGCCATGACACGCCTGTTCACCCCGGTGGGCAAGGTGCTCGCGCGCACCCCGATCACGCCGAACGCCATCACGGTCATCGGCACGGTGGGCGTGGCCGGCGGGGCGCTCGGCCTCTTCCCCCTCGGCGAGTTGTTCCCCGGCGCTTTCACCTGCACGATCTTCGTGTTTCTCGACATGCTGGACGGCGTGCTGGCCCGGATGAAGGGCACCACAGGCACCTGGGGCGCGTTCCTGGACTCGACCATGGACCGGATCGCCGACGCCGGCATCTTCAGCGGCCTAGTGATCTGGTTCATGCTCGGCGGGCACAACCCGCTGCTCGCCGGGGTGTCGCTGTTCTGCCTGGTGGCGGGCAACCTGGTGTCGTATGTCAAGGCGCGGGCGGAGGGCCTGGGGCTGCGCTGCGACGTGGGCCTGATCGAACGGCCCGAGCGCATGGTGATCTCGCTGGTGGCCGTCGGCGTTTCCGGCCTCGGCGTGCCGTACATTCTCAACGTGGGGCTCTGGGCGCTCGCGGCCGGTAGCGCTTTCACTTTCTGGCAGCGAGTGCACGCGGTATATAAGGCAGCGAAGGCTCCCGGAGATCAGGGTGGCTCTCCATCAGCTAGAGGTGGCGGGGATCAGGATGCCTGAGAAAGGTTAGCGGTGGCCGTACTGAGTCGTCGCCCCAGCGGGGGGGACAAGGGGGGTCGCCCCCCCCGGCTGGCACCGAGCGAACGGCTGACGGGGGTCGCGTACCAACTGGGCTGGAAGGTGATCTGCCGCCTTCCGCAGTCGTGGGCGCGCTGGCTCTTTGCCGAGGTGGCCGACATCGCGTGGCGTCGGCAGGGGCCGAAGGTCCAGGTGCTCGAGGCTAACCTGCGCCGCGTGCTGAGCTGGAAACACGGCACGGCCGAGGTGGACGGCAAGGAACTGCGCGCCCTGTCCCGGGCTGCGCTGCACTCCTACGCCAGGTACTGGCTCGAGGTGTTCCGGCTGCCGGTGACCCACACCGAGCGGCTGGTGACCGGGATGCGCTTCCAGGGATCGGGCGAGGAGGCGGTGTTCTCCAGCCTCAAAGTCGGCCGTGGCGTGATCATCGCGCTGCCGCACATGGGCAACTTCGAGCAGGCCGGCGCCTGGATCATCGCCCGCGGGGCTGGCAGGTTCACCACCGTCGCCGAGCGCCTGCAGCCCGAGTCGGTCTACGAGAGTTTCCTGCGATTCAGGCAGACCCTAGGCTTCGAGGTCCTGCCGCTGACCGGCGGAGGCAGCCCATTCGGCACGCTGGCTCAGCGGCTGCGGGCCGGCGGCCTGGTCTGCCTGGTCAGCGACCGCGACCTGAAGGAAAGCGGGGTCGAGGTCGAGATGTTCGGGGAGAAGGCCCGGATCGCCGCCACCGCCGTGCTCGCGGTGCACACCGGCGCGGCGCTGATGCCCACCGCGACCTGGTTCGACGGAGACGACTGGGGCGCGTGCATCTACGACGAGATCCCTGTGCCCGAGACCGGCACCCGCGCCGAGAAGGTCGCGGCGATGAGCCAGCAGATGGCCCAGGTGTTCGCCGAGGCGATCGCCGAGCACCCGCAGGACTGGCACATGCTGCAGCGGGTGTTCACCGCCGACCTAGACCCCGCCCGGCTCGCGGCCCGGGTACCGGCTCCCCGGGGCGGGTCATGAAGATCGGTATCACCTGCCCGTACTCATGGGACGTGCCTGGCGGCGTGCAGCAGCACATCAGGGACCTGGCCGAGGCGCTGATCGAAGAGGGGCACGAGGTCTCGGTGATCTCCCCGGCGGACGACGACACGCCGCTGCCCCCTTACGTGGTCGGGGCCGGCCGGGCCGTGCCGGTGCCCTACAACGGGTCAGTGGCACGACTGTCGTTCGGCTTCCTGTCCGTGAGCCGGGTGCGGCGCTGGATCAGGGACGGCGGGTTCGACGTGCTGCATGTGCACGAGCCCGAGATCCCGAGCCTGTCGCTGCTGGCCTGCTGGGTGGCCAGCGGGCCGATCGTCGCCACCGTGCACACCGCGATCCCGCGATCCCGCATCCTGCTGGTCACCTACCCGGTAGTGCGCACCGGTATGGAGAAGATCAACGGCCGCATCGCGGTGTCCGAAGCGGCCCGCACCACGCTGGTCGAGCACATCGGCGGTGACGCGGTGGTCATCCCGAACGGCGTGGCCACCCGTCGCTACCGTAAGGCGGACCCGCTGCCGGGCTGGCCGGGATCCGGCGGCGCGATCGGCTTCCTCGGCCGCCTCGACGAGCCGCGCAAGGGCCTGTCCGTGCTGCTCAAGGCGTTCGAGATCCTCGGGGCGGCCCGTCCGGGGCTGCGCCTGCTCATCGCCGGCCCGACCGCGGACGCCGAGGAAGTGCTGCACCGGGTGTCCGCCGCCCTGCGCGACCGGGTCGTGCTGCTCGGCCAGGTCAGCGAGGAAGACAAGGTCCGCGTCCTGCATTCGGTCGACGTGTTCTGCTCGCCCAACACCGGCGGTGAGTCGTTCGGCATCGTGACCGCCGAGGCGATGGCGGCCGGCGTACCCATCGTGGCCAGCGACATCGACGCGTTCCGGCAGGTGCTGCGGGGCGGCGAGGCGGGGGAGTTGTTCGCCACCGGGGATGCCGCCGACCTGGCCCGGGCGGCCGGGCGACTGCTCGACGACGTCTCCCGCCGGGCCGAGCTTTCCGCCGCGGCGCTGGCCGCGGTGGCTGACTACGACTGGTCCGTCGTCGCCCGCGCCGTGTTCAGCGTCTACGAAACGGTTGTCCTCGGCAGTACTCAGGTCGCCGTTACCGCGGCCGCCGGCGACCTCCCCCAGGTCGGCTAGCCATGATCACCGACATCGTCATCGTGGTGGCACTGGCGCTCTTCACCGGGGTGTACGTGTCCTGGCGCGCCGGGCGGATCGACCGCCTGCACGCCCGGGTCGAGATGGCTCGCGCCGCCCTGGACGTGACCCTGCTGCGCCGCAGTTCGGTAGCCCTGGAACTGGCTACCTCCGGGCTGCTCGACCCGGCTACCAGCCTGCTGCTGGCCGCCGCGGTGCACGGGACTCGCCCAGGGCCTGCGGGGGAAGGTTCCCCCCTGGCCAGGGGGGGTACGGGGGGGCGGGCAGCCCCCCCGTGAACAGGGGGGGTCTGGGGGGGATCGTCCCCCCGGGGCAACACCGCCCGCGTGACCTGGCCGAGAGCGACCTGACCCGGGCGCTGCGCGCGGTGTTCAGCCAGCCGGGCTTCCGGTCCTCGCTGACCGGAAAGGAAGGCGCCGACGAACTGCTCGCGGAGGTCGAGGCGACCGCGCACCAGGTCTTCCTGGCCCGCAAGTTCTACAACGACATGGTCGCGGCCACCCGGGAGGCCAGGCGCCGTCCGCTCGCCCGCGTACTGCGCCTGTCCGGCAAGGCCAAGGCCCCCGAGTTCTTCGAGATGGACGACTCCCTGGTCGCCGAGAAAAGCACCGCCCCCCTCGGCCTCTAGCCCGCCCGGTCCTGTTCCCGGCAGGTGGCCATACGATGTTCATAAGTAGTCACGATTTATCAAGCGAGGTTCCGAGTGTCCACAGTCAACTCTGAGCAGCCGGCCACAGGCACCGCACGGGTGAAGCGCGGCATGGCCGAGATGCTCAAGGGCGGCGTGATCATGGACGTGGTCACGCCCGACCAGGCCAAGATCGCCGAGGACGCCGGCGCGGTCGCCGTGATGGCGCTTGAGCGCGTGCCCGCCGACATCCGCGCCCAAGGCGGAGTGGCCAGGATGAGCGACCCCGACATGATCGACGGCATCATCGCGGCGGTGTCCATTCCGGTCATGGCCAAGTGCCGGATCGGCCATTTCGCCGAGGCGCAGGTGCTGCAGGCGATCGGGGTCGACTACATCGACGAGTCCGAGGTGCTCACCCCCGCCGACGAGGCGCACCACGTCGACAAGTGGAAGTTCACCGTGCCGTTCGTGTGCGGCGCCACCAATCTGGGCGAGGCGCTGCGCCGGATCGTCGAGGGCGCGGCGATGATCCGGTCCAAGGGCGAGGCCGGCACCGGCAACGTGGTCGAGGCCACCAGGCACATGCGCTCGATAAGGTCGGAGATCGCGCGGCTGTCCGGGCTGCCGGACGAAGAGCTGTTCACCGCGGCCAAGGAGCTCGGCGCGCCGTACGAGCTGGTCGCCGAGGTGGCACGGGCCGGGCGGCTTCCGGTCGTGCTGTTCACCGCGGGCGGGATCGCGACCCCCGCCGACGCTGCGCTGATGATGCAGCTCGGCGCGGAGGGCGTGTTCGTCGGCTCGGGCATCTTCAAGGCCGGCGACCCCGCCAAGCGGGCCGCCGCGATCGTGAAGGCCACCACTTTCCACGACGACCCGGACGTGGTCGCCAAGGTCTCCCGCGGCCTCGGCGAGGCCATGGTCGGCATCAACCTGGACTCCCTCCCCGCCGACCAGCACTACGCCTCCCGCGGCTGGTAAGGCAGCAGTCTCCCTGGCAACTGCCGCACCGCGCCGGACCCTGTTGCAGGTCGGCCCCAGGTCAATACGGCCGCACTAGAGGTTGTTTTTCGTTATTGTGTGCGGTTACTGCCCAATAAGGGCAGTAACCGCACACGATGATGGCCGAGCGCCAACCGATGTCCGGATTGTCCGAGTTTGCGCGGCCCCGCGCCTGGCCGGGGAAGACAGCCGACCGTCTCGGCGTTTTAGTGTGATAACCCCCGTCTTCTGAGGCTGCGCTGGCCTCAGTTTTGAGCTGTCCGAACCGTCGCCGTCTGGAGGAACGATGAAGCCGTCCATCGGCGTGCTCGCCCTTCAGGGCGACATCCCCGAGCACCTGCGTGCGGTCGAGGCGGTAGGCGGCCAGCCCGTGCCGGTGCGCCGCCCGGAAGAACTCCTTCGCGTCGACGGGCTGGTCATTCCCGGCGGCGAGTCGACCACCCTGTGGCGGCTCTCCGTCGCCTTCGACATGCTTGAGCCGCTGCGCAAGCTCATCGCCTCCGGCCTGCCCGCGTTCGGATCCTGTGCCGGGATGATCATGCTCGCGGACCGGCTCACCGACGGCGTGGCAGGCCAGCAGACCTACGGCGGCATCGACATGGCCGTCCGCAGGAACGCGTTCGGCCGCCAGGTCGACTCCTTCGAGCGTGACATCGCGCTCACCTGGCTCGGCGACCACGAAGACCCGCTCCGCGCGGTCTTCATCCGGGCGCCCTGGGTGGAACAGGTTGGCGCGGGCGTCAGCATTCTGGGAACCGAGCAGGGCACGGGTAGGATCGTCGCGGTCCGGCAAGGACCACTGCTGGCCACGGCCTTCCATCCCGAACTGACCACGGACCGGCGCATCCATCAGCTATTCGTAGACATTGTGAAGGACAACACATGAGCGGCCACTCCAAGTGGGCCACCACCAAGCACAAGAAGGCGGTGGTCGACGCTAAGCGCGGCAAGCTGTTCGCCAAGCTGATCAAGAACGTCGAGGTTGCCGCGCGTACCGGCGGGGGAGACCCGGCTGGTAACCCGACACTGTACGACGCGATCCAGAAGGCCAAGAAGAGCTCGGTCCCGAACGACAACATCGACCGGGCCGTCCGCCGCGGCAGCGGCGCCGAGGCCGGCGGCGCGCAGTACGAGAACATCACCTACGAGGGCTATGGTCCCGGCGGCGTCGCGGTGCTCGTGCGGTGCCTGACCGACAACAGGAACCGGGCCGCCTCGGACGTGCGCACCGCGTTCAGCCGCAACGGCGGCTCGATGGCCGACCCCGGCTCGGTGTCCTACCTGTTCCACCGCAAAGGCGTCATCGTGGTGGAGAAGGACGGCGTCACCGAGGACGACGTGCTGACGGCCGTGCTCGACGCGGGCGCCGAGGAGGTCAACGACCTCGGCGAGTCCTTCGAGGTGGTGTCCGAGCCGACCGACCTGGTGACGGCGCGCAAGGCACTGCAGAACGCCGGGATCGACTACGACTCCGCCGACACGGCGTTCCTGCCCACCGTCGAGGTGGACCTGGACGAGGAGCAGGCGAAGCGGGTGTTCCGGCTGATCGAGGCGCTCGAGGACTCCGACGACGTGCAGGACGTGTACGCCAACTACTCGGTCGCCGACGACATCATGGAGAAGCTCGGCTGACGCTGACGTGATCATCCGCCCGCTCACGCCCGAGCACGGCTGGGACTCCTACGTCGACCTGACCATGCGTGCGTTCGGGCCGTCGGACGAGACGGGGCTCCGGGCGACCATCGAGCCGGCCATGGTCGGCGGCCGGTGCCTGGGCGCCTTCGATGGCGACCAGCTCGTCGGCAGCGCGCTTTACCACGACCTGCGCCAGTGGTGGCACGGGCGGCCGGTCCCCATGGCCGGGGTGGCGGGCGTCCAGGTGGCGCCCGAATACCGCGGCCAGGGCGTCGGCCGTGCCGTGATGACCGCGCTTGCCCAGCTCATGACCGAACGCGGCTACCCCCTGTCGGTTCTGTACCCGGCCACGATGACGATCTACCGGTCGCTCGGCTGGGAGGTCGCCGGGCACCGGCACGAGGCGGTGCTGCCCGCGCGGGCGCTGTCGGCGATGGCCAGACCGGATCCCAAGATCCCCAAGAACGCCGGGACGCCCGCCATCAGGCGCCCCGGCCCGGACGACGCGGCCGAGGTGATCGAGGTCATCGGCCGTGCCCACGCGGGCGCTCGCGACTGCGGCCCGGTCACCTGGGACGAGGCCACGATGCGCCGCTGGCTGACCCGCCCCGGCCGGTACGCTGACTCCGAGCGTTACGCCTACCTGGCCCCGGACGGCTTCCTCGGCTACCGCTGGCGGCGCGGCAACGATGAGATCTTCGTTGACCGGCTGGTGGCGGCCTCGGCCGCGACCACCCAGGCCCTGTGGGCCGTGACCGCGTCCAACTCCTCGGTGGCCGAGATCGTGCGCGCGCAGGTCGGCCCGTCCGATCCCCTCTGGTGGATGCTGCGCGAGCAGGACGCGAACATCGCCGAGCGGGAGAGCTGGATGCTCCGCCTGCTCGACGCGCCCGCCGCCATCGCCGCCCGCGGCTTCCCCGCGGCGGACCTCGCCGTACCGCTGCAGATCACCGATGACCTGCTGGCGGCCAACTCGGGCCGCTGGGAGCTGACCGTCACAGCCGGCGCCGGCCGTCTTTCCAGATACCGAACGGATCCGGTTACTCCACCTGCCGCCGCTGCGTGCCCTGGCGGGCAGACGTCGCTGGCGATGAGCGCCCGTGGCCTGGCCGCGCTGTACGCGGGTACCCCGGTCGCGACCCTGCGCCGGGCCGGCCTGGCCGACGGCGGCAGCCCGGCCGCCGACGCCGCCCTGGACGCCGCGTTCGCCGCGACGCCTTACATGCTCGACGGATTCTAGAAGTGCCGCGCCTCCGTGACACGACACGCCGCTGGGGTGCGCGGCGCACCGGGCGCGGACCGGTAGGTTCAAGGCGAACAGATGTTCGCGGACGTGGACGGAGAGCGCCTGGTGAGCCTGACATCCGCGCGGCACCCGATCCGGGTGCTCGGCGTCGACCCCGGGTTGACCAGGTGCGGCGTCGGAGTGGTCGAGGGGGCGCCCGGCCGGGCGCTGACCATGGTCCGGGTCGGGGTCATCAGGACGTCGGCCGACGAGGACATCGCGGCGCGGCTGCTGGCGATCGAGACCCGGGTCGAGGCCTGGCTGGACGCCGACCGGCCTGACGCGGTGGCCGTAGAGCGGGTTTTCAGCCAGCAGAACGTGCGCACGGTGATGGGCACCGCACAGGCTGGCGCGGTCGCGATCGTCTGCGCGGCGCGTCGTGGCCTGCCGGTGGCGCTGTACACGCCCAGCGAGGTCAAGGCGGCCGTTACCGGGAGCGGGCGGGCGGACAAGGATCAGGTCACGGCGATGGTGACCCGCCTGCTGCGGGTCACAGATCCGCCGCGCCCGGCCGACGCCGCCGACGCGCTGGCGCTGGCGATCTGTCATATCTGGCGCGGCGGCGGCACCAGGCTGCGGCTGGCCGCCGCGCTCGGCGGAGGAGGGAGCGCGTAATGATCGCTCATTTGCGCGGAACGGTGGCCGGCGTCGCGCCGGACGGTGCCGTCATCGAGGTCGGCGGCGTCGGGATGCGCGTGCAGTGCACCCCGGGCACGCTGGCCACACTCAAGCCGGGAGAATCCGCCCAGGTGGCCACGTCGCTGGTGGTCAGGGAGGACTCGCTCACCCTGTACGGCTTCTGCTCCGACGACGAGCGGAACGTCTTCGAGTTGCTGCAGACGGCCAGCGGCGTGGGGCCGAGGCTGGCCCTGGCCATGCTGGCCGTGCACGCGCCCGACGCGCTGCGCCGCGCCGTCTCGACCGAGGATCTCGGCGCGCTGACCATGGTGCCCGGCATCGGCAGGAAGGGCGCGCAGCGCATCGTGCTCGAGATGAAGGACCGGCTCGGGCCGCCAGGCGATAGCAGCGACGGCCTGCCGCCGCGGGCGGCACAGCGGGCCCCCTCATGGCGGAACCAGGTGCAGTCCGGCCTGGTGAACCTGGGCTGGCCGGCCAGGGACGCCGAGGCGGCCATCGCGGCGCTTGAAGACGAGGGCGTGATCGGAGGAGCTGACGGTGGCGCGGTGGAGGTGGCCACGGTCCTGCGGGCGGCCCTGCGCAAGCTGAGTAAGCAGTAGCGGTGATGACCGAGGACGGAGCCCTCCGCCGGGCCGAAGAAGCCGAGCTCGCCGCGCGCCGGGCTCATCCCAATGACCCCAAATATCCCAATGACCCCAACGATCCCAACGACCAGGACGGCGGGGACGAACACGAAGGGGGCGAAGGGTTGGTGTCCCCGCTGGCCGACGCGGACGAGCGAGCGATCGAGGGTGCGCTGCGGCCCAAGCGGCTCACCGAGTTCGTCGGCCAGGCGCGGGTGCGCGAGCAGCTGTCGCTGATCCTGCAGAGCGCCCTGCGGCGCGGCCGGCCGTCGGACCACGTCCTGCTGGCCGGCCCGCCCGGGCTGGGCAAGACCACGATGGCGATGATCGTCGCCGCCGAGCTCGGCGCGCCGCTGCGCATCACCAGCGGCCCGGCCATCGAGCGGTCGGGTGACCTGGCGGCGGTGCTGTCCACGCTCAGCGAGGGCGAGGTGGTGTTCATCGACGAGATCCACCGCCTGGCCCGGCCCGCCGAGGAGATGCTCTACCTGGCCATGGAGGACTTCCGCGTCGACGTGGTGATCGGCAAGGGCCCGGGCGCGACCGCGATCCCGCTGGACATCGCGCCGTTCACGCTCGTCGGGGCGACCACCCGGGCCGGGTTGCTGCCGGCCCCGCTCCGGGACAGGTTCGGCTTCACCGCCCACCTGGACTTCTACCAGCCGGCCGAGCTCGAGGTCATCATCCGCCGGTCGGCGGGGCTGCTCGGGGTGACGCTCACCGACGAGGCCGCGGTGGAGCTTTCCACCCGGTCGCGGGGGACGCCGCGGATCGCCAACCGGCTGCTGCGCCGGGTGCGCGACTACGCCGAGGTCCGCGCCGACGGCGTGGTCACCGCGGACCTCACCCGGACCGCGCTTGAGCTTTACGAAGTGGACGAGCACGGCCTGGACCGGCTCGACCGCGGCGTGCTCGAGGCGGTGGTCCGCCGCTTCGGCGGCGGGCCGGTCGGCCTGTCCACGCTGGCGATGGCCCTGGGCGAAGAGGCGGAGACCGTCGAGGTGGTCGCGGAGCCGTTCCTGGTCCGCCGCGGCCTGCTGGCGCGGACCCCGCGCGGCCGCGTCGCCACGGCCGCCGGATGGGCTCATCTGGGCCTTGAGCCTCCCCCGTCACTGGCCGAACTGCCGTCCCTGTTCGACTGAGGATGGCTGGCGCCGGGCGGGCGCAACCAAGATCGCGCCGAGGTCACGATCACTCGTAAAAACTCGTAGCCTGTTGGTGCGCGGTCAAAGCGCAGCTAAACTTCGGCAGTTGGTCGTTGGCCCATCGGCCAACGACCACGCTCGCAGAACCAACTGGAAGGATGCCCCGGTCATGGTCATGGGGACTCATGCAATTGCAGCCGCGGATGCGGCAACCAAGTCATCAGGCAGCGCGCTGACGTTCCCGATCCTGATCGTGCTGGTCTTCGTGGGCTTCTACTTCCTGATGATCAGGCCGCAGCGGCGCCGCCAGCAGGCGGTCGCGCAGCAGCAGAACACCGTCAGCCCCGGGGCCCGGGTCCGGACCACGGCCGGCATGTACGCCACGGTGATCGCGGTTGACGGCGACGACGTGGTGCTCGAGGTCGCCCCCGGCGTGGAGGTCCGCTACCTCAAGCGCGCCATCATGGAGGTTATCGCCCCCGGCGAGGCCGACGCGGACGATACCTTCACCGACGGCGAGGCCGAGCCGTTCGACGAGCACGACTCCTTCCACGACGACTCCGCCGAAGACGACGAGACTCCCGGAACCCACGAGGGTGCCGACGGCGTTGAGTCAGCAGAAGACGGTCTCGTGGACTCTCACGATGATCTGGCCAAGTCCGACAAGAACAACTGAGCCGCCGTGGCCGGCATGAGAGTTTTCGGGTAACGACCGATTTAAGACAGGCAGGGAAGTGGCAGCCCCATCAAGAACCGTCCCGCATCCGGGACGGGCGCTCGTGCTTTTGCTCGTGCTCATCGTGGCCATGCTGCTCGGCGTACTCGGCGGAAAGCTGTTCAGCCCGTCCCAGTGGCAGGACCAGTTCAAGGTCGGACTCGGCCTTGACCTGTCCAGCGGGACCCAGGTGACCCTGCAGGCCCAGACCCTGTCCGGGAAGCCTCCGTCGAGCGCCGCGATGACCGCTGCGGTCGGCGTCATCGAGTCGCGGGTCAACGGCACGGGCAACTCCGGTGCCCAAGTCCAGCCACAGGGCACCAACCTCCTGGTCGTGACGGTGCCGGGTGCGGGATCGAAGCAGACGATCCAGTTGGTGAGCCAGACCGCCCTGCTCATGTTCCGCCAGGTGTTGCTGTACCAGCCTTACACCGGGACCAGCACGACCCCGGCCGCCGGGGCGAGCGCCAGTCCGTCGGCAAGCACGAGCCCGTCCGCGAGCACGAGCCCGTCCGCGAGCACGAGCCCGACGGCCAGTGCCACCAGCACGGCGAAGACCTCCGCCAAGATCGTCCCGGCGGCCGCGGCCAGCGCCTCGCCGAGCTCGTCCGCGAGCGCCAAGGCCAGCGCGTCACCCAGCGCTACCGCCACCGCGAGCCCGAGCCCCAGCGCGAGTTCGGCCGCTACCTCTACGGTCTCGTCCTGCACCAAGAACAGCCCCGTGCTGGGCACCAACACGGCCGGCAACCCGTGCCTGGTCACCAGCAAGAGCGCGCTCGCGCTGTTCAACAACCCCAAGCTGACCTGCGCGCCCAATGACACCAACGACTGGAAGACCGTAGCCGGTTACGCCAGCAGCACCCCCTACAACAACCCGGACGAGCAGGTGGTGGCCTGCGGCACCAACGGAAGCGGCCAGTGGGGCAAGTACCTGCTTGACGTGTCTAAGGTCCAGGGCACGGAGGTCACCTCGGCCTCGGCGGCGCTGTCCACGACCTCCAACCAGTGGCAGGTCAACCTGACACTGAACAGCAAGGGCGCCGCGGCCTTCAGCACGCTCACCTCCGACATGTACACCAAGTACTACTCCGCCTACCAGGCCGGCGACCAGAACTCCGGCGTCCTTAACCAGCTGGCGGTCGCCCTGGACGGCAACGTCGTGACGTCGCCTCAGATCCAGCAGGCCATCCCCGGCGGGAACGCCGTGATCAACGGCACCTTCACCCAGGCCCAGGCCACGCAGCTGCAGAACGAGCTGAAGTACGGCTCGGTGCCGCTGGACCTCAAGCCGCTCTACGTGACCTCGGTGTCGGCCCAGGTGGGCCGGAACCAGCTGGACGCCGGCCTGATCGCGGCGGCGATCGGGCTGCTTCTCGTGGTGGTGTACTCCTTCATCTATTACCGCGGCCTCGGCATCGTGTCCGTCTCCAGCCTGGCCATCGCGGCGCTCATCACGTTCCTCGCGGTCGTCCTGCTTTCCAAGTACCAGAACTTCAAGCTCGAGCTTTCCGGGATCGCGGGCCTGATCGTGGCCATCGGCATCACCGCGGACTCATTCGTCGTCTATTTCGAGCGATTGCGCGACGAGGTGCGCGAGGGCAAGCAGTTGCGCCCTGCGGTCGAGTCCGGCTGGAAGCGCGCCAGGCGGACGATCCTGGTGTCCGACACGGTGTCGTTCCTCGCCGCCCTGCTGCTGTATTACTTCGCCATCGGCGAGGTCAAGGGCTTCGCCTACACCCTCGGCCTGACCACGCTGATCGACATCGTGGTGGTGTTCTTGTTCACCAAGCCGATGGTGACGATCCTGGCTGGGACGAAGTTCTTCGGCAACGGCCATCCGCTGTCCGGCCTCGACCCGGCCCGGCTCGGCGCCAAGACGCCGTGGCGGTCCTCGGTTCGCCGCAACCAGGGCAGACGCAGCCCTGATCCCGCGACCCGCAGCACGGCATCCCGAAGCACGGGGGGTTCATGATGTCGGCCCTGGGCAATATAGGCGGCAAGCTTTACCGTGGCGAGGTATCGATCAACTTCGTCGGCAGGCAGCGCCTGTGGTACGCGATTTCCGGGTTGATCCTGGTCATCAGCATCGTGGCGCTGCTGGTCCGCGGCCTGGACTTCAGCGTCGAGTTCAAGGGCGGGGCGGTCTTCACCTTCTCCGCCCCTTCTGCGTCGCTCAGCCAGGTGCAGAACACCGTCAGCGACGGCGGCGTCAGCGGCGCGGTCGTACAGCAGGTTCATGGCCAGACGAACGGCTGGCAGGTTCAGACCAAGGCGCTGACCGGCGCGCAGACCGTCACGCTCGAGAACGCGCTGTCCAGCAAGCTCGGCGTGAACGCCAATAAAAACATCTCCGTCACCACCGTCGGGCCGAGCTGGGGCAGCCAGATCACCGGTAAGGCCTTGGAGGCGCTGATCGCCTTCATGATCGTGATCGTGCTGTACCTGTCGATCGCCTTCGAGTGGAAGATGGCCATCGCGGCGTTTATCGCCCTGTTGCACGACCTCGTGATCGCCACCGGCATCTACGCACTAGCCGGTTTCCAGGTCAGCCCGGCGACCGTCATCGGCCTGCTGACCATCCTCGGCTACTCGCTGTACGACACCGTGGTGGTCTTCGACAAGGTACGGGAGAACACGGCCGGCCTGCTCGGCGGGGCCCGGGCGACCTACAGCCAGGCGGCGAACCTGGCCCTGAACCAGACCCTGGTGAGATCGATCAACACCTCGCTGATCGCCTTGCTGCCCGTCAGCGCGATCCTGATCGTCGCCACCGCCCTGCTCGGCGCCAACAATGAGCTCGAGGAACTCGCGCTCGTGCTGTTTGTCGGCATGCTGTCCGGCACGTACTCCTCGATCTTCATCGCCACCCCGGTGCTGTGCGACCTGAAGGAGCGCGAGCCGCAGTACCAGGCACTGGCCAAGCGGGTGGCCGTGCGCGCCTCCGGCGGTCGCGCGGGCAAGCGGGCCGTGGCGAAGGCGCAGTCCGGGACGCGCGCCCGTCCCGGCGCGCCGGCCGGCGGCCTCTCGCCCGCACAGCTCGCCGAAGAGGAGTCGGACGACGACTTCGCCGACGAGACCGCTCCGCCCGCGGACCAGTTGGCCGCGGACGAGCTGACCGCCACCGGGTCGCGGGCCGCCGTCGCGCCGACCGGTGGCACGCCAGGCGCCGCCCGTCCAGGGCCGCGGCAGCAGCCGCGCCGCAGCGGCGGCAGCTCGGCGCGGCACCGCCCGGCGGGCAAGAAGAAGCGGCGCTAGCCGATGGCCACCCAAACCGGTGATGAGTTGAGTCAGCTCATCACGACCCTCGTCCGTGACATCCCGGACTACCCGCAGCGCGGCGTGGTCTTCAAGGACATCACCCCGCTGCTCGCCGACGGCCCCGCGTTCAGCGCGGTGGTGGACGCCCTGGCCGCGACGTACGGGCCGGTGGACAAGGTGGCAGGCATCGAGGCGCGTGGCTTCATCCTGGCCGCCCCGGTAGCGTGCCGCCTCGGTGCCGGCTTCGTGCCGATCCGCAAGAAGGGCAAGCTGCCCGGCGTCACGTTCGCGCAGGACTACGACCTCGAATACGGCACGGCGACCATCGAGGTGCTGACCGATGCCTTCTCACCCGAGGATCGCGTCCTGGTCATCGACGACGTGCTGGCTACCGGCGGCACCGCCCGCGCCACCGCCGACCTGGTGCACCGTACCGGCGCCGAAGTGGCCGGCCTCGCCGTGCTGCTCGAGTTGTCCTTCCTGAAGGGCCGCGCCAGGCTGCCCGACCTCCCGGTCAGCGCCCTGCTCACCGTCTCCACGGCCGGCCCGCGGCCGCCGGGAATCGCGCGCATGCCATCAGGCGTTTAACACGTCCAAGTACACTGATGGCTTGGCGGATGTGAGGAGCGCGAGTGCCCGGTGAGGCAATCACGACCGGCACGAGAGCTGCCGAAGCTGCCCGGACGGACGCTGAGCAGGGCATGGTCCTGGACGCGGAACAGGCCGAGGCGGCGGTAACGGCGGGCGTGCCTGGCCCGCACGCGCTCAACGGCGGCTCTGCGGCCCCGCAGGCCACGGAACCAGCAGCCCCGCAAGCTACCGGCTCAGCAGCCCCAGACTCAGCAGCCCCGCAGGCCACCGAATCAGCAGCCCCGCAGGCCACCGAATCAGCAGCCCGGCAGGTCACGCCGGACACGACCCGCCCGGCCCGCCCGGCCCCGGATTCCGCCGCGCGGACGGCGCGAGGCTCGGGGATCGGTACCAGCCGAGCCCAGCGGGCCAGGGCGGCGGCCGCCCAGAGCGCGGCCGCCGATGCCGCGGCGCCTGGCGTAGGTGTGCGGCGGCGGCTGGCACGCCTCGGAGCACAGCGGGGCGCAGGCATGAACCCGGTCCTCGAGCCGCTCATCAAGACCGTGCGGGCGACACACCCGAAGGCCGACGTCCGGCTCATCGAGCGGGCTTACGAGTCGGCCGCCTACTGGCACCGGGACCAGAAGCGGCGCAGTGGCGACCCGTACATCACCCACCCGCTCGCGGTGGCCACCATCCTGGCCGAGCTCGGCATGAACACCGAGACGATCTGCGCTGCGCTCCTGCACGACACGGTGGAAGATACCCCGTATACGCTGACCGAGCTGCGCGGCGAGTTCGGCGAGGACATTGCCGCGCTGGTGGACGGCGTAACCAAGCTGGACAAGGTCAAGTACGGCGAGTCGGCCGAGGCCGAGACCGTCCGTAAGATGGTCGTCGCGATGTCCCGCGACATCCGCGTGCTGGTCATCAAGCTCGCCGACCGGCTGCACAACATGCGGACGCTGCGGTACCTGCCCAGGGAGAAGCAGGAGCGCAAGTCCCGCGAGGTCCTGGAGATCTTCGCCCCGCTCGCCCACCGGCTCGGCATGACCAAGGTGAAGTGGGAGCTCGAGGATCTCGCCTTCGCGACGCTGTACCCCAAGCGGTTCGACGAGATCGTCCGCCTGGTGTCCGCCCGGGCCCCGCGGCGCGAAGCCTTCCTGCAGGAAGTGATCCAGGAAGTCAATGGCGACCTGCGCGAGGCCAAGATCAAGGCCAGCGTGACCGGCCGCCCGAAGCACTACTACTCGATCTACCAGAAGATGATCGCCAAGAACGTGGGCTTCGACGACATCTACGACCTGGTGGGCATCCGCGTCCTGGTTGACTCGGTCCTGGACTGCTACGCGGCGCTCGGCACCATCCACGCGCGGTGGAATCCCGTCCCCGGGCGGTTCAAGGATTACATCGCGATGCCGAAGTTCAACATGTACCACTCGCTGCACACGACTGTCATCGGCCCGGGCGGGCGGCCGGTGGAACTTCAGATCCGGACCTGGGACATGCACCGGGTGGCGGAATACGGTGTCGCGGCGCACTGGAAGTACAAGGAAGAGACGGTCTTCGGCAACCGGGCCAAGGACGCCAAGGACGACACCCAGGAAATGGCCTGGCTCAGGCAGCTTGTCGACTGGCAGCGCGAGACCGAGGACCCGGCCGAGTTCCTGGAGTCGCTCCGCTTCGACCTGGCCACGGCCGAGGTCTACGTGTTCACCCCCCGCGGCGAGGTCGTGGCGCTGCCGCAGGGCTCGACGCCGGTGGACTTCGCTTACGCCATCCACACCGAGGTGGGGCACCGGACGGTCGGTGCCCGGGTCAACGGACGCCTGGTGGCACTGGAGTCCGCCCTGGACAACGGCGACACCGTGGAGATCTTCACCTCCAAGGCACCCGAAGCCGGGCCGAGCCGTGACTGGCTCAAGTTCGTGCAGAGCCCCCGGGCCAGGAACAAGATCCGGCAGTGGTTCTCCAAGGAACGCCGGGAAGCCGCGGTTGACGCGGGCAAGGACCAGATCGCGCGGGCGCTGCGCAAGCAGGGTCTGCCGCTGCAGCGGCTCGCCGCCGCCGACAGCCTGCTCGACCTGGCCCGCGACCTGCACTATACCGACGTCTCCGCGCTTTACGCGGCGGTCGGCGAGGGCCGGGTCAGTGCCCAGTCGGTAGTCGAGAAGCTGGTCAAGTCGGTCGGCGGGCTAGCCGGCGCGCAGGATGACCTGGCCGAGGCCGCGATCCCCACCAAGGCGCCGCAGCCCAGGACGTCGGGCGACTCCGGCGTTGAGGTAAACGGCGCGCCGGAGGTGTGGGTGCGGCTGTCCCGCTGCTGCACTCCGGTGCCGGGGGACGAGATCATCGGCTTCGTCACCCACGGCCATGGCGTGTCCGTTCACCGGGTCGACTGCGTGAACTTGGCCCATCTGACCGACACCCAGCGGGAGCGGATGGTCGATGTCCACTGGTCACCGACCGACGGCTCGGTCTTCCTGGTGGCCATCCAGGTGGAGGCGCTCGACCGGACGCGGCTGCTTTCCGACGTGACCCGGGTGCTGTCGGACCAGCACGTGAACATCTTGTCCGCCACGGTGACGACCAGCCGGGACCGGGTGGCGTTCAGCCGGTTCACGTTCGAGATGGGCGATCCCAAGCACCTCGGTCACGTGCTGCGCGCCGTGCGCGCCATCGACGGCGTTTACGACGTCTACCGCGTGACGAGCTAGGCACCGGGAATCCCCCCGAAGGGGGGCCGAGGGGGTATGGGGGGAAAGGTTTCCCCCCATCGGGGGTTCCAGGGGGGATGAAATCCCCCCTGGAGTGGGGGGTTCCGGGGGGTCATCCCCCCGGACTACTGAGAGAACTCCGCCAGGGTGTGCTCGGCTTCTTCGAGCCAGGCCCGGCGGGCGGTCAGGGCTTCCTCGGCGGTCTGCGCGGCCCTGGCGTCGCCGCGGTCGCGGGCGGCGGTCAGCTGCTTCTCGAGCTGCGCGATGGTCGAGCGCAGCTGAGCCACGGTGCCCTCGGCCCGGGCCAGCGCTTCGGGATTTGACCGGCGCCACTGGGCTTCCTCCGCCTTGCGGACCGCGTCCTCGACCCGCCGCAGCCCTGACTCCAGGTGCTCGCGCGCGTCCCTGGGCACCGCTCCGATCTGCTCCCAGCGCTCCTGGATGCCGCGCAGCGCGGACCTGGCCCCGCGGATGTCGGTCACCGGCAGCAGTGCCTGCGCCTGATCAAGCAGTTGCTGCTTGGCCTCGGCGTGCTCGCGCAGCGCGGCGTCCTTGGCCGAGAAGACCTCGGCGCGCGCGGTGAAGAACTTGTCCTGCGCCGCCCGGAAGCGCTTCCATAGCTCGGCCTCGGCGTCCCTGTCGGCCCGCCCGGCTGCCTTCCACTGCCGCATCAGCTCGCGGAACGCGCTGGTGGTCGGGCCCCAGTCAGTAGACCCCGACAGTGCCTCGGCGTCGGCGCACAGCTTCTCCTTGCGGATCTTGACGTCCTCGCGCTCTGCCTCCAGGGTGGCGAAGTACGCCTTGCGCCGCTTGGTGAACGCGTTGCGCGCCGCGGACAGCCGTTTCCACAGCACGGCCTCGATGGCCCGCTCGGCGTGCGGCGCCGCCTTCCACTCCTCGAGCAGCTCGCGCATCCGCTCGCCGCTGCTCTTCCAGTGGGTGGCCTCGGCGGCGATCTGCTCCGCCTCGGCGACGATCCGCTCCTTGATCTCCTTGGCCTGCACGCGCGCGTACTCCCGGGCCGCCTTGGCCTCCTCGCGCCGGTGGCCGACGTCCTCGGTCAGCCGCTCCAGGCGCGCGCGGAGCCCGTCGAGATCACCGAGCGCGTTGGCGTCTGTGATGCTGCGGATCAGCCGCTGGACGCTGGCCGAAGCCTGGGCAGGAGCCATGTCGGTGGCCGTGATCCGCTGCTCGAGCAAGACCACCTCGGTCTCGAGCGCCTCGTACTTGCGCTGGAAGAAGGCGATCGCTTCCTCCGGGCTCCCCGCCTGCCACGAGCCGATCACCCGCTCGCCGTCGGCGGTACGGACATAGACCGTCCCGTCGGCGTCTACCCGGCCCCACGGATGGTAGGCGGTGGTCACGGCGAACCTCCTGCGTTGTGGTGCTTGTGTCAGGCTTTCTTGATCGTCACGCTGTCAATGATGACCTTCTTCTTGGGGGCGCCACCGCCAGACTGTGCATACTGACACGAGTATCCATCCTTAGCCACATTCTGGACGATACCGAGTCCGGATGACACCGTGGCGAAGGGCGTATAGGCGGCTGTCAGCCCGGACGTGCTGTCCTTGTACACGATGAAGAACTGGCTGCCGTTAGAGGTTGCCGTGCCTTCGTTAGCCATCGCCACCGTTCCCGCCGGGTATTTGGCACCGGTGAGGTTCTCACTGGCGAAATCGTAACCCGGCGTCCCCGCACCGATATTGCTGGTCGTGCTGCAGTTCAGCTTGGTAGTCGCGGTGGCGGTGGGGTCGCCGCACTGCAGGACGTAGATGCCGCTCGTCACGAGCCGGTGGCACTGGCTGTTGTTGAAGTAGCCCGCCTCGGCCAGGTGGACGAAGGAGTTGACCGTGCAGGTGGCTTTGCTGTTGAGCAGATTGAACGTGATCTTGCCAAGGTTGGTGTTGAGCGTGGCCTGGTAGCTGTTCGTGTAGTCGGGCGCGGCCGGCGGGAAGCTCACCTTGCGTGCCACCGGCGTCGCGGCCGTGTAGCTGCAGTGATGGGCCGGCTCGGCCACAGCCGTCGCGGTGGCGGTGGGCGACGGTGTCGCCGACTTCGATGCCGAGGCTGCTGGCTTCTTGGCGCTCCCGCCGGGAAGGAACAGCGCGAGCAGGGTGGCGAGGAGGGCCACGGCGAGTACCGCACTGCCTCCGATCAGCCCGCGCTTGCGTATCTGACGCTGCCTGGCGAGCCGTTGCTCCTGCTGGCGGCGGTATCTTTCCCTGGCTTGCCTGCGCTGGCGTTCGTTCTTACCCGCCACCGGTTGCGTCCTCCTTGGCCTGTCGCACTATCCGGCTACCGCTGGTATTCACGGGAGGCAGGCCCACGAACCCGATGCATACCTCTGATCCCGAATCATTGGGCAGGGCCGGCCCGGGAGGGGTAACCCCCCGGAACCCCCGCAACATTCGCGATCGTTCGCGAATCGTACCTTCCGGATGCTCGGACCGGTACCCTTCGTTATCGGTTCGCGGCCATGCGGGTTCTCTCGGTAGCCTGAGACACCGTACCGTGAGAAAGGACGGTTGTGCTCGTCGCAGGGTTCCCGGCCGGCGCGTTTGCGGCCAACTGTTATGTAGTCGCGTCCGCGCCCGGCGCCGAGTGCGTGATCGTCGATCCGGGCCAGGATGCTGAGCGCGGGATCGACGAACTTCTGGCCGAGCACCGGCTCAAGCCCGCGGCGGTGCTGCTCACTCACGGCCACCTCGACCACATCTGGTCCGTCGCCCCGGTCTGCGGCGCGAAAGGCATCCCCGCCTACATCCACCCGGACGACCGCGCATTGCTCAGCGATCCGGCCAAGGGTTTCTCGCTCGGAACGGGACAGCAACTGTTCGGCGGCCTGGAATTCGCCGAACCCGATGACGTAAAAGAACTGGCCGACGGAATGACTTTGAGTCTTGTCGGGCTCGAGATCGTCGTGAACCATGCCCCCGGGCACACCGAAGGATCCGTGACATTCCGGCTGCCATTGGACTCGCCGATTACAGCACAAGGTAAAAGCAAAATCGACGGTGGCGTATTGTTCTCTGGTGACTTGCTGTTCGCCGGGTCGATCGGGCGGACCGACCTGCCCGGCGGGGACTATGCCACGATCTTGCGCAGCCTGGCGCGGGTCTGCCTGACCCTGCCGGACGAGACCGTGGTGCTGTCCGGCCACGGGCCGCAGACGACCATCGGGACCGAACGCCGGACGAACCCGTTCCTGGCGGGCCTGGCGCCGACGTCGGGACCCAGCCAGGGACTGTAACCGTAGCCGGGGCGCACAGCCAGGTCGTTCGGATAATAAGGTCGCAGGAAATTGAGCAGTGGCACGTCGGGGACGCAAAGCTGCGACAGGAGAGGGGCAGGGCTCGATGATCCGCACCCATGAGGCGGGGACGCTGCGGGCGTCGGACGTCGGGGAGCACGTGGTGCTGGCCGGCTGGGTGGCGCGGCGCAGGGACCACGGCGGCGTGGTCTTCATCGACCTGCGGGACGCCAGCGGCGTGGTGCAGGTGGTGTGGCGTGGCGAGGAAGCCGTTGCGCACGACCTCAGAGCCGAGTTCTGCGTGCTGGTGACCGGGACGGTACGGGCTCGCCCGGCCGGGAACCAGAACCCAGAGCTGCCCACCGGGGAGATCGAGGTCGTTGCGGACGAGGTTGAGGTGCTCAGCCAGGCCGACCCGCTGCCGTTCCCGGTCGAGGGCTCCGCCGAGATCAGCGAGGACGTCCGGCTCAAGTACCGCTACCTGGACATCAGGCGCGACGAGACCGCGCGGGCGCTGCGGGCCCGGTCCCAGGCCGCCTACCTGCTCTCCGACGTGATGCGCGAGCACCGGTTCGTGAACGTGGAGACGCCCTACCTGACCAGGTCCACGCCGGAGGGTGCCCGTGACTTCCTGGTGCCGGTGCGGCTGCGGCCCGGCAACTGGTACGCGCTGCCGCAGTCGCCTCAGCTGTTCAAGCAACTGCTCATGGTCGGCGGTCTTGAGCGGTACTACCAGCTGGCCCGGTGCTTCAGGGACGAGGACTTCCGCAAGGACCGGCAGCCCGAGTTCACCCAGATCGACATCGAGATGTCGTTCGTGACCCGCGATGACGTCATCGCCGTGGCCGAGGACATCGTGGCGCGGCTTTGGTCCGAGCTGACCGGCTTTCAGGTACCCACCCCGCTGTCCCGCATGACCTACTCCGAGGCGATGGCACGGTACGGCTCAGACAAGCCCGACCTGCGCTTCGGCGTCGAGCTCACCGACCTGACCGAGTACTTCGCCGGGACCGGGTTCCGCGTGTTCCAGGCGGAGTACGTCGGCGCCGTGGTGATGCCGGGCGGTGGCGCGCAGTCCCGGCGCGAGTTCGACCAGTGGCAGGAATGGGCCAGGTCCCGCGGGGCGCGCGGCCTGGCCTACGCCGTGATCGGCCCGGACGGCGAGATCGCAGGTCCGGTGGCCAAGAACCTGTCCGAGGCCGAGCGATCCGGGCTGGCCGCCGCCGTCGGCGCCATCCCGGGCGACGCGGTGTTCTTCGCGGCCGGGACGGCCAAGGCGGCCCGGGAACTGCTCGGCGCGGCCCGGCTGGAGATCGGCCAGCGGTGCGGCCTGATCGACGAGTCGGCCTGGTCGTTCCTGTGGGTCGTGGACGCGCCGATGTTCGAGGAGGACGGCGCGGGCGGCTGGACGTCGGTGCACCACCCGTTCACCGCGCCGCTGCCCGAGTGGGCCGACAAGTTCACCGCCGAACCCGGCGGCGCGCTGGCCGACGCGTACGACATCGTGTGCAACGGCTACGAGATCGGCGGCGGATCGATCCGTATCCACAAGTCCTCGATGCAGCAGGCCGTGTTCGACGTGATCGGGCTGTCTCCGGAGGAAGCCCGCTCCCAGTTCGGCTTCCTGCTCGACGCGTTCAAGTACGGGCCGCCGCCGCACGGCGGGATCGCGTTCGGCTGGGACCGGGTGGTGATGCTGCTCGCCGGGGCGGCCAGCATCCGCGACGTGATCGCCTTCCCCAAGGCGGCTTCCGGCCTCGACCCGCTCACCGGCGCCCCCACCCCCATCACCCCCGCCCAGCGCCGCGAGGCCGGCATCGACACAATCCCCGCCACTGCTCCCGCCACGCCCGGCTCCCCGCCAGCGGGCCGCTAACGAGGTATAGCTTCGCATCCGGCGTGCTGCACGGGCGGAGATAAGGTCGAAGTGTGGCCAGAGCAGTGAGGGGGGATGGGGCGGCGGGCGGGCAGTCCGAGAGCCTGTTCGACGAGGCGGAGGCGACGGCGGCCGACGCGGCCGCTCCGCTCGCGGTCCGGATGCGGCCGCGCACGCTGGATGAGGTGATCGGTCAGCGGCACCTGACCGGCGCGGGCACGCCGTTCCGCAAGCTGATCGACAACGATGCGCCGATGTCATTGCTGCTCTGGGGGCCGCCGGGCACCGGCAAGACGACGCTGGCCTACGTGGTCAGCCAGGTGACCAAGCGCCGCTTCGTGGAGCTTTCCGCGGTCAGCGCCGGGGTCAAGGACGTGCGCGCCGCGGTCGACGGCGCCCGCCGCACGCTGGGCATGAGCGGCGCGCAGACCGTGCTGTTCGTCGACGAGGTGCACCGTTTCTCCAAGACCCAGCAGGACGCCCTGCTGCCCGCGGTGGAGAACCGCTGGGTGTCGTTTATCGGCGCGACCACGGAGAACCCGTTCTTCTCCGTGGTGTCCCCGCTGCTGTCCCGGTCGCTGCTGCTTACCCTGCAACCGCTGTCCGACGACGACGTGCGGGAAGTCATCGGCCGCGCGCTGCCCGACCCGCGCGGACTGGGGGGCGCCGTCACGCTCGACGATGAGGCCGCTGATCACCTGGTCCGGCTGGCCGGCGGTGACGCGCGCCGTGCGCTCACCTACCTGGAGGCCGCCGCGCTCGGCCTGCCTGCGGATGGCCGGATCGACGTGCAGGCGCTGGAGCGGGCGGTGGACCGGGCTGCGGTCCGCTATGACCGCGACGGCGACCAGCACTACGACGTGATCAGCGCGTTCATCAAGTCCATGCGGGGCAGCGACGTGGACGCGGCGCTGCATTACCTGGCCCGGATGATCGCGGCGGGGGAGGACCCGCGGTTCATCGCCAGGCGGCTGATCGTGCACGCCAGCGAGGATGTCGGGATGGCCGACCCCACCGCGCTGCAGACCGCCGTCGCCGCGGCCCAGGCGGTCGAGTTCGTCGGGCTGCCCGAGGCGCGGATCAACCTCGCTCAGGCTGTGATCCACATCGCGCTGGCGCCCAAGTCCAACGCGGTCATCAAGGCCATCGGGGCGGCCGACGCGGACGTCCGGGCCGGGTTGGTGGGCGCTGTGCCCGCGCACCTGCGCGACGCGCACTATCCTGGGGCGGGCAAGGTCGGCCACGGTAAGGGCTACCTGTACCCGCACGACTTCGATGACGGCATCGTCCCGCAGTGCTACGCACCCGACTCGGTGGCCGATCGCCGGTATTACGAGCCTTCACGGCACGGCCTGGAGGCCCGGATCGCCGACCGCGCCGAGCGCATCCGGTCCATCCTCGACCAGACCGACAGCAAGACCGATAAGGAGCAGGCATGACACGGACGGACCCGGCATGAATGCCGCGGAGCTAGCCGCGCTGATCGCCGCCGTTTCCTGGGCGCTGCTGGTCTGCGTCGGCGTGTTCGTCCTGTTCCGGCTGGGTCGGCTGCTGTCCGAGAGCAGCAAGCTGGTCGCCGACGTGCGCGAGCGCGGCGACATGCTCCTCACCAGCGCGCAGGCGGCCGTGGACGGGGCGCAGGCCGCCGTGGACCGGGCCGGGCACCAGCTTGACCGGTCCGAATCCGTCACGGCCAGCATGGACGAACTCGGAGCCGGGATGACCGAGCTGGCCGGCCAGGTCTCGGCGCTGGCTGGGCTCGGCCGCGCGATCGCGGCCGGGCCGGTGGGCCGGATGGGCGCACTGGCCTACGGGGTGCGCCACGCCGTGAGCCTGCGCCGGACGCCGAAGCGCGCGCTGCCCGGGCGCATCATGGAGCGCGGCGAGCTGACCGGCGGGAAGGTGACACGATGATCCACAGGGGCTTCTGGCTAACCGCCGGGGCGGTGACCGGCATTTACGGCTACCGGCGTGTCTCCGCCGTCGGCCGGCGCCTGTCTGCCAGCCTTACTCCCGGGGCCAGCCTTACCCCAGGGGCCAGCGTGAGGTCGGCTCGCACGGGGGCGCTGCGTCTGGCCAGACAGACCTACCGCTTCAGCCGCGACGTACGGGAGGGCATGGAGCTTTATCGGCTTGCGCATTCCGCGCCCGCAGGCTCTACTCTCTCAACAGACCATACAGACCACGAAGCCCAACCTGAGGATGGCCACTGATGGAGTCGGCAGAGATCGCCCGCCGCTTCCTTGCGTACTTCGAGCAGAACGGGCACGCCATCGTCCCTTCGGCCCCCCTGGTTGCCGACGACCCCACCGTCTTGTTCGTCATCGCCGGCATGCAGCCGTTCAAGCCGTACCTGCTCGGCCAGCGGACGCCGCCATGGCGGCGGGTGGCGGATTTGCAGAAGGTCGTGCGGACGCTGGACATCGAAGAGGTCGGCAAGACCGCCAGGCACGCCACCTTCTTCCAGATGCTGGGCAACTGGTCGTTCGGTGATTACTTCAAAGAGGGAGCCATCAGGTACGCCTGGGAGCTGCTGACCAAGTCCGAGGCCGACGGCGGGTTCGGGTTCCCCGAGGACAAGCTGTGGGCCACCATCCTGCACGGTGACGACGAGGCGTTCGGCATCTGGCGGAACGAGATCGGCCTGCCGGAGAACCGGATCCAGGCCCGCGGCCTGGCCGACAACTACTGGCATATGGGCGTGCCAGGCCCCGGCGGCCCGTGCTCGGAGATCTACTACGACCGTGGCCCGGAATACGGCCGCGACGGCGGCCCCGAGGCCGACGAGGACCGCTTCCTCGAGGTCTGGAACCTGGTCTTCATGCAGGACCAGCTGAGCAAGGTCCGGGCCAAGGACGATTTCGACATCGAGAGTCCGCTGCCGTCCAAGAACGTCGACACCGGGATGGGCCTGGAGCGGATGGCGTCCATCCTGCAGGGTGTCGACAACCTGTACGAGATCGACACCACCTGGAAGATCCTCGACCGTGCGGCCGAACTCACCGAGCAGAGCTACGGCCGCAACGCGGCGAACGACGTGGCGCTGCGGGTCGTCGCCGATCACGTGCGCAGCGCAGTCATGCTGGTCGGGGACGGCGTGCTGCCCAGCAACGAGGGCCGCGGCTACGTCCTGCGGCGGATCCTGCGGCGTAGCATCAGGAACCTGCGCCTGCTGGCTGGCAGCCAGCGCGGCGGCGGGGGCGCGCAGCCGTCCAGCGGCGAGCGCTTCATGCCCGAGCTCACCACGACCGCGATCGAGGCGATGGCCGGGCTGTACCCGGAGCTGAGGCGGGACGCGGCCAACATCCGCACGGTCATCGAGGCGGAGGAAGCGGCGTTCGCCAGCACGCTGCGCACCGGCACCGCGATCTTCGACGCCTCGGTGGAGGAGAACCGCAGGCGGGGTTCTTCCGCGCTGTCGGGCGCACAGGCCTTCCAGCTGCACGACACCTACGGCTTCCCGATCGACCTGACCCTGGAGATGGCGGCCGAGCAGGGCCTGACCGTCGACCAAGAGGGCTTCCGCCGCCTCATGGCCGAGCAGCGAGACCGGGCCAAACGCGATGCGGCCGAGAAGAAGACCGGCAACGCCGACATCTCCGCGTTCGCGGAGCTGCTCGAGCGGTCTGGCGCGGTCACCTTCACCGGCTATGACCAGATCTCCGGCGAGGCGACGATCCTCGGCCTGCTGGTCAACGGCGTGCCGGTGCCCGCCGCGGGCGCTGGCACGGAGGTGGACGTGGTGCTCGACCGCACCCCGTTCTACGCCGAGGGCGGCGGCCAGCTCGCCGACGCAGGCACCATCACCATAGACGGCGGCGAGGTGGCGGTCTCCGACGTGCAGACCCCGCTGCCCGGGCTCATCGTGCATCGCGGCAAGGTCACCTCCGGTGAGGTCAGGGTGAACGCACCCGCGTTCGCGGAGATCGACGTGGAGCGCCGCCGCGCGCTGTCCCGGTCGCATACCGCGACCCATCTCGTCCACCGCGCGCTGCGCGGTGCGCTGGGGGAGTCAGCGGCGCAGGCCGGCGGAGAACGCGCCGGGTCGGCTCAGGTTCGACTTCACCGCGCCGGGTGCGGTGCCGCTGTCGGTGCTGCGGGACACCGAGGACGAGGTCAACGAGGTTCTGGTCAACGACCTGGACGTGCGCGCGTTCTACACCTCCCAGGCCGAGGCCCGTGAGATGGGCGCGCTGGCGCTGTTCGGCGAGAAGTACGGCGACCAGGTCCGCGTGGTCGAGGTCGGCGACTACTCCAGGGAGCTGTGCGGCGGCACGCACGTGGCCCGGTCCGGCCAGCTCGGCTTGATCAAGGTGCTCGGCGAGTCGTCCATCGGCTCGGGCGTGCGCCGGATCGAAGGGCTGGTGGGCATCGACGCGTTCCGCTTCTTGGCCCGGGAGAGCGTACTGGTCAGCCAGCTCAGTGAGCAGCTCAAGACGCCGCGCGAGCAGCTGCCCGAACGGATCTCGGGCGTGCTGTCCCGGCTCCGGGAGGCCGAGCGCGAGCTGCAGCGGCTGCGGGCAGCCCGGCTGCTCGAGTCGGCCGGCGAGATCGCGGCCAGCGCGGAGGACATCAGCGGGATGGCCCTGGTCACCCACCGGGTACCGGACGGCACCGAACCCGACGACATCCGCAAGCTCGCGCTCGACGTGCGCGGCCGGGTGCCGCGCGCGCGGCCCGCGGTGGTTGTGATCATCGGCGTGCCAGCAGACAAGCCGGTCGTGGTCATTGCGGTCAACGAGGCGGGCCGCGGCTTCGGGCTGTCGGCGGGTTCCCTGGTCGGGGTGGCCGCGCGCGCCCTGGGCGGCAACGGCGGCGGGAAGCAGGACGTGGCCCAGGGTGGTGGCGCGCCGATCTCGGATACTCAGCCCGGCGTCGTAGATGAGGCATTTGAGGCTGTTCGTCGGGCTTTGCGGGACACAGTCCGGTCTGCTAGGTAACGTATTGGCATGCTCCTGCGACCTTCCGGGGTCTTCACTGTGTCAGAATCCGCGCCGGTGAGGCAGCTTCCGCCCAAGCAGCGCCCGTTCCGGCCCGGCGTGCGGCTGGCGGTGGATGTGGGTTCGGTCCGCGTCGGGGTAGCCCGCAGCGACCCGGGCGGTGTCCTGGCCACCCCGCTGACGGTGCTCGCGTTCGGGCCCGGTGCGAAGGCCGAGCTGGCCCGGGCCGAACTGGCCAGGCTGGCCGCCGAGCAGGGCGTGATCGAGGTCATCGTGGGGCTGCCCACGTCGCTGTCCGGCCGTGCGGGCGCCGCCGCGGCCAGTGCTCGGGAGTTCGCCGTGGATTTGGCCAGGCGGCTCACGCCGATCCCGGTGCGGATGCTCGACGAGCGATTCACCACCACCGAGGCGCACGACGCGCTGCGGCGCGGCGGGAAGGACTCCCGCGCCCGCCGCCAGGTCGTTGACTCCGCGGCCGCCGCCGTCTTGCTGCAAGCCGCCCTGGACGCCGAGCGTGCCACCGGCCGCCCCGCGGGTGAGCTAGTCCCGGGTGGCGGCGCGTGAGCGAGAACGGGGACGGATGGCCGCAGAACCGGCCGCCGCTCCCGCAGGGCCCGCCGCAGCACTCACGCGGGTTCCAGAACCCCCGTGGGCCGCAGGACCCCCGAGTACCCCAGGACCCCCGAGTACCCCAAGGGCAACGCCTTCCCCAGGGACAACGCCTTCCCCAGGGTCCTCGTATGCCCCAAGGCACACCCATGCCCCAAAACCCCCGTATACCCCAGAGGCCGCAGGGGCCTTACCGGCTTCCGGGCGCGGACGCCTGGCGCCCGGATGAACCCATCAGTTCGCTGCCGCCAGGGTACGACCCGGTGCATCACGAGCCCAGGTACGACGATCCCCGTCCAGCCGGGCCGCAGGACCAGGGCCGGCCCGCAGACCCGGAGAACTCGCCCTGGCGCAGGACCCAGTGGCTTTCCCGCCCGGAAGCCCAGGAGTGGCATCCTGGCCAGCCCGCGCAGGCCAGCTACGACCCAGGCGACTTCCGCCCGCAGGAGCGATGGGGCGAGCGCAGCCAGTACGGCGAGCCGGAGGAGAACACAGGCGACACTGAGTACGAGGACGAGTACGAGACGGGGGGCAGGTTCGTCCCCGGCTTCGGCGATGACGCCGAGGCGGATTACGAGAATGCCCGTCCCGACCGCCGCGCCCGCCATGCCGGCCGCAGGGACAGCCGCGGGGACAGCCGCGGGGACAGCCGCGGGGGAGGGCGGGGCGGCCGCCGCTCGAGGCGCAGGTTCCGCTGGATCGCGCCGCTGGCCGCGCTGCTGGTCATCGTCGTCCCGCTGGCCGTAGGCGGCGTCTACGCCTACAGCCTCTACATGAGCAAGTACCACCCGGCCGACTACTCGGGAGACGGCACCGGCTCCATCGTGGTCCAGGTTCCCCCGGGGGCCAACGCGACCAGCCTCGGGCCAGAACTGGTGAAGCTGGGCGTGGTGGCCAGTTCCCGCGCGTTCGTCCTGGCCGCCGAGCACAGCTCGAGTCCGGCCGGCCTGCTGCCCGGCTTCTACGGGATGCACAACCACATGCAGGCGTCGCTGGCCTACGCGCTGCTGGTCAACCCGAAGAACCTGGTGCAGGTCACGGTGACGATCCCGGAGGGCTTGCGGCTGAGCCAGATCATCACCTTGCTGGGCGCCAAATCCGGCATCCCGGCCACCGCCTACACCGCGGCGCTGAAGGACCCGACGGCCCTCGGACTGCCCGCCTACGCCAAAGGCAAGGCCGAGGGCTACCTGTTCCCCGCGACCTACGAGGTGCAGCCGCACGAAAGCGCCCTCAGCGTGCTGAAGAGCATGGTGCAGCGCTTCGACCAAGAAGCCGTGAACGTGAACCTGCCCGCGGCCGCCGGCCAGGTGCACCGCAGCCAGGCCCAGGTGATCATCATGGCCAGCCTCGTGCAGGCCGAAGGCGGCCGGCTTTCCGACTACCCGAAGATTGCCCGGGTGATCTACAACCGGCTGGCCCAGGGCATCCCGCTGCAGCTCGACAGCACCGTGCTTTACGGCCTGAACACGTTCGGCATCCTCGCCAACGACCAGCAGCTCAAAAGCCCGTCGCCGTACAACACCTACCGGAACAAGGGCCTGACGCCTGGCCCGATCGACAGCCCGGGGAACGCGGCCATCCAGGCCGTGCTGCATCCGGCCGCGGGGAACTGGCTGTATTTCGTGACCGTCAACCCGAAGACCGGCGAGACCCTGTTCACCTCGAGCCAGGCCCAGTTCGAGCAGTTCCGTCAGGAACTCCAGAAGAACCTTGGCCAGGGCTGACCGTGCTCGACGTGGTGTTACGTCCCCTGCCCGCCCGCTTGCGCAAGCCGCCGCCAAGTCCGGCGCCACCGTCGTCAGCGGCTTCGACCTTCTCCTTTACCACGCCATCAGGGTCACCCCCAGGAGACGCGATCGGAGCCATCCTCGGATAAGTGCTCCGCAAGGAAGCACCACCGACAAGTTTAATTTTCTTGACAAAAAAAATTGTCCTATGTCAGACTGCTCTCATGATCGATGTAGCAGTGATCGCCGATCCGGCCGCGGCCGAGGCCGCGCTGGAACCGGCCCGGGCGCGCCTGCTGGCTCAGCTGACCGAGCCGAGGTCGGCGGCGATGCTCGCCGCCGCAGTCGGCTTGCCCCGGCAGAAGGTCAACTACCACCTGCGGACGCTGGAGCGGCACGGGCTGGTCGAGCTGGTCGAGGAGCGTCGCAAGGGAAACATGACCGAGCGGCTACTTCAGGCGGCAGCAGCCTCCTACGTGATCTCCCCGGCGGCACTGGCGGCCGTGGCCCCCGATCCGGCCCGCGCGCCGGATCGCCTGTCGGCCCGCTGGCTGCTGGCGTTGGCCGCGCAGCTCGTCCGTGATGTCGGTGACCTGATCACCGGCGCCGCCCGGGCGCAGAAGAAACTCGCCACGTTCGCGATGGACGGCCGGGTGCGGTTCGCGTCCGCCGCCGACCGGGCCGCCTTCACCGCCGAACTGATGGAGGCCGTTACCTCGCTGGTGGCGAAGTACCACGACGACCAGGCCGAAGGCGGCCGCGAGCACCATCTCGTCATCGCTATCCACCCAGCCGTCACTGCCGCCATGGCCACCACTGCCGACACGGCTACCACGGCCGCCGAGACCGAGGAGACCTGATGGGCCACCCGTTCGAACAGCACCGACAGGCCGAAGTCGCGGCGACCCCGGAGGAGGTCTGGGTCGCCATCGCCTCGGGGCCGGGGATCGACTCCTGGTTCATGGGCCACAGCGACGTGGAGCCCGGCGCTAACGGCACCGTCCGGACCGTGTTCGGCGAGTATGCACCGGAGCTCGGCGTGACCGCCTGGGATCCGGCTCGCCGGTTCGCCTACCGCAGCGGCGAGGCCCCGGACGGGCGGTTCATCGCCTATGAGTTCCTGATCGAGGGACGCGCGGGCGGCAGTACCGTGCTGCGCACTGTGACCAGCGGTTTCCTGCCCGGCGACGACTGGGCGGAGGAGTTCGAGGCGATGACGCTGGGCGGCGAGCTGTACTTCCGGACCCTGGTCGAGTACCTCACTCATTTTGCCGGCCGGTTCGCGGTGCCGGTCACCGCGTTCGGGCCGCCCGGCACCACCTGGAGCCGCGACCGGGCGTTGCTGTGCCGCGCGTTCGGCCTGTCTGAGGCGGCCAAGCCCGGCGACCGGGCCCGGTTCGTCCCAGACGACGCGACCGGTCCGGTGGACGCCGTCGTCTACTTCGCCAATGCCCACACGATCGGCCTGCGCACGCAGGACGCCCTGTACCGGTTCCTGCGCGGCTTCGGCAAGCCAGCCCTCGCGGCTCACCACCTGTTCGCCGAGGACGCCGATCCGGCCCAGGCCCAGCGAGCCTGGGAAACCTGGCTCGGCCGGGCGCTCGCCTGATCAGCCTGGCGCTCGCCTGACCGGCCACACACCAGATCCGATCAACGGCGCACCAGACTTGATCAACCACACCAGATCCGATCAATCACGCACCAGAAAGGGAAATCCCATGAGTACCGTACGGTCAGCCGATGGGACGACCATCGCGTTCACCAAGGCAGGCCAGGGGCCGCCCCTGATCCTGGTCGACGGTGCCCTGTGCAGCCGGTCATTCGGACCGATGCCCAAGCTCGCCGCTCTGCTCACGCCGCACTTCACCGTCTACACCTACGACCGCAGGGGCCGAGGGGCCAGCGGTGACACCCTGCCCTACGCGGTCGGCCGCGAGGTCGATGACATCGAGGCGCTGGTGGAGCTGGCCGGTGCCGGAGAAGGTGCCAGCGGAGATGACGGAGGCACCGTGCTCGTGCACGGCACGTCCTCGGGCGCCGCGCTCGCCCTCGAGGCGGCCAAGCGCATCCCGGCGATCGGGAGGCTGGCGGTGTACGAGCCGCCGTTCATCGTGGACGACACCCGGTCCCCGATGCCCGGCGACTACCTCGCCCGGCTCAACCGGCTGGTGGCTGACGGGCGCAGGTCGGACGCGGTCAAGATGTTCATGCGGTTCGTAGGGACCCCGGCGGTCTTCACCGCGGTGCTGCCGCTCACGCCCGTCTGGCCGAAGCTCAAGGCGGTAGCGCCCACCCTTCCCTACGACATCACGATCGTGCACGACCATCAGCAGGGAACGCCGTTCATGCCCACGGAGTGGGCCGGGATCAAGATCCCGACGCTGGTGGCGGACGGCGGCAAGAGCCCGGCCTGGATGGCCAACGGGACGCGCGCCCTGGCCGATGCCCTGCCAGATGCCACGTACCGGACGCTGCCCGGCCAGAACCACATGGTCAAGCCGCAGGCTATCGCCCCTATGCTGACCGAATTCTTCCTCGCTCACGACTAGACGATCCAACGACGAGAAACGACGAGAAAGGAACTGGATCATGCGAAAGATCGCCGCGGGTCTTTTCATCTCGCTGGACGGCGTGGTGGAGTCACCGGAGAAGTGGACCGGCCCGTACTTCAACGATCAGGTCGGGCAAGCCGTCGGAGCCCTGATGGCTGGCAACGACGCCCTGCTGCTCGGCCGGACCACCTACGAAGGATTCGCCGCCGCCTTCGGCGGCCAGTCCGGCGGCATGGCCGACCAGATGAACAACACGCCGAAGTTCGTCGTATCCAGCACGCTCACCTCGGCTGACTGGCAGAACTCCGCGCTGATCAGCGGTACATCCGACGATGTCGCCGGACGGATCCGCGAGCTGAAGCAGCAGCCGGGCCGGAACATCGGCATGAGCGGCAGCTCGACCCTGGTCGCCTGGCTACTGCGGCACGATCTGCTCGACCAGCTTGACCTGCTCCTTTTCCCGGTCGTGGTCGGCGGAGGCAAGCGCCTGTTCAGCGAACCGGACGGCCAGGTGCCGCTCGCCCTCACCGGCTCGGAGTCGTTCAGCACCGGCGTGGTGCACCTCAGCTACGAACCAGCCGCCTGACCGGTTATCACGATCGGATGAGCGGCGAAACGGCCATCGGCTGGATCAGGGAAATAGTGCTCGACGGCCCAGACGCATGGGCGCTCGCGCGATTCTGGGCCGGCCTGCTCGGTGGCACCCCGGTGGAGTGGTACCCCAGATGGGTCACGCTCGAGCCGCCCCCGCACGGTCAGCGGCTCTCCTTCCAGAGGACCAGCACACCCGCGGCCCAGGACGCGGCCCGGGTCCATTTCGATATCCTGGTCGACGACCTGGCCGCGGCCCACCAGCGGGTCCTGGCCGCCGGCGCCACGCTGATCGGCGAGCACGTCTCGCCCCGGCCAGGCCCCGGCGGCGAACCGGTTCCCTGGCGCGTCTACCGCGATCCGGCCGGCCACCCGTTCTGCCTAGTCGTGCGCTGACAGGATCCGACCTGGCGGAGACGCCGCCGGATCAGCCTGGCTGGCCGACTCCGGGTACGGGGCGGCCGTCCTCCAGGTAGACCAGCCGTCGGCCGCGGGTGGCCGCCCGCACCCGCCGCCTGATCGGGCCCCGGAGCAGGCTCAGCGCGTCTGGGAGCGGGGCTAGCCGGGCCTCGGAGATCTCCTCGGGCTGCAGGACGAGGCGGGTCAGGGCCTTGTCGCTCACCCGCCCGCAGTCGAAGAGGAACCGGATTCCGCCCGCGCGGCCCGGACGCGGCCTGCGAAAGTCCATCACAGCAAGTCGCCCGCGGGCCACGTCGATGCCGGTCTCCTCGCGCACCTCACGCCGGCACGCCTCCCAGGGCGACTCCCCGTCCGCCTCCATGACACCGCCAGGAATCGTCCAGCCGCTCTTGTAGGTTGGCTTCAAGATCAGCAGCCGTCCCGCCCGGTCGAAGATGAGCGCTCCCGCGGACACCGGTATACCCGGCAGGGGTATAGTTTCCTCCGTGGCCGGATCCGCCTCGCCGTCGCCGCTCACCACCGCCACGTCACGAAACCTCCCGCCCGCAAAACCCCGAAAACCCAAAACTATTATCCCGAACGATCATGGCGCGTGCCCCGCGCATCCCTCGCGTCATCGGCAGCGAAACGCCCCGGTCATAGCGGCACACTAGCGCGCGCCGGCGAAACTGGCTGGGCCTGGGCGTCATCCTCGCGATCGCCTGCTCCTACCTGGCGCTGGGCCTGCTGCCGCTGCGCGCCCCCGCGCTGCGCAGGCTTGACGCCGACGGGCCGGTTCCGCTCACGCCTACCGCTGGGTAACTAGCCGCGCTAGGCTGGAACTGGCCGGTAAACCAGGCGCAGGACGCGGGGAAGCCCTGGAAGAACTCGTCAAGGACGGGCCTGACGCGATGGCCGAGATCTCCAAGCTCAACATCTGAGGGGCGGGGGCTGATGGGACCGGTCGGCTTCGACCTGGACATGACGCTGATCGACTCGCGTCCGGCCATCCTCGCCTCGTTCGCCGAGGTGGCGCGGGAGACGGGCACCGTCATCCACCTGGACGCGGTGGACCGCAGGCTCGGCATCAAGCTGGACGACGAACTGGCGTTCTGGTTCCCGCCGGAGCAGGGTGCTGCCGCGGCCGAGATCTACCGGCGGCACTACGTAGGCCTGGCGGAGCGGATGACGACCGTGCTGCCCGGCGCGCACGAGGCACTGGCCGCGGTCCGGGCGGCGGGACAGCGGGTGGTCATCATCACGGCCAAGCACCCGATCTCGGTCGAGCCGAGCCTGCGCGCGGTCGGGCTGTCCGCCGACGAACTGTTCACGCTCGTGCACGGCCCGGAGAAGGCGGCGGTGCTGAGCCGCCTCAAGGCGACCGCCTACGTGGGCGACACCCCGCCGGACATGGCCGCCGCGGTGCAGGCCGGCGTGCGGGCGGTTGGCGTCGCGACCGGCTCGTTCAGCGAGGAAGACCTGGCCGGCGCGGGCGCCGAGGTGGTGCTCGACTCGCTGGACGGCTTCCCGGCCTGGTACCGGTCACGCCGCTTAGGCGCTGTCGGCTATGGCCGCCGCCACCCGGTAGGGCAGATGCCGCGGGTGCACGAGCAGTGCCCGGGCCAGCTGGCGGATCCGCGGTCGCAGCGGGGTCAGGGCCTGCTCGCAGTACCGCCAGGCGGCAATCTCATCATCACCGAACCGCCCGGTGATCCCGCGCCGGAACCGCCGGGCGTCGCCGCCGTCGGCGCGCCAGGCAGGCAGCCACGCGCGCAGCTCGTCGTCGACGGTCAGCATCGACCAGTCCCGCAACCGTTCGGCGATCTGGCCGGCTGCGTCGATGACGAACGCCTGCTCGCCGCCGCCCTGGACGCCATGCACGCGGCCCTGGCTACCGGAGCCGTGGCGGATGCTGGCCGAACTGAACCTGGCCCCGACGGCCAGCGCGGCTATCGCGTGACCGGCTTCGTGCCAGGCCGTCCGTACCGCCGCGATCCTGGCGGGCGCATAGCTGACCGCGGCGCCGAGGTCGTACCGTTGCCTGATCCACGCCTGGTGCACGATGGACTCGTCGTCGTAGCGGATGAGCCGGGCCAGTTCGGCCTGAACCTGGGCTAGGGTCCTGGCCTCCGCGGGGGTCACCGAGGGCTTCCCCGGGGCGACAGCACGCAGCCCGGATAGCTGAAGCCGCTGGGCTCTACCGCCTCCTCGGCTGCGTCGATGACGATGTGCACGAGGCGAGTAGCCACTCCACCGGCCTTCCGTCCGCGTTTCCTTTTCATGATCGTGGCAGTGGGGCAATCTTTACCTGTGCCGGATGCACAAGAAAGGTGACGGGATGAGCGAGCTCAAGATCGAGGCCGAACCGGCCGAGGTAGGCCTGGATCCAGACCGGCTGCAGCGGATCGGCCGGCACTTCGCCCGCTATGTCGACGACGGCAGGCTGCCCGGCTGGCTGATCACCGTGAGCAGGTACGGCCGCGTGGCGTACGTGTCGAGCTACGGGTCAAGCGACGTCGAGGCCGGCAGGCCGGCCGGGACGGACACGGTGTGGCGGATCTACTCGATGACCAAGCCGATCACCTCGGTCGCGGCGATGATGCTGTATGAGGAGGGCGGATTCGAGCTCAACGATCCGGTCAGCTCGTTTATCCCGTCCTTCGCCGACCTCCGCGTGTACGCAGGCGGCTCCGACCTGCGGCAGGTCACCGTCCCGGTCACCGAGCCGGTGCGGATCTGGCACCTGCTCACTCATACCGCCGGCCTTACCTACGGGTTCCACCGGGTCCATCCGGTGGACGCCATGTACCGGGCCGCCGGGTTCGAATGGTCCGTCCCTCCCGGCACGGACCTGGCGCGGGCGTGCGACCTGTGGGCGGGCCTCCCGCTGCTCTTCCAGCCCGGCGCTGAGTGGAACTACTCGGTGGCGACCGACGTGCTCGGCCGGGTCATCGAGGTCGTGTCCGGGCAGCGCCTAGACGAGTTCCTCGCGGCGAGGATCCTGCTCCCGCTCGGCATGACCGACACCGGCTTCTACGCCTCGGACACGCAGTTGCCCCGGCTGGCCGCTCTGTACACGCCTGGGAGTGGCGGCACCGCGGTCAGGCTCGACGCCCTAGGCAACGGGGCCCGCCGTCCGCCCGCCATGCTCGGCGGAGGCGGCGGCCTGGTCTCGACTGCTGCGGACTATCACCGGTTTACCCAGATGCTGCTGGACCGTGCGGACAGCCCGGCCGGGGAACTGGATGGCACGCGGCTGCTGAGCCCGCGCACGGTCCGCTATATGACCCGCAACCACCTTCCTGGCGGCCTTGACCTGGAGACGTTCGGCAGGCCGCTGTACGCCGAATCGCCGTTCCGGGGCGTCGGCTTCGGACTCGGCTTCGCCGTCGTCATCGACCCCTTGCCGGGTAAGGTGCTGTGTAACGCGGGGGAGCTGTCGTGGGGCGGCGCGGCCAGCACCGCGTTCTGGGTCGACCCGGCGGAAGAACTGGCCGTCTCGTTCTTTACCCAGCTTCTTCCCTCCAGCGCATACCCCATCCGCGCTCAACTGCGCCAGCTCGTGTACCAGGCGCTGACCAGCTAGCCGGCTAGCTCAGCGCGATCGCGTAGGGCTTGGGTTTCCTGGTCAGCCACTCCCAGAACGTCCGGGTCCGCGGCCCGGCGAGGAAGTGGCCGCTGCCTACCTTGCCGGTGACCTCGATTCGCAGCTGGACCGGAACATCGGAACCCCACGGCGTGCGGACCTTGACGTGGCCGGGCGCGCCGTCAGCCTGCGCCGCCGGATGCTCTCCTACTGGGGCGACCTCATCACCCCCGGGGACAGCGCCCCCTTGGCGACCAGGGCGCGGACCTGCTGTGCCGTCTCCTCGTCGAGCATGGAGTGCAGCGGGTCCATCAGCAGCAGTTCCGGTCCCTGGCCCGGCGCAGCGTCCGCAGCGAGGAAACGTCGGCCTGCCTCATCGCCATGGCTCCAGTGTCCCAGGTGCTCAGGCGGGTGTCCCAAATGCTCCGGCGGAGCTGAGAGTTTCCTGACGATTCCGCTTCGTTGTGTAAGTGAGCCACTTACTTACACATATGATCCGAGACATGACAGGCAAACGCGACGCGCACGAGCGGCTACCAGAGCTGATCGCCGCGGCTGTGCGGGTGTTCACCCGCGAGGGCTACCGATCGGCCAGGATGAGCGACGTGGCGGCCGAGATGGGCCTGTCCGAAGCGGCCATTTACCGCTACGTGGGCAGCAAGGAGGGCCTGTTCGTGCTGGCCATCCGCCACGCGCTGCTGCTTGAGGACCTGCCTGCGGGTGACTTGCCGCTGTCGCCCGCGCCGCTCGCCGCCACCGTGGCGGAGGCTCGCGACTTCATTACCGAGGTGGTGCCGTTCGGCGCGCTCGCCGAAGCGCTGTCCGGCCAGGGGGCCGGTGACAGCGCCGCCGAGCTCGAGAAGATCCTCCGGGAGCTGTTCGAGCTTGAGGCGCGGACCAGGGAAGCCGCGGACATGCTCGAACGCTCGGCCCGGGAGCTACCCGAGATGGCCGACCTGCTGAACGCGGGCATCCGCGCGCCCGTCCTGGCAGCGCTGACCGAGTACCTGACCGGCCAGGCCGAGGCCGGCGCGTTGCGCCGCACGCCAGACGCGGCTGCGACGGCCCGGCTGGTGCTCGAGACGCTGACCTGGTTCGCCCGGCACCGGTTCTCCGACCCGGACGGCGCCGCCATCCCGGCCGACCTGGCCGCGGATACGGCGGTAGACGCGCTGGTGCACGCGCTGGTGCCCGCCAGCGCCGCCTCCGCCGGCCCGGTGGCAGCCGGCCCGGTGGCGGCCGGCCCGGTGGCAGCCGGCCCGGTGGCGGCCGGCCCGGTGGCAGCCAGCGCAGCCCCGGCCGGCGCGCGATGACGGGCGACATGGCGGTCCAGGTCGCCGGCCTGCGGATGAGCTTCGGTGCCACCGAGGTCCTGCACGGTGTCGACTTCGAGGTCCGCTACGGCGAGGTGTTCTGCCTGCTCGGCCCGAACGGCGCGGGCAAGACCACCACCCTGGAGATCCTCGAGGGCTTCAGGGCGCCAACGGACGGGCACGTCAGTGTCCTCGGTCTCAACCCGGCGGCCCAGCCGTCCAGGCTGCGTGAGCGGGCTGGGATGGTCTTGCAGGAGTGCGGCTTTCCCCGGCAGGCGCGGGTCGCCGAGCTCCTCGACCTGTGGCGGAGCTACTACCTGAACCCGCGCCCGCTCGGCGACCTGCTCGAGGTCGTGGAGCTCGCCGAGGTCAGGAACACCCAGGTCCGCAAGCTATCGGGCGGCCAGCGCCGCCGCCTGGACTTCGCCCTGGCCCTGGCGGGCGATCCCGATCTGGTCTTCCTCGACGAACCGACCACCGGCTTCGACCCCGAAGCGCGCAGGCGATGCTGGGCGGCGATCGAGAACCTGCGACGGCTGGGCAAGACCATCCTGCTCACCACGCACTACCTGGATGAGGCGGAGCAGCTTGCCGACCGGATCGCGATCTTGCGGGCGGGCCGCATCGAGCTGGCCGGGACCACGCATGAGGTCGCGGTCCTGGCGGGCCTGGCCACCCGCATCTCCTTCACCACGCCATCGGCGCTGCGCCGCGGTCAGGTCCAGCTGCCGGACGGGATCGACCTGTCGGTCCGCGGGCCGGAGACGGTCTGCCACACGGGCAACGCGGACACGACCCTGCGGCTGCTACTGGACTGGGCGCGCCAGAACGGCCTCGGTGATCTGCACGGCCTGGCCGTGACGGCTCCCCGCCTCGAGGATACGTACCTGCAGCTCACCAGCACCAATGGAGATCGCGAGTGACGAGAACGGTTCACCTGGCCGTCCGGCAGGCCCTGCTCGAGCAGCGCAGTTTCTGGCGCAGCGCCGAGTACGCGCTGTTCACGTTCGCCTTCCCGCTGATGATCCTGCTCCTGATCGGGGCGGCCAACGCAGGCTCGCACCTGCCGGGCACCGACATCAAGAACACCACCGTCTTCGTGCCCGGCATCCTCGCCTTCGGCGTGATCGTCGCCGCCTACGTGAACCTCGGATCCAAGGTCGCAGTGCTGCGCCACGACGGCGTGCTGAAGCGGATCAGGACCACGCCGCTGCCGTCGGGGGCCTATATCGGTGGCCTGCTGGCGAGCACGGTCGCCACGGTGATGTTCATCACCGCGGCCACCGGGATGATCGGCTGGCTCGCGTTCGGCGCTATCCCGCGGCCGGGCGAACTGCTCGCGCTGGTCGCCTGCCTGGTGCTGGGCACCGTGTGCTTCGCCACGCTCGGGCTGGCCATCAGTTCGGTCATCACCAGCGCCGAATCCGCTGGTCCCGTCGCGTACGCCAGCTTCCTGCCGATCGCGATCATCTCCGGCGTCTTCGACCCCACTTTCAGCGGGCTGCCCGGCTGGCTGTCCCGCCTGGTAGCCACGTTCCCGGTCAAGGCGCTCGCCGAAGTGCTGCAGAACGCGTACGCGGTACGCCCCTTCCCGGCCTGGGACCTGGCCAACCTAGGACTGTGGACGGCCGCGGGCGCCGCCTTCGCCCTCTGGCAGTTCCGCTGGCACAGCTAGGTTTCGATCCGGGTCGCGATTGGCGTGCCGAGCTCCACCGTCCGGCTCACCGTGCACAGCCGGTCGTGCGACCAACTTGTCCGCTAGTGCGCCGGTCTTCAGGCCGGTGGTGAAGGCGGACGGACCCGGGCCGGTCTCAGGCGGGCCGGTTCTGCTGTTCGATGTACTGGCGCAGGACGCTGATGGGTGCGCCGCCGACTGATCCGGCGAAATACGACCCGGACCACAGCCGGTTAGCCCGCCAGTAATGCCGGGCCAGGCCGGGGAACTCCTGCCGCATCCTGCGGGAGGAGACACCTTTAAGGCTGTTGACGAGGCGGGACAGCGCGACCTTGGGCGGGAAGTTGACCAGCAGGTGGACGTGGTTCGCCTCGCCGTTGAACTCGGCCAGTCCGGTCTCGAAGTCCGCGCAGACGTCCCGCATGATCTCTTCCAGGCGTTCCAGGTGCTGCGCGGTGAACACCGGATGCCGGTACTTGGTCACGAAAACCAAATGCGCATGCAGGACGAACACGCAGTGCCTGCCAGTGCGTATGTCCCCGTAACCGTCCATGAAACCAACTATACTGAGGGGGTGCGACTCCGGTACAACTACCGCCTGTACCCGGCGCCGGGCCAGCGTTCCGCGCTGGCCCGGGCGTTCGGCTGCGCGAGGGCCGTGTTTAACGACAGCCTCCGCGCCCGGCAGGACGCGTACGCGGCCGGGCTGCCGTACATCACCGACGCGGAGCTGTCGGCCCGGCTGACCGCGGCGAAGGCCACCCCGCAACGGGTCTGGCTCGGCGAGGTCTCCGCCGTGGTCCTCCAGCAGGCTCAGGCGGACCTGAACACGGCGTACCGGAACTTCTTCGCCTCCATTACCGGGAAGCGGAAGGGGCCGAAGATCGCGCCGCCCCGGTTCCGGTCCCGCAAGGACCGCCGTCAGGCAATCCGTTTCACCCGCAACGCCCGGTTCACCATTACCGCAGGCGGGCGGCTGCGACTCCCGAAGATCGGCGACGTGCCGGTCCGCTGGTCCCGCGACCTGCCCTCAGAGCCGTCATCGGTCACCGTGATCATGGACGCAGCCGGCCGGTACTTCGCGAGCTTCGTGGTCGAGGCCGGGGATGAGCCGCTGCCCGAGGCCGGTGCCGAGGCTGGCATCGACCTTGGGCTGACCCATTTCGCGGTCCTGCCGGACGGCCGGAAGGTCGCCAACCCGAGGTTCCTGCGCCGCGCGGAGCGCAAGCTCCGCAAGGCGCAGCAGGCCCTGAGCCGGAAGGTGAAGGGCAGCAGCAACCGGGCTAAGGCCCGGATTAAGGTCGCCCGGGTGCACGCCCGGGTGGCTGATACGCGCCGGGACTGGCTGCACAAGGAATCCACCCGCGTCATCCGCGACAGCCAAGCGGTATACGTGGAGGACCTGTGCGTGTCCGGTCTCGGCCGGACCCGGCTGGCCAGGTCCGTTCACGACGCGGGCTGGTCGGCGTTCACGTCGATGCTGGAGTACAAGGCCCGCAGGCACGGACGCACCTTCGCCCGGATTGGCCGGTTCGAGCCGACATCGCAGGTGTGCTCAGCGTGCGGGGTGAAAGACGGCCCGAAGCCGCTCAGCGTCCGCCGGTGGGCGTGCGCGGCGTGCGGAACGGTGCACGACCGGGACGTGAACGCAGCAAGGAACATCCTGGCCGCAGGACGTGCGGACAGGCTAAACGCCTGTGGAGGCGATGCAAGACCAGGGGCTAGCCCTGGCAGTTGCCGGTGAAGCAGGAAGCCTCAGAGGTGCCGCACGACGCGGTGCACGCTGAATCGCCGCCCTTCAGGGCGGGGAGCGCGTCAAGCTGAGAGGTTCACCGAGCAGCTCGGCGCGGGCATCATGGAGCGTTTATCCGCCGGCGCCTAAGCGTATGCTCATGACCAGAGGGTGTCCGACCTGGCCTGCGACATCGACGCGCGGCGCCTGCGGCTGCATCTTGACCCTGACCTACGCCAGGACGGCTGAGCGTGAGCGTTCCCGCGCGTGGGCGGGCCGATCTTGCTGCATGTTCGTGAGAGGTGAGCGGGGATGGACGGAGATCTGCTGTCGGAGACGTTTGTTGAGCTGACGGACACGATGGTGGCCGGGTTTGACGTGATCGACTTCTTGCACGTGCTGACTGACCGCAGCGTGCAGTTGCTGGATGTGTCGGCGGCGGGGTTGCTGCTGGCTGACCCGCGGGGTCAGCTGCGGGTGGTGGCCGCTTCCAGTGAGGCCGCGCGGCTGCTTGAACTGTTCCAGTTGCAGAACGATCAGGGTCCCTGCCTGGACTGCTTCCGGACCGGGCGGCCCGTCGCCGCGGTGAATCTCGCCGCCGCGGCGGTTCGGTGGCCGCGGTTCGCGCTGGCTGCCCGGCGGGCCGGGTTCGGGGCTGTGCAGGCGCTGCCGATGCGGCTGCGCGAGCAGGTCATCGGCGCGCTTAACCTGTTCCGCGCCGATGCGGGTGCCCTGGCGCCGGCGGATATCCGCGTCGGCCAGGCCCTGGCTGACGTGGCGACGATCAGCTTGCTGCATGAGCGCAGCATGCGTTACAGCGACACCCTGAACGAGCAACTGCAGGCCGCGCTGAACAGCCGGGTCGTCATTGAGCAGGCCAAGGGCAAGCTCGCTGAGCGCCTCGGGGTGGACATGGATCAGGCCTTCACCCTGCTGCGCGACCGGGCCCGGAGCGGCAACCACCGGCTGTCCGACCTGGCCCGGGCGTTCATCGACGGCACGGAAACCCTCGCTGCCCTGGACGCGGGCAGGTCACAACAGCGGCTGCCCAGCGACGGGCAGCCGCTCCAGCCGCTCCAGCGGCTCCAGCCGCCCCGGCCAGGCTCGCGGCCCAGAACCTAGACCCCTGTCGTCGTACGTCGCCGACCAGAGAGGAACCTACGTGTGCTTCTCGCCCCAGGCCGACGTCGGCGGCGGATTGCTGATCGCCGTGATCGGCGTCGATGCGGTCCGTCATATCCGCCAGCGCCGCGAGTTCATCGCGCTGGCGTGGATCCCCTTGCTGCTAGGCGCCCACCAGTTCATCGAGGCGCTCGTCTGGCTGTGGCTCCAGGGCCATGTGCCGCGCGGGATCGGCCATGTCGCACTGTGGGCCTACCTGCTGATCGCCTTTGTCGTGCTGCCCGTATTCATTCCCCTGGCTGTCATCGCGGTTGAGCCCACCAGGCGGCGAAAGCAGATGATGGCGCCCTTCGCGGTGCTCGGGCTCGTAATCGCCGTTACGCTGTTCGCGGCGATGGCCCGTGGCCCGGTCAGCGTGAAGCTGGCTCCGTACCACCTGTCCTACAGCATCCGGCTGCATGACGGCCTCCTGATCGTCGCGCTCTATGTCGTCGCCGTGTGCGGGCCGCTGCTGGTATCGGGCTACCGCAACGTCGCGCTCTTCGGCGTCATCAACCTCGTTGCCGTCATCGTCATCGCCCGGCTCACCGTTTCCGGGTTCGCCTCGGTGTGGTGCGGGTGGGCGGCCGTTTCCAGCGCCGCTATCACGCTGCATTGCCGCTTCGCCAGGCCCCGTCCTCAACGCGCCAGGCCCGGGCCTGGCGGGCTGATTTCGGCCGACTGACGGCTGCTCGCACCGCGCTTCCGCGGCTGCCCGACGGCGATCTGGTCAGGTTTCGCGGCTGACTCCGGATGAGCGCTGGGCCGTCTGCAGGCCGCAGGTGAGAGTGTCGAGCCCGGAGGTGAAGCGCTGCTCGCGGTCGTCGGCCCAGGCATGGGTGCCGTGCGCGGCCAGGGTGGGGAAACTGCTGGCAGGCAGGGAGCGGAGGAATGCGTGCAGCTGCTGTCTGGACGCACTGTCGCGCAGTCGCTGCTCGGCGGGCGAAGCGGGGCCTGCGAGGGCGAAGCCGAGAGTGTAGTCGTAGATCAGGCGGAAGGCCAGGGCGGCCTGGCGCCCGGGCAGGCCGGCCGCATGTAGCGACGCGAGGAGTGCTTCGGCCAAGGCCAGGGAGGCGGGGCTGACGGGGTCACGGGTCTTGAGCAGCGCGGCGATGCCGGGATGGTTCTCCAGGACCGCCCTTAGCCGCTGCGCGAGGATGGTGACCTGCGCGATCCAGGGCAGAGCAGAATCGGTCCGGCAGTCGACCTCGGCGAGCACAGCATCGAGGATTAGGTCGTAGAGCTGTTCCTTGCTGCGGACGTGGCGGTACAGCGCGCCGGGAACCACGCCGAGGCGGCGGGCCAGGGCGCGCATGCTGAGGGCCTGCGCGCCCTCCGTGCTGATGACCGACAGGGCCTCGGCGACGACCCGCTCGCGGGTGAGTGCGCGGCGGCTGCTCTCCCCGTCATCTGGCGGGTGGAACCAGAGCGAGCGGGTGTCCGCGTCTTCGGCTTGCTTACCGGTCATGCCTGCCTCCGGCACATCCGCATTTGATTGTGAACTTCGTTCACTATAATGTGTACATTGTAGCTCAGAACTGAATGGTGTTCACTTTGACTGCTATTGACCCGCATGCGCCCTCGCCGTCGTCGGCGGGTCAGTCGTATGACGCTCAGCACGGCACGGGTCCGGTGAACATACCCAGCCTCGTCCAGCCCGTGGGCTGTCGCCGGGTGATGAGCACCGGCATCGGCATCACCCTGGTCGTGGCCGGGGTGATCTTGCGCTTTGCTGTCCCCGCAACATTCACCTACGGCCTGAAGGTTCATGTCGCTGCCGTCATCGTCATGCTGGCAGGCGTCTTCGGCCTACTTATGTCGCTGCTGGTCTGGGGCCCGCTGAGCCGTCGCCGTCCTCATCCCCGAGGTCCAGCCTCGCCGGTGGCGTTACCGGATCCCGCAGAACCAGCGAGGACTGCTCGTGGCGACCGTCCTGCGCGCCAGCACCAACGTCGTCATCTGCACCATCCCCTACCCGCTCACCACACGATGGACCCGGCGGTCCTAGCTAAGGTTACGCCGAACCGGTGACTGAGGGAGTCGGCGTCGCTCCCACGGACGGCGTGGCTGTCGCAGATGGCGTCGCCGTCCGCGAGCGGGCCGGGAGTGGTGTGCTAGTCGGGGACACCGAACTCGTCGGCGTGTGCGTCGGCGTGGTGGTTGGCGGTGCCGTCGTCCGGGTCGGCTCGGGCGAGGTTGAGGACTGCCCGGTCGTCGAGGGGTTGCTGACGGTTGGGGTCTGCGGCTTGAAGAGCACCCAGGTGACCAGGGTGACCAGGAAGACCGCGGTCAGGATCCAGGTCGAGGTCCGCACCCGCCGCACTCGTCGCATCAATCGGCCCCGGTCGGCTCGGCCGTATCGATGTTGGCCGGCAAGCGGATGCCCTCGTCCCGGAGCCCGGCCGCGATCCGGGCGCGCAGCCTCCGCGCGACGTCGAACTGCTTGCCGGGCAAGGTCTTGGTGACCAGGCGAATCTGGAAGTGGTCCATGTCGATGCTCTGCACGCCCATGACGGTCGGGGCATGGAGCATCAGCCGGTGCAGCTCCGGCTCCTTGTACGCCTCTTCACCGATCAGCCGCAGCAGGTCGCTCACCTGGTTGACGTCCGAGCCAGCGGGCACGGGCACGTCGACGATGGCACTGGCCCAGTCGCGCGAGAGGTTGGTCACCTGGGTGATCTGGCCGTTGGGGGTGATGACCACCTCGCCGTCGATCGTCCGCACGGTAGTCACCCGCAACGTGACGTCCTCGACGGTCCCGATCGCCGGGTCGGGGATGCTCGGTACCGACAGGCGGATGAGGTCCCCGAAGCCGTACTGGCGCTCCGTGATGATGAAGAAACCCGCCAGGATGTCCTGGACGATGCGCTGCGCGCCGAACCCGAGCGCGACCCCCGCCACGGCGGCCGGGGCGACCAGACTCGCCAGCGGGATGCCGAAGCGCTCCGCGATAGCCACCGCGGCTACGCAGTAGATGATCGCCAGGGTGGCCCAGGTGATCACCTGTGCCAGGGCGTGCCGGTGCTTTGAGGCTTCCGAGCGGACCAGCGCGTCCGTCTCCCGGGCATTTGCGTCAATCCGGCCCGTGATCCTCGCGCCCAGCCAGGTCGCCAGCCGCGTCAGCAAGATCGTCCCGATCACGAGCAGCACGATCTCCAGGCCCTTGCCGAGCACCCACGAAGAGACGCCACTCGCCCACGAAGAGGCGTGGGTCAGCGGTTGCACAGACAGGAACATAACCCTCCATCATTGCTGAACCCGCCTTTCGGCGACTAGCCGTCGGCGACTGCGGACTACGGCAGGCACGCCGAAGGTTCATCGTCGAGACCGCAGTGCAAGGCTACTTCCGCAGGCAACGGCCTTTCGACAGCGCGACAGCGTCTCGGTCAGGACAGAGCGGCAAGCGACAGATCTCCGCGACCCAGGGGGCCGCGCACTTGGTGGACGGGGAATCAGGGGTATTCTCAGCGTGGGACTATCGCCCTTGTCGTGCCAGCGTGTACGCGAGATTGCGACTCCGGCTGCTCTGGACCCCGGCGGCACCTGACAATCCAGGTCGGCCAGGTGGCGCGCCATGACAGGTCCTATCGAATCGGGAGTCCTGGCAGGCTGGACGCGTCAGGAGCTTGCCGAACTAGATGACCGTGAGCTGCTGGGCATCGTCAGCTCGCTGCCTCGCTTCAGCCAGCGGCGGGTGGCGGCGTGCGAGCTGCTGGTCGGCCGCTACCGTGACCTGGTCTGGTCCTGCGTCCGGCGATATAAGCGCGGCCCTGAGCCTGCTGAAGACCTGCTGCAAGTGGGGTACGTCGGCCTGGTCGCGGCGATCAACAACTTCGATCCGGCCGTCGGCTGCTCCCTGGCCACCTATGCCCGCTCGCATATTAACGGCGAGATCAAACGGTATTTCCGGGACAAGCGCTGGCAGCTTCACGTCGTCCGCCCCGTCAAGGAGCTGGTGATGCAAGCCCGTACCGCGACCTGGGAGCTGGCCCAGGAGCTCGGGCGCACGCCGACCGAGTCCGACCTGGCCGCTTCGCTGGGGGTCAGCGGCCATGATCTGCGGAATGCCCAGCTGGCTGAGATGGCGTTTGAGCCGTCCTCGCTGGACGCTCCGCTGTCCGGTCAGCCCGGTGCAGTCATGCTGGCTGACCTCATCGGCGAGAAGGATCCGCAGCTGGATCACATGCTCGACATGCACGCCGTCGCCACGCACTGGGGCGAACTGCCGTCGCAGGAGCAGAAGATCTTGCTCATGCGCTTCTACGATGGCATGACTCAGGATCAGATCGGCCAGCAGCTCGGTATCTCGCAGATGCAGGTCTCCCGGCTGCTGCTCAGCCGTGCGCTCGGCTACCTCCGCCCGCGCCTGCTCGGGCTGGACGAGGCGACCGCCAGGTGAGGACCGTTTGCGGCCGCAGGCCGGAAGGAGGCATACATGGCAGACGTGTGGGTCGCGAATGATGAAGGTACCGAAATCGTCCGCGCGCGGGACATCGTGGGCGCCAGCCTGGACTATGACGGAAACGTCACGGTGCGGGTAACCGGCGGAGACAGTGCGATTGTGACAATCGCCGGGCACAGGACGCATCATGAGGAGCACCGACCTGATGACTTTCACCGCCAGCTGATCCGTGTCATCGCCGAGCTGTCGGACGCGGCGGGGGCCTTCCTGGTGCGGGCGGTATATCACGAGGCCCGCGGCTGGCAGTGGGTCAGCGAGCCGCTGTAGTGACGATAGAAAATCATGAAGCCGAACGGGGCCGGGGTACACGTGGCCGGGCACCCGATGTCGCCCGAGATGGCGTGCGGTACGCTTGGTAACACGTACTAAGGCGTTGCCATCAGGGCACGCCGGTCGTCTGTCGCTCGGTAAGCGAACCGGTTTCCACGGATGTGGCGCCTTCGACAACGCGGCCACTCAAATCCTGGAGACCATCCTTTTGACCGCTCTGCCTGCAGAAAAGTCCGTAACCAGCTCCGTCCGCCAGCCGCGAACCGTGCGGCGTCGGCGGCGCGAACAGCGCCCCAAGCTGATTCAGGCTCCGGTCCTGGCCTTCGCTGATCTAGGCGTCCCGGCACCCCTGGTGGCCGCCCTGAGCGAAGACGGCATCATCGTGCCGTTCCCCGTCCAGGCCGCTACGCTGCCCGACGCCTTGGCCGGGGTCGACATTCTCGGGCGTGCCCAGACCGGCTCCGGGAAGACGCTCGGGTTCTGCATCCCGCTCGTGGCCCGGCTGGCCGGGGGGTACACGATGGCATGCCGCCCGCGTGGCCTGGTGCTGGTGCCAACCCGCGAGCTGGCCACTCAGGTCCAGGCGGTCCTCTCGCCGCTGGCGCACGCCATGGGACTGACCGTCGCCGCCATCTTCGGTGGCACCCCGCAGAATCCCCAGGTGACTGCCCTGCGCAACCGCGCCGATATCGTCGTCGCCTGTCCAGGGCGCCTGGCCGATCTCATCGGGCAGGACCACTGCCACCTCGGCGATGTCGAGGTCACCGTGCTCGACGAAGCGGATCATATGGCCGACCTGGGGTTTCTGCCGGTCGTGCGACGACTGATGGAGGCAACTCCGCCCGAAGGCCAGCGGCTGCTGTTCTCGGCGACCCTCGACAGTGCCGTGGATGTCCTCGCCCGGCGTTTCCTGACCCGGCCGGCGCAGCACTCTGTCGACGATGCCTCCCCGCCGGCCCAGATCATCCATCATCTGCTTACCGTCACGCCGGCCGACCGGGTGGGGGTTGTCGCCACCCTGGCCAGCGGTGACAACCGCGCGCTGATCTTCACCAGGACCAAGCACGGAGCGCAGAGGCTAGCCCGACAGCTGAACATGGCGGGTGCGCCCGCAGCGGAACTCCATGGGAACCTGGCCCAGGGTGCTCGCAGCCGTAACCTGGCGGCGTTCGGATCCGGCGAGGTACGCGTCCTGGTGGCGACCGACGTCGCTGCCCGCGGTATCCACGTGGACGGTATCGACCTGGTGATTCACGCCGATCCTCCGGCCGAGCACAAGGCCTACGTGCACCGGTCCGGCCGGACGGCCCGCAACGGGGCCGACGGGGCGGTGGTCACCGTGCAGACTACGGCGCAGGCCGCCGAGGTCCGCACCCTGATGCGCAAGGCGGGCGTGAGCCCGGAGGCAGCTACCGTCAGTCCAGGTTCGGCGGTGCTGCGCTCGATCGCGGGTCCCCCGGTCAGGCGCATTGCTCCGGTGAGCAAATTCGCCAGGGTCCCGGCAGTGGATGCTGCCCAGGCCACTGGCCGCGGCGCCGCGGCCGCCTCCGGAAGCTTCCGGGGCCGCGGCGGGCGGGGACGGCGCATCTAATAGCCCGCGCCCAGGCTCTTCACCGTCGCGAAATACAGGTCAGAGCTGAGATCGCTAGGCTCAGGGATAAAAACAGGGTAGTGTCAATAATGCTGCTCCGGACCCCGGCAGCGGTAATGCCCGAAAAATAGCGGGCTGTCAGCGGGATCCGGAGTTTTTCATTCCCAGGCACTACGAGCGTGGCGCTTTCGCCAGCGAAAGGCTGGACCCCGCGGCAGATACTTCAACCGCGACTCCTGCATCGGCGCCGACGACCTAGCCTGCCTATTCAACGCAGGCCGTCGGCTTTGGCGTGTGCATTTTCTCGGCCTGGCCGCTGCCCCGTTCCTGGCAGCTCCGGCCGCGCCCAGAAAGGAGCGATCGCGATGACTGATCAGCTCGCTGTCGGCTATGAAGGCACGGAGCCGTTCCCGGGCCGCGACCGCACGCCGCGCACCTTCGAAGGCGGGGTCCGGGTAGCGGTGACAGCCGCGATCGTCCTCGTGCCGTTCGCCGGGCTGGCAGTGGCGGTATGGCTCGCGTGGGGCCACGGCCTGCACCTGGAAGACATCCTGCTCGCGGCGGCTTTCTACCTGGTGACGGGGCTCGGGGTGACCATCGGCTTCCACCGGCTGCTCACCCATCGCAGCTTCACAGCGGCGCCGGCGCTGCGGGCCGTGCTGGCTATCGCGGGATCGATGAGCTTCGAGGGCGACGTTATCGGCTGGGTCGCCATCCACCGCCGTCATCACGCCTTTGCCGACAGGCCGGGCGACCCGCATTCGCCGTACCGGTACGGTTCCAGCCTGCCCGGACAGCTCCGCGGTCTCGCCCATGCGCACATGGGCTGGCTGCTGCGCGACGACCCTACCCCGGCCGTGCGCTATGCCCCGGACATGGTGGCCGACCCGGCCATACGAGCGATCTCGGCAGCGTTCCCTGCCTTGTGCGCCGTCTCGCTCGGGCTGCCGTTCGCCCTGGGCTGGGCCATCGGCGGCAGCTGGCACACCGCACTGGCCGCCCTGCTGTGGGCCGGACTGGTCCGCGTCACCCTGCTGCAGCACGTCACCTGGAGCGTCAACTCGCTATGCCACGTGATCGGCACCCGCCCGTTCACTACTCGCCGCTATGACCGCGCGACCAACTTGTGGCCGCTGGCTCTGCTCTCCCTGGGCGAAAGCTGGCACAACATGCACCATTCCGATCCGACCTGCGCCAGGCATGGCGCCGATCCCCGGCAGATCGATATCTCCGCCGCCGTCATTCGCGTCTTCGAGCGCTTCGGCTGGGCGACCGGCGTGCACTGGCCTGCTCCCGCCCGCCTGGACTCCCGCCGCCGCGATCAGGGCCAGCCTCGGTCGTGCCAGGTACTCCAGGACCGCGAGGCGCCGGTCTCGCCGGTATCCCACTTGCTCGTGAACAATGTTCACACTACAGTGAACAGTGTAGCTCGGAACTGAATCCCCGCGGGCCCTGGCAGGCTAAGCCAGGGCACTTCCTGCTCGGCGCCCGCCAGTTCATGCTGCGCGCCGCTTTCCCTCCTGCCCGTGGACACCAGTGCGGCAGCGGGATAATATAAAAGTATTGCTCCGGACCCCGGCAGCTGCGGCCGCGTTAATATCGCGGGAACAGTGCAGGACCGGAGTTTTTCGCTCGGGTCGGCGCCGTAAAAGGCGCAGCGGCCTAGAAAAGGGCAAGAGCCCGCAGGGAGTTATTTTCTTCCACGCGACCCGTCGCGCAGGACCGGCTGCCCGTACCTCAATTTAGTCACTGACTGAGGAGTCGGTTATGGGTATGCCCAATGTGTACGCGGGCCGCGGCACTGCCGCGACCCGCCATCAGTGCGCAAGCGCCTGGCGACCAGGCCCCGCACACCTGAAACAGGGGAGCCGTTCGCTACCTGCATCAAAATGATCCACGCCAATTCGAGAATCCGGAAAAGTGTAGTAACATTAACAATGTTGCTCCGGACCCCGGCAGTTGCACCCGCGATAAATTCGTGGCTGCAGGGTAAGGTCCGGAGTTTTCGTTATGCGCAGCAGTGCCGGCCAGCGCGCGCCGCAGGCCGAAGGGCGATGAACCTGCGGGAATTATTCTCCCTCCCGGATGCGTCCAGCATGACTGACTGCCGCACGCAGCATTTCGCCGGTGACCAAAGGAGTCAGCTATGGGCATCATCGCATGGATCGCTTTCGGCATGGCCGCGGGATTGCTTGCCACTATGGTGCTCCCCGGCAAAAGATCACAAGGGTTTATTTTCATCTGCCTGACCTGCTTCACCGGGGCGCTGGGCGGCGACTGGGCGGCCAGCCAGTTCCGCGCGCGCGGCTGGGGCGCCGGGATGATGTTGCTCATCTCCTATGCGCTGTGCCGGCTCGCGCTCGACCGGCGGCGGCTGGCCGCGTGGGAATCCGCGTGGTCTCTGACCGGGCCCCGATGGACAACCCGTCGCTGATCCGCGCAGCTCCTCATCTCAACGGAGAACTGATATGACCGGTCATAAACAGCCAATCCAGCCCTGGCACGGTGGCCAGGGTCTTCGGGTCGCACGCGAAGGAGCGAACAGATCATGAACGCCGATCAGGGTCTCGGGGTGCAGGTGCTGGAGGATCCGCTGATGAACAAGGGCACCGCGTTCACCGAGCAGGAACGCTCCGAACTCGGCTTGCGTGGCCTGCTGCCGGCCGTGGTGGAGACGCTGGAGCAGCAGGTGCGCCGCAGGTACCAGGCCTACCAGGAGCAGGCCACCGACATTGCCCGGCACATTAACCTGCGCGCGCTGCAGGACACCAACGAGATGCTGTTCTACCGGCTGGTATCCGACCACATCGAGGAGATGCTGCCGATCCTTTACACCCCGACGGTCGGGCTGGCCTGCCAGCGCTTCAGCGAGATGTACCGCCGTCCGCGCGGCCTTTTCATCGCCTACCCCGACCGCGACCGCATCGGGGAGATCCTGCGCAACCGGCCCAGGCGGGAGGTCGACGTCATCGTCGTTACCGACGGCCAGCGGATTCTGGGCCTGGGTGACCAGGGCATCGGCGGCATGGGCATCCCGATCGGCAAGCTGTCGCTGTACGCGGTGCTGGGTGGCATCGATCCTGCGCGCACCCTGCCGGTGCTCCTGGACGTCGGCACCGATAACGCCGAACTCCTCGACGACCCCATGTACCTCGGCTGGCGGCACCACCGTATCGCCGGCGCCGACTACGACAACTTCGTCGACCGGTTCGTCCAGGCCGTACGCGCCGAACTGCCCCATGCCCTGCTGCAATGGGAGGACTTCGCCACCCCGCACGCCCTGCCGATCCTGGAGCGCTACCGCGATCAGTTGCTCAGCTTCAACGATGACATCCAGGGCACGGCTGCCGTTGTCCTGGCCGCCCTGTTCGCGGGGGCCGCGGCCACCGGGTCGCGGCTGTGCAACCAGACCGTGGTGATGCTCGGTGCCGGGTCCGCTGGCATCGGAGTCTGCGAGCAGGTCGTGCGTTCGATGGTGGCCGACGGCCTGTCCGAGCAAGGCGCCCGCGCCAGGGTCTGCGTGGTCGACCTCAACGGCCTGCTCACCACAGACCGCCCGGATCTCGGCCCGGCGCAGCGCCGTCTCGCCCAGCCGCCGGGCGCCGTGCCGAGCAGGGAACCTGGCCGGCCAGCGGACCTCATCGATGTGATCGACGCTGTGCACCCGACCGCGCTCATCGGACTGTCAACCGCGTGCGGAGCCTTCACCGAAGAGGTCGTGCGCCACGTCGCCGCACACACGAAGCGGCCGATCATCATGCCGCTGTCTAATCCGACCAGCCGCAGCGAGGCCCGGCCACAGAGTCTCGCCGACTGGACCGAAGGCCGTGCGCTCGTCGCTACCGGATCCCCGTTTGCGCCGATGCAGGTCGGCGACGCCAGCATCCCCGTGGCCCAATGCAACAACATCTACATCTTCCCCGGAGTCGGCCTGGCCGTGACTGCGGTGCGCGCAACCCGCATTACCGACGCCATGATGACCGCGGCTGCCGCGGCCGTCGGTGACGCCGCCACGATCCGGCACGACCCGCACGGGACACTGCTGCCCGACCGGGCTCGGCTCGCCGACATGGCAACAGTCGTGGCGGGCGCCGTCGCGAGGGCCGCAGTAGCCGATGCCGTCGCGCCCACGCTCACCGATGACCAGATCGACCAGGCCATCCACCGCACCAGATGGCTACCCCGCTATCAGCCTTAGCGACATCAGTCCTGATGAGGACTACCGCGCCGGGCGCTTCCCAGGCCGCCGCCGCATTCGCAGGGCACCCAGAAGAAGGGCACCGAGGAACACGACAATGCCGATGATCAGCAAGTAAAACAGGCCCTTGCCGACGACACCCACGATGCCGAGCACGATCGCCACGATCACGAGGAGGAGGAAGAAGGCAAGCATCTGATGCTCCGCTCAGTCGGTCTGGTCAGCGGCGGGCCAGTTGCCGTTCACCGCTGGTGCCTGGCTGATACGTCAGGCCGTAGTGCTTGAAGATGGCCTCTTCGTCAGCCGCTGGCAGCTCGCCGTCGGTGCTGATCGAGGGAGAATCCCTTACCTGCTTCCTGTCGTGAGCGACCTTGAGGTATCCGGGACCCACGGTCGCCTGAGCCAGGGGAACGAACACGAGCCGGTGCCTGGTGGGCATCCCGACCTCGACGGTGCCGAATGCTGGCAGGTCTGTGCTCGTGTCGACGTAGACCGCCTCCAGCTTTCCGATCTTGTGACCTTCGGGGTCAACAACGTGGTGGCCCCGCCACTCCCGGATATCGCCTGCCTCGAACACGGCCCGCCTTCCTCATCCGCGGCATCGCATGTGCTCACCGTCGTTCCCGCATGGGATGCCGCACAGAGCCAGCGTAACCCGGCAGGGCGAGATGGAATGCATCCGTGCGACTGGCTACCGGGGTGGCTGCCAGTGCGCCGGCCTTCAGGCCGGTGGTGAAGGCGGCCGGACATGAGCCGGTCAGGCGGACGGTCCTGGTAGTTGATGTACTGGCGCAGGACCATGATGGGCGGGCTGCCGGCGGATCCGGCGAGGTTGGACCCGGACCACCTATCGGTCAGGCCGCCGTGGTTCCTCCTGGCGAGCGCCGCTTAACGCAGACCTCGCGCGCGATGTGCCCCGGCCGGCACACTCCGCGCCTGGGCAGCGGCCGGACGAGCGAGTGCCGGGCAACGCGGCATAGCGGCGGCCGGCCGCCCGACCGGGTAACCATGGCGGGACGGGGCTGCTGCTGCGCCACCGGTGACCACGCCTGGGCCTGGCGTGCGCTGCTCGCGGCCTCTTCCACACTGGGATAAACCGAGAAGACATCGATCAGGCCAGTAGCTTCCAGAATCCGGCGCACCGGCTGCTGCGGGGCTGCCAGGGGCAGGTCACCGCCGCTTTGCCGAGCCCATTTCCGTATTCGCAGCAGCACCGACAGGCCGCTGTAGCTGATGCCCTCCAGGCCCGCCAGATCCACGATGACCGACGGCCCGCAGGCCGCCACGGCCGCGATCAGATGGGACGCGAGACCAGGAGTGTCGGCCAGGTTAAGCTCCCCGCGCAGGGCGACGACGGCCTGACCGTCGAAGTCCCGGATACTGAGATCCACGTTAAGCACGGGCTTCCACCGGGACGGCCGTAGCCGTCCGCGTCCTCGTCGCCGCTGCCCGCGGCCGAAGCACGAGGACGGGTTATCTGGCTAAGTCCCGGCATCAAATGCTCCCGGCATCTTGGCGGCGTTCGCCGAAAGGCGAACTCGATCAGCCACCGAGGTCCAGGGCAACAGCCCAAAGTTACCACGGGCGAGCTCACGACCGCCATCACCCGCCACAGCAGCGGTAACGAGATTGCGGCTTCGGATTGACCGCCTCCGGCGCCCGCCGAGCTGTGGATGGCTAACTGACCGGCGCCGGCGGCCTTGGCGTGTATAAGCGCCGGCGCATGCCGCCACGCCAGGCACGCGATCGCGCCGAGGGGGATCGGGGGCAGGTAGGTGACGGCCCGGTACAACAGCACGGCGGCTGTCACCTGCGCGCTGGCTGGCTGGCCGGTGCCGGCGGCCAGGATGGCGATCAGTCCGAGTTCGGTGATTCCCAGACCGCCAGGGGTAATGGGCAGCACCGTCAGCAGCCGGACGAACGCGAAGGCCGCCAGGGAGGTCTGCCAGGGCACCTGGGCCTGGGATAGGCCCATGACGCGCAGGCACGCCAGCAGCACGAGCCACAAGGTGAGGTTGCTCGCCGCCGTGGCGGCGGTGATCCGCCAGCCGCGCGCGGCGATCAGGGCGCCAGCCTGGTCGCGGAAGCCGAGCAATGCTCCGGGAACGTCGAAGGACGCCTGTCGGCGTACCACCCGGCAGGCCATGACGAGCGCGAACTGCAGCGCGCGGCCCGCGCGGAGCGCAAACGACTCGCTGCGCAGGAGCAGGCCGAGCACGACTGTCATGGCGGCGAGCAAGGCCAGGCCAACGGCGGCGGCGGCGATCACGTCGGCTCCGGGCCGGCTGGCCGTCATCAGGACCAGCAGGGCGAGAACCGGCAGGCCCAGGCGGGCGAAGACATTCCAGATTCCCGACACCAGGGTATAGAGCACGTACTCAGCCGTGCTGACACCCCAGCTCGAGAGCATCGCCCAGCTGACCCCCATGCCGAGGGCACCTCCGGCGGGCAAGGTGTTCGCCACGGCGTTGGAGCCAAGGTTGACCACGGCCGCTTCGCGCAGCCGTATCGATGGCAGTACCGAGCAGATCATGATCCAGGTTGAGGCCATACTGGCTGCGGCGGGGGACGAGTAGTACCTGGGCCCACGTCAGCGCGTGCATACTGGCCCACACGCTGCGGTAGGACGCGAAATGCGGGAGGGCGAAACCGAAAATGGCCGCGACGAGGGCGACCGACCCTGCGGTGCGAAGGATCTCCCGGCCGGGTCGCGGCCCTGGCCGCCTCGGATCCGTAATAGTAGCGGCTGGCGGTTCGGCAATGGCCGTCATCGGCTACCGTCCCGTCGTAGAGCGCCACCGTGATGTGATCAAGCTCCAGTCAACCCCGGCCACGCCAAGGCGGAAATGGCCTACCTGAGATCGGTCCATCACCAGAACTGATCAGTCGGCGGCCGTCTTGCCGGTGCGAGCACCTTTCGCTGGACACTCTGCTCATGTCATGAAGGGTGCGGCACGATGGCCGCTTCCCGGCCTGATGGCACAATGAGCTGACATGGACGACGGGGGTCCCTTGGTAACCGCCCGCCGGGTGGCGGCGCACCGGCTGGGCTTCTCCCGGGTCCCAGCAGCCTACGGCGTTCCCGCCGCCGACGAGGCCCTAGCCGCCGACGTCGCGGCCGGGCTGGTGGCCCCGGCGAACCGGATGCACGACTACCTCGCCGCGCGCACCTCGTTCTTTGACCGGATCGTCGTCAGCGCCATCGACCGCGGCGTGCGGCAGGTCGTGGTGGGCGCGGCTGGCTACGACGGTCGTGCGTTCCGGTACGCCAAGCCGGGTGTCCGCTGGTTCGAGGTAGACCATCCCGTGACCCAGCGGGACAAGCTGGAAAGGCTGGAGCGGCTCGGCGTCGCCGCGCCCCACGTGCGGTTCATCGAAGCCGACTTCACCCGGGACCCGGTGGCAGACCGGCTACGCGCCGCCGGGCTGGAGGCGGGCGTGCCCAGCCTGTTCCTGCTCGAAGGGGTCGCTGTCTACCTGGAGCCAGCCGTCCTGGAAACCGTGCTCGAGCAGTTCCGCCAGGTCGCCGCCCGCGGCAGCCGCCTGGCTATCAGCGTGTCCCTGTCTCGGGAGCACGACGAGAGCGCCCGGGACCGCTTCCAGGCTGCGGTGGCCGCCCTGGGGGAGCCGGCCAGGTCTATGTTCGACGCAGGCCAGGCCGACGATCTGCTCGCGCGCACGGGCTGGCGGACCATGCCCGGCCGCGATGAGAAAGCCGCCGGACGCGAGCGCCTGCGCTCGGTCGGCCTGCTCACGGCCATCGCTGGCCCGCGGGCCCCTCAGGCATCCGCGCCGTCCGAGCGGTCCAAGCAGTCCAGGCCGCCCGCGTCACCCACGCCGTCAGCGCCCCGGCCAGGCTCTCTGCCCTTGTCGGCGCTGTTGTCCCAGGCGCTGGTCGCGTACACGATCGAGTTCGACAACGAAGCCGAGCACCGCCTCCCGCACCGCACGACCGATCACGGGGCGTCCGGCCACGGCGACGGCGACCCGACGACCTGGCTGGTGTCACTGGTCATGTGGGAGAACTGCCTGCGACACGTCACCGGCCAACCGATCACCGTCGGCGAACTCGAGACCCGCGCGCGCACCGGAACCAATCTGGACGGCATGCGGCGCTGGGGCTATATCACCATCGACGGCACGGCCAGGAAGATCCACAAGGGTCGCCCGGGCCCGGACGCCGTCCTGCGCGCTACCGGCGCGGGGCTGCGGGCCCGCGAGGTGTGGCTGCCGCTGCCCGGCCTCATCGAGCAGCGCTGGCGCGAGCGCTTCGGCGTTGGCCAGGTTGACCGGCTGCGAGAGTCCCTGGCGACCGTGGTGAGCCAGCTTGATCCCGGGCTGCCCGACTGCCTGCCGATCCTCGGCGCGGCCCTGCTCAGCCGGGGGCCGGACCCCGCGCTCCCGCCCGCGGGCCGCGTCGATCCCGCCGGGCTGCCGCTGTCGGGACTGCTGTCCCGCGTGCTGCTGTCGTTCGCCTTGGAGTACGAGCACGAAACGGGGCTATCCCTCGCGGTCAGCGCGAACGTACTGCGTGTCCTGGGCGCGGACGGGACCCGGCGGCGCGACCTCCCGCCGCTGACCGGCACTTCCAAGGAGGCCGTCAGCTGGGCGCTCGGCATCGTGATCCGCGAGTACCTGGCGGCCGAAGAGCCGGACCCGGCCGCGAGCCGCGGCAAGATCGTCAGCCTCACTCCCCGGGGCCTACAGGCGCAGCGTCTTTACCATGAGTTCGTCGGCACGATCGAGCAGCGCTGGCGCCAGCGCTTCACCAGCGCCATCGACGGCCTCCAGATGTCGCTGGAAGCGCTGGCTGCCGCGCTCGACGGTGAGCCGCCGCCCCTATTCCGCGGTCTCGAGCCTTACCCGGATAACTGGCGAGCCGCGGTCCGTCGCCCGTCCATCCTGCCGCACTACCCGATGGTCCTGCACCGTGGCGGCTACCCCGACGGCAGCTAGCTCCCGGCAACCGGCCCAGGCTCGCAATCGTCGGCCCCCAGCACAGGAAGTGCGGTAATGGAATCAACGACCGCTGAAGACCAGGCCGCCACGATGGTGGCTGCCGTCCGCGGCTCCTCGGGATGCTGCGTGACGGCCCGTCTATGCCTGGCCGTATGGCGCAGGGCACGTGTGGACCACTGCGAGGGCGCCAGTGGCGATGCGCACCCTGAGGAGCCTGACGAGAAGCACCGAGGCCGATCAACCGGGGAAGGCTCCGCGCGCGGGTTTAACCTGGACGTAACACATTGTCACACGCCAAAAACAATGCGGGGCTAGGATGTGCCATCCGCTGTGACAAATGGCGAAGGCGTGGCAGCACGGCACTTACGGGGAGCACGACAGCATTTCACCTGCTTACCTTGCGAAATGCACAGTCCGAAACGAGGGTCGCATATGCATATGCCGGTGCGGGATTGGTTCGAACAGAGGTCGTTTCACCACCAGGATTTCAGCGATCTAGCCAGTTCCGGCGAGGCGATGCATCGCCCGGACGTCACGCTGATCCTGCCGGCCCGCGAGGTCGCGGGCACCATAGGCCCGATCCTGGACACGGTGGCCAGGCTGAACGAGCGCAGTGGCCTAGTCGATCAGGTGCTCGTGATCGACGCGGACTCCGCGGACGGTACCGCCGATATCGCCCGGGCCCATGGCGCCGAGGTTTACTCGGAAAACGAATTGCTGCCGGGATACGGGCCCGCCCAGGGCAAGGGCGATGCGATGTGGCGTGCCCTATCGATGGCTCGCGGCGATATCGTCATGTTTGCCGACGCTGATACGCGTGATTTCGGTGAGCACTTTATATACGGCACGCTCGGCCCGCTCCTGATGGTGCCGGGCGTGCAGTTCAGCAAGGCGGCCTACCGGCGCCCGTTCACCAGCGCTGAGCAGTCCGTCGCCGACGGCGGCGGGCGGGTCACCGAGCTGACGGCCAAGCCCTTGCTGAACTTCTTCTTCCCCGAGCTCACCGGGTTCGTGCAGCCGCTGGCCGGCGAGTTCGCCGTGTCCAGGGACCTGCTGCTGCGCATCCCGTTCCTGACCGGGTACGGGGTGGAGATCGCGATCCTGATCGACGTGCTCGCCGCGGCCGGGTTGCCCGCGATGGCCCAGGTGGACCTAGGCTCGCGGCAGAACCGCCACCAGCCGCTCTGGGACCTGACCAGGATGAGCTCGGCCGTACTGCGCGCGCTGGCCCGCCGGGTGCCCGCTTTGCACCATGCGGTGCCCGAGCCCCGGACGGCCGGCCTGTGGGACCTGCCGGGACCCGTCGGCCCGGAGACCTACCTGCATGCGGTCGCCACCCAGGACGGGCTCCGTCTCGACGAGCACCTTACCGAGCTGCTCGAGCGTCCGCCCATGACCCAGGTCGTGCCCGCCCTGGAGGAAATCCCCGCCTACCAGGCCAACATGTAAACCCCGGCCGTCTACGGAGCAGGAGCCTCGGCGAGGACGTCCAGGATCTGCTGGCCGTACCTGGCCAGCTTGGTCTCGCCCACCCCGTTCACGAGGGCAAGCTCATTCAGGGCCGAGGGTGCCACAGACGCGATCTGCCGCAAGGTCGCGTCGTGGAAGATCACGTACGCCGGCATGCCCTGTTCCTTGGCCACGGCCGCCCGCCAGGCGCGCAGCCGCTCGAACACCGCCTCGGCCTCAGCTGACAGGGCGGCCTGCGGACCGGCCGACTTGCCCCGCGCGGCACCCGCGGGACCGCCGGCCTTCGATCCCCGCCCGCTCCGCGGCGCTGGCGCGGGCGCAGGCCGCGGAGCGTCCCGCCGGAACATGACCTGGCGTTCCCCGCGCAGTACTTCCCCGCTCAGGTCGGTCAGCGCCAGTGTCCCGTGGTCACCCTTGACCGCCAGCAGCCCGGCGGCCAGCAGCTGCCGGACCACGCCCCGCCACTCGCCCTCAGTCAGTTCGCTGCCGATGCCGAAAACCGGCAGCGAATCGTGCCCGTAGGAAAGCACCCGCGGCGTCTTCTTCCCGAGCAGGATGTCGATCGGCTGCCCCGCGCCGAAGGACGGCCCGCTCAGCCGTCCCAACCGGACCAGAGTCGAGAGCAGCTTCTGCGCCGCCACCGTGCCGTCCCAGACCGAAGGCGGCGCCAGGCAGGTGTCGCAGTTTCCGCACGTGTCCGCCCCGGGCTCGCCGAAATACGCCAGCATCTGCCGACGTCGGCAGCCTGCCGTCTCGCACAGGGCGAGCATCGCGTCCAGGTGTGCCACGAGCCGCCGGCGGTGCGCGAGATCGCCGTCCGAGCCGTCAATGAGACGCCGCTGCTGGACCACGTCCGCCAGCCCGTAGGCCAGCCAGGCCGTAGCGGGCGCGCCGTCGCGCCCGGCGCGCCCGGTCTCCTGGTAATACCCCTCGACCGACCGGGGCAGGTCGAGGTGCGCGACGAAGCGGACGTCCGGCTTGTCGATGCCCATCCCGAACGCGATCGTGGCCACCATGATCAGCCCGTCCTCGCGCAGGAACCGCGACTGGTTCACGGACCGGGTCCGCGCGTCAAGGCCAGCGTGATACGGCAGGGCGACGAAACCCTCAGAGCAGAGGAACTCGGCGGTCTTCTCCACCGACGCCCGGGACAGGCAGTAGACGATGCCCGCGTCGCCCGGGTGCTCGGTCCGCAGCAGCCGGAGCAACTGCCGCCGCGGCTCGTTCTTCGGTTCGATCCGGTACTGGATGTTCGGCCGGTCGAAGCTCGCCACGAACTGCCTGGCCTCGCCCAGCGACAAACGCGCGGCGATCTCGGCGCGCGTCTGCTCGGTCGCGGTGGCGGTCACCGCGATCCGCGGCACGGCCGGCCAGCGCTCGTGCAGCATGGACAGGGCCAGGTAGTCGGGCCGGAAATCGTGGCCCCACTGAGCCACGCAGTGCGCCTCGTCGATGGCGAACAGCGCCACCGTGCCGCGGTCGAGCAGCCGCAGGGCCGACTCGGTCCGCAGCCGTTCCGGCGCCAGGTAGAGCAGGTCGAGCTTGCCGTCCAGGAAGGCGTACTCCACCCCGCGGCGCTCGTCGGGATCCTGCGTGGAGTTCAGGAAGCCCGCCCGCACGCCGAGCACGGTCAGCGCGTCGACCTGGTCCTGCATCAACGCGATGAGCGGCGAGATGACCACGCCCGTGCCCTCGCGCACCAGCGCGGGGATCTGGTAGCACAGCGACTTACCGCTGCCGGTCGGCATCAGCGCGATCGCGTCGCCGCCCGCGCAGACGTGCTCGATGATCTCCTGCTGCTGGCCGCGGAAGGAGTTGTAGCCGAATACGCGGTGCAGTACCTCGGCCGCCGCTTCACCGATTCCGGGCAAGCCCATCCGGCGATTCTACGGGCCGCCACCGACACCACGCGGAGCCCTCGAAGTCCCGGACCGGGCGGGGGCCGAACTCGTCGCTGACCGGCACGCTCCCATGCTGCCCGCAAGGAAGGACATTTCTGCCGAACGAGTGTGGTACGTGCCGCCCGCCATGTCATACGGTGCCCAGCATGGACGCCTCGCTTGCTGATCGCCTCGCCATCCGCGATGTAGTCGAGACCTGGGCCAACGCCAGGGACTCTGGAGACTGGGAGGCCTTCAGGGCCTGCTGGCACGACGACGGCTACATGATGGCCACCTGGTTCCAGGGCCCGAAGGAGGACTTCATCCAGGTCAGCCAGGAAGGCGCGGCCCGGGGGGTGAACATCCTGCACTTCACCGGCGGCTGCCGGATCACGCTCGCGGCCCCGCGAGCCATCGCGCAGACCCGGATGACGATCATGCAGCGCGGCGAGGTCGAAGGCGTGCGGTGCGACGTGGCCTGCACCGGCCGGTTCTACGACTTCCTCGAGAAAAGGCAGGGGCGGTGGGGGATCGTGCTGCGCCAGCCGATCTACGAGAAGGACCGGCTGGACCCGGTCGACCCGGCCGCCTCGCTCGTCCTGGATCCCGAACTGCTCGCCCGGTACCCCGAAGGCTACCGGTACCTCGCCTACCTGCAGGTCCAGGCAGGCTACCCGGTGAAGCCGGACATGCCGGGCCTGCGCGGCCCCGAGGTGGAGTGCCTGTACCAGCGCGGCGCCGCCTGGCTGGCCGGGGAGCCGGTCAGGCCCTAGGACCGGCTGGCCAGGACGATCTCGTCGGCGTGGGCCCACGCGGCCTCCTGGTCGCCCGGCTGATACCGGGCTAGCCGGGTGCCACGCCGGACGAGCGAGCGCAGCTCGGGCAGCGACCCGCCGGTGACGCCGAGGGCACGCGCCTGCACCAGCACGTTGCCCCAGCAGGCGGCTTCGGTCGGGCCGGCCACCACGGGCAGCCCGCAGGCGTCGGCGGTCAGCTGGCAGAACAGCGGGTTGGCCACGCCGCCGCCGACGACGTGCACCGTGCGGACCGGGTGGCCGGTGACCCGTACCGCGTCGCGCACTGCGTGCCGGATGGCGACAGCCATGCTGTCCAGGATGCACCGCAGGATCTCCGCCTCGGCGGACAGCGTGACACCACTGGTGCGCAGGCAGGCGCGGGTGATCCGCTCGGTCATCCCGCCGGGGGCGACGAAGCCAGGATCCTGCACGTCGATGAGCGCGCGGTGGCCGGGCACGTCGCCGGCCGCCCGGGTCAGCTCGTCCAAATCCACCCGCCGCCCCTGCGCTTCCCAGTCCCTGACGCATTCCTGCAGCAGCCAGAACCCGGTCACGTTGCGCAGGAACCGGATCGTGCCGTCGATGCCCACTTCGTTCGTGAAATCAGCCTGACGACCTGCCGCGGTGATGACCGGAGCAGGGAGCTCGACGCCGGCCAGCGCCCAGGTCCCGGTGCAGACAAAGGCGAAGGCGCCGTCCGCGGCGGGCACGCCCGCGACGGCGGCCGCGGTGTCGTGCGAGGGCCCGATGACAACGTGCGGCGGGCGGGCCAGGCCGAGGCCGGCGGCAACGTCCGGGGCCAGCGGGCCGGCCAGCTCGCCCGCCGTCCGGAAGCGGGGGAACAGGCCGGCGCGTACGCCGAGGGCATCGACGACCGGTGCCGCCCAGGTCATGGTGCGCGGGTCCAGCAGGCCGGTGGTGGAGGCGTTGGTCAGCTCGGTGCCCAGCTGGCCGGACAGCCAGTAGGTCATCAGGTCGGGCACGAGCAGGGCATGCCGCGCCGCTCCGATCTGCGCCGATTCGCGCTCGGCCATCAGCTGGAACACCGTGTTGAACGGGTGCGCCGCGGTCCCGGTCGCCTCGTACAGCCGTACCGCGTCGACGCCCGCCACCCCGCCGGCCGTCGCGGTGACGGCGGCGAACGGCGGCCCGGTCCGGGGGTCCCGGTAACTGGCCGGGTCGGCGATCAGGCGGCCGTCGCCGTCGAGCAGCCCGTAGTCGACGCCCCACCCGTCGACGGCCACGGCATCGAGCGGGCCCGCGGCGCGCAGCCCGTCCAGGACCCCGGCGAATAGCGCGCGGGCGTCCCAGCGCAGCACGCCGCCGGCCGTCTTGGGCTGGTTGGCGAACCGGTGGACCTCGCGCAGCGCGAACCCGCGCGCCGTGCCGTGGCCGGCCACCACCCGTCCGCTGGAGGCGCCCAGGTCGATGGCGGCGACCCGGACGGTGTCCCTAGCTGCCCCAGCTCGCGGCGGTGCCGCCGATGCGGTCGGCAATGATCTTCTCCCCGTAGCCGGAGCGGTGGTAGGCGGTGATGGGGTCGGGGTCCAAGCCCTCCTCTTCGCGCAGTTGCGCGAGAAGGGGGCGGACGTCTGTGTTGTAGGCGTCCATCAGGGCGGCGTGGGCGCCGAGGATATCGCCTGCCTGCTGGGCTGTTTGCAGGGCCCGTGTGTCGATGAGGAGCGCCTTGGCCGTGGCTTCCTGGACATTCATAACGGAGCGGATCTGGGCGGGGATTTTTGGTTCGATATTGTGGCACTGATCGAGCATGAACGCGATACCCGCGTCGGGCCCGAGGGCCCCGGCGGACCCGACTTCGTGCAGGATGCGGAACAGCTGGAACGGGTCGGCGGCACCGACCATGAGATCATCGTCGGCGTAGAAGCGGCTGTTGAAGTCGAACCCGCCGAGCCGCCCGGCGCGCAGCAGGATCGCGACGATGAATTCGATGTTGACGCCGGGAGCGTGATGCCCCGTGTCCACGACGACGGCGGCCTGCGGGCCGAGGGCGAGACAGTGCAGCAAGGAGGTACCCCAGTCCGGGACGTCGGTAGTGTAGAACGACGGTTCGAACAGCTTGTACTCCAGCAGCATCCGCTGGTGCGGCGCGAGCCGGGCGTAGACCACGGCAAGAGCCTCGGCAAGCCGGTCCTGGCGGGCCCGGATGTCGTCTTGGCCGGGGTAATTGGTGCCATCGGCGAACCATAGCTTCAGGTCGCGAGAACCGGTCGCGTCCATGATGTCCACGCAGGCCAGCAGGTGATCCAGGGCCTTGCGGCGGACCGCGGGGTCGGGGTTGGCTACGCTGCCCAGCTTGTAATCATCATCCTGGAACACGTTCGCGTTCACCGTGCCGATCGCGATCCCCGCCTCTGCCGCGAAGGCAGCCAGCGCGGCATAGTCATCGACCTTGTCCCACGGGATGTGCACCGCCACACTCGGCGCGATGCCGGTGAACTTGTGCACCTGCGCCGCGTCCGAAATTTTCTCCTGCGGCGTGCGCGGCACACCGGGCTGGGCGAACACCTTGAACCGGGTCCCGGTGTTACCGAACGCCCACGACGGCGTCTCAATCCGCTGCGCCCGCAACACGGACTTCACGGCGGTCAGGTCAGGCATCTCGCGTCATCTCCAAGCAACAGAACACGGTACGGCTCGCACCCGGGCGAGGAAGCAGACCCGCTCCATCTAGATCTAGCGTCCTTCCTGGCTTAACTGGGTTCGCCGCAGCTGGTCTCACCCGGCCTTGGTGTAGGTGACGTGCAGTACGCCGCTGTCGTAGGCCTCGCAGCCCGCCAGGGCCAGCTTGACCTTGAAGCCGTCGGCGAAGAGCCGCTGGCCCGAGCCGAGCGTGAGCGGGAAGACGAACAGGTGCAACTCGTCGACCAGTCCGTCCGCGAGCATCGCCCGCACCAGCGTGCCGCTCCCGCTGACGTAGATCTTCCCGTCCACGCGGTCCTTGAGCTCGCGGATGGCGCTGGCGCTGTAGGGGCCGAGGACCGAGGAGTTCTTCCAGTCGGCGCCCTGCAGGGTCGAGGACACGACGTACTTGGGCGTGTCGTTGAAGAACGGGGCGCCGGGGTCATCCTCGGCGGTCCGGGTGGACCAGACCGGCGCGAACATCTCGTACGTGTTCCGCCCGAGCAAGATCGCGCCGCCCGGGTCCGTGATGCCGGCGATGGCCTCGCCCATCCTGGGGTCGAATGGATAGTCGAAGGTCCAGCTCGGCGTGTCGATGACCCCGTCGAGCGTGATGAACTCGTGTACGGCGATAGTTCCCATGATCGTTCTCCTCGCTGAGTTTCCCGGCATCTCATTCACTCATGGGGGTGGACGGCCCGGGGCACGGAATCTAATCGGCGCGGCGGGATCGCGGAGCAGGAGGGTCATGGCGCACGCCTCGCGTCATCACGGGAACGCGCTGGTTGATCGTCTCTCGCATGCTGATCAACAATGGTATGTGCCCCAGGCCTTCTCGCTCGTGGTCGCGGTGTCCCTGCTCGCCGCCAGCCCGGCCACGGCCGCGCTCCGGTAGGGCTACGTGCGCAACGCCCGCAGCACGACGGTGGCCATCGGCAGCGTGAATTCGCCGCCCGAGGTCTCCGACTGCGTGTGCAGGAAGTCTCGCACCTGGGCGAGAAGCCTGGTCCGTTCGGCCTCATCCATCACCAGCAGGCGAGAGTGCGTCGCGATGGTGGCCAGCAGGGAATCGGCGGTGCGCGCCTGCCCGTGGCCGAACTCACCCTCCTCGGCCGCGTGGAACAGGCCGGAGCCCGCCTCCAGCAGCCGCTCCTGCCGGGACCGGGCCGCGCCGTCGCGCCAGCGCAGCAGCGTGAGGCTGCCCTGGCGCTTGCTGATCTCGGCCAGGCCTGCGACCCAGCCGACCCGGTCGTCGTCCGCGTTCCACAGCCCGGCGAGGACCCCGCCGGGGGTGAGCACGCGGGCGATCTCGGGCATCGCGCGCCCCATGTCGAACCAGTGCATAGCCTGGCCGGCCAGCACGGCGTCGACGCTGGCATCGGGCAGCGGAATCGCTTCCGCGCTCCCGGGCACCGAACGTACCGACGGCATCGCCTCCCGCAGCTCCGCCAGCATGTCCGGGTCCGGCTCCACCGCGGTCACGTCGGCCCCGAGGCGGAGCAACATCGCGGTCAGCTTGCCGGTTCCCGCGCCAAGGTCGGCGACCCGGACCGGCCGGCGGTTCCAGACCGGTTCCAGCGCCCACCGGACCGCGGCCTCGGCGTAGTCGGGGCGGTGTTCCGCGTAGGCCGCTGCGGCGGCGCCGAACGACGAGCCGCGCCGCACTCGCTCCTCGGTCTCGGCCTGGCTCTCGTTCACGCGAGCGATTTTATTCGCACCTGTGCCGGACGTCATAGGCAGCCCGGGCCGCCTCGATCTCGGGCAGGTGGCTGTCTGCCCAGGTGACAAGCTGGCCGATGGTGTCGAGCAGCGTCCGCCCCATCGGGGTGAGGGCGTACTCGACCCGGGGCGGGATGACCGGGTGGATGGTCCGGGTCACGATACCGTCACGCTCCAGTCCGCGCAGCGTGACCGTGAGCATCCTGGCGGTGATGCCGTCGACGGCGCGGTGCAGTTCGCTGAACCGCAGTGTGCCCTGCCCGAGTAGGTCGATGACCAGGACCGACCACTTGTCGCCGACGCGCTGGAGCACCTCCCGTGCACGGCAGGTGGTCGGGCCGCTCGCCACCCCCGCATAGCTGGCCGCATCTGAATCGCATCCCGCCCCTGACGGGTCGCCGGCCGATCCTGACGGCTCACGGACCGGGCCGGCTTGCCCGGAATTCAATAAATCGCCTCCTAGCTACCCACCAGGTTACGTCGCGGTACCCACGGGAGCCTAGTGCTTGACGCTTCAATCACCCCCAGGTTACTATAAAGAAGTTAGGTACGCCAGCGAAGTACCATACGAGTAAGAACCACCTACCTGGAGGAATGATGACCGAGACAGCCGTGGAGATTCCCGGCTACGTCGCCGGGACCTGGACCATAGACCCCGTGCACTCCGAGGTGTCCTTCGTCGTCAGGCACATGATGGTAAGCAAGGTCCGCGGTCGTTTCGACAAGTTCGAAGGGACCATCGTTACCGCCGAGGACCCGCTGCAGTCCCGCGTGGACGCCACCGTCGACCTGAGCTCGGTGAACACCGGTGAGCCCAACCGCGACAACCACATCAGGAGCGCGGACTTCTTCGAGGTCGAGTCGCACCCGACGATGACGTTCCACTCCACCGGTATCCGCCTCGACGGTGACGACTTCCTCCTGGACGGGGACCTCACCATCCGCGGCACCACCCGGCCGGTCACGCTGAAGCTCGAGGTCAACGGCTTCGGCCCGGACGCCTTCGGCGGCACCCGCGCAGGCTTCTCCGCCACCACCGAGATCAACCGGACGGACTGGGGCGTCAGCTACAACGGCCCGATCCCCGGCGGCGGCGTCGCCGTCAGCGAGAAGGTAACGATCACTCTTGAGGTCGAAGGCGTCCTGAACAAGGGCGAGTAAGACCCGGCCAGCGTGGGCCGGAGGACCGCACGGGATGGCCTCCGGCCCACGCTGAAGGCCAGGCCCCGCACGGAAGTCCCGGCCGCGCCCCTTTGGGCCGAACGAGCGAAGCGCGTGCCCCGGCTCAGCCGTCGACGCCGTGCTTGGTCAGGTAGTCGAGGTAGAGCGGGCGCAGCGCTTCGGCCACGTCGCCTTCCCCGGAGTCGATCGCGTCCCCGAGCAGCGCGGTGACCTTGGCGATGTCCCGCCCGGCTTCGGCCGCATGTCCCTCGGAGGCTTCGGCGGCCGGGATGGCCCGCAGCAATTCCCAGAGAAACTCCACGTCCAAGTGTCGCAGCGCCCGCCGCACGGCGAGGTCGTGCAGCTCACGCGAGGACAGCGCGTCCAGTTCATCACGGGTCACCCGTGGACTCTATCGCCTGCGCCCCGCCCCGCGTTGCCCGCCCGCCCGCACCCGCCACGCCCGCCCGTCGGGCCGGTGGGGCCCCTGGATGCCTAAGCCGACGGGCCCCTGGATGCCTAAGAACGTACGCAGGGCCCTGTTCGGTGCTGCCGCTTTCGCGGCATGTCTCGGTCCCGGGCCGGATCACCACGCCCGCTGCCCAGGGAGCGGCTGAGTGACGTAAGGAGCTCCAGTAAAGAAGTGTTACTGGAGTGACATGGCCGGGTAGATATGCGGGCAAATATTCGCTGTTCGGTCATTACGTCATAAATCCGGCCAAAGCGCATAAATTTCCCGCTACCTGCGCTGAGCTGCCCGTAACGGGTTAGGGCACGATTCTCCGGGTTAAGGAATAGATAACGGTTTTGTAGATGATTGACGACCGTTTGCCGTGATTGTTAGATTCCGTCGGAAAGCGTCTCGTATAGCGGGACGGTCACAGTGGCGTGACCGGCGGGCCTGGGGACGGACTAGGACTGACGGCACGCGTGAGCGAGAAGGATCGCACATGCGTATTCCCTGGGCAGGGCGGGGATCATCGACGAGGTTCGGGCGGGGATCACCGCCCGCGGGCGGCCGGAAGTGGCGGCTGCTGCTGGTACCCGCGATGGGCCTCGCGGTCGTCTGCCAGCTGAGCGTCACCGGCTCAGTGGCGGCGACCGCTGCGACGACCGCGAAGGCGGCGGTCACGGGCGTCGCGCCCAATCCGGTCAACGAGCTTGACTGCAACGGCTGGAGCGCGAAGTACGGGACGGTCAGGAAGCTCGCAGGCAACCTGTGCACGGACCCGATCAAGATCGTCAACGGCAAGGCCAGCCGGTTCATCGACAACAAGTGGTACATCGGGCACGACGAGCCGAGCGTGAAGTTCATCTCCAGCCAGCCCGGCTCGGGCAACACGATGACCTACCTGATGAAGCTGTCGAAGGACCCCAAGAAGCTCCCGACTCCGAGCGGCAGCGTCACCGACTACGGTCAGCTATCCGTCGCGCCCTGGTTCGGGCTGCCGATGTGCGACCCGAATTCCTACCCGCAGAACCCCTGTACCCCGGACAGCGACACCAACTCCGGCTCGATCAGCGACCCGGCCGCGGCCGGGTCAGCGTTCATGGAGCTGCAGTTCTACCCGCCAGGCTTCACGCCGTTTATCGACAGCACGAGCTGCAGCGCTACCAAGTGGTGCGCGGCGCTGACCATCGACAGCCTCGAAGCAGATTTCAATTTCGCAAACCTCAACCCGAACTGCACGGAGCCGGTCAACTTCGCATACCTACAGACTAACGGCGTCCCCGCCGGCCCGCCCAGCCCGCAGCTGACGAACGCGAGCACGTTCACCCCGAACGGCAACACGCTGATGATCAACCCCGGTGACCAGCTCGCGGTCTCCATCACCGACCCGCCGCAAGGATTCACCACCGTGGTCCGAGATTTGACCACTCACCAGACCGGGTTCATGACCGCCAGTGCGTCGAACGGCTTCATGAACACCAATATCAGCACCTGCGCCGGCACGCCGTTTACCTTCCACGCGGAGTACAGCAGCGCGAAGATCCAGAACCAGGTCCCGTGGGCCGCGCTTGAGGGCGGCGTGCTGATGGAGCAGGAGATCGGCCACGGCGAAGTCTGCAACTCGGTGACCAACAAGGACCCGTTCACCGCCTCCTTCCCGGGCGGCCAGTCCTTCAGTGACCCGAACGTCTACGACACCTGCGTGGGAGGCTCGGAAGGCCCGGCCGCCACCGGTGAGGGTCCATGTAGCGGTGTCACCTGCCAGAACGCGACGACGCAAGGACCTAACGGGCCCGGTCGCCTGTCCGACCACTGACGCGGCCAGCGGCGCGCTGTGCGAGTTCGCCGACGGCTACTGCTTCAAGCAGGGCACGCGGACCGCGCTCCTCAACGGCGCTCCGGTCACGGAGTCGTCGCGGGCCAACGAGTGCTACAACGACAGGTTCCAGAACGGTGACCTGGACTTCGATGGCCAGTCGTACCAGCCGGACTGGCCGAACGGCAGCCCGAACCGCCCGGCCTCGTTCCAGTACGTCGGGCCGTTCACCGGCCGTGGTCAAACCTATCCGCAGGTCCAGTTCGAGTCCGACATCGGCGGCTCCTCGAACCTGTGCAACGTGGCGACCGGCGCCGGCTGCACCGTCGCGCCGATCAGCGCCAAGTTCTACCCGTTCTGGTCGCTGAGCCCGCAGTTCAACGCGCTCGGGTCGCACACCACCGGATGCGTGTGGAACTTCGGCAATAACCAGCCCAACACCGTCCTGAACTTCGGGAAGGACGCCCAGTACGGCACGCCTGATGTGGCCCGCTACGGCGGCACGATCATCAGCGCGCCCGCACCCAATCCGCAGTTCACCGGCGGCTGCAGGATCTAGCCGCTAGCGGCCTGACAGGTCCAGTCCGGGGTGCCCCGCCCGCCAGGCGGGGCACCCCGGTGGCGTTTCCCGGCAGCTAGGGCGCAGTGCTGCCCGGGCGCCTACGGCGCAGGCCGCCGCCCACCGCTTCGGCGACCGCGTGGACCCCGCCGTGCGCGGGCAGGTCCTCGAGCAGCACCGGGTTCCCGTCAGCGCCCGTGAGCGGGATCCGCCAGTTGGGGTACTCGTCCACCGTGCCCGGCATGTTCTGCGGGCGCCGCTCGCCGGCCGCATCGGCCAGCGAGACGCCGATCAGTACGGCCGGAGTGCGGGTCAGGTAGCCGTACAGCGCGACCGTGAACTCCTCGGGCGAAGGCCGGTCGTGCCGGGGAAGCAGGTCCTCGCGGGCCAGCATCGCCAGCCACCGGGCCATCTCCGCCTGAGCGACGGCCCGCTCCTCCGCCTCGGGCTGGGTCAGCAGGCCGAGCTTGGCCCGGATGGTGACCTGCTCGCCGGTGAGGAACGCCGCGGCCGGGGGCATGTCGTGCGTGCCGACCATGGCCAGGCAGCCGCGGCGCCATCCGCCCGGCCTGCGCGGCGTGCCGTCCGCCCGGCGCTCGAACCACAGCATGGACGTCCCGAGTACGTGGCGGCCGGCCAGGAACCTGCGCAGCCACGGTTCCACCGTGCCGAGATCCTCGCCGATCGCCAGCGCGTCCGCGCGCGCCACCTCGGCGGCCAGCATGCCGCCCATGAGCTCATGGTCGTATCGCACATAGGTACCCAGGTCAGGCGACATCCCGGCCGGAATCCACCACAGCCGGGCCAGCCCCATGACGTGGTCCACGCGCAGACCGCCGACGGTGCGCGTGTTGGCCGCGATCAGTTCGGCCAGCGGCCGGCCCCGCTGGGCGGCGAGCCGCCCCGGATGCCACGGCGGCAGCGTCCAGTCCTGGCCCAACTGGTTGAACTCGTCCGGCGGCGCGCCCACGCTGATGCCGGGAACGATGACGTCCCGGCGGGCCCAGGCGTCGGCGCCGCCGGGGTGCGCGCCGACCGCGAGATCGCTGATGACCCCGATGCTCATGCCGGCCCGCCTGGCGGCCTGCTGCGCCGCGGCCAGTTGCCCGGCCGCCAGCCACTGCAGCCAGGCGTGGAACTCGATCCGGCCGGCCAGCGTCCGCCTGAGCTCGCTGACCTCCGCCGAGCCGGGATCGGTCAGCGCCACGGGCCACGACCGCCAGTCCGGTCCGTACACCTCGGCGAGTGCACACCACGTCGCCCAGTCGTCGAGGGCGCGGCGGTCGCGGGCCAAGAACGCGTCGAGCTCGGCGCGGCGGCTCGCGGTCAGCGGCACGGTGCGGATCAGCTCGAGCGCGGCCCGTTTGGCGGTCCAGACCGCGTCCCGGTCGATAAGCGCCGCGGTGCTGCTCGCAGCGCGCAGCGGGGCCGCCAGGGCCTCGACCCGGGCCCGGTCGTCGGCGCTCAGGCCCTGGTATTCGGGGATGTCCTCGACGCGCAGGTAGAGCGGGCTGATCTGGCGGCGGCTCATCGGCAGGTAGGGGGACGGGCTGACCGGCGGCCGTGGCTCGGCCGCGTGCAGCGGATTGACCAGCACGAAGTCCGCGCCAAGCTCGCCACCACTCCAGGCGGCCAGGTCGGCTAGGTCATGCAGGTCACCGTGGCCCCAGGAGGCGCGCGAACGAACGGAGTAGAGCTGTGCGGCGAAGCCCCACGACCGGCGGCCCGGCAGCGGCGCCACGGCGCCGCCCCGGGCCTGGACCTCAAGATCGGCGGGCGGGGTTTGGGTCTCATCACCGAGGGCGCTGAGCACCGCGGCCAGCGTCTCGTCCGGCACCTCGACAAGACGGCCCCGCCAGTTCTGATATGAGACCGCCACGCCGTTCGTCTGCGCCCGGCGCGTGAGTTCTGTCCGTCCTGTCATCGCACCAGTTTGCCGCGTACTCCGACCAGGTTCTAACCAGATGCCACTTATCTCGGTCTTAAGGGGCAGAAGGACGCCGCAAACAGCGGAGCCCATGCCACAACAGGACGGCACGCATGAAGCACCTCTCCACTACCGCCCGCTGGGTCGCCACGGTTATCGCCGCCACCTCCCTGACCGGGCTGATCGCCGCCACCGCCTTCGCGGCCAGCTCGTCAGGAACCGCGCTGGCCGCCGACACCACGCCCGCCGGCGTCCACGCCTGCACGGCGGGCGACCTCGGCGCCTGGGTCGCGGTCGACCAGGGCAACGGTGCCGCCGGGAGCATCTACTACCCGCTGCAGTTCACCAACCTGAGCCGGCACGCGTGCGCGATGCGCGGCTTTCCCGGCGTCTCCGTCATCGACCGCAACGGCCACCAGCTGGGCAGCCCGGCGAGCTGGGATCACGTGGTCCCGGCCCGGACGGTAGTGCTGGCTCCGGGTGCGACCGCCCACACCATCCTGCGGTGGAGCGACGCCACGGTGACCACCGCGCCCGGATGCCACCCGGTGTTCAGCGCGTTCGAGCTGCGCGTCTACCCGCCGGGCCAGTACAGCGCGACGCACGCCGCCTTCGGCCTAGAGGCGTGCTCACACGCCGGGCCCGTCTACCTGAGCGTAGAGCCGGTCCTGCCCGGCGTGGGCACGATCAACGGCTAGCTAGCCGGCTCCAGGACGAACACCGGGATCTCGCGCGCGGTCTTCTCCTGGTACTCCGCATAGGGCGGGTACGCGGCGACCGCCCGCTTCCACCACTCGGCGCGTTCGTCCCCGCTGACCTCGCGGGCGACCATGTCCTGCTTGTGCGGGCCGTCCTGGAGTTCCACCCGCGGGTTCGCGCGGACGTTGTGGTACCACAGCGGATGCTCCGGGGCGCCGCCCTTGGACGCCACCATGGCGTACCGGCCGTCGTGCTCCACCCGCATCACCGGTGTCTTGCGCACCTTGCCGCTGCTGGCGCCGAGGTTGGTGACGATCACGACCGGCAGGCCGGTCTCCCGCAGCGTCGTGCCCGCAGTTCCGCCCGAACTCTCGTACTGCTCGACTTGATCGCGCACCCAGGCCTGTGCGCTCGGCTCGTATTCTCCTTGAACAGGCATACCGACAAGTCAACACCAAAGCCGGTCGGCCCGCACTGCGGGTCGGCCGGAACCACGGCTCGCCGCCGGACTCTGGTGACCATGACCAGCGGTGGCTGGTTTACTGAGTCCTGCAAGCAGCATCCGATGGCGCCGCCATGAGTCCCGCCGCGTTCCCCACTATGTACTTGGCGTAGGTCCGCAGGAGGATCGCCACCCGGCCGGCGATAACCCTGCCGGGAATGAGATACATGGTGAGGTCGCCGTCCATGATGAAGAACTGGTCGATCAATTCCGGGTCGTAAGGCACCAGGCGTTCGCGGTTTCCCACGGAGTATGGCCTTCGGCCGACCCCGACCATCCAGCCATCCCTGCTGTAATACGTGGTCGTCTTGACCTGGACCCGCTTGATCCCGTCCGGCATCGAGACCAACAGGTCATAGACGGCCGGCTCCACCGGGATGGCCGCGGTGAACCCGCACAGGGCAAACCATGACGCGGCAATAGAAGTTGCCGCAGTGCGCAAGTACTTGAGGTCTGGCTTGGCTTTGGCGCGCCGACTGACGTTCCCGGCGTGGTTCTCCAGATGGGCGAGGTCGAGCCCCAGGCGTACCGCCTGGGCCCTGACGCGTGTCCGTTCATCCCAGTCATCCGCTGCTACGCCTAGCGTAATGAGCAACTCATCCCAAGATTCCGCGTCAATTACCGCGCGCCTCAGTTGTGCGTCTGACCAAGTACGCTTTCCCCGGAAATGGGATGTATCCAGCCCTAGCCGGAGGACGTGACGTTTCACTATCCGGATTGCCCCAGCGGAGTTAACACCCAGGCCTAGTGCGCGCATTACATCGCGCCAAGTTGTTGAGGCGGCCACCGCATCCATCAGCTGGGTATCGGACCATGTGCGTTCTGACTTGGCAGGTCTAGCCATATCCGGACCATAGTGCATGGCACTGACATTTTGATCAACCGCCAAAGTCCTAATTTGTCGGGATGCCGGGATTTGAACCCGGGGCCTTCGGTCCCCCAGACCGACACGCTAACCAAACTGCGCCACATCCCGCCGCGCCACGACGCCAACTCCCGCGGCGCGCGCCCGCCAGACCTCAGCGGGCTCCGTTAGCTTAGCGCAACCGCGGGGCCGCTCGAAACGAAGCCGGGCCAAACCGGCGCTCGGCCAAACCGGAGCCGCCCGGGACGCCGCGCCGCCGCGGACGGATGCGTGATTCCCGTCAGAGGGGAAAGTTACGATGTGCCGGGCATGGCGAGGGTGCCGTGCTCGTTACTAATACCGGCAGCCGCGTCGTGGCAGTCACAACCACCGGAGGGAGCACTTGAGAGCACTCGGGACCCGCCGTGCTGCCTCCCCCGGCGACAACATCGGGCCTGGGGGGCCGACACGGCCTCTCCCGGTCAGGAAACGCTCCAGGATCGCCTTGAGGATCGCAAAGCTCCTCCTGGCCATCGTCGTGATCTTCGCCGTGGCGGTCGGCGCGCTGTTGGTGCTCACCCCCTCGGCAGGCCGGGCCACCGCTCTGGTCGAGGCACAGGCGCAGGAACATCACATCGCCTACCCCGGATCGCCGGTCCCGCCCTACTTCGCGCAGGCTCTGGTGGCGACAGAAGACCACAGGTTCAACACCGATCCCGGCGTCGACCCACTCGCGCTGGCCCGGGTCGTTGTCTCCTGGGTCACCGGGCACCGGGATCAGGGTGGCAGCACCATCGACCAGCAACTGGCGAAGAACCTGTACACCGGCGGCCGCAGCGGCTTCACTCAGGTCCTGGAGCAACTGGCCATGGCTGTCAAGCTCAACCAGGCGTACAGCAGGCCGGAGATACTCCGCATGTACGCGGAGATCGCGTACTACGGCCACGGCTACTACGGCCTGAACGCGGCCAGCTGCGGTTATTTCGGTCGGCTGCCGGATCGGCTGACGCTGGTGCAGGCGGCCATGCTGGCCGGCGTGGTGAACGCGCCCAGCTACGACGACCCGCTGGCCTACCCCAAGCAGGCGCGGGCCCGGCTGGTGCACGTCATCGGCCGTATGGCCGCGGTGGGTTACCTGACGAGCGCGCAGGAAACGGCGGCGCTCAACGCGCCTCTGGACTTGCCCGCCGTCCGCGGCTGCTCGTGATCATCCGCGGCTGCTCGTGATCAGGTGCTGGAGGTCTCTGGCTCCAGTTGCTCCGTCAGCGGCGTGTCGTCCGCCATCAGGAACACCCAGCGGCGGTAGCAGTACAGCCGGAAGATGGTGGCCACGCCGATGCCGATGATGTTCGCCACGTTGTAGGAGAACGTGTCCGTCAGGCCGAGCCCGTAGTGCACGCCCGCGACGAACGCGAGCTGAATGAGCAGCCCGATGCCGTTGAAGACGAAGAACAGGACCGACTCCCGGCCCAGGTGGCTGCCCTTCCGGTCCCGGAACGCCCAGAACTTGTTGCCCAGGAAGGCGAACACGGTGGCCACGATCGTGGCGATCGTCACCGAGGTAAGCGGGCCGAGTCCCGCCCCGGAACGCAGCGCGTTGGCGCCGCCGATCGTGATGAGGAACGCGAGGATACCCACGACGCCGAACTTGGCTACTTCGTGTATAAGAACCCTGAACCGGGTGTAAACATCGTGGAGGAGGTCCACTCACTTCGTCCTTGGTAGGTCCATCCCGTATAAACAGAACCCTACCGTCCCCTGGGTGGCAGCATGTAGCGGCCGGTAAACCGTTCGAGAAATGTCATATCCCTCGCCTCGCCCGGCTCCTGCTCATCTGACCCGCGCTCTGGCCGTCCGGAGACGATAGGCTGCGCGGGGATGCTGGAAGAGCAACGGACCCCGTTTGGTGCCGAACCGGTCCATGGCGGGACCGAGGCGCTCGCTGCCGCCGTGGGGCCAGCGGTGTCCCAGAGTGAATCTCCGGTATCTGAGAGTCTGCCGCCGGTCGCCCCGCCCGTGCCGCGGCGCACGGACAAGCTCTCCTGCGCCTACCGGGACCCGTTCATCTGGGTGCTCTCGTTCGCTGTCCTCAGCGCCTATCTCGCCATCTCGCTGTTCCGGCTGCGGCAGCTCAACCCGTCCTCATGGGATCTGGCCGTCTACACCGAGTACGTCAAGCAGGCCGCAGGCTGGCACGCGCCGGTCTCGGACGTCAGGACCGCGGGCTTCAACCTGCTCGGCGACCACTTCCAGCCCATCGTCATGCTGATCGCCCCGCTCTTCCGTGTCGTCCCTTCGGCGGCGACGCTGGTGGCCGTGCAGGCGCTGCTGGCCGCGCTCTCCGTGTTGCCGGTCAGCCAGGCTGCCCGGGAAAAGTTCGGCGTCGGACCGAGCCGCGCCATCGCGGTCGCGTACGGGTTCTCCTGGGGCCTGCAACAGATGGCCAACTTCGATTTCCATGAGATCGCCTTCGCCGTCCCACTGCTGGCCTTCTCGCTGTCCGCGCTGGTCCGCGGCCACATCAAGGCCGCGGTCTGGTGGGCGCTCCCGCTAGTGCTGGTCAAGGAGGATCAGGGCTTCACGGTGGCCGCCATCGGCCTCTACCTGACCATCGTCGGTCTGCGCGCCGCCCCTGGACCCGCCGGCAGGCGGCGTGTCAAGGCGGGCCAGATCCTCTTGATCTGGGGTTTTGCCTGGTCGTTTGTGGCCATCGGGGTGATCATCCCGCACTTCAACCCGGTCCACCAGTACGACTACTGGAGTGACGGCGGCATCCTCGCCCCCGGCGGGCACCCGACCGTGACCGGCCTGATCGGGCAGTTCTTCCACGCTTGGCCCGACAAGCTGCAGACGATCGTGATCCTGCTGCTGCCAACCGCGTTCCTCGCGCTCGGCTCGCCGCTGGTCCTGATCGCCGGGCCCAGCCTGCTCCTGCGTTTCCTGTCCACGAACTCGGCCTTCTGGGGAACGTACTGGCACTACAACGCCACCGTGATGCCGATCATCTTCATCGCGGCCATCGACGCGATGGCCAGGATCGGCGCCGTCATGGACGCCGAAGGACCTGTCGCATCCGCGAGCTGGGCCAGCGGAAGCCAGGGTGCGCGCCGCGCGGTCCTGGCCGGAGCGCGGCGATACGGCGCCGCCATGATGCTGGCGATCACGGTCCCGCTGGCCTTCCAGTACCCGCTCAGCACCGTGTGGAACGCGCAGAGCTACCGGATCAGCAACCACGTGAGGTCCGCCGACGCGGCCATGGCCAAGGTGCCCGATGGCGTCACCGTGCAGGCCACCCTGGACCTCCTCGCGCCGCTCGCCGCCCGCACCGACACCTTCTGGATCGGCAACAGCGGTAACCCCAAGACCCAGTACATCGTCTTCGACGGCCAGAGCAGCGACTACAGCCCGGCGATCAGCAACGTCCCGGCTTTCATCGCCCAGATCTACCCGGGCCACGTCTACACCCAGATCTTCCAGTCCGGCGACGTCTATGTCTTCCGCCGCGCCACCTGACAAAGGCGGCGGCAGCGAGGCGCGAAGCCATAGCGGACAAACGTACTGGTGGGTAGATAGGCTGGACGCGACCCCGCAAAACCTGTGGAAGCGGCCCATCGGAAGGTTGTGCTCCATGGACTTCGGCTACGACGCTAAGACGCTTGACTTGCGTAAGCAACTGCTCACCTTCATGGAGGAGCGGGTCTACCCGGCAGAGGCGGTGTTCGCGGAGCAGGTCGAAGCCGCGGCGGCCGAGGGCCAGGTATGGGAGCGGATGCCGGTTACCGCGGATCTCAAGGCCGAAGCGCGCAGCCGCGGACTGTGGAACCTGTTCCTGACCGGCAAGGCCGCCACGGCGGTCAGCAAGCTCGACTCGAGCCTGCTGCCGGATCCGCCGCTGACCAACCTGCAGTACGCGCCACTGGCCGAAATCACCGGGTGGAGCCCCGCGCTGGCGCCCGAAGCACTCAACTGCGCTGCCCCCGACACCGGCAACATGGAAGTGCTGGCCGAGTTCGGCTCGCCAGAACAGCAGGAGCGCTGGCTCCGCCCACTGCTCGAGGGCACGATCAGGTCCGCCTTCTGCATGACCGAACCCGATGTGGCCTCCAGCGACGCGACCAACATAGCCACCACGATCGCTCCGTACGGCGACGGCTACGTGATCAACGGCCGTAAGTGGTGGTCTAGCGGCGCGATGAGCTCGGACTGCCAGATCTTCATCGTGATGGGCGTGTCCGCGGAGATCGCCGACGGCCACGGCCGGCACTCCATGATCCTCGTGCCTCGCGACACGCCAGGCGTTACGATCAAGCGCGGCATGAGGGTCTTCGGCTACACCGACGGGACGCACGGCGGCCATGCGGAGGTTGTGTTCGACAACGCCAGGGTGCCTAGGGAGAACCTGATCTCCGGTGAGGGCGACGGGTTCGCGATCGCGCAGGCGCGTCTTGGCCCCGGCCGTATCCACCACTGCATGCGGCAGATCGGCGCGGCCGAGCGCGCCCTCGAGCTCATGTGCACCAGGGCCGTCAGTCGCACCGCCTTCGGCAAGCCCCTGGCCGAGCAGGGCGTCATCCAGGACTGGATCGCCGAGTCCAGGGTGAAAATCGAGCAGGCGCGGCTGCTGGTGCTCAAGACGGCGTGGCTGATGGACACCGTGGGCAACAAGGGGGCGCACACCGAGATCCAGGCGATCAAGATCGTCACCCCCGCCATGTCCGAATGGGTGATCGACCGGGCGATCCAGGCGCACGGTGGCGGTGGCGTCAGCCAGGACTTCCCGCTGGCCCATCTGTGGGCCAGTGCCCGCACGCTCCGGTTCGCTGACGGCCCAGACGAGGTGCACAAGAGGTCCCTGGCCCGCCGTGAGCTGAGGAAGGCCACTACCTGAGCAGGACCAAAGCCACTAGTCAGCCAAAAGCCGCGAGCGTACGACGAAATAACGTACACCAACGCCGAGGACTGACGAAGGCTGCCCGGCCCGAGCACCCCGGCCCGGTTAGAGAATGAAAAAGGAGAAATCCGGTGTCAGAGAGAATCGCGATCGTGACCGGAGCAGCCCGCGGCATCGGCGCCGGGATAGCCATCAGGCTGGCCGCCGACGGCATGGCCGTGGCAGTCCTCGACCTTAACGAGGCCGATTGCGCGGGCACGGTCAAGGAGATCGAGAACGCAGGCGGGAAGGCGCTCGCGGTAGGCGCCGACGTCAGCAAGACCGACCAGGTGAACGCCGCGGTCGAGCGGATAGCCGCCGAGCTCGGCCCGCCGACCGTGCTTGTGAACAACGCAGGGATCATCCGCGACGCCAATCTGTACAAGATGACCGACGAGCAGTGGGACATGGTGCTCAACGTCAACCTGAAAGGCGCGTTCCTGATGGCCAGGGCGGCGCAGAAGTACATGACCGAGGCGAAGTGGGGCCGGATCGTCAACATCTCCTCCTCGTCTGCGCTCGGCAACCGCGCCCAGTCCAACTACTCCGCCAGCAAGGCCGGCATCGAGGGCCTCACCAAGACGTTCGCCATGGAACTGGGCAGGTTCGGGATCACCGCGAACGCGGTCGGGCCGCACTTCATCGCCACCGATATGACTCGGGATCTGGCCGCCAATCTGAAGATGTCGTTCGAGGATGTCGTGAACACCTACAAGAAGCAGATAGCGGTGGGACGGGTCGGCCAGCCGGCCGACGTGGCGGCCGCCGTCTCCTTCCTGGTCGGTGAGGACTCGGGCTTCGTCTCCGGCCAGGTCATCTACGTGGCGGGTGGCCCGTACCATTTTTAGTTAGCACCGTGCTAGAAATGACACCGTGCTGAGTACACCGGAAGGGCTCCGCGAGCGAGTGCGCGCGTTCCTCGCGGAGCACGATCCGCGGGAGATGCCGAAGCAGGATTTCCTGAACGCGCGGTTCGACGCAGGCCTGGCCTGGGTGCACTATCCGGAGGGCTGCGGCGGTCTGGGCGCGTCGCGCATGCTGCAGAGCATCGTCGACGCCGAGTTCGCCGCGGTCGGCGCACCGTCCAACGATCCGGAGCGCAACGGCATCGGCTTGGGCATGGCGGCGCCGACCATCCTCGCCTACGGCAGTGACGAGCAGCAAAAACGCTGGCTGCGCAAGCTCTGGACGGCCGAGGAAATCTGGTGCCAGCTGTTCAGCGAGCCGGGCGCCGGCAGCGACCTGGCCGCGCTGGCCACCCGGGCCGTCAGAGACGGTGACAGCTGGGTGGTCTCCGGGCAGAAAGTGTGGACCTCGCAGGCCCATCAGGCCCGGCGCGCGCTCCTGGTCACCCGCACCGACCCCGACGTGCCGAAGCATCAGGGGCTTACCTATTTCGCGGTGGACATGACGGCTCCCGGCGTCGAGGTCAGGCCGCTGCGCCAGCTCACCGGCGAGGCCGAGTTCAACGAGGTGTTCCTGACCGACGTGCGGATTCCTGACGAGGATCGGATCGGCCAGGTCGGCGACGGCTGGAAGGTGGCCAACGCCACGCTGATGAGCGAGCGGGTCAGCATCGGCGCCTCGCGCGCCGCCCCGCGGGAAAGCGGCATGATCGCCACGGCCGCCAGGACCTGGCGTTCCCGCCCCGAGCTGCGCACGCCGGGCCTGCACGACCGGATGCTGCGGCTGTGGACGGAGGCCGAGGTGGCCCGGCTGGCGGGGGAGCGGTTGCGCCAGCAGCTGGCCGCGGGCAAGCCCGGACCCGAGGGTTCGGCGGCCAAGCTGGTCTTCGCCCGGCTCAACCAGGAAATCTCCGGGTTCGAGGTCGAGCTGGCCGCCGGTGATGGGCTGCGCTACGACGACTGGACCATGCGCCGCCCGGAACACGCGAACTTCTATGGTCGCGGCCCCGGCTACCGCTACCTGCGGGCCAAGGGTAACTCCATCGAGGGCGGCACATCGGAGATCCTGCGCAACATCGTCGCCGAGCGGGTGCTCGGCCTCCCCGCCGAACCCCGCGTCGACAAGGACGTGCCATGGAAGGACCTGCCAAGGTGAGCGAGCCGAAGGGGCGCGGCGCTGCCTGGACTGTGTTTTTCCCCCCGGACCCACCCCAGGCGCGAGGGACGAGCGACGAGGGCCCTCCGCCAGAGGCGGCCAGGCAGGCAAGGCGGTGCCTAAAGGCGCCCCGGCGGCGAGCGGAGGAAACACGGTGAGCGAAAGGCCGGGCCCCGCCGGGGGGCCAGGGGGGCCGTCCCCCCTGGCTAGCAGAGCAGCGGACGAACTCCCCGATCTCCTCTATACAGATACCGAACGGGCCTTGTCAGACAGTCTGGTTTCGCTGCTTGCCGACCGGGGCGGAGTGGACAAGGCGCTGGCGCGCATCGAGTCGGCTCAGACCTACGACGACAAGCTGTGGCAGGCTGTCGCCGCGGACCTGGGCTGCGCCGGACTGCTGATCAGCGAACGCGACGGCGGAGCCGGCGCCTCCTACCGGGAGGCCGCGGCCGCCGCCGAGGCGCTGGGCAGCTTCGTCGCCCCGGTGCCGTTCCTGGGCAGCGCCGTCGTCGCCACCACCGCCCTGCTCAGTATCGCCGCCGGTGTCTCGGCATCCTCGGCCACCCCGTTTACGCCGGCCAAGGCCGCGGCCGACCTGCTCGGCCGGATGGCGGACGGCGGCGTGACCGCGGCGCTGGCGGTTCCGTTCGCCACCGGGCCCGGTTCGGGCTTCCCGGCCGCAGTCCGGCTCGCCGGCCCGCGGCCCGGCGATGCCACGGCCGGGGTGGCCCGGCTGCGCGGCATGGTCTCCGGGGTCGCCGACGCGCTGCCCGCCGGGGTGCTGCTCGTCCCGGCCGACGGCGTGCCGCACGGGCTCTACCTGGTGGACATGTCGGCGCCCGGCGTAGCCAAGGCCCCGGTGACCTCGCTGGACATGACCAGGCAGCTGTGCGACCTGTCATTCGACGACGCGCCGGGCACGCTGATCGCGTCCGGCCCGGCCGCCACGCGGGCGCTGGACGCGGCGCTGACCGCAGGCGCCGGCATCCTGGCCGCCGAACAAATCGGGCTGGCGCAGCGCTGCCTGGATATGACGGTCGCCTACGTCAAGGAACGTCGTCAGTTCGCCCGTCCGGTCGGCTCGTTCCAGGGGCTCAAGCACCGGCTGGCGGACCTGTGGGTGTCGGTCACGCAGGCTCGTGCGGCGTCCAGGTACGCGGCGGCGTGCCTCGCGTCCGGCGCTGGGCCCATATCCGGCGACGCGAAGGTCGCGGTGGCGCTGGCCAAGGCGTACTGCTCCGAGGTCGCGGTGAACGCCGCGCAGGAATGCGTGCAGATGCACGGCGGCATCGGCTTCACCTGGGAGCACACGGCGCACTTGTACCTGAAACGCGCGAAGGCGGACTCGATCGGGTTCGGCACGGCAGATGCGCATCGCGCCGCACTGGCGTCCCTGGTCAACCTGCCCGCCTCGTGATGACTCCCCCCGAGCGCACCTTCCAGCACTGGTCCGACAGCGGCTGGACCCTCGAGGCGGGCGCGTTCACCCTCTCGGCGGGCTCCTCGTCCGCGTCCCTCCCGCTCACCGCCAGCGTCACCATCAAATGACTCGTAGGCGCCGACACCGATAGCGTCCGGGGTGAACCGGGGCTGCCACCCAAGACCCGTTCGGCGTCAAAATGATTTTACCCGCAGGTGAAGTGGCAGGTCAGCCGATGACCGGCCGATGCGGATGACGAACTCGCCCGATGGGCGGACCCACCCCCCCGCGGTCTCGTCGTAGCAGGCGAAGGCCCGGGCCGGCACGGTGAGCCTGGCCTCGGTGTGCTCGCCTGGCGCCGCGGTGACCGCGGCGAAGGCCGCCAGCACGCGCACCGGGCGGGCCGGGTCCGCCGTCGGCGGCTCCAGGTAGGCCTGGACGATCTCGCGCCCGGTCCGGCGGCCGGTGTTGCGGAGCACGACGGTCACGCCGAGGTCACTCTCCGGCGCCGCCACCGGCGCGTCCGCCACCGCCGACTCGTACGTCCACGTCGTGTAGCCCAGGCCGTGACCGAACGGGAAGCGGGGTTTCGTTCCGGCGCGGTCATACCCGCGGTAGCCGATCAGCAGCCCCTCCCGGTACTCAAGCCGGTCTTCGGCGGGCACCGCGTGCAGGACGGGACAATCGGCCTCGGCGGCCGGGAGCGTGACCGGCAGTCGGCCGCCGGGTTCGGCCTGGCCGAGCAGTACGTCGGCGAGCGCGGTGCCCATCTCCTGGCCGGGCAGCCAGGCGTAACCGACCGCGGCCACCTGGTCCGCCCACGGCATGAGCACCGGCATCCCGGCGTTCACCACCACGACCGTTCGGTCGTTCACCGCTGCCACCCGGCGGACCAGCTCGTCTTGCCTGCCGGGCAGGGCGAGCCCGGAGCGGTCGAACCCCTCGCTCTCGGTGGCAGGCCCGGAGCCGACCACCAGCACGGCGGCGTCGGCGGCGCGCGCAGCCTCGACGGCCTGGTCGAGCATGGCGTCGTCGTCTGGCGCCGGCACCAGGCCCAGCCGGATGGCCACCGGACCCTGCGGCCAGTCGTCCGGCCGCAAACAGATCCCGATCTCCGCTTCGCGACCCGCCGCGAGGTAGACGGTCGCCCTGACCTCGCCGGGCCTGACCATGGCTTCCACCGGGTCGGCGGGCAGGTCCGTGCGGCCGGTCGCCACCTCGATCCCGTTCACGGTGAGTGTCAGCCGGCCAACCCCGCCCGCGCCCATCAGGTGCGGACCGTCGTAAGCGGCCAGGTAGCGGGTGCGCAGCGCAATGGTGCCGCGACCGCCCCGGCCGACGCCCTCGGGCAGCCCGTCCCACCAGGTGAACATGGTGGCGCTGCGGTGCTCCGCGGCGGCCAGCGCGCCGTCCTCGGTGCGGAACTCGAGCCGGACGCCCGGCTCCACCTTACGGTAAGCGCTTACCGACTTCCTATGGCAGAAGAGTACGACTATCGGGCGATTTATCTCAAGACCAAATGTCTCCACTGTTACGCGAACGTGACATGAGCCGGAAGCCCCTGCCGGCCAGGGCTTCCGCGCGCCGCGCAGGCCTGCGCCGGCCCGTACCAGGTCCGACGAGCCTGACCAGGCGATCGGCTACGACATCTCGAAGTAACCTCACCCGCACTCGTTACCGGCCGCGTAACAACCGAGAAATACCCCTGAAACTCGCGCATGGGACACATGCCTTGCAGGTACACGGAGCGGCCGGGGCGGAGCCAGCCAGAAGTTGGACCCCAGAAGGCCTTATTGCCCCCATGGAGGCATAGTGAATCCATATCCCAGCTGGCTTAGCGCAGGGGATAACTCCTGGCAGATGACCGCTGCCACGCTGGTCGGGCTGATGTCCATCCCGGCCCTGGCCGTCCTCTACGGCGGTCTCGTACAGAAGAAGTGGGCCATGAACACCGTCCTCATGGTGTTCACGACCTTCTGCCTGGTCCTGATCACCTGGGTTCTCTGGGCCTTCAAGATGGGCTTCGGCACGCCGCTGATCAGCACGTTCGTCGGTGATCCACGGCCCGTCCTCGGTCAGGCGGCCGAACAGGGCCAGGCGAACATCCCGTTGCTCAACGGGCTGATGCCGAACTTCAGGTTCCCCGAGTCGTCCCTGGTCTACTTCCAGTTCGTGTTCGCGGCGATCACCCCGATCTTGTTCATCGGCAGCGTGATCGGCCGGATCAGCTTCAAGGTGTGGATGATCTTCGTGCCGCTCTGGATCACCTTCGCCTACGCGGTCAACGCGTTCCTGCTGTGGGGCGGCGGTTACTGGGCGGGCAAGGGCGCGCTGGACTTCTCCGGCGGCTACGTCATCCACCTGGCCGCGGGCGTGTCCGGCTTCGTCGCCGCCGCGGTCGTCGGCCCCAGGCTCAAGCGCGACCGCGAGCGTGCCATCCCGAACAACCTCATGTTCGTCGCCGTCGGCGCCGGCATCTTGTGGCTCGGCTGGAACGGCTTCAACGGCGGTGACCCGTACTTCGCCAGCCAGGACGCCGCGGCCGCGGTCATCAACACCAACCTCGCCACCGCGGTGGCCATGATGACCTGGATCATCATGGACATGGCGTTCAGCAGCGAGAAGAAGCCGACCTTCCTCGGCGGCCTGAACGGCATGATCTGCGGCCTGGTCGGCATCACCCCGGCGGCCGGCTACGTGAACGGCCTCGGCGCCATCGTGATCGGCCTGGTCTGCTCCGCGATCGTCTGGGTGGCCTGGACCTACCTGCCGAAGTACGTGTGGCCGTTCAACAAGGTGGACGATGCGCTCGGCGTGGTGTACACGCACGGCATCGCCGGCTTGTTCGGCGGTCTGCTGGTCGGCCTGCTGGCCGACCCGAAGATGATCGTCTACCTCGGCCTCGGCAAGAACCCGTCGATCTCGGGCGCCGGGTTGTTCTACGGCCACGGCAAGCAGCTGGCCATCCAGGCCGGCGCCGCGCTGACGATCATCATCTGGGACGCCGCCGTGACGTTCGCCATCCTCATGGTCATCAAGTACGTGTTCAGGATGAACCTGCGGCTACCCGACTCCCAGCTGGAGATCGGCGACGTGGCGGTACACGGCGAGGAGGCCTACCCGTCCGAGGATCTGGTCAGCGTCGGCTCCTCGATGGCGGACGAGGCGTCACCGACGTCGCGGGAGCCGGAGAAGGCGGCCACGGCGGACGATATATAGCTTGCCCCGCTCCTAGGCCTGCGCTGCGTGCGGCCGCAGCGTAAACCGGACGCGCGCCCGGGCCCCCCGCGAGGGGGTGCCCCGGGCGCGCGATCGGCTGTGCTGGCCGGGGGGACGATCCCCCCGAGGCCCCCCTGCTCACGGGGGAGCTGCCAGCCCCCCGTACCCCCCGGGGGAGGGCTGTCGCCCTCCGGCGCGCCGAGGCGGCTAATGGCCGCGGAAGGCCTCTTCCAGCCACCATGAGCCGTGCGCGGACGTGACCTTCGCGTCGATGAGCAGCGGGCGCTCACGCGGGCCGTCCAGCCAGCTGCGCACCGGGGCCAGATCGGCCGCCTCGCGCACGGTGACGCCCTCGAACCCGAACCCGCGGCCGATCGCCGCGATGTCCGCCGGCGGGAACCGCACGGTATCCAGCGGGTCGCCGTCCGGCCCGAAGTGGTGCACCTCCGCGCCGTAGGCCTCGTCGTCGTAGATGACCACCACCATCGGCAGCCCCAGCCGCACGATGGTCTCCAGCTCGCTGACGCCCATCAGCGCGCCGCCGTCGCCGAGCGCGGCCACCGCCAGCCGGTCCGGGCGCGCGATCGCGGCCCCGATGGCCGTGGCTAGGCCGAGCCCGATCGACTGGAACGCCTGGGTGAAACAGAAGCCCGCCTCGTCGGGCACCGAGAGGTACATGCTCGGGTAGCCCATGAAGTTACCGGAGTCCACCGCTACGGTGCGCTCCGCGGGCAGCAGGTCATCCAGCACGATCGACAGCGTGCGCGGGTCGATCCGTTCCCCGTCGCCCTCGTCGGAGGCGCTGTCGTCGACGTATGGCACATCCCGCCAGCGCACCTGGTCCGCGATCCGCTTCCGGAGTTCCGCTGACCGGTACCCCGCCGCATCCAGGCCACCCGCCGTACCAGCCGGGCCGCCGTCATTGTTATCCCGAACGGGCCCGGATTCCCCGCCCCGGTCCTCCTGCGTGCCGCCGTCGGCTAGCGCCGCGGCCACGGCGCGCGCGGTCTCGGCCACGTCGCCGAGCACGCCGAGGTGCACCGGCCGGTGCGCGCCGATCGCAGTCGCGTCATCGTCCACCTGGACCAGCGTGGCCTCCGGGGGGATCAGCCTGCCGTGCCGCGTCGTCCACATGTTCAGCGAGCAGCCCCAGCCCACGATCACGTCGGCGTCGCTGATCAGCTCAGCCGTCAGCGGCGAGGCGAACCCGCCGCTCACGTCCAGGTTCCAGGGGCTGCCGCGGAATAGCCCCTTGGCCACCGCGGAGGTGGCCAGCAGCGCCCCGCACGCGTCGGCCAGCCGTTCCAGGTCGGCGGACCGGCCCCGGGCACCCCGGCCTGCGATGAACACCGGCCGCCTGGCCGCGCGCAGCACGTCGGCCAGCGCGGTGACCGCCTCGGCGGCCGGCGCGGGCGGGAACATCCGCCTCAGCGCGGGCACCGGGCCGGGGTCACACGCCGCGGCCTGGACGTTCAGCGGCAGGGCCAGGATCACGGTCCGGCGGCCGAGCGCGGTGGAGTAGGCACGGTGCACGTCGGCCAGCGCCGACGCGGGAGAGTAGAGCCGCTCGCCGACCGCGCCGACCGCCGCGGCCAGCCCGGCCACGTCGACGTGGAAGTTGGACCGGATCTCCGGGGCCTCGGCGGCCAGCACCAGCAGCGGGGTGCGGCTCTTGGCAGCCTCGGCGATGCCCGTCATCGCGTTGGTCAGGCCTGGTCCCTGATGCACCGTGACGACCCCGGGGGTGCCGGTGGTCCTGGCCCAGGCGTCGGCCATGACGGTGGCGCCGCCCTCATGCCGGGCCGCGACGAACCTCGCCCCGCCCGCCACCAGCGCGTTCGTAACGTGGAAGTTGCCGCTGCCGACCACGCCGAACACGGTGTTCACCCCGAGTCCGGCCAGCCGGCGGCCGACGGCGTCCGCGACCCGCATGTTCAAGAACGCTCGACCAGCGCCAGCGCGCGGCACGGGGATCCCGAACCGCTGACGATCGGCAGCGGACCCGAGATCACGACCGCGCCGGTGACCGGCAGCCGCGCCAGGTTCTGCAGCTGCGTGAGGCCGTACTTGCCCGCCCCCAGCAGCGCCGAATGGCAGGGGAACGGCGGGTCGAAGGAGTGCGCGGCCCCGGCGTCGGTGCCGACGGTCTCGGTCCCGAGCCCGATCAACGGCGACTCCTGCGCCAGCCACGTCGCGCAGGACACGCTGATTCCCGGCGTGTGCGGGCCGGTGGCGTCCGCGTTGAGGAACGCGGCCTGGTCATCGGACCGCGCGTCCCAGCCGGTCCGGTACAGCAGCCAGCCGCCCTCGGGCAGCGGCCCGTGCTCGGCCTCCCACTGCTTGACGTGCTCGATCTCGAGGAGGAAATCCGGGTCGTACGCTGCCTCGGCGCTGAAGTCGAGCACGACCGCCGGGGCGATCAGCCGCGAGACCGGAACCTGGGCCACGTCCTCGCGGTCTTTGCCGGTCACCCAGTGCACCGGGGCGTCGAAGTGGGTTCCGGTGTGCTCGCCGGTCACGATGTCGTTCCAGTACCAAGCGGGTCCGCGCTCGTCGTAATGGCTGATCTCGGTCAACCCGAAGCGGGCGGTATTGCCGAACGGCTCAGGCAACTGGATGATCGGCGTCTCGGCGCTCAGCGGCGCGGTGAGATCGATCACCTCCACCGAGCGGTCACGGATGGCGTCGGTCAGGGCCTGCAGCACGGACATGATGCTCCATTCACTTGGCGGCTAGGTGTAGGTGGCTAGGTGGCTAACCGAAGCTTTCACCATTGGCGCCCTGGTCGGCTAGTCCTGCGTTGATCCGGCCCGGGTCCGGATTGATACGGTTCCCCGCGTCGTTACTGCTGTGAAAAGCCGGCCGGAGGCCGGCGTAACCTGACTGTCGGGGTGAAGCATGACCAAGCCTGTCGTGACGGCAACGACCCTGGTCACCGACGATGGCGTCCCGATTGACGCCATCCACCTTCCCGGTACGGGGGACCTCGCGATCGTCGTCGCGCACGGTTTCACGCTCTCGTGGCAGCGGCCTAACGTCTGGCGTATCGCCAACCGGTTCAACCAGATAGCCGGCGTGCTTACCTTCGACTTCCGCGGCCACGGGCGTTCTGGCGGCCTGTCCACTATGGGCGACCGCGAGATCAGGGACATCAACGTGGTCGTCGCCTGGGCCCGCCAGCTCGGGTATACGCGGGTCGCCGCGGTCGGCTTCTCGATGGGCGCGTCGATCGTCCTGCGGCACGCCGGCCTGGTCGGCGGGCTCGACGCGGTGGTGTCGGTCAGCGGCCCCGGCCAGTGGTACTACCGCGGCACCGAGCCGATGCGGCGGGTGCACTTCGCGGTGGAGCACCGGGTTGGCCGGTTCGTCACCAAACGCTGGCTGAAGACCCGGATCAGCCCGGAGGGCTGGAAGCTGGTCCCCGTCCCCCCGGCCGAGGCGGCGGCGCAGATCTCGCCCGTCCCGCTGCTGATCGTGCACGGTGACAAGGACCACTACTTCCCGCCCGAGCACGCGCGCCAGCTGTACATGGCGGCCAGGGAACCCAAGGAGCTCTGGCTCGTGCCGGGCATGGGCCACGCCGAGGCCGCCTGCGGCCAGGACCTCATCGACCGCATCGGCCGCTGGGTTGACCAGAACACGGCCCCCGGCGGACGCGCGAAGGCCGGGGACGACGCCCGGGTGCCTGACCAGGAAGAAGCTCCCGCCTAGACCCCGAACGCGGCCGCCTAGGCGAGTACTTCCTGGTGGGTCTTGGTGGTCATCAGTGTCAGCGGCGGATGGGCGGTTCCCCGCGCCTGGCTGCAGCCGGGCGCTTCGCGGTGCCTGAGTGGCCCTGGGGGTGTGAGGGTCCTGTGGTGCGTCCTGCGGCGGGAGGATCGGGGAGGATCGGGGCTTCGGGGAGGGTTGTGTGCACGGGAGTACCCATTTCTCTCCCGGTAGCCCGGATCCTCCCGGGTAAGTCACGCCCGTATCGCGCGGGCAGGCCGAGACGAACTCACCATGGCCGCCATCCTCCCCAGCGGCCCCACTTGACGCCTTTCCTGCAAACTATGATCAATTGTCGACTTAGTTTCGTTAACGGTTTTTTGATGGCCGGGCAATGATGTTAATGGCGCGTTAACAAGGTCACCGCTAGGTTAAGAGCCGATGTCGTTTCCTGGATATCGAAGGGAAGGCGGCCGGGCGGTCGTGTCACTGCGTAATTCGCGAACTGTGCCGATGCTTTCTGCTCAGATGTCCGGTGATCGTCGTCCATGCTGGCCTTCTTGGTCATGGCATGCGTCTTTTTCATGCGTAATCATCAGGGAATGGCTAACGCATCTCAACGAAACCTTGGGGGACGCCCGCAATCAGGGCTGAGGAGCGAAGGTAACACTAATGAACAGGATCACCGGAGGTATTACCGCCCGCTGGCTGCGGCGCCCGGTCATGGTCGTGGCGGCACTGGCCGCCGCGGCCGGATTCGCCGCGGCGCCGTCCCAGGCGGCCGGAGCGGACTCGTCGATCTGCCCGGGGGCGAACGTCGCCGCCTTCGGCCCCAACGTCTGCGTCTTCAACGACACCATGAGCCAGGCGGCCATCCAGGCCGACGTCGACAACATCGCCAGCCAGCAGGTGTCGAACCAGTTCGGTACCCAGCGCTACGCCATCTTCTTCGAGCCCGGTACCTACGGATCATCCACCGACCCGCTCATCTTCCAGGTCGGTTATTACACCAGCGTCGCGGGCCTCGGGCTGAACCCCGGAGATGTCACCATTAACGGCCAGATCAACGTCTACAACCAGTGCTTCGGCACCAACTGCATCGCGCTGGACAACTTCTGGCGCTCGCTCTCGAACCTCACGATCAACGTCACCGGCAATAAGCTCGGCGGGACCAGTTGCTCCGCGAACACCGACTTCTGGGCGGTGTCGCAGGCCGCGCCGCTGCGCCGAGTCCACATCAACGGCCTGCTGTCCCTGATGGATTACTGCGACGGCTCTCCGGATTACGCCAGCGGCGGATTCATCGGCGACTCCGAGTTCACCGGCGCATCGATCACCAACGGTTCCCAGCAGCAGTGGGTGACCAGGAACAGCAACCTGGACGGCTGGAGCAACGGAGTATGGAACCAGGTCTTCTGCGGTGATAACGGCGCTCCCGCGCAGAATTTCGGCAACGGAGGGGTGTACACGACGCTCGCCACCTGCCCAGTGACCGAGGAAGAGCCGTTCCTGTACACCGATTCGCAAGGCAACTGCAACGTCTTCGTTCCCGCGGTCCAGCGCAATTCGTCCGGGCCGGCCTGGGCGGGCGGCACGGAAGCAGGCACCTCGGTCCCGCTGTCGAAGTTCTTCGTGGCCAGCCCGGACACGTCGGTCCTGGCCATCAACGTCGCACTGGCCCTCGGCCGGGACCTGATCCTCACCCCCGGCGTCTACAACCTCGGCCAGCCCATCGTCGTCAGTCGGCCCGACACCGTGGTACTGGGCCTGGGCCTGGCCACCCTGGTCCCGCAGCACGGCAACGCCGCCATGGTTGTTGCTCCGAACAACGGGGTGAAGCTATCCGGACTCATCATCGACGCGGGCCCGGTCAACTCGCCGGTCCTCCTGTCGGTCGGGACGCCCGGCCCCGGTTCCGCTAGCGACCCGGACCTGATCCAGGACGTCTACTTCCGCATCGGCGGCGCCGAGACCACGCCGGTCAGCGCCACGGTCAGCCTGCTGGACAACGCCAGCAACTCGATCGTCGACAACATATGGGCCTGGCGCGCTGACCACGGCAACGCCGTGGGCTGGACGGTCAACAAGGCCGACACCGGCGTGGTCGTCACCGGAAACAACGTCACCGCCTACAGCCTGGCCGTGGAGCACTACCAGAAGAACGAGGTGATCTGGAGCGGCCAGGGCGGCACGGACATCTTCTTCCAGAACGAACTGCCCTACGACCCGCCCAGCCAGTCCGCGTGGATGCCCAGCCCGACTCAGGACGGCTACCCAGCCTTCCTGGTCACCGGCAACGTCAAGAGCTTCCAGGGCTACGGGATGGGCAGCTACATCGTGTTCATCCAGACCACGGCGACGTTGTTCGACGACGAGGCCTTCCAGGCCCCCAAGACGCCGGGCGTGCAGTTCCACGGCCTCCTCGCCGTCTACCTCGGCGGCTCGGGCGGCGACAAGTCGATCATCAACGGCGTCGGCGGCCCGGTGACCTCGACCAATAACCCCGGAATAGGAACGCCCGTCAACCTCACCAGCTACCCGTAACGCACCATCGTGGGTCGTTACCCGTGCCAGAACGCGGGTAACGACCCACGAAAGCCACCGCTCAGGCACGGCCGGGCTCGGAGTGGATCACGATCCAGATCGCGTGCACGGGCTCGCCGGTCTTGTTCAGGTATTCGTGCGGCGTCGAGGAGTCGAACGCGATCGAGTCGCCCGGGCCCAGCTCGTAGCTCTCGAAACCGACGTTGGCCGTCAGGGTGCCGCTGATGATCAGCCCGTACTCGCGCCCGTCGTGGCGCAGCGGGCGGCGCTCGTCGGTGGAGTGGCCGCCGGGGGAGTAGATCACCTCGAGAAAATCGGTCGTAGCGTCCGCCCCGGGAGTAAGCCGCTCCCAGCGCACGCCGCTGGCCAGGTCGATGATCTTGCGCTTGCCCCCCCGCTGCACGATCGTCGCCGGCGAGGCGTCCGCGGAGGCCGAGGCCCCGGCCCCGCTGGCGCGCCCGGATCCGCCCGTCTCCGGGCCGCCGCCCGGGCCTTCACCCGAACTGAGCCTCGCATCAGCCTCCGCGCCGGCATCAGCATCCATTTCTCCGCGTCCGTGTCCGCGTCCGTGTCCGCGTCCGTGTCCGCGTCCGCGTCGGCGGCTGCGTCCGCGCCCGGACCGTCATCCCGGCCAGCTCCGGTCCCGGCTCCCGACCCGAACAGCAGGTAGTCAAGCGAGCTGCCCAGCTCGGTGGCCAGCGAGTAAAGCACGCCCACCGAGGGCACCGAGACCCCGCGCTCGATCTGCGAGATCAGGCTGGCCGAACAGCCGACTCGCCGGGCCAGTTCCCGAACCGATAGCTGGCGCGAAGCCCGGACTAGGCGCAGCCGGGGCCCGAGCCCAGTACCCGGATCGAAGTCGGCCGCCATGATGTAAATCTACACTGCACACGCTCACCAGCAAGTCTTGACAGCCCCACTGCACACAACGTTGGATGAGGGTGCCGCCCAAGCGACACAGCAGCGACCAGGCAAGCTACGCGAAAGCGTAAGGAGCTCCGATGACCGGTCCCGTCCTTCCCCTCGCCCCGGCGCCGGGCCGGATGAACGTCGACTTCGAGGAGCGGGTCGACTTCGCCCGGCTGCGCCAGTACCGCCTGGACCGGGCCAAGGCCGCGATGGAGGCGGCCGGGCTCGGCGCGCTGCTGGTGTTCGACAATAACAACATCAGGTACCTGACCGGCATCGCGATCGGCGAGTGGACCAGGGACAAGCTGTGCCGGTATGCGCTGTACACCCGGACCGGCGAGCTGGTGCTCTGGGACTTCGGCTCGGCCGCCGTGCACCACCGGCTGTACTGCCCGTGGCTCAAGCCGGAGAACAGCATCGCCTCCTACACCACGATGCGCGGCGCCGCCCCGCCCGCGTCAGGGCTCACGCACAAGCAGGTTGCCGAGATCAAAGACCGGCTGCACCAGGCGGGCGTCGCGGGCGAGCCGGTCGGCGTGGATTTCGCCGAGGTCCCCACCTTCTTCGAGCTGCAGCAGGAGAAGATCGATATCCGGGACGGCCAGCAGGTGATGCTGGACGCCAGGCAGGTCAAGTCGAGAGACGAGATCACGCTGCTGGCCACCGCCGCCGCCATGGTCGACGGCACGTACACCGACATCGCCGAGGCGCTCCGGCCAGGCGTGCGGGAGAACGAGATCGTCGCGCTGGCGAACAAGCGCCTGTACGAGATGGGCTCGGACGACGTGGAGTCGGTCAACGCGGTCTCGGGCGAGCGGTGCAACCCGCACCCGCACAACTTCTCCGACCGCATGATCAGGCCGGGGGAGCAGGCATTCTTCGACATCATGCACTCCTACAACGGCTACCGGACCTGCTACTACCGCTGTTTCGCGGTCGGCCGCGCCACTCAGCCGCAAAAGGACGCCTACAAAAGAGCCCGCGAGTGGATCGACGCCGCCATCGAGATGATCAAGCCCGGGGTGTCCACCGACCAGGTGGCCCGGCTGTGGCCGACCGCGCAGGAGATCGGGCTGGCGGACGAGAAGACGGCGTTCGGCCTGCTGTTCGGGCACGGGCTCGGGCTCGCGCTGCACGAGCGGCCGATCATCTCCCGCCTCACCTCGCTGGACGCACCGATGGAGATCACCGAAGGCATGGTCTTCGCGCTCGAGACCTACTGCCCGGCGACCGACGGACGCTCGGCGGCCAGGATCGAGGAGGAAGTGGTGGTCGGGTCCAGCGGGATCGAAATCCTGACCAAGTTCCCGGCCCAGGACCTCTACGTCACCAACCCCTACTGACAAGGCGATCACGTGCCGGACATGAACACTGCGATTCCGGAAGCCACCGCGCTCGAGCTGTACAGGAAGATGACCGAGATCCGGCTGTTCGAAAAGCGCGCCTACGACCTGTTCATGCAGAACCTGGTCAAGGGGACCACGCACCTGGGCACCGGGCAGGAGGCGGTCGCGGCCGGCGTGTCGCAGGCCATGAACGATGACGACTACATGTTCGTCACCTACCGCGGCCACAACCACGTGCTGGCCCGCGGCACCCCGATGACGCCGGTGATGGCCGAGCTTCTCGGCCGGGAGAACGGCCTCATGCACGGCAAGGGCGGTTCGATGCACCTGCTCGACACCTCCCGCGGCATCCTCGGCGCCTACGCCATCATCGGCGCGCAGCTGGTCATCGCCAACGGCTCGGCCTGGTCCGCCAAGTACCGCGGCACCAGGCAGGTCACGGTCTGCTTCCTCGGCGACGGGGCCACCAACATCGGCGCCTTCCACGAGGCGCTCAACCTGGCCGCGGTGTGGCAGCTGCCGGTGATCTTCATCTGCGAGAACAACCAGTACATGGAGTACACGCCGATCGGCTCGGTGACCGCCGTGCCCAGGCCCGCGGCGGACCGCGCCGCTTCCTACGGGCTCGGCCCGGTGGTGGTCGACGGCAACGACGTGGAGGCGGTCTATGAGGTGGCGCTGGCCGCGCTCGGCCGGGCCAGGGACAGCGGCGGGCCGGCGCTGATTGAGGCGCTTACCTACCGGCACGGCGGCCACTCCCGCGCCGACCCGGGCAAGTACCGTCCTGACGCCGAGGTCAAGCAGTGGCTGGAGCGGGATCCGCTGCCCGCGTACCGCGAGGTCCTGACCGCCCGCGGCGTCGACGCAGCCGTACTCGACGGGATCGAGAAGAACGCCAGGGAAGCGGTGGACCGGGCCACCGAGGAGGCGAAGGCAGGTCGCGAGCCCAGCCTCGACCTGGCCGCCACCAACGTCTGGGCCGACGGTGGCCACGCGTGGCGGAACTTATGCGCCGCGGACCGAGGAAGGTGCCGGCCGCGGCCCGTTTCCAGACCATTTTGACCGAACGGACCTGACGTGACAATTATCACCTACCGTGACGCGGTAACCCGGGGGATCGCCCAGGAAATGAGCCGGGATCCCAACGTGGTATTCCTCGGCGAGGACGTCGCGGCGGCCGGCGGCGTGTTCAAGACCACCCCGGGCCTGCTCGAGCGGTTCGGCCCGGAGCGTGTCCGCGACACCCCGATCAGCGAGCAGGCCATCCTCGGCGCCGCGATGGGCGCCGCGATGACCGGCCTGCGGCCGATCGCCGAGATCATGTTCAGCGACTTCTTCGCGGTCTGCTGGGACCTGATCGCCAACGAGATGGCCAAGAGCAGGTACATGTCCGACGGCCAAGTCGAACTGCCGCTGGTGGTCCGCTGCGCCAACGGGGCCGGGCTGCGCTTCGGCGCCCAGCATTCGCAGTCGGTGGAGAACTGGGCGATGGCGGTGCCCGGCCTGAAGGTCGTCGCCCCGTCGAACCCGCGCGATGTCGTCGGGCTGCTCGCCGCGGCCGTCCGGGATCCGGACCCGGTCCTGTTCTTCGAGCACAAGGGCCTGTACCCGAGCAAGGGGGAGGTGCCGGACGGCGAGATCACCGACAAGCTTGGCCGGGCCAGCGTGCTGCGCCAGGGCGGGGACGCCACGATCCTCGCGCTGGCCGCGATGGTGCCGCGGGCGCTGGCGGCCGCCGAGAAGCTATCCGCCGAGGACGGAATCGAGGCCACGGTCATCGACGTCCGGTCGCTGGTGCCGCTGGACACCCGGACGATCCTGGCCGAGGTGGCCAAGACCGGCCGGCTGTTCACGGTCGAGGAGAACCCGCGGCTGTGCGGCTGGGGCGCAGAGATCGTCTCGATCGTGGCCGAGGAGGCGTTCGGCACGCTGACCGGCCCGGCGATTCGCATCACCACGCCTCATATCCCGCTGCCCGCCGCGGATAGGCTCGAAGATCACGTGCTGCCCTCGGTGGATAGGATCGTCGAGACCGTCAGCAAGGCGGTGTGATTCGGGGGGGCGACCCCCCGAACCCCCCGCTCTGTAATCCGGGGGGATGCCCCCCCGGACCCCCCACTCTGGGGGACCTATCCCCCAGACCCCCAACTGGGGGGAATCCTTCCCCCCAGACCCCCCTGGGGAGGGCCAAGGCCCTCCGTCGGGTCCCCGCGTGTGCAGGAGGAACGATGAGCGGCAACCTGGCCGAACTGGTTGGCATCGACGTACCCACCCGGCTGCTGATCGGAGGGGAGTGGACCGGCGGGCGCGGCGGCGGCACGCTGCCGGTCATCAACCCGGCCACCGAGGACGCGCTGGCCGAGGTGGCCGACGGGACGGTGGAGGACGCCCTCGACGCGGTCGACGCTGCCTCCGGCGCGCTGCCTGGCTGGGCCGCGACGCCGCCCCGGCAGCGGGCGGAATGCCTGCGCCGGGCCTTCGACCTGATGACGGAGCACGCGGAGTCCCTGGCCCGGCTGATGGCCGCCGAGAACGGTAAGGCGCTGCGCGACGCGCGGGCCGAGGCGGCGTACTCGGCCGAGTTCTTCCGCTGGTACGCCGAAGAGGCGGTGCGGATGGAAGGCGTGCTCATGCAGGCGCCTTCCGGGGCGAACAAGATCCTGGTCATGCGGCAGCCGGTCGGCGTCTCGGTGCTGGTCACCCCGTGGAATTTCCCGGCCGCGATGGCCACTCGCAAGATCGGCCCGGCGCTGGCGGCCGGCTGCACGGTGGTGCTGAAGCCGGCCTCGGAGACCCCGCTGACCGCGCTGGCCATCGCCGGCCTGCTGGCCGAGGCGGGCGTGCCGGACGGCGTGGTCAACGTGCTGCCCTCGCGGAAGTCGGGGGCTGTGGTCTCGGTGATGCTCAACGACCCGCGGGTCCGCAAGCTGTCGTTCACCGGGTCGACCGAGGTCGGCCGGATCCTGCTGCGCGAGGCGGCGGACACCGTGGTCAACACCTCGATGGAACTGGGCGGCAACGCGCCCTTCATCATCTTCGAGGACGCGGACGTCGACGCCGCCATCGAGGGGGCGCTGATCGCCAAGATGCGCAACGGCGGCGAGGCATGCACCGCCGCCAACCGCTTTTACGTGCACGAGGCGGTCGCCGGCGAGTTCAGCCGCAGGTTCGCGGCCCGCCTGGACGCCATGGTCGTCGGGCCGGGCCTGGACGAGGGCACCGACGTGGGCCCGCTGGTGAACGAGCCGACCCGGTCCAAGGTGGCCGAACTTGTCGAGTCGGCGGCCGCCGACGGCGGCAAGGTGGTCACCGGCGGGCGGGCGCCGGACCGGCGCGGTTACTTCTACCAGCCGACCGTCATCGACCAGGTGCCCTCGGGGGCCGGCATCCTCGGCACCGAGATCTTCGGGCCGGTGGCGCCCGTGGTCCGGTTCACCGCCGAGGACAACGCCGTCCGCTGGGCCAACGACACCGAGTTCGGGCTGGTCTCCTACGTCTACACCGGTGACCTGAGCCGCGGCCTGCGGGTCAGCGAGGCCCTCGAGGCCGGCATGGTGGGCCTCAACCGCGGGATCGTGTCCGATCCGGCGGCCCCGTTCGGCGGGGTGAAGCAGTCGGGCATCGGCCGCGAGGGCGCGCACGACGGACTCCTGGAATTCACCGAGACGAAATACATCGCGACCAGTTGGTGACTCCGGCTGCGCACCAGAGCGGCTAACTCAAAGGTGGCCATCCGCATCGGCTGCGCCGCCCGGTCACATGATCTACGGGGCACGCCCACATCATCATGGTCCTGTCCCGGCCATAGCGAACTGCTCGAGCAGGTTCTTCTGATAGATCAAGATCTCCCAGTGCGCCACGCGGTCGATCCGCACTGGCTTACCGAAGCCTTGCTCGGCTGACGGGCTCAGGCCGGTGCCGGCGAGGTCGATGATCAGGAAAGTCGCGTCGTGCCGGGACGCGTCGAACCACAAGGTATTAGTCTCCCAGAGATACGGGATGACCTGGCGACCGTCTATCGTGACCGCGCGGACCTGCACCTGGTTGCCTGACTCCAGTGTGATAACCGAAGCGTTCCAGTAACCGGCGAGGCCGTACGTGAGTCCGTGCGCCTCGAGCCACGCGCTGAGGGGCGCCGTCGGCACCGCGGCGGCGGGCCGGGTGGCTGCGGTGGCCAATGGCAGCAGTGCGGCGATGGTGACCAGGCCGGCCGCCAGGCCGGCCCGCAGCGTCCCGACGATGTGGCCTGGCACGCAAACGCGAGCCGCGAGTACCGCGCCGCAGGGCAGTACGGCGACCACCTCGTAGGGATTGCTGGGTATCGGCATGGTAGAGATCACGTACACCGAGAGGTTAATGACGATCGCGGCACACAGCAGCTGCTCGGCCCGGCTCGCGGTACGCCAGGTCCACGCGACCCGCGCGAAGCCAGCCGCCACTGCCAGCAAGCAGGCGATCCCGAGGATGTATCCCGCGATGCGCGCCGGTGAAGGAGAGCCCGAGCCGATCTCCGCCCCGAACAGGACGCGTAGGGCGTGCCAGGCGATCGCCGCGTTATGCGGCCATTGCTGGGGCTGCGAGATCGCGGTCCTCGGGGCGACCATCTGGTACGCGCCGAAATGCAGCATCACCGCGCGGACCACGGAGGTCAGCGGTACGGACGCGACGGCGGCCAGGGCGTTCGCGGCATCGCCCGTGCGCACCTTCCGTGCGGCCACCGCGCGATAACCGCACACCACGACGACCGTCGGTACGGCGACGTAGCGGACAGTAGCGTCGCCGATTTGGCCGGCGCACAGAATCGCGAGCAGCAGCGGCGACGTGTACCACCGCGCGGGCGCCCGATCGATCAGCAGGAAGGAGACCAGGAGGAACACCGAGGTCCCGGTGTGGTCGGGCGCTCCCAGCAGGTACGGCGTGCTCGACTCGACGAGAAACGCGGCGGTCAGCACGAGCACCACGACGCCGCAGCGCGCCACCCTGGCGAGGCCGCGACTGCCTGCCAGGGCGAGTGCCACGGCAATGACCGTGACGATCAGGTACGTGAGCGCGGAGGCAACGTGACTGGTCAGGTTGCTCAGCCCGAAAAAGAGCTCAGTAAGCGCGAGTACCGGCAGGTCAAAGGTGTAATACGTCGCGTCGCCAATGATCCATCCGTGCAGCAGGAGGTGACCGTGCAGCATGTCCCATGCTTGCAGCGCATTGTTCGCCGCGTCCGAGGTCACGTGCCCGGTGAACGAGATTCGTGAGTAGAAGGCGAACAGCGCGAGGCAGCCGACGATCCACGGCGTCGCGCCCAACAGGCGACGTAGCCAACGATGTCTGCGGTCGGCCGGGAGCTGGAACCGGGCCGACGGCAACCCGGCTCGCCGGGCATCGAGCGGATCCGCATCCGCTGCAACCTGTTTGCTTCGGACCATGACTCGAACCATACTGAGGACTTCTCGATGATGACCACCCGCCGGGCGCGCTGGGAGCGCTTGCGGGCTGCGCTAGCTCCCGGTCAGCCGTTCACGCCGGAAGCGCCGGATGCGGCCGCCGCAGGAATCGAGGTTAGCGCCTGGTTCGCTCCCTCAGCCGAGTTCGGTCAGCAGATTACGGTTCCAGACCAGGATCGTGTAGGAACCGACGTGATAGGTCTGCGCAGGCTTGCCGAAGGTCGCCAGCACAGCCCGCTCCAGGGTAAAGCCCGGATACCCTGCCACCTCGGGGGAGAGCACGACGAAGTCCGCTGTATTCCGGTCCGGGTCGTACCAGCCCGATTTCGACTCATACGTGCTGGGGATGAGCCGTCCACCGTGCGGTTTCACTTGCCGGATCTGGATCCGGTCGCCGCTGGTTAGCGTGACGATGTTCGACTCCCAGTAGCCGGACAGGCCGGTGTGCAGATGCCGGGCCAGCAGCCACGAAGTGAGCTGCTGGTTCTGCGCGGCCGCCGGCGGCTGGCTGATCTCGTGTGCCAGGCCGGCCAGGTAGCCGAGCAGCACAACCAGCAGGAGCGGCACCAGCTTGGCGGCTTCGAGCCGCCCCGCCAGTAGCCGGCCGGCCAAGGCAGCGCCAAACGGCAGGACGGGTGCGATCTCGCGAGTCTGCGTGACCACATTGGCCCTTGTGCTGAGCACATAGACGGCCAAGTTGATGGCCACGCCCATAACGAGCAGCTGAGCGACCAGATCGCGGTCCCGCAGGAAACGCCGCGCCGCCAGCCACGTTCCCCATGCCGCCAGGAATACGCCGACCACGTGCAGCATCGTGAAGACATTACTGGCCGTCGGGCGGAGTCCGAGGAAGTCGGCACCGCCCAGGAGCAGCAGCCCTTCGGCGGTGATGCCGAGGTTGTGGACCAGGGCGGTACCGCCCTGGACGAACTGCGCGTTGGGAGCCGGCATGTAGAACCCGCCGTGGGCGTGGATGACGCGCAGCGCCAGCGCGGCCGCCGCCGCTCCCACGAGGGCGGCAGCGGCGAGAGCCAGGTCATACCGCTGCGATGCCAGTGGCTTCCGCTCGACGGCCACGGCTCGGTAGACGCGGATCGCGCAAACCAGCACGAGCGGCAGCACCCCGATGTAGAGCACCAGCATGTCCGCGACCTCTGCCCAGCCGAGGAACGCCCCTGCGATGACCGGGACATACCAGCGCGGACGAGCATGGTCCAGGATCAGCCAGACCACCATCACCGGCACTGACGTGCCGATATGGTCCGGCGAGGAGATGAGGATGTTCACTCCGGAAGCCAGTTGCGGCGCGAGCATGATGCCGACCGCGATGAGCACTCGCACGAGGGCCTGACGCCCGGTGGAATTGCCCTTGGCCAGCAACGCAGCCAGCAACGTCGCGAGCGTGTACGTCATGGCCGCAGCCACATGCACTACGCCCTCGTTCAGCCCGCGCAGGAACTCCACCAGCATGTACTGCGGCAGTTCCGTGGTGTAGTACGAAACATCCCCGAGCGACCAGCCATGCAGCAGCAGGTTACCGTGCAGCATGTCCCAGGCCTGCAAGGCTTGGCCCGCGCCATCGGAGTTGACGGCCCGCGTCCGCGCCAGCAGCAGGTAGGACGCGAAAGCAGCAAGCACGCCGAGGACCCATACTGCCGGTACTGCCCAGGGGCGCAGTCGCAGTGCACGAAGCCCCGCGGATCCTGTCGCGCCTGGTGCCTGGTCATCCTCGGTTTCAGAGGTCAGCGCCTTGCCCAAACTCACGTGCCCCATTGAACCATGCGGTGCGGCCTGGCGGAGGTGTCCCCGACAGCACCCCGGTCGGCTATGGCGATGCCGGGCCGGCGGTCACCACGGCCTGCCGGAGCCGGGCGAGGACTGTGCTGCCGCGCGGAGCAGCAGGGCGCAGCCAGTAAACCCGGCCGTCTGCCATCTCGGGCCGGGTGCAGATGAACTGGCTAGTCACAATGAACGTGTATACGGGGTTCGCCACGCACGCCCGCACCCCGGTCCGCTCGGCCTGCACGAGGAAGCCGGTGGCGTCGCCCCAGAATTGGGGGTCGAGCCGCAAGACGATCATCCGGCCGTCCGAGCGCGCGGCGAGCGTGGACACGGCACCGGGCAGCGCGGGATCCGTATCCTGGCCGCTGGTCGGCACGGCCGGATCACTGCTGTTCGTACTGGTACGCGTGTCCGGTGCTATCGCGAGGGCAGCGAGCAGGAGTACCACCGCTCCAGCGGCGGTGGCCGCGCCCAGCGGCAGGGGCATCGCCTCAACCACGCCCAGCGCGATGACCAGCAGCGTGATGACCGGCGCCGACCAGTAGAAATAGCCCTCGTAGTGCCGGGAAAGGTCGTCGATCCCGGTCACGGCGTAATACAGGAACGCCAGCGACGACAGCGCGTTGACGGCGAGCAGCGCGACCAGGAACCGCCGCAGCGATGAGGGAGCGAGCCACCTGATGACCGCCACCGCGACCGCGTACCCTGCTACCGGAAGCGCCCAGGCATCCCGGTGCGGCCACCAGTACCACAGCGCAGCCCGCACCGCCTGCGCCACGCCGTTGCCGCCTGATTTGCTGGAAGAGGAGAACGCCAGGTACTTACCGAACTGGCCGGGCCAGTGCAGCACCAGGTCTGCGACGATGGGCAAAGCGAAGACGGCGCTGATGATCACCACCGGGACCCACACCCGCCGCTGTGTGGCGAAGAAGGACCGCACCGAGGCGCCGAGGCTGTGCCGGTGCGGCCATAGCACCGAGGCCAGCGCAGCGCAGCAGATCACGGGCACGAAGAAGAGGAAGCTCGCGTGCCCGTGGATGAGGAACCAGCCCGTCAGCGCCAGTACCCATGCGTCCTGCCCACGCCCCGCCGCCACCGACGCCGCAGCGACTAGGAAGGTAATGTACGCAAGCACGTACAAGTACGGCATCCAGTCTGAGCTGAGCACGGCCGGGTGCGCCGCCGCTAGAGCGAGCACTGCCGCGAAGCAGGCCGCCGCACCCCGCAGTGATCTGGTCCAGCCGAAACCCACGCCAGCGACCAGCCCCACGAACAGGCTGGTCAGCGCGTACACCGCGAGCAACTGGCCGTTCCACGCCGTCGGGACCACGTGTAGCCACGCCCAGAACAGGGATTCGCCGGCCGCCATGACGTACATGTACGCGGGGCCGGGATGGTGGAAGTGGTCCCGGGAGTAGTTCCCGACCAGCAGCGTGAAGTGTCGTGCCTGCTCCACCAGGATAGAGTTGGCCCCCATGTCCGCGTCCTCGTACAGCCGCGTGCTGAACAGGAACCGGTTGCGGACGCACAGCAGCAGGGCCAGCGCCGCCGTCGCCGCCACCACCACCCACCACCGGCGGACCCGGCCCTGGGCCTGCGACGCGCGACCGGTTCCGGCCGTATCGGCCGTATCGGCAGGGACGGCAGTTTGGCGCTCCCTATTGATGCTCACCTGGCCCTCTCCCTAATGCTGTTGAGCAGGTTCCAGTAGTCCGCGAACAGGTGGCGCCGACCAGCCGCCCATGGAAAGCGAAGCTTAGCGCGGATTTCCGCACCGTACTTCTGCCCTTGGGCCAGGCGAACTCAAAGTTGGAGCTGGTGTCCGTTCCACCAGGGACGGTGGTGTGCTGGGAGGCTGGCGTGGCGGAGGACTGGTGAGTAAGCACGGCGGTTGATCTTGATGGGGTGGAAGCCGAGGCGGCTATGGCGCCCAGCGGGCGGTGGCGATCAGGTAAAGGCCGAACCAGGTTGACAGCGCGGTGAGCACGGCGATGAGCGGGACCAGCACCGAGGTGCGCAGCGGGGCCAGCAGGCGGGCGACCGGCAGGGCCAGCAAGATGGCGGGGAGCATGAAGCGCGGCTTGGAGCCTATCCAGTTGGCGCTGGTCACCAGGGCCATGACCACCACGATGACCGTGTAGATGTGCAGGCTGAGCGGGATGCGCTCGGTCAGGCTCCACGCCATGAGCGAGGCGCCCGCGATGAGGGCCAGCGAGACCAGGACCTCCGGCACGCCGGGCGCGTCCAGGAAGGTGCCCGTCAGGACCCGCAGCGTGCTTGTCCCCCAGTCGAAGACCATGTGGAAGGTGTGGTTCTCGATCCAGAACCACCCGTCTGGCCGGCCGGTCCGGATGGCCACGTATCCCAGGAAGCCGAGCAGGCCCAGCGGAGCCAGCAGTGCCGCGGCCAGGGGACGCCACCACCCCGCGATGCGCTGGCGTGCCCGCGCCGCCTCAACCACGGCCGCCGCCGCCGCGACCACGACCGCCGCGACGAGAGCCACGGCGGTGCTGCGCACGGTCCCGGCCGCGATGGTAAGCCCGGCCGCGGTCAGCCACCGCCGGTCAACGAGGGCGACCAGGACCCAGACGGCCAAGGCGCAGAACAGCGCCTCGGCGTACAGCATTTCCAGCACCGTCGAGGCGGGCGCCACCGCCCATGCCGCCACCATGAGCAGGCTGATCCGCGGGTCGGCGGTGAGCTTCATGCCCAAGGCGGTAATGCCCCACGCGGCGGCAAGCCCGGCGGCGGCCGTCACGGCCAGGCCCGCCCCGACCAGGGTGACCCCTGGAAGCCAGGCCAGGGAGTACATCGCCGCCGGGTACGCGGGGAAGAAGGAGAACACGGAAGCGTGGGCGAGCTGGCCGGCCGGATAGGTATAGCCATGGGCCGCGATGGCCAGGTAATGGCCGCCGTCAGCCGCCCTCATCCACCGCACCAGCGACCAGTGCCGGTCACTGAACTTACCCTGCCGCAGCAAGAACGCGGCGATCGCCACGCTGAGCACGCGGATGCCCGCGAAGATGATCACCCCGGTCAGCGGCAGCGACAGCCGCGGAAGCTCCGGGACAGACCAGTGCCTGCCCGCGGGGGCAGGTTCGGGCCGGACCGGGACCGCGACGTCATCGGTGCCGGAACGCGCGCCAGAGTGTGACATCTAACCTCGGGCTCTCATGAACGGGACGCTCCGGGGCTGATCACTATACCGGAGAAAAACGCCGTGAAACCTCCAGACCAGGCTTACCCGGGAGCCCGCTCCAGCCCAGCCCGCCAAGCACCCTTCGCGTGCATGCTACCGCCCGCATGCACGCTGCCGCGCTTCCCCGCCACCGCACTGCCCGCTGACCAGACCGCGAACGTATGCCCAGGACCGGCTCGAGCGGGGTCGCGCTGCCGTCAATCCCCATGCGCTTCGCTAAAGTCGTTCCGTGGTCAGGAGATCCGCCAATGAGGCCGACGGGGTGTTTGCTCAGCACGTGCGCGTCGGCGGCCCTTCCCGGCAGCTGGCGGCGGGAGATACCAGGCGTGTCCCCCTCGCCCGGTGGGTTTGGCCCGCCGCGCTGGCCGTGGCGGCCCTCGTCTTGTACCTGTGTTACCTGCGGCTGTCGGGCACCACCCCCGACAACTCCGACGGCTCGGACCAGGCGCTGCAGGCGCTGGACATGCTGCACGGCAACTGGCTGCTGCGCGGCTGGACCGTCGGGGACGTGTCGTACTACACCACCGAGCTGCCCGAGTACATCATCGTGGACAAGATCCTGGGTTTTGGCCCGGGCGTGATCCATGTGGCGGCCGCCATTACCTACACGCTGCTGGTGCTGCTGGCCGGCCTGCTGGCCAAGGGGCGGGCGACGGGAAAGGAGGGCGTGCTCCGTGCGCTGATAGCATCCGGGATCCTGCTCGCCCCGCAGCTCGGCCGCGGTGTTGCCCTCCTGCTCTCGCAGCCAGACCACCTCGGCACCCAGGTGCCCCTGCTGGTCATCTTCCTGGTGCTTGACCGCGCGCCGCGGCGCTGGTACACCCCGGTCGCGATCGGGGTCATGCTCACCTGGGTCATCGTCGCCAACCGGGTCGCCGTATTTGACGCGGCGCTCCCGCTGGCCGTGGTGTGCGGCATCCGCGGCTGCTGGGCCCTCATCCGCCGTCGCAGGCCGGCCGCCGCCCTGTGGTTCGAGTTCTCGCTCGCGGCGGCGGCCATCGTCTCGTACGGCGTGTCCCAGCTCGTCGTGAGCGTGATCGGTCATATGGGCGGGTACACATCGCTGCCGCTGGCAACGCAGCACTTCGTTACGACAGGCGACATCCCGGGCCACGTGATGCTGACCGTCAAGGGTTTCTTCATCCTGTACGGCGCCTGGTTCGGCGGCCTGTCCTCGTGGGTGGCGGTGGCCTTCGCCGTGGTGCACCTGGCCGGCCTGGCCCTGGCGCTGTGGGGCTTCGGCCGCGCGTTCCGGCGCTTCTTCTCCGCCGAGGACCTGATCGTCCCGGTGATGGCCATGGGCATCGTCTTCAACCTGGCCGCATACATAATCAGCGTCATCCCCGTCACGTGGTTTGACACCAGGGAGATCGCTGTCGTGCTGCCATTCGGCGCCGTCCTCGCGGGCCGGCTGCTCGCCGGTACCCTGGCCAGGGCATGGCTGCGACCCGTGCTGGCCGGCGTGCTGGCCTGCTACGTGGCCGCCCTCGGATACGGGATGGCGCAGCCCGCCCTCTTCGACAGCGAGCAGCCGGTCATCGGGTGGCTCGAGGCCCACCATCTGAGCACCGGGCTCGGCACCTACGCCGAGTCGAACCTCATCACGCTGGACAGCGGAGGACGCGTCGCGGTCAGGACGGTCGCGTGGCAGCTGCCCCGTGCCGTCCCGCGCGCCTATGAGTCGGAGGCGTCCTGGTACGACCCCCGGCTCAGCTACGCCAACTTCGTCGTGATCAACAGCGCCGACGCGAGACCCGGCCGCAACGGAGTCATCATTCCCCCGCAGGATATCCTCGCGCTCGCCGGGCCCCCGGCGCACACCTACCACTACGAGACCTTCACCATATGGGTCTGGAACCACAATCTCCTCGCCGACCTCGGCGGCCCCCCGTCACCGTTGCCCGGCGACATCCACTGACCCGTCTGCATCGTTTGTCGCCATGGCATTCCGGCGTTCCGTACACTGTCGGAATGATTAATGGTCGCCGGGTCGGCGTTGTGCTGCCCGCCTACAACGCAGAAGCCACGTTGTCGCGCACGGTAGCCGAACTTGACCGGGAGGTCATCGACGAGATCGTGCTCGTCGATGACGCCAGCACCGACCAGACAGTGACCCTGGCTCGGGAACTTGGCCTGGAGCCGATCCGCCACGAACTCAACCTGGGCTACGGCGGAAACCAGAAGACCTGCTACCGGCGGGTGCTCGAGCTCGGCGCGGACATCATCGTCATGGTGCATCCGGACTACCAGTACTCACCGCTGCTCGTTCCTGCCATGGCATCGATGATCGCCTACGGCGAGTATGACCTGGTCCTCGGCTCACGCATCCTCGCCCAGAACTCCGTCGCACGCGGCATGCCCCGCTACAAGTATGTCGCCAACCGCTTCCTCACCTTTGTTGAGAACATCTTCCTGCAGCAGAAACTGTCGGAATATCACACCGGTCTGCGCGCCTTCAGCAGCACGCTGCTCGCCAGCCTGCCCTTCGAGCGCAACTCCGATGACTTTGTCTTCGACAACCAGATCATCGCGCAGGCCATTTCGGTCGGCGCCAGGATCGGCGAGGTGTCCTGCCCGACTCGCTACCAGGCCGACTCATCGTCGATCAACCTGCGCAGGAGCATCCGGTACGGTCTCGGCGTGCTGCGCACGTGCGGACAGTACCGGCTGCGCAAGCACGGGCTTCGCCGTTACTCCTACCTCGACATCGATCCGGCCCCGCCCCAGGCGGCCGACCACCCGGCCGAGCCGACAGCCGCGGCCAGGGAATCGGCTCGCACCGACGCCTAGCGCTCCACGGCGTGGCAGGCGCTGGCTCAGCGCCCACGGTCGGGGCGGACGGGCGTAGACTCCGGATGGCGTACATAACCAGCAGGCCGGTCATCCGCATTGGGATGCCAGTACGCTCTCTCCCTGACGCCGCACATCGAGGAACGGCGAATGTCGAAATCATCTGACTCCGATGCCCGGCCCCGACGGGATACGCGTCCATCCGGGCTGCCTGGCGGGAGGTCAGAGCATGAAGAAAAACCAGGGAGGCGTCATTTGACCATAGCAAGCGTCGGGCTGCTGCTCTT
>CAWJGE010000003.1:0-338705 GCA_963842265.1 uncultured Actinomycetota bacterium
CCGCGGCAGGCCGAACTCCCGTTCCTCGTTGTACCAGTTCGCGTCGAAGACCGGCGCCTTGCCCACCAGGAACTGCGGCATGTTGTCCAGCCACAGCTGGTGGAAGTGGTCGCTGCCCACCATGACCAGGACATCGGGCTCGGCCCGGGTGAGCGTCTGCGCGGAACGCCTCGATCTTGGCGACCCATTCGTCGGCGAAGGGCGGCCGGTCCGCGCCGGTGGAGGTGCTCGCGCGGTAGTAGAAGGGGTGATCGTCGAGGCGATGACCGCGGCGACGGTGGCCATGCGGCGCTCCTAGGGTTCGTCCGGGTTTACGTAGACGGCGTTACGGTCGATGGCCAGGTAGGCGTCCATGCCGACCGGGCGGCGGCGCTCCTCGGCGATCTGCCCGAGCAGCCCGGCCGCCCGGGCCAGCAGGGCGAAGCCGCGCAGCAGCTCGACGGGCAGGCCGAGGTCGGCGAGCGCGGCGCCGCAGACGCCCGCGCCGTTGAGCAGACGCTCGTATGACCAGCACCTGCTCGTGCACCCGGCCGATGGCCTCGAACAGCCGCAGGTGCGGACCGTGCAGCCCTTCGGGCCTCGGCGATCTCGATCAGCACCGGGGTCCGGGGGTCGCGCACCTTGTGCACCGGATGGCCCAGGCCGGGGACGAAGCGCTTCTCCGCCCGGGTTTGCCGGACCACCGCCAGGGCTAGCGCGTCCCAGCCCGCGTCGTCCGCCGGCAGCGCGCCGTCGTGGCGCTCGAGCACCTCATGCAGGTAGCGCCCGCAGTCCTCGGTGACCCCCAGGAACCGGGACCCGCCGCCGAGCAGCCCGGCGGCCAGGGCACCCTGCAGCGAGTCCGGGGCGGACAGGTAGGTCAGCCGCGCGGCGATCGCGGTCGGGGTGAACCCCGTGGTCAGCCAGCGCCACCAGCACGGCCTCGAACACCCGGGTCTCCGACGGTAATGGCCAGGCGCAGCGCCACCAGCCAGAAGGCCAGCTCGCCGAAGCCGACCTTGCCCATCAGGTCAGCGGTCAGGTCCTGGCCCAGCAGCCTGATCGCCTCCGCGCTCGAGGTGCCGAGCGAGGTCGGGAAGGACAGCCCAGAAGAGCCGTCCGCGCTGTCGCTCATGTGCCTGTTCCCCGGCGCCCAACTCCCGCTGGCTGGCTTCGCCATGGCTGGAACCCATCTCGTTCGGCTCCTTCTCCTGTGACCTTTCCCCGCGGCGCGGCCAGCCAGCGGCGGATCTCGGCACCGTGCTCGTCCAGGGCAGGCGGCGGCAGCCGGTAGCTGGCGGGGGTGGCGGGAAAGGTGATCGGGTGGCGCACCGACGGCACCGCGGCGTCGCCCTGCTCCACGCTGGCAACCAGGTCCAGCCCGATCTGGGTGGCGAATGCCGCGCCCTGCCTCGATGGTGTTGATCGGGCCGCCGGGCGCCCCCGGCCGCAGACCAGCTCGCGGAACCACTCCATCTTGGTCCGGGTACGCAGCCGCTCGACCAGCAGCGGCCGCAACTGCTCGCGGTTGGCCGTGCGGTCCTCGTTGCGGCCGAACCGCGGGTCGTCGGGCAGCTCGGGGACGCCCTGGACCTGGGCCAGCTTGCGGAACTGCAGGTCGTTGCCCGCGGCGACGATCAGCTCGCCGTCGGCGCAGGGCAGCGGCTCGTAGGGGAACAGGCTGGGGTGGCTGTTCCCCATCCGGAACGGCACCACGCCCCCGGCGACGTAGGCGCTGGTCTGGTTGACCAGGCCGGACATCGCCGACGCCAGCAGGCTGATCTCGATCTGCTGGCCGCGGCCCGTCTCGTACCGGTGGTTGAGCGCGGCCAGGATCCCGATGGTGGCGTGCAGCCCGGAGATGACGTCGAACGCGGCCACCCCGGCCCGGTACGGCTCGCCGTCCGGATCTCCCGTCCACGCTCATCAGGCCGGAGATAGCCTGCACGATGAGGTCGTAGCCGGGCAGCGCCGCTCCCTTGGGGCTGGTGCCGAAGCCGCTGATCGAGGCGTACACGATGGCCGGGTTGGCGGCGGAGACAGCCTCGTAATCCAGTCCGAAGCGGGCCAGGCCGCCCGGCTTGAAGTTCTCGATGAACACGTCGGCCCGCGCGCGAGCTCGCGCGCCGCGGCCAGGTCGCCGTCGTCGCGCAGGTCCAGCGCGATCGAGCGCTTGTTGCGGTTGACCCCGAGGTAATACGTCGAGATGCGGTCCCGGACCGGGGGCTGCCAGGTACGGGTGTCGTCCCCGCCCGGTCCCTCGACCTTGACCACCTCGGCCCCCATGTCGGCCAGCAGCATCGTCGCGTACGGGCCGGCCAGGATCCGGGAAGAGTCCGCCACCAGCAGCCCGGCCAGCGGCCCTCCTGCCTGGTCCACGATGTGTCCTCTCGTCATATTGTCCGTCATGCGGACATGCGTCCATGATCACCGGCATCGACCAGTCTAGGCGTGCAATATCCCCTGTCAAGGCTGTCGCCTCCGGAAACCCTTGACAGCCTGAACGAGGATGGCCGACAGTGGCACCAGCCGGCTAAACCGTCGTCTAGCGGACGCTCGTCCGCGTGGAAATCCGGAGGTTTCAATGGCGAATCCCGACGAGGTGACAGCGTTGGGCAAGATCGCCGCCCGGTGGTGCTGCGCGGCGGCACGGTGCTCACCATGGACGACGCCCACACGGTCCTAGTCGACGCGGACGTGCTGGTGACCGGCGACCGGATGCCGCGGTGGGACCGCGCTGATGCGCCGGAGGGCGCGCTCGAGATCGACGCCAGCGGTGGCATCGTGATGCCGGGGATGATCGACACCCACCGGCAGATGTGGCAGACGGCGATGCGCGCCTACGGCGCGGACTGGACCCTCACCCAGTACTTCGTCTGGAACTACCTGGAGCATGGCCGGAATTCCGCCCCGAGGACATCGGTGCGGGCAACCTGGTCTCCGCCTGGGAATCCCTGGAGGCGGGCGTCACCACCACGGTGGACTGGTCGCACAACCTTCAGACTCCCGACCACGCCGAGGCCGCGCTCGACGCGCTGCGCGCGGTGCCCGGGCGGTTCGTCCTGGCCTACGGCAACATCCAGGCCGGCCCCTGGGAGTGGACCGCCGACCCCGCCGTGCGGTCGTTCTTCGGGGCACCCGGCGAGCGACATGCTCGGGTACCAGCTCGCCTTCGACGTCACCGGCGACCCGGCGTTCCCGGAGCGGGCGGCCTTCGAGGCGGCCCGCGAGCTGGCCTGCCCGTCACCACCCACGCCGGGGTGTGGGGCGCCACCAACGACGACGGCATCCGGCTGATGCACGAGAACGGGTTCATGACCCCGAGAACATATACGTGCACACGGCCACCCTCTCCACCGACTCCTACCAGCGCATCGCCGCCACCGGCGGCACCATCTCGGTGTCCACCGAATCGGAGCAGAGCGCGGGACAGGGCTACCCGCCGACCTGGCAGGTGCGCCGCCACGACATCGCGGTCGCGTTGTCCATGGACACCAGCGTGTGGTGGAGCGGCGACCTGTTCTCCGCGATGCGCACCACCCTCGGCGCGGACCGGGCCAGGGAACACCTCGAGGCGCACATGAAGGGGGAGACCGTCACCCACCACGCGCTGCGGGCCGAGCACGTGGTCGACTGGGCCACCCGGGGCGGCGCCCGCGCCCTGGGCCGCGACGACCTGGGCCGCCTCGAGCCGGGCCGCAAGGCCGACGTGGTGCTGATTAAGAACGACGCCTCGCCGGTCTCGTTCCCGCTGCTGAACCCGTACGGCCACGTCGCCTTCCAGGCGCAGCGCGGCGACGTGCACACGGTCCTGGTGAACGGCCGCATCGTCAAGCACGAGAACCGGCTGGTCGGGGCCGACCTTGGCGCGATTCGGCGGGCTGCCGAGGCCACCGTCGACTACCTGCGGTCCGCGCTCGGGGAGGAGGCCTGGGCGGCCGGGATGAACCCGGACCTGCCCACCACCGAGGTGCTGGACAACCCGTACCAGTACACCGAGTTCAAGTCCGAGTCCACGCACGGCGCGCGCGGCAGCATCTTCGGCGAGGGCTAACCCGGGCATGGCGGGTCGGGGCCGCGGGCCGGACTTCGTCGAGGCGCTGGCGCGCGGGCTGGACATCCTGGCCTCGTTCGGCGCGGATCACCGCAGCATGTCGCTGAGCGAGGTGGCGGCCGCGGCCGGCCTGGCGCGGCCGACCGCCCGCCGCCTGCTGCTCACCCTGGAAGAGCTCGGCTACGTCCGGTCCTGCGGCGGGACCTTCGAGCTGACCCCGAAGGTACTGAACCTGGGGATGGCATATGTGAGCGTGCTTGGGCTGTGGGATATCGCCCGCCCGCACCTGGAGTCGCTGGTGGCCCGCACCGGCGAGTCGTCGTCCATGGCCCAGCTCGACGGCTCCAACATCGTCTACGTGGCCCGCGTCTCGGTGCCCAAGCTGATCGCGCTGCGGGTGGAGATCGGCACCCACTTCCCGGCGGTGCAGACCTCGCAGGGCAAGGTCCTGCTCGCCGCCCTGCCGCCGGACCAGGTCCCGGCCGTGCTGTCCCAGCCGAGCCGTTCCGGGCTGCCGCCCTACATCGGCTGGTCGCCCGGCCAGCTGCGCGACGAGCTGGCCGAGGTCCGTGCCCGGGGCTGGGCGCTGGCCGACGAGGAACTCGCGCCCGGCGTCCGTTCGGTCGCCGTCCCGGTCCGGGACGGGACCGGGGCCGTCCGGGCCGCGATGAACGTCACCGTGCACGCGGCCGAGACGACCGTGCAGCGGCTGCTGCATGACTATCTGCCGCTACTGCTGACCACGGCCGGCGAGATTAGCGCGGAATGGGCGCTATGGCTTTCTCGCCCGCACGTGGAAATCGCCCGGCGCGCGGAACCGGGACCGGGCGCGGTGAACCCGGATCGGTGATCGCCTGAACGCCATTCGTACGCACAAATATTCGATAGTAATTGTCGTCGGAATATGCCCGGATAGAGCCGGAAGGCACCCTGCGGAGCAGGAATGACACGCCGTGCGACCTGGACATCTGTGATATGACGGCCACAAAGGGGGAGCATTAGCGCTGAGACGACAATCCTTTGCCAGGAAGGTCACGCCAATGCTCCCGGAGCCGACCCTACCAAAGCGGCGGCGCGGCGCCCCGGCGTCGCCGCAGCCGTGGGCGATGACGCCGTTGTTCGCGGTGCCTGACAGCACCACCTCGGGCAGTTCCGAGCCCGAAGTAATCCCGTCGTCCGGCCCCTTCGGCCGCCCGGCCGGGCGTGGCCGCCGGCCGGATTCGGGCGGCCGCGTGGCCGGCCGCGCCAATCGCGGCGCCGCGCCAGGGAAAGCGGCCCGCGCAAAGCCGGACCCCGGAACCCGCATAAAGAGCCCGCCGATTTGCTGGCCGTGACCGCGGAACGGCTCCGGCGGGCGCTGGGCCGCAGTTTCCTGCGCTATGGCATTTCCGGCGATCTCGAGACCGCCGTCCACGCCGCGATGAACGTCATCGAGCCGGTGCTCGACGCGCGGGACACCGAAATCCTGCGGCTCAGGCGGCTCATGGGCGCCAAGCTCCCCGGCCGGTAATCGCCAGCCCGGCACGGGCACGACACAGCTAGCGGACGGCGGTGCTAGCATCCTGCGGGCCGGTGCGGCTATCGTCGCCATCGAGATCAGTTTGGCTGCTCGCCGCCAGCCCGTGACCCGAGGAGTCGTGCGTGCCCGAACTGGGTCCCGCGGTGGAATTTCAAGCGCGGTCGCGGCTAGGCCCAGTGGAGGCCGACGCGTTCCTGACGCGGCTCGAGACCCTGTCCTTCGACATCACCGGGCCGCTCGGCCAGCTCTACGGCGGCGTGACGGACGTCCCCAAGCTCGCGACCCGGCTGGTGCTCGACGCGCTGCACGCGGCCGCCGCGCGCCCGGCGGGCCTGCGGCGGCTCGACCGCCGCCGGGAGATCGACCCGGCCTGGTTCCAGCGCTCCCGCATGATCGGCTACGTCTGCTACGCCGACCGGTTCGCCGGCACGCTGCCCGGGGTCCGCCAGCACCTGGACTACCTGGCGGAGCTGGGCGTCACCTACCTGCACCTGATGCCGCTGCTGCGGCCGCGCGACGGGGAGAGCGACGGCGGCTACGCGGTGGCCGACTACGACCAGGTGGACCCGCGGATCGGCACCATGGCCGACCTGCAGGCGCTGGCGGGCGACCTGCACGAGCGCGGCATGGCCCTGTGCGTCGACCTGGTGCTCAACCACACCGCGCGGGAGCACGAATGGGCCCGTAAGGCGCTCGCCGGCGAGCCCGGTTACCGCGAGATGTACCTGGTCTACCCGGACCGCACCGAGCCCGACGCTTACGAGCGCACGCTGCCCGAGGTGTTTCCCGACACCGCTCCGGGCAGCTTCACCCAGGTAAGCGGCCTGGGCTGGGTATGGACGAGCTTCCACGAGTACCAGTGGGACCTGAACTACGCCAACCCGGCGGTGTTCCGGGCCATGCTGGGCACCATGCTCGCCCTGGCCAACCGGGGCATCGACGTACTGCGGCTCGACGCGGTGCCGTTCTTGTGGAAGCGGATGGGCACCGACTGCCAGAACCAGCCCGAGGCTCACCTGCTGCTGCAGGCGTTCCGGGCGCTGACCCGGCTGGCCGCGCCCGGCCTGGTGCTGAAGGCCGAGGCGATCGTCAGCCCGGAGATGCTGGCCCAGTACCTCGGCGGCCATGACCGGTTCCGCCCGGAGTGCGACCTGGCCTACGACAACCAGCTCATGGTGATGCTCTGGTCGAGCCTGGCCACCCGTGATGTCCGGCTGGCCGAGCGGGCGCTCTCGCGCCGCCGCGGCGCGCCCGCGCTGGCGTCCTGGGTCACCTACGTCCGTTGCCATGACGACATCGGGTGGGCGGTGTCCGACGCCGATGCCGCCGCCGCGGGTATCGACGGCTTCGCCCACCGGCGCTTCCTGGCCGACTTCTACGCCGGGCGCTTCCCCGGCTCGTTCGGCCGCGGCGCGCTGTTCCAGGACAACCCGGCCACCGGCGACGCCCGCACCTCCGGCATGGCCGCGTCCCTGTGCGGCATCGAGGCCGCGCTCGAGCGGGACCGGCGACCCGGGCGGGCTCACCACCGCCATCAGGCGGCTAGAGGCGATGTATGCCATCGCCTTCTCCTTCGGCGGCATTCCCCTCATCTACATGGGCGACGAACTGGCCATGCGCAGCGACGCCGGGTGGGTCGGCGATCCCTCGCACGCGCACGACAACCGCTGGATGCACCGGCCGCTGATGGACTGGCACCTGGCCGGGCGGCGGCACGACCCGGACTCGCTGGAAGGCCGGATGTTCGGCGCGATCAAGCGGCTGGCCGACGCGCGGCGCTCGCTGCTCGCGCTGCGGGCCGGCGGCAGCACCGAGATCCTGCCGACCGAGAACCGCAGCGTGCTGTCCTATCGCCGGTCGCACCCGCGCAGCGCGCCGTTCCTGTCGCTGACCAACTTCAGCGACGCGCCCCAGTCAGCCGACGCCGGCCTGATCGCCCGGGCCGGCCTCCGCAACCCCGTCCACGTGCACTCAAGCGCCGGCCGGCTCGACATCCGCGAAGGCCAGATCGACCTGCCCCCCTGGAGCTTCGTCTGGCTGTCCGGCACCTAGAGGACCTTCGGTCAGGTCAGTCGCTGGCCAGCTCCTCCAGGGGTAGGCCCGGGTCGGCGAGCCGGGCCGGATCTACCGTGCGGCCGCTGCGCACCAGGGCCTGGATCATCTCGCTGGCGTCCCAGATGTTGACGTTCATGCCGGCCAGCACGCGGCCGCCGGCCAGCCAGAACGCGATGAACTCGCGGCGCTTCACGTCGCCGCGGAAGACAACCTGATCGTAGCCGCCTGGCTCGACGTAGCCGGCGTATTCCATGCCCAGGTCGTACTGGTCGGTGTAGAAGTACGGCACCCGGTCGTAGGCGAGGTCCTGGCCGAGCATCGCCCGGGCGGCCGCCTGCGGCTGATGCAGCGCGTTGGCCCAGTGCTCGACCCGGATGTGCCTGCCGAGCGCCGGGTGGTAGGCATTGGCCACGTCCCCGGCGGCGTAGATGTCCGGGTCGGAGGACCGCAGCCGCGCGTCGACGACGACGCCGTTACGGGTTTCCAGCCCGGCCGCCTCGGCCAGCTGGCTGTTCGGCGTGATCCCGACGCCGACGACGACCGCATCGGCCTCGACGTGGCCGTTCGGTCTCATCGCCGATCAGCACGACCGGACCGTCGAATCCCTCATCGCGCAGGATCTCCGCGGCTTTCGCCCCCGCCAGGCCCGCTCCGGCGATCACGTAATCACTGCTCGTGCTCATTCCCGTTCTCCTCTCGTCTCAGGTCATCGAGTGGATCGGTCATGTCGTGATCCTTTCTGGCGTGTCCTCAGCTGGGCACGCCGGCCAGGGCGAAGAACTCCGCCCGGCTGCGCGGGTCGGCCCGCAGCGTGCCCAGCAGGGCCGAAGTGACCGTCTTCGCGCCGTGCGCCCGCACCCCGCGCAGCGTCATGCAGGAGTGCTCGGCCTCGAGCACCACGCCCACGCCGGGGGCGCGAAGACGGGTGGCCAGGCAGTCGGCGACCTGTTTGGTCAGCCGCTCCTGGACCTGGGGCCTGGCCGCGAAATGCTCCACCAGCCTGGCCAGCTTGGACAGCCCGACGATGCGCTCGCCGGGCAGGTAACCGACGTGCGCGACGCCGGAGAACGGCAGCAGGTGGTGCTCGCAGACGGTGCGGAACGGGATCGCCCGGGCCAGCACCAGCTCGTCATAGCCTTCGTCGTTGGCGAACGTGGTCAGCCGCAGCGGCTGCGCGCTGAGCAGCTCGGCGTAGGCGCGCGCCATCCGCGCCGGGGTCTCCCGCAGGTCCTCCCGGTCCACGTCAATCCCCAGCGCGGAAAGGAAATCGGCTGCCGCCTGCCGGGCCGCGTCCACGTCGATGCCTGCGGTGTGCCGCGCGATGTGCAGGGCTCGGCCGTCATCGCTGGTCACCGCCGATCGCGACGCAGCAGTGACCAGGCCGGGGATCCAGAGCCGGCTGCCAGCCTTCCGCGCCCAGGCCCGCGACCAGCCCCTCGACCAGCGCCAGGTTCATACCGCAAACCACGTCCCGGTGCCGCTCCGCCAGCTGGTGGAACGGGCAGTTCCGCAGCCGGATAACGCCATCGCCGTCGCGGCTTGGCTCGTATCCCTGCTGTGCCAGCGCGCCTTCCACGTCTCGGCCGGCCACGTCCCGGCCGCCGGGGCCCGGACGGGACCCGCCCCCAAGCTCGGCGCCGAGCCGATGGGCGGCCTCGGCCAGGGCGGCCCGGCTGCGCCCGCTGGTATCGGACTCGACGACCTGGACGAGCAGCCGCGCCGCTAGCTCGTACTCCCGAGGCGGCACGCTGATCGCGAACTCGCGGTCCGACCTGGCGTACAGCTTGGCGGGCCGCCCGGCCCCCGGCCCGCTCCGCCCGGCCGGCCGCTGGTAGGACGCCGTCAGCAGTCCGGACTCGACCAGCTTGTCGAGGTGGTAGACGGCCAGCGCCCGGCCGACCCCGGCCGCGGCGGCCGCCTCGTCCCGGCCCACCGGCCTGGCCAGCCGGGTCACGATCTCGTATAGGCGGCGGCGCACCGGATCGTCCAGGCTGCTCAGCGAGGCGAGGTCCGGGCCGCCAGGCGGTAGGCTCATGCCAAGACTCTATCACTAAAAATTCTTAATTAAAGAAACGTGCGAGGAGTCCTCCATGACGGACCGCCTCGACAGGCGCCGCCGACGAGTCTGGCGGAATCGGCGTACCAGTAGGTCTGGCCAGATCCCGTGTCAGAGTGCTACGGCCAAGCGTTGCCCGTTCGGCCGCCGTCGAGGATCTTGACGATGCTGCGCAACGAGTACGTGACGTGCGGCATCCCGGCCGCGCCAGACGCCATCCTCACCGAGATCGTGGACGAGGTCTTCCTGCCGCTGGTCCGCGGCCGAGGCCAGGCCGAAGGCACATCAGCCTCCGGGCAGGCTTCTAATATTTCTTGACAGTTATATTTCTCACTGGTTATATGAGTGACATGTTCGAGGTCTTGGCAGAGCCGCACCGGCGCCTGATCCTCGACCTGCTGCGCGAGCGGGAGCAGGCCGTCGGTGACCTGGTGTCTGCGCTTGGCATCAGCCAGCCCGGCGTATCCAAGCACCTGCGGGTGCTGCGCGATGCGGGCCTGGTCGAGGTGCGGGGCGACGGCCAGCGGCGCCTGTACCGGCTCCGGACCGATCCGCTCCGCGAGATCGACGAGTGGCTGGCGCCCTACCGGGCCGCCTGGGCCGATCGTCTGGACACACTGGAAGCGCATCTCGATGACATGGAAGACTGAGGAGGCCATGGCCGGCGGCCGCCCGCGCCACGATCATGCCCATGTCCGCCGTGATCGGGCCGGGCTCTGCCGCCGTCTGGTCCCGCACCGGTGTGATGATTGCCTCGGCCATGATTCCCCCTCCAGGGCCATCATTACCGCCATCTAGCCGCCCGGCGGCCCGCTTGTCAATAGCGCCCATCCCGGATCTGGGCCCTTGACAATGACACGGCCACGGGTCGAATGTTGAGCGTCCGTACCTGAGTGACGGATGAATTACCGCGTGCTGGTCAAGCTCGGGCTTGGGGGGTTTCATGGATCTTTCGCCGGATTTCTCATTTCAGCCGCTGCCGGCGGTGGAGAACGCGGTTCAGCAGCCGTTCCCGGAGGTGGCCAGCCCGCTGGGCCCGCTCGCCGGGCTCGTGGGGAAGTGGAGTGGCCGGGGTTTCAACGTCATCTGGCGGCCTAACCACACGCCGAACCAGGATCGCTTCCTCGAGCTCAACGTGACCAGCGAGCAACTGGAGTTCTCCGCGATCAGCGGATCGATTCCCAACCGCGGCCTGCTGCAGCCCGATATCAACATGTTCGGCCTGACCTATCTGCAGCAGATCTCCGACGCCAACCTGAAAGCGGGGCTGCACATCGAGCCGGGCCTGTGGGTGGCGGTGCCGAAGACGAGCGACCCTAACGTGCCCCCCACCGTGGCCCGGATGGCCTCCATCCCGCACGGGACCACGATCCTGGTCCAGGGCACCGCCGGCACCGCGGCCACGGGCCCGTCGATCCCGGCTGCCAGCATCAAGCCCTTCACGATCGGCCAGCCGAACGCCACGATCGACTTCCCCGAGCAAACGCTGACCACTAAGACCAGCTTCCGGACCTCCGGCGGCGGGCTGACCGGCGTCACGCAGGCTATGGTCAACGACCCCAACAGCGTCCTGCACGCGGCGCTCGCGGGCCAGCACATCACCTCCACCACCACCCTGCACGTGACCACCGGTGATACCCCAGTGCCCGGCGGCGGGACCGCGAACACCGCCTTCCTGAAGGGCGGCCCCCAGGGCCCGAACGCGGTCACGGCCAGCGTCAGCGCCACGTTCTGGCTGGAGACGCTCCAGGGCCAGACGGCGCCCACCCAGATGCAGTACTCGCAGATCGTGCTGCTGAACTTCAACACCCTGAGCTGGCCGCACATCACGGTCGGCACGCTGCACAAATCCTGAGGGGGACCCCGATGACCAGCGCCGGCTCCGTCCATTCAGAGTCCGAAGACCACAAGTGGGACATCAACGTCCCTGACCACCCGACGCGGGCAGACTCGCCCGAGTACGTGGCGGCGCGTAACAAGATGAACCAGATCGCGGCCGGGGCGACCGGCCTGGTCTACGGATCGCCGCCGTACCAGGATCATCATGGCGGCGCCCTGTGGATGAAAGACGCCCAGGGCTGGTTCCTGGTGCGGAATTTGGCAGGCGTGGAATGGTCAGCTCAATTTTGCGCTGACCCGGTCAAAATCGACTTGCTGCGGCAGAACGCCAAGCGGCTGTATGACCTGCTCGCGCCGGAGATCAAGCAGGAACTCGACCCCAACGGCCTGCTGGACACGCCCATCCAGGACGCCGCCGGGGTCGCCAAGTGGACCGACTCGATCTTCAACGCCGGCGTGCCGCTTCAGCCCACGTTCCACACCGGCGTGCTGCCGCAAAGCGGCGCGCAAAGTGCACAGGTCTCTGCCCAGGCCACGGACGACTTCCAGGATGCCCTCGATCCTCCCTCGGCCGGGGACGGCTCACCAGGGGCACAGGATGCCACCCCGGCCGCGGGCCAGCCCTCGGCCGCGAGCACGCCGCCAGCCGCGGGCCAGCAGCCGGCCGTCGCCGCAGGCTCGGCCACCGCCGGAGCGCCGTCGGCGGCCCAGGAACCGGCCGGGGTGCACCACTATCCCACGCCGATCGTGGACATCCAGCTCTTCAAGTACGACGACTTCCAACTCTGGGTCACCGACGCGCAGGGCAATCCGGCCGCGGTGGCGCCGGTACAACCTCGCGGCAGCGGAAACGCGTCGGTCCACGTGCTCTACGCCACGCCGGGTTCACAGCTGGCCGCGCAGAAGCAAGCGGCGGAAAGCGCGAACACCCCGCTCATCCTCGGCCCGGACCACCCGCTCTCCCAGCAGGCCTACGTAAACCAGTGCCCTGTGAGGACCTTGAGGGCGGTGCAGGTTTTAACGGCTCGCTGAACTGAGTCAGGCCCCGCCGGGGTGGCCGGCGGGGCCTGGTCTTGCCTGGTGCTTGTGATGCTAGAGGTGCGGCGGGCGGTGCCCGGCGGCGTGCCGGATGGCTGTGATGATTAGTTTCAGGTTCCGGTCGTCCAGGCCGGGGATGGCGTCGCGCAGGGTGACGGGGGTACCGCCGGCGATGCTGGCGGCGATGCGGAGGATGCGCTGCTCGCCGCCGCAGACAGGGAGGCGCCCCTCGTGGAGGGCGGTGATCATGTCCTGCCAGTTGATCGCGGCCATCTCGGTGGTGCCGTCGGTGATGCTGGTGCCGGCGTGGATGAAGGCGCCGAAGTCGGGGCGGTCCAGGAAGCCGCCGTGGCTGATGAGCAGTCCGGTGCGGCCTCGCTGGGGTAGAAGCCGGCCGCGCAGGCGCGCAGCGCGGAGGTGAGCGCGGCGGTCACGGGGTGTCCCCGGGGCAGGCCGTGGCTGCCTGCGCGGCCTGCCGGGCCAGGATGTGCTGGAGGGCGGTGTGCTTGGCGGGGTCGTAGGCGGTGCCTTCCTGCCAGCAGCGCCAGATGATGATGATCCAGGCGCGGCCCAGGACGCGGATCGCGTGCGGGTGGTCCTTGCCGCGGCTGCGGGCGGCCTGGTAGACGGACTCAGCCCAGGGGCTGGCGTGCCGGGAGCCGTCCGCGAAGCTGCAACGGCGTCGCGGAGCGGGCGGTTGACGGCCCACCGGAAGGCGTGCGAGGTATGCGTGCCGGACTCGCGGGTGACCGGGGTGACCCCGGCCAGTGCGGCCAGGGACTGCGGGCCGGGGTAGCGGGACCGGCAGTCCCCGATCTCGGCCAGCAGCCGGGCGGCGCGCAGCCTGCCGGCCCGGGGCAGGGAGGTGAAGATGTGCGCGTCGGGGTGGGCGGTCAGCTGGATGCCGATCCCGGCCTCTAGGACCTTGATCTGGGCGGCGAGCATGCCGACCGTTGCGGCCAGGGCCGCGGTGATGACCGCGTGCGCGGCACCTTCTTCCCCGGTGACGCCATCAGGCGCGGCCCGCAGCCGGGCGCACAGCACGCTGGCCGGGGCCGTCTTGCCCCGCTCCGGGATGGTCTTCAGCCAGGCAGCGATTGCCTGCTCATCAAGACCGGCAGCGGCGGCCTGGCTGCCGAAGCTGGCCAGGAACCGCAGGCTGATCGGGCTGGCCAGGTCGAAGAACAGCCCGACCGCGGCGGGGAACGCCACGGCCAGGTGGGCTCGCAGCTGATTGCACGCTGCCACCCGGTGCGCGACCAGGTCCTGCGGGCCCGTACCGCCGCCCGCAGCGCCAGGGTCGCGGGGGTGTCCGGGACCAGCGGCCGCAGCCGCGCCCGGTCCGTGCGCAGCGTGTCGGCCAGCACGAACGCATCGAACCGGTCGTCCTTGCCGCCGCCGGACCGGTATCGCGCCGCAGGTTCTTCACCCGGTGGGAGCTGACCACGACCACGGTCAGGCCGGCCGCCAGCAGCGCCTCGACGAGCACGCCGCCGCCCCGCTCGATCGCGACCTCGGTGACCCCTGACGGCGCAGCCGCGCGATCAGCATCTCGATGCCCGCCCTGTCATGAGCGGCGCTGAAACGGTCCAGGATCCGCCCGGCCATGTCGACCACGCACGCCACGTGATCAGCGACAGCCCAGTGGATGCCGGCGAACACGCCGCGGCCGGGACATCCGGCAGAACCTGGATTGGGGCATACTTCATCACAGCCTCCTCGCTGCTAACTCAGTGGGGAGGCACCCTTTTAACTGACGGAACCGGGACGCTGTCGTCAGCTCACTGTGCGGCGCTCGAAGCGCAAGGCCCTGTTGACGATCCGTGCGTCCCGGGTAGCCGCCAGCCCCGCAAAACTGGTTTTGGACCTCACTGAAGGGTCTCGCAGAACTAGGCAGTGACTGGCGGCACCTGGGGTGCACCGGCGATCACAATCACCGGTGCGCTAACTGTGGACCTCCAGCAGCATCCCGCACAATGCACAACACGCAACAGACAGGTCACATACCGGCCACAACCGGCAAGACGGCCCACTGCGGAGGGGTTTCAGTGAGCAGTAGTTACCGCCCCAGGTAGGCGCGCTTGAGTTCCTCGTCGCGGAGCAATTCCGCGGCGGGGCCCTCCAGCACGATCTCCCCGGTCGACAGGACGTAGCCGCGGTCGGCGATGGACAGCGCCATGGTCGCGTTCTGCTCGACCATCAGGACCGCGACGCCAGAGGCGTGGATGGTCTTGATGATCTGGAAGTTCTGCAGGACCAGCGCGGGAGACAGTCCCATCGACGGCTCATCCATCAGCAGCAGCCGCGGGTGGGACATCAGCGCCCGGCCCATCGCGACCATCTGCTGCTCACCGCCCGACAGCGTACCCGCCAGCTGGCTGCGCCGCTCGAGCAGCCGCGGGAACAGCTCGTGGATCCGGTCGAAGTCCTCGGCGGGCGGCCCGCCCTTGCGCAGCACGGCGCCGAGCTCCAGGTTTTCCCGCACCGTCAGCTGGCCGAACAGGCGGCGGTTTTCCGGCACGATGGCGAGCCCGGCCGCGATGCGCTGAGGCACCGGCCATCGCGTGACGTCCTGGCCATTCAGCAGCACCCGTCCGGCGCGCGGCCGGACGATCCCCAGGATGGTCTTCAGCGTCGTGGACTTGCCGGACGCGTTCCCGCCGAGCAGGCAGACCAGCTCGCCCGCGTCGACGTGCAGCGAGATCCCCTCCAGGATCCGCATCTGACCGTAGTAGGTGGTGACCTGGTCCAGCCTCAGCAGCACCTGGTCCTCGGGGGGGTTCGGGGGGGTCGTCATTCGGTCTCCGCCAGATCCTCCGGATGGCGCCCCATATAGGCCTCGACGACGGCTGGGTGGTCCGCGACCTGGTCGAAACCGCCCTCGGCGATCTTGACGCCGTGGTCGAGCGCGACCACCCGGTCCGAACAGCCGGCCACCACGTGCATGTCGTGCTCGATCACCAGGATCGCGACCCCCCGCTCGTCGCGGAGCCGCCCGATCAGCTCGGTGACCTCGTGCGTCTCGACGGGGTTCATCCCGGCGGTCGGCTCGTCGAGCAGCAGCAGCCGCGGCCGGGTCGCGAGCGCCCGGGCGATCTCGAGCCGTCGCCGGTTCGCGTACGACAGCGAGTAGGCGGGCTGATCCCAGCGGTACCCGGCGAGCCGCTGGCCGAAGAACGACAGCACCTCCTCGGCCAGCGCCCGCACCTCGCGCTCCTCGCGCCGGGCCCGGGGCAGCCGCAGCACCGATTCCCATGGCATGGCCTTGGTGCCGCCGTAAGTGGCGGCCATCACGTTCTCGATCACGGACATGTTCATGAACAGCCGCAAGGTCTGGAACGTGCGCGCGACCCCCAGCCGGGCGATGACGTGGGGTGACTGGCCCGCGATCGACTCCCCGGCGAACCGGACATCCCCCGAGCTCGGTTGGTAGACGCCCGTGATCACGTTGAAGACCGTGGTCTTGCCCGCGCCGTTCGGCCCGATCACGCTCACCACCTCCCGGTCGCTGACCCGCAGGTCCAGCCCGGCAAGAGCGCTCAGTCCGCCGAAGGCCAGCGAGAGCTGGTCCAGCTCGAGGACCGGGGCCGCCTCGGACTCCGCGGTCACGTCGGGACCTCGACGCGCCGCTGGCCGAGCAGCCCTTGCGGCCGGGCGTTCATCATCACGATCAGGATCGCACCGATCATCAGCTGCCGCGTGATCGAGGGCTCCACCACCAGCCTGGTCTCCCACACGAACGAGGCCAGGTAGAGGGTCGGTGGCAGCAGGATCGTCCGCCAGCGGCTGCTGACCTGCACCAGCGCCACTAGCAGGCAGATCAGCACAACGAATCCGAAGTTCCCGAGTGTCTGCGCGTTAGCAGGGACGATCACCCAGTCGCGCAGCGCGCTGGCGATCCAGCCGCCGGAATGCGGCCCGCCTGCCACGGCGCTCGCCGACACGGCCCGGGCGATGGCGTGCGCCGCGAAGCCGAGAGCGACCGTCGCGGCCAGGACCACGGCCAGCCGCCGCCACGGGCGCAGCTTGGCCAGCAGGGTCAGCAGGGTCAGCCCGTAGAACAGGACGCTGGCCTCGGCGGGGCTGCGCAGCAAGCCGTCGTAGATGACCATCACCACCAGTGCGCCGGTGGCCGCGCCCGCGATGCTGCCGGCCCCGCCGAGGATGAGCCCGGCGTAGATCAAGATCAGGATCGGGGTGTCGAAGTCGGTCGGGAACACACTCGCCTGCTGTGCGGCGTAGATCGTGCCGGCCAGCGCCGCGACCATGGCGCCGCACGCGAACGCCAAGAGCTTCACCCGGTTGACCGGGATGGTCATCGCGGCGGCCGCCAGCGGGTCCTCGCGGACCGCGCGCCAGGCCCGCCCGGTGCGCGAGAGCTCGAGCAGCCGCAGCACCGCCATCGTGACCACCAGCACGATCACCAGCAGGTAGAAATAGCTGGCGTTGGTCGTCAGCTGGACCCCGAAGACCTTGATCGGGTCAATGGAGGTGATCCCGTTCGGGCCGCCGAGTTTGCTCGGGGCCACGTTGTTGGTGAACTCGACGAACGCCTCGCCGAAGAACAACGTCACGATGGCCAGGTAGTCGCCGATCAGCCGCCGGGACGGCAGCCCGACGCAAAGCCCGAGGATCGCCGCGCCGATCATCACGATCGGCAGCGACAGGTAGTACGGCAGATGGATGCCCGTGGTGCCGAGCTGGGCCGAGGAGAGCAGCGCGTATCCGTACGCGCCGAAGCCGAAGAACGCGACGTAGCCGAGGTCGAGCAGCCCCGCCCAGCCCACCACGATGTTCAGCCCCACCGCCAGCAGCGCGATCACCAGCGCGTCGATCCCGACCTGGAGCTGGAAGCCGCCCAGGCCCAGCAGCGGCAGCGCCAGCCCGGCCAGCCCGGCGACCGCCAGCTTGGGCCACCAGCCGACCCGCTCGCCTGCCCGCTGCGCACGGCCCAGCCAGGACGGCAGGTACTCGCGCCGGTGTGCCTGCCTGGCGACCCATTCGTCGGCCCCGACCTGCGGCCCCTGCGATTCCACGCTCATCGGCGCTTCACACCTTCTGCAGCTGGGCCTGGCCGAGCAGCCCGCTCGGCCGCACCAGCATCACGATGATCAGGAGCGCGAACACCAGCAGGTTGGAGTACGTAGAGGAGATGTAGCCGATGGTGAACGATTCCGCCAGGCCGATCAGCAGGCCGCCGAGCATCGCGCCCGGCAGCGACCCGATCCCGCCGACCACGGCCGCGGTGAACGCCTTGAGCCCGACGATGAACCCGATCGTGTTCGTCACCTGGTTAAACAGCAGGCCGCCCATGACGCCGGCCACGCCCGCGAGGGCCGAGCCGAGGAAGAACGTCATCGAGATCGTGAAGTTCACGTTGATCCCCAGCATCTCGGCGGCCTCCCGGTCGGCCGCCACCGCCCGCACCTGCTTGCCCCATTTGGTCCGGTTGACCAGCAGCTGCAGGCCGGCCATCAGCGCGACGCTCAGGACCACGACCATGATCTGGACGGTGTCGATGGTGACCGATCCGATCCGGATGCCGCTGGAGAGCGAGATGAACTCCGGCGTGTTGTAGATGCGGTACTGAGCGCCGAACAGCAGCAGGACCGCGTTCTCCAGGAAGAACGAGATGCCGATCGCGGTGATCAGGGGAGCGATCCGCGGCGCATCCCGCAGCGGCCGGTAGGCGAACCGCTCGATCGCGACGCCGAGTCCGCCGGAGACGCCCGCCGCCAGCAAGAACATGATCGCCAGCAGCAGCGGCACCGGGATGTTCACGTGGGCCGCGCCGCCGAACCACTGGATCACGAAAAAGCCGATGTACGCCCCGATCATGTACAGGTCGCCGTGCGCGAAGTTGAGTAGCTTCAGGACCCCGTACACCATCGAGAAGCCCAGCGCGACCAGCGAATAGAGCGCGCCCGTGGTGATGCCGTTCACCAGTTCCTGGAAGAAGAAGCTCATCCGGTACGACTCCCGCCATCACCATCACGACGCGCTCCGCCGCGGGCCAGCCCCATAGAGCGTGGCCCGCGGCGGGGCAACTGTCTAGTTCAGCCGGTCAGGAGCTCGGGATCAGCTGGTACTTGCCGGTTGAGTCGATCTTGAACAGGAAGAACTTGCCGTTGACCAGGTCGCCGTGGGAGTCGAAGGAGATCGGCTGGCCCAGGATCGTGGCCGGCTCGTTCGTCTGCTTGATCGCGGCTAGCACATTGCTGCGGTTCGGGGTCTGACCCGCCTTGCAGACCAAGGCGATCGCCTCGTCGATCACGTGCGTGGCCGCGAATACCGGCGGACCGAATGTGCCGAACGATCCGTACTTCGCCTTGGCGGCCGAGGCGATCGCCGCGTCGGCCGGAATCGCGGTGATGTCCGGGCCGAACGAGGACACGTACGAGCCGTTGATCGTGAACGTGCCCGGCGAGAACAGCCCGTCCGTGCCGAAGATCAGGGCCGTCTTGTGCTGCTGGGCCAGGTCCCGGCCGAACTGCTGGGCGTTGGCCGCCACCTGCCAGGGCAATACCACCACCGACGTGGCGGGCGTGACCTTGGCGACCAGCGAAGAGAAGTCGGTCACCTTCTGCGAGACCGACTCGTGGTCGACCTTGATCCCGGCCGCCTGGAAGACCGGCACCATCGCGCTGACCAGGCCGGTCGAGTAGGCCTCCTGGTCATCGACGATCATCAGGGACTTCGGGTGCAAGGTCTTCACGATGTAGTTCGCGTCCTGCGGACCCTGCACGCTGTCTTTCGACACCACGCGGAAGAACGTCGGGTACTTTCCGGTCGTCAGCGCCACGGCGGTCGCCGAGCCGGAGATGAAGGCCATCCCGGCCCGGCCCATCGGGCCGCCGATCGCCTCGACTTCCTGGCTGCCCGCCGGACCGACCACGGCGACGATGCTCGAGTTTGAGATGAACTGCTGGGTCACTGTCGTCGCCTGTGCGGGATTCAGCTGGGTGTCGCCCTGGACGAGCGTGATCTGCGTCTTGTTAGCCGTGTTGTCCGTCGCCACCGCGAGCTGCGCGAAGTGCAGCTGCTCGGTGCCCAGCGGCGCCACCGGGCCGGTGATCGGGCCCTCGAATCCGACCGACGCGACGCACGTCTTGGCGGCGGCGGATGCACTGGTGGTTCCGCCACCCGCGGCGGTGCTGCTGCTGCTGCTGCTACTGCTGCTGCAACCAGCCACGGCGAGCGAGCCAACCGCCGCCGCGGCCAGGACCAGGCGTCCCTTCATGGGATACGCCTCCATTTCCCGGAATATCTCACGATGTGGATGTAGGAGTCGCGATGTACGCGCGGGGCGGCTGGACGCCGCCGGATCGGCCGCCCGCGGGATCTTGCGCCACGGCACGGCGTTCGAGCACACTCAATACGCCCTCCCCAGCGGCCGAATTCGTAACGCTGATCAAACCATTGCCGTTTACGCCAAGGCAAGGGACTACTGTGAGACCGGGCTGGCAGTTGTGAAGTCGATATCAATGGGGTGCATTTCCCCAGGGGAGGGAGCTTCCGGTGGCCGAAGTGCTCAGCGCTGGCCAGGATCTCGGCGCAAGCCTCGACGTGGCGGCCATCCGGGCTCGCTTCTCGTCCCTGCAGCAGGGTTTCGCCTTCTTCGACGCCCCCGGCGGCACCCAGGTGCCGGACGAAGTCGGTGACGCGATCGCGCGAGCGCTCCGGGAAGCCAGCGCCAACCTGGGCGCGGGTTACGCCACCAGCATCCGCGTCGGGAAGATCCTCGAGGAAGCCGAGCACAAGGCGGCCAGGTTCCTCGGCTGCGAGCCGCACGAGGTGATCTTCGGGCCGAACATGACCACGCTGAACTTCGCGCTGTCACGGACCGCCGCGCGCGCCTTGGCGCCCGGTGACGAGATCCTGGTGTCCTGCCTGGACCACGACGCCGGGGTCGCGCCGTGGCTGGAGATCGCGCACGACCGCGACCTGGTGGTACGGCACGTCGCGCTGCACGAGGACACGACGCTGGACTTCGCCGACCTGGAGCGCAAGCTCGGGCCGCGCACCAAGGTGGTCGCGTTCGCCTGGGCGTCGAACGCCGTCGGCACGGTCACCGACGCCCGCCGCGTGTGCCAGCTCGCCCACGAGGCCGGGGCGCTCGCCTGGGTGGACGCCGTCCATTACGCGGCGCACGAGCCGATCGACGTCCGCGCCATCGGCGCCGACATGCTGATCTGCTCGCCGTACAAATTCTGCGGCCCGCACCTCGGCGTGGCCTGCGGGCGGGCCGAGGTGATCGGGCAGTGGCGCCCGTACAAGGCCCGCCCGGCGCCCACCCGCCCGCTGGGGCGCAGCTTCGAGACCGGCACGCTCCCGTACGAACTGCTCGCCGGGTTCAGCGCCACCATCGACTACCTCGACTCGATCGGCGGCTTCGCCGCGATCGCCCCCTACGAGCGCTCGCTGGGCCAGCGCTTCCTCGACGGGCTGTCCGACGCGGTCACCGTCTACGGGCGGCCTGGGATGGATGGCCGCGTGCCGACGTTCCTGGTCAACGTCGACGGCGTGGCCGCCGAAGACGTAGCCGCGCGGCTGGCCGACGCGCGGATCGGCGTCTGGGCGCACGACTCGTGGTACTCCCTCGGCCTGTACCAGGGGCTCGGCTACACGGATAAGTCGGTCCGGATCGGCTTCATCCACTACAACACCACAGCCGAGGTCGACCGGCTACTCCAGGCCCTGAACGACCTGACGTTATCCCGCCGCACGTTATCCCGCCGCACGTTATCCCGCGGCACGGCTAGCCCGAGGCTCCGCCGAGGATCTCGGCGAGCTTGCCCAGGTTGATGTTGCCGCCCGAAACCACGCACACGACCTTGCCGGTCCCGGCCCGGCCGCTCAGCGCAGCCGCGGGAGCGAGCGCGCCCGCGCCTTCGGCGATGACCCGGACCCGTTCCGCTAGGGTGCGCACGGCGGCGGCGACCTCGGCGACCGGGATGGCCAGGGCCTCGTCGACGAGCGGCGCGACCAGCGGCCACATGCTGTCGAGCACGCGGCGGCTGCCGGAGCCGTCCACGAACGAGGCGCGGTAGTCGACGTCCGCCGGATGCCCGGCGGTGAGCGCCGCGGCCATCGCGGCGGCGGTGTCCGGCTCGGCCGTGATGATCTTCGTGCCGGGCCGGAGCGCCTTGACCGCGCTGGCGATGCCGGTGGTCAGCCCGCCTCCGCCGTACGGGATCACGACCGTGTCCGGGTCGGGCAGGTCCTCCAGGATCTCCAGCCCGATCGTGCCGTTGCCCCCGCATGCCGCCGAGCTTGGCCCGTAGGACCGCAGGACGACGGGCGCGCCAAGCATCTCCTCGAAGATGCCCGGCCAGTCCTGCCCAGGATCGGCCATCTCGTCGCCGATGATGAACAGGTACCCGCGCCGTCCGCGCCGCTCGTAGCAGTCAGCCGCGGTGTGCCGCGCCATGCGGGTGCTCGCCGGAGTCGCGGCGTTCCCGCACCGATACGCCGAACGGGTCCAGCGCGGGGTGGACGTGCGCCGCGCCGCCGTCGCTGTAGGCGAAGGCGCTGGCGCCGGTGGCCGCGCGGAACCGCGCCGCGGCATCGTAGACATTGGTCGACCATCGTCCGCTACCCATAAGGATGATCCTTTCTGTGCTCCCTAGGTCGGCCTGGGGCGCCGAAGGCGCGGATTCCGCCAGCGGTACGTCCGGGTCGAACTCGTGGGCCAGGTACAGTTCGACCCGGTCCACGCCGAGCCGGTCCAGGCTCGCGCGGAGCTGACGGGCGATCCGGTCTGGCTTCAGGCCGTGGTCCGCGCCGGTCGCCATCGGGTTGAAGGTCTTGGTCGTGAGCCGGGGCCGGATCCACGCGAGGCCATCCACCGGCCGATCGCCCGCTCGCTGCGGCCGCCGCCGTAGGCTCGGCGGTGTCGAACCAGTCGATGCCCTCCTGATACGCCGCGTCCATCAGCTCGAACACCTGCTCCTCGTCGGCCCCTGGCCGAAGAACTCCGGCGCCGAGCCGACCCCGCCGAAGTTGCCGCAGCCCAAGGCGATGCGCGCGACCATGAGCCCCGGTCGTCCGACCACGCCCTCCCCGTGCTCTCCCATGAGCCTCGCAGCCTCCCGTCCGGACGGCATCACCCAGCGGGGGTGTGCTGACCCGTCCAGCCCGAGGCGGCCATCGACCGCATGCGCTGGATCCGGCAGCTTGTCGACCAGGCACCTGCCCGCCCGGCCGTCGGCGTCGGGCAAGACCCGTCGTTGACCGAAAGAGGCCGGTCCGTGCCGCTGATACCCCCGCATGCCGGCCGAGGTCGGCCCGTAGGACCGCAGGACGACGGGCGCGCCTAGCATCTCCTCGAAGATGCCCGGCCAGTCCTGCCCAGGATCGGCCATCTCGTCGCCGATGATGAACAGGTACCCGCGCCGTCCCCGCCGCTCGTAGCAGTCGGCCGCGGTGTGCCGCGCCATTGCGGGTGCTCGCCGGAGTCGCGGCTTTCCCGCACCGATACGCCGAACGGGTCCAGCGCGGGGTGGACGTGCGCCGCGCCGCCGTCGCTGTAGGCGAAGGCGCTGGCGCCGGCGGCCGCGCGGAACCCGGCGCAGCACGTCCGCCGCCTGATCGAAGTCCTCCTCGAGCGTGGCGTCGCCGTAGACCTGCAGGTAGGTGAGGGGCCACTGCTCGTCGAGGATGCAGAGGCTGACCTTCGGGTTACGCTGCACGGCGAGCGCCTTGGCGCGGGCCGCCATGGTCGAGATCAGCAGGTCGTCGCCGTCGAGGACGTAGTACACGACGGTCATGGCGGGCCCGTCGTTTTTGCGGTTGTACCCGAAGACGCACGTCCGGTGCTTCCGCACGAACTCCCGACGCTCGGTTCGATCCATGCCTGTCCCTTCCGGAGTCGCCGATGACGGGTGGTGTTGCCACTAAGGTAAACGGAAGACCTCGCCACCGCGGGTCGCGTTCTGGCCATCGTCACCACCCGCGCCAACGCCGAACTCGCCGGCTCTCAGCCCTGATCTAAAATGATTATGAGGGCCAATCCGCATGACCGAACGCAAGCCACCTGAGATCAGCCTCGCCTCCTGGGTCGACCAGCAGATTAACGAGGCGGCGGAGCGCGGTGCCTTCGATAACCTGCCTGGTGCGGGCAAGCCGCTGCCCAGGAGGGGAGCCGCCGAAGACGGCCAGGCCTGGCTGCGGGACTACCTGCGCCGGGAAGGCGTGTCGGCCGACGAGCTCTTGCCTACCCCGCTGAGGTTGCGCAAGGAGATCGAGCGGCTGACCGAGACGGTGCAGGACCTGCGTTCTGAGCAGGAGGTGCGCGAGGTCGTCAGAGGGATTAACCAGCGGATCCTCCAGTGGCGCCGGATCCCGGAGGGGCCGCCGGTACACCTGCCGCTCCTCAAAGCGGAAGCCATGGTCTCCCGGTGGCGGGACGCGCAGCCTAAGCCGTCCTGGCCAGCGCAAGCCGGCCCCACGACGCGAGACGTGCTAGCCCCGCGCCCGAGATGGTGGCATCGTCTCAGCCTCCGCAGGCGGGTTCCGCCGTCCGTCTCACAGTGAGTCAAGGCAGTGCGACCCGGCGGCACCATCGCCAACATCGGCGTCCACGGCGCGCCCACCACGCTGCACCTCGAAAATCTGTGGATCAAGAACGTGACGATCACGACCGGCCTGGTCGACGGCACCACCGTCCCGCTGCTGCTGCAGCGGGTCCGGTCGGGCAAGATCGCCGCCGAGATGTTCGGCACCCACGACTTCGCCCTGCACGACATGATGGCCGCCTACGACACCTTCGCCGAGGCCGGCCAGCACAACACCCTCAAGGTCGTGATCAGGCGTTAGCGCCTACCCCGCACCCCCAGAAACCCCAATTCGCTCACTCGTACGATACAGCCAAGTTTAGTGGGGGGGATTCGGGCTTAGGGGAGTATTTTGGGGATTGTAGTGCAAAAATCTCCCCAAAGCCCCGATCCTCCCAGATCTTTAGCGGCCGGGAACCTCCCACGGGACGCTCAGGCACCAGGGCGCCCGCCAGCATCACCGGCCGTATGCGACTCGGCCTGGAGATCGAAAAGGCTCGGAGGAGGCGCCTGACAAACGGGGCGGGATGCGGCGTGCCGGGCGAAGCTGCGATGTGGACCTGGCGATTACGCGTTCCGCCGCTGGCGGAGCATGACCCGGCGCTCGTCCTCGTCGTAGCCGCCCCAGATGCCGTATCCCTGGTGAGTGTCCAGGGCGAACGCCAGGCACGGCTGCCGTACCGGGCAGCTGGCGCAGGCCTGTTTAGCTCGCTGGATCTCCTCGACGGCGCGGCCCGTCTTCCCGATCGGGAAGAACATGTCGGTCTCGAGGTAGCGGCAGGCGGCTGACTCGCGCCAGGAAGGACTGTCCTTTCGGACCGCGCGCCGCAGGGACAGGCGCTGCTCGTCGTGGACGGTCATCGGTCCGCACCCGCCCCGCGCTGGTGCGCGAAGTCCTTGCCGCGGATGGCGGCCAGGGATATGACCCCCGAGACCAGCGCGATGATGGCCGCGACCTCCAGGATGTGGTTCAGGCCGGTGGTGAAGGCGGTCCTGGTGATCATGCCCGCGGCTTGCCTGGCAGACGCGGGCAGCGTGCCGATCACCGAACCGACCTTCCCGGACTGCACCGCGGCGGCGATCCGCGGGCCGCTGGAGGCCAGCCCGGGAACTGCCCTGACCCCAGCCAGTACCTCACTGTGAACCTTGTTGGAGAACAGCGTCCCGAGCAGGGCGATGCCGGTAGCGATGCCGACCTGCCGGAAGGTGGAGTTGATGCCCGAGGCCATCCCGGCCCGCTGCGGTGGCACCACCCCGACGGCGGTGGAGGCTAGCGGCGGATTCACCATGCCGGAGAAGCTCGAGTGCAGCGCCAGTTGGATGTCCGGCAGGGCGACGTTCACGACCGTGATATCCAGCAGCAGCATGAACGTACCGAGGCAGACCGCGACCAGCGTCCACCACTTGTTCCCGCGCTGAGACGCCCCGGCGCCAGAGCCCTGGCCGCGGCGCTGCTCGGAGAGGGCGGCCTGGGATTCGGTCATGAAGGCTCCTCCTTATCTAGAAAGGCGGTCACCGGGGCCACCGGACGTTCTCGGCCGCGGTGACCGGGTCGCCGCCCAGCAGCCGGGCTTGCACCGCGGCAGCCAGCCGCGGCGCGGCGCCAGGCCCGGCTAGGGTCAGCGGAGCTCTCCGGGCGAGCGCGGTGAGCTGCGCGGTGAGGGGCTCGAGGGTCTCCGGCAAGGTAGCGGCCAGGACGACGAGGTCCGGGTGCCGCGCGTCGACGGTCCCGATCAGCTCCTCGACCGGGGTGTTGATCCCGAGGTAGTCGATCCGCCATCCGCTGCGGTGCAGGACGATGCCGAACACCATCAGCGCCAGGTCGTGGTGTTCCCCGGGCGGGCAGGCCAGGACGGCGCGGGGGCCGTGCCCGTTCCCCCAGCCCCGGGCCAGCCCGGCGAGCCGACCCCGGATGACGTTGCTGGCGAAGTGCTCCTGGGCGACGGTGACCGCGCCCCGCTCCCACCGCCGCCCGAGTTCGGCCAGAAACGGCAGCACGACGTCCCGCAGCACCGTCGTCAGCGACAGGTAGGACACGAGCCGGTCCAGGACGGCCTGGGCGGCCGGCTCGTCGAAGGCGTCGAGGGCACTCCGCAGGGCGGCAGAAAGCTCGCTCGCCGTGCCTCCAAGACCGGTACCTGGGGCCGGACCGGTGCGCGGTCCGCTGTCCTCCCCGAGCACGGTCTGCGCCGCCTCGGCGGCCGAAAGCCCGCTGGCGAGGTGGGCCTGCATCCGGCGGACCCGCCGCGCGTCCGCCTCGGAGTACAGCCGGAACCCGCCTGCCGAACGCGCCGGCTGGAGGAGGCCATAGCGGCTCTCCCACGCCCGCAGGACGTGGTCGCTCACGCCGAGACGCCGGCTCAGCTCACCGATGCGCAGCACGGGCGAGCCCTCTTCAGATACCACGACAACACTCTACAATACCTAGACAGGAATTTGACGATAGTTAATGGCGGCGGTTATCGTCCGAGCTACTCCGCCGAGTTCACCTTCGAGGGGCTGGCCCGGTTCGCCGCGCCGCTGCTCGAGCCCGCCCTTGATCGCCTCGGCCAGCAGGCACAGGCCGGCCTGCACCAGGCGATCAGCAAGCTCTGACCAGGTCTGGGCGTGAGCCTTCCGCCGGTGCGTGCGGCCGGTCCGTTCGGGGATTAAAAGCTCTTTACTACCGAACGGACCTGGTTCCTGCTCACCTTCCCCTTTATGCCGCGGCGGCGTTGCGCCTAGCGCGCCGGCTTGAGCTCGGCCGATATCCTGCGGGCCTGGGTCAGGGCGGCAGTCATCATGTCGGCGGCCTGACCCGCGGCCGCGAGCGCCTGGACCGCCTCGACGACCCAGAAGTCAGGATCCTGGCCCGGGCTCTGCGTAATCTGCCCTTCCTCGCGCTGCACCACCAGGATCCGGGCGAGTTGCTCATACAGCCGCGGCAGGTCCTGCCCCATCCGTTCCAGGCTCGCGATGACCTCACGGACGTCGGGCAGGCTCGCGAAGGCGGTGCCGTCGCTGGTCAGGTCGCTGAGCTCGCGGACGGCCCCGGCGAGCTGGCTGGCGATCTCAGGCACCGTCATCGTGCTGGCCAGGTCGCTCAACAGCTCACCTCCGGCTCCCGGTCGGCCCTGGGCGAGCGCAGCAGCCTCGGCCTCTGCCGCAGAGCCGTAGGGACGAAACCGTTTGGGCATCTCTCTCCAGGGGTTACTCGGGTACGGGTCGTCGCGGCAGGCCGGCTCGGGAAGGGGCCCGCCTGTACGATACGTGATACCCCCGCGACCAGGGCATCTCACAGCTTAGGACGCGCCAGGAATGGCTCCGTGGACTGTCCATCGGACAACTCCAGGACCTTCGGCTCTACGACGAGAGCGCCCATCTCGACAACATGAGTCTTGATTGCTGTCTTCCCGTATGGAGGTGTCCCATGGCCACCAGACCTCATGATCTAACTGATCTGTACCTTGCGCCCGTAGTGCTCACGGTGGATGCGCGCATCGAGGAACTCGGCCAGCTGGACAAAGACCGGCTGGCCTACGAAGTCGCACTCGAGAGTGACTCGCCGGACTTCTCCCGCCACCTGAGAGAAGAGGCGCTGATCAGGACGGTCACCCACCTGATCGACACCCATGACTGGCAAGTCAGCTGGGATCCCCGTGGTCTGCGCCTCGCGCACGAAGCGCATACGTTTGTCCTCGGCATTCCGGCTGTGTTCGTTGAGTACCTGCAGGACAGCCCGAAGGGGTAGCCGTCGGCACCCCCAGCATTTCCCCTGGTGATTCCCCCTGGGCACCTCGCGCTTCCCCCGCAGCCCTAGGAAATTCTGGCTGGACAGCGCACCCACCATACCTGGCGAAGCTCTAGGCGCGGACGGGTGCGAAGGAGCCAGGAACAGGCCGGGGTGGGCAGATGGCGAGTGGTGGGCGCTCGATCCTGATCGACGCGCGGGTGAACGGGTTCCCCGGTGCCCACGGGCTCGCCCGGTCGGTGATGAAGCTGGTCGCGCACATGAGCGAGCCGGCCGGCGGCCTGGCGCTGCGCGTGCTCGTCAACCCCCGTAGCGCCCAGATCTTTCCGCTCTCTGAGCTGCCGCCGTACGCGGACGTGATCGGTACGGATGTTACGGCGTTCGCGCCGTACCGCTGCCGGGAGCTGGCCAGGCTGATCAGCGCCGTCGACGCCGCCGTCATGTACGTCCCGTACCCGACGTTCACCCCGCTCATCCGGCCGTGCCCGTTCGTGGTGACGGTTCATGACTGCACGATCGAGAGCGATGCGGGATTCGCGGGCAACTGGCTCCGCCAGGCCGCGATGAAAACGGTCACCCGGATGGCGCTCCGGCGGGCAGCCGCCGTGACGGCGCCCAGCCGGGCCAGCCTGGCCGAAATCTGCCACCACTATCCCGCCGCTCCCCGCCCCACGCTGATACCGAACGGCGTCGACGTCAGATCGTTCGGACAAGTAACCGCGACTGCTGTGGCCGCGGCGCGCCATCGCTACCAGCTGCCCGCTAGGTTCGTCCTTACCGTCGGCGCACGCCGACCGCACAAGAACCACGAGGTCCTGGTCCGCGCGCTGGCCGCTGTCCGGAGTGATGTCGGGCTCGTCATCGTGGGGTCCTCCGACCCCAGGTTCCGTGACCCGCTGCCCAGCCTGATCGCCCAGCTGGGGCTGGAGTCCCGGGTGAAGCTGGTGCCCGACGTGGCCGAAGCATGGCTGCCCGCCGTGTACCGGGCGGCGTCGGTATTCGCCTTTCCTTCCCTCGCCGAGGGGTACGGCATCCCGGTGCTCGAAGCCATGGCGGCTGGCGTGCCAGTCGTGACGAGCAACATCCAGGTGCTGGCCGAGGTGGCCAAGTCAGCGGCCCTCACGGTGCCGCCACGTGACGTGGCCGGCTGGGCGTCGGCCATCACCGCGGTTCTCTGCGACCCGGCGTTGTCCGGTCGGCTGACCGAGGCTGGCAGCGCCGTCGCGGCGGGGGCCGGCTGGGAACAGGGGGCCTCAGCCCTGGGCCGCCTGCTGTCCGCGGTGGCCGACGGGTCCCCGACTCGCTCGAGCGTCACAAGCCCCGCTCCGGCATCGACCCCGCCGCTGTCCGCGGCGGGCTACTCATCACTTGCCTAAAGGAACAGTTGTGCATACACCTGCGATGATTGAAGCCCGTGGCCTGGTCAAGTCGTTTGGCTCCGCCCGGGCTCTGGCCTGCTTGGACCTGACCGTCCCGGCCGGAACCACGATGTGCCTGCTCGGTCCCAACGGGGCGGGCAAGACGACAGCGGTGCGAGTGCTCACTACGCTGCTGCGCCCCGACGCCGGCTGGGCCAGGGTTGCCGGTCACGATGTTGTCGCAGACGGCGCCGTGGTGCGCCGTCGCATCGGCATGTCCGGGCAGTACGTCTCCCTGGACGACTGCCTGACCGGCCGGGCCAACCTCGTCATGATCGCCCGCCTGAGCCGGCTCACCCGGTGGGAAGCCAGACGCCGGGCCGCTGACCTGCTCGTCGCCTTGGATCTGGAGCGGGCCGCCGACCGGCCTGTCCGTACCTACTCAGGAGGCATGCGGCGTCGCCTTGACCTGGCGGCGAGCCTGCTCGGCCAGCCCACCGTGCTGTTCCTCGATGAGCCGACGACGGGACTCGATCCGCAGAGCAGGCTAGCCCTGTGGGGCATCATCGGCGAACTCGTGAGCGCGGGCACCACGCTGCTGCTGACCACCCAGTACCTCGATGAGGCCGACCGCCTGGCGGACCGGATCTGCGTCATTGACGGCGGACGCGTGACCGCCCAGGGAAGCCCGGCTGAGCTCAAGACCCGGGTCGGAACCTCTCATCTGCTGCTGACCGTCCCCGTCGCCTCGCTGACCCGAGCGGCCGAAGAGCTTTCCGGCTACGCGGCGGGTCCGGTCCGGCGCCTGGGCGGACACCGCGGGCTGGACATTCCCGTGATCCCGCGGGCCGGGCTGGTGACCGAGATCGTCCGGGTGCTCGACGAGGCGGGAATCGACGTAGACGACATCGCGGTCCGGCAGCCTTCGCTCGACGACGTGTTCGCCTCGCTGACCCGGCCGGCGGCGGCATGAGCGCCATCGCCTGCCCACCTCCTGACGTGTATGGCGGAGGCCTGGCCGAGCCCGCCCTCGCCTGGCCGCCCCTGGCGGCAGCCGGCCCGGGGCGGCTGGATCGCCTGCGCTGGGCGCTCAGCGACGTGCGCGTGCTGACCTGGCGCACGCTGGCGCGGATCGCTACCACCCCGGAGCAGATGCTCAACGTCACCGTGCTGCCGCTGGTCTTCGTTCTGCTGTTCAGCTACGTGTTCAGCGGCTCCATCATCATCCCCGGGCATGGCAGCTACCGCGATTACCTCATCGCGGGCATCTTCGCGGTGAACATGGGTGGGACCGCCCAGGGAGCGGCCATCGGGCTCGCCGTCGACCTGTCCACCGGTCTCATCGACCGGTTCCGTTCGCTGCCGATGTCGCGCGCCACCGTCATCGTGGGCCGCACCCTTGCCGATCTTCTCACGACTATGGTCGGCGCCACGGTGACCGTGGTGACCGGGCTGGCCGTGGGCTGGCGAATTCACGCCAGCCTCGCTGGCATGCTCCTCTCCCTTGTGCTCGCGCTGCTCTTCGGTTACTCCGCCGCGTGGGCCGGGGCATGCGTCGGCGTACTCGCGCGGGGACCGGAATCCGCTCAGGCGGTGGGGCTGACCGTGATCGTGCCGCTGTCGCTCACCTCCAACGCCTTCATCTCCACGGCCAGCCTGCCTGCCGGGCTGCGCGCCATCGCGAACTGGAATCCCGTCAGCGTGCTCGCCTCCGCCTGCCGCCAGCTGCTCGGGAACCCCGATCCTGCCGCCGCGATCCATTCCTGGCCGATGCAGCACCCCGAGCTGGCGTCGGCACTGTGGTCATTGACCTTGCTCGCCGTGGTGGCGCCGCTGACGGTGTGGCTCTACCTGCGCCGGACCGGGCGGTGATCAAAATGCGCATCATGGTGGTCACTGACCAGTACGAATCCATGATCGGCGGCGTTCCGACCGTCACCAGGCAACTCGCGCAGGGCTTGGCCGAACGCGGACACGAGGTGGCGCTGGTCGTGCCCAGCCCGGCGCGGCGCGGCTACCTCGCCACCAGTGAGCAGGTGAACATCACGTACCGGGGCTCGGTGCGCTGGCCATGGTACGAAGGCATGCGGCTGGGCTGTCTTCCGGCCGCTGCGGCGCGCAAGTTGATCGCCTCGTTCGCGCCCGACGTGGCCCACCTCCATTCCCCGGTGACGCTCGGGGTCATGGCGAGGATCGGCGCGCGTCAGCAGCGCGTGCCGGTGGTGTACACGAACCACTACCTGCCGGCCAATGTCCGCCCGTCCACGGCGCCCCGCTCACGGGTCGTGGACGCGCTTTTCTATCGTCATGTCGTCGGGTTCTCCAACAGATGCACCTATGTCACCGCGCCGACCTCGACTGCGCTTGGGCTGCTCCGCGAGCGAGGGCTGCGCGTGCCGTCCGGGGTCCTGTCGAACGGAGTAGACCTCGGCGCGTACTCGTCAGGGCCGGCCGATGACCGGATCCGGCATCGCTACGGGCTGCCGGGCGGCCGGCCGCTGATCCTGTCGGTCGGCCGGCTCAGTCCGGAGAAGCGCACGGACGTCCTGCTGGACGCGGCGGCCAGGCTGGGCACTGACGCGCAGATCGCCATCGCAGGCTCCGGACCGGAGGAGACCAGGTTGCGGGCGCGGGCGCAGCGGCTAGGCCTCGGCGGGAGGGTGCGGTTTCTCGGCTTCATTCCCGGATCCGATCTTCCCGGCCTCTACCGGCTGGCCGATGTCTTCGCTATCGCGTCCGAAGCGGAGTTGCAGAGCCTGACCACCATGGAAGCGATGGCCGCCGGCCTGCCCGTGCTAGCCGTTGACGCCTACGCGCTCGGGGAGCTGGTCCGCCATGGACACAACGGGTTCCTAGCCCGTCCGGGCCACGCCGCCGAGATAGCGGAATACCTGGACCTGTTGTGCTCAGATCCGTCCTTGCGGGCCAGGATGTCCGCGGCCAGCCTGCGGATCATCAGCGGCCATGAACGACATCGCTGGCTCGCCGAGTGGGAGTCCCTGTATCGCATGCTGGCTTCGACCGGGACGGGTGAGCGATGACCAGCCGCGGCGAGCCGCCGGTGCGGTTGCTCTTCCTGGTCGGCGACACCGGCGGCGGGCACCGGAGCGCCGCGAAGGCCGTGGCTGAGGCGCTCGACCAGGCGTGCCCGGGCCGCTTCGCCCCGTTCATCTGCGACCCGTTGCGCGGGCCGGATGCTCCGCGCTGGCTGCGCTGGATCGTCGGCCTGTACGGTCCGTGCATCCGGATCGCACCATGGCTGTGGGGCATGCTCTGGCGTACGGTCAGCTCTCCCCGGGCCCTGGGATTGCTCCGGCGGACGCTCATGTCGCCCGCGTACCACGGCGTGGCGAGAGCCGTGGCGGCCTGGCGGCCGACCGTGATCGTGTCCTTCCATCCGCTGACGGCTGAGCCCGCCGTGCGGGTACGCGACGGCAGTGCCGAAGTGCTTCCGGTGATCACTGTCATCACCGACCTGGTGACCCCGCACCTGTCCTGGCGGGACGCCGCAGTCGACCGGGTCATCGTGCCATCCGCGGCGATCGCGGGCCGTTGCGCGCAGGACGGCAAGCCGGACGGCCACTACGTGGAAACCGGGCTGCCGGTCGCGGCCGAGTTCGGCCTGCCGGCGGCCAGCGCGCCCGAGCGTCATGCCCTGCAACGGTCCCTGGGCCTGAGCGGGCGGTTCCTGGTCGTCTTGACCGGCGGCGGGGAGGGGTCGGGCGGCCTTTTCCGTCGCGCCGTCGCCATCCTCTCTGCGGTCGAGGATGTGGACGTCGCCGTCATCTGCGGGCGTAACCAGCGCCTCCGCCGGCGGCTCACCCGGCTGGCGGAGCGGGCCGAAGGCAGGCTGACCGTACACGGTTTTGTCGACAACATGGCCGATTGGCTCCGCTGTGCGGACGTCGTCGTGGGCAAGGCGGGACCGGGCACCATCGCCGAGGCAACCTGTTGCGCCGCCCCGCTCGTGCTTACCTCCTACCTGCCTGGCCAGGAGGAAGGCAATGTCGAGTTCGTCGTCCGGGCCGGCGCGGGCAGTTACGCGCCCAGGCCACGCGACCTGGCCGCGGAGATCGGACGCCTGCGGGACGACCCGGCGGCCCTGGCCGTCATGCGCGCGGCGTCGGCCCGGGCCCGGCCCCGCGCCGCCGCTGACATCGCCGGCCTGCTCGCGGAGGCCGCCGGGGTCACCGTCGGCTGGAGCGAGCCGGCCGCCCTGATCGACCGGGACTCTTCGGCAGTAAGCCTGAGCGGAGTGAGCAGATGACCGCCGAGAACGCCCTTTCTCGTGACGCCTCCCACGGCGCCGCCCCGCCGCTCGTGGTGCGAGCGCAGGGTAGCGGCAGGACGCTGCAGGCGGGATCCGCCTACTGGATCGGCCGTGATCCGGCGGCGGACGTCGTGGTCGACGAGCCTTTGGTGTCCTGGCGGCACGCGATCTTGAAGATGACGGACGGCCGGTGGCTGCTTCAGGATGCCGACAGCACCAACGGCACGTTCGCCGCCGGCCAGCGGGTACGGCGGGTCGAGATCACGGATTCCTGCCAGGTCCGTCTCGGCCACCCGGATGCGGGCCCGGTCCTGTCCTGCTCGATCACGGACCCGCCGGACGCCGCCACGCGGAGCTGCGCACGTCGCCGGGCGGCGAGTACGAGATCACCGACCTAGGCAGCCACAACGGCACGTTCCTGAACGGCCAGCGGATCTCATCGGCCACGGTGACCGAAGCCGACGTCATCGGCATCGGCCCCGCGACCTTCCGTCTCGTCGGGGACGAGCTGCAAGAGTTCGTCGACGGCGGTGACATCTCGCTCGACGCGAGCGGGCTCACCGTCACGCTGCCCAACGGCAAGGTGCTGCTGGACGACGTCAGCTTCCGGCTCGGCGAGCGGTGCCTGCTGGGCGTGATCGGACCGAGCGGGGCAGGCAAGTCGACTCTGCTCGGCGCGCTGACCGGCATGCGGCCAGCTACCGCTGGCTCGGTGCTCTATGACGGGCGCGATCTATATGCCAACTACGCCGAACTGCGGCACCGGATCGGCCTGGTGCCGCAGGAGAACATCCTGCACACGCACCTGTCCGCGCAGCGTGCGCTGGGGTACGCGGCCGAACTGCGGTTCCCGCGCGACACCAGCCCGGCTGAGCGGGCGCGAAGGATCGGTGAGGTGCTCGGCGAGTTGTCGCTGACGGGGCACGCCGATACGCGCACGTCGTCTCTTTCCGGCGGCCAGCAAAAGCGGGTCAACGTCGCTCTTGAGCTGATGACGAAGCCTTCGCTGCTGTTCCTGGACGAGCCCACGTCCGGTTTGGACCCCGGCCTGGACATGTCGGTGATGGAGATGATGTCCGGCCTCGCCCGTGACGGACGGACGGTCATCGTGGTGACGCACAGCGTCGCGAACCTCAACGTCTGCGACCGGCTGCTCGTCCTTGTGCCAGGCGGAAAGGTCGCTTACTTCGGGTCGCCCGCCGACGGGCTACGCCATTTTGGCCAACCGGGCTGGGCGCAGGTATTCCGGGCTTTCGAGGCCGAACCAGACCGGGACTGGGCGGGGGAGTACCGGCGCTCGGCGTACTTCGCCCGGTATATGACGGCGCCAGCGGCGGCCGGATCCGCTGTGGCAGCGCAGTATGCATATCTGGCTTCTGGACATGGCGATGCAACTCGCGCTCACCGCGGTTCTCGCCGGGCTGGCCTGGTGGCGCCTGCACCAGGCCAGCCCGGGCCGCCGCCGCTAACGGCCGCTCGCGGGCGGCGCTCATTAAAACACGTAGGTGCCAGGGGCTGGTTCCGTCGCCGGGTAGCGGCGGCTCCCGAGGGACTTGGGTGCCGGGACCTGCGCATCGGAGCGTTCGGTCAGCCAGCCGACCCAGTGCTCCCACCAGGAGCCCTCGTGCCGCTGGGCGCCCGCAATCCACTGGTCGGCGTCGGGCGGCGTCTGCGGGTTGACGAAGTACCCTAGCCCGCGGTGCTTCGGGTCGGCCACCACGGTCTGTATGTGGCCGCTCGAGCACAGGACGAACTGCGACCGGCCGGAGACCAGCTGGGTGGACCGGTAGCAGGTCTTCCATGGCGTGATGTGGTCGGTCATCCCGGCCGCCACGTACGTGTCGCAGCTGATGCGGGAGAGGTCGATCGGCGTGCCGAGGACCTTCATTGCACCCGGGTGCACCAGCTGGTTGGTGGCCACCATGTCCAGCAGCTGGTGATGGAAGCCGCGAGTGAGCCGGGTCGTGTCCGCGTTCCAGGCGAGGATGTCGAAGGTCGGCGGGTCCTGACCGAGCAGGTAGTTGTTCACCCAGTAGTTCCACACCAGGTCGTTGGGGCGCAGCCAGGAAAACATCGACGCCATCTGCCAGCCGTCGATCACTCCGGTGGGGAGCGACACCTTCTTGGCGATCGCGAGGGTCTGCGGTGTCCCGAAGAGGAGCATCCGCCCGTCAGACTCGCAGTCGAGCAGGGTGACGAACATCGTCGCGGAGTGAACCTTGTTCTCCCCCAGGGCGGCAAGGTGCGCCTGCGTGATCGCGGCCGTCATCCCGCCCAGGCAGCCGCCCATGATGTTCACATCCGGCGAACCGGAGACTTCGCGGGCAACGTCGATCGCCTCGATCGTCGCCTGCGCGTAGGTGTCGAAATTCCAGTCGCGCTGCGCCCCCGTCGGGTTGCGCCAGCTGATCCCGAACACGCCGATGCCGCGCTGGAGCAGGTACTCGTACAGGCTGCGGCCTGGTGACAGGTCAAGCGCGTAGTACTTGTTCACCTGCGGTGGCACCATGAGGATGGGGCGCTGGTAGACGGTGTCGGTCTGCGGGGTGTACTGGATCAGCTCGAAGACCTCGGTCCTGTAAATGACCGCGCCGGGCGTCGCCGCAATGGTCTCGCCCACCTTGAACGGCCTGCGGTCGACCATCGACGGCATGCCATGGTTGTGGAGCATGTCGCCCGCCATGTGGGCCATCCCGCGGCCGACACTGACACCGCCGGTGTCGAACCCGCGCTTGAGCGCCGCGGGATTGGTCATGAAGGCGTTGGTCGGCGCCATGGCCTCCCGGACCAAGGCCAGCGCGAAGCGCGCCCGCTCGCGGTTCACGCCCTCGATGCCGAGACTGTCGATGAAGGGGTCGACCCTTGACCCGTAGTGGAGATACGTCTGCATCACCCTGCGGTACAGCGGGTTCTCCCGCCACGCCTGATCGGCGAATCGCTTATCTCCCTTTTCCGGCGCCACCTGCGACTTGCCGAGCGCGATCCGCAGCAGCTCCCGGACCGTCCCGGGCGTTTCCTGCAGCACCGTCAGCGGCTCCCGCACCGACTGCTGGCCGAGGAACCGCAGTGCGGCTATGGCTTCGCCGGGGCCCAGGCCGGCGAAGGGGCCCGTTCCGGGGGCCGCCTCTGTGCCGCCAGCCAGCTGAGCCGCGGTGTCCGCGAGGTCCTGCCGCGGCTCCGTGCCGGGCTTCGCGATCTTCTGCGTACTTGACGCCTTGGACCTGGACGCGCCTGCTTTACGCCCGTTGGGCGTGCTCTCGGTTAGCGGTGCCTTGCCGCGTGGAGTTGTCATGACAGCCTCTCAATGATCATGGCCATGCCCTGGCCGCCGCCGACGCACATCGTCTCGAGCCCGATTGTCTCGTCGCGGGTACGGAGGTCGTTCAGCAGCGTGGCCAGGATGCGCACCCCGGTCATGCCGAACGGGTGGCCGAGCGCGATGGCTCCGCCGTGCGGGTTCAGCTTGTCGCTGAACGGGTCGACGCCGAGCCCTCGCGCCGACGGGATGACCTGGGCCGCGAAGGCCTCGTTGATCTCCACCACGTCCACGTCACCGATGCTCATCCCGGCCCGGGCCAGCGCCTGCCGGCTGGACTCGATCGGGCCCAGGCCCATCAGTTCGGGCTCCAGGGAGCTGACGCCGGTCGAGACGATGCGCGCGAGCGGCTCGATCCCGAGCTGCTCGGCACGCGCCCGCGACATCACCACCGCGGCCGCCGCGCCGTCGTTGAGCGGGCAGGCGTTCCCGGCGGTCACCCGGCCGCCCTCGCGGAAGACCGGCTTGAGCGTGGCGAGCCTCTCCAGGGTGGTATCCGCCCTGGGCCCGTCGTCGTCGGTCATGATGGATCCGGAATGCAGCGGAACAGGAATGATCTCCCGGGCGAATATCCCGTCCTTCCGGGCGATGACCGCGCGCATTTGGCTTTGCAGGGCGTACCGGTCCATCTCCTCGCGCGTGACGTCGCACTTGTCGGCCACGTTCTCGGCCGTCTCGCCCATGCTCATAAAGACCTCGGCGAAGCCCTCCGGATTACCCGGCAGCAGGCGAGGGTTGCGCGTTTCAGCCTGGTCCGCGAACAGGCCGAGCGGCGATCGGGTGCTGGACTCGACGCCGGCGCACACGAAAGCGGAGCCCTCGTCCGCCTTGATGGCATGGAAGGCCATCCGGACGGCTTGCAGGGACGACGCGCAGTATCGGTTGACCGTCGTACCCGGAGCGCCGATCCCGGCCAGGATGCTGATGATCCGTCCCACGTTGTGCCCCTGCTCGCCGCCGGGCAGGGCACAGCCGCAGATCACGTCCTCGATCTGGCCGCGGTCCAGCTGCGGGACAGCCTTGAGCACCTCGTCCACGACATAGGCACCCAGGTCGTCAGGCCGCTGCTCGATGAGCGAGCCCTTGACGGCCCGGCCGATCGGTGTGCGGCCGATGCTGACGATAACGGCTTCTGACATAACACTCTCTCCTCAGGTGATACGACTACGTGGCTGGGTGCGCCTTGGGTGACTCACCGGTGACCACGACGTTCAGGCTGCCTTCGGCGTTGCGGGCACGCAGCAGCTTCTTGTCGTGCTTGCCCACGCTGGTCCGCGGCACTACTTCCACGAAGGCCCACTGGTCCGGCAGCCACCACTTCACCACCAGGCCGGACAGGTGCGTCCGGAGTTCCTCCGGGCTCACCGACTCACCCGGTACGCGGGCAATGCAGGCTAGCGGCCGCTCACCCCACCGTTCATCGGGCGCGGCGATGACCGCGGCCTCGCGGACGGCCGGGTGGGTGAGGATCGCCGCTTCCAGCTCCAGCGTGGAAATCCATTCACCGCCCGACTTGACGACATCCTTGGCCCGGTCGCTGATCGTGATGTACCCATGGCTGTCTATGCGGCCGACGTCGCCGGTGCGCAGCCATCCGTCGCGGAACTTGGTAGAGGCCGGGTCCCGGTAATAGGCGCCCGTCACCCATGGCCCGCGTACCTCGATCTCGCCGGTGGAGTGCCCCTCGCGGGGCAGCACCTTGCCTTCGTCGTCCACGACCCGGGCCTCCACGCCGCCGAGGGCGCGTCCCGCGGTGGCCCGGTAACCCATCGCCTGTTCCGCCGGGACGTTCTTAGGCGGATGGGCCACTGCCGCGACCGGGCTTGTCTCGGTCAGGCCCCAGCCCTGAATGACGCGCACACCGAAGCGCTGCTCGTAGGCCTCGATCAGGCTGCGCGGGACGGCGGCCCCGCCGGCCAAGATCATGCGCAGCGATTTCAGATCGACGGTCGCCGGGTCCAGGCCGAGAACGTCGTACCACACGGTCGGAACGGCCGTGGCCAGGGTGGCCCGCTCCTCCGCGATGAACCGGGCCAGCGGCTCGGCCTGCGTGAACCGGTTCGGCAGCAGCAGGTCAGCCCCGACGAGCCAGGCGGCGTACGGCATCCCCCAGGCATTGCCATGGAACATGGGCACGACCGGCAGCAGGCGGTCGTCCTGGCTGAGCCCGAGGGCCTCGCCCGAGCACAGGCCCAGTGAGTGCAGGAACGTCGAACGGTGGCTGTAGACGACTCCCTTGGGCCGGTCGGTGGTCCCGCTGGTGTAGCACATCGCGGCGGCCGCCGTCTCCTCGATCTCCGGCCAGTCGAACCCAGGCCGTTCGGCGGCGAGCAGTTCCTCGTAGTCGATGTGCTTCGGTAGCCCGGAGCGGTCGCCGTCGCCGAACACGATGAGATGGCGGAGCGTCTTGAGCTCATCCCCGCCGGCTGCCAGCACCGGTGCGAGGGCCGGTGCGAGGCTGGCGTCGGCGAGTATCACGGAATCCCCGGCATGGCCGATGATGTAGCGGATCTGCTCCGCCGACAGCCGGATGTTGATGGTGTGCATCACCGCGCCCATGCCGGGAATGGCAAAGTACGCCTCCTGGTGCTCCTGGGTGTTCCAGGCGAAGGTGGCGACCCGGTCGCCGGGCTCGACACCCAGCCGACGCAGGCCTGCTGCCAGCTGATCCGCGCGGTCCGCCAGGGCCCCGAACTCGATCCGGCGCACGCCCTCGGCCTCGTTGGTGACGACTTCGCTGTCGGCGTATGTGGTCCGGCCGTGCCAGAAGATGTGCCGGACCGTGAGCGGAAAGTCCATCATCGTACTGCGCATGGCTAGCCTCCCGAGATTTGCGCGTGCTGACCGGCCCAGTGCGGTTCGCGCAGGTCCCGCTTGAGGATCTTGCCTGCCGCCGACTTGGGCAGCGGCTCGGTGCGCAACTCGATGCACCGGGGTACCTTGTATCCGGCGATCCGGTCGCGGCAGTGTGCGGCCAGCTCGTCAGCTGTGACGTCTCGCGGGGCGAACACGACCGCGTAGACCGCCTCGCCCCAGCGCGGGTCGGGAACGCCGAAGACGGCGACCTCTTCGACGCAAGGATGAGCGCACAGCGCTTCCTCTACCTCGGTCGAGTAGACGTTCTCGCCGCCGCTGACGATCATGTCCTTGGCCCGGTCGACCAGGTAGACGTACGAGGCTTCGTCGGTGTAGCCGAGGTCGCCGGTCAGGTACCAGTCACCGCGCATGACCTCGGCCGTCGCCTGCGGTTTGTGCCAGTAGCCGGCCATGACGCTGGGGCTGCGCACGGCGATCTCGCCGACCGTGCGCGGTGGCACGTCGGCCTGGGACGAGTCGACGACCCGGATCTCGACGCCGACGGCGGGCTGGCCGCACGAGCGGACGAGCGAGGTGTCGAGAATGCGCTCCTCGTGCGGCAGCAGCGTGGTGATCGGGGTGGCTTCCGTGGTGCCGTACACGTGCAGCAGCTCGGCGCCGGGGAAAGCCTGGCGGGTCCGCCTGAGCGTCTCGGCGGAGATGGGCGAGGCGCCGTGGCTCAGGTACCGCAGCGAACTCACGTTCCGCGGCCTGGCGAGCTGCGCGCCGGCGGTCGCGGCCAGCATCGTGGGCACGAGCAGCGTGTGCGTGACCGCCTCGCGCTCGATGAGGTAGACCGCCAGATCGGGGTCGAACCTGGGCATGATGACGTGGGTCCCGCCGACCCAGACGGTGGCCAGCGTCGCGATTATCCCGCCGGTATGGAACATCGGGGAGGCCACGAGCCACCGCGTCTGCCGGTCAAAGGGCCAGGTGGCCATGAAGTGCAGCGCGCTGCAGACCAGGCCCCGGTGCGTGTGCATCGCGCCCTTCGCCGCCCCCGTGGTACCGGAGGTGTAGAACAGGGCGGCCAGGTCGTCCTCGGCCACCCCGTCGCCGAGGGGCACCTCGTCGGCCGACGCGATCAGGTCCTCGTAGTCATCCGGCATCATCAGCACCTGGCTGACCGCCGCGGCTCCCGGGTAGTCGGCGTCCGCGAACAGCACGCTCACCCCGGCGTCCGCCAAGATGGCGCGCATCTCCGCGGGAGCTAGCCGCGAGTTGACCGGGACCAGCACGAAACCCGCAGCCGGGAGCCCCAGGTAGAGCTCGAGGTAACGCTCAGAGTTGAGCGCGATGACCCCGACGCGGTCCTGCGGCACCAGGCCGAGCTTGCGCATCGCGCCGGCCAGGCGGCGGCATCGCGAGCCGAGCTCGGCATAGGTGCGGCGAGTGTCCTGACAGACCACGGCGGTGGATCCGGCCGCGGTGCTGAGGGCTCGACCGAGTGGCTGGGCGAAGGTGTACACGGGTTTCGCCTCCAAACATCGGGAGCAGAGGTCTCTTCTTCCTCGCTGGTTGCGGCGGGCAGTAATTGCGAGTGTCGTTTTGCTGGACGTTTACCGACCGTTTTGCTGGACGTTTACCGACCGTTTTGCTGGACATTACCGACCGTTCGGTCGGGGTAACAATGGCCGAAGGTCCCGATACCCATGGTCTGAGGTCCGCCAGTGTCCGTTATGCGTGTCACCCGCGCTCGTTCGCCCGGTAATTACCGTCCGTTCGGTCTAATTATTACCGTGCGGTAGGATACTGCTGTTGGCTGAGTGCCCGCCAGATGCGCGTGGTCTGACCGCCTTGGCCCTCGGATCTAACCTCCGGGAGGTTCCGGTGACAGCAGCGACGTCGGCCGCGCCGATTAGGGACGAGCAGCTAAGCATCAGGGGGCTGCGGATCCACGCCCAGATCCGCGGGGAGGGCGAGCCCCTGCTGCTCTACTCCGGCATCTGGGGTGAGGCGGGCCTGTGGGAGCAACTGCTTCCCCACCTGGAAGGGTTCCGTACCATTGCCTTCGACCCGCCGGGCATCGGCCGGTCGCAGATGCCCGCCTTTCCGCTGACCATGTGGGCCCTGGCCCGCTTCGGCACCGAGGTGCTCGACGAACTAGGCATACAGTCCGCCCACGTGCTGGGTGCTTCGTTCGGCGGCGCGGTCGCGCAGCAGATGGCGTTCTCGTACCCCCGCCGGGTTCGCCGGCTGGTGCTGGCCTCGACGTCCTTCGGCGGCTTCGCCATGCCAGGCAACCTCGAAGCTTTCTGGCACTTCATCCACCCGCGCAGCTATCATCCCGAACGGCTGGAGCGGGTGGCCGGAGCCATGTTCGGCGGGCGGCTGCGCACCGAGCCTGAGCTTGTCCGCTCGATGCACATCCGGCGTCCCACCGATACCATGGCCGCCCTGTACCGGATGGCCCCGCTTTTCGGCTGGACGAGCCTGCCCTGGCTATGGGCCATCGGCCAGGCCGCCCTGGTCATCGCCGGTGACGACGACCCCGTTACCCCGCTGGTGAACCACCGGATCATCGCCACGCTGATGCCCCGGGCCACGCTGCACATCGCCAGGGGCGGCGGGCACCTGGTCCTGCTGGACAGCGCGTCCGAAGTCGGGCCGGTGATCACCAGCTTCCTCCAGCAGGACCCGCCGCGTCAGTGCAGTTGACGCAGGTAGGCGTCGGCGGGCTCGGCCGCCTGGATGCGGACTCGGCCGTCGACGGCCAGGGCACCATCGGGGCGCGCGACGACCGGGCTCAGCTCAAGCTCGGCGACCTGCGGGAGATCGTCGGCCAGCTGGGAAACCCGCAGCAGGATGTCCCGGAGTGAAGCAAGGTCGGCGACGGGGGCGCCGGAGCGTCCAAGCAGTAGCGGGGCGGCGCGTACCGAACGGATCAAGTCGTCGGCGTCAGATTCGGTCAAGGGAGCAAGCCGGGCGGCGCGGTCGGCCAGGACGTCGGCGGCCGGACCGGCGAGCCCGAACAGTATCAGCGGGCCGAACACCTGCTCCTGCAGCACACTGATCTTCACCTCTACGCCGCCGATGGTAATCGCGATACTGTCGGCCAGCGGCACGCCGTAGCAGCCGAGCAGCTCCACGGTCTGCCCCTGGGGCAGCCAGCCTCCCCCCGGATCCACGGCGAGAAAGCTGGCCACCAGATCCTTCGCCCGGGCCTGGCGCAGGCCTGCCAGGACGGGGACGCTCCCCGGCGGAGTCGCCCGCCACGCGCCGTAGCGCGCAGCGTGGCCGAGGGCGCGGGCCGCAGACTCGGGATAGGCATAGGCGGGGACGGCGGGGGAGTCCTTGTCTGGGCCTGGCAGCAGCCGGACCCCTTCAACCTGGTCCATCACCGCCGCGGCGATCGGCACTGACAGCCGCGCGCCGCGCACCTCGGGCACCAGGTCGCTGGTCGCGGTCGTGGCCGTCAGCGCCAGGACCGCGTCCACGCCCGGGTCGGCACCGACAAGCTCCAGGCACCGGCGGAAGAGACCAGACGTGACCGCCGCCGTGGTATCGACCGGCCCGGTTACCGTGGCGTCAGCGGGAAGCAGGTCCCGGAGCGCCCGCTGGGTATCGTCGGCGAGGCTGGCGACCCGCAGGCCCACGTCGCCGCACGCATCGGCGGCGAGCATCCCGCCGCCACGGGTATTGGAGATCACGCCGATCCTGCCCCCCTCGGGCACCGGCTGAGATGCCACCAGTGCCGCGGCGTCGAGTAGCTCGCCGAAGTTTGCCGTGGCGATCACGCCAGCCTGCTCGAACAGGGCCCGCCTGGTGAGCTGCGGGACGGCTGCCGTCGCGCGCGTAGCGGCCAGTCGCCGGCCCGCCGCAGACCGGCCTATGTTCACCGTCAGGAGCGGGACGGTGCGGCCGACGGCACGGGCTGTCCGGGCGAACTTGCGCGGGTTTCCGAACGAATCCAGGTAGAGCAAAGCCAGCTTCGTCGCCGCATCGGACCGCCACCACATCAGCATGTCGTTGCCGGACACGTCGTCCTTGTCGCCGAGGGAGACGAACGAGGAGATCCCGATGCCCAGCCGGGACAGGTGCTCGAGCAGGACCACGCCGACCCCGCCAGACTGCAGCGCCAGGCCGGCCATTCCCGGCCGGGGATGATGGGCCGCGAACGTCGCGTCCAGGGAGATGGCCGTGTTGGCCACGCCGAAGCAGGTCGGCCCGACTAGCCGCATGCCATAGCGGCGGCAGATGCCCAGCAGCTCAGCCCGGGCCACGCCGTCCAAGCCGGACGTGGTCACCACCAGGGCCTTTACCCCCCGCCGTCCGCAGTCTTCTGCGATACCGATGACAGCGGCCGTAGGAGCGGCGACGACCGCCAGGTCGACCTCCTCGGGCAGCGCAGCCGCCGACGGCACGCAGGGCACGCCGTCCAGTTCGGCCGCGCTCGGGTTGACGGCATAGACCCGGCCGGAGAAGCCGCCGTCGATGATGTTCCGCAGGATGGCCCGCCCGACCGACCCGGGGCGCCGGCTTGCGCCGATGACGGCGACCGAGGCCGGGGTCAGCACGTGCCGCAGGCTCGCTACGTCAGCCGACCGCTCTCGTTCGGCGACCGCATCATGGTAGGTGCCGAGGCCGGTAGCGCCCTCGATGGTTGGCAGCGGGAAACTGACCTCATAGACACCATCCACCAGGGCGCGGTGCGCCCCCAGGCCAGCGTCGGCGAACACCTGCATCATGAGCGCGTTCTCACTCAGCGTCTCCGCGACGAAGGCGCGGAGCCCTCGGCTGCGGGCCAGTGAGACCAGGTGCTCGAGCAGCAGCGTGCCGACGCCGCGGCGGTGCATGTCGTCGGCGACCGCCATGGCGACCTCCGCCGACCGGGAGCCGTCGCCGGCCACCTCGTAGCTGCCGCAGCCGACCACCTGGCCCTCCAGGACCGCCAGCAGCGCGCCGTGGTCCGGCGCGGGCTCGCGGCACACCCGGCGTGCCTCGCCCTCGGCCGCGTTCCGGCTCATGCCGAAGAAGCGCAGGTACAGGTTTTTCGAGGACATCTTGGCGTGCATGTCCCGCACCGCATCGAAATCGTCAGGCTGTGCGGGCCGGATTTCGATCGTGGTCCCGTCGGTGAGCAGAGCGTAGGCACTCGACCCAGCCTGTGCGTTCACGTCATTCCCCGGTTCTGCCGTCGGCTCAGGATGTCGCGCCTTACCTCATTATCGGGCAGGGCTAGCCAGCAGCGCGGGTCATCGCGGCCGGACGCCGGGAACCACGACGGACGAGGCGCGGCGTCCGATACTTGAAGCTATCCGCAACGACGCGGCCTGACTGAGGAGCCGACATGAGGGCCATGCAAAGGCTCGCCATCATCGACCGCGGAGAACCAGCCATGCGCTGCATATCCGCGGTCGCCGAGCTGAACCTGGCGTCCCGCGCACAGATAACCACGATCGCCCTGTGCACGCAGGACACAGCGTCGGCAATCGTGCGCGAGGCCAACGAGGCCCTGCTGCTCAGCCCGGCGGCATTGGCCGCGGCCGGCACCCGCCTTGACCCGGTACGGCTGCTGGCGGCGCTGACGGAAGCGCGCGCCGACGCCCTATGGGCGGGCTGGGAGTTCATCGCCGACCCTGCGGAGCTTGCCAGCCTGTGCGAGCGCGAGGGCATCACGTTCATCGGCCCGGGCCGCGATGTCATCCGCTTGCTCGGCGACAAGGAGGAGACCAGGCGGCTGGCCGAGAGGGCCGGCGTTCCGGTAGCCCCGCGGCTCGGCGGCCAGAGCACGCCCGGCCGGGCTGTGCGCCTCGTGGAGGTCCAGGTGGTGGCCGATGGTATCGGCACGGTATGGGCTATCGGTGTCCGCGACGGCAGCATCCGGCGGGGGAACTCGCCGGTCATCGTCGAGTCAGCCTGCGTGCCGCTCGACGAGACCGGCGAGCAGGCGTTGCGCGACGCGGCCATCCGGCTGTGCGCCGCCGTGGGCTACCGCGGTACCGGGTCGGCCGAGTTCGAAGTCGATCCGGCCACGCGGAAGTTCGTGTTCACCGATTTCAGGATCCAGCCGCCGTCCGGGCACCTGGTCACCGAACTGACCACCGGACTCGACCTGGCCAGGCTGCAGCTGGATATAGCCCGCGGCGGCCGGCTAACCGGGAGCCCGGCGCAGGCCCGCGGGCACGCCATCGAAGTCCGCCTGGCGGCGGAGGATCCAGAACACGCCTTCGCCGCGACGCCACGTCGCGTGGCCGCGCTGCGACCGCCGGCTGGCGCCGGGATCCGCGCCGATGTCGGCGCCGGGGAGGGCGACGAGATCACCGCCGGACCTGGCTCGGTCATCGCCACGGTGGCGGCCTGGGGACGGGACCGCCGCGAGGCACTGAGCCGCCTGCGCCGCGGCCTGGCGCAGTCGATCGCCGTCGTTGACGGCGGTACGACCAACAAGGCCTTGCTGCTTACCCTGCTCGACCGGCCCGAGATCGGCGCGGGCAGCTACGACTGCGGCTGGCTTGACCGGCTGACCGCGGCCGGGGAGCATCTTGCGCCGCAGCATCCCGTGGCGCTGCTGCAAGGAGCCATCGAGGCGGCCGACTCCGACCAGGCCGCCGTCCAGGCGGCTTTCTTCGCGGCCGCGGCCCGCGGCCGTCCGGAGCTCCCTGCCGATACCGGGCACCAGGTGGAACTGAGCCTGCGCGGCAACCCGTACCTGATGACCGTCTACGGCCTGGGCGGCGGCCACTACCGAGTCGAGGTCGGCGACAGCGTAATCGATGCGAACGTCCGGCACCTCGGGCGCTACGAGCGGGTCGTGACCTGCTTCGGGCGGCGCCATCGCGTCGTCGCAGGCGGCCCGGGACCAGGGCTGATCGTCGAGGTGGACGGCGTGCCCCACGTCCTCGCCCGGCGTGGCGGCAGCCGCGTCCGCGCTCCGGCGCCCGCGTTCGTCGTGGCCGTCGAGGTCGCCCCGGGCGATGCCGTCCGGGCCGGGGATCCGCTCGTGGTGGTCGAGAGCATGAAGATGGAGACGGCGATCACGGCTCCTTTCGCCGGCACCGTCCGCGCGGTGCTCGCCTCGGTCAACACCCACGTGGAGGCCGGAACGCCGCTGGTACAGCTGCAACCGGAGGAGGATACGGGTCCTCATACCCCGGCCGCCCCGCGGCTGCGCTTCGCCGCCGCACCCGGCCGGGCCGGCCCTGGCGACGACGGTTTCACGGCCCTTCGCAGCTATCTGCTCGGCTATGACGTCGGCGATGACGCCGCCCGGAAGCTGGTCAGACGGCGGGAGGCGATGCTGGACGCCGTCAACCCAGCCGATTCCGGCCTGCTCGGCCAGGAGCAGGAGCTGCTTGAGATTTTCGCCGACCTCGCCGCGCTAGCGCGGCAGGAGCCGGACGAGAACGAGAACGAGAACGAGAACGAATACTCCCGCAGCGCGGAAGATTACCTGTTCACGTACCTGGCCAGCCTCGACCCGAACGGGCTGCCCGGGCCCTTCCTTGACCAGCTCGGGGGCGCCCTGGCGCGCTACGGAGTCCGTTCGCTGCTCCGGACCCCGGAACTGGAGCAGGCGCTGCCGCGCATATACCGGGCGGTTACGCGGGTCCAGCGTGCCGCGCCGGTCGTCATGGCGATCCTGAGCCGGTGGCTGCACCGGTGCGACACCCTGACGGCGCTGATGACCGACGAGGGGCTCGCCGTGCTCGACCGCCTTGTCGTCTCCACCCAGCAACGCCATCAGGACGTCTGCGACCTGGCCCGCGATGTCCGTTTCAGCTACGTCGACGCACCCTTGCTCAGGCGCACGCGCGCGCAGGTCTACGCGGAAATGGAAGGCTGCCTGGACGAGCTGGCAGCCCGCCCCTCCGGGGAGTCCGCCGAACTCACCGATCGTCTCGTGTGGTCCCCGCTGCCGATGCGCGCGCTGCTGCGAGACAGATACCGGGTCGCGGACGACACCACGAGGGTCCGGCTCCTGCAGGTCCGGGCCCGCAGGTTCTACCGGATCCGCGAGCTGCGCCAGCTGCGGTGCCAGGCCTTCGGCCCGCACCTGGCCTGCCTGGCCAGTTACGCCGAGGACGGGCAGCAGGTACAACTGGTCCACGGGTACGTTGCCCTTGGTGACCTGCCCGACTTCGCCCGCCGGCTGCGGCCGTTCCTGGGCGCGCTGCCACCGGATGTGGCCGTCGTGGTGGACCTCGAGTCCTGGCGGGCCGGCGGGTGGCGGGAGGCCAGTTCGATGGCCGCCGAACTGGGCGGCCTGCTCGTGCAGGCCGACTTCGGGCGCCTGCTGCAGCGCCTCGACATCACGATCACCAACGCGAACCGTCCCGGGGAAGCCGGACAAGCCGCCGAACACTTGCGCACCCAGCACTTCACGTACCGGCACGGCGAAGCCGGTTTCAGCGAGGATCCGCTGTACCGCAACATGCACCCGATGATTGCCGAGCGCCTCGACTTGTGGCGGCTGTCCAACTTCGAGCTGCAGCGATGGTCGAGCGCCGAGGATGTGTACCTGTTTCACGCGATCGCCAAACAGAACGCCAAGGACCGCCGCCTGATCGCGATCGCCGAGGTTCGCGACCTCACCCCCGCCCGTGACTCGGCTGGCCGGGTCATCGGCTTCCCGCACCTGGAGGCGATGCTCACCCAGGCCTTCGCCGACATCCGTCATGCGCTCGGCCGCCAGCCGCCGGAACACCGGCCACCGAGCAGCCGGGTGATCCTTTTCGTGCGCCCGACCTGGGAAGTCGCCCCCGGCGCCTGGCGCGACGTGGCCCACAGGCTGGCCCCCGTCGCCGGCGGCCTCGGCCTGGAGAAGATCACGGTCCGGATCCGCACGCGGGACCAGGCGGGCGGGGAAAGCCATGATGCGGTGCTGGATGTCGAGAATGTCACCGAACGGGCGGTCGCCGTGCGATTCCGGCCGCTTTCCGACCGGCCCATCCAGCCGCTGACCGAGTACAGGCAGAAGCTGCTCCGCGCGCAGCGCCTCGGCGTGCCTTATCCCTATGAGCTCATCCGCATGCTGACGCCGCCACGGGGCGCGGCCGCCGACTTCCCGGCCGGCGAATTCGCCGAGTACGACCTCGACGACAGCGGCGAGCAGCTCATCGAGGTCAGCCGGCCATCCGGCCGCAACCTCGCCGGGATCGTGACCGGCGTAATCACCAGCTACACCACGCTGGTGCCCGACGGCCTGCGCCGCGTCGCGATCCTCAGCGACCCGACCTCGGGCCTCGGTAACCTCGCCGAGGCGGAGTGCCGGCGCATCCTGGCCGCGCTGGCCCTCGCCCGTCAGCTCGGGGTTCCCGTCGAGTGGTTCGCGCTGTCCTCGGGGGCCCGCATCGCCTGGGACAGCGGCACGGAGAACATGGACTGGATCGCCGTCGTGCTGCGCCGCCTGATCGAGTTCACCCAGGCAGGCGGCGAGGTCAACGTGGTGGTCACCGGGATCAACGTCGGCGGCCAGCCATACTGGAACGCCGCGGCCACCATGCTCATGGGCACGCGGGGGATCCTGGTGATGACCCCGGCCAGCGCCATGGTGCTGACCGGCAAGAGCTCGCTGGAGTATTCGGGTGAGGTGTCCGCCGAGGACAACTTCGGCATCGGCGGATTCGACCGGATCATGGGCCCCAACGGTCAGGGGCAGTACTGGGCGCCGACCCTGGCGGAGGCGTGCGCCCTGCTGCTGCGGCACTACGAGCACACCTACATCGTCCCGGGGGAGAGCCACCCACGGCGAGCGCCGACCAGCGACCCGTATGACCGGGACGTGTGCGGGTCACCGCTCAAGGCCATCGCCGGGTCCGACCTGTCCCGGGTGGGTGACATCTTCTCCGCCGAGCTGAACGGCAAGCGCAAGAAGCCGTTCTTCATGCGGTCGCTGATGCGCGCCGTTACCGACACCGACCACGAGCCATTCGAGCGCTGGGCGCGATGGCGTGACGGCGAGAACGCCATCGTGTGGGAGGCTCATGTCGGCGGGATTCCCGTCTGCCTGATCGGGTTCGAGTCACACACTCGCCCCCGCACCGGGTTCATCCCCGCCGACGGACCGCCATCGTGGACATCGGGCACGCTGTTCCCGCAGGCCGCGCGGAAGGTCGCCCGTGCCGTGAACGCCGCGAGCGGCAATCGCCCGGTGGTGATCCTGGCCAATCTCAGCGGGTTCGACGGCTCGCCGGAGAGCATGCGTACCTGGGAGCTGGAATATGGCGCCGAGATCGGCCGGGCGGTGGCCAACTTCCGCGGCCCTATCGTCTTGGTCGTGGTGTCCCGCTACCACGGTGGTGCCTTCGTCGTGTTCTCCAAGCGTCTGCGTGAGGACATGGAGACCGCCGCGGTGGCCGGCTCATACGCGTCGGTGATTGGCGGCGCACCGGCCGCCGCGGTGGTCTTCGCCCGCGAGGTCAGCGCCAGGACCGAGAACGATCCTCGGGTGGCGGACATTCGCGCCAGGCTCGCGGCGGATCCGGCCGGCCCCCACGCCGAACTGCGTCACGAGCTCGCCGACACCGTCCAGCTGGTCCGCGCCGAGACGCTCAGGGAGGTGGCCGACGAGTTCGACCGCGTTCACGACATCCGGCGGGCGCAGCGGGTGGGGTCGGTGGATCACATCATCCCGGGCGCTGAGCTGCGGCCGTTCCTCATCGGAGCGCTGGAGCGGCGGCTGGCGGCCGGAGCGGTGGGCGGGAGCCGGTAACCCGGGAATGCGCCACGGTCACCCGGGTGGTCGATCCGCTAAAGATGCTGAACCGGGGGAGCCGGGCGGTAGCCGGCCCGGTCCGCTTCGGCGAGGCACGCTTCGGCGCGCTTTATGCCATCGGAGGTGTTCGGGCTGCGCACGCTCGCCGCGGCGGAGGCGACGGCCAGGCGCAGGCATTGTTCGACCGGCCAGCCTTCGTGAAGGCCCAAGATGACGCCGGCGGCGAAGGCGTCGCCGGCGCCGGTCGTGCTGCGGACCTGCTCGCGGGCCAGCCGGACGGAGCCCTGCCGCCAGGTCCGGCCGCCGGGCGCCGCTGCGACACAGCCGGCCGGAAAGTGGACCACCGCGAGCACCGATACGCCACGCTCGACCAGGCTGAGCGCCATCGCCTCCAACCCCGGCCAGTCCACCGGCCCGTCGGATGTGGGCACTGACGCGCTAATGCCCGTCAGCGCGCCGGCCTCGAGTTCGTTGATCACGATGCTGGCCAGGTACGGCAGGCAGGGTAGGGCAACCGCTGCGATGCGGTCCGGCTCCACGCTGACCAGTTCGAGGTTGGTGTGCAGGCCCGCGGCTTGCGCCCGCTGCAGGAAGGCCGACCAGCCGTTGCCCCCGCCGGGCCGGGGGCTGTCCATGAGCGGGTGGATGCCCGGAGCACCCGCGTGCAGAATCCGCGCGCGCGAGGTCTGCAGGTCGATGGTCGAGGCGTCCCACAGCGCGTTGGCCCCGCTGTGGTGGAAAAAGGTCCGCCGGCCGCCGTCTCGCTCGATCATCCCGTCGGTGAATGAGGTGACCGCGCCAGCCAGCTTCCGGACTCCGGCTGCCTCGATGCCAAGTCGTGCGCATTCGGCCAGGATGAAGGCGGCGTGCTCGTCGTCGCCGACGGCACCCAGCACCCCGATCGGAAAAGCCGCCCCGAGCATGCGCAGGTCCACGGTCATGTTGAGCCCTGGCCCGCCGGTGCTCAGCGACACCTGCTCGATCGTGGCCAGATGATCCAGTTCCGGGTAGGCGTCGATCACCTTGCCGACGTCGACGAGAATCGTTCCGGCACACAGGACCCCCGCTCGCGGGTCCGGGGAGTCGCTCATTCCGAACGCAGCACGGGATCTGTCACCTGCAGGTCGGCTTCGAGCTCGCGGTGGGGAGCGATCTCAGCCTTGGCCAGGGCATCGTGGTAGGCGCGAACGGCATCCGCAGGACTCAGCTCGCCCCGCAGCACTGGCCGCATCAGGCTCACCAGGTCCAGCTGCGACTCCGCGCGCTGGATCTTGCGGCCGAACAGCGCGACACGGGCGCCGTTCCTCTCGGCCCGGTGCAGAAGCTCAAAGGTATCCCTGGCGGTGCCCGCCGACCCGCCGAGCACGCCGACCACGACGGACGGATCATGCTCGGCCAGCTCAGCGAGCGCGTCCGAGCCGTTGTACGCCACCTTCAGGAACAGCGGCCGCTGGTCATGGGTGACCCCCGCCAGGGCCCGGATGATCGAGTCGTTGACGAATGCCCCGACCCGATCGAGAACCAGGCCGGCCGGCGCGTTCGGGTTGAAGACCTCGAGGAAATGCCGGACGCCGAGCGCGGCGGCCTCCCGGCGGAACGTGCTGTACGCCTGGAGCGTGGCCAGGTCGTAGTCCCGGTCATTGTTGAACGTCATCGAATACAGCACGAGGTCGCAGAACGGACGGACGGCGGCCAGGTCGGCCGTGCGGAACGGGCGCGAGGGCTCGGCGGTATAGCGGCCGCCGCGGTTGTTCCAGATGTCCGTGCTGTCGTTCGCCCGGACGGCCAGCGTCATATCCTCGAGCAAGCCGTCTTCGGCCAGGCGCTCCCCGTTGGAAGCCGAGGTCAGGAGGATATCGAGTTCGTCCTGAGCGACCAGGGCGCGCATCGTGTCGAGGTATTCGCCGCGAGTCCGGTACCGGCCGGGTCCGGCCTCTCCGGCCGGCGCGCCAGTCACCGCTCCCGCCGACGTCAGGCCGAACGCCATGTCAGCGTCCTTGGCGTCCGCGATCACGAAGTCGTCCGGGGTGTACCGGCCCTTGGCGATGTTGCTCAGCTTACGGTCGAGGCGGCGGACGGGCCGTGGGGGTAGGGCGACCCCAGCAGGAGTAGACACAGACTCCTTCAACCTTCCATTCGGATGGCAAACCAGCGGTCTTCGCTGGTACCCGGCTAAGTTATCAGCCGATCCCGCACCAGCTCAGGCCCCGTCGACGGGGCACCAAGACAGCGACCTGGGCTTCGAGGCCGGCCGTGCCGTCGGTATCCCACTCGCGGCGCTGCCGCTGGAGCACGCCGGCGTCGACCAGCTCGTCGAGCGCCGCCGGTAGCACCTGAACGAGAGGGAAGATCAGTCTGACCAGGATGACCCCCCTGCTCGAGCGCAACGAGCAGTTCGCCCGTACCTACACCCCCGTGGCACTCGGCATACCCGCCCGGCAGGCGCTCATCATCAGCTGCCTCGACCACCGGGTCGACCCCGCGATCGTCCTCGGACTCCAGCTCGGAGACGCTCCCGTCATCCGCAACGCGGGCGGACACGTCACCACCACTCATGACGCGCAACACCCTTAGCCCCCCGCTGGCCGGTCGGCTATCCCGCTTCCTGGTCCGCTGCTACCGGCGCCGCTGGCGGCAGCGCCGTCACGCTGTGCGCCCGCGTCAGGCCTCGTGCGCGATCATGTTATACAGGTCGGCCGGGCTGATCAGGTTCGGGTACTTGAGACCCTCTTCCAGGTCCGCGCCGGCGTACGCGTAGCAGTCCGCGACTAGCGCCGAGCAGACCCGCCAGTGGTCTTCCTTGAAGACCGGGTCGAGTTCGCCGCCGCTGCGCAGCTTCAGCACTTCCAGCGCGAAGCCCACGTATGCCGGGTAGTCGTAGGGGCAGCCCACCAGGGCGTGCGCCCGGGCGCAGATCTTGTCCCGCTGATCGCCGGTCAGCGGGTAGAGCACGTTCCACACCGCATCGGGATGGGAGGCGGCCGAGGAGATCTTGGCCACTGGCGGCGCTGCCTCGATGATCTGTCCGTTGCCGATGTAGACGAAGGCGTGCCCGGCCCACGATTCGGTCGCGTGCCTGATGAGCTCGCCGGTCAGGCCGGCGCCGTGACTGACGCCGTAACAGCCCGGCAGGACCTTGTCGCCGTTGGCCGCCGTGTACGGGGCCAGGCTCGACCCCGGGACCGGAGCCGGGGCGGGGGGCGGGGCGATGGGTACGTTCATGGTGATCCCCTCGTGATCTGGGTGCAGTCCGGCTCGCGGCGCCGCCGTACCGGGCGCCGGGCTGGTGCCCGGCGCTCTTACCTATGCAGAGGGGCGCCCGGCGGGCGCTGATACACTCGCGCCGCAGATCGGTGGCGACTGACCTGGTTTCCCCTGTTACAAGAGCCCGGCAGTGCGCAATCTGCACTGCCTTTTACCTGCACTGCTTTTACGTCGGCCGCCGCAGGGTTAAGCCGACACGAACTCCGGGGAAACGGGTATCTGGGCCAGCCAGCGAGCGGACGCGGTTCAAAGCGCCTGCTTGAGGATGGCTTTCAGGTCCCCGTGGCTAAGGGCCACGGGGTTACCCTGCATGCTGCTCGATGCCAGGGCTTTAGCGGCAATCTCATCGGCCTGCTGCTGGCCGATGCCGAACGTGGCCAGGCCAGGCACGGCTAGCAGGGTGAGGGTCTGGCCGATCCAGGCCAGGCCGTCCTCGACGGATGCGGCGGGGTCGCCGGTCAGCAGCCGGGCTGCCGCGGCGTAGCGGTCCAGCGCGGGATGCCCGGCCGGCCCGGACCCTAGCGCGTGCACGTTCGCGTCGATGACAGGTGCCAGCAGCGTCGCGCAGGCGATGCCGTGCGGCACGTCCGCGATGCCGCCGATGACGCCGGCCAGGCCGTGCACCGCACCGAGCTTGGCGTTAGCCAGTGCCATCCCGCCCAGCAGGGCGCAGGTGGCCATGTCCGCTCGTGCCGTCAGGTCCTCGCCGTCGGCGTAGGCGGCACGCAAGCCGGCGGCCGCGCGGCGCAGCCCTTCACCGGCGAGCCCGTCAGTCAGCGGGCTGGCCCGCGGCGAGACCAGCGGTTCCAGGCACTGGGTCAGCGCATCCAGGCCGCTCGCGGCGGTGACCGGTGGCGGGCACGATACGGTGAGCTGCGGATCGACCAGCGCGACGCGGGGGATCATCAGCGGGCTGCGCAAGCTTGCCTTGAGGCGGTGCTCCGGCGAGACGAGTACGGCGTTGGCGGTGACCTCCGCCCCGGTGCCAGCCGTGGTAGGCACCGCGACGCAGGGGACGGCGGGCTTGGTAATCGCCTGGCCGGACCCGACGACCTCCAGGTAGTCCAGCGGGTCACCGCCGTTCCCAAGCAACATGGCCACGGCCTTGCCGGCGTCGATCACGCTGCCGCCGCCGATCGCGGCCACCACGTCGGCGCCGTGCTCACGTGCCGTGGCGGCCGCGGCCCGTACCAGTTCGACCGTCGGCTCGGCGGTCACCTCCAGCACCGCGGCCGGCAACCCCAGCCCAGCCAGCAGCCCGCCATGACGTGCCGGGTTCGCGCCCGTGCACACCAGCACCCGCGATCCCAGCGAAGCCAGCACTCCCGGCAGCTCCGCCACCCGGCCGGCACCGGCGATGATGCGGCCAGCCGTGGCGAACTCGAACCTCATCGCCGTCACGGCGAGCCGCTGGCCCAGCCGCCGCTGTCGGCCGGGAACACTACGGAGTACCGGACTGATTGCCGCGGCCCGGTCATCATCTCGGCGACCGCATCACGCCAGGCCGCATAGTGCGGCGTCAGCTTGTGCGCCGCCGGAGCCTGCTCATCCCGGTAGACCTCGGTCAGCACCACATGCGCCGGGTCGGCCTGATCCTGGATCACATCGAACCGCAGCACGCCCGGCTCGGCCAGCGACTCCCGCGCGTTGACCAGCGTCGCAGCCAGGAAATCCGCTACCCGCTCCGGCCGGACCCGCACATGAACATGAACGACAAGCATGCCCCCATCCTCCTACATGATGACCGCCCCAGGACCGGACCCGGCATGTACGCGGCCACTTAAGATCCAGGAATACATGCTCCGCTAAACAGAATGGGCCGGGAGTCACGCGTTCCAGCCAGCTGGCACCCAATCCAAGAGGACCTACGCAGCCAGCGACCGCTCACCGTCGCGCTTTAGCGCGGGCGCATGGTGCCGTCGTGCAGGTACCGTACGTGCCACGACAATGCCTCGTCGAGCAGGTGCGGGGTGTGCTTGCCGGGTCCGGTGGCGGTCGCCCGGTCGAGGTAGTCCTGCAGGGCCGGCCGGTAGCCGGGGTGCGCGCAGTGGTCGATGATCTGCTGGGCACGGCGCCGCGGCGGCAGGCCGCGCAGGTCGGCGATGCCCTGCTCGGTGATGATGACATGCACGTCGTGCTCGGTGTGGTCGACGTGGCTGGCCATCGGCACGATGCACGAGATCGCCTCGTTCTTGGCGGTTGAGGGGGATAGGAACATGGCTAGGTGCGCGTTGCGGGCAAAGTCGCCGGAGCCACCGATGCCGTTCTGCATGCTTGAGCCCATGATGTGGGTGGAATTCACGTTGCCGTAGATGTCGGCCTCGATCATGCCGTTCATCGCCAGGCAGCCGAGCCGACGGATCACCTCCGGGTGGTTGCTGACCTCCTGCGGCCGCAGGATGATCTGGCCCTGGTACCCGCCGATGCCGGCGTGCAGGTCGGCGATGCCGTCCTCGCTGAGGGAGAAGCCCGTCGCGGAGGCGACGGTCATCGCACCTGAGCGCAGCAGCCGCAACATGCCGTCCTGAATGACCTCGGTGTAGGCGGTCAATGGCAGGAACGGCCCGCCGTCAAGCCCGGCGAGCACGGCGTTGGTGATGTTGCCGACGCCAGATTGCAGCGGCGGCAGCGTGGCGGGCAGCCGCCCGTGCCGTACTTCGTGGGTCAGGAAGTCCAGGACGTGCCCGGCGATCAGTCGCGAGTCCTCGTCGGCCGGCCTAGACGGCGGGCTGTAATCCGGTTCGTGCGTCGGGACGACGGCGATGATCTTCTCCGGCGGGCAGTGCAGGTAGGGTACGCCGATCCGGTCGGAGGGCGCGAGGATCCGGATCGGCGTGCGGTGCAGAAGCAGCGCGGAGCCTTGGTAAACGTCGTGCATGCCCTCCAGTTCGGCGGGCTGCCAGGAGTTCACTTCGAGAATCACTCGGTCGGCTATGTCGATCCACGTCGTGTTGTTACCTACAGAGGAGGACGGGATCAGCGCTCCGTCGGTGGTGATACCGGCGACCTCGATGAGCGCGACGTCGAGGTGACCGAAGACGCCTTCCGCCGCCATCTGCGCGACGTGCGACAGGTGCACGTCCACATAGTCCAGCAGACCCGCGTTGATCTTGGCGCGGGTCACCGGGTCGGATTGGTAGGGCATGCGCAGATCAATCCCGCCGGCCGCCGCCAGCGCCCCGTCCAGCTCCGGCGCGGTAGACGAGCCGGTCCAGACGCTGACGGTAAAACGGTCGCCGCGTTCGGCCGCCTCGTTGACCCGGGCGACCAGCGCGGCCGGCACCGCCTTGGGATGGCCAGAACCGGTGAACCCGCTCATCCCGACGTGATCACCTGGCGCGATGAACGCGGCCGCGTCCTCAGCCGACATGAGCCTGTCAGCAACAGCCTTGCCGCGAAGGCGCGACCTGTCGGCCATTCCCACTCTCCCGCCAGACATCACGACGATCTGGTTACCCTGCAACGTCACGCATCGCTGGCGGTCATGACCTGGCACCATCGTCCCGGCATCATGGTACGGCAGACTTCATCCGAGCTTGCCGTACCGGTCTCCCTGACTGGGCTGGGGACCTTCGCCTCTATCGACATTGCGTAGATAGTCATCGGCTGGAAGGCGCGGCGCGGGGTGCCGGATGGCATTAGCCTGCCGTCCCGGTGCGACTGCGGCGCATTATGTTCTTGGAGGTTCGGATGGAATCGGTTTCTTACACGGCGTTGTCGCCGCTGTCGTTCCTAGAACGATCGGCGCGAATATGGCCCGACAAGACTGCTGTGATCTACGGCACCCGGCGGCTCACCTACTCCGAGCTGGCAGCTGAGGCGCAGCGGGTGGCGCGGGCGCTGCAGGCTAGCGGCGTCGAGCCCGGCGACCGGGTCGCCTACATGATGCCGAACCTGCCCGAGCTGCTGATCGCCCATTACGCGGTCCCGCTGGCCGGAGCGGTCCTCGTGGCGGTTAACACCCGGCTCACGGCTGAGGAGGTGACGTACATCCTCAGTCACTCCGGCGCCAAGCTCATGATTGTCGACGCGGCGCTCCTTTCTACGGCAGCCTTGGCCGCCAAGGACGTAGACGGCGTGATCGAAATGGTGGTCGCCGAGGACACCGAGATTGCGTCGGCCGGGCCATATCTCAGCGACGATCCGCGGCTGGTGAGCTACTCCGAGTTCCTTGCCCGGGGTACGGAAGAACCGCTGTCCTGGGCGGTCGCGGACGAGCTCGCCCCTATAGCGATCAACTACACCTCCGGGACCACGGGGCGCCCGAAGGGCGCGGTCTACAGCCACCGCGGCGCGTACCTGAACTGTTTTGGCGAGATCATCCACTCCCGGCACGACGAGAGCAGCATCTACCTGTGGACGCTACCGATGTTCCACTGCAACGGCTGGTGCACCCCCTGGTCATTGACCGCTATCGGCGGCACGCATGTGTGCCTGCGCGAGGTGCGCGGCGACGCCATCTGGCAGCAGCTGCGCGAGCACGACGTCACCCACCTCAACGCGGCCCCGACCGTGGTGAGCACCATCCTGAACGCGCCCGAGGCCGGCCCGCTGACCCGGCCGGTCCTTATCACCACGGCCGGCGCACCGCCCAGCCCCACGACGATCGCGCACATGGAACGCATGGGCTTCCAGATCGTGCACGTCTACGGGCTGACCGAGACCTACGGCCCGATCTCCTACTGCCAGTCCCAGCCGCATTGGGCCGGGCTGTCATCCGACGAGCGCTCTGTGCTGCGGGCTCGCCAGGGCGTGAACATGATCCAGGCCGAGGGCCTGAGGATCGTGAACGAAGAGATGGCTGACGTGCCGGCCGACGGCAGCACGATGGGCGAGATCGTCATGCGCGGCAACAACGTCATGTCAGGTTACTACCTCGACCCTGAGGCCACCGCCGAGGCATTCCGCGGCGGCTGGTTCCACAGCGGAGATCTCGGCGTCATGCATCCCGACGGGTACATCGAGCTGCGCGACCGCATCAAGGACATTGTCATCTCCGGCGGAGAGAACATCTCCACCGTAGAGGTGGAGCAGGCGCTCATGAGCCATCCGGCCGTACTGGAGGCGGCGGTCATCGGGGTACCCGACGACAGGTGGGGCGAGCGCCCGAAGGCGTACGTCGTACTACGGGCCGGCCAAAGCGCGACCCAGGAAGAGCTGATCGAGTACGTGCGCACCAAGATCGCCCGCTTCAAGGCGCCACGCGCTATCGACATCGTGGTCGAGTTGCCGAAAACATCCACGGGAAAGATCCAGAAGTTCGTGCTCCGCCAACCGGAATGGGCTGGACGCACCCACGGCATACACGGCTAGCATCTCATCGTTCCAGGCCAGATCGCCGGCCCGCGGCGCCTGTACCTCGGCTAGGCAAGCCTCGCGGCCGGTGCACGCTCAGCGGCCGATGTGCGTGTTCGTGATGGAGGTGAACTGGCAGATCAGCGCAGCGGCGAGAAAGACGAGCCCGAGCGCGATTTCGTTGAAGCGCCGTAGCTCGCGGCCGCTGGCGGCGAACAGGCGCCAGACGAGCGCGCCCTGCCAGCGCCCAGAGGACCCGCCGCGATCACCTACCCGGCAACCGCGGGCTGGAGTAATAACCTGAGGGTGCCGGTGGTCACACGATCAGCGCCGCACCGGTGCTCGGGAGGGCCGCATGCGTATCAGCGATGTGCTTCGCGTCAAGGGAACGCAGGTCGTCACCGTCACCCCGGACACGAGGGTGCGGCGCCTTCTGGCGGTGCTCGCCGAGCATCGCATCGGTGCCGTCGTCGTATCTCACGACGGCACTTCGGTCGACGGGATCGCCAGTGAGCGGGACATCGTCCGGGCGCTGTCCAGGCGAGGCGCCGCGGTGATGTCTGAGCCGGTCACGGCTATCTACACAGCCGAGGTGCACACGGTCACGCCGGAGACGTCGCTCGAGGATGTCATGCGCATGATGACCGGGCACCGGATACGGCACGCGCCGGTCGTGACTGACGGCCGCTTGCGAGGGATCGTGAGCATCGGCGACGTGGTGAAGAACCGTATCGACGAGCTCGAAACCGAGCGAGCGGTATTGACCGACTACATAACTGGTACCCGCTGACGCGCAGACGCCCCGGTCATGTTCTTGACGACGATCTTTGCCGAATCGACGAGGGATCGTATTCGAGTTCGGATTCAACTGCCTCGCGGATGTGCACGCGAGCTGCGTGCGGACGCCACGCCAGCCCTCCGGAACACTTTCGCCCTTGCTGTCGCCCACCTGCGGCCGTGTGTGGCTAGGGCACGACCACGATGGGTACTGGCGTGTGGCGGACCAGGCTGACGGCGACAGAGCCGACCACGCGGTGCATGGCATGCGACGAGCTCCCGACCACAATCGCCACATTGTCACCGGGATGGGCCTCGCGGATGGCTCCGGCCGCCGCGATCAGCTCATCCGGGATCAGGCCCTGGCGCCGCTCGAATTCCCAGCGCTCCTCGTGACCGCGCAGCTGCTCCCCGGCCGCGGTGTGCAGATCGCGCGCGATCTCGTCGAAGCTGACTTCCATTTCGGCCACGGCGCCTGCCGACAGCATGTCGATGCTGGGCAGGTGAGCGACGTATACCACCTCGATGCGGCCGGACCGGCCCCGCAGCAGGCGGGCTGCGGCGTCGAGCGCACGGTCGGCGGGAGGTGAGCCGTCATACCCGACGACGAGGTACAGATCCCCGGCTGGCGCGTTATCGCTTATGTCCGACAAGCTAATCCCCTTCACAGCTGGATCGTCATGCTTGCCCATCCCTGACGGGCGGGGCAACGCTGGCCGCGTCGGCGGTCGCAGACTCCAGCCATTCAACTTCTGCTAGCAGCTATAACAGCATGACGCAGCGGGTGCATGCCGAGCTTGCCGACCGTGGGCATGAGGTGTCGGTCGAGCTGGCGCTGGGCGAGGAGGTGATGCGCGAGGGGGTCCGCTGCTGGGACCCGGATCTGGTCATCGCGCCGATGCTGACCACGGCGATTCCGGCGGACATCTGGTCGGCTCGCCCCTGCCTGGTCGTTCACCCGGGGCCGCGGGGTGACCGGGGGCCGTCCTCGCTGGACTGGGCGATCATGGGCGGTGCCGCACGGTGGGGTGTCACCGTGCTGCAGGCCAACGCCGAGATGGACGCCGGTGACATCTGGGCCAGCGCGGAGTTCACGATGCCCGGCTGCGCCAAGAGCTCTGTCTACCGCACCGAGGTCGCGGACGCCGCGGTGCAGGCGGTGCTGCTGGCCGTGGCCCGGCTCGCATCCGGCTGGTACCGGCCTGAGCCGCTGGATTACAGCCGCCCGGATGTGGTCGGGCAGTGCCGGCCGCCGTGCCGGCAGGCCGACCGCAGGATCGACTGGCGGTCTGATCCCACCTCTGTGGTGCTGGCGAAACTGCGGGCGGCCGACTCCAGTCCCGGCGTCTTGGATGTGATCGGCGGCGCCGAATACTACCTGTTCGGCGGGTACGGGGAAGACGAGCTGAGCGGGGCGCCCGGGACGATCGTGGCCCGGCGAGATGGCGCGATCTGCCGGGCCACCGTCGACGGGGCGGTCTGGATCCCGCAGCTGCGCCGCCGCCCGGCGCCCGGCGGCCCGAAGACCTTCAAGCTGCCGGCCACCCTGGCGCTGCGCGGGTCCCTGGCCGACGTGCCGTACGTCTCCGCGCCGCTGATGCCGCCGCCCGGCCGGCGCACCTACCAGCAGATCAGCTACCGCGAGTCCGGCGACGTCGGCTACCTGGAGTTTTCCTTCCCCGGCGGGGCAATGAGCACCGGCCAGTGCCGGCGCCTGCTCGCCGCCTACCGGCACGCCCAGGCCCGCCCGGTGAAGGTGATCGTGCTCGGCGGCCCCAGGGACATGTTCGCCAACGGCATCCACCTGAACGTGATCCAGGCCGCCGATGACCCCGCCGAGGAGTCCTGGCGCAACATCAACGCCATCGATGACCTGGTACAGGCGATCCTGACCACCGCGGGCCAGCTGACCGTGGCGGCCCTGGCGGGCAACGCCGCGGCCGGCGGCCTGATGCTCGCGCTGGCCGCCGACCAGGTTCGGTGCCGGGCCGGCGCAGTCCTGAATCCCCACTACCGGCTGATGGGCCTGCATGGCTCGGAATACTGGACCTACACCCTTCCCCGCCGCGTCGGCGCCGCCGAGGCCGCTCGGCTCACCCAGGCCTGCCTGCCCGTCACCCCCGCCTCCGGCCTGCGAACCGGCCTGGTCAACAGGGTCATCGCCTGCGACCCGGCCGGCTACCCTGCGCAGTTGGCAGCCCTGGCCGGGCAACTAGCAGCCAGCCCCGATTACCCAGCGAAGCTGGCCGCCAAAGCGCGGCAGCTCGCCGCGGCCGAAAAACAACGGCCGCTGGACGCCTACCGCGCCGCCGAACTGGCCATCATGAGCCGCAACTTCTCCGGCCCAGGAGAGCCGTATGCTCAGCTGCGCCGGGCCTTCGTTTACAAGGACAAGCCCTCGCACACACCACCCCACCTAGCCCGCCACCGCACCGATCCCGCGCCCTCCCACCCCGGGTGGTCCAGGGCACGGCAGGCAACCACCGTTCTGGTCGGATAGCCAGTCCCGCAGCCACCTCCCGGGACACGCCTCCTGCCCTGGGGAGCCCGCCGAAGCGGCGATCACGGCCGGGTGCTCGCTGCCTGCGTGCGGAGCTGAGCTGAGCTGAGCATCCGACTGTGCTGGTTGTCGAAGACATCCGCTAGGCCGACGACGCGACGCTTGACGCACTGCGTTACCTCATCCCGCGGATCGCACCGGGACTTCAAAGCACCTGTGCGTCCCGGCGGCATCCAGCCTGACGATAACTGCCCAAGGCGACGAGAGTCGTACCGGCGGGTCCCAAGTGATGTGAGCCCGTCTGGCCGGTGCCTAATGTGCAACGCTGGAAAGCGTTGTTATCGTCGACGTCCCAGCCGTCGGCGAGCCGTCGGCTGATGTGCAGGCCGGCAGGTAGGAACTTGCGCCGGGCAGCCACGCCGAGATGGTCACATTTCCCGAATCGCTCGGTGGGCTCACCCGGAGGCGGACGTATGGTGCGGGGCAATGAGTGTTGCCTCCGGCTGCATTGTCGTCGGCCGCGACAACCGCGTAGGCGGAATCGCCTGGCCGGAGTGTTACCACGGGAGGCGGGGCAGTGTAGTGCCAGGCGCCGAACATGGTCGATTGCATGTGCCGCAGACGCGTTGCCCTTCCCGTGGCCGTCAGCCCGATCACGACAGGCCAGCCGCTCATGCGGCACGGGGTCTGGCTGTCGTTGGTGAACTTGAGGTAGCCGCCGGCCTGGCCCGCCAGAGCGCCGGTGTCGGTGATGCTTATTTTCAGCTGAGAGGTGACACAGGCGTCGATGCTGGCAGGTGACGGCGAACCCGGCGACATTGTCGTACCTGCGGACGACGCTGTAGACGATGCCGCAGACGATGCTGCCCCCGGCGAGTTCTGGCTGCCGCACGCAGTGATAACCAGCCCGCATGCCGCTGCGGCCAGAGCACTGACAGTGGCCGTCCGGCCACGAGCCGCGGCTCGGGTGAGCCCATGACGGGGCGCCGATCGTGCCCTTGGATCACTGACCACCTGAAACCTCATTGCGTCTCCCTCCGTTGCCCGGGGGACTTATTGGCCTGAGATGACGGCGCGGCGCAATCAGCAACGGAGAAACCGGTGCTCGATACTGGCGCGGCGTGCGTCCATCCTGCAGTCGTCAGCGCTGGGCGCTGCCGTGATCGCAGCTGATCGCTGCCCCGAGTTCCGCCCGACATTTCCGCCAGGACATCGGCGACGGTGATGGCCCGGGCCGGCCAACTCGTTCCCGGTGTCCTGGCGTCCCGCAGCGACGCATGTACGGCGAGACGGGCGCCGGGCACCGCCTGATGGACCTGGAATACTACTGCCTGGCGGTCCTGACCGGTCACTGCCGTAAACCAGAATTCGTCGGTGCATCCGGTCCGGCGATACCGGGCCACAGGCTCGAAAGGTCCGGCCGAGGCGGTCATCGCCGCGAACATCTCATGGCTGGCCAGCACGCGCAGCGTGCTGCGCGTCTGACGCCATAGCGGCCTGCGGCAGACGGGAGTGCGTACCGGCACGTGCATGCTCAGCAGCACCAGGACAGCTCCGCTGACGACAACCCCGCCACCGAACCAGTCCCAGCGATGCGCATCCGCGGCGGCTGCTGAGACAATCATGTAGGCGATGCCTATGCCAAATAGCATTCCGCTGCGGGCTGCTGCCCGCCAGGTCACCGCTTCGGCCGCCGTGTCGGGTGCGGTGCGCCATCTGATACAGCCGCAGCCGCCAGGAATCTGCTTGACGAGCACGTATGCGAGCAGAACGCAAAACACGGCCCCGAGGGCAGCGATGCTGGCGCCGCCGAGCACCGGGTACGCTCCGCTGCACACGATTACGCCCGTCACGCACTCCACGCCACCGGCTGCCAGTCCAAACAGTCTCCACTGGCGCCGCGGCATCCGCAGCGCCCGCCTGATGGCGGTCATGTCATCGAGGCTCCGTGTGCCGCGGTACAGCTTGCTCGCCCCGGCTACCGCGAGAACCGCACCGCAGCTGACGGCACACCCCGAAATGACCGACTCTATGACCTGATTAATATCGATCACCCAGCTGCCTGTTAGGGCCTCGAGTGGACGTGGAAGCAATAGTGGGCGGTCAAAAATCCCGGGCCGCTCAGATTGAGGTCGACACTGGATGAGTAGTTGCACGCACCCTGCTCGCCGTATTGCCAGAGCCGGGTAGGTACCGTCGAGCATTCCTGCGGGTGCCAGCGAGATGGTCCGGGCGGCCCGCCGCACGGCTCAGGTTCGCTCGACCAGATGGCGCTGGGCACATTGACGCCGCGCGCCTTGGCGATGGTCGAGCAATTTGGATAGGGCGAATACGGGTTGCAGTAAAGGCACGGGTACAGCGGATAGATGCCCAGGCCCGCAAAATTATACTCCGCTATGTAATTCGCCCACGCATTCCAGTAATTTGAGCTGAGCGATGTCGAGTACTCCTGGTCGAGCCAGCAGTAGAGCCGGCTGTTGGCTGGCAGCCGGAGTGGGCCGACCGCGTGGTAGGCGGTGAGCATCGCAGCCGCGAAGGCCTGCGCGTCAGCCTGGCCTTCCGCCGCGGATCCGCTCAGCCGGGACTGTCTGGGCGCGGAAATGCAGCCCACGTAGGGCCCTCCGCTGTCCCAGGCGCCCCGGCTTTCCGCCACGGCGTCGTCAGTGAACAGGTCAGCAGCTGGCGACGGAGTGAAGTAGCGAATCCAGAAGCTCGGGTTCACGTGGAATTCACGATGCGCCGATGCGTAGGTTTCATGTATCGGGGTCGCGGTGTCATATCCCGTCATAACTGTCTTTCCTCCGCCAGGGGCCGGGTTTCCTGCATGCTGCTGTGCTTAATAGACGGCCGACACGTAAAGGTTCGTGTCGGCCGTTCCGAGTGGGCTGAGGCCAGCAGAGAAAAACGCGAGCCGCGGGTTTTCTGGCCGTACCGCGAGCAAGGTCCCGCTGGGCAGCTGGTAAAGCCCGGCATAATGGCGGCCCTCACTATAGGAGCCGACCAGCTTGCCGGATCCCACGTCGTAAGCGCATAGGCCGCCGGTGGCCGCCGAGCCGAGGACATAGCAGGTGTCACCGGCTGGTGACAGCACCGCCTTGCTCCACGGAGCGCCGAGCGGCGACGTCGGCGGCGGAAACTCAATGTGGGCCGTCATCCGGAACGAATCTGCCGGATCAGCTATCACGGCCACCCCGGCCCCCGGCTTGGTCATGAACACGGTGCCGTCCGGGCAGGCCTGCATGGTGACGGCACTCGGCTTCGCGTGCCGGTGGCCGAACGCCGTGATCCCCAACTCGGTCACCTCGCCTGTCCGGGCCGAACAGACCTGGACATCGCGGCCCCTGACCAGACGCGCCATGTCGCCGGTCGGCAGCGTTACGCGGGGTTCTCCGGATGGCCAGGGCGCGGGAGCCGGCACCGACAATCTGGCCGTCCCCGAGCCCAGCGGAAACATGGTCAGCCGGGACAGCGATGCCTGCGCCCGGATCTCGGCCGGATCACCTGGCTGCGGCTCCCTGGTTGTCCACATCAGCAAATCCGAGCTATTGGCAGCTGCGGTGGACAACGCCAGAGACGGCTCGCCGGGAAGGTGGAACGGTCCGGTGATAGCGCCGCTGCGCTGATCGAAATAAGCCAGTGCATGATGCGACGTCCAGGTCGTCGCCCACCGGGTCGTCAGCCTGCCCGTATGTGGGTCGGCCTTGCGCACCAGGCGTTTGCCCACGGGCTTCGTAATGGCCAGGACCAAGGAAACAATCGCGGAGCCAGGAGCGAAAACCGGCGTCACGAGAACGTTCGCATCGCGCGGGACGCCGGTCACAGTCACCGACCCCTGCTGGGCGACAGCAGCTGAGGTGGCGTCGAGGAGGGTCAGTGTTACTTTGGCCCCGTCGTCCACCATATCCACGGTGGCCAGGGCCGTGACGGTCTGGTCCGGCGACGAGACCGGCGCAGCCGCAAGCTTGACAGCCACCGGGACCGGCGTGTGGGGCAATGCCGCCCGCGATGCCGGGCACATCGTAGCGACCAAAGCCCCATCGGGGGCCGGGCCCGGATCCGGCGTGCCGTAAAGGAAGGCATACCGCGAAGCGGCCCGGCCAGATTTGCCGGGCCGGGCGCCCGAACGGCCGCCCCCCAGATCCGGCAACGCCAGGATCGCGCCAGCGCCAATACTGCCCGCCAGTACCTCGCGACGGCTAAGCTCAAAGCCATCGCCGCCCGGGCCGAAAGACCTGACTGCGTTTCCCTGCCTTCGAGAACGCACCAACCCTGCTCCTAACATCTCAGCGGACTAGACGGTACTGAATGACACGATGGCAGGATTTCCTATCGCTCAGCGCTCCTGCATAGGCTTGAACCGCACATCAGCCCGTTTTACCCTGTAGGTTCCTTCCCGGCCCGGCGACACGCCGAAGAAACTTGTCAGCCAATAGCTGGACCGTTCGTGAGGAGCTGACTGCTCGCCAGGATCGGCGCCTGGCCCTTCAGTCAGGCAGATAAGGCATTCAGCGGAGCTCAGGAGACCATCTACGCCGATGCGGCCCGACATGCCTATCAGATGGGAAGGGCGCGAATGATAGCTACGGAGTGCTGCCGCCTGAGTACAACCATGTAAATGTTATCCAGCAAAGACTAGATTGTGACCTTGCCGTGAATGTTCGGCGAGAACCGTTAGGTCGGCGGGACGCGGGCAACCGACAGCCCGGTGCCCGCGGTGATGACGTCCCGACTGGTGTCGGCCGCCCAGGTGCTGCCGGCGGGGCGGCGGCGCCGCGGCAACGGCGACATCCTGCTCAACGACGACTTCAACCACCGGGTCTGCGTGGTGGACCCCCGCCACGCACCGCGTCGTATGGCAGTACGGGCACACCGGAGTCGCCGGGCCGGGACCCGGATACCTCACAACTCAGACGGGTCGATCTCGTAGCGCCGGACTCCCTGCTCGTCACCCACGGGCGGCAATGGGCCAGCCCTAGGATCCGCCTTCCCGCAAGGAACACGACGCCGAGAGTCTCAAGATCGCAGATCCCGAATAAGCGCGAAACAATAAGCAAGACACCACACGCCACACCGCAACGCGGCTATTTACCGCAGTGTACTTTATTGGTCCAAGACCGGTAGCCGGACTTGGGGAGGATGCAATGACCCAGTATCTGGACGAGCCAGGGACATGGTGGACCAAGTTTCCAGGAAGCGGCAGGGCCGCCTGGGCCACCCCGTCTCCGTCCTCTCTCGGTGATCCGGCGCCGGCGCGGGACGGGGGAAGAGACACTGGGTCAGGACGGGCGCCAAAGCGCAGGCTGGTGCTCACCTCTGGCCGGCGCGAACGCGCCAAGCGCGAGGAAATGGCAGAGTGGAGGCGTCAGAGAATAGCAGCCATCCGTGAGCCGTCGCTGAGGTCGGGCGTGATAACGGTGGGCTCGGGCTTCGGGGGCACCGGCAAGACTGACGTGGCGGTGACGCTAGCAGCCATCTACGCAGCTGCGCGGCCCGCCGACCGGGTGATACTCGCCGACAGCAACGACGACATGCCGCATGGATACATAAGGCTGGGGGGCGCGACGGTTGAAGAACTGCCGCAACACCAGCGGCCACTTTCGATTCGAGGCTTTCATCAAGCATGCGTGGACGGCCGCATCAATGTCTACGCTGATCTGCGCGATGCAGTCGCTTGGTTGCAGGGTGTGGCTGTGGTTCGCGGCGACAGCGCGGATGAGTCTGTCGGAGTCGATTTAGGCGAACAGGAGTACCTGACTGTCCTCGGATTCCTCCAGTGCATGTCCAACGTTGTCATCAACGACGGCGGGACAGGATTGTTCGCCAAGCTCCAGGTCGGAACGCTTCTGCATGGCGAGAAGTACGTCTTCGTGAGGAGGCGTGCAGCTGGGGTTCTGGTGATCGGCCAGGTGTTCAGTCGCTACCGGAACTACGAAGGCGAGAAAGAAAGACCGCTGGCCGAACGGGAAATGAAACATCTCAACGCGCTCATGGACGAGGCGACGGTCGTCGTGAACAGTAGCCGGAAGCGACCCACTGCAGGCCCATTGGCTCGCTCAGATCCGCGAGAGCTTGAGGGGACGCAAGTATCGGTGGTGGCGACGACCTGGGATCAGGCGCTTGCAACGGCGTGCGATTGGACCTTGGCGCTGTGGCGAGCTCAACGCTGGACGCCAAGCTGGCCATGGCTGAAGTGGTGCTGCGCAGCGCTGACCAGGCCAACCGCAGGCGCCAGGGTCCTCCCGAGAGGGAGACGGAAACTTCCGGCAACGGCCAATGGGGTTCGGCCGCGCCGCCACGCGTGCTCTCGGAACCTCTGCCACAGGCTGCTGGCCCGGATAGCCGGACGCTGAGCGAACCCCAGATCTGCGGATAATCCCCGCGGGAACCGAACCGGACAGCACGGGCACAGCTCCAGACACTGCAGACTGGTGGCCGTTCACCTCAAATATGCAAACTATCTCCGCGGGAACCGATACGGACAGTATAGAGACTGAGCCAGGTATGCCCGGGTGAATCGCCCTGGCCCCGACATGCTCGTGCTCCCGCGGGATGACGAGACTGAGCTGGGGAATTACGCGATGGCCACCGGTTACCAGCGGCGCCGGCAGGCCGACCGCAGGATCGACTGGCGGTCTGATCCCACCTCTGTGGTGCTGGCGAAACTGCGGGCGGCCGACTCCAGTCCCGGCGTCTTGGATGTGATCGGCGGCGCCGAATACTACCTGTTCGGCGGGTACGGGGAAGACGAGCTGAGCGGGGCGCCCGGGACGATCGTGGCCCGGCGAGATGGCGCGATCTGCCGGGCCACCGTCGACGGGGCGGTCTGGATCCCGCAACTGCGCCGCCGCCCGGCGCCCGGCGGCCCGAAGACCTTCAAGCTGCCGGCCACCCTGGCGCTGCGCGGGTCCCTGGCCGACGTGCCGTACGTCTCCGCGCCGCTGATGCCGCCGCCCGGCCGGCGCACCTACCAGCAGATCAGCTACCGCGAGTCCGGCGACGTCGGCTACCTGGAGTTTTCCTTCCCCGGCGGGGCAATGAGCACCGGCCAGTGCCGGCGCCTGCTCGCCGCCTACCGGCACGCCCAGGCCCGCCCGGTGAAGGTGATCGTGCTCGGCGGCCCCAGGGACATGTTCGCCAACGGCATCCACCTGAACGTGATCCAGGCCGCCGATGACCCCGCCGAGGAGTCCTGGCGCAACATCAACGCCATCGATGACCTGGTACAGGCGATCCTGACCACCGCGGGCCAGCTGACCGTGGCGGCCCTGGCGGGCAACGCCGCGGCCGGCGGCCTGATGCTCGCGCTGGCCGCCGACCAGGTTCGGTGCCGGGCCGGCGCAGTCCTGAATCCCCACTACCGGCTGATGGGCCTGCATGGCTCGGAATACTGGACCTACACCCTTCCCCGCCGCGTCGGCGCCGCCGAGGCCGCTCGGCTCACCCAGGCCTGCCTGCCCGTCACCCCCGCCTCCGGCCTGCGAACCGGCCTGGTCGACAGGGTCATCGCCTGCGACCCGGCCGGCTACCCTGCGCAGTTGGCAGCCCTGGCCGGGCAACTAGCAGCCAGCCCCGATTACCCAGCGCAGCTGGCCGCCAAAGCGCGGCAGCTCGCCGCGGCCGAAAAACAACGGCCGCTGGACGCCTACCGCGCCGCCGAACTGGCCATCATGAGCCGCAACTTCTCCGGCCCAGGAGAGCCGTATGCTCAGCTGCGCCGGGCCTTCGTTTACAAGGACAAGCCCTCGCACACACCACCCCACCTAGCCCGCCACCGCACCGATCCCGCGCCCTCCCACCCCGGGTGGTCCAGGGCACGGCAGGCAACCACCGTTCTGGCCGGATAGCCAGTCCCGCAGCCACCTCCCGGGACACGCCTCCTGCCCTGGGGAGCCCGCCGAAGCGGCGATCACGGCCGGGTGCTCGCTGCCTGCGTGCGGAGCTGAGCTGAGCTGAGCATCCGACTGTGCTGGTTGTCGAAGACATCCGCTAGGCCGACGACGCGACGCTTGACGCACTGCGTTACCTCATCCCGCGGATCGCACCGGGACTTCAAAGCACCTGTGCGTCCCGGCGGCATCCAGCCTGACGATAACTGCCCAAGGCGACGAGAGTCGTACCGGCGGGTCCCAAGTGATGTGAGCCCGTCTGGCCGGTGCCTAATGTGCAACGCTGGAAAGCGTTGTTATCGTCGACGTCCCAGCCGTCGGCGAGCCGTCGGCTGATGTGCAGGCCGGCAGGTAGGAACTTGCGCCGGGCAGCCACGCCGAGATGGTCACATTTCCCGAATCGCTCGGTGGGCTCACCCGGAGGCGGACGTATGGTGCGGGGCAATGAGTGTTGCCTCCGGCTGCATTGTCGTCGGCCGCGACAACCGCGTAGGCGGAATCGCCTGGCCGGAGTGTTACCACGGGAGGCGGGGCAGTGTAGTGCCAGGCGCCGAACATGGTCGATTGCATGTGCCGCAGACGCGTTGCCCTTCCCGTGGCCGTCAGCCCGATCACGACAGGCCAGCCGCTCATGCGGCACGGGGTCTGGCTGTCGTTGGTGAACTTGAGGTAGCCGCGGCCTGGCCCGCCAGAGCGCCGGTGTCGGTGATGCTTATTTTCAGCTGAGAGGTGACACAGGCGTCGATGCTGGCAGGTGACGGCGAACCCGGCGACATTGTTGTACCTGCGGACGACGCTGTAGACGATGCCGCAGACGATGCTGCCCCCGGCGAGTTCTGGCTGCCGCACGCAGTGATAACCAGCCCGCATGCCGCGGCGGCCAGAGCACTGACAGTGGCCGTCCGGCCACGAGCCGCGGCTCGGGTGAGCCCATGACGGGGCGCCGATCGTGCCCTTGGATCACTGACCACCTGAAACCTCATTGCGTCTCCCTCCGTTGCCCGGGGGACTTATTGGCCTGAGATGACGGCGCGGCGCAATCAGCAACGGAGAAACCGGTGCTCGATACTGGCGCGGCGTGCGTCCATCCTGCAGTCGTCAGCGCTGGGCGCTGCCGTGATCGCAGCTGATCGCTGCCCCGAGTTCCGCCCGACATTTCCGCCAGGACATCGGCGACGGTGATGGCCCGGGCCGGCCAACTCGTTCCCGGTGTCCTGGCGTCCCGCAGCGACGCATGTACGGCGAGACGGGCGCCGGGCACCGCCTGATGGACCTGGAATACTACTGCCTGGCGGTCCTGACCGGTCACTGCCGTAAACCAGAATTCGTCGGTGCATCCGGTCCGGCGATACCGGGCCACAGGGTCGAAAGGTCCGGCCGAGGCGGTCATCGCCGCGAACATCTCATGGCTGGCCAGCACGCGCAGCGTGCTGCGCGTCTGACGCCATAGCGGCCTGCGGCAGACGGGAGTGCGTACCGGCACGTGCATGCTCAGCAGCACCAGGACAGCTCCGCTGACGACAACCCCGCCACCGAACCAGTCCCAGCGATGCGCATCCGCGGCGGCTGCTGAGACAATCATGTAGGCGATGCCTATGCCAAATAGCATTCCGCTGCGGGCTGCTGCCCGCCAGGTCACCGCTTCGGCCGCCGTGTCGGGTGCGGTGCGCCATCTGATACAGCCGCAGCCGCCAGGAATCTGCTTGACGAGCACGTATGCGAGCAGAACGCAAAACACGGCCCCGAGGGCAGCGATGCTGGCGCCGCCGAGCACCGGGTACGCTCCGCTGCACACGATTACGCCCGTCACGCACTCCACGCCACCGGCTGCCAGTCCAAACAGTCTCCACTGGCGCCGCGGCATCCGCAGCGCCCGCCTGATGGCGGTCATGTCATCGAGGCTCCGTGTGCCGCGGTACAGCTTGCTCGCCCCGGCTACCGCGAGAACCGCACCGCAGCTGACGGCACACCCCGAAATGACCGACTCTATGACCTGATTAATATCGATCACCCAGCTGCCTGTTAGGGCCTCGAGTGGACGTGGAAGCAATAGTGGGCGGTCAAAAATCCCGGGCCGCTCAGATTGAGGTCGACACTGGATGAGTAGTTGCACGCACCCTGCTCGCCGTATTGCCAGAGCCGGGTAGGTACCGTCGAGCATTCCTGCGGGTGCCAGCGAGATGGTCCGGGCGGCCCGCCGCACGGCTCAGGTTCGCTCGACCAGATGGCGCTGGGCACATTGACGCCGCGCGCCTTGGCGATGGTCGAGCAATTTGGATAGGGCGAATACGGGTTGCAGTAAAGGCACGGGTACAGCGGATAGATGCCCAGGCCCGCAAAATTATACTCCGCTATGTAATTCGCCCACGCATTCCAGTAATTTGAGCTGAGCGATGTCGAGTACTCCTGGTCGAGCCAGCAGTAGAGCCGGCTGTTGGCTGGCAGCCGGAGTGGGCCGACCGCGTGGTAGGCGGTGAGCATCGCAGCCGCGAAGGCCTGCGCGTCAGCCTGGCCTTCCGCCGCGGATCCGCTCAGCCGGGACTGTCTGGGCGCGGAAATGCAGCCCACGTAGGGCCCTCCGCTGTCCCAGGCGCCCCGGCTTTCCGCCACGGCGTCGTCAGTGAACAGGTCAGCAGCTGGCGACGGAGTGAAGTAGCGAATCCAGAAGCTCGGGTTCACGTGGAATTCACGATGCGCCGATGCGTAGGTTTCATGTATCGGGGTCGCGGTGTCATATCCCGTCATAACTGTCTTTCCTCCGCCAGGGGCCGGGTTTCCTGCATGCTGCTGTGCTTAATAGACGGCCGACACGTAAAGGTTCGTGTCGGCCGTTCCGAGTGGGCTGAGGCCAGCAGAGAAAAACGCGAGCCGCGGGTTTTCTGGCCGTACCGCGAGCAAGGTCCCGCTGGGCAGCTGGTAAAGCCCGGCATAATGGCGGCCCTCACTATAGGAGCCGACCAGCTTGCCGGATCCCACGTCGTAAGCGCATAGGCCGCCGGTGGCCGCCGAGCCGAGGACATAGCAGGTGTCACCGGCTGGTGACAGCACCGCCTTGCTCCACGGAGCGCCGAGCGGCGACGTCGGCGGCGGAAACTCAATGTGGGCCGTCATCCGGAACGAATCTGCCGGATCAGCTATCACGGCCACCCCGGCCCCCGGCTTGGTCATGAACACGGTGCCGTCCGGGCAGGCCTGCATGGTGACGGCACTCGGCTTCGCGTGCCGGTGGCCGAACGCCGTGATCCCCAACTCGGTCACCTCGCCTGTCCGGGCCGAACAGACCTGGACATCGCGGCCCCTGACCAGACGCGCCATGTCGCCGGTCGGCAGCGTTACGCGGGGTTCTCCGGATGGCCAGGGCGCGGGAGCCGGCACCGACAATCTGGCCGTCCCCGAGCCCAGCGGAAACATGGTCAGCCGGGACAGCGATGCCTGCGCCCGGATCTCGGCCGGATCACCTGGCTGCGGCTCCCTGGTTGTCCACATCAGCAAATCCGAGCTATTGGCAGCTGCGGTGGACAACGCCAGAGACGGCTCGCCGGGAAGGTGGAACGGTCCGGTGATAGCGCCGCTGCGCTGATCGAAATAAGCCAGTGCATGATGCGACGTCCAGGTCGTCGCCCACCGGGTCGTCAGCCTGCCCGTATGTGGGTCGGCCTTGCGCACCAGGCGTTTGCCCACGGGCTTCGTAATGGCCAGGACCAAGGAAACAATCGCGGAGCCAGGAGCGAAAACCGGCGTCACGAGAACGTTCGCATCGCGCGGGACGCCGGTCACAGTCACCGACCCCTGCTGGGCGACAGCAGCTGAGGTGGCGTCGAGGAGGGTCAGTGTTACTTTGGCCCCGTCGTCCACCATATCCACGGTGGCCAGGGCCGTGACGGTCTGGTCCGGCGACGAGACCGGCGCAGCCGCAAGCTTGACAGCCACCGGGACCGGCGTGTGGGGCAATGCCGCCCGCGATGCCGGGCACATCGTAGCGACCAAAGCCCCATCGGGGGCCGGGCCCGGATCCGGCGTGCCGTAAAGGAAGGCATACCGCGAAGCGGCCCGGCCAGATTTGCCGGGCCGGGCGCCCGAACGGCCGCCCCCCAGATCCGGCAACGCCAGGATCGCGCCAGCGCCAATACTGCCCGCCAGTACCTCGCGACGGCTAAGCTCAAAGCCATCGCCGCCCGGGCCGAAAGACCTGACTGCGTTTCCCTGCCTTCGAGAACGCACCAACCCTGCTCCTAACATCTCAGCGGACTAGACGGTACTGAATGACACGATGGCAGGATTTCCTATCGCTCAGCGCTCCTGCATAGGCTTGAACCGCACATCAGCCCGTTTTACCCTGTAGGTTCCTTCCCGGCCCGGCGACACGCCGAAGAAACTTGTCAGCCAATAGCTGGACCGTTCGTGAGGAGCTGACTGCTCGCCAGGATCGGCGCCTGGCCCTTCAGTCAGGCAGATAAGGCATTCAGCGGAGCTCAGGAGACCATCTACGCCGATGCGGCCCGACATGCCTATCAGATGGGAAGGGCGCGAATGATAGCTACGGAGTGCTGCCGCCTGAGTACAACCATGTAAATGTTATCCAGCAAAGACTAGATTGTGACCTTGCCGTGAATGTTCGGCGAGAACCGTTAGGTCGGCGGGACGCGGGCAACCGACAGCCCGGTGCCCGCGGTGATGACGTCCCGACTGGTGTCGGCCGCCCAGGTGCTGCCGGCGGGGCGGCGGCGCCGCGGCAACGGCGACATCCTGCTCAACGACGACTTCAACCACCGGGTCTGCGTGGTGGACCCCCGCCACGCACCGCGTCGTATGGCAGTACGGGCACACCGGAGTCGCCGGGCCGGGACCCGGATACCTCACAACTCAGACGGGTCGATCTCGTAGCGCCGGACTCCCTGCTCGTCACCCACGGGCGGCAATGGGCCAGCCCTAGGATCCGCCTTCCCGCAAGGAACACGACGCCGAGAGTCTCAAGATCGCAGATCCCGAATAAGCGCGAAACAATAAGCAAGACACCACACGCCACACCGCAACGCGGCTATTTACCGCAGTGTACTTTATTGGTCCAAGACCGGTAGCCGGACTTGGGGAGGATGCAATGACCCAGTATCTGGACGAGCCAGGGACATGGTGGACCAAGTTTCCAGGAAGCGGCAGGGCCGCCTGGGCCACCCCGTCTCCGTCCTCTCTCGGTGATCCGGCGCCGGCGCGGGACGGGGGAAGAGACACTGGGTCAGGACGGGCGCCAAAGCGCAGGCTGGTGCTCACCTCTGGCCGGCGCGAACGCGCCAAGCGCGAGGAAATGGCAGAGTGGAGGCGTCAGAGAATAGCAGCCATCCGTGAGCCGTCGCTGAGGTCGGGCGTGATAACGGTGGGCTCGGGCTTCGGGGGCACCGGCAAGACTGACGTGGCGGTGACGCTAGCAGCCATCTACGCAGCTGCGCGGCCCGCCGACCGGGTGATACTCGCCGACAGCAACGACGACATGCCGCATGGATACATAAGGCTGGGGGGCGCGACGGTTGAAGAACTGCCGCAACACCAGCGGCCACTTTCGATTCGAGGCTTTCATCAAGCATGCGTGGACGGCCGCATCAATGTCTACGCTGATCTGCGCGATGCAGTCGCTTGGTTGCAGGGTGTGGCTGTGGTTCGCGGCGACAGCGCGGATGAGTCTGTCGGAGTCGATTTCGGCGAACAGGAGTACCTGACTGTCCTCGGATTCCTCCAGTGCATGTCCAACGTTGTCATCAACGACGGCGGGACAGGATTGTTCGCCAAGCTCCAGGTCGGAACGCTTCTGCATGGCGACAAGTACGTCTTCGTGACGGAGGCGTCGCAGCTGGGGTTCTGGTCGATCGGCCAGGTGTTCAGTCGCTACCGGAACTACGAAGGCGAGAAAGAAAGACCGCTGGCCGAACGGGAAATGAAACATCTCAACGCGCTCATGGACGAGGCGACGGTCGTCGTGAACAAGTACGCCGGAAGCGACCCACTGCAGGCCCATTGGCTCGCTCAGATCCGCGAGAGCTTTGAGGGGACGCAAGTATCGGTGGTGGCGACGCCCTGGGATCAGGCGCTTGCCAACCGCGTGCCATTGGACCTTGGCGCTGTGGCGAGCTCAACGCTCGACGCCAAGCTGGCCATGGCTGAAGTGGTGCTGCGCAGCGCTGACCAGGCCAACCGCAGGCGCCAGGGTCCTCCCGAGAGGGAGACGGAAATTTCCGGCAACGGCCAATGGGGTTCGGCCGAGCCGCCACGCGTGCTCTCGGAACCTCTGCCACCGGCTGCTGGCCCAGATAGCCCAGACGCTGAGCCCGACACCCCAGATCTGCGGATAATCCCCGCGGGAACCGAACCGGACAGCACAGGCACAGCTCCAGACACTGCAGACTGGTGGCCGTTCACCTCAAATATGCAAACTATCTCCGCGGGAACCGAATCAGACAGTATAGAGACTGAGCCAGGTATGCCCGGGTGAATCGCCCTGGCCCCGACATGCTCATGCTCCCACGGGAATTACGCGACCGAGCTGGGGAATTACGCGATCGCCACCGGTTACCAGCGGGATTTCGTGATCGTCGACAGCGTGGCTGCTTTCCCGGAACGAAAGCGCTCTCTACTCATTGAATGTCCGGAAATCGATCCACGCGAGCCCCTTTATACGGTGTGATGCTCTAGCTGCCGGTGCGGTCGCTCTGGACGGTGCCACCGGGATCGAGCCCCTTTATACGGTGTGATGCTCTAGCTGCCGGTGCGGTCGCTCTGGACGGTGCCACCGGGATCTAGGATCGGGGCATGCCGTTGGAACTGCCGCCGGAGGACTTTGACCTGCTGGCGGATCGTGTGTGCCGGGCGGCGAGCGATTACCTGGCCGGCCTCGACGGGCGTGCATCGTTCCCCGCGATATCTGGGGCGGCGACGGCCGGGGTGTTCGAGCGGCCACTGCCCGAACAGGGCGTGGGAACCGCGGTGTTTGACGACTTGGCTGTTATCGCGGACCACTCGCGGCCAGGGAACGCGCGGTTCTTCGCTTACGTGTTGGGTTCGGGTGAGCCGGTTGCGGCGATCGGTGATCTGTATGCGTCGGTGCTGAACCAGAACGTGACCGCTTGGCGGTCAGCGCCGGCCGCGGTGACCGTTGAGCGCACGGTCCTGCGCTGGATCGCCGAAGCCATCGGGTGCGAAGGCTTCACCGGCAGCCTGGTCGGCGGCGGGTCGTCGGCGAACCTGATGGGCCTGGCGATGGCGCGCGAGGCCAGGGTACCTGCGAACGAGGACGGCGCCCGGCCGTGTGCGGTGTATGCCTCTGCCGAGGTTCACATGTCCGTGCCGAAGGCGCTGGCGGTGCTGGGCGTCGGCCGCGCCAACCTGCGGCTCATACCGGTGGACGATGCGTTTCGCATGCGCACTGACGCGCTGGCGACGGCCATCGAACGGGACCGCCGTGCGGGGATCCCGGCGATCGCGATTGTCGCGACCGCAGGCACGACGAACACAGGCGCTGTCGATCCGCTACGCGAGATCGCTGACATCGCGCAGGCCTGGGGCCTATGGCTTCATGTCGACGGCGCCTACGGCGGCCTGGCAGCGATGGCTGCTCCCGGACTCTTCACCGGCCTGGCGCAGGCCGATTCGATCTCCCTGGACGCCCACAAATGGCTGTATCAGCCGCTGGACTGCAGCACGCTGCTGTACCGCGACGCGGACGCCGCACGCCGCGCCTTCGCCTACACCGGCGAGTACGCCAGCAGCCTGTCCGGCGACCCGGTCGAGGGCTTCGCGTTCTTCGAGGAATCCCTCGAACTGTCCCGCCGGTTCCGGGCACTCAAGCTCTGGCTGTCGCTGCGCTACCACGGCATCGGCCAATTTCGCGCCGCGATTCGCAAGGACCTCGAACACGCGCAGCTGCTAGCCCGGCTCATCACGGCCGAGCCCACGCTGGAGCTGCTGGCGCCGGTCGAGCTCAGTACGGTGTGCTTCCGCTGGAAGGACGCTTCGGAGGTGGAGCTGGACCGGCGCAACGCCGCTATTTTGCGCGAGGTAATCCGGCGCGGGCGCGTTTACCTTTCCAACGCCCGCGTCCGCGGCGCCTTCGCCCTTCGCGCCTGCATCGTGAACCACCGCACCAACGACGCCGACATTGCCGCCGTCGCGGAGGAAGTCGCGGCCGCAGCAGCAGCAACCAGCAGTGTCGGAAGAATGCCCGGGTAAGCACCTCCACCACCATCATCACTGTTCCTCGAGCTCAGCTTCCTGCACCTGCTCGACAGCCGGATCGGGCTCGTCATGTTCTGCAGCACGTTCAACCTGCCGTTCGGTGTCTTGGTCATGCGCAACAGCTTCATGATGGTCCCGAACGAGCTGGAGGAGGCCGCCTACTGTGACGGCGCGACGGTATTCAAGACCCTGCGCGGGGTCTTGCCCGTCGTCCTGCCGGGCGTGGCCACAACGATGCTCTACGCGTTCCTGTTCGATGAGATGGCCGCCCTGCTGGATCACTCGGGCTCGTCGGTGCTGGTGGTCTCCAGCAAGCCAACGGACCCGTCGTCTGTCGCGTTGACCACGCCCTGACCCGGCCGCATACTGGGCCCCGATTTCCAGCATCTAGACAACAGGGGAACTGTGCAACACATCCTGGCTCTTAACCGCTCGGCCGTCACCATCCGGCACTGGTTCGAGATCAACCTCGACGACGCCTCCATGGAGCACGGCGCCCGGATCGAGATCCGGGAGATGCCGCACCAGCCGCACCGGGGCAGCGAGTCGGCGTCCCAGCTCACCAGCGTCGATCGCCCGCTGTGGCGGGCGGATCTGTTCGACCGGCTCACGGATCCTCCGGGCAGCTTCGCCGCGGCCCACTACCATCCGCGATTCACGGACAACGAGCCGTCCGCCCGGTTCTGGGACACCGCCTTGAGCAGCGACCCGTGGACCTGGCTAGGTGATCAGATCGCCAGCGTGGGAGCCGCGGCTGGGGGAGCGGGCTGGCCGCTCGATCCCGGGGATGCCGCCGAGCTCCCCGGCCTGGCGAACGCGGTGGTGGCGACGGCGCGGCAGTTCGGGCCGACCGAATGCCGGTCCGCGGCAGAGTGCTTCCAGCTGACCAGGGATGTTCAGGACGCTGTCCAGCTCATGATCGCCACGCTGCGTGCGCCGGAACGCCTGGACCGGGAGCGGGCAGCACCGTGGCTTATCTGAAATCCACTGGGGTACCGGGAAGCATGCTTAGGCCACCAGCGAGCCGAACAGATGATCTTGCAAGGACTCTGTGCCCGCGAGAGTGCCATCGACGCGGTGGCCGCGAGCCGGACGATTGCAGGCCAGCAAGATCGCTTCTGGCCGCTTCGGCAATGTCGTGCTGACCGTGATCGACTTGCGGGAGCTGTCCAGCCAGCGCGCCAGATGCTGGGCGCCGCGATGCCTGCGCGCCCGCGCTAGGGGATGACCGCGGCGGTAGCTGCCCGCTGGAGCGCTTCCGATGCCCTGATTCGAGCAGCCGGATCCCGGCTACGAGCAAGGCCACGATAACGGCGATGATGACCCCGATACCCATAAGGAACAGTGCCATGATCAGTGCCGCGCCTGGGCCGGACACAGCGGCCGCCGACGTGCTTGCCGCAAGAATGATTGCCGTGAGCGTGCATACGCCCGACTTGACCGCCGTATTCCCTGCAGTGTTCCCCGCCGCCTGCGCCTGCACCTGGGCGCGCTTCGGCGGCAACTGGGCTCCGAGCAGCCCGCCAGGGATGTCAGCGGTGACCGCCCCCAGTTCCGCATAAGTCCGCGATCCGAGCGTCTGGCCGACCCGCAGCTCGAATTCGTCCTTGGTCAGCAGGCCCTGCACGAAGGCCGCTTTGAGCGTGTCGATCACCTGTTCGCGGTCGGCGTGGGATGTTAGGAGGCGGCCACGGCCTACCGTGCCTCCTGCCATCTGGTGGCCCGGCTTTGCCATCTCCGGCCTCCCCACGAGCAGAATGAAACAAAGCGTACCGCGGATGCCTTTTGGTGGTTATCCTCGGACCTTCAGATCCGTAGGAGTGGGCGTGTCGTCCAGGACCGTCTGTTGCCGTTGGTGCGCTGGGTCGCATTCCACGGCCGTCCGCACAGGGCAGGCGTTGTCCAGCAGCTTGGCAGCAGTCGCGACGGAGCGGCTCGATCCTCGACCGTCTGTTTCGTCACAGGCCGGACATATTCCGAGTTAGAGTCACGCGGCTGGCCTGCCGGTTCCCTGGACGTCGAACTTGTAGGCCAGCCCGGTCTGCGGCTGGATTACGCGGAGCGGGCCGTGGCCGGTCCAGAGGGAGTAGCCCGCCTGGAAGTAAAGCCCGTCCGTGGCCACGATCCACAATCCCGAGCCATCCGCGGACCAGCGCGCGCAAACGACGTCGCTGGAGCCCGCCGGGAGTGCTCCCAGCGGGTTCCCAGGGACCATGGACCACATTGAGCCCGCCTGTATCATCAATCACACCAACTGGGAGTTCAAACAGCATTGCCTCCTCGAAGGCAAAGGTCGACCTGTGTCGTTCGGACTGATCAGTTCCGGATCTGTCCCGCTCGACCCGGACAAGCCGCTCGGATAGGGAAACGGCCGCAGACGGTGGCGGGTTCAGTCGGTTGACTGAAGCCTGGCGCCGGCGCGGCACGTACCGTCTCATTGCCATCAGCGGGTTCTTAGTGCCGGAGGGGCACATGCGGGCAGCGGGCGTACGCCAGATCGACGGTGCCGTCGGCGTCCAGGCCCTCGTGCTGACCGGCGAGCCGGGTATCGGCAAGTCGGCCCTGCTGGCCGCCGCCGAAGCCGCCGCGCGGGCGGGCGGATACCGGGTGCTGGCCGCGAGCGGCGTCGAATCAGAAGGTCAGCTGCCCTTCGCCGGGTTGCATCAGCTCCTGCGTCCCATACTGAGGACAACGCAGCAGCAGCTGCGCCCGGCGCATCGCCGGGCGCTGCTGGCGGCGTTCGGGCTCGAGGAAAGCCCCCCACCCGAACCCTTCCTCATCGCGCTGGCCGCGGTTAACGTGCTCGCCGCGGTCGCGGCGGACCAGCCGGTCGCCGTCCTGGCCGACGATGTGCAGTGGCTCGACCCGCAAAGCCAGGAAGTGCTCACCTTCATGGCCCGCCGGGCCACGGCGCACCCGGTCGTCATCATCGGAGCGACCCGGGCCGGTCACCCCGGTCCCTTTACCGCCGCGGGGCTGCCGACGCTGGAGCTCGCCGACGTCAATGAGGCCGCGGCGGAGGAGATCCTGCGGCTCAGCGCGGGCGTGCTCAATCCCGCGGACCGGCACCGGATCCGGCGTGAAGCCCGCGGCAATCCGCTCGCCCTGCTTGAGCTTCCGAAGACCTGGTCTGGTCCAGGCGCGGCCGCCGACTGGCAGCCGCCAACCCTGTCGGCGCGCCTGGAGCGGGCGTTTGCCAGCCGGCTCGCCGGGCTGCCCCAGTGCACCAGGGACGCGGTTCTGGTTCGCGGTCGATTCCGCGTCCGGGCTGGAGGAGATTTTCGCGGCTGCGTCCGCATTCAGCGGATCCGCCGTGACCTCCGCCGCGTTCGGGCCGGCTGCCGAGGCCGGGCTGCTCGGCACCGTCGACGGCCAGGTGCGATTCCGGCATCCGCTCGTGCGATCGGGTGTGCTGCAATCAGAGACGCTCACCCGGCGGATGGCCGCCAACGCCGCCCTAGCCGAGGTCCTCACCGGCGAGCCGTACCGGCAGACCTGGCACCGAGCGCAGTCGATCGTCGGCCCGGACGATCAGGTCGCGGACGAGCTCGAGGCCAACGCGGCGATTGGAGTCCGCGGGAGCCGGCGATTCAGACTTGGCGCTTAACCTGCTGCTCGGCGCTTCGCTGCGCTGCTGGTGGGCCGATACCGGACCGGCCGCACGCGCCCAGGTCGCCGATGTCGCCGGGCTGCTGGCCGATGAGGCCAGCGGCGATCCCCGGTATATGGCCGCCCTGGCGGTAGCCGAACCCGTGCTCCAGGCCACGCCTGTCATCAAAATGCTCAACGCGATCGTGCTGGAAAGCATCGCGGACCCGGCGGCGCTGTGGCTACTCGGGATGGCCGCCCATGCGGTCGGTGAGCCCATCCGCGCGGCGGATTTTCTTACCCGGGCCGAGGCCAAGCTGCGCGAGCAGGGCGGCTCGCCCCGGATCCGGGGCGGGCCGGCCGCGAGCAGTTGGCCGTCACGGCCAGAGGAAGCCCGGTGACCGTCCCAGGCCGGACGGTGAACGTCAGGTCCGAGACGGCGGTGGTAGGTCCGTACCGTTTCGTGAGTTCGTGGATCTCAATCATGAAAACCACGGTGCCGAACGGACCAGGTGCCTGTAACTGTGGCGCCCAGCCTGTCCTGACTGGGGAAAACCCACCCGTTCGGCAGGAGCGCCCCATAGTGGCCGGCCGGAAGCCCACCGCCGCGTCCTGCGTTTACCCCTTTTCGCCCGGGTTAATGGCCCGCTAATGGGCCGGCGGCCGGGGGTTGCTGTCAGCCGGTCACGGGCCGCCTTCAAGGGTGAAAGCCTGGTACTGATCTGGGCCAGTGCGCAGGTAGACCACCATCGCGCAAAGTGGCGGCGGGCTGACAGATGCTCGCGGCGCGCCGATGACAACTGCGGCGAACAGCTCTCGGCTGGACAATCCCAGCGGCGGGTACTGACCTACGGGGCGGATCAGAAAATGCTCCCCCGAGGAGATCTGCTGCCGGGTCTGCGGCGGGCCGCCGAAGGACTCATAATCCCGACCGCACCAGTGTACCCGGGTCGAGGCCCCCTGCCCGGGCCACACGTTGTAAGTCCCGCGGTACCACAGGACGAAGACGCCCGCGGCAACAACCAGCAGGGCTACGGCAAGCTGGGCGGCTCTTATCCAGAAGCGTTCCCTGGGCATCGCCAGGATGGCGTTCACTCCGGTCATCATAGATATGCCCATGTGTCATCGCCGGGTTATGAGCTATATCGCGCGCGTCTCTGGCGTCTCGGGCAGTCTCTGATGACGCACTGGCCTCAGCAGCCTGCGGCGCGAAGGTATTCCAGACCTTCCTCGACTTTCGCTTCACAGGCCGGACATATCTCAAGTCGCTACGCAACGTGCGAGTGTCCGTGGGTGCTGCCGACCGCCGACGCTTGCGGTTGGCCGCTGCTGTTGCTGTCATCGTTGCTGTCAGCCGCGGTCAGCGCAACAAGGGTCCGGCCGTGACAAGGTTGTGCGCGTGGTGCGAGAATCCCATTCCGGCCGCTGGACGGCCGAGCCCATAGAGGCGGGTCCGGGGCGGCAGCCCCGGGGTGCGCCGCGCCGCCGATCTTTACGAATGCGACTTATCGTATTGGTAACGGGCATAGCCCGGAATGACGGTGAGAAGGGCTGCGCGGAGCATGTTCAAGCGGTTTACCGACGGGTCGCGGCGGGTTGTTGTCCTGGCCCAAGAAGAAGCCAGGATGCTCAATCACAACTACATCGGCACCGAGCACATCCTGCTGACCGGGAGAAGGAGTGGGCGGGGTCCGCTGCTGGCCGAAGGACGGTGGCCAAGGAACTGGACCGGCTGAATACCGAACTGGAAAGCCTGCGGGCGATCTTGCGCGAGCACGGCATCGAGCCGGGCAGCGACGCTGCATAGGCGCCCACGCGACATAGGCGCCCACGCGATAGATGTTCGCTGTCGTGCGATCAGAAAGACGGCTACGCACCCGACGCCCGCTCTGCGGTATCTGAGTTGGCTGCCTGGTCGCGCTCCATGTTGGTATGACGGACACTGGGGGCATGACGCTGCTGGAACGGGAATCGTCTTTGGCGTCGCTTGCCGACTATACGCAGGAGGCTCGCCGGGGCGAGGGACGTCGCCGCATTGCTACGAGGCTGGCGCGGACAACTCGGCGGCAACCGCCCCTACGCATCACATACACACGGCCTGGCCGGTTGCCCAGCCCCGACCTTCATCTTGATATCGCCGAACTGGCCGATATGAGTTCCAGTAATCCTGCATCGGACCATCGTGTAATAGGCAAAAATCGGCCTCTTCGTCCCGAACTAGCGGCGCCCCTGCGCGTTGTTAGTGACCTCGTTATTTGGTGATGTAGCCGCAGCGCTCCGTGAGCACGGTTCGGCAACGCTTGGTGAGCGCTGCTATTACGTTCGCCGCCCTGACTGAGTCCAGGTCGGCGGTCACCGTAACGTGCGCGGTCGCGGCATCAACGACTGCCCGGTGAGCAATTGTCAAGACCTGTGGATGGGAGCCGCACCGACCCAGCGGTGATAGGCGTCTGGGTCCACGTTGCTGCCGCACACGATGGTGACTACGTGCCGGCCGGCGAAGCGGTCACGGTCTTCGAGGATCGCCGCGATGCCGAGCGCGGCCGACGGTTCGGCGACGAGGCCAGCGTGGTCCAGGAGCATCCGCATGCCGGCGATGATCGATGCCTCGGAGACCAGGACGGCGTCGTCAGCGACCAGGAGGAGGTCGTCCAGGACGGCCGGGATGGGGCGCCGCCCGGCGACGCCGTCCGCGATGGTATTGGTGGAGTCGGTGGTGACGACGCGGCGCTGGCGCCAGGAGTGTGTCATCGCCGGTGCGCCCAGCGGCTGGACGCAGATCACCTCCACTCCGGGCGCCCGGGCCTTGATCACATGACCCACACCGGTGGCCAGCGCCCCGCCGCCCAGGGCAATCAGGACCGCGCCGGACGACGGCACGGTACCCGCCAGTTCCAGGCCGATGGTGGCCGCGCCCTCGCAGGTCTCGATGTCCAGGCTGTCTTCGACCAGCCGGATGCCGTCGTGCCGCGCGATGGCCGCCGCCCGCTCGCGAGCCATGTCGAAGTCGCCGTCCACCAGCTCCAGCCTGGCGTCCAGTGCGCGGATGCGATCAAGCTTGGCCGCCGGCGCAAAGCGGGATGCCACCACGGTGACCTCCAGCCCCCGGCCGCGACCGGACCAGGCCAGGGCCTGGCCAAGGTTGCCCGCGCTGGCGCACACCACCGCTCGCGAGCCATGGCCGGCGAGCATGCTCGCGACGACCTCGGTGCCGCGGGCCTTGAAGCTGCGGACCGGGTTCGCCGTTTCGAGCTTGATGCTCACCGTGCACCCCAGGGCAGGCTCCAGCGCCTCGCACCGGTACAGCGGAGTGTCGAGAAAAACCGGGTCGATTACCTGGCGGGCCGCCCGGATCCGGGCAGTGTCCAGGCGCGTCTGCTGCACGACACAGCAGCGTAGCGTCGCCGGCGCTGTTCCATCTGGGTGAACGCCCGGCGACCGGTGCCCGTACCGGGAGGTGAGTCAGCACCGGCGGAAAGGGAATGCCGCGGCCTGCCCGGCCTGCCACCGTGGTGACCGCAGCCTTACCGTGCCTTGGCCTGGCTGCCCGGTGGCGGCTATCACGGTTACGCGTTGTGACGGGGTGGGATAGTGCCTCGATCCTCTCTGCGCCGAGCCTGACGGCGAGTGCCGCTCTTGACGATCCACCCATATCATTTAGATATGTGACCGGGCAGCCGACGGCAGGAGGCATCCCGATGCACGCACCAGATGACAGAATCACTCCCTCGCGATCTGTCACCGTTATGAGGCGTCTGATCAGGCCATGGGAGTACCGGCACCTCCGTGCCGCCGCGGGCGTGCGCTGACCCAACGAGCATTGATTCGGGTTCGCCGTAGAGCTGGGTGAGCCGCATTGCGGCGGCTGCGCTCATGAACGCTTCAGGAACCTCAAATAGAACGCCGCGAACACCAGGACAATTCCGACGTTTACTATCAGCCGCTCCCAGAACTGGTTCCTGAAGAACAGGACGTCCACGCCGACCACGACGGCTACCAGCGCGAGCACGTAAAGCACGACGGCTGCCTGTCTTCCCATCGTTCCTGTCTACTATGTGCGACGGAGTGGAGCAAGAGCGGCGCTGGTTCAATGAAACGCTTGTGCTGGCTGAACCATTTGATGCCCTGTTCTCCCGAGTCCAACCTGCCCGATCACCATCGCAGGTCTAGCGCAGGGAGTTCCGTACCGCGATGCCACCGGTCCGGACAGGTTAGCTCGCCCGGGACAGGATAGAACCTATGCTTCCCCTTCCGGCTGGCCGTTCTGGCTGAGTGTCACCTGAATGCTGCGTTCGTCGGTGCCGCGCAGGACGTTCAACTCGATGGTGTCGTCGGCCGCTTGGAGCGCGCCGGTCAGGTCGTCGACGGTGCGTACTGGCTGGCCGGCGGCCGCCAGGATCAGGTCGCCGGGTGCCAGGCCAGCGCGGCCGGCTGGGCTGCGCTCTTCTACCCCGTGGATGAGCAGGCCCTCGACGTCGGGGAGGCCGACGGCGCGCCGCAACCGCCTGGCCACATGGCCGGGAGTGATCGTGATGCCAAGCTGTGGTGGCGTGACCGATTCCCCGCGGGCGAGCGCGTCGACTCGGCGGCGCAGCGCCTCGCCGGCGGGTATGGCCAGGTAGAAACCTTCACCGAGGCGGTTCGTGTTGATCCCGAGCAGCTGTCCGGCCGCGTCAAGGACCGGCCCGCCCGAGGAGCCGGGCAGCAGCGGGGCCGTGTGCTCGAGGCTGCCCGTGATGCGCAGGCCGCGCGGGCCGCGGAAGGTCCGGTCGATACCCGAGACGAACCCGAACGTCACCCGCAGCCCGCGCCCGCCCGGGTTAGCCAGCGCGAAGACGGGCGTCCCGATGGGGGGCGCTCCAGTGGCCCACGGCAGCGCCGGGGTCTGGCCGGTGTCGGCCTCGATGACGGCGAGGTCGCCGTCGATGTCGTGCCCGGCCACGTTCCCCTCGGCCGTGCGCCCGTCGGCGAAGGTGACCGTCACCTGACTGCCGCGCACGTTATGCGCGTTGGTCAGAACCCTCCCCGCGCCGAGCACGACGCCCGAGCCGACGCCCCACCGTTGCCCGATACCCGTCACCGAGGCGCCGGCGTCCTGCGCCAGCCGCGCGATGCTGGCCTGAATCTCGTCGAAGATCGTCATGGTAGCTGGATCCTTCCAGTTAGTAGTAACTTGCAAATTACTACTAACTATGGAGATGTCAACGCTGCGGCTACGATCGTTTTATGGCCCAGAGCGAAACTGCCTCCTCACCGTTGGCCGAGGCGCTAGCCAGGGTTGGCGACCGGTGGACCCTGCTGGTGGTGGAGGCGCTGCTCACCGGGCCGCGGCGGTTCAACGATCTGCTCGACCAGATCCCCGGTATCGCGGCGAACATCTTGTCCGAGCGCCTCAAGCGGCTCGAACGGGAAGCGCTGCTCGTGGCCCGGCCTTACTCCGAGCGGCCACCCCGGGCCGCCTACGAGCTGACCGCCGAAGGCAAGGAACTCGCGGGGGCGCTCCGCCTGCTGGCGTACTGGGGATCCGGGCACGCCGACCCGGCGCAAGCGCCCCGGCACCCCGCGTGCGGTACCCCGATCGAGGCCCGCTGGTACTGCCCGACCTGCGACCATCTCGTTGACCACGGGCCGGACCAGGCCGAGTTGCATTTCGTCTAGATAGGTTCCAGCGCTGGCCCACGGTCAGGTCGGTGTCACCCTATGCCGCCGAAAACGATGGCTAACTGAAGCGATTGATAATGCAGTTGTGGTTTATTCAGCCAGGTCGGTCGGCAAGACTCGGTAGCTGTCGTCCACCCGGGGCGGCATCTGCCCGCCGATGTCGAAGGCCTCGCGGCCGAGCACCTTCACGCAGTGCTGCTCGCCGAGGAGAAGGGCACAGCGCCGTCTCATCCACCAACATCACGCACGTGTGCCTTACTCCCCAGAACGCGCGAGTGGTCCCTTACTCCCCAGAACACGCGATGCCAGAATGCCCGGTTTCTCAGGGCCGCCACCCGCTCGCGAAAGGTCAGCCTCGGAGTCGGCTTGTGTAGGCACAAGCCCTGGTCGCCCGGCAGCAGGCACGTGCCGGTGTGGTCTCCGTAGCAGTGCCGGCAATGGCCGACGGTGGGCATGTGCGCGTCTCCATGATTCCGCGGCTCGTGTTCTCAGCATACGCCTGCCCCCTTTCAACTCGTCGACGTGTCGCCTGCCACGCTCGACCCGCGTCCTGGTGCCCGTTGATAAGGCGATGCCGCCCTCTCGCTCGCCTCCTGCTCTGCTGGTGCCCGGGATTTCGCGGAACCCCGGGCCATCCTCGTGGACACAGAAGAGATCCTGCCGTGCCCTTCGACACCTGATGGTCAGCGCCGTCAAGAGCATCTGGGCGAAGGCCCGACCGAAGAGGTGCCCCGGCCAGGGCGGCGAAGCGATCAGGCCCCACCGATCAATGACCGCGCCTCTGCGGGGCCGACTACGAGGTCGTGAAGGTCGCCGCCCACCTCGAGCCGGCCCGACTGCTCGAGCCCGCCGACCTTCACCGGCTCGAAGCCGGCCGTCCGGATCAACCGCTCGACTTCCTCACCAGCACGGTCGTCGCCGGTCACGTAGAACAGGACCGCCGGCTCCGGTGACCGGTTGCCCGAGGACTCGAAGAGACCGGCCGACAGGGTTCCAAACGCCATGGCCAACCGCGCCCCGGCCGGCAACCACCCGGCCACGACCTCGCCAGAGGATTGCCCTTCCGGCAGGACACGTGAGACGTTACCTTGCGCGTCGATGGTGAGCGGGTTGCTCGGAACGACCACGAGATTGCCGGTTAGCGGCTCGGCGATCTCGTCTATGACGCTCTTCAGCACGGTAAACCGCAGCGCGAGGACGACGGCACCGGCGCCCTGCAACGCGTCGCGGTTGCCGGCGGCGACGACCGCAGCGCGGCCGATCTCTGCAGTCAGCGTTCGTGCCGACTCATTGTCGGCGCTCGAGAGCCGCAGGGTCTCGCCGCCTGAGGCGAGCTGGCGGGCGATGACCGATCCGAGCCCTCCAGTGCCGATGATCGCGGTGGTCATGACCGGAACCTCCTCAGCGTCACAGTACTAACAACGGCGGCCCGGAGCATCGGCCCGAGCCGTCTCGCAGCGCCTCGCTGAGAGCGAGGGAACGGCCGACGGGGACCGCGTCCTGGCCCGGGCCCGGACCCACCCGCCGACCCGAGAAAGCCCTTCCACCTCCACGTCCGCCAGATGCGGCAGCAGCACGCCAGCAACATCAAGATCACACGGCACATATAATCACAGAAGACGCAACCAGCCCCTTACCCGACACGCCGGACTGACTCACGGAATATTCACGTACGCTATCTCGACTTTGCCGACGATCGCCGTAGGACATTTTCCATCGTTCTGGTAGGAAATCAGATCGCCGGCTATTTTCGTGCGCAGAGCTAAACGAATTCGGCGTGGCCGGCTGCATAATTACCAATTATGGGCGCTCTGCTTATGGTCCAAAGCGTCATGATGGGTGAAATGCGGGCATTGCACCGGCGATGTTGAACTAAATCGTGGGACGCGCGAGCCGGGCTCACGTTGCAATGGCCTTGCTTTTGGGATGTTGGCAGACGTTGGACAGTATGGTGACCAGGTGAAACGTGACGAGCATAGTGACGTACGTCACATCTGAAGCGCGTTCGCGCGCTTAAGGCAGCGCCATTGGGCTCACGTTGTCACGGGTATCTCGGCCGGGAGGGTGCTGCTGGATTGGCCACAGCCGAGCGAGGCGCCGGGCGGCCCTGGCGCAGCATCTCCATGCGGTGGCAGTGGTCACGGAGCGGTGAGTCATGGTGTCGCGATCTCGATCTCGAGGCTGTGCCGGTCGCTCTGGGAATGACTTTCCGGACATGGGGTTGGGCTCGCGGGTCGAATGATCGCGAGGAGTCGCACGACGCGACCGTGGGTCAGTTCGACCAGCGGGGCCGGTTCATCCAGCTTGCGCCGTGACTAGCCAGGCCGCGCCGGGCATGGTCACGCCACCGGGCGACGCGTACGCCACCAGGCGGTCCCGGACCTGTCTGGTCAGCTCAGCGGCTTGTGCTGGGCTGAGCCCGGTCAGGACCCCGCTGGCGCTGGGGAAGGTGCGCTCGTACTCGAGCACATCGTCTACGTCGCGGCCGATGAGCATCGGCTCGTCCGCCCGGCCCGGAACGGGTGCACCTGGACGTCGGCGACCTCGAACCTGGCGTTAGCGACGCCGGCGGCAGCGGCGAGCCGGCGCGCTTCGGCTACCTGGATCCGGGAAAAGTCCGTGCCCAGAGCGTGCCCGCTGCCGGTGGCGCGTGCCGCCGCGCGCTCAGCAGTCAAAAACCGACCAACAGATGTCGTTCCGCAATCGCTGGTCGTCAAGTACAAGCTCGCGAATCGCCTCCGGGAGCTGGTCACGCTGCCACTGGCACTCGAGTCGCCCTGCGGCCTCGCCCTCGCCTTCCGGCGCAGCAGCACATGCGGCCTTGATCGCATAGGCGGCCGCACCGAGCTCGTGCGCGGCGACGTGTGCGACGGCCCCGGCCTGGCCAGCAGCATACGCGGCATGCCGTGCTGCCCCACGCAGGTCTCTGGCCGCCCCCATTGCATGGCCGCCCGCCGCGCGAGCCTGGGTCATCTTGACCTCGCCACGCACCCAGGCGCGGGCATGCTCGATCGCCTGACGCGGCCGTGGGTCCTCAGGCTGAGCCGACTCGAAGAGGTCAAGGACGTGCTCCGCGCAAGATGCCGCCCAAAGAGCGAGGAGATGGTGATCCGAATCAGTGAGGGTCCCACCGCGGTGGATCGTCACGAAGCGAGGGTCCCGGACCTTCGGGAGGATCATGGTTGGCACTCCTTCTGCTTACATCCGCCCAACACCCAAGGGCGCGCACGCGCGACCAGGCACGGCCCCAAGCAAAGCCTGCAAACCCGGTGGTCGATCCGCAAGCTCGTCGACTACACGGAGTGCGCAACTGGGCGCGCTGCTCGTGGCTCTGTCGTGTGGTGGCGGTTCCCACGAACTGCGGCAGCGCGTCGGCGCGGCGATCACTGGCGTGCCCGTCGCCGCGACTGGCTTTGTCAATCCCATTACTGGCTCCCACGGCGCTTGGCGTGCTGGGAACCATCCAGGGTCAAGATCATTGAGCGCGGTCCGGATCCCGGGTCGGCTGGCTCCTTGCTCGTGGGTGGAGAGGGTCCTCCAGATGCCTGATCCGGCGCGGGGGAGTCAGCGTTATCCACCACCAGGACCCACGGTCCAGAAGCTTCCTCCAGATGCGGGTCGGCTTAGCAACCGAACGAATCCGGGTGTTTCGTGATCTTGTGAGGATCAATCAGGCAGTGCTGCGCAGCGGGCGGTTACCTTGGCGTCGGAATTCGGCATCGCGCCTGGTTTCGGCGAAGATATGGCCGCTCACGCTTGGCGGGCCTGGGGGTTGTGCCGGCGGGCGGGCGCGTTGCACGGCCCGGTAGACGGTGGAGCGGGCGACGGAGAACAGTTCGGCGAGTTCGGCGCTGGTATGGGCGCCGGCGCGCCACAGTTCGACGAGGTGGGCTTCCTGGGCGGGCTTGAGCTTGGGCTGCTTGCCGCGCAGCCGGCCCTTGGCCTTCGCGACCTTCATGCCCTCCCTGGTCCGCATCTTGATCAGGTCCGATTCGAACTCGGCGATCATGGCCAGGACGTTGAACAGCAGCCGTCCGACCGGGTCGTCGGGGTCGTGCAGCGAGCCGCCGATGTTGAGCTTGACGCCGGCGCCGGTGAGCTCGGCGACGATGTCGCGGGCGTCGGGCAGCGAGCGGGCCAGCCGGTCGAGCTTGGTGACCACGAGCGTGTCGCCGGACCGGCAGGCGGCCAGCGCCTCACGCAGCCCGGGACGGGCGCGGGTGGTGCCGGTGAGGCCGTGGTCGACGTAGATCCGGTCCGGCGTCACGCCGAGCGCGGCCAGGGCGGTGCGCTGGGCAGTGAGATCCTGGGTGTCGGTGGAGCAGCGGGCGTACCCGATGAGCATGCTGGTCACGGGATGACCGTAGCGGTTGAGCTGCCTTCACCGGGCACTTTCGCGGGCGGGTCTTACGGGAATCGCTGGGCTCGGCGCTGACGAGGTTGTGGTGGGGCGCTGAGGGCTGTGAGTGTGTCCCGTTGAGGGTTCGGCTTGCGGGACGCGAGCCGATGCGAAACGCCTGAAGCTCGAGCAGGCTGGCTCGGGCTGCTACCCGTTGGCAGCTGCGTGCGCGAGCACGTCGGGGAAGCCGAACATCGCGACCAGCGCGGGATCGTGGAACTTGATCACGCGGGAAACACCGGTGGCAGTGGGGGCCAGCACCACGGCGCCGTCGGCTCGAAGCGTACCGTCGGCGTCCCGGTGGTACACGATGGCGGCGGGCTGGCCGTTGGCGGTGGTCGCGGTCATCCGCCAGTCGCCTTGTGCGCCCAGCACGTACGCGTCGAGGACGTGGATGCACATCGCCCGGCCCGCCTGCCAGTCACGGAACGGCGTCGCCTCCAGCGTGGCGTCGGCGCGCAGCACCTGTTCCAGCAGGCCGGCGTCGGAACGCTCAAAAGCCGCGATGTAGCCGTCGAGCAGCGCGCGTGCCCGCGGGTCGGTCGGTTCGAGCAGTTCCGCGGGCTCCAGCTCCAATTCGTCCAGCCGGGCACGGGCACGACCGCTCTTGACCGCTGCGGTGGTGGTGCCGAGGATCTCGGCGGTCTCAGCTGCCGAGAACGCCAGCACGTCGCGCAGGATGAGGATCGCACGCTGGCGGGCGGGCAAGTGCTGCAGGCTGGCGATGAGCGCCAGCCGCACCGACTCGCGTTCGACGACCACCGCGGCCGGATCGCCGACGGGCGGGGCGATCCACGCGTCCGGCAGCGGTTCCAGCCATGAGACCTCCTCCGGCGCCACGGGACTCGGCGGGCGGTCGGGCCCGTGGTACGGGCCTGCCAGACCCGAGGGCAGCACCCGGATCGGGCGCGGTGCCAACGCCGTCAGGCAGACGTTAGTGGCGATCTTGTAGAGCCAGGACCGGATCGACGCCCGGCCCTCGAATCCGGAGTAGGACCGCCACGCCCGCAGATAGGTCTCCTGCACCAAGTCCTCAGCGTCGTGCGCCGAGCCGACCATGCGGTAGCAGTGCGCCAACAGCTCCCGGCGGAACCGCTCAGCCTCACCGGTGAAGCGGTCTCGATTCGGTGCTGCCTGCAGATGCGATGTCACGCCGCGAGCCTATTACGGCACGGTCGGGTGTGTTCCACGTGGCGTAGGCCTCGCCTCAGCCGCTATCGACGGCGCGGGCGCCCTCTCGCAGAGGAGCCGTCCGCGATCAGACCTCGTGGAGCTGCAGGATCATGCCGCGGAAGGTCGCGTAGCGGGCCAGGTTCGCCGCGGCGTCCTCGGCGGTGCGCCGGCCGATCTCGGACCCGAGCGCGGCTTCCAGCGCAGCCATGTCGTCCCAGTCCAGCATCACGACCATGTAGCACGGCTCGCCGATCACGGCGGCGGGGTCATGACTGCGCGTGTACCGACGCAGGCCCGGATACTGTTTCGCCAGCGGGATGTGGACATCGTTGTAGTGACGTTCGAACGCGCCGACGTCGGAGGGGGTGTCGTACATCACGACGAATCGCGCCATCTGCTTGAGGGCCGGGTCCACGGTTGCGGTCATCTGTTTCAACTCCTGTCATGGGAACCTCTAGCGTGCGGCGTCACCGGCTCGGTACTAGGGTTTTCTCAGGGCAGCAGGGCCAGTTTGCCGATGGTGGCCCTGGTTTCCAGATCGGCGAGCGCTTTCGGGCCGTCGGCCAGGTCATACTCGGTGGGCCGGCCGGGGGCCAGCACGCCGGTGGCGATGAGCGTGGAGAGCTCGCCCATTACCTCGCCGAAGATCTGCGGGGCGGCTTGGATCAGCGCGCCGGCGTTGAAGCCGATGATGTGGACCTGGTGCTTGTACACCAGCTCCCAGGTGGTGATCGAGGCGTCGCCGCTCGCCACGCCGTGGACGACGACACGGCCGGTAACGCGTTTGGTCGCAGCCAGGCTCGCCTCAAAACGTGGCGCCGGGCGTCGCCTCCAGCACCACATCGACGCCGACACCGCCGGTCAGCCGCAGCACCTCGGCGGCGATGTCGCCGCCGCGCGAGTCCAGGACGTGGTCGGCGCCCAGTGCCAGCACCGTCTTGTGCTTGCCCGGCGAAGCGGTGGCGATGACCGTCGCACCGTAATGCTTGGCGATCGTGACCGCGGCCTGGCCGGTCGAGGCCGTGCGGCTGCGTTCGGGGGTGGAGAGATGCCGCGATGCCCTCCAGGCGCTTGACGATGAGGACGCCGCCGAGCATGCTCGCCTGAACTTCCTGGACCACCTGCCCGAGGCGGCCGCTGTGCGCTTTAGCGCCTCGGTATCTTCCGGTGGCGGCCGGGTCGCCAGCCTTGCCCGCCTCTGACCGGCCGGGGGACCTTCGGCCCTGCCGTCATAGCGCGGTGCCACGCATGATCGGCTATCGTCTGCTCACGCCAAGGAGAGGGTGATGATGAACCGGTCCGCTCTTCCGCGCGATTATGACGTGCTCGTGATCGGCTCGGGTTTCGGAGGCTCCGTGACCGCTCTGCGGCTCACCGAAAAGGGCTACCGGGTGGGCGTGCTTGAGGCGGGGCGCCGGTTCGAGGACACCGATTATCCCAGGACGTCCTGGGATGCCCGTCGATTCTTGTGGGCGCCGAAGCTTGGCTGCAAGGGCATCCAGCGGATCCACTTGCTGCGGAACGTGATCATCTTGGCCGGGGCGGGGGTCGGCGGAGGCTCGCTAGTGTACGCCAACACGCTGTATGAGCCGGGGGATGCCTTCTATCACGACCGCCAGTGGGCGCACATCACCGATTGGCGGACGGAGTTGGCGCCCTACTACGACCAGGCAAAACGGATGCTGGGCGTGGTACGTAACCCGACGATGACGCCGACGGATGAGGTCGTGAAGCAGGTTGCCGACCAGATGGGGGTGGGGCACACCTTCCGCTTGGCCCCGGTCGGCGTCTTCTTCGGCCGGGATGGCCGCAAGGAACCCGGCGTGGAAGCCGACGACCCGTTCTTCGGCGGCGCGGGCCCTCGCCGCCGCGGCTGCCTGGAGGTGGGGGAGTGCATGACCGGCTGCCGGCACAATGCAAAGAACACGCTGGTCAAGAACTACCTCTACCTAGCCGAACGGGCTGGCGCGGCGGTGTATCCGGAAACCACGGCGGTTACGGTACGGCCGGTGGACCACGACGGGTATGCCGTGGACACAGTGCGCGCTGGCGCGTGGCGGGCCGGGCGGACAGCGCGCACGTTCACAGCCGAACAGGTGGTGTTCGCCGCCGGGACGTGGGGCACGCAGCAACTCCTGCACAGGATGAAGGCTGCGGGCTCGCTGCCGGAGATCTCTGCGAGGCTCGGCGTTCTGACCCGCACGAACTCAGAGGCCCTCGGCGGCGCGCTCACCACAATGCGGAACAGGAAGAAGCATGGTTTCACCGGCGGGGTGGCCATCACCTCATCGATCCATCCGGACGAGCATACCCACATCGAGCTGGTCCGCTATGGCAAGGGCTCCAACGCGATGGGGCTGCTCAGCACGGTGATGACCGACGGCGGCGGGCACGTGCCGCGCTGGGCGAGGTGGCTCGCGCAGGTCGCGCGCCATCCGGGACAGCTCGCGTCACTCTACTTCGGCATCAGCCACTGGTCCGAGCGGGTCGTGATCGGGCTCACGATGCAGACGCTGGACAACTCGATCACAGTTCATCCCAAGCGCACCTGCCTTGGCCGGATCAAGCTGACCTCGGAGCAGGGACACGGTGTTCCGAGCCCGACCTGGATTCCCGCGGCCAACCAGACAATGCGCCGCATCGCCGCCAAGATCGGCGGTTTTCCGCTGAACAGCATCGGTGAGATAGCCGATATCCCGATGACCGCGCACTTCATTGGCGGCTGCGTCATCGGCGACGGCGCGGACAGCGGCGTGGTCGACCCTTACCACCGCATGTACGGCCATCCCGGGCTGCACGTCGTCGATGGCTCCGCGATTTCCGCGAACCTGGGCGTCAACCCGGCACTGACCATCACAGCCCAGGCGGAGCGGGCGATAGCCCTGTGGCCGAACAAGGGCGACAGTGACCCTCGGCCCCCGCTCGGCGCCGCCTACCGGCGCGTCGCGCCCGCACAGCCGCGGAGCCCGGCCGTCCCGCCGTCCGCCCCCGCAGCGCTGAGGCTACCGGGCATCGAAGTCCGCTAGAACGCAAACCCCCTGACAGTCGCAATGACGGGCGATGCCCGAAGGAGGGCCGGCCATGACGACATCGGCGGGCAGCTCAGCAAGCGCTGAACCGCGGTTTCTCGGTCAGCGGATCACCCGCCGCCTGCTCGGTCGGCTGGCGGACCGCGCCGTTACCGCGGGCCCCAGAGAGCTTATCCCGGTCGAGATGCCAGCGACCGGGACCATACTCGGGCATGTCCCGCAAGGCACGGCGGACGACGTCGCCGCGGCCGCGGACACCGCACGCAAAGCGCAGCGTGGTCGGCGTCGGCTGCCCGCCGCCGAACGTTCGAAGGTGCTTCATGCCGCCGGCCGGGTACGCGAAGGCCATGACGGCGGCCATGCGGACCCTGCAGCGTCTTCCCGGCCGCAAGTAGCAGCGGGAATGTCCGAGCCGTGCAAGTTCGGTAGGTAACCCGTCGGCTGGCCAATGTGTTCGAGGCCGCCTGGTCGCGCATGGCAAGCTTCTCCGGTGCCGAGTTTCCTCATGTGCTGGCATGCTCGCGGTTGAGGCGGGCGTAGGCCTTGCGGTTGTGCCGGTAGAACCCGACGAACTCCCGGAAGAGATTGTCATAGAGCTCCTTCGGCGCCGGGTCTGGCTTATAGCTCCTCGCCACCCTTACCCGGTCCGGTACCTGATCGAATGTGAGCTCGCCGAGCGCGACCGCCGCCAGCAGGCCAACTCCCCGCGTGCCCGCGTTCACCGGGTCGGCCACCTGCTCGATGGTGCGGCCGAGTACATCGGCGAAGATCTGGCACCATATCTCCGAACGCGCGCCGCCGCCGATGAACCGGATCGGCTCCAGCCGGTGGCGGGTGAAGTGCTCCACCGCCTGAAGCAGCCAGCGGGTGTTGAGCGCCACCCCTTCGAAGACCGCCCGCACTAGGTCCTCGCGGCCGGCCGAAAGCGACAGGTTGTGAAATCCGCCGCGCACGAACCGGTCCTCTACCGGGGTCCGCTCACCGTACAGCCAGGGGGTAAAAATCACCCCCTGGCTCCCGGGCCGGGCGTGCGCGGCCATCCGGTCGAACTCGCGGTATGCGGAGGCCGGCGGATTATCGCCGAACAGGACCCGGTCGCGCAGGAATGTCAGGGCGGCGCCGGCCGTCTCCTGCTCGTCGGCGATGAAGTACCGCCCTGGGATCGGCGAGGGCAGCGAGGCCATGTTGTGCCGCAGGTCGGTCTTCTTGAACGGCACGTGGCAGGTCAGCCAGGATGAGGTGCCGATGTACAGGTGCGCCTGGTAGTCACGGGTGGCCCCGGACCCGATCGCCGCCGACTGAAGGTCAGGCGTGCCGACCACGACCGGGATGCCCGCCGGGACACCGAGACCGGCCGCCGGCCCGGGCGACAGCGGGCCGAGGATGTCAGTGGCAGCCAGCAGGCCCGGCAGCCGCGACTGCTCGATCCCGGCCAGCCGCAGCAGTGCCGGGTCATATCGGATGCGGTCCGGGCGGCGGTTGTCGGTCACCCAGTGCAGCGCGATCGAGTCGAACGACGCCGCCAGCCGCCCGGTAAGACATGCGTTCAGCCAGTCCTTGGGCTCCAGGAACAGATGCGTCCGGCGGTAGGCCTCCGGCTCTTCGTGCTTGAGCCACAGGATGTGGGCGATCGGGTCCTTGCCGCTTCGCGCGGGGATCCCGGCCGTGACGCGCAGCCATCGCGCCAGCTTGACCACCCCGTAGCCCTGCACCTTCACGATACCGCCGGTGACGCGCTGCACATACGGCGCGCCACGCGAGTCCATCCAGATGATCGCGTCGCGGATGGGCTGGCCCCCTTCATCGACGGCTACCGTCCCTGACCACTGGGCGGTGCACGCGACGGCCACCACCGATTCCGCCGGGACGGTGCCGCATGCCATGAGGCGGGACGACGCCCTGGTGATCAGGTCCCACCAGTGCCGCGGGTTCTGCTCGGCGCCGCCGCCGGGGAGCAGGGTCACCTGGTGTGTCTCCTGCTCCGAGGCCACGACTTCACCCGCCATCGATACCAGGGCGACCTTCAGCGCCGAGGTGCCCAGGTCGATGCACAGGACATGACGCGCCATTCCTATACCTCGAAAAGCATGTCGAGGTAGCCGCTAAGTACCTGGCGGACGACCTCCGCGGGCAAGGTGGAGGCCATGCCGTAGACCGGAGCCATCCCGGTGCTGACACCCGGATTGGACCGGACCTCCTGGACCGACTCGGCGAGGTCGGTGAGAAAGCGGTCGGCCACCCCCGGCTGGGTATGGCGCAGCGTGACCGCGATGTGCACTGCGGCGGGACGTTGCAGGCCATTGAGGCTCCAGCCGCGGTGGCTCATGTTCTCCATGAGCTGGTAAACGTCGAGGCCGTCATCGGCGGCGAACGCGATGACCCACAGCGGGTCGCCCAGCACTCGCAGCCCGGGCATGGCCGCGACGCCATCCCGTATCCTCGCCCCGGTCTCAAGGATCCGCCGGGCCGCTTCGGTGTAGCCACTCGCCCCGATCGAGATCATGGCCGCCCAGCAGGTGGCGGACAGGGCGCCGGGGCGGCTGCCGGCGAACGTGGGTGACAGGTAGAGCCCGCCGGGCCAGTCGGTCACCGTGTAGTACTGGAACCGACGCAGTTCCCTTCCCCGATACAGCACAACCGACGAGCCCTTAGCCGCGTAACCGTACTTGTGCGTGTCGGCCGACATCGAGGTAACTCCGGGCAGCCGGAAGTCGAAGGGCGGTACCGGGTACCCCAGCCGCTCGGCCCACGGCAAGATGAACCCGCCAAGGCACGCGTCGACGTGACAGCCCACGCCACGGTCGGCCGCCAGCGCCGCGATCTCGGGGATCGGGTCGATCACGCCATGAGGGAAGGTCGGCGCCGATCCCACCACGACGGCTGTCCGTTTGGTCAGCGCGGCGGCCAATTCGTTCGGATCAACCCTGAACTTATCGTCGACCGGGACACGTACCAGCGGCATGTCGAAGAACCTGGCGGCCTTGTCAAACGCCGCGTGCGCGGTGACCGGCGCGACGATCTCCGGCGCGGCGATGCCGCGGCGCTCGCGGGCGAAGTCCCGGTAGGCCTTCATCGCCAGCAGGATGCTCTCGGTCCCGCCGGAACTCACCGTGCCGACCACCGGCGTTCCGGGCGCATGGCCGGCACCGAGCATGGATGCGGTCATCGCGACGATTTCCGCCTCGAACTTGGTGGCGCTCGGCCACAGGTCCGGATGCAACGGGTTGCTTTGCGACTGCGCGGTGTAGATACTGCCGAGGAACGCCACGTGTTCCGGATCGCCGTGGTAGACGGCACCGGATGCATATCCGTCCCGCCACGTGCGTTCCTCAGCCGATGCCAGCCGTTCGACAAGGCCGGTCACCTCGGTCCTGGCCACGCCGTCCGTCGGCAGTTCCCCGAAGGACGGGAACTGGTCCCGGTAGGGCTTGAGCCGGTGTTCCAGATCGGCCATCGGATCGGTCGCGTCGGTCACTGGGGTCCTTCCTGATACATGGCTCCGGCGCTTGCGGCGTCGGCGCTCCCGGCGGGAAGCCTGGTAGCCAGCGCGAGCCCGGCCAGGGAGGCTATCGAGAGGGCACCGAGCGAAACGTATGGGTTCCCGATCGCGACCTGGATGATCAGCACCAGGACCACACCGCCGAGGTTGCCGGACAGCAGCAGGAATCCGGCCGCCCCGCCTGCACGTTCGGGCCCGGCGTGGAGTTCTGACCAGTCAAGCACGACCGGCAGGCCGGCCAGCAGGAAGAAACCCACCGCAAACAGGACGACGCCGCCCAGGACCGGGTTGTGGACAGCAGCGATCACGGCGAACGCCACCGCTGTCACCGCTACGGCGATCTCCAACATGGCCCGCCGCTGGTTACGCCGCGCGACGATGCCCGGCAGCAGCGCGCCCCCGACAATCCCGCCCACGGTCATGAGGGCGATCAGGTAGCCACTCGCACCGCCGTGCCCGAGGTGAGTGAGGATGGAGTCGAGCCATGTCGCGACGGCGTTGAACACGCCCATCCCGACGAACAGCAGGCCGGCCAGCATCCACATGAACCTGTCACCTCGCAGCCAGCGCAGAGACACCGCGACTGACGGATTGCCCGGGAACGCTGCGGGCGTCCGGATCACCACCAGCACCCATAGAGCGGCGAGGACCGCCACGACCGTCTGGACCCACAGCAGAAGCGTCAGGCCTCCGGCGGCGAGCAGCGGGCCGCCGGAGAGAACGGCGGCCAGAATGCCTGCGAACAAAGCCACGCTGCCGATGGAGACCGCTACCGTCCGCTCTCTGGACGGGAAATAACGGGCGGCGACCTTGGTGATCGAGTTGACTACGAACGGCTGGCCGACCGCGATCACGAACTGGCCCGCGAGGGCCCAGCCGTACGACGACGGCCCGGCCAGGCGCAGCAGCCCGCCGGCCGCGGTCAGGACCGCGCCGAGGCCGAGCGCCCGCCCGAACCGGGCGTCGAGCCAGCGTCCCGCCGGCAGCGCCAAGATGACGTATACGAACGGGAAGATCCCGGCGAGATCACCCACCGCCCCCTCAGACACCCGCATGATCTGATGCGTCTGCGTCGTGATCGGCGCGTAAGCGAGCCACAGCCACTGGGTGCATGCGGTCAGCAGCGAATAACCGGCCAAGATCACCCACCGGTTTACCCGCACCGATGCGACGCTCTGCGCAGCCACCGCCGCTCCGCTTCTGTGCACGCCCTCGCGTCCTTGGAGCCATCTTCGTTCCTGCGATGCCTAGTCCGCTACCCGTGCCTGGTGCCGATAAAGCCCATCTATACGAAGCGGGCGTCGCTCAGGGGAGCGTCTGGCGGTAAAGGGCGAGGGCTACAGTAATGCCTGCGCCGACCGCGAGCATAACAGTGTTGCGCGCCTCGGCGAAGCGACCAGACTTTATGGCCGCCTGCAGAGCAGCGATGGGTCCGGTGGTGTAGGCACCTTCAAGGTCTTCTGTCACGTAGGCGATTCGGTCGCCCGTAATGCCGAGTCTTTCCTTCAGGGGGTCAAGGAAGTCCGGAAAAAAGGGGGCAGGGACGAACAGGTCGATTTCGCCGATACCCATCCCCAGGCGGCGCAGGAAGCGGTGGGTCGCCTCTTCGGCGCAGTCGACAAGGCGGTCATGGTAACCAGGTTTCTCGTCAATGACCATTTGGCTTTGTCCAGTTGCTTGCCCTGGGGCGTGCAGCCTGCCTCGCTCCTGCCAGACTAGCCCGCTAACGAACAGATCTTCGTACTCGGGAAACGTCTCGGTGTAGAAGTCGGTGAACCCGGCGATGCTGTCATCCCAGCTCAAGAGCATCGCGCCGCCAGCTGGTCGGAAGGGGGCAGATCGCGGATCCACCAGATTCGGATCGACGTCGCTCGTCACGATCGCGCCAAGCCGGATGACACCAGAACGCAGCAAGCCCGCCTCAAGCTGGGTGGCGCTGATCACGCCGCAGATGCCGTTCATGAGGTCGAACGAAAAGGTACCTTGCCCTCCGATAGGTGGCTGGCCCGGGTTGGCCCCGATGTCCTCCTGGATGAGAGCAGCGAGTGCGGGCTCACCCATGTTGTCTTCCCGGTAGATACCGGCGTTGATCAGCATGTCGATATCGCCGGGCTCTCTTCGCGCGTGCTCAAGGCAGGTTCGGGCAGCGGCATCGGCGAGGTGCCGCGCAGTGGGCTTGCGCAATCCGTGGCTGGTCAGCGCACTGACGGCTTCAATGCGTGCGCCCATAGTGATCCACCTGCCCGTCGATGGTAAATACGGCGATGCCGATCTCGATGCCGGAGGCGATCGCCAGCAGCATCACCCGGTCCCCCTTGTGCATCCGCTGCTCCTCCAGGTACTTGTGAAGTGCCACGAACAACGTGGTCGACGAGGTGTTCCCGTACTCCTCCAGGTTGACAACCACATGCTTCGGCTGGGCACCCAGGCGCCGGGCGAACTCTTGCATGCCCTGGCGGATGGCCCGGGCCGACGTCTGATGCGGGATCAGGTAGTCGATGTCGGCTAGGTCGATTCCGGCTTCGCCGATCACCTCCGCCACCAGCGGCGCCATGTCATCGATGGCCACCTTCTGCAGCGCCCTGGACTTGGTGTACATCTGAGCGCCTGGGCCCACGGTGCTGGGAAAGGCGAGGCACAGCCGACTGTGCTCGGCGAGGGTAGTGAAGCCGATGACGTCGATGCCAGGAGCGCCGTCGGGCGCCCGCTCTACGATCACCGCGGCACCCGCGTCACCGAGCGTGAGCGAGGCAAGCTGCTTGCTGAACAGGGAACGGATCTGTTTCGCCGCGTTCCAGCTGAGGTGGGAGATGTATTCGCCGGAAACCACCATGCCGCAGCTGATTTCACCTCGGGTAACAAGATCCTGAAGGATGAACACCCCCGTCAGCATGCCGGCGCACGCGTTTGAGAGATCGAAGTTCACTGCCTGCGCGGCGCCGATCGCCTGTTTGACATACAGGCTGAGCGGGGGCTCGAAGGACTGCCAAGACCCGCTCTTGGACCGGGTGATGCTGGTGCTGATCAGCATCTCGATGTCTGACGCGTGATGCTGAGAATGAGTCAGGCAGTCACGGGCCGCCCCGGCGGCCAAGGTGAAGGAGTTCTCGCCCGGCCCGACCACGTGGCGTTCGTGGATACCTGTGAGTCGCTCCAGTTGGATATGGGTGCGGTGTTTAGCCTGGCTCATCAGGTCCTTGGTCGTCAGCATCCGGGTGGGCAACTTCACACCCACGCTCTCGATCCGGCACTCCCAGGAGCCGCCGGAGTTGGGCGACTCGAGCGCCAGCCAACGGTCTGCCTTGCTGCGGGTCTCGGTCATCGGACCCCCTCCGCGCCGGTAGCGCCTCGCACACGGCGCCGTGCTTGTGCGTGAAAGATTCCCGACTTTGGTTTCCCGGCGGTAGGGGCGAACGTCACCGCCAGGGTCTATAAGGCCCGAGGATCGATGACCGTCAGACCGGCCCGCAAATAGGCAAGCCGCCGGCCACGGAAACATGGACAGGCTGATCGATTCTGCTTAGCCAGCGCGGCGAGGCACAATTCCATTGTGAGCTTGGCAGCGGAGCACGATTCGAGATCAAACCTCGAGGGCAGCCAGCACGTGCTGGCCTTCGGTCAGTACCGGCTGGGCTACGAGATCTACGGCTCGGGCGATCGGGTGCTCGTGTGGCTGCACGGCCTGCTACTCGACGCCAACCTCAGCCGGAATCTGGCCAGAACCCTGGCCGCCCAGGGCAACCGGGTGGTGCTGCTCGACCTGCTGGGTCATGGCCGCAGCGACAAGCCTCGCCATGCTGGTCCCCACCGGATGGACCTGTACGCCAGGCAGGTACTGAGCCTTCTGGACGAGCTCGCCGTTGATCAAGTGGTGCTCGGAGGCGTCTCACTGGGTACCAACGTGAGCCTGCTGGCCACGGTGCAGGCACCTGAGAGGGTTCGCGGCCTGGTCCTGGAAATGCCGGTGCTCGAGCGGGCTACGCCCGCGGCAGCGCTCGTATTCTTGCCGCTCCTGCTGCAGGCGCACTACGCCCGAGCTGTGCTGCGGTTGGTCTCCCGGGCCGCCTCCCGGCTGACTCCATCGAGGTTCGGTCCGCTCGGCTCGTTCATCAGTGCCGCCGCGTCGGATCCGGATGAAATAGCAGCCGTTCTGCACGGCGTCCTGTTGGGGCCTATCGCGCCGACCATTGAGCAGCGCCGCTCCATCACTGCCCCGGCGCTGGTACTGGGACACGGGATAGATCTGGTCCACTCGTTCGGTGACGCCGAAAGCCTGGCGCGGCAGCTCCCTGATGCCAGGCTGATCCGGACCCGCACTTTCGCCGAGCTGTGGGTCCGTCCCGCCCGTCTAACCGCCGAGATCAGCCAGTTCCTTGACCGTGTCTGGGCCGACGCCGAACCGCAGGAGCCACGTGGTGACCCCGTGGGAGGTGAGTGGACTGCTTGATTAAACACGGCTCCAGCTCCGTCCAGCCATGACGAAGTTTCCGGCCGTTGGCTCCTTCTCCGATCGATCCGAAGCACGCCACATCAGCTGACTCTGCGGGCAGGCTGTCTGCGATGCGGCGACGGGCGCGTGCCCGGTCGCTGCGGCGGCGGCGGCGCGGGAATGATCCGCATCCGTGCCTGAGCACATCCATGGTCCGCACACATGATCGTGCCATAGACGATCTCTCCTCAGGATGTGAGTGAGATGAGATCGATGACGGCGGCATTCCCCGGGCCGGCGACCAGTATGTTGATAAGCGGAGTGATCCACCCGCACCCGGTGAAGGGCGGCCGGTGGTATCTGCCGACCAGGCGGCCGCCCTGTTCCAGGTTGAAGCCAGGCTTAGAGCGCAGCGGCACAATGGCGTGAGCGGCGGTGCGGCATGAACCGCCGCCGATCAACATCCGCCCGGCAGCGTGGACAGCAGCTATGACCGCGTCCACCGTTACCGTCGTGCACATCCGGCCTTCGTGGTCGATTCCGCCGATAACCGGGGACTCGGCCGTGATCTGGACGGTAGCGCTGAAGAGGCTGGCACCAAGGACCCTCCTGCTAACGGTGGACTGGCGGAGCAGGAGATCTCCAGTGAAGAGACCGGATTCCAGATCCGCGTGGACCGCTAGCGACCCACTCAAGGGGATGCGCAAGGAACCTTTGCGGACTGTGAGGAATCCTCGTACCGCGTACACGATCTCATGCATGAACATCGTCTCCGCTGCTGCTCGTCGCCCCCGGGCTGGCACCCAGGCCGCTTGCAGCGGCCCGGGGTTCGTACGATATTCAACTCCAGCCTCCAGCTGAAGCGACGGCCTGGGGGTGCGCGAAACTCGCTGATGTGACGTGGCGTTTCCGCCTGCCGTCGGGTTCGCTAGAGGCCGACAGGATCGGGATTCGTGGCTCTTCGCGGTCAGCCAGTGAAGTGGTCGACGGCCCGGCAGTATCGGGACGTTCGCCCTTGCCGAGGGGAGTGTCGCGGTGCGTAGTGTCGCCGCATGGATTTCACCTTGAGCGACCGGTCGCGCGAGCTGCAGGAGCGCCTGGCGGCGTTCATGGACGAGTGCGTCTACCCGGCCGAGGCCGTCTACGCCCGTGGCCGCGCGACGTCGCTCGACCCGCACCACGTTCCGCCGGTCGTCGAGGACCTCAAGGTCGAGGCGCGCTCACGCGGACTGTGGAATCTCTTCCTGCCCGGCGTCTCCGGCCTCAGCAACGTGGAATACGCGCCGCTCGCCGAGCTCATGGGACACTCGCCGGTCCTCGCCGCAGAAGCATGCAACTGCTCCGCGCCGGACACCGGCAACATGGAGCTGCTGCACATGTTCGGCACCGGCGAGCAGAAGCGGCGGTGGCTCGACCCGTTGCTTGAGGGCGAGATCCGCTCGTGCTTCGCGATGACCGAGCCTGACGTCGCGTCGTCCGACGCCACGACCATCGCGACCAAGATCGACCGCGACGGCAACGACCTGGTCATCACCGGCCGCAAGTGGTGGATCACCGGTGCCGCCGATCCGCGGTGCCGCGTCGCACTCGTCCTCGGGGTGAGCGACCCGGATGCCGGGGTCCACCAGCGGCACTCGCTCGTGCTCGTGCCCCTCGATACCCCTGGCGTGATTCTCGTCCGCGACCTCACCGTGTTCGGCTACCACGATCACCAGGGGCACTGTGAGGTGCGCTTCGAGGCCGCCCACGTACCGGCGGCGAACCTGCTCGGTCCGGCCGGCGCGGGCTTCGTCATCGCACAGAGCCGCCTCGGTCCGGGCCGCGTGCACCACTGCATGCGCGCGATCGGGATGAGCGAGCGCGCGCTCCAGCTGATGGCTCGCCGGGCCCTGTCGCGGACCGCATTCGGGGCGACGCTGGCCGAGCGTGGCGTCGTACGACGTGACATTGCCGAATCGCGCATCACGATCGAGCAGCTCCGGCTGCTCGTGCACAAGACCGCCTGGCTGCTCGACACCATCGGGTACAAGGGCGCGCGGATCGAGGTGGCCGCCATCAAGGCCGCGGTGCCGCGGGCCGCCGCCGAGATCATCGACCGCGCGATCCAGGTGCACGGCGGGCTCGGGTTGTCCGGCGATGTGCCGCTCGCGCAGCTATACGCCGCAAGCCGCGCGCTTCGGATCGCCGACGGCCCCGACGACGTACACCTGGAGTCGGTGGCGCGGCGGGAACTAGTACGACACCAACAGGTCTGAACGCACAGGGCGTCATCGGAACAGTCGCCCGCTTCTCCAGCTCTACGCATGCTGGACTGGATTCTGTGCTGGTCGCGTCGAGGAGGTCGTGCGGCCAGCGGCCGCTACCGGCCGGCCCGTAGTCCGGCCCGGCCTCCAATAGCAGCGTGCGCTCGGAGCTACCCGCCGCGAGGCGGCCAGCCACCACCGCACCCGCTGTCCCGGCGCCGATAACAATGGTGTCCGCTGCCGTGGGGAAGCGCGTCGCGATGCTCACGCAGACCCTCCTTCGGAGGTGGCGTCCGAATCCGGTGTGAAAGGAACGGCGCGGTTCCGGTTCATGGTGACATTAGGCGATGGCAGTGAGGTTCTCGAGGCGGTCGTCGTCCCGGTGGCGGTTACGCTGTGTGTCCGGAGCTGGTCTACCGGCATCAGCTCAGGCCCGTGATCGAGACCAGCGCCATGGCGATCCCCCGTATTTACCCCGTTTGTCCTGGCCGTCCTAAGGGCCACTAGAACATGCGTTTGAGCTAGTGAGCGAGCGAACCCCTGGGCACTCGGCGAGGTTCTGGACTATCGGCTTGGGAATCTGTGCAATCCGTTGACAGCTGCTATACGGTCTGAGCTGCAAGGCGGGCTATCCGTGAGTGACCGTGAGAGACCGGTCTTTACCGGGGTTAATGGCACGCTAACGGCACCACGATTTTGCCCCTGGACAGCGCTGATGCCCTTCGGGCTGTCTGCTTTTCAAGCGTGGCAGATATCGAGTCGGCACAGGGCTGGCAGGCGTACTGAGATGTTGCCGGGCGTCGCTGTCAGTCGTTGGCTGCTGTTGCTATCACCGTTGCTGTCAGCGGGGTCACGCGGGCCGTTTGCATGAAGTGATGGACAGATCCTGAGGTGCTCTGGTCGCGGTGTGCGTATTGTCACAGCGTGGACGCGTTCGGCTGACGCGGTCGCTTGCTAAGCAACCGAGTCTCTATGAGTCCCGGACCGATTGCAGCTCGTTCGTACCCGAATGTGAACCAGGGACTTTGGTCCCTGGAGCATCGAAACGATCCGGGATAGACGTGGAAGTGATCGGTGAACTGAGGGATCGCCGGTGAATCCCGGGGGACGTGCCCGGCCCGGTCTACCTCTCCGCCAGATCCCTCGGCGTGGACGAGGAGAGGTTCGCTTCCTTGACATCCACATCCGCCAGCTCGACTTTCGGAGTTCTGATGATTGAAGGCATGTCCCGGGCCGAGATCCGGGAATCCCTGCCCGAAGGCTTCTGCGACGACTGCTGGCAGCAGTCCCTGGAGCGGGTCCCGAAGTTCGGCACCGACCCTGACAAGGACTACCACGACGTCTTCTACGTGACACACATCTGGGACGGAATCTGACGCTCTTACGCCCGGTCTGCCCGGCCTGCAGGGAGATCTTCGAAGGGCAGCCCCGAGTCAAAGCTGACAAGGAGGCCAAGACGATGGCTAGCACCTCCGGCCAGGAAGAGTTCCTGGCCGTGATCCGTAAGAGCCAGGAGGCCGTGATCGCCGCGGTCACGAACCTGGCCGAAACCGTCAGGACGGCCAGTCCGAAGCTGGCGTCCTTTTATGCGCCGCTCACGGACAATCTTCCCAAGCCGCCGTCGGTTAGTGTGCCTTTCGCGGACAAGCTGCCCGGGCCGGAGGACGCCGTGGCCAGCGCCTACGACTTCGCCGGGCAGCTGCTAGCCAGCCAGCGGAAGTTCGCCGAGGACCTGCTGAAGGCGGCGGCGCCGCTGGCGCCTGGCCGCACCGGGAGCGCGCCGGCGACCGAGACTTACAAGCCAGGCCAGGTCGTTCCCCGCGACGGGACCGTCGAATGCGCGCGGCACCACGATGTCCGAAACCACGTCAAAGCCGGTACCCGATTCGCGCCGTGCTCTCATCATCATGAGCATAGTGAGGGCTGTACCTGGCAATACGTCTAGGGCGTGACAGAACTCGATGCAGGGCACCGTCCCCTCCGCGCGATCGCTCCTGGTTCTGGTCGGCTCGGCCCCGTCGCCGCGCCCGTCATCATCTAGAGCGCCAACGCCCGAACGCCCCGCTACAACCGTGTCCGCCGCCCACGCCACAGTGGACAGGAGGCTGGAGCGGCTTGAACGTTGTCCTCCCTGAAAAGCGGAAGATCGGCAGTTCGACCTGCCCCTGACCACCAGTTTTGGACAAGTCTTTAGTGTTCTGATCAGCGCAATGCCGATCCGGAGCTTTCGTGCCCGCAACCGTCGAGTGACCATGACTGCCCGTGCGCGACCGTGGTCGGCCGGCCCTTCTGGCACGGATGCGGCACGCCTCATGAGTCACACGTCAGCCTGGGAGATCCTCCGGGCGCTTTGCGGCGAGATGGCCATGCAGCAGGCCGGTGGACTGGCCGACCTCGATAAGGTATCCGTCCGGGTCCCGCATGTAGCAGCGGATCTCCGCGCCGCGGTCGATCGGCGGCGTCACGAACTCTGCCCCCTTCGCCCTCCACTCCTCGTAGCAGGCCTGGATGTCAGCGACCCGCAAGTTCAGGAAGATCGAGGTGGTGTCGCCGGGCTGGTAGTCGACCACCGAGATGCCCGGCTTGTCAGGGGTCGGCGGCCCGCCGGGATTCATGATGATCCACGAGTTGGACAGCCTGACGGTGCACGGGTTCTCATCCAGGATGACGGTGCCGCCCAGGACGCGCGAGTAGAAGTCCCGCGATCGCGCGACCTTGCGGACGGTGATGAACAACGCCACCAGAATGCCCTCGGCGGGCGCAGGGAAGCTGGCGAAATCGTCGCGGGGCTGAGATTCTGTCATGGTTGCTCCTCTCCGGCGGCATTGGCAGACAGCGGCTTACCCGAGCGGCGGTCCTAGTCATCAACTCTTCCCCCGATGTGGTCGGCGCAGACGTCCCTGCACCTAGCGCCCACCACCGAAGTGGCATTCCTGGCGGGCCGCCGGCCCAAGCGAATCTGTGAGGCTGTCGAGCGGCACGCTGGCCAAATCGAGGCCCAGGGTAAACACGCCGAACGCGGCCGCCGCGGCCGCCGCGACCCGCTGCAACCTCAAGATCGTGCTCACCGGGATGCCCGCCCCTCCGCCGACCAGACTGGAATGAGCCAACCCTACGTGTGAAGCGTTCCGAGACCGTTACGGCAGGCGCTCTTGCCGCCGGTGACCGCGACCCGGCCGATCGACAGCGAAGAAGACGCGGACACCCTGCTGCGCCTGTCCTGGTTCTCCGGACCATGGAGCAGTTCTGGCTGTACCTGCCAGGCCTGCTATGCCCTGGAGGCTGACAAGGACCGGCTGGGCGCCGCGCTCGATGACATCCGTCCGCCGAGCGCCGCGAGCCGACCACATCGGCTCCGCCAGCTCCGGCAGCCACCGGCCGACCGGGCTGTCGAGCGCGATCCGGCCGTCATCGACCAACATCATGACCGTCGCGGCGGTGATGGGCTTGGTGATCCAAGCCAGACGGAAGATCGAGTCCCTGGCCATCGGCACGCCGTCGACGGCCACCGAGCCGACGACCGCTACCTCGGCCCGGTTGCCGCGAGCCACCAGGCCCACCGCTCCCGGCACGGATCCATTGCCAACGTAGGTCTCCAGTACGTCGTGCAGGCTAGCCAACGTCGTCCACCTCCATTTCCATGACGGTGCGTTTGTCGCCTTCCTGCACCGGGACGGCCATCGCGCAGCTGCGCGGCCGCCTCGTCCAGGTCCCGGGAGCACCATGGCTGCCCACGCTGAGCGAGTTCCTCCTGACCCGTCTCGTGGAGATCGTGGTCCACATCGATGACCTGGCGGTGAGCGCGGGCGTCCCTTGCCCGGAACTGCCGCCGCAGCAACGACGAGGTGCTGGACTTGCTGACCCGCGGATTGAAATACAGATGCGCAGGCTACTCGGCCGGGACCCGCGACCTCGCACCCTCGAGCAGCGAGGCGACCCCGGCATCGCGGCACCGCAGCACCGCGGCCTGGACCCGGGTGGCGGCAAGCCGACAGCAATCGTGTCAGCCAGGTGACTGACCGCGGCATCGCGGGTCCGGCACGCTGGCGGCAGCCGATCAGGCCACGGGTCTGGGGGGTCCGGGGCTCAGCATCCCGGCGCAGGCCACCCCACCCCGCAAGGGGGATCACGGAAAGATACGGTCAGATGCTCAAAGTAAGCGATGTCCGGGAGCGGACACTCTACGCACCCGCCGCCCTGGGCGAGGTCATCATCATCCGCGCGGGCGGAAGCTACGACGGCAAGCAGGGGATGAGCCTGGCCACCGGTGTGAGCAGCCGCTCGGCGGGCGCCCGGGGGCTGTGCCTGCACCTGGTGAACCGCAGCGACGTCACCACGATCGCTGTGGTCGCCCGCACGGACCCCCGGGAGCAGGAGAGCGTGGTCACCCTCAGCCTGTCCCCGCACCTGGCCGGCCTCGACGCCTTCCCCGTGGCCGCCGGGTAACGCCTGGCAGCCGGGGACCGCCTGCCCACTGCGATCGTGCTGCCAGGAGCCGGTCGCCGAACGCCCGGATGTCAACTCGCCACAGGGGGAGCAACACCATGATCCCGCAGACGAAGCATCGTAATCGAACTGACGCAAAGCGATCACACGGCGGCACCGCACCGGAGAGGACCGTCCCAAGCCCTTTCTTCCGCGCATTCAAACATCCTCTTTTCATGCATTACCACCGGCTGATCGCCCTCGTTGTGCTCGTCAATGGCGCGCTGCTGGCGCGGCACCTGGCGCGTGGGGATTGGCATGTCGCCGACGGGAGCGCGCTGTCAGGTTTGGCGGACCTGATCGTCGTGAACTTCGCAATCGCGGTACTGATCCGCCAGCAGCACGTCCTCAACGCAATCTTCGCCGTGGCCGGCCGCGGCTCGAGACGCTGGCCGCTGCGACTGCGCTGGATGGTCTCGAAGATCAACCACATCGGCGGTTTGCACGTGGGGGCGGCGCTGGCGGGTACGGCCTGGCTGTGTGCCTTCACCGTGGTCGCCGCGATCGCTCGCGCCAGCCGACCCGCGGCCGTGGATCTCACGACCTTCGTGCTGGCCATGAGCCTGGTGACGGTGCTGATTGTCGTCGTGCTCGGCGCGTTGCCGCCGGTCCGTGCACGGGTTCATAACGTGTTCGAGCTGACCCATCGGTTCGGCGGCTGGACATCGGTCGGATTGTTCTGGGTCTTGACCGTGCACCTGATGCACGGAGATCTGGGCGCGTGGCAGATCTGGCTGCTCGGGCTGATCACGGCGAGCACCGTCTGGCCGTGGCTGACGCTGCGCCGCGTGCCGGTGACCGTGGAGCGTCTGTCCTCGCATGCCGCGATCGTGCATCTGGATTACGGCGTTACGCCGGCGCATGTGTCGGCGGTCGGCATCAGCCGCAGCCCGCTGCGAGAGTGGCACGCCTTCGCGACGGTGAGCACCCCCGGCCGATCCGGGTATCGGCTGTTGGTCTCCCGGGCGGGCGATTGGACGTCGCGGTTCATCGACGACCCGCCATCGCACCTCTGGGTTCGCGGCGTTCCCACGCGCGCACCGATACCGGCGATTGAGGTCATGTATCGCCGTGTCGTCTACGTCGTGACCGGCAGCGGCATCGGCCCGGTGCTTGGGCAGATTCTGAGCCCGCGCGTGCCGGGTCGGCTGGTCTGGTCCACTCGCAGCCCGCGCGCCACCTACGGCGACGCGCTCGTCGACGAGGTACTGGCCGCACGTCCCGATGCGGTCATCTGGGACACCACCGAGCACGGCAAGCCCGACCTGCTGCGGATGGCCCACGACGTGTGTCGTGACTTCGCGGCCGAGGCGGTGCAGGTGGTCAGCAACAAGGCCGCAACCTTGAGCCTGGTGCACGGCTTGGAGCGGCTTGGTGTGCCCGCGTTCGGCCCGATCTGGGACTCGTGACGTGCGGCTCCGTGCGCCGCGTGGGCGCCTAAACAACGTCATCGCACGGTCGATCACCGGGAGTCGGTCGCGAACGCCCGGATGTCAACTCGCCCAGAAGGAGCAACATGATCCCGCAGACGCATTATCGTCACGGAATTGACGCAAAGCGATCAAACGGCAGCATCGCACCGGACAGGACCGTCCCAAGGACAATCTCTTTCGGCCAGCGCATCTCGGGTCTGGCCGCAGACGGCAAGGAGCTGTATGCCCCCGTGTTCAACGAGAACGAGGTGGTAACCGACGTTACCCGCCGGGTCATAGCGGACGAGCGCCTGATGCCGCGCACCAGGGATACCCGCATCACCGGCTACGAGCCGCTGTCCTCACCGGCGACCCTGCTCGATGAGCTGCCACTGAGCGAGCAGGCCACGGGGATCGTGGAGGGTAGCCGGGCCGAGGTCCGCGCCGTCCTGGACGGGTCCGACGACCGGCTGCTGGTGATCGCCGGGCCCTGTTCGGTGCACGACCCGGCCGCCGCGCGTGAGTATGCGGGCCGCCTGCAGACGCTGCGCGAGCGCAGCCGGGGCGACCTGCTGGTCGTGATGCGGGTGTACTTCGAGAAGCCGCGGACGGTAACCGGGTGGAAGGGCCTGATCAACGACCCGGGCATGGACGGCGGCCACGACGTGCACCGCGGCCTGCGCACCGCCCGGCAGCTCCTGCTTGACATCGTCGAACTCGGCCTGCCGGTGGGCTGCGAATGGCTGGACCCGATCACGCCGCAGTACATCGCGGACACGGTGACCTGGGGCGCGATCGGCGCGCGGACCACGGAGAGCCAGGTCCACCGCCAGCTCGCCTCCGGCCTGTCGATGCCGGTCGGGTTCAAGAACGGCACGGACGGCGACGTCCAGGCGGCGGTGGACGCGTGCCGGGCGTCGGCCGCCGGGCACACGTTCTTCGGGGTCACCCACTACGGCGTCGCCGCGGTGGTGACCACGGCGGGTAACCCGGACACCCACGTGATCCTGCGCGGCGGCCGGACCGGCCCGAACTACGAGGCCAGCCACATCGCCAAGGCGCTCGACCTGATCACCGCGGCCGGGCTGCCGCGCCGGCTGATGGTGGACGCGAGCCACGGCAACAGCGGCAAGGATCACCGCCGCCAGCCGGTGGTGGCGGCCGCCATCGCCGAGCAGGTGGCGGCGGGCGAGCACGGCCTGACGGGCGTGATGCTGGAGAGCTTCCTGCGCGCGGGCAAGCAGGAACCAGGCCCGCGGGAGACCCTCACCTACGGGCAGAGCGTCACCGACGCGTGCCTGGACATCGACACCACCGCCGCCGTGCTGGACAGCCTGGCCGCCGCCGTCCGGGCCCGCCGTAGGGCCTTCTTATACCGAACGGGCCGTGGCTAGCGCCCTGGGACCAGGCGTTTAGGGGACGGCGGGCAGCCGGGTGGGGCTTGGTCGATCCGCTCCTGGGACGGCTCGAAGTCGGTCATTCCGCCGGACAGGTACCGCTCGTACGCGGCCATGTCGAAGTGCCCGTGGCCGCACAGCGGGGTCAGGATCACCTTTGGCTCGCCGGATTCCGCGCACCGCTTGGCTTCCTCGACGGCGGTCACCTCGGGCCATGCGGCGCACGGCTATGGCGCTCCGTGCAACAAAGACTTCCTGATTGCACCACCACAACCAGGACAAGGGCAACTCGTGGCAGAGGCCTATGCCCACTTAGCGGTGTCGGGTGCAGTACGCAAACAGCCAGAGGAAGGCGTCTCGGTCCGTCAATCCTGCAACACGAACCCCAGATCGACTCAGTCGCTGGCGCCCGGCGACCAGGGTCGCCCGCTGACGCTCAATGTTGACGTGAGCCACGCCGCGGGCAAGACTCGCTACCAGCCGTCGGCATAAGGTTTCCGTTGGTTATCGAGGGCGCTCTATCGTGAGGGATTGGCCTTGAGGCAGTACATGTGGCTTGCCCGCAGTAAGCCGATCCTGCTGCTCCTGACGGCTTGGGGCCTGTCCTACGCCGGCGACCTGGCGGCATTCACGGCCGCGTCGGTATACGCGTACCGTGCGGGCGGCGCCGGACTTGTCGCAGTACTCGGACTGCTCAAGGCGCTGCCGGGCGCGTTCCTCGTGCCGCTGGTCACCAGCGGGTCCGACCGGGTACGGCGTGAACGGCTGCTGATCGCCACGGTCATCCCGAGGGCGCTCCTGCTCGGCGTGGCCGCCGCCGCGATGACTCGTGGCGGGCAAGGCCTTCTCGTCGTTGTGCTCGTAGGCGTGGAGGGCGGCGTCGCCAGTGCCTTCCGTCAGATCCAAGCCGCACTGCTGCCCTGGCTGGCTCGCACTCCCGACGAGTTGACGAGCGCGAACACTGCCGCCAGCGTGCTGCAGTCGGCGGCCATGGTCGGCGGCCCTGCGATCGCCGCCGCCCTGCTCGCGACGGGTACGGCGCGGTCAGCGATGCTCGTGTCCTTTGGGTTCGTCGCGGTCGCGGCCGTGCTGCTCGCGTGGGTCCGGCCGCTCGCAGTCGAGCCGCCGGCACGGGCGGCCGGGCGCCTGAAGCAGCTCAAGATCAACATGGTCGCGGGCTTCGATGCCGGGGTCCGGCGACGTGACGCGATAGCGCTATTCGTCCCCGCTGCCGCCCAGACGTTCGGCCGCGGAGTCCTCAACGTTCTTACGGTCGTCATCGCCCTGGAGCTGTTCGGCCTGGGCTCGGCCGGCGTCGGCTGGCTTGCTGCGGTGCTCGGCGCGGGAGGCCTCGTGGTCGGTCCGCTTGCGGTCTTGCTCGTCCGCGGCAAGAGGGTGGGACGGAGCTTCGGGGCCGGAGTCGCGGGATGGGGCGCGCCGATGATCGTCCTCGGATTCGCCCACGGGCCGTACTGGCCGTACCTGATGTTCGGGGTGATCGGTGCAGCCAACGTCTTCGACGACGTGGGTGTCTACAGCTCGCTGCAGCAGGTGATCCCGTCCCGCTTGATGGGACGGGCGCTAGGAGTGCGAAGGGGCCTGCTGCTGCTATCGATGGGGCTCGGTTCGGCGATCACGCCGTTGCTCATCCACGCGTGGGGAGGCCGCGGCACGCTCATAGCGACCGGCCTGTTGCTGGTGGGGGTCGCTGCTGCGTTTGTGCCCCGCCTGACGGCTATCGACCGCAGGATCTCCGCCCCCGGCCCGGACCTGGCCCTGCTGCGCCAGGTATCGTTCTTCCGCCCGCTGCCCTTCGCGATAGTGGAGCACCTGGCCAGCGAACTCCACTCGGCAACCTACGAACCCGGCGACGTGATCATGAGGGAAGGGGAACCCGGCGAGCGCTTCTACATCATCGCAGAGGGTCGGGCGCGCGCCTCTAAGGACGGCAAGCAGTTGAGAGAGATGGGTACGGGTCAATCGTTCGGGGAGATCGCCCTGCTACGACGGATCCCCAGGACAGCCACCGTCACCGCCATGAGCCGCCTGGAGGTCAGGACCCTCGCCCGTGACGAGTTCCTGGCCGCCGTGACAGGCAACCCGGAGAGCGTGGAGCGCGCGGAGGAAGTCGTCTCCACCCGGCTCCAAGCCGGCTGACCAGGCGTGCTGCCGCGGTCAACAAGGTCGGCGAGTGACTTCGACTGGCAGTGCGGCGACTGACCGTCGTACGGTAACCCCTCAGCCCGACAGCGGAGCCTGGACAGCCTCCCACAGCTGAGTCTGCTACCAAGGCGGGTTCGTCGAGGTAGCCGCCCGGAACTCCAGCGCCTCGTCCAGAGTGCGGGCCAGCGGTATCTGGCTGTCCAGCCCGGTCAGGCGCACCAACTGGCGGATTTTCGGCAGGGCGCAGGCCACCTGGAGGCTGCCGCCGTGCGCTGCAGCACGCTTCGCCGCGCCGACCAGCGTAGCGAGCCCGACGGAGTCGATAAAGCTAACCTGTTCCAGGTCGACCACCAGCGGGGCGCCGCCGGCGGCCATTTCGAAAAGGCGCTCGCGCAGCGGGGTCACGGTGGAAATGTCGATCTCCCCGGCGGCGCTCACGATCGCACAGCCCTGCTCGTGCCGGACCTCGATGGTCAGTGCCTCGCCCATGGCCAGCCTCCCGGCCTAGCCGTTGTCCTGCCCGGGGCCAGGACGGCTCGATATTAACCCCTGCTCGCTCCCGGCTGCGGTCCGGAAATCCCGGCTGCGGTCCGGAAATGACTTCCCCAGATGCTGCCGCCGAAACCTCGAGCCGCTACCTCCGTCGCCTGCCCCATGCTCCCCGGGCAGGACAGCCACCGTCACCGCCGTGAGACGCCTGGACGCCAGGATCCTCGCCCCTTGACGAAATCCTGGCCGCCGTGACAGGCACCCCGGAGCGTGGACAGCGCGGAGAAAGTGGCCTCAACCAGGCTCCAAGCTGGCTGACCAGGCGTACTGCTGCGGCACCCCCGGGTGGGCGGCGCGGGCGCGGCTACCTTTTTCCCAGAGCCGCTTCCCGCTATCACTGTCGAGAACATGCGCTGAAGGGTTGCCGATAGTCCCCTCGGGCTGCTAAGCCTCAGGATAAGGGACCGTGTGGAGCTTGCGCGACGCCCTATTGACGGTGTGCGCGTTCCGAGAGAGGGGCCTGCCGTGAACCGCAAATCGCGTTCCTTCCGCTCTACGCTCATATCCGGTGTCGTGGCTCTTGTCGCCGGTGCCGCCTTCTTCGCGCTGCCGTCCCAGCTGGCACACGCGGACGCGGGCGGCTGCGATTGTTATGTCGTCACTCCCGCAACCAATCCGGCCACTGCCGGTGCCGGGACGGGCGACGTCTATGCCTTCCAGGTGACGAACAACGACCCGAACGAGACGCTCAAGCACCTGACGTTCACTGCGCCTGCAGATTTCGTCATCACCTTTGCCTCCGTTCCGAGCGGGACCTCCGTCTCGGCGCTGCCAGGCTCCTCCGTCACGCTGAACTTGCCGAGCGAACCTACGGGGAGCACCTTCACCGTCGACGTGAGGGCGCAGACCCCCTGCGTGGCAGCGAGTTCAGAGGTCTGGGGGGTGTCCGGTATAGACAGCTTGGGGGAGACCAACGAGGTCCATTGGAGTTCCTCGCCGCTCACCGTGTCGGTGACCGGGAAGTGCAGCCTCGCCTTCACCGGACAGCCGGCCCAGACGGCGGTGAACTCCAACATCCTCACCGGCTTCAACTCGACCGGGTCGCCGCTCGCCGTGCAGCTGGTCGACGCGAACAACAACCCGCTCAACCCGGCGAACTTCTCCGCAAACGGGACACCGGTCACGGTCTCGATCCAGGCCAACCCCGGCGGCGGGACGCTCAGCGGCACCACGACGGTCGACAGCTCGAACGGGGTCGCCGACTTCGGGAACGTGCAGATCAACAACGCAGGGGTCGGATATGACCTGGTGGCGAGCGCGCCCGATTTCACCACCTCGGCACCCTCAAACCTTTTCACGATCGACGATCAGATCCAGCCCTGCACGTCCAGTACATGCTCGGGATCAGCGTCGTCGGCGACGACGTCCGGGACCGTCACGACCTCATCGGCTGCGCCGGGCGACTTCATCACGACCGGGATCGGCGGCGTCAGCTTCAGCTGCGGCGGGACCTACAAGCCGGTCTCGGACGTGTTCGGCTTCGCCGTCTTCAGCGGCGCTGGCGCCCCCCTGTCGACCCCCCTCACCGCCTCGCTCGAGATCGACAAGACCCTAGTGAAATCCTCGGGGCATCCCGGCGCTTCGTCCTGGCAGATCTGCTACGCCGCCCAATCGCGGTTCGCGGCGGTCCCCGACACCTCCGGAACCGTCATGATCGGTGGCGCCACCTATTACACGGGCCTGCTGCTTGACTGCTCGAGCAGCCAGCGGGCGCCGTGCGTGCAGGCGCGCCACAAGGCCAAAGCCGGCAACGTTGTCGTCACGTTCCTCGCGCTCGGGGATCCTTACGGGCACGGGTGACCTATGCTCCGACACGGCGGCTCGACCGCCGGTCCGCTGGGTTTACGGCTTCCCTGCGCCTGGGGACCGCCGGAGGCAAGAATGGCCGCAGGGGAGGCGCGGACGTAGGCTTGAGTGGTGCAGAGGTGCCCGGGCTGCGGTGAGGAGAACCCGGACCGGTTTCGGCTCTGCGGCTACTGCGGAACGGTCCTTGTCGCCGCTCAGCCTCCGCCTCAGGAGGAGGTCCGCAAGACCGTCACCGTCGTTTTCTGCGATCTGAAGGACTCCACAGCGCTGGGCGACCGGCTCGACAGCGAGGCACTGCGAGAGGTGCTCGCGCTGTACTTCTCGGCGATGAAACCCGTCCTGGAAGGCCACGGCGGGACGATCGAGAAGTACATCGGGGATGCGATCATGGCGGTCTTCGGGCTGCCCCGGATGCACGAGGACGACGCGCAGCGGGCCGTGCGAGCGGCCGCCAGAATGCGCGGGGCGCTGGCGGAGCTCAACGTCACCCTCCGCGCGGAATTCGGGGTCACGCTAGAGAACCGGACCGGCGTCAACACCGGCGAAGTCGTCACCGGTGACACCGGCACCTCACAACGCCTCGCCACCGGCGACACGGTGAACGTCGCGGCCCGTCTCGAGCAGGCCGCCCCGGCTGGGGAGGTCCTGATCGGCGAGTCCACCTACCGGCTGGTCCGAGATGCCGTCGAGGTGGCGCCGGTCGAGCCCTTGACGCTGAAGGGCAAGCCGGAACCCGTCCCGGCCTACCGGTTGCTCTCGGTTTCCGAAGGCGCGACGAGCACCAGACCGGCGGACCTGCCGCTCGTCGGGCGCGCCCGCGAGATCGCTGCCCTGGATGCCGAGTTCCGTCGTACGGTCGCCGGATCCGAGTGTCGGCTCGTCACGCTGCTTGGCGAGGCCGGGGTGGGCAAGAGCGCTCATCGAGGAGTTCGTGCGGAGCGTCGCCGACAATGCGGTGGTACTGCGGGGCCGCTGCCTGTCCTACGGCGACGGCATCACGTTCTGGCCCTTGGCTGAGGTGTTCCGGCAGGCGGCCGGGATCGTGCCGGAGGACGGCGAGGAGCAGGCCCGCGCCAAGCTCGCGTCCCGCTTCGGCGAGGAACTGGCCGACGCGACCAGCCGCATCGAGTCGATCATGGGACTCTCGGAGCCGCAGTACGGCAAGGACGAGCTGTTCTGGGCCGTGCGGACGGTCCTTCAAGCGCTGGTGCGCCGCAGGCCGCTGGTGGTGGTCTTCGACGACATCCACTGGGCCGAGCCCACATTCCTCGATTTCATCGAGCAACTCCTCGACGCGTCGCTTGGGGTGCCGCTCCTGCTCGTCTGCACGGCCCGCCGTGAGCTTCACGAAGATCGGCCGGGTTTCGCCGCGGGGCGGCGCGCGGCGTCCCAGATCGAGCTCGGGGAGCTCTCCCGAGAGGAGAGCGACCTGGTGGTGCGGAACCTTCTCGGCGAGGCGAGCCTGCCCGGACCGCTCGGGCGGCGGATCCTCCGCCTCGTCGGAGGCAACCCCCTATTCATCGAGCAGATGCTCTCCATGCTGATCGACGACGAGTTGTTGCGTGAGCAGGCGGGGCGCTGGGTTTTCTCCGGTGCCGCCGAGGTCGTCTCAGTTCCGGGAACCGTCTCCGCCTTGCTGGGGGCCCGCCTTGACCGCCTGGGGGCGGTCGAGCGCAGGGTGGTGGAGTCGGCCTCGGTGATCGGCCTGGAGTTCTCCAGCGGCGCGGTATCGGTGCTGGTGCAGGACGGCGACGCCCGGACCGACCTCGAGCATCCGCTCGCCGCGCTGTGCCACAAACAGCTCATCCGCCGGGCGGAGCCGGACGGAGCCGACGACTTCAACTTCAGCCACATCCTGGTTCGCGACACGGCATATGCGCGCCTGCTCAAGCGGACCCGGGCCCGGCTGCATGAACGCTTTGCTGCCTGGCTCGCAGACACGTTCCGGTCCCGGCTCGCCGAGTACGAAGAGTTCCTCGGCTACCACCTTGAGCAGTCGTTTCGCTACCGGTCCGAGCTCGGACCGGTAGACGACCACGGCGCCGGCTCGGCGCCGAGGCATCACGGTATCTGAGCTCGGCCGGTCGTCGCGCGCTGGCCCGCGGCGACATGCCGGCGGCGGCGAACCTGCTGCAGCGAGCCGCCGCGCTGCTCGACGGGGAAGACCCAGTGCGCGCGCTGCTCCTCCTCGACGCCGGCGAGGCGGCGGTCGACACCGGCGAGTTCGAGCGAGCCGAGACGCTGCTGACCGAGGCGGTGGATCGGGCCATTTCCGCCGACGAGAACGGGATCGCCCGGGCGGCGGCACTCGCCCTCCTGCAGCTGCGCTACACGACTGACGCCCACGCCGTGCAGGAGAGCATCGGGCGGCAGGAAAGCATGGTTGAGCTCGTGGAACGGGAGATTCCCGAGCTGGAGGCGATGGCCGACGACCGTGCTCTCGTGCGGGCCTTCCGCCTGCTCACCTACGTGCACTGGACGGGAGGCCGCTTTGCCGACGCGGCCGCCGCCGCGGAGCGGACGATCCGGCATGCGACCGCCGCCGGCGACGAGGTGACCGCCCGCCGCTTCCTCGGCTCGCTCGCGATCTGCGCCCTCTACGGTCCGATGCCCGTCCCCGACGCCATCGTCACCTGCGAAGAAGTGCTTGCCCGGGCCGAGGGCGACCGAAAGGCGAAAGCGCTCACGGAGGTCACGATCGGCCAGCTAGAGGCGATGCGGGGGGACTTCGAGCGTGCGCGCCTGCTCTATCACCGCAGCCGGGCCTCGCTCGAGGAATTCGGCTACCTCCTGACTGCGGCACTCACGTCGCTTAAATCGTCCGCCATCGAGCTACTCGCCGGAGATCCGGCCGCCGCAGAATCGGAGCTACGAGCGGACTACCGGCGTTTGGAGGAAATGGGTGAGCGCAACTACATCTCGACGACGGCAGGCCTGCTCGCCGACGTCCTGTACCGGCAGGGCCGCTACCAGGAGTCGGCTGAGTTCGCCGGCGCCTGCGAGCGCCTCGCCTCCCCGGACGACGTCGCGTCCCAGTTCCATTGGCGCTGTGTACGCGGGAAGCTCAGGGCCCGGGAGGGAGCCATCGACGAGGCCGGGTCCCTGCTCTCGGCGGCGATGGCGCTCATCGAGACCTCGGATCAGCTTGACTTGCAGGGCTATGGCCTGCTGGACTTCGCTGAAGTCCGGGAGCTGGCCGGAGCCCATGCAGACGCGGCAGCTCTTAGTGAGAAAGCCGCCGGGCTCTTCGAACGCAAGGGAAACATCGTCTCGGCCCTAAGGGCGCGCCAGCTCGCCGAACGCCTGCGCTCGACGCCAGCGACCTCGCGCCAGCGTTCAAAGCGCAAGAAGTAGCCGGGTGCGCATGTTGCGGAATGACCGAGTGCGAACCATATCTGACGCGTCCGTGATGCTTGCCTCACGGGGCGTTTCCGGCAGGATCCAGCCGGGTCTGCTGCTCACAGGTCATGGCAGGTCCACGACCATGCCGTCGCGGGCTGCGAAGACGCGGACGGGCGCCGCCGCGTACTGCGCCACCAAGTCGTCGATTTCGGCATCGGTACGCCACGGGTCGTGGTGGAATAGCGCGAGTTGCCGGGCGTTAGCGCGCTGCGCCAGCGCGACCGCGTACTCCACAGCCGAATGACCGAGAAAGCCCAGCCGCGGCAACTCGGCCGCGGTGTGCTGGGAGTCATGCACCAGCAGGTCGGCGTCCTTGGACAGTGTGATAGCTGCGTCATGATAGACACCGGTGCCGTCCGGGCCAGGGCCCAGGGAGATCGGGCTGTGGTCTGGCAGGTAAGCCAGCGTGCCGGAATCGTCGCTGACCCGGTAGCCGAACGTGCGGCCGCCCTTGTGCGGGATCTCCAGCGCGTCCACCGAGAATCCCTCGAACTCATGGTGCCCGGGCTTAATGGCGTTGAAGGTCCAGGCATCGCCGAGCTGCTTGGGCCGGATCGGGAAATGCGGCGGCGAGATCACCCGGGCCAATAGTTCTTCCGGGTCCACCCCCTGCTCGGGAAGGTACACGTCGACCCGGTTGCCGGGAAGCGTGCCGCTGCGGAAGAACGGCATGCCGTGCGTGTGGTCCCAGTGCAGGTGACTGAGCAGGAGCGTGCCGCGAAACGCCCGGCCGTGCAGCGCGAGCGGCAATTGCTGCAACCCGGTGCCCGCATCCAGCGCGAGCGTGGGCGGCTCACCGGTATGGGCTAGTCCGATGCACGAGGTATACCCGCCGTAGTGCAGCTGCTCCGCGCCGTTTACAGGTGTCGAGCCGCGAGTACCGCAAAAATTAGCCTGCATCGCTTCAAGCATGCCTCATAACGGGCGTCGCCGCGATAAGTGGCGACGAGGGCGAGAAGTCCTGACGGGCAAAGCGACGCCGAACCTGGGGATTACCTGGTCTGCCACGGCCATACCATGTGTCCATTGACGCCCTCCCGGGGGTGTGGCGACGCGGTTGGTCAATCACACCCCGTTATCAGGTCCGGCACCTGGGTCGACAAGAAACGTGGGCATGAACTCGACAAGCGCCCCCTTCAGCACCAAACCGCGCGCCTGGCAATTCCGCCAGAGGCTCCTCATAGGACGATCTGACTCCTATTCATATGCGTACAAACGTACAAGTATTGTCCGAACCCGTCCGTCCTCGCCCGCGCCCGCACGCAGTGGTACCGCGGCCGCTTGAGAACGTCTTGCCCGCCTTCGGCATGTACCGCCCCTCCGCCCGGCCATGACGGCCGGGCGGAGGGGCCCGCCCCATTGTCGGCCCGCCTGGAATGACCAGCCGTCATTAGCGTGCCTGACGACGACACGGCTGTCAGTCACCCAGCTGACACGATTCTTGTCAGCTTGCTGACACATCGGTCCCGATGCACGTCTTCGAGCGCGCCAGTCACCGGCCGAGCGTCAAGACGTATGCGGGGATCGAAGAGGTGACGACGCTGTTTACCCAACCGGATACTAGAGCAGGTATTAGCAACGAGCGGGTTGTCGACGAGGCCACGAGCCCAGTGGCTGGCTGGGCCGGTTGCGGGCTTTCGCTTGGCTGTGGCAGCATGCGGCGGAGGAGTACGGAGAGTGGACGCCGGGAGCAAGCCCGGGATGACCCGGGCGCAGCGTGCGCAGGGTGGTGTGTTCGATGCCGGGCTTCTAGCGGTGCCCGGATTGGAAGCGCTCCGCGAGATCCACGCGGGAAGGTCCCCGCAGCCGCCGATCCACTACTGGAGCGGGCGGAGGCTAGTTGCCCTGCGGCACGGTGAGGTGTCGATCGCGATGCCCGCCAGCGGTTGGTTTTGCGGCCCCAAGGGTCGGCTGCACCCTGGGATCTTCGCTTTCCTGCTCGACATGACCCATCTCTACGCGGTCGTGTCTACGTTGCCTGCTGGAGGAGGGTGCACGACGGCCGAGCTTTCAGTAACGGTGCTCGGCGAGCCGCCTCCCAGCGGCGCAGAGATCACGGCGCGCAGCCGGGTCATTTACTCCGACGAGCGCAACGCCCTGGCCGAGGGGCTAGTGGTCGACCAGGGAGGGCATCCGGTTGCCCACAGCACTTCGCGGTACTTTCTCTTTGCACCCGGTGCCGTCGTCCCGCCGCGCTCTGGCGGCGAACCGTTGCCCCGGATGCGGTCACCGGAGACTGGCGCCATGCTGCGAGGACCCGCGCCGCAGATGGTCCCGGTCGGCCCCGCGCAGCTCCAGCAGCTAAGCGGACTCGAAATCCTCGCAGCACAGCTCGAAGGGAAAATACCACCGGCTCCGATCGACCGGTATGCCGGCATCCGGCTGATAGAGGCCAAGGACGGGCGAGTCGTTTTCTCGCTGCCCGCGCATTCGGGCCTGCTGCAGGAGCTGGAGACGGTCTTCGGAGGTGTCATCGCCCTGCTCGCCAAGAGCGCTAGCGGGGCGGCGGTCCAGACGATTGCGCCCGCCGGCACCGGATTTACCGCCCTGGATCTCAAGGTGAACTTCCTGCGCCCGACCCGCGTCGAGGGCGAGGAGCTGATCGCTACCGGCTCCATCACTCATCGAGGCAGAAAGCTAAGCATAGCCAACGCTGTAGTCACCTACCGAGGCCGCCGGATTGCGATCGCCACAGGGACCACGGCGCTTACTCCGCCGGAATGACGGCGAAGGAGTCACACCGTCCGCACGGGAATCGAGGTTAGCTGGCAGCTACGTGGACCATCTGCGGTGCCCTGGTTTCGCCGGGGCGGGCGGCCCAAGGATGAGTCCGGTGCCGGGCCAGGTGAGATGGTGTGCGCAGTGGCTTTTCCTTGTAGACGAAGGCCCGGCGCAGCTTGGGATATGGCTCGTGGGGTCCGGAGAAGTTGCGCCTCATGATGACCAGTTCGGCGGCGCGGTACGCGGCCAGCGGCCGCTGTTTCTCGGCCGCGGCGAGCTGTCGGCCCTTGGCGGCCAGCCGGGCCGGGTAGCCGGGGCTGGCGGCCAACTGCTCGGCCAGGGCCGCCACCTGCGCGCGGTAATCGGCCGCGTCGCCGGCGATGACCCGGTCGACCAGGCCGGACCGCAGGGCGGAGGCGGGACTGACCGGCAGGCAGGCGCTGGTGAGCCGGTCCGCCTCCTGCGCGCCGACCCGGCGGGGCAGGGTGTAGGTCCAGTATTCCGAGCCGTGCAAGCCCATCAGCTTGTAGTGCGGGTTGAGGACCGCGCCGTCCCGGCACCAGACCTGGTCGGCGGCCAGCGCGAGCATCAGGCCGCCGGCCGCGGCGTTGCCCGCGAGCGCGGCCACCGTGAGTTGTCCCGTGGTGGTCAGGATCGCCTCGACCAGGTCATTCATGGCGTTGATGTTCCGCCAGGACTCCTCGGCCGGGTCGTCGGCAACCTGGATCACGTTCAGGTGGATACCGTTGCTGAAGAAGTCCCGGGGGCCGCCGAGCACGATCACCTTCACGGGGCGGCTCTGGGCGTACCGGTAGGCAGCCAGCAGGCGGCGGCACTGGCCGGTGTTCATGGCCCCGCCGGGGAAAGAGAATTCCAGGTAACCCACATCACCGGACTCGCGGTAGCAGATCTCCCGGTAGGTGCGTCGGCCCGGCGTCGTGGCCAGCGGCGCCGGGACTTCTGGCACGCCGTCCAGGTATCCGCGCAGCGCCAGCGTGGCCGGCAGCTTGAAGGTCTTCGGCCCGCCGGGCGCCGGGCGCCGGCGCAGCTGCGGAATCCAGACCGCCCCGTCGGAGGTCGCCCGGCAGATCGCGCCGTCGCGGCGGGCCAGAATCGTCCCCGGCTCGCCCCGCAGGTCATCTTCCGGGTGCCCGCCGACCAGGTAGTACTCGGCGTCGCCGATTACGTCCAGCACGCCGGGGCTGGAGTCGGCCGCGCGCAGCTTGGCCAGCACCGCGGAAGTGGGGTCGGCCCGCCAGTCGATCGCCCGGTCGGCCTGCCGGCAGGGCGGACGGCACTGTCCCCACACGCCGGGACGGCGGTAGTCCAGCGGCTCCGGCCGGTACCGGCCGCTAGCAAACCGGGTCACCGCCAGGAGCACCGCCTGCAGCGCGGCGTCGGCGACTTCGGTCCGGTACACAGAACTCTTGGAGCAGCCGGGCATCGTAAACTCCGCGCTGGCCCAGATGTCGCCCGCGTCCATCAACGCGTTGGCCTGCAGCACGGTAACGCCCCAGCGCCGGGCACCGGTCATGATCGCCCAGTCCAGCGAGGACGGGCCGCGGTCGCCCTTGGGACCGGGGTGAATGACAAAGCAGGGCCACGACGACCAGATGTCCGCCGGGATCGCCGTAGTCAGCATCGGAGCGATGACAAGGTCCGGGTCATAGCGCTTGACCCCTTCCCGCATTACCTCGTCCCCGAGCGCCAGCTCGACCGACACCTCGTGGCCCCGGTCGACGAGCTCGGAATGCATCCGCTGCGTCATGCTGTTGTAGGCGCTGGCAATAAGCAAGATACGCATCAGCGTTCCCCTCTAGTCAGAACATCCCCGGCCGCCGCTGCAGCACAACGATCCGATTTACGCAGCGTGTCTGCGGTATGGGCTTCCGTGGTAGAAGCGTGCCGCACATGCGATGCGGCCGTCAGTCACCTGGCTGACACGGTTCGTGTCAGCGTGCCGACACCGTCCCAGGCGAACTGGCCGAGCGCAGCAAATGGCGTCGGCGGCTGCAGCGAGCCGCCCAGCGGCGAGACGATAGCGACAATCGCCTCGAAGGGGGAGACTTCTCTCATAGTGGATTCGTGTCATTTTCCGCAGCCCGTGTGACGGGGCCGGGTGGTGCGGCTGTCGGGCAAGCACCGGCACTTCACCTCATCCAAGGTCAAGACCACGCCTGTGGAAGCGACCAGCGACGCCTTTAGCTGGAGGACAGGGATGAGTACTGACGTGACGGACGTCCTGCGCACGACCGATCTGCTCGGTTCGGCGTCGGCCGCAGACCTTGAGGCTATCTCCGCGGCATCCCGGTCGCGGACCTTCCGCCGCGGGCAGATCCTGTTCACCGCCGGTGACCCGGGCAACACCTTGATCGTGGTCATCTCCGGCCGGGTCAAGGTGGTGGTCCGCTCCGCGGACGGCGGCGAGCTGACGCTGACGGTCATCGCGCCGGGCGGCGTGTTCGGCGAGCTCGGTGTCGCCGACGGCGGCCCCAGGTCGGCCGACGCCGAAACCCTGGAGGATTGCCGTCTGCTGTTCGTCCCGCGCGAGGTGATCCAGGACCTGTGCGGGCGGGCGCCGTCGGTCGCCCAGGCCTTGGCGAGTTCTCTTGCGGCCAACCTGCGGCGGCTTACCGAAGAAGCGTCCGACCTCGTATTCCTGGACCTGCCGCGCCGTGTCGCGAAGGTGCTGCTTAGCCAGCCCCGGGACGATGACGGCGTAATCGGCCAGAAGATGACGCAGGAGGAACTCGCGCACCGGGTGGGAGGTGCCCGGCAGAGCGTCAACGCCGCGCTGCGCGGGTTTGAACGACGCGGCTGGATTCAGGTGCACAACCAGGCCGTAACGGTGAAGCAGGCAGCGGCGCTGAGCCGATTTGCCGGTGACTGATCAGCACCCCAGCGCCGTGGCGCCGCTGAGCGACTACGCCACCGAGCGGGCGCGCCTTTACGATCCGCCGGGCGATAGCAAGGCGTTTTTCCGGACCGATCGCAGCGACCGGGTCAGCTACCGCGCCGCCAACCACACCTTCGCCGTGCTGCGCCAGCAGCTGGGCTGGAGCGCGGTCGGCCGCACCCACGCCCCGCGCGTGCACGATCTGCGACGTCGCGATTTCCGAGCTGACCACCGAGGCGTTCCGCTGGTCGGCGACCGCAACCTGGGTCAGCGGTTGTACCACCGGTAGGGCGTACGCCGGTCGCGGCGCCGGCGACACAAGCGCGGTCGAGCTCCCAACCGTCGGCCGGGCCGACTTTCAAGGCAACCGGGTCATCGAGCCTGTCGTGCCGGTATGGCGTGGCAGTCAGCCCGAGCGCTCGCTGCATAGCCTCCCCCGCTTTGTCCCGCTCTCCGGGTAAGCCGTGTCGGCCAGCAGACACCAGCCATGTCCGCTAGGTGACTGAAGGCCGCATCGCGGATCTGCCACGCTACTGGCGGCCGGTCAGTCTAGTCCGACAACCGACCGTATCTCCGGCCCCAGCGAAGTGCGCTGGCCGGTTGCCCAGTGGAGGGAACACGATGAGACCCCTTACTTCCGGACCCGCAGCGACCTCGGCAGTCGTGAGCGGTCGAGGCGGAGCAGGCAGAGGTGTGGTTGCGAGCAAGGCAGATAGTCCGGTCATCCCCAGCGTCACGCTGCCGGAGTTCGTGTTGGGTCAAGCCCAGCAGCGCGGCGATAAGCGGGCGCTGGTGGACGCGATTACGGGCCGCGCGTTGACGTACCGTGAGCTCGCCATCGACGTCCGGCGTGTCGGCGCGGGGCTTGCGGCTCATGGTGTGCGCGCCGGGGACGTGGTGGCGTTGTGCGCACCTAACAGCATCGAATTCGTGGTCGCCTGGTACGCCGCGTCGATGGTTGGGGCGACCCTCACCACCTTGAATCCGGCCTTTCGGGGCGAGGAGATCACGCAGCTGCTGCGCCAGGCAAGGGCGCGCTGGCTGGTGACGAGCGTCGAGCTGTTTAAGGAGAAGATGCATCTCTGCGCGGTCGCCGCCGGCGTTCGCCAGACCTTCGTCCTCGGCGCAGCGGACCGGCCGCCAATGGGCGCGATTCCGTTTGATTCTCTGCATTCGGAAATCGACGCCGACGTCCCGGCAGTTCGCGTCGTTCCTACCGATGTCGCGTTCCTGCCATGGTCGAGCGGGACGTCGGGCCTCCCGAAGAGTGTCGTGCTGACGCACCGCAACCTCGTCGCCAGCCTTTGCCAGACGCGGCCTGTACACGGGGTGGGAGAGGACGACATCGTAATCGCCGCGTTGCCGTTGTTCCACGCCTTCGGCTTCCAGGTCACGCTCAACCTCGCGTTGCTCCAGGGAGCCACGGTGGTCATCCTGCCCCGGTTCGAGCTTGATGCGTTCCTCACGGCCGTGCAGGACCACGCTGTTACCAGAGCGGAGGTCGTCCCGCCGATCGTCCTGGCCCTTGCGACCAGCGACCGCGTTGACGACTTCGACCTTTCGAGCCTTCGCGTGGTGACGGCAGGTGCCGCACCGCTGGATGCCGATCTCGCGCGCGCGTGCGCAGCGCGGATCGGTTGCCGCATCAAGCAGGGGTACGGCATGACCGAGCTCGGTGGCTCCAGCCACACCGCGCCTGATTACGGACCCGACAAACCAGAATCGATCGGTCCCGCGCTCCCGGGCGTGGAGTGCCGGGTGATCGACAACGCGACTGGTGCAGAAGTCGGCCCCGGCGAGCCCGGCGAGTTGCTGATCCGCTGCGCTGCTGTCATGGACGGCTACCTCGGGAACCCGGCGGCCACCGCGGCGATGATCGACGCGGACGGATGGCTGCACACCGGAGACGTCGTCATCTCCGACCGGGACGGCTGGTTCCGGGTCACCGGCCGGATCAAGGAGCTGATCAAGTACAAGGGCTACCAGGTCGCCCCCGCCGAGCTGGAGGGTGTTCTGTTGACCCATCCAGCGGTAGGCGATGCAGCCGTCGTACGGAGCCCTGATGAGATGGCTGGCGAGGTGCCGAAGGCATTCATTGTCCTTCGCGGCAGCGCATCCGTCGACGAGCTGGTTGGCTGGCTTGCCGAGCGGGTTGCGCCATACAAGCGGGTCCGTCGTATCGAGTTCGTTGACCAGATCCCCAAGTCTGCCTCTGGCAAGATCCTACGCAGGCTTCTTGCCGAGCAGGAGCACGTCACACAAGAGCGAGCCCGCGGTCACGAGGGCGTGATGGCGCGATGACCAGATCGTTGGAGGCAGCAACCACACGGCTCGATCGCCGAGAGCCTGAAGCTGGCGTCGATCTTCATGGACGCGTCGCACTCGTGACCGGCGGCGGCCGGGGCGTGGGACGGCTGCTCGCGCGGACGCTGGCTGAGGCTGGCGCAGCCGTCGCTCTGATCGCCCGGTCGTCTGACGAGCTCGCCACAACTGTCGAGCAAATCCGGGACGCGGGCGCTGTAGCGGCCGCTGCGAGCGCCGACGTCACCGACGAGATCGCGGTGACAGCCGCTCTCGCGCAGCTCCGCGCGCAGCTGGGACCCGTTGACATCCTTATCAACAATGCAGGCATCAACGGCCCGATGGGCGTCCTGTGGGAAACGGAGCCGGCCGAGTGGCGGCGAACGCTCGAGGTGAACTTGGGGGGCGCGTTCGTCCTGAGCCGGATGCTTCTGCCCGACATGATTGCCGCCGGGCGTGGCCGCATCATCAACATCACCAGCAACGCCGGTGTCTACCGGTGGCCGCTGGTGTCAGCGTACGTGACCTCTAAGGCCGCGCTGATCAAGCTGACGGAGACGCTCGCCGCGGAGACCGTCAAGCACGGCGTATCGGTGTTCAGCGTCGATCCTGGCTTGCTGCCGATCGGTCTCAGCGACGCAGCCCTGATGAGCACCGCCGGGCCGGACACGCCGGAAGGACACGTGTTCGGCTGGATCCGCGGCCAGCTCAAGGCCGGCCGCGGCGCCGATCCTGGTCGGGCCGCGCAGCTCATCCTCGAACTCGCCAGCGGCCGTGGCGATTGCCTGTCCGGACGCCATCTCACGGTCGCCGATGACCTGGACATGCTGCTCGGGCGAAGCGACGAAATACAGCGCAGCGATCTCCACACTCTGCGGTTGTGCACCGAGGCCCCCGTAACCGGGCCGCCTCCCCGCGACCCGCCAGGAGCACGCGAGCGTGCGCCCATTCAAGCCGTTGAGTGCGATACGACATTCACTCGCCGCCGCGGGCTAGCCGCTGATACGCCGTGCACATCCGCCATCGACGCGGCCGGCGGCCAGCATGGCTTCGCCGGGCGCTCAGCCGGGAACCTGATCCTGGCTCGCTCGGGGGAGATCCCGATAGCTCCCGGACCGGACGAGATCGATGCCACCGACGGCGCCCGGCTGGCACAGGCCGTCGACTTCATCGAGAGCAACGACACCGGCACCGTGATCGCGGAGCTGCTGCCCTGCCTGAGCGGCGACCAGGCGGACGCGATTGCCGCCCGCTGCAGCTTGTCCCACGCCGCCGTACTGGTGTTTCCGCGCTCGCTGAGCGGACTTCACGACCACCTCCACACGATCGGCCTGACCGTCGGGGAGATCAGCCACAGCGTCGTGGTCCGCGATCGCCTCTGCCGTCGCTACGGACTTCCGCGCAACTCCGTCAACGTGCGCATCCTGCGCGCACCCGTCAGCGCCCGTGACCGTGAGAGCTGCATGATCGAGATCTTCGCGCTCCCCCTGGGAGGACCCGGAACGCTCGAGCAGCTTGCCGCACGTGAACGGGCCAGCGGGCAGGAAGCGCATGTCGCGCTTGAGGTTCACGATCCGGATACCGTGGTCCTGTCCGGACTGCGATCACTACTGATCGAGGCCGGAATGCGGTCCGATGGCGGGGGCTACAGCGAACATGAGGACGCCACCGTGCTGTACTTCCGCGCCGGCGATCGCCCGGAGGGCATCCGCCGCCTCGAGCTGATCGCCGCAGGACGCCACTCGGCCGTCCTGACGGCCCATCTCGGCGAACCGGAAGAAGATCCCGCGACCCGGCTGCTGCAGCTGATGACGGGGGCATGGAAGACGCAGGCGATCGCGGTGGCCGCGGAACTGCGGCTCGCCGACCACATAGCCGGACAGCCAGAGGCAACCGTAGAGCAGCTGGCGAGCGCAACGGCTACCGACCCAGACAGTCTGGACAGGCTGGTTCGCTACCTGGCCGGCCTCGGCATCGTCGAGCGTTCGCAGGCCTCCGTCAGGCTCACTGAGCTGGGCGAGCTGCTCCGCACTGACGCCAGCCCATCTCTGCACGCGCTGGCGCTGCTCTACGGCGGGCCGTTCTACGAGTCCTTCGGCGAGCTGGCGCATTCGGTCCGGACGGGCCGGGCGGCTTTCGATCACGTGTTCGACAAACACCACTTCGAATACTTTGCCGAACGGCCGCAGCTCGCCGGCCTATTCGACCGGGCGATGGCCTCCAGCGCCTCGATCTTCGGACGCATCGCCAACATCGTCGACCTCTCGGCGGCCAGCGTGGTCGTCGACGTGGCGGGCGGAAACGGCGAGTTGCTCGCCCAGATCCTGCCGGCTGCGCCGCACCTGCGGGGCGTTCTGCTCGAACGACCGCACGCGCTCAAGGCGGCGAGATCCAAACTCCAATCGGTCGGCTGCGCCGACCGCTGCCAGCTGACCACCGGGGACTTCACCACGGCCGTGCCGCCGGATGGCGATGTCTACATCCTCTCCCGGGTGCTGCACGACTGGGACGATCAGCAGTGCCGGCTGATCCTGAAAAGGTGCGCCGAGGCGATGTCCCCAAAGGCCCAGCTGCTGATCCTCGAGCGGCTACTACCGGAAGACGACTCACCGTCCCTGGCCGCCGCGTGGGATGTTCACATGCTCTGCAACGTCGGCGGTCGTGAGCGGACCGCCGGGCACTACCGGCGCCTGTTGCGGGAATCCGGGTTCAGGCTCGCCGGGCAGCATCGCCTTCCACTGGAGTTCGTGGTGCTGCAAGCGACTCCGCAGCCCGCGTAACCACCGGCCACGGGCAATGCCTGAAACCTGCGGACCGGCCGGAGAGGGCGTACCTTCCCGGTGACCGAGCGGAGTCTCCGGCAATGACCAGCGCCGTCGCGCTGATCGGGAAGGTATTACCCGATGCTCGCGCGTTGTCCCTGGCGGGCGGCTCGGGCAAGGCGAGAAGGATCCGGACCCCGGCATGGTCATGATCACGGATGCCGTGACCTGCCGGTGCTCGCTCGCCAACCGCACCACCAGCCGCGTCAGTAGGCCGTGGCGAGCCAGCTGCCGATGATGACGATCGAAGGGGCCAGCTCCCGCACCCTGCAGGGCCGCCGGGATCCAAGTGTCGGCCAGCAGACACCAGCCGTGTCCGCTAGGTGACTGACGGCCGCACCCCCATCCGGGCACGCTACTAGTAGTCGGCCCATCTAGCCCGGCAACCGGCCGCAGAGCCGGCCTGGACCCAGCCCCATACCCGGAAAAGGACCACCCGCCATGACTTTGATGCCCCTGGACACGCTCGGCGTCACCACTACCGATGGCGTGGCCAACGTGCTCGCCACCCTGCTGACGGTCAGCGCCACCCCGGCCACGCTGCTGCTGGAGGAACTGGCCCGCACCCAGATCCGCATCGAGGTACTGGGCCGCGCCGACCGCGAGCTGACCGCCGCCGAGCACTACCGGCTCGATGCCGGGCCGATCACCGCCGGACACCACCGCACCGGGCTGCTGCGCACCGCCAGCGGCCTGGTGGCGGCCGAGACCAGCCTGGTCATCTTGCCCCAGCGGATCCCCCGGCGCGCCCGCGCCGCCCTGGCCGGCACCAGCATCCCGGTCGGCAAGATCCTGGCCCCGCTCGGCGTGCAGCGGGTGGACCGGCGTGCCCTGTGCCGCCACGGCTGCCTGGACACTGCCGGCGGGGACGTCGCGGTCGAGTCCTCCGCGGTGCTCGCGCTCAACGGCGAAAAGGTGGCCATCGCCACCGAGCGGATCACCGGGGACTTCTGCCGGCTGATCGCCAGCTCACAGGACACGACCAGCCGCCCGGTTTCGCCGGTTTCAGCGGTTGAAGATCTGGATGTAAGGATAGCGTTATCTGGATTGGCCAGATCACAGGGATAGTAAAGCGTGCTCTCTAGCGCCTCGCGAAGGGACAGAGCCCGGGCGGCCAACACTTCCATGCTTCGTTCAGGTACCGGTACGCCGTGGCCTGGGAGATCACGCCCCCTGGCCGAGCCTGCGGATGTCTGGTCCCGGAACCAGGCCAGCGCGAACACCGCCTGCCTGAAGCAGGAGCATCCGCCAGAGCGGCGCTCCGCGGCTCTACATCCTTCATGGGTGAGCAGTTGCCTGATGGCGTTGCAGCTCGCGCCGGTACCGGCGGACCAGGTCCTCGAAGTCCCCCGCCCCGGGCCAGCCCCCCGTGCCAGATCTCGCGCCGGATCAGCGCCGGATACGAACAGACGAGGGCTGCCCTGCAGGAAACGCCCCTCATGGCCTGAAAGGCGGGCACGGACATCAGGCGGCTCCGGCTCTGCGTATGGTGCGCTGCGGACTTAGGAACGGTCCCTGCGAGGCCGGCCGGGACCGGCTGGCCGAGTTCGCCCGACATAACAGCGACGGCAGGCAGGCCGTGCGGGGGTTGCAGGACTCTCGCATCAGGCTTGATCTGGGCTTCTACGCGGCTCCCTGGCATTCGCCGAGGAGGCCGCAGCGCTGGCCTTGCCGGACCAAGAAGGTGACTTCTGGAACTGGACGGAGATCAGGGACTGGGCAGCAGGAATTGCCGGCGTCCTGCAGCCCTGATTACCTCCCCGTCCGGCGGCTTGGCCGCGGCCCACTACGCAGAGCCCAGCCCGAAAATGGTTAATCTGTGCGTCGCCGGAGATCTGCCACTCGGATCAGTCACCAGCGCATACTCGGCACGGGACTACGAGATTTGCTGCGCCTCTCACGGTATGTGATCGGACCTTGTCGTGAGTGAGGTGCGCATTCCCGTCGGCATGCTCGGTTTTCCGGACCAGCCCGCCGGTCCGTGCGGTTGCTGGCGCGGTGCTGCGCTGGCCTAGTCGAGCCTGTCGCGTTCTGCCCATTCCAGCAGGGTGTCCAGCGGGTAGGCGGAGTCATCGAGCTCGCCGAGTATCTCGCCCGCGATGCGGGCCACCCGGCGCACGGTGGCGAACTCACACCGCGGCCCGGGATCCAGGTCGATGCGCCACTCATCGGGCCGTTCGACATCGGCCCGCCGGGAGTTCCACGGGTGGAACTCCACCGTTTAGGTCGTTCTGGGCTGGCTGCGCGCCACCTGACGCTGGCGGGGCCTGGGCGGCCGACACGAGGCTGCCGACCGGTTCCGACGGAGAACGGAAAGTCGTCTTGTGGCGGACATCATGGGGCATGCTTTGCTCGCGGGCGTCCCTAGTGCGCGAGTGCGAGGTGCTCGTGTCCCGACCGGACCGCGGCTTGTGGCTAGTGCCGTCGCGGTGGATCTGGAATCGAATACCCGCTCTTCGCAGTGTAGCTCGGCGCGCCGCTTCGCCGGCCTCGCTCAATTGTCAGAGTGCGGCGGGGGAGGTGGCGAGCCGAACCACCCGCAGCATCTGATGCAGGAAGACGGCGCCGAGTTCGCGCCGCTGGTCGCGGCTTGACTCCGTCGGCTCACCGTCATGGGGAACGAAGAAGACGAAGTACCTCGGCCGCATCACCTCCATAGCCGCGAGCGCCACCGCCAGCGGGCTGAGCTCGCCGAGCTGCACCGGGTGGTCACCGCGCCAAATGCTCGCGTGCTCCTCGTCTAGCGCACGGAACTTGGTCCGGGCGAGCAACCAGCGACCAGGGCCGGCGAATGCCGGCACTGCGTCGGTGAGCCAGCGCTCGGCATCCTCAAGGGCGGCGTCCGTCTGATTGGGCTGCAGGACCGCGTCCAGCGCCGCGTTGAGCCGCCCAGGAAGGTCGGCCTGCAGCGCGGCTACCGCCTGCCGGCTCGCTGTGCTGGCCAGAAAGTCCGGAGCGTCGGCCGGTTCGGCGAATCGGACGAGTTCGGCGACCACATCGCGGTTCTGCTCGATGCGCGCGACGTATTCGTGGTAGTCGCGCCAGGCGGGGATCGGCGTGATCGACATTGAATCGAGCACCCGGATCAATGCTAGCGTCGCGCGTGCCTGCTCCCCGGCTGGGGATTCCTCTGTTGCCATCGACGCGAGTACCGGGCGTGCTGCCCTCAGCCACGAGACGACGCCCGGATCGTCGACGCAGGCCCCGTCGCCGCCGCCTGCCGAGGCGGAGGTGAGGTAGTCGAGGTCGGGCACCAGGTCGCGCAGCGCCGGAACGGGCTCGGCGCCGCACGACATGCTGAACAGCGCCGTGACGGCACGCTGGATCGCCGCGTCCGCCGCGACCACCATGTGGTGCTGCACGACCCAGCGGTAGTGCTGCGCTCGCTGCAGGAGCATCGTCTCGAACGAGGAGAGGGCTTGTGCGCCCAGGCCGATGCGCCAGTCGTGCGGGCCGGTCCGGTGCAATTCGAGGTTGCGTAGCAGGTTCGTCACGTCGAGCTGCCCGAATTCTGTACCGGCTCCAGCAGAGTCTCGGCAGAGGAAGTCCAGCCGGTCGACGTCGAACTGTCCGTCCAGGACCGAGTGCAGGCAGCCGGCCCAACCGTGGCCCGACCGGTCGGCAAGGATCCGGCGGATGAGGTAGCGCGGCGCCAACCGAAACGCCGATTGGGGCATCGCATCGAAGATCGCGAGCCCAGCCCACTCGTGGAACTGGATTCTGCCGGTCGCGTCGGCCGCGTAACGCGAAAAGTCGGCGCATCGGCCGGCGCCGAGGATCTGCTCGGCGTTGCGCAGGTAGAACGGCTCGAGGACGTGCGAGAACGGCGGGTGGCCCACGTCGTGCAGCAGCCCGACGGCGCCGAGGGCTAGGCCGATGACGTGCTCGAACGACGTCCACAGTGCCGTCTGTTCGGGTCTATCCGGCGGTGCGTCGATCAGCCGGCGCGTCACCGGGTCGAGTTCGGCGCCGCACGCCGCGGCACGCTGGAGATCGCCGATGACGCTCGTTTTGAACCCGTCCCACGTCGATGACGTATCCACGCCTTCGGCGGCGGGCATCTGGTTGTGCCAGCAACCCTGCCACGCCCCGACGGCGAGATGCATCGTGCCCAGGGCGTGCTCGTAGCGACTGCCGGTCATCGACGGGAACTGGACGACTGCCAGCGCGTTTTGCCGGATCATGCGCAGCCTCTGCACGGCCGCGCTGCGCACGAGCGGATCCAGCTCCGGCGGGACCTCAACATATCCGTGCACCGGGTCTCGGATGAGCCGCGCCAGTGCGCCCGCCATCGGACCAGTCTGCCGGATAATCTCTCGTGGCGCTACGCTCTATGCTGTGGCGCTCACCATCGAACGGGTCGCGCTGCTTCGGCGGGTGGAACTGTTCGCGGGCACCGCAGATCGCGTGCTGGCCGGGATCGCCCGCGTGCTCGAGGAGGTCACCCGCCCGGCCGGCGCCGTCATCATGGAGGCTGGCGCCGTCGAGGACTGGCTGTTCGTGGTCGAGCACGGCGAGGTGGAGGTGATCCGCCCCGACCGCCGCGTGCGTATGGGCGTCGGAAGCGTGGTGGGCGAGCTTGCCGTCCTCGACGCCCGGCCGAGATCGGCCACCGTTGTCGCGCTCAGCCCGGTCCGGCTGTTGCGGCTGCGCAAGGCCGTCTTCGACGACGCGCTCGACGCGCAGCCGGAGATCGCGCGCGGCGTAATCGCCGATCTGGCGCGCCGCCTGCGCGAGACGCACCAACCGGTGTCATGACATGCGTGCGCGGCTGACCCTGCTCACTGGCCAAACGGCGTCCCTGGGTTTGTTCTGCGCGTTGCTGGTCGTGCCGTCGAGTTCGCTGTTCCTCGTCGAGTACGGCGCTACGCGACTGCCATATGTCTACCTCGCCGTCGGAGCGTCGGGCGTTCTCGCGTCCTGGGGTATGTCTCGCGCCCAGCGGCGGTGGACGTTGCTGCAGATCGGCCTCACGGTGCTTGCGTCGTTGCTCGTCGCGGTGGCTGCCGGGTGGGTGCTCCTCGTCGTCGCCGAAGCGAACTGGGTGACGTTTCCATTGCTCGTGCTGTTCCCGCTGTCCATCCCGATCGGTCTAATGCTGGTCGGTGCGCAGGCGGGAAGACTGCTCGACCTGCAGCAGATGAAGGCCAGGTACTCGCGAGTGGTGGGCGGCTTCACTACCGGGCTCGCCGTGGGCGGTCTGCTCGCGGCCTGGCTAGTGCGGGCGACCGGCGACGTCCGCGTGTTGCTCGTTCTCGCCCTCGCACCGCTGGCGGCGTTCGCCGCGCTGCTGGCCCAGACCGGACGCCGTTACCCGGCCCAGCTGCACGCCGTACCCGCCCCGATCGCGGTGGCGCCGACGGCCAGTCAGACGTGGGGCCGCAGGCGCATGACGCGGCTGGTGCTACTTCTCCTCGGCTACTCGGTGGCCTCGGCCGCAGCAACCCAGCTGCTGTACTTCATAGTGTGGGAACAGGCCGCGGTCAGATACCCGGACGCGGCCCATCTCGCCACCTTCCTCGGTGCCTTCGGGGCGATCATGAACACCGTCAGCATCGCCTTCGTCGTGCTATTGGCCGGCCGTCTGCTCCGCCGGTTCGGCGTCCGCCTCGGGCTCACGGCCAACCCGGTCGCGGTGCTCGCCGTGGCGACGGCCAGTGTTGTGACCGGCGCAGTGGCGGGACCGGCGACGACCGCGTTCTTCGTGCTGGTGTGCAGCGCCCAGGTGGCGGACATCGCGCTCACGGATGGCACCACCCGCACGTCGATCGTCGCCACGTATCAAGCGCTCGCCCCGGCCGAACGCCTCGCGGCGCAGACGTCGGTCGAGGCGGCGGGGGAACCTGCGGCAATTGCCGCAGTCGGTGGTCTGGTCCTGATCTTCGGCGCGCTCGGGCTCGGCATCATATGGCTCACCGTTGCGACGGCGGTTCTCGGCGTGCTGTGGCTGGCGCTCGCCGCGCTGTGTCACCGCGAGTACGGACGGCGGCTGCGCGATTCGCTTGCGCGGCGCGACTGGGATCCCACAGCCCTGCTCGTGACTGATACAGCCTCGCGCGCGGCCGTCGAGAGGCTCCTCAGCAGCGCGGATCCTCGTGACGTCCGGCTCGGCGTCGACGTGCTGACCGCTGCTGATCCTGCGCTGCTGGGCCGGCACATCAGCAGGCTGCTCGCGCACCCCGACGCTGAGCACCAGCGGATCGGGGTGCAGGCGGCGGTGGCTGCCGCCGATCCGGCCGTCGTACCGGAGCTCGTGCAGATCACCCGCGACGAGGCGCTGCCGGCTGATCTGCGGGTCAGCGCCGCGCACGCGATCGCGGCCCTCGGCCCGGATCTCTCGGCGCTCGCGGTGCTGCTCGATGACGCCGACCCTGAGCTGCGGCTCACCTCGGCCATGTTGCTCACCCGCCGCGACGGGCCGCTGGCCGATCGCGGTCGCACACTGTGTAACGCAGCTCTGGAATCGACAGACGCCGTAGTCGTCGCCGCGGCCCTGTCTGCCGTCACTCAAGGGCCGGACGCCAGTTACGTTGCTGCGTTGATGACGCTCGCAGCGCGCCGCGCGGGCAGCCGATCTGCCATCGGGGCGGCAGTGGCCGCGCACGTCGGCCTGCCCGGCTGCGACGCGGCCGCACTCCAGCGGCTCGCGGTTACCGAGGAGCAGACCGCGACGCGGGCCATCCAGGCCCTTGGCCTGCGCCGGGACGGCGCGTCGCTGGGGGTTCTGACGGAACTGCTGAGCGGCCCCGACCGCCGCCTCGCCCGCGCCGCCGGGCACGCGATCGCAGCCAGGGGACACGCGCTGGAGCCCGACCTCGCCGAGCGGCTCGTCGCGTTGGAGAGCAGCCGTGCGGCTCGTGCCGCCGCCGCAAGCCAGGCCGTCGCCGGCACCGGCCGCGCAGAGCATCTCCGGCGCGCGCTCGACGACGAGATCCGCGCTTGCGCGCGGCAGGCTCGGTGCCTCGTGGGCGCGGCCTTCGGCAATCAGTGGCTCACCAGAGCGGCGGCGCAGCTGGCATCATCTGCCGACGGCGACCGTGCGCTGGCCGTCGAGACGCTGGAACTGGAACTGGGCCGGAGGACCGCGGCGCGGCTGCTCGAACTGGTCGATCCGGACATGGACGACGACGGGCGCCGGGCGCTTCTCGCGGCTGCCGCCCCGTCCGGCGGCCGCGCCGCCGGGCCATGGTTGAACGAGTTGCTGGACGACCCGCACACCTACTGGCAAGACGACTGGCTGCGCGCCTGTGCGCTCTACGCCGCATCCGAACTCGCGCCGGAGAGCGCGGCGGCTGCAGCGCTCACCTGCCAGGACGCCGCCGACCCGGTGCTGGCGGAAACCGCGCGGTGGCTGCGCGGCGAGCTGGCCCGCCCATCGCCGCCTCGAGTCGAGTAGCCCGATCCGCCGAGCATCGGCGGATCGGGCTGGCTCGATCGCCTGTCACGCCAGCCAGTCCACGGACAATCCGGTGCTGTGGCGTCGCCTGGAACTGCCCGACGACGCCGAAGGGCCAGGCTGGGCGGCCGAACATGAGCCTCACCCTGGTGCAGGCGTCGGCATTGATAGCAGCCGCTGAGGGCACCAGGATGCACGCGTACATCGCCCTATGTCTGGCGACCGGCATCCGCACTGAGGAGGCGCGGGCGCTGCGCTGGGAGCATGTCGACCTGGCCAAGGTCGCGGAGTACACCGCCGAAGCGGCCAAGGCGGGCGGGCCGGATGATGCGTCGCTGGGCATGGTGTGGCACAAGCTCAGCGAGCTGCCGGTCGTGTCGATCGCGAAGATCCGCGGCCGGGCCCGCGGGGCGGGCAGCGAGCTGGCGCTGGCGTGCGACATGCGGTTCGCCGCGCGGGAGAACGCCATCCTGGGGCAGATCGAGGCCGGCGCCGGCACGCTCCCGGGCGCGGGCGGCGTGCAGCACCTGGCCCGGCTGCTCGGACGGGGCCGGGCCATGGAGGCGATTCTCGGCGCGGACGACTTCGACGCCGAGGTGGCCGAACGGTACGGCTGGATCAACCGGGCCGTGCCTGACGCCGACCTGGACGCGTTCGTGGCCCGGCTGGCCCGCCGCATCGCGTCGTTCCCCGCCGACGGGGTGCGATCTGCCAAGCGCGCGCTCAACGAGCTGACCCTGCCCGGCGCGGACGCGATCCGCGCCGACGCCCGCCGGTTCCACCAGCTGGTTATCTCGGACGCGGCCAAGGGCCGCACGGCCGCCCTGTTCGCGCAGGGCCTGCAGACCCGCGGACCGCTCGAACTCGACCTCGGCGACCGCATCGGAGCCCTGTAGCAGATACCAAGACGCTGGCCGCGGCGCCCTGGCCTGGCTCGCTAACACTCATTAGGAGACACGATGACCACCGCAGTGATCGGCGCCACCGGCCGCGTCGGCAGCGAGATCGTCCGCGGCGTACTCGCGCGCGGCGATGCGGTCACCGCGCTCGTCCGCGACCCCGGCAAAGCCCGCCGCGCCTTCGGCGAGCCCGGCGAGCTGCACATCCGTCCCACGCGCCTGGACGACCCGCGCGACCTTGCCGAGGCATTTGACGGGATCCGCACGGTGTTCATCGCGATGGGATCAATCGGGATCGAGGGCGTCCTGCAGCGGATCGCGATCAACGCCGCCGCCGGGATCCCCTCGATCGAGCAGGTCACCCGCCTATCGGTGCTCAACACCTCGGCGGACTCACTGGGGATCAACCAGCGAGCCCACTACAGCATCGACCAGTTCGCCGCCTCGACCGCAGTGCCGTACTCGACGATCCGTCCCGCGATCTTCTCGGCGTCGCTGCTCGCCGCGGCGCGCGAGGTGCGCGCCTCGCGCACCTGGACCGGCCTGGCCGGCAGCGGCCGCATGGCCCTGATCGACCATCGCGACGCGGCCGAGGCAGGGCTGCGCGTGCTCACCGACCCGGCGCTATGGGGCGCGCACCACGACCTGACAGGACCGGCTCCCATGTCGTGGCCGGAGGCGCTCGAGCTGCTTTCGGCGGAACTCGGCGAGCCTGTCACCTTCCAGGTCGCGGCCGAACGGCAGTTCCTCGAGCGCCTCACCGGCGCCGGGGTACCGGCGGGGACGGCTGAGCTGCTCATCACGCGCGAGTGGGCGATCCTCGCCGGCGAGAACGACTACACGACCGGCGCCTTCCAGCAGCTCACCGGCCGCCCGCCACGCCCAGTCGCCGAGTTCCTTCACAACTACCGCGCGGAATTCGTCTGATGCCCGCGCGTCATCCTCACCCGATCCCGCTCGGCGGCTTCCTCGCCAGCACCGGCCTCGACCTCGCACCCTTCCTGTAACCCCCAGAATTAGAGATGTGCACAGCCCAGCCCGAAAATGGTTAATCTGTGCGTCGCCGGAGATCTGCCACTCGGATCAGTCACCAGCGCATACTCGGCACGGGACTACGAGATTTGCTGCGCCTCTCACGGTATGTGATCGGACCTTGTCGTGAGTGAGGTGCGCATTCCCGTCGGCATGCTCGGTTTTCCGGACCAGCCCGCCGGTCCGTGCGGTTGCTGGCGCGGTGCTGCGCTGGCCTAGTCGAGCCTGTCGCGTTCTGCCCATTCCAGCAGGGTGTCCAGCGGATAGGCGGAGTCATCGATGCCCTGGTGCAGGTCGCCGAGCTCGGCGAAGCGGGCGGGCACGGTGGCGATGGTGAACTGGCGTGGGTCCACATCGTCGATCTCGTCCCAGGTGATGGGGGTGGATACGGTCGCCTCGGGCACGCCGCGCACTGAGTAGGCGCTGGCGATGGTGTGGTCGCGGGCGTTCTGGTTGTAGTCGACGAACAGCTTGGCGGGGTCGCGGTCCTTGCGCCACCAGGTGGTCGTGACATGGTCCGGCGCGCGGCGTTCGACCTCGCGGGCGAAGGCGTGCGCGGCCCGCCGCAGCTCGGCAAAGCCCCACCGCGGCTCGATCCGGACGTAAATGTGCAGGCCATGGCCGCCCGAGGTCTTGGGCCACCCGGTAGCTCCGAGCTCGCCGAGTATCTCGCCCGCGATGCGGGCCACCCGGCGCACGGTGGCGAACTCACACCGCGGCCCGGGATCCAGGTCGATACGCCACTCATCGGGCCGTTCGACATCGGCCCGCCGGGAGTTCCACGGATGGAACTCCACCGTGGACATCTGCACCGCCCACACCACGCTGGCCAGTTCGGTCACGCACAGCTCGTCGGCGTGCCGGCCGTAGCGGGGGAAGTCCACCCGCACCGTCTCCAGCCACGGCGGCGCACCGTGCGGAACCCGCTTCTGGTGCACCTTCCCCCCGGCGACCCCGGACGGGAACCGGTGCATCATGCACGGCCGCTCGCGTAGCGCACGCACGATGCCATCGCCGACCGACAGGTAATAGCGGACCAAGTCGAGCTTGGTCTCCCCGCGACCCGGGAAGTACACCCGGCCCGGATTGGAGATCCGCACCGACCGGTTCCCCACCTCAAGTTCCACCTCATCTGCCGCCATGGGAAAAAACTAACCCCGCGAACCGGGCCGCAACCGCCCACGACACAGCTATCAGCCACCGCATCCGGCTCCGGGCGAGATTGACCCCCTGGGCCAGGCTTCTCCTCCGCGTCGTCACGCTCCGGCACAATACATCGGCGGGTGACGCTCGGGAACCGCCATTCTGCTCGCCTGTCAGTTTGTCGGCGCGATCGGTCGCACCGCGCCAGATCGAGATGATCTGCGCGCCTTATTGAGTCGGCGATGGCATGGCCAGACGGTGAGCAGTGCGGCTCGCTGGCCGCCGTCAACGCTGGAACTTGTGGTCGCTCCCGCATCAGCCAACGCTGACGGCACCGTATTCGGCAGTCCGTGAATACGCGACGTTCTAGGGTAGGTGTCATGCGAAATCCTCTCGAGCATGAGCTGCGTGATGCTCTCGCCCGGAAATTTGATGTGATAGAGCCAGGGCTGCGTCTGGTTTGATGTGAATTCCCTCTGGCGAATGCTAGTGGGACTCGGGGAAGCATCGACATCCTCGCGCGTGACCGAAATCTTATGTGGGTGGTTATTGAGCTTAAACGAGATAAAGCTGCATCGCGGCAGGCTGTGCAGGAGGTCGCAAAGTATATCGAGTTGCTTCGCAGGGAAAAGCACATAGCCGCAGACCGGATCCGCGCCGTCATCGTCTCTACTGCCTGGGATGAACTGCTGGTTCCCGTCAGCAACATTGCCCGGGAGTGGAGCTGCGGGCTGAGCTGGGGGCTCAGCTGGAGCGGTACCGGCGGCTGGGGCTGAGGGTCGCGGAGCTGGAGCGGCGGCTGGGGTCGGACAGCACGACGTCGGGGACGCCGCCGTCGGGGGATCCTATCGGGGCGCGTGAGCGGCGTAAGGCTGAGCGGAAGGCCCGCCAGTCCCCGGAACGGGAGCGGCGCGCGGACCGCAAGCGCGGCGGGCAGCCCGGGGCATCCCGGGGCGGGGGCTGTCGCGGGACCCGGACCCGGACGAGCGGGAGGAAGTGCCGCCGTCGGCGGAGTGCTCTCGGTGCGGCACCGCCCTGGACGGGGCGGACCGGGCGGGCAGCTGGTGGTCGCAGGTCCGGGACGCGCGCATCACGACGTTCGTGACCGAGTACCTGCTGCCGCTGCTGACCTGCCGGTGCTGCGGGAAGGTCAACGCCGCGCAGGCGCCGCCGCGGGCGCATCCGGGCAGCATCTCCTACGGCCCGGGCATCAACACCGCGGCGGTGCTGCTGTCTTCCTACGGCAACGTGCCCGCGGAGCGGGCCGCGAACCTGATCGGCATGCTGCTGGGCGTGCCGGTCTCGCCGGGGTTCGTGGATGGCGCCAGCGAGCGGCTGTCGTCCCGGCTGGAAGGCGCCGGGTTCGACGAGGCGATGCGGGCCGCCCTGGGAGCCGAGCCGGTGCTGGGCGCCGACGAGACCCCGGTCAATCTCCTGGATCGGCATGCCGGGCTGGCCGAGCAGGACGCGGGCGCGCCGCACGTGCTGGTCGTGCGCACCCCGCACCGGGGACTGACCTGGCTGCGGGCGCTGGGCTCCCGGCAGGCCGCCGCGATCACCGCGGTCCTGGTCTTCTTCACCGGCTTCTTGATCAGCGACGGGTACTCCGCCTACCAGCAGCTGCTGCCGCAGCTGGCCGGGGTGCAGCAATGCTGCCAGCATTATTCCGACATTGCCGTTATGTCGATGACGGACGCAGATCCCTGTTGCGAGGGTGAGTTCCTGATGGCCGTATCGGCATAATCAAAGACCTTCGAGGAAGGCAAGGAGCTGGTCCGGCGGCTGGTATCGTCTTTGCGGGTGCCGGGCGGTGCTGTCCGGTCGAGCGCCCGTTTCTTGAGTTCCATGTCGGCTTGCAGGTAAATCTGCGTGGTCGAGGTGTTCTCATGCCCGAGCCAGAGCGCTATGACTGTAATATCATTTCCTGCGTGCAATAGCCGCATTGCTGCCGTATGTCTCATAACGTGCGGGGTGACCCTTTTCGCCGCCAGGGACGGGCAGGCGCGCACGGCGGTTCCCGAGTAGGCGGTAAGCCGCTGCTGGAGGGCGTCGGTGCTCATCGGACCGCCACGGATGGTCGTGAACAGGGGATCGTGCGGCAGTCCGCCGTCCTCGGTCATCCAGCGGCCGACGGCGGTCACGGTGGCGGGCTTGAGCGGGGTGATGCGGTCTTTCCTGCCCTTTCCGTGGCAGGCGACGTCGGGCCCGGTGCCGAGGTGAACGTCGGCGCGGGTCAGCCCGGTTAGCTCGGATGCCCGGAGCCCGGTCTGGATCGCGAGCAGCATCCAGGCATGGTCGCGGCGTCCCGTGCGCGTGCCAGCGTCCGGCGCTGCGAGCAGCGCGTCGGCTTCCGGCTCGGTGAGGTAGGTGACGATGGTGCGGGTGGTGTTCCTGGGCGGGATCGCCAGGACGCGCTCGATGTCGGCGGAGTGCTCGGGGCAGCGCAGGGCGGCGTAGCCGAACAGGGAGTGGATCGCGGCGAGCCTGGCGTTGCGGGTCCGGTCGCTGTTGCCGCGGTCGTGCCCGAGGTGGTCCAGGAACGCGCTGACGGCAGGGGCGTCCAGGTCGGCGATGTCCAGCCGGGACGGCGGTTTCCCCGTCCGGGCGGAGGCGAAGCCGAGCAGCATCCTGATCGTGTCGCGGTAGGCGGCGACGGTATGCGGGCTGGCTGCCGCTGGCGGGCGAGCCGCTCGGTGAAGAACGCCTGGATGACGCCGGCCGCCGCGGTCACCGGGATCTCCCGGGGTCCAGGCGGCGGGCGGCCTCGGCAAGCAGTTCAGGCGAAGCCTGCAGGTACCAGAACGTGTCGGAAGGATCGGCGTGGCCGAGGTAAGCGGACAGCAGCGGGAGCCTTTCCGCGACGCTGACGCCGTCGCGGAGCCAGCCAGCAGCGTGGCAACGGCGAAGGAATGTCTTGCGTCATGGATGCGGGGCCGGGCGCCGCCGGGACGGGGAGCAAGGCCGGCCTGCCGGGCCATGCGGGTGAACGTGACGCTGACGTTGTAGTGCCGAAGCCGGGTTCCCGTGCTGGACACGAGCAGCGCCTCGCTGGCAGGCCGGGGGAACACCTGGTCACGGAAGTCCCGGTAGCCTGGACCGCGGCCGCGGCGGAGGGATGGAGCGGGAGCAGCCGGTCCCGGCCGAATTTCGCGTTCCGGACCAGGAGCAGCTGTCGTTCCGGGTCGAAGTCGGAATCATCGAGCGCGATGGCTTCCCCGATCCGGACTCCTGTGACGACGAGCAGCCCGGCCAGGACGGTGAATGTCGCCGGGCGCAGCGGCGTGCGCAGGTGCCGGGCCTGCGCCATCAGCGCGGCGATGTCGGCATCGGAATACAGGTAGGGAACGGCCGGCGCCGCCCCGCGGGCAGCACCCGGACGGCGGGATCTCGGCGGCCGGGTCGAGCGTGGCCAGGTAGCGGGCGAACGCGCGCACCACCGACAGGCGCGTCCGCTGCCAGCGCGAGGCATCCCGGCCGGGCAGCACGGCCCATGCCAGCGCGTCGTCCGCGGTGACCGTGACCGCGCCGCGGTCTTCGGCCAGGCAATGTACTGGCGCAGCAGCTTCTCGTCGCGGGCCAGCTTGAAGCCCAGGCCCCGGCGCAGGTCAAGGTAGCCGTCCAGGGCCTGCCCCATGCCGGTCATGCGCTGTCCGGCCACGGGCGGGCGAGGGACCGCAGCGCCTCAATGTCGGCCTTCACGTAGATTGCGGTGGTCTGCGGGCGCTGATGCCGGAGAACCTGCCCGATCTCGGCCAGCGAGCCGCCGCCGGCGAGGATCGCGGTCGCCGCGCTGTGCCGCAGGCGGTGCGCGTGCACCGTGCCCAGCCCGGCCCTGCCGGCCGCAGCAGCGGCCGCCATGGTGACGCCGGTCGCGGTCAGGCCGCGGCGCGGGGCCTTCAGGCGGGTGAACACGGCCCGGTCCAGCGCCGTGGCGGGACGCCCGTCCCGGAGCCAGCCGGCGAGTGCCCGCCGGCGTCGGCCGTCAGGGGAAGCAGGTCCGTCCGGCCGCCCTTGCCGCGGACCGTGATCTCGCCCGTCCGCCAGCTGATGTCCTCCAGCCGGAGCCGGGCAACCTCGACCGCGCGCAGGCCATCCGCGCCATGAGCGTGAGCATCGCCAGGTCCCGCCGTCCCGCCGCAGTTGCGGGATCGCAGGTGTCCAGCATCGCCCGGACCTGGGCGGGGTCCAGCGGCCTCGGCAGCCCGGGCCGCCGGTTCGCGACCGTCGGGACGGCCTGCTCCAGGCCTGCGGGTGCCAGGCCCCGGAAGTGACAGAACCGCAGCAGCGAGCGCAGCGCCGTCGCCGCCCGCTGCGCGGTCTTCGGCGCGAGCCGCCGCGCCTGCGCCGTCAGGAACGCGGTGACGTCGCAGGCGGTCACGGCGTTCAGGCCGGCGGCATGCTGTTCCGCGAAGGGCCGGACGAGGTCCCGGTAACCGCGCGCTACCTCGGGAGTCACCCCGCGCTCGGCCAGCAGCCAGGCACGGAACTCCTCCAGCAGCGGTTCCGCCGGGGTCAGCGGCTCGGCCGGAACAGGTTCCGGGGACACTCCCAGCCGCCGCAGGTACTCCAGGAGCGGCCGGAACGCCGCCAGGGTCGTGTGCCTCATCCCCGTCGCCTGGCGAGGGCCAGCACGTCATCCGCCGCTGCCGCGCCGTCACCAAGCTGGGACCAGGCAGCCTGCAGTCCTGGGCCGGCCATGTCATCGAGATCCTCCGGGAGGCGCACCAGGCCGTTGACGACGCGCTGGCCAGGGGTGATCCGGCGCTGGATGAGCAGCTGCTGGCCAGGCTGCGGGAGCGCTACGACGAGGCCGTCGCCTTCGACATCATCCACAACCGGCTGCGGGACTGGCCCGAGGGGAACCATCCTGGCTACACGCTCGGCTGCTGGCTGCGCGACTACAAAGAACAGGTGTGGCTGTTCACCACGCAGTTCGCCGTCGACTGGACGAAACAACTGCTCCGAGCAGGCCGTCAAAGCCGCCAAGCGCCACCAAGCCGTCTCCGGGTACTGGCACACCCCAGGACCCTCGCCCGCTGGTGCCGCATCCGCAGCTACCTCGACTCGGCGGCAAACCACGGCCTGACCGCCCTCGATGCCATCACCCGAGCTCTTGCCGGCGACCCCTTGCTACCCCGGCCAGCCCGCTGAACCGGGACCAGAAACTGCAGCTCACAACCCACCCCTGAATGGACACGTTTAAACCGGGACGAGCTCTACGTGAATCTCGGCTGCTTGCGCAAGTGCGTGCAGGTCGCCGGGATCTGAAGTGAGGATGTCGTCGCCGTCGGCTGCCAGGCACACCACGGCGGCATCAATGGCATCGGACTGGCCGCTGCGGGCAAGGAGCATGCCGGCTCGCCGTCCCAGCCTGTCGTCGATGGGAGCCACGTCAGCGCCGGCCAGGAGCCGGGCCACGGGAACCTGCCGTCCGCTGCCACCGCGCCAGATCTGGGCGACCACGCCGCCGCTGGTGACCGGCGAGCGTCCGGCGAGACGTTCGCGCTTGATCAGCGCGACGACTTCCCGGCTGCCGCGTTCGACGGCAACGAATGCTCCGGCGTCCAGCACGAGCATCAGGCGGCTCCCCGGCCATGCTGCGCCGGCCCGGATGAGCGCTGTTCCGGGTCGCCTCTTACCACGATGGCTCGTTCGCGTGCCCGACGGGCGGCGTCCCGCATCTCATCGTCAGTGATTTCCCCGTGCTCGGCCTCGTAGGCGGCCAGGAATTCATCCAGGGCCTGCAACCGCCGGTCGTGATCGGCCTTCAGCCGGAGAGCGTCATTGACCCAGGCGCTTATGCTCTCGGCGTGGCCTCCGGTTACAGCTTCCTGCGCCACCGCCACTAGCTCGGCGTCCACGGATGCGGAGAGCCGCCGCTTCGTAGTCATACGTATATGCTACATCTCGCCTACGACCGTAGGAACATCTTGCCATATGGCCCTCGTGCTGCCGGGAGCCTGACGCGCTCGTGCCCGTGGCAACATCGCCAGTTCATTCACGGAACGCATCGGGTCATGCCGCGGACAGTGTCAAGAAGCTAAGAATGATCTATCTCGCGGTCAGGGCCACTCCTGTACCGCCTGCTAACGGCGGCGGGTCACGATGATCGGCAGTTCGCTCGGTACCAGGGTGCTGCTGACCACGGGGTACACGGCGGCGCCGTGGGCGAGCCGTAGCTGCCATCGGGCGACGATCGCGCAGCGCATGGCCGCCCGGGAAGTGCTGGCAGCTCGTGATCGGCTGGAACGGCTGGCGCCGGGTCACGGTGAACGCCTCGCCACGAGGCTGCCGGTCTGGGACCGCTCCTCCCGTCGGCCGTCCGCGGCTGTGTACGTCCTGTCTGCGCACCGCGCGGCCCCGAAGTCCGGGGTGCACGGACATATCGCGGACGTCGCAGGCTCTGAATTCCGCCCCGTAACGCATAAGCGCAGGCCAGTCAAACCCTTCCGAGCTGGGAGCGGCTTCGCGCCGGAATCGCCGATATGGACGCCATGCACGGGTGTTGCACCCAAACAGACCTCGAGCGCCGGGTCGGCCTATGCGCATGTCATGCCGCGTTGACCGTACGTGACGTCCGGGATGCTGCATGGTTGCCGCACTCGATGGCATCCGCGGCTATGGGCTTCGAACTGACCGAGACCGCCGGGACGCCTTGTGTAGAGACCGGAATGCCAGCGCCGTGACCAGCGCTTATTGCGCAAAACCGCAGGAGCCTGGCTCCCATCTTGACTCTCAGCGCTAGACAAGATTTCGAAAAATCGCGTGGGCCGCACTGGATTTGAGCCAGTGACCTCTTCCGTGTCAGGGAAAGCCAGAGCCGTTCCGGGTGTCTGTCGCCGTCGGACTAAGTCGGACTGGGAGCCCGTGACCTGCGAGAAGAATCTGGCTGGGTCGTTCTACGTCCGAGGACGGCTAAACACGTTGGCTCCCATTTCTGGCTCCCGCGCGCGGCGGAGACGACCGGCGACCGCTGTAGCGACGCCGCGCGATGCCGGCTGTGTCGCGTAACGCTTTCGTGAGCGACGGGGCGACGCGAGAACGGAGAACTGCCATAGGCTACTAGACCGGAACTGTCGGACCGATCACTTTCAACCCGCCGGCAACGCTAACGACACAGATACGCCGGTCAACTACAAGCCGGATCAGTTGGGCGCTTGGAGCGCAACGTCGCGTAAGCTCGCGTCGCCCCCGCCCGTACTTTTGGGCGGGGGCCCGGATAGTTGGCCTTCGCGCTTCTCCACAGATCCAGCTGTCAGGCAGCTTCGGTAGTGGTCACCGTGAGGGTGTGGTCGGCGAAGTTGGCGACGAGCTCCAAGTGCCCGCCGAGTGCCTGGACGTAACGGGCGATGGCCTCGATGGTTGACAGTTCGCCGCGCTCGATCTGGGAGACCCTGCCCGGGGTGACGCCCATGGTCTCGGCGAGCTGGGCCTGGGTGAGGCCGCGCTGCTTGCGCTCCTCGGCGAGCCGCTGGCCGCTCTGCCGGGCCATCAGTGCCTTGCGGCGCCGTTCGGCTTCTTCGGGACCGCCGACGCGCTCGATGTAGGCGTCGCGGTCCCACTTGGTGTAGCTGGTCACTGGCTGCCTTCCTCCGCTGCCCGTTCCTTCAGGTAGATCTCATAGAGCTGCTCGGCACGAGGGATCATCCGTGCGTACCACTTGTTCCAGTTCCCCGCCTTGTCACCAGCGACGAGCAGGATTGCGGAGCGCCACGGGTCGAAGACGAACAGGATGCGGACCTCGCTGCGCCCGCGGGAACCGGGCCGGAGTTCCTTTAGGTTCGCGATCTTCGAGTTGGTGATGGTGTCGACGAGCGGCCGGCCCAGCGCGGGTCCTGAGCGGCTTAGCGTGTAGATGGCGTCATCGACCAGGTCGGCGGTCTTCGGGTCGCTGTCCTGGAGTTCCCGTAGCCAAGCGGCGACCTCATCGGTCTGGTAGATGTCCCACTCGTCCACGCCCGCGACTATAGCAAATCCTATAGTTCAGTGTCGGCGTGCGCTGCCGAGCGACTCGATCAGGTCGTGGTCGCCACGTCGGCGCTGGGCGTGTAGGGGAGTTTGCGGGGGTCGGGGAAGCCGAGGCTGGTATAGCTTAGTGCGCGCTTGGCCATCCGCCGCGCACCGCCGGGACCCAGCCCCCTTTCCCGGTGCGGGGGTTGTCGAACCGGGTTGCGTACACGTCGGTGCGGGCAGCGAAAGGCGCCGCGTAGAACGCCACCTTTGCCTCCGGCGGCGACCTGTCATCCACCAGCCCCGGCGGTGCCTCGAAATAGGCGGCCTGTGCCGGGCCGGGCGGCACCGCCTGCTGGGGAGTGAGCTTCAGCAGGCGCAGCAGCCGTGCGTTCTCCGCCCGCAGCCGCGCCAGCTCCGCCTCAACCGCCGCCGGGATCTCAGCCACGCCAAACAAGCTATCCAGGCGTGATCACTGCCTGGGCCAGAAGTTAACCGCGCCGAGCAGCGGGCAGGCTCCTGTCTATGCAGGACCAAAGCGGTACTCAACCGTCAAAGCGGGGGCCATCACCACGGCTGGCTGCCGGGTCCGGAACGGCGCCGGGCGAGCGTCCCGGCCAGACGCCTCGGGTCGGCCGCAGCACGCCCGCTATCGCGCTGCGGCCAGCCACCCCCGCTGACGCCGAGTTCTGCTACCAGCTGCACGAGGCCGCCATGGGCGACTACATCACCGCGATATGGGGGTGGGACGAGCAGGTCCAGCGCGCGTTTCATGAGCGCGGCTTCAACCCGCGCCGATGGCGGATCATTACCGCGGGGCAGGCCGATGTCGGCATGCTGGATGTCGACTACCGCCCGGGGGAGATTTACTTGTCCCGCATCGAAATCCACCCCGGCTATCAAGGCCGCGGCATCGGCACCCGGATCATCAGCGCGCTTGTGGATGAAGCAGAGCGCAAAGGCCAGGACCTGGTTCTCGACGTGCTCTCGGTCAACCGCCGCGCGCAAGCGCTCTACCAGCGGCTTGGCATGAAGGAAGTGGTCAGGCACAGCGACCACCACACCAAGATCACCATGCGGTCCACCCATCATTGCAAGTAGCTGCCGTGACCGGCGGATCGCCGCGAAGGTACCAGACCTGCCGCATCAGCGCCGCCGCGGAACGCCCGGCATCCCTCAGCTGACGCGTGCAAAGTAGCTCGATCTGGCTCACCATGTTCCGGCATGGCCTGTGGCCCCAGACGACCGCAATGCATGCTGCGCGTGTTGCGGTTAGAGCCTAGTGAGAGCCCGAGCACGCAGTCCGCGGTCGGCATCGTTCATCGGCGATGCAGCCGATCCAGCTTCAGCACGGCCAAGTACCTTGACGATCATGGCTGAACAGCCCCGGTCAGGCTGGGATCGTCAGGACGCCAGGCGCCCAGCGATCCGGCCTGGACCACCGCTGGAAGGGACGCGATTATCCATGCGCCGACCTGGCCATCGTGGCGTTCCTCAAGGAACGCGGTCAATATGCAGCGGTGAGCCGCAGTTTCGCAACCTGACGTGCGAGGCGCGGACCTAGTGACCGCCGAAACGGCCGCCGCCGCTGGCCGCCGGACGGCTCGGCGGCGGTCCCCGCCGCCGTGTGACCGGGGCTCGGGAAATATCGCCTGGGGCGAGGTCATCACCCGTTTGGAATTCCGAACGGACCGGGTTCACGCCTGTCCGCTTACCCCCGCGGGCGCGGGCCAGACCGGCCCCGCGGTGAGGCGCCTATTCCCCCTGCCGACGGTATCCCGAAGCGCCTGAGACGTCATGACCCCAGTTCAGGGGACGCGAGTCGGTCCGGCCTGGGTGAACCCTCACAGCGCACCGGCCGTGCCAGTGAGTGGGACCGAAACTGCGCGAGCTAGCAGGGGGAGACATGGCGGAAAAGGTGGCAGCGGGCTGGGTACGGCCGGACGGGGCAAGCGTGCGCTTGGCCGAGCTGCCGGAACTCGCGGTCCGGTTGGCCGGCGCCCTGCTGGCGCTGGCCGTGGCCGGGGTGCACGTCGCCGACCAGGGTGGCATTACCGCATTCAACTCGCCGCCGGACTGGCTGGGCTGGGCCTTCCGGATCATCGAGGTAGCCGGGGTCCTCACCGCGCTGCTGCTGCTCCTGCCGCGGTCAGGATGGCTCGGCTGGGCGGCCGGGGCACTGCTTGGCATCGGCCCGTTCCTGAGCTATCTGGCCTCGCGCTCGATCGGGCTTCCCGGTGACCGCGCCGATGTCGGCAACTGGGGCTACTGGGTAGGCACGGACTCGCTGATCATGGAGGCCGCCCTGGTGATCCTGTGCGCCGGCATGCTGCTGCCGACGGCGAGGACGCTGATCGCCGACCTCAGGAGCGGCAGCCGCAGTTTGGCGGGCGAGCCCGGTCCGGGCTTGGACCTGCCCGAGGCCGGCCATGACGCAGGACATCGATCAGCCGGCGCCCGGCCTAGCGGGCATCCGCGCTGAACCGCTGTCTGCCGCCGATTTGTGCCGAGGCGGGAGCATCTTCACCCCGAACGTACTGGCCTTGGAGTACAGAGGACGACATGATCAAGCTCGCGGCGATCGAGGACAACCTGCTGCTGATCGACGGATTGCGGGCATGGGCTGCGACGGTGCCGGACATCGACATCGCCGAGGTCACCGCCACGGTCGATGATCTGCTGCGGAACCTGCCCGGCCGCTACGACGTGGTGTTGCTCAACCCGTCGCTGCGCGCTGATCCTGATCCCGCCGCCAATGTGCGCCGGCTGATCGACGCGGGACACCGCGTCCTCCTCATCGACGGATCGGCCGATCCGACCATGGTCGCGACGAGCCTGGCGGCCGGCGCGCATGGCTACCTGACCCGTGACCATGACACGGCTGCGCTGGCCAGGACCGTTCGCGGGATAGCAGCCGGCGGGACATCGTGGTCGCTGGGCCCCACCAGGGCTCCCGGAGCCCGCGGGCCGGGACGTCCGCTGCTGTCGGAACGCGAGCAGGGCGTCCTGATGGCCTACGTGTCCGGCCTGACCTTGGATTCCGCCGCGCGCCGTCTCGGCATCAGCCCGGAGACGGCCAGAACGTACCTCAAGCGGGTCAAGGCCAAGTACCGGCGGATCGGCCTGCCCGTCTACACCAAGCTCGACCTCGCCCGGCAGGTCCGGGCCGACTGCACGGCGGGTACGTACCGCTCGGAACGGGCGTAGCGCCCTGCCTGTGTGCAATCTCGGATGCGGCCGTCGCAGCGTTGACGGCGGTCGGCTCCAAGGCGCACCGCGGCGCCCTCGACGGCCCCGGCAGCCTGCATGAGGAGGCTGCCGCGGCTGCGGAAGGAATCCCGGTCATCCGGGAGCCGCGCGGAGCCCTGGGGATTCATCGGAATGTGGATCAAGGACCCCGGCTCCCCGCTGACCACCATTTCCGGCCTTGTCAGCCATCGTTGGCTCCCATTTGTGGCTCTCATGGCCTTCGACCCCTCTGTGTCAGGAACTGCATACGAGCCCAGCTCGTCAGACGGGGCTCACTGGAGCGAGGATCGCATTCGTCGTAGTGTTTGCGTTATGTCAGAGCCCGGTAAGGAGCCTCGGCCGAGACCAAGCCCTCGTCGCGCGACGGCGTGCCGCAAAGGCTGCACGTGAGCGGCTGCGGCAGGCCCAGAACCCTGGCGAGCAGAACGAGGATGACGGCGCCGGTGAGCGGGCCGAGCAGGTAGGCCCACAGGTAGGAGAATCGTCCCGCGAACAGCAGCGGGCCCAGTTGCCGGGCTGGGTTGAAGCTCCCGCCGCTGGTCAGGCCTCCCGCGAAGATCAGCACAGCGACGCCGGCGGCGACCACGGCTGGGGTCCACCGCATGGTCGCGGGCCGGTCGAGGAATGCGACGACGAATGCCATCAGGAGCGCTAGGGAGATGGCCTCGCCGGCGAAGACCGCACCGCTGGACCATCCGGCGGCGGGCTGAATCGCGGCGTAGTCGACCTCCGGATCCGCGATGACAGCGCCGAGCACCGTGCGGGCGAGCATCACGCCGGCCAGCGAGCCGGCCAGCTGGGCTGCGATGTACGCGGTGGCATCGCGCCCGGGCAAGCCGCGCAGCAGCCAGAACGTCACACTTACGGCTGGGTTGAAATGCCCTCCTGAGCTGCGCCCGATCGGCGAGAGAATGAGCAGCCCGATGACGGCGCCGATGACCGCGCCGTCGATTGCCATGCGCCCTGGCAGTCCAGGCACTGCGCTGGCCAATGCCGAGTGGGGGCCGAACAACCACCGGGTGACAAGCACCGAGGCGAACAGCAGGATCGTCGTGCCAGCGAACTCGCTGAACCACGCCCAGGCGTGCTGCCGTGTCATAGCCATCACCTTCCTGTGCCGCGAACCGCGACTTCGGGGGGCCAGCCGAGTTCCGGAGCGTAGAAGCGGTGGATTTCGCCGCGCTGCCAGGCAGCGCGGACCTCGGGGTCGGATAGGTCCCAGTCCCAGTGGGACTTCATGAGCACCGCGCGCAGGTCCATGCGCAGTTCCTCCACCGTGGGGCGGCCGAAGAACCAGTAGCCGTTGTAGATCTTGTAGATGATCAGCCCCGGCTCGCACACGATGGTGTGCGGCACCATCTGGTTGTGCACGGGGTCGGTGTACTCGGCGATGTCGAGGTCGCGCTGGACGATGCGGCCAGGGTCGGCCAGGAACGGCCACTCCGCGGCCACGCCCGAGCGGTAGTTGTAGGTCTCCTGCGGGTCGCTGGTGGTGATGGTGACCAGCCGGCAGTACCCGACCCCGGGCTTCATCTCCCGCCATAGCCGCGCCAGTCCCGCGTGTTGCCACTGGTCCTTGGCGGAGTAAGCTTCGCGGGCGAGCACGATGATCATCGGATCGCCAGCCTGGATCTCTGACAGGCGCCGGGGTTTGCCCGTGTGGTCAGGGAGCTCGTAGTCGGGGAACGCTGTCCCGACCGTGACATCAGGTCGCATTGTCTTTCCTTCCAGTGCGGCTGCACTTGTGAACGCTGGCCTTACCTGAGCGAGCCTGCCAGCCACGCATCGCGGGTCCAATGGAGCGGCCTCCAGTCCGAGGCGCAGGCCTTCCGCGCGGCGCGTCGGGTTAACCCAATGGCCGAGTGCCCGGCGGATTGGGTCAGCTAGGGCGAAGCTGTCCGCCGGATAACTCCACCGGCGGGCTGCAATGCGGACCGCGCGAGCAGCGCTCGCAGTATCAGCAGCGGGATCAGCAGGGTTGTTGTCCTGGCAACCGAGAAGATGACCGTCACATCATGCCCGGGCGGTGCGAACGTCGTCGTAGGCGGCACTGTCCCCGGCACGATCCAGTACCTGCTGGGCGCGGGCTGACTCATAGCTGGCTGGAAGCTGAGTAGCCTCCGAGGCCGGTGGCTGGCCCAGCGCTGAGCTGATCGCGACACGCGCAACCAGTCGAGGGCGCCCTTCCCTGCGGTACGGGAGCAAAATGAACGTCGCCTGCTCGCCGGGCGGGCCAAACCGCGCGGGCCGCACTACGCTCGGGCGGCGTGAGGGTCGGGTCGTGGCTCTAGGGCCTTCAGGCTGTTCCGGTCAAGCCCGGGAAGCAAGCGGCGCGTCCGCGCGCGGCATGCCCTGTGCTGCAGCGTAGGCATAGGGGTGGTAGAAGGTGTGCAGGGCCTTGTCAGGCTCGGCAGCGACCTGGAAATGCGCGCCCGTGCCATAGTTGCGCACCGATACTGTCAGCGCGCCGGTGCGCTCGTTCCAGAAGAGCGTGACGTCGGTCCCGCTGCTTATGCGGTGTGCTAGCTCCCGCAGCGGCGGGCTGGTGAGGCCGGTGGTTGGCATGATCGCTCCCTGTGGTTGATCGGGCATGTCGCGGAGCGTTCGCAGGTCTCGGCTCCGTATACGGCAAGCCTTCCGGCGTCAGTGCCGCAGTCCAATGGAGCGTCCTTCAGTTCAGGGCTCGGGCCGGCCGTCGGCCGGCTTGGGGATAACCCAAGGCGGTACTGACCGCATTTTCGACGCGGCGCGGTCGACTGCCGCGCCGTTGCCCTGCCGCGCCGAGGATCGAGTGGCGTGACAGGCCCGGCTGTGCTCATGCCTGAAGGTACTTGAGTACGGCAAGCACCCGCCGGTGCTGGCCGGGCGATTGATGCAGCCCGAGCTTGTCGAAGATGCGGGTCACATTGCGTTCAACCGCCGCGACCGTGACCGGGAGTTCCTGCGCGACGCCGGCATTGGAGCGCCCTTCGGCTATCAGGGAGAGCACTCCCGTTCACGGCTCGTCAGAACGTGTAGGGGCCGGCCCGCTGCTTGCGGCCCACCAGGCGGGCGACCACGTCAGGGTCGAGCGCCGACCCGCCAGAGGCGACGCGGCGGACGGCATCGGTGAACATGCGCAGGTCGCCGACTTTCTCCTTGAGCAGGTAACCGACTCCCTGAGCGCCGTCGGCAACGAGGTCGAACGCGTAACGGTCCTCGAGAAACTGGGACAGGACCAGCACGCCTGTATCGGGCTCGGCCGCGCGGATCTCAAGCGCTCCGCGGAGCCCGTCGTCGGTGCCGTCCGGCGGCATCTGGATGTCGGTGACAACGATGTCGGGGCGGTGAACACGGGCCTTCCGGACCAGGTCACGCGCATCGGCTGCGGTCCCCACCACCTCAAACCCGCCGTCCGCAAGGACGCGAACGATCCCTTCCCGGATGATGGGCTGGTCCTCGCCTACCACTACACGAATCTGTACAGGTGGATCCACGACACAAGCCTCCTTCTGGTCCGAGATGTGACATCGAAGGGTGAGTCATACCGCCGCGTGCGCATCGCGGCGTATGGGTGTGCCGAACGCAGCCGGCCGCGTGTGCAGCCTGCCGGTAGTCACGATCCAGCCGGCGACCAGCGCGTAGGCGGGGAGCGCGACGAAGCCGCCGATGCCGGCAACGAGAGCCGGCGCGCCGGGAAAGACTGCGGTCAGAATAGGCGCGGCGAAGTAGTTGATTCCCGAGTGCGCGAGGCTGGGAGCCCAGCTGCTGTCGGTGCGGAGCTGCAGCCAGCCCAGGATTACCGACATGAGGATGGTGAACATGGTGAACGGGATGAGGCCGAGGACCGGCGAACCCGGGTAGTTGAATCCGGTGAGCACGATCAACGGGTAGTGCCACACTCCCCAGATGGCGCCGGTCGCGATGGCCGACCACACCGGCCGGCCCGGCAGCAGCCTTGGCTGGAGGTATCCCCGCCAGCCGAACTCCTCGCCCCACAGCAGAGGGGTGACGGCGATCGCGATGATCAAGGCGACGGGAGGGCTGGCCGCGCCCAGACGGAAATGCGGGTGCGGCTCGGCCACACCGAACAGCACTGTGAAGGCGATGATCAGCCCGGTCAGCCCGGGGGTCAGCAGGAGCGCGAACAGGTAGTACCGCCACTCTTGGCGCAGGCGTGGGCGCAGTCCCGCACCGGCGAAGCCCTCGCCGGTCACCCAGGTCCGCACGACGATGGCGGCGATCGCCGGGGCGAACATGCCCGGGATCAGTGCGAGGGCGAACCCATGGTCATGGGCATTCAGTTTCAGTTTCAGCCCGTACAGCACTACCGCCCAGATGGCCCAGGCGAGGCCGAAGGCGATTCCCAGGTAGGCGACGATTCCGCGTCGATCAAAGTTCGGACATGTGGTGGTGTCGAACGTGCTCATTGTCGTGTCCTCCTATTTGGGTGCTATTTGGTGGTGATGTCGCGGCGGCGGAACAGCCAGCCGGCTGAGGCGGCGACCAGCGCGAGCTCGCCGATGAACACGCCTGCGTGGAGCAGCACCCGGCCATCAGCCGGGGACATCAGCTGACCGGCCGCACCGAACGGCAGGAAACCCGATGCAGCCTTGGTCGCCAGGCGTATCAGCGGCTCCACCGCGAACGCCCACACGTAGATCGTGAGCACTGCCAGGACGGTGCTGCGGATGACCGCGCTGAGCGCGACGGCCAGCGCGGCGGCCGCGGCGAGGTAGAGCACGCCGAAGCCGGTTGCCCGTAGCTGCCCGGGGTCGAAGACTCCGCCGTGCAGTTGTGAGCGGAATCCCAGCGCAGCGATCAGGGACACCGCGGTGGCCGAGATGGCCGCAGTGATGGCCGCGACCAGTGCGATCATGGTCATCTTGGCGCCGAGCAGCTGCCACCGCCGGGGGAAGGCTTGCACGGTCGGGCGGATGGTGCCGTATCGGTACTCCTGGCCGAAAGACTGGGCACCGAGGATGGTCAGCAGCAAGAGCGCTGCCGGGATGTAGGTGTTCACCGTGCCAGCGAGCGTCCTGGTCGGCTGCCCGCTGGCGGCCGCGCTCCAAGGCGCAGCGCTAATCAGGAAGGTGCCCAGGCCTGCCGCCACAGCTAGGACGAGCACTATTCCAGTCAGGATCCAGGTGGCGCGGATGGAGTTGATCCGCCGCCACTCGAAACGGAATGCGTTCATGTCAGCTCCTGCTCAGAATCTGCTGAGGCGTGCGACCGTCGTAGTCACCCCGGCCCGATGTTGTCTCCAGGAAGGCGTCTTCGAGCGAGGCGTGCTCCTCGGTCAGCTCATCGACGCGGACATTGTTCTGGAATGCCACGGCGCCGACCTGATCGGTTGTCGTGCCAGCGACCTGTAGCCGCCCATCACCGGCTCGTTGGACAGCCAGGCCTTGCGCGCGGAGCAGCCCGGCAAGAGACGAGGCGTCAGATGACCGGACAAGGACGTCGGGATGGCGTGCGCCACGTGCCACGAAATCCTCAAGGGAAGAATCGGCGATCAGCCTGCCCCGTCCGATAACCAGCACATGGTCGGCCATTTCCTGCATTTCGGCGAGCAGGTGGCTGGAGACGAACGCGGTGCGGCCGTCGGCGACAAAGGCGCGCAGGAGTTCACGCAGCCACGCGATTCCCTGGGGATCCAGGCCATTGGCGGGTTCGTCCAGAATCAGGACCCGGGGATCCCCGAGCAGTGCCTGAGCCAGGCCGAGGCGCTGCGCCATCCCGAGAGAGAAGCTGCTAGGCCGCTGGTCGGCCACTGATGACAGCCCGACCTGTTCCAGCATCTGATCGACGCGGCGGTCTGGTGCACCGACGGAACCGGCCATCATGTGCAGATGCCGCCGCGCCGTACGCGTGGGGTGAAACGGCCGTGAGTCGAGCATCGCTCCGACCACGCGGCCGGGCACGTCGAGGGCGCGGTAGCTCTGGCCGCCGAACAGGGTGCAGCCTTCGCCGCGGATCAGGCCGAGCATCAGCTGCATTGTGGTGGTCTTCCCGGCCCCGTTCGGGCCCAGGAATCCGGTGATCTTGCCCGGCTTCAGGCTGAAAGACAGGTCGTTGACGGCCACCTTGCCCCCGTACCGCTTGACCAGGCCGAGGGCCTGCACCTCTACTGTCAGATGTTGATCCATCGCTCGTCCTTTCATGTGGTCGGCTCCAGGCCAGGACGGGACCCGAACGACGGCCCGGACAGAGCCCGATTAGCGCCGCGGAAGAATTCCTCCAGGCCATGTCACGGGTAGTCCCGCAACGCCAGCCTGCAGGCACGGCATCCTGAGCCCAATGGAGCGGCCTTCAGTCCGTAGCTCGGGATCACTCGCACCTGTCATCGGGCTGGCCCGACATGACGGCCGCAGTGATATGCGCCCGCAGGTGAGTAGCCCGCTCAGCGAGCGTGACTTGCCAGTGCTTGGGGGCGAGGAACAGGACGGCGATTGCGCATGGTCAGGTGTTGCCTTCAGCCTCGGTTGCGGCCGTTTCGCGGGTTAGTGGGATCCAGGCCCGCAGTGTCGTGCCGGAAGAGGCCGGGCTGCTGATTTGCAATGCGCCTTTCAGCGCGCCTATGCGGTCGCGCAGGCCGATCAGGCCGCTCGTTTCGAGCCGGGGCCCGGCACCGCCCATCCCGTCATCGCGTACCTCGATCGCGCACCGGTCGTCCTCGGGTGCCACTCGCACCCAGGCGGAGCTGGCGCGCGCGTGCTTGACCACGTTGGTGAGCGCTTCGGAGCAGAAGAAGTAGATGCTCGCCTCGATTGGCTGGGGGAGTCTCTGGTCGGTGATGTCCAGGTGGACGGGAATGGGAAGCCTGCCGGCGAGGGCGTCGAGGGCGGCGGCGAGACCGCGATGGGTCAAGATCGCGGGGTGGATGCCCGCGGCGATCTCGCGCAGGCCGTCGATGCTGCTGCGGGCGTCACGGAGCGCATGGTCGAGGGATTCCTTCGCCTGCTGCGGCGCGGATGACCAGTTCTGCTGGGCGAGCTGGAGGTTGATGATGGTGCTCACGAGCTGCTGCTGGGCGCCGTCGTGCAGGTCGCGGGTGACTCGCTGCCGCGCGGCGTCGAAGGTGGTGACCATGCGCGCGCGCGAGGCGATCAGCTCCGAGCGGGCTGTCGCATTCGAAACTGCGGTTCCGATCAGCTCGGCGAAGCTCGCCACCCGCCACTCGGTACCCGGCGGCAGCGGCTCAGCATGGTCTGTGCCGACGATCAGGGCACCCCAAAGGCTATCGTCTACGACGACCGGCGCGCCCACCTCGGATTTGATGCCGAGCTGGCGTAGCCGGGCGGCGAGCCGGCCTGACCGGCCTTCGTAGCTGTCAACCCGGGCTGGTGCGTGCGTCTGCATGATGAGAGCGTTGATCGAGTTTCCGTCCAGCGGCAGGCGCGTACCGGGCGGGATATGAGTTCCGCGCTGACTCCAGCCTGCCCGCGTCAAGTTGGTCTCCTCCGCGGTGAACTGGGCTAGGTTGACGCTTGCTGCGCCGATGAGCCGGCCCGTCGCTTCGCAGACTGCGTCGAATATGGCGCCCGGCTCGGCCCCGCGGGCGACCAGCGTGGCCACGTGGCGCAGCGCGGCCTGCTCGTCTGCGAGCCGCTGCAGTTCCTGATGTGCCTCCGCGTTGGCGATCGCGGTCGCGACCAGCTCGGTAAAGCTGGCGAGCCGGGCCTCGGTACTGGCCGGTTGGGGGACGGTTGCGGTGGACAGCGCCATCATCGCGCCCCATGGCCGATTGCTGACCATGATCGGCACGGCCACCGCCGAGCGTATCCCCGCCTCGCCAGCGAGCTTCGCGGCGATCTGTCCGGGGACGTGCGCGTAGTCGACCCTGGCGGAGCCGCCGGAGTGGTACACCAGCCCGGCTGCGCCGTGTTCGTCCAGCCGCCACGAGGTGCCGACCGGGAACGGATTCTGGCGGCCCCATGCGCCGACATGAACCGCTATCCCGCCGACTTGGAAGCGGATGACACTGACCAGCGGCAGATCAAGGCAGCCCGCCACCTCCTCGGCGACGACGGCGAAGACCTCCTCCTGGGGCGCACCGCTGGCGACCAGGGTCGCGACGCGCCTGAGCGCCGCCTGCTCGTCTGCGACCACCTTCAGGCGCTGACGCGCGGTCACCAGGTCCTCCTCGGCACGCTGGCGCTCAGTGATATCGCGGACATAGCCGACGAAGGTCGGCGCGCCGGGCCATCCGGCCCGGGTCACCGTCAGCTCGGCGGGGAACTCGCTCCCATCGGCATGCATGGCCGTAATCTCGATCCGCCGATCGAGGATGTGCGTCTCTCCGGTCGCGAGATACCGGGCCAGCCCGCGCCGGTGCGCCTCCCGCGACGACGGCGGTAGGAACGCTTCCGCCAGCTCCCGGCCGAGAACCTGATCGGCCCCGTAGCCGAAGATGCGCTCGGCCGCGGCGTTGACGTACGTCACGCGGCCCCGTTCGTCGATGCTGATCACGCCGTCGAGTGCCGCCGCGAGAATCGCGCGGTGACGGGCCTCGCCGGCACTTAGTTCCGCGGCCCGGGCCTCAGCGACCTCACGCTCGAGAGCTATTTGCTCGGCGGTTCGGCGCATGCTCAGATCGGTAAAGCTGACGGCGATGCCATATCCGCCCGGCGCCTCGAACGGCACTGCGGTGCAGGCAACCGGAATCATGGAGCCGTCCTTGCGGACCATCCAGTCTTCCTCGATGCGAACCATGTTCCCGGTATCCCGGCAGCGGGCAAGCGGGCACTCCTCGATCGGGAAATGCGACCCGTCGGCGCGTTTGTAGTGGACTAGCCAGTGCCCGTTCTGGCCGACGAGCTCGGAAGAGTCGCCGAAGCCGAGGACTGTGACGGCTGCCGGGTTGGCGTAGGTGATCAGGCCGTCGGGAGTACCGACATAGACTGGCTGGCCCAGCGCGGACAGGATCGCGTCCCGCTCCTGCAGGACATCCTCGGACCGCCGCCGCTCGCCGACGTCCTGGAAGGCGACCACCGCGCCGCGGCCGGTGGGGGCATCGATCGGAGCCGACCAGTATTCGACGGGGAACACCGACCCGTCACGTCGCACGAACCAGTCGTCAGCTCGGTGGATGGTCTCCCCAGTGATGCGCGGCAGCAGCAGAGGGCATTCTCCAGCCGGGAAACCGGGACCGTCTGGGTGCTTATAGTGAACTGTTTGGTGGCCCGGTTTTCCTACCAGCTCTGACGCATTGTCGTAGCCCAGCGCAGCCACCGCCGAGGGGTTGGCGAACCGGATCAGCCCGTCCTGGTCGGCCGTCCAGACCGGCTGGGCGACGCAGTCGAGGATCGAGGTGACGAAGGCGTCAGCGCCCGGTGCCGGATCGAGGTTGTCAGCATCCGTCGCAGTCTCCTTGCTGACACTGGCACCGTACCGGCCGGAGGCGCAACGTCCCGCGGAATACGGCGCGCAAGGGTATCCCCAGGAATCCGACTCTACGGCGATCTGCCTCCCAGGGCTAGGTGCGCCTCCGGTGAGGTGGGATCACGAATGGTGTTCAGCGTCCATGGCCAGGTCGAGCGCGAGGACGCTGGCCAGGATGAGGAGGTCGTTCTCACCGGGGGCGACGTCGACCGCGTAGCTGGCGGTCATGCTGAGCCAGCGCTTGGAGATGGTCGCGGCGGTCTGGCGGTCTCGCTGGATAGTGAATTCGTGGCTGAGCAGGTCGCCGGTCACCTCCATGGGACTGGCGCCCGGGATGTCGATCGTGAATCGTTCGCGGAAGGAGGTGACGAGGTGTTTGCGCACCTCGGCCGCGTTCTTGCCGTCGACGGTGATCTCGTAGGTCGGGCGGAGCGCGGCTAGCTTGCGAACGGCTGGGCACCGTCGAGGCCGATGCTGACCTGCATGGGAGTTTCGCAGAGGTGGCGTGCCGCGGCGATGACGTAGGCGGGCCAGCCGAGCCTGATCTTGAGCGTCTCCGGGGTGTCGCGGAGCATCTGGGCGTCGAACCCCATGCCGGCCATGACGGTGAAGCAGCGGCCCTCGACCACGCCGACGTCGAGGCGGCGGCGGCCGCATGCCGTGGCGGCGGCGACGGCGCGGCCGGACCTGTCTTTGGCTGGGCCCTCCATTCTTGATCTTGACGGTTGTCTTAGCGGAATCCATCGTGTGTCCCTCCGTCGGGTCCGGGCCGGGCCGGTGCCCGGGGGTGAGTGGTCAGAAAGCTGCGGCTCGGCGCAGCGGCCGGGGCCGCCCGTCCGGGTCGAACAAGGTCCGGTACAGCGGTTCGGCCCAGCGCGCGGTGAAGGCGGGCAGCGTCGTGGGGTGATGGCGGCGCAGCCTGCCCGGTGGGCGTGGCCCGCGCCGGCCCCTGGCGTGCCACTCGTCCAGCCGTCGGGCGCTGGCGTCGAACGCGTCGAACGCGTCCCGCGGGCCGCGCACGGGAGTGAGGGGCTTACCGCGGCCCACTGTGGCGGTTATTGCCGTAGCGCATACCGATCGCTCGATGGGCGTGCTGGCCGCCACCGTTTAGGTGTCCTGGCGGGCTTCGGGCGGTGTTTGCGGCTGAGCAATGACAGTTCGACCAACGGCCTGGCGCAGCTCGGGTCCACCCCCGGGTCGCAGTGCACTGGCGGCGGCGGCGCTGGCGCGGCTCGAGCCGGCAGGAATACCAGCACGGTCAGCGCGCCGGCCAGTGTCACGGCCAGGCCTGCGAGTTCAGTGGTGCCCAGCCCGTGGACGAACGCGGTGCGGGCGGCGGTGGCAAGACCCTGGCCTGCGGGGCCGCCGAGTTGCCGGGCGGCGGCAAGGGCGTCGCCCAGGTTGCTGTGGGCGGCCGCCGCGGCGGCCGCGGGAAGCCCGTGCACCGCGCCGGCTATCTGTGCTGCGTAACCGGAGGCCAGGATGCTGCCGAGCACGGCCACCCCGAGGGCGCCGCCCAGCTCGATGGTGGTGTCGTTGGTCGCCGAGCCAACTCCGGCCTTGGCCTTGGGCAGTGACCCGATCATCGACTCGGTGGCCGGCGAGCTGACCAGGCCTGCTCCGACGCCGAACAGCGCGAGCGCCATGGCGGCCAGCGCGTAACCCGAGGCAACGGTGACGGTGGCCATGACCGCGAATCCGCCGGCGATGATCACCATCCCGGTGGCGACGACGAGTTTGGTACCGAACCAGGCCACGAGGCGGGCCGATGTCGGGGCGATTACCATGACGCCGATCGCGGCGGGCAGTATCCGGATGCCGGCCTGCAGCGGCGTGTAGCCGAGCACGAACTGCAGGAACTGGGTCAGCAGGAACATGGTGCCGACGAACGCAAAGTTGACCAGCGTCACTGCGGCGCCCGCGGCACTGAATCGGGCGTTGCGGAAGAAGCGCAGGTCGAGCATGGGGTGGGTGCTGTGGGCCTCCCAGAAGGCGAAGCCAGCCAGCAGCAGCACGCCGCCGGCCGACGCGCCCACGGTGGCCGGGCTGCCCCAGCCCCTGGCCGGCGCCTCGATGATCGCATACAGCAGCCCTATCAGGCCCGCGGTCGACAGCACGGTACCGGCGGGGTCGGGCCGCGGTGCCGACGGGTCCTTGGAGGCGGGCACGATGGCCCAGGCCGCCAGCAGCGCGATCGCCGCGAGGGGCACGTTGATCAGGAATATCGAGCCCCACCAGAATTGGCCAAGCAGCCAGCCGCCCAGGGTGGGGCCGGCCGCCGGCGCTAGCGCGCTGGCGGCTGCCCAGATCCCGATCGCCTTGGGCCGCTCGGCGTCAGGGAACACGTTGGTCAAGACCGACATGGTCGCCGGGAGTACGAACGCGGCACCCAGGCCGAGCAGCCCTCGGGCGGCGATGAGCACGATGGCCGAAGGGGAATATGCGCACAACGCCGAGCCGAGCCCGAATATCACCAGGCCGAGCATGAGCGCCCTTTTCCGGCCAAAACGATCGCCCAGGCTCCCGGCGGTCAGCAGCAAGCCAGCGAACACCAGCGAATAGGCGGTCGTGATCCACTGCAGCTGGCTGGTGGACGCGCCGAGCTCTCGGACCAGGCTGGGCAGCGCCACGTTAAGAACCGTCGCGTCGATGCCGACCATGAAGCTGGGGAGGACCAGTACCCCCAGCGTCCACCAGCGCCGCTGGTAGACGTCGGCCATCACGGCAGCATTGTCGCTGGGCGTATGGCTCCGCGCCGGCGGGAATGTGGATGTTCTCATGGCTTCCCCAATCGAGACGAGACGGCGGCAGCCATCCGAGATCGGCAACAACCAGCCGTGCCCGCCGGGCCCGGTGGCGGGGCGGCGGAGGACCGGCCCGCCACGGTTGAGGGACGCTTACCGGGCTGGGGGTGTACCGGTCGTACGAGCAGCAGGAGCAGGCCGAAGCCGGTCGCGGCCGTGATGACGACGGCCAGGCCGACCAGGCTGCGCCAGGCGAATTGCTCGTATGGGTGCCGGGCGGTTGTCTTAGCGGAATCCATCGTGTGTCCCTCCGTCGGGTCCGGGCCGGGCCGGTGCCCGGGGATGAGTGGTCAGAAAGCTGCGGCTCGGCGCAGCGGCCGGGGCCGCCCGTCCGGGTCGAACAAGGTCCGGTACAGCGGTTCGGCCCAGCGCGCGGTGAAGGCGGGCAGCGTCGTGGGGTGATGGCGGCGCAGCCTGCCCGGTGGGCGTGGCCCGCGCCGGCCCCTGGCGTGCCACTCGTCCAGCCGTCGGGCGCTGGCGTCGAACGCGTCGAACGCGTCCCGCGGGTCGCTCTCCGTATGGCGCGAAGGAGTAACCGCGGCGCCGGTACGGATAGGTCCGCAGCACCTGCACCGCGTCGGTGCCGCACCGAGGCGGGTCGGGCAGCGGCTCCGGGCACGTGGGCGGCCCGCCCGGGCGCATGCTCCGGTCACGCCAGCGCCGCAGCGGGTTGCGGCTCAGCGGAGTGGGATCCTCCCACCGTTCCCGGAACACCGTCTCTATGTCGGCGACGCCGGGGCCGTGGATGGCGATCTGGATGTCATGCCACGGCGGGTGGGGACCGTAGGCGGCGCCGAGCGGGCAGGGCTGCTCATCGCCGCGATGATCGAGGTGGTCTCGGCGCCCGTGGCACAGGTCGATCCCGCCCACATAGGCCACATCCCGCTCGAGGCGGTCGCGGTGGCGCAGCACCACGAGCTTCTGGTGGTGTGATCCACGGGCGCGCACCCGCGAGTCAAGCAGGCATTCGCCGCCAGCGGTCACGATCGCCTCCCCCATATCACGGTGTTCTTGCAGGCTGAACCGGAACCGGTCCAAGTGCGATCGCCACAGCAGGCCACGTACGATTACCCCCGGCCGGCGGGCCTCGGCCAGCACCCGCGACACCTCCGTGCCGGGGCCATCGAGCCGCTCGTCGGGGTCGCCGCGCCAGTCGGTGAACAGCAGCAGGTCGCCCGCTTCCAGGGCACGGACCGCGGCGAGTAGCTCTATGAAGTACGCTGCGCCGTGTAGCAGCAGACGCACCTGGTTTCCAGTCGTCCAGGCGGCGCCGTCCAGGTGACGGGAATCGAGCCTCGTGGCCGAGTTGCCGCGTTCAGTGGCGGTGAGGAACCATGCGTCCAGGCCAATGTTGCTCGCGGGGATGCGCGGCCACGCAAGCGGCGCTGCGCCAGGCTGGAAGCCGCACGTGCTGACACCGGCACGAGAAGCTTCCGGGCGGGATGCGAGCACGGATCCGAGATTCATGCCTGCCAGCCTGGCCGGAAGGGTTCTCCGCGCCAATCGGGCTTATATGACATCCTTCGCCGGCCGGCCCCACATCAAGCATGGGGAAATCCCCACCGTGCCTGCTGGAATAACCTCGGTCACGCCTGGCGGCGGCTGATGTCCGGACTATCGCCGCATGCGCCCTGCGCCGTCGTGATCGTTGCATGCAGCGCATTGGTCCGGGGAAAGCCGAGGACCTGCTGAGGGCGGGACGCCTTGTGCTTCACGACGGCGGTAAGCGTCAGGTAACAGGCGCCGGCCAGAAGCCAGGACTCCAGCGGTATCGGCCCCCAGTTCCGCGGCGCAGAGAACCCGAGGTGGGCCGGCAAGATCGCACTGGCGATCGCGCCGTAGACGCTCGCGGCCATTAGCGACACGATCGCCGGCCAGTTAACGACGGCGGCCTGCTGCCACGAAGGCACGCGGTCAGCCGGCCGGGAGACGCCGAGCCATCGCGGCAGCGCGAACCGGTCCACGGCCATGATCACCGTCGCGCACGGCGCCGTGACGGCCAGGAAAACCGGGACCACGTACCAGGCATTCGCGATCTTGTAGTTCACGATCCAGCTGGCCAGCGCGCCGCAGGCGGCCAGCAGCAGGCAGGTATGGGAACGGTGCCAGCGGCGCCAGCCGCCGAGCAGGTTCTGCGCGGCGTTGACCGATTCGTAGTAGTTGCCGTCATTGATCGCGAACTGGCTGAGCGTCGCGATCAGGAAGGCCAGCCAGAACGCCCCGAACATGGAGAACCGCACGGTGAAGTTGAAGCGGTCGCCGCCGCCCGCCAGGCTGGCCATCATCCAGCCCGCGACGGTGAACAGCACGAACCAGAAGCAGGCGAACAGGTAGGTGGGCAGCGGCCACAGGATGCGAGGCCTTCCGTAGCGCCAGACGTCGGCCTCATTGCCCCACATCGCGAAACCGATCACCGCCGCCACCGCCACCCAGTAGCCCAGGTGGCCGGCATGCGGTCCGGTCACGGCGGGCCGGCTGGCCACGCCTGCGGCAAAGCCCCTGGCCAAGAGATAGGCACACCAGATCGCCAGAACGGGCGTGACAAGGTAACGGGCGAACAGGCTGATGCCGGTGAAACCGAACAGGTTGTTGAAAATCATCACCGCTGCCAGCGCGATCGTAATCGCCTCCAGCTGCGGCCAGCCGTAGAAACCGTGCCACAACCGCACGAGCACGCCAGCCTGGAAGCCAACCCAGCCGAGCGCCGGAATCATCACCAGCAACGAGACCAGCCACGAGCGCCCGCCCGAACACAGCGCGGCTGAGGAGCGTGAGCGTCTGCCCTGTCTGGGCGCCGAGGTAAGAGCCGACCAGCGCGTATGCCACGTAGATCCCGTATCCGAGCAGGCCGGCCCCCGCCGTAGCGGCCAGGCTGAAGCCCCCGTCATGCATGACGAACCCTGGGACCATGAACGAGAATCCTGCGACAAATGTCGTCCACAATCCCATGAAGTGCCACATCGGCCGACGCTGGTCCTGCGGCACGATGCCAGCCCTGCTCGTGGAGAAGTCGTGGCTCCCCGGCGTGCCGAGCGCGGTGGGGCGCACGCCGGCGTCCGGCACGTATCTGCGATGCTGCGATGACGGCCGTCCCTGAAGCCAGACGAGCCTCACCTGCCCAGCCTGATCGAAACGGCTTCCAAAGGCAAGCAAATAGGGTCCGGTTCCAGGTATATCTAGAACGCCGGTGATGGCCGGGCGATGGTGCGACTGACCATGGGCGACCCTCATGGGGCTGGCTGCGCCAGGCACCGGGCACTTCGTTGGCCCAGAAGCGCAAGTGGCGTAGCTTAGTGGCGTGGCTCAGTCGGCCCGGATCCGGGTACTCATCGGGGAGGACCAGCCGATCGTGCGCGAGGGCATCGTGCACGTCCTTCAGGACAGCGGATTTGAGGTGGTTGGGACGACCGCCGATGCGCGCGACCTGGTCGGGAAGGCGCGCGTATACAACCCGGATGTCGTGGTCACGGACATCGAGATGCCGCCGGATCATGCCGATGACGGGCTCCGCGCTGCGCTGGAGATCCGGGCGGCCGAACCTGGTGTGGGTGTGCTCGTCCTGTCCCAGTACCTCGAGGATCGCTACGCATTCGACCTGGTCGCCGAGGGTGCTCAGGGGGTCGGTTACCTCCTGAAGGAAAAGGTCGGCGACCTGCACGTGTTCACCGACGCGGTACGCCGGGTCGCCGAGGGCGGGTCGGCGCTCGACCCTGACGTTGTTGCCCGCCTGGTGGGGCGCCGACGCCGGAACAGCCCCATCGATAGCCTGACCAAGCGCGAATCGGAAGTACTCGCCCTGATCGCCGAAGGACTCTCCAATGCGGGCGTCGCGCAGGAACTCGTGGTCACAGTCGCAGCCGTGGAACGCCACGTGACCAGCATCTTCGACAAACTTGGACTACACCAGTCGCCGGAGCAGCACCGCCGGGTTCTCGCCGTTCTCAACTACCTTCGCTCGTGACCCGGCCCAGTTTCGCCGTGGCGAAGAGCCTTTTAAGAGGCGAAGAGCCTATTAAGATCAGTCATCGCCAGTTCGATCTTCGGCACGAACGCAGTTGCGCCGCATGTCCTCAGCACCGCGCTGGGCACATCCTCGGTATCTGATGAGGTCAGCACGATCTGTGCGGCGGGGCAAACGGAGGCGATCGAGGTGGCTACGGCGAAGCCATCCCGTCCTGGCAGATTGATGTCCAGGAGTATCCCGTCCGGGCAATCACGGGACACCGCAGCCAACGCCGCCTCGCCATCGTGCACCGCTTCCAGCAGCTTGAAACCGCGCGCGGCGAGCAGTTCACTCGCGATGCGGCGGAAGTGCTCGCTGTCGTCAACGACCAGGATCCGGCAGACCATATGAGGGATTCTGACCGCCGGTCATTCCGCCGGGCAATGGGGCCAACCCCACAGTCCCGGTGTGCCGGGCGACACAGCTGACGGCACCAACCTGCCAAGAACCTCGGGCCAGCCCCATGAATTGCGCGGGCAACCCGAGCCCGCAACTCAAGGCCGCCCCATTGGACGCGCGTCGTGGCCGCTGCAGGCTCGATACCCAAGGACGCCACATCGGCACGAACCGCGCCGCGGGTTTTATGTGCCTGGTTGCGTCCTGGATGACCGACGAGCGATGCCGAGACGCCGAGGAGCGGACCATGGCCAAGACCCTGCTGGCGAACCAGTTGGCGTTGCGCCTTCCAGTGCAGGCCGACCCTGCCACACCGGCACCAGCCGCCAAGACGTGCATCATTTCCTGCACAATAGGACCCGCCGACAGGCAGGCCCTGCTCGACCTGTTCGCACGAAGCAGCCCCGAAACCCGGCGGGACCGCTTCCACCATGCCCTGTCTGTGTTCCCGCAGCTCTACCTCGACGAGATCCTGAAGGGCAGGCAACAGGCAGTGGCGGCCCGCGACACCTGCCATAAAGAGAGCCGCGGGAAGGTGTTCGGGCTCGCCTCGGCCGCGCCCACCGCGCCCGGCACCGCCGAATTCGCCGTCTGGGTCGAAGACGCCTGGCAGGGCCGTGGGGTAGGCAGCCTGCTTTTCCGGGCGATCCTGCAGTTGCTCGCCGAACAGGACATCGACACGGCGATCGGCATCATTGAGCCCGGCAACTTCGCAATCCGCCGACTGGTCAACCGGATCGTGCCGGACGCGGTAACCCGCTCGGAGGACGGCATGATCGTAGTCAGCGTTCCGCTGACGAATCTGGCCGGCGAGCTGCACGCCAGGTCCTGAGACGGCAGCTTGCGCGGCTCACAGCACGGCGAAGAGCACTTTTGCGATTGGAGCGGTTCGCAGGTATTAACTGTCCGTGACATTCATGGTGGCAGTGTGACTGCTTCCCGGCCGCGGAAGGGCTCTTTCCACCGACGGCGGCCGGTGACCGTTGCGCTTGACCGTGAAGGCATTCGGCAGAGGCGAAGGCTGGACCCCACGAGCTAGGGCAACGTGCCATCGAGACCATTGCTGAGCTGGTAAAACAGGAAACTACGACTGTCATGCGGAAGCTCTGCTGACGCCAACTCAGGCTCGCGATAGCCGCAGGTGCCAACCATGATGAACGTCATCTCGACCGTCAGAAGGACGCCGAATCGCTGGCGTTAGGCTCCCTATTGCCTCCCATAGTCTAGACAGGTTTTCGAAAAATTGCGTGGGCCGTACTGAATTTGAACCAGTGACCTCTTCCGTGTCAGGGATGGCAGTTCTGTCTGATGCGGTCGCCTGTCGTCGCGTTATCACAGATGAACAGGGGAGTGGTGTCGTGATGCGTCGTGCTCTGACTGGCCATGCCTGGCGTCGTTGTCACTTGGTTAGTCACTGGCCTTCTTGGCCTCTCCGGGGTAGAGGCTTCTAATGGGCATCCGCATCGATGACCAGCTGCGTGCCCCATGCTCGGCAGTTTCAGCTGATGGTGTGGTGCCGCGTCGCCCGATGTCCGACCCAGATCAAGGGCTTACTGGCACCTGGCTAAGCACTGACCACCTGAACCCGGCCTCCGAAGTTCCTATGCCTTTATGTCCGCATTGTTGATCGTTTGATCTCAACCAAACTTGGCCCAGGCCCATCACTGCCACTAATCAAAATCTCGCGCCAAGGATACGCTCCGCATTTTGATGCTTTCGGTAACGGCATGTCTAATCGTCGGAATGCCGGAAAGATTATCCTCGAAACGCGGCCACTCTACGGCGACATCTTTAATTACTTGCGCCACAACATCCGGCAGATTGGCATCAATAGCGTCGATCTTTCGTTGGAGTCTCTTGAAAGTCGCCATATTGACGGTTTCGAAACGTCTCGACCCTCCAAACCGTAGACCCAAATCTTCGGGGCGGGAATCGACACGATATCCGGATGTTGCAACTAGATCGTATGCAGGGGAAAGTGTTGGGATGCGTGGATTGGCGTATATCAATGACCAATTCTTTAGATGAGCGTCTCCATTGCCTGTCAAGATAATAAAAGCGAGCCGTCGCGTAAACTCTCGGAGAGCCCTCAGATCCTGGCCGCGATATACCAAGGCTGCGACGGTCTCAAAATTGCCGTTGTACTTCTGCTCTGGATAAAAATTACGGACCTGCGCAAAATCCTCAATGTGAATTGGTTCCCGATCCGTATCTCTGTCGAAGCGCTTGATGGCATAAGCCCACTCCTCTCTCCCTGGCCAGACGATGCTCGGCAGGACGCTCAGTTCATCCCTGTGCACCAGCCACACGTCTGGGACATCAATGCCGACAGCTTTCGCCAAGGACATCATTGTGAACTCATTGCGAGGGACCTCTTGATAGATCCTATCAGGGCATTTAACAATTGTGTCTCCAAGCTCTCCGTATGCAGGAATAGTCAAGCGGTCATCAGTCTTTAGCATTGAGAATTTCAAACTCACACCTGCGAGAGAGAATCGCCACTCGGGTACCTTAGAGTCTGGTGATTCAACGCGGACATGCGCGGCAGGATCCCAACTGTCATCGTACGGGGCTTCGCCTTCTGGCAAGACTCTTACAGCACCAGGAAGATCATGACCAACTTGCGCCAGCAACTCCATCTCACGGCTAACTGGTACGCCCCGCTCATCAGCAATCCATTCCCGGAGCACCCCCTCAGGTAGAAGATTAGAGAACCATGGCGGCAAGCGCATCGCCCTTGCATGCCGGGCGCTTAGGTCCTGCTCGAACTGGAGGCCCAGAACCGGGCGAAATGGATCACTGGCATAATCTTCGGCGGCTGTGAACCAGGTGTAGTCACCGCGTTGATGAAGAGATCCTGCTTGGCGATTACCTATCCATACACCGAATCGACGCTCAGTCAAGGTCGTCATAGTACTCATCATCATCATCATCAATAACTAGATCGCTTAGTGAAGGAGTGTCCTCGAACTGCCATTCGCATACGCTATTAATGAATTCGCGATATCGGTTATCTATAATGCTCTCGCGAATGTCTAGAAAACCTTGGGTGTCACCTTGTCTCAGCAACTCAGCTGCGGCGCCTGTAATAGCGTGGGATCCCAGTACATTTAGCCATTCAGTGAAATTGGCGCCGATTCGCGGTTCTGATAGAAGTGAATCCAGCTCATCAATCGACTCATCTGCTATAGGAAGAAGAAGATGGTTAGCGCTCATGGAAGACAGGCTCTTGCCGCCTCGCAATATAGTTGGAAGCACACGTCCAGCCGATGTGCTATTGCCTAGCGCTTGCGACAGTTCCGATCTCGTGAAGGGATTTCCATTTCGCGGATCGCGCGGATGTTGGAACCACCATGAACATATCAACATTCTGGTCGGAGCCGTAGTGGCTTGAAATTTTTTGACCGACTGGATGCGCTTCGGCGGAGGCCCAACTACACGTAGCATGGACTGCACAGTGGTCGAGATGCTACCTGGCTGAATCCCATCGAGCGTTGTTCGAAGTGCAACAGTGCTGCTTCCACCTGTAGACCTTGTACCGATAACCGTTGCTCGCCAAAACCATCTACGGAGCAATTTGATATTTCGCGTGTCAGGCGAGGGGTAAAACGCAAAGAAACGAGTTAGTCCTACAAGTAGATACTTGTAGGCAAGGAAGCTGACATGCGGAACCTCGGCAGTTTCTTGTAGAAACGTAACTGCGCTGATGAGCGGCTGTTCGCTTTCATCATAAGCTTCCTGAAGTTCCCTTGTAGGGATCGTCGGGATACGGCTTACGTCTTTTGCCCGGGTCGCCAGGATTGCGCGCACTATAGTTGTCTCATCAAGTAGGCCGAAGCCTGTGTGCTCAGCCACACGATAGGCGGTCTCTTTTACCCTTCGCGTTTTCGCTGACGTACCTGGCCCTGTCGCGAGTGCAGAAAATAGCTCCGAAGCGCGGAGCGTGACGCCTGAGGTATTTAGTCGTTCGAATACCTCCATTGCAACCATTGGGTCTTCATGTCGAACTACGTAGGTTGCCAATTGATATCGTCTTATATTCCATGAAATGTCAGTAACGACTTCAATCAACTCTGTCTCTACCACGCCTTTCGACAGCCAGCGCGTCAGGGCTCCGCTGTCGAAAAGAACGGGAAGGGGAATTACAAGCGGATTGTGCTGTTTTGTATCCGCAACGAATGTATCCGAACGAGCATCGTAGGCGATTGCAAATCTTCGGTCTACCAGCGATGGCTCAAATAGAGCTGCAACCAAGCTTACAAGACGCTGTTGCCCATCAATTACCCAGTAGGCTCTTGTTTCGGCCGGCGCATGAACTGTGACAGGACCGAAGTGAACGTCCTCCTCTTGCGCGGGCCCTTCGGAGAACATCAGGGTGCCGACCGGGTAGCCTCGCGCGACACTGTCTATCAATGCTATAGCTTGGTCTTGGCTCCAGACGTAAGTTCGCGCATACTGAGGTATTCTAACATGGCCATTCATCGCCATTTCCATTAGATATTCCAAAGTGAATACCATCAGCTGGCTTACCGGCTCGCGCCTGCGTCTCATGACATTACCTAGTTTTTCGCTTAGTACTTCAAAATACTTATTACGTTTATGTTCCTATAGCTCCTTCTCGGATAGCAAGCCTATCGGATAAGCCCAGGTCAAGGCGGGCATATCGTCTGCGGTGGCACCAACCTGCTCAACAGTACGGCATCGATGGGTGCGGAGAGCCAATGATTGGCTCCGCTCCGTTGCCCGCGGTTGGTTGGTCGTGTCAAGCAGCCTCCATGATGGTTCTTCAGCGTAGCTGTACTCTGCGCTTTTAGGTATCAGCGGGGCTGGCGGCTACTGACCAGGTGCGCTCGAAGCTAGCGAGGTAGTTGGTGAACAGGTCGAGCACGCGGACTCGGCCGAAAGACCTGGAGTCGGTCTACCCGCACCGTTGGATGGTCCCCCGCGAGGTCTGGATCCGCTTCTTCGCCTCAGCCGAGCACGAGATCGGGATCCTGGCCTACAGCGCGCTGTTCCTCGCCGAAGACAAAGGCATCCTGCGCATCCTCGCCGATAAGGGCGCCGCAGGCGTAACAGTCAAGATCGCGCTCGGCGACCCCGACAGCCCGCACGTCGCCAACCGCGGCGAGGAAGAAGGCATAGGCAACGCCATGCCCGCCAAGGTCCGCAACGCCATCGCCCTCATCCGCCCCCTGGCCGAGGTCAGCAACATCAAGATCCGGCTCCACCAGACCATCCTGTACAGCTCGATCTACAGAGCTGACGACCAACTCCTAGTCAATCAGCACGCCTATGGCGTAGCCGCGGCCCACTCTCCAGTCTTCAGCCTCCGAGGCGAAGACGGCGGCGAGGCGCGCCCGGTTGCTGGCGTAGGGGACGCGGCCATGGATTCTTGAGCAGATGACACGACGTTGTGACCCTGACCATTTGCCCGGCATCCCAGCGGGCGATGCCGTTGACAACGAGGGGTCGAAGCGCGCGCACGCATTCGGGCGCCCACTGTGCCCCGATGAGGTGACACCCCTGTGGATGCAGGCGGACCTGGCGAAGCTGGAGACGGCGTTCCCAGCGTTCTCGTTCGCCATCAGGCGTAGCTGGCGAGGGTTCAGGTTCGAGGCATGGCGTGATTCGGCAGCAGTCGGCCTGTACGCAGTAATCACCGGAGACTCGGGCGAGTTGTGGCGCGAACTGGACAAGGCGCGGTGATGATCAAGCGCGTATGGCGACGCGAGAAACGTCCGTGGGGTTCGGGACGTCTCCAGACGGCCTGCCGCGTCCGTGAACGTCCAGCGGCGGATGTCTAACCTCGCACTCATGCACATAACTCCCGCCATGGCCGAACGGCTTGCCCGCGACCTGCTCGAAGTCCCGCTTCCACGCCGCTGGGCGCATGTCCAAGGCGTCGCGGCCAGAGCGCGCAGCATCGCGCCCGCGCCCGCGCTCGGCCCGGACGCCGGGCTGCTGGAAGCCGCGGCCTGGCTGCACGACATCGGCTACCTGCCCGAGCTGGCCGGCACCGGCCTCCATCAGCTCGACGGCGCCCGGTACCTGCGCGATGTCCAGCACGCCGACGAGATCCTTTGCCAGCTGGTAGCCCATCATTCCTGCGCGGTCATCGAAGCCGAAGAACGAGGCCTCGCCGGGCTCCTGTGCCGCGAGTTTGCGCCCGCGCCGGCCAGGCTGGCGAGCGCGCTGACCTTCTGCGACATGACGACGAGCCCGAACGGCGAGCCCGTGCACGTGGATCAGCGCCTAGCCGAAATTCACAGCCGCTACGGGTCGGGGCACCTGGTCAGCCGTTCCATCTCGCGCGCCACGCCGATGATCCTCAACGCCGTCGACCAGGTCCGCGCCAGCGCACCGGTACCGGTCGGCAGTTGCTGACGCTCAGTCAGCTAGCCGGATTACCAGCCCTAGGTCATCCAGGGTCCTGATGGCCGCGACTGCCCTATCACCGGAGCGTTCGAGGTAGCTGGCCGGGGCGAGGATCATATAGTCGCGGTGGCCGATCGTGCGGAGTTCTTCTCGGTCCAGCCCGGCGAGCTGCTTCCGCAGTTGCGATGAACCCCAGCGCGAGGCGGTCGGATATCAGGTTGGCCGGGAGATTTTCTTCGAGCGAGTCCAGGGCAAGCCGGATGATCCGCGTGACCCTGTTGGCTTATTTGGTTTCATGCGGCGAGCTCGTACTGGAGCCGCTGGAAGTGGCTGGTCCGGGTGCGGTCTAGCGGTGTCCAGGTCCACCAGGCGTCGAGCCGGATGAGGTTGATCGCGACGGCGGCGATGTTGTGTTCGAGGGTGGTTTTGGGCAGGCCGAGGTAGCGGGCACGGCGGATGCCGGTGACGTGGGTGGCCTGGGCCATCAGGCCCTCCACGCCGGCCCGGGCGGCGTATTTGCGCTGCCAGGCCTTGGTGTCTTGTTCGGCGCGGGCGGCAGCGACGGCTTCGTGGATCTCGCGTGGCCGCAAGGTGAGCTGCCGTCCGGCCCGGGTGGCGGTGGTGCATTTGCCCCGGACGGGGCAGTCCCGGCAGGTGCGGCCGGGGAACTGGACGACGATCACATCGCGGCCGTGCTGGCGGCAGGGGCTCCAGTACTGGCTGACGGCGCCTTCGGGGCAGGTCACCTGCGCCGCGTCCCAGTCGATGGTGAACCTGTCCGCGGTGTACCCGCCGGTGCGGGCCTGGCGGCTGGCATCGGCCGGCAGCGGGGCGATCAAGGTGATGCCGCGGGCCCGCGCGGCCAGCAGCAGCTCCGCGCTGGCGTAGCCGGAATCCACGGCGTGCTCGCCGGGCGGCAGCCCGGCAGCGTCCATGTCGTCGTGGATGGTCCCGGTCATCACCACGTCGGGAACGCAGGCATCGGTGGTCTCGGTGACCGTGACCAGGTTCGGCCTGGCGGGCCGGCCGGTGGCCGGGTCATCGCCGGCCGGGTCGCTGACGGTCTCGCTGTAATGGGCCTTATACCCCAGCCAGCCCTTGCCGCGCTTTTCGCCGTACCGGGCGTCCAGGTCATAAGGGGAGACAATCTTGGCTCTGCCCGGCGGGAGGCCGTGCTGGGCGTCCTCCCGCCAGGTCACCTTCTCCCCGCCTGGCCCGGTCTCCCGGTAGAACTGCTGGAGCAAGATCAGCCGCAGCGCCCGCACCGCGGGCAGTTCCCGCGCCACGGCCGGGGCGGCCGGGGAAGGGGAATAGGCCTGCTCCAGCAGGTGATAGCCGTCCCGGGCGTACTGCGCCGCCAGTTCCGCGCGGGCCGCCTTGCTCTGCGGCAGCCGCAGATCGGTGATCCGCTGCCCGTAGACCCGCTGCCAGGACGGGTCGGTGACGGACGCCAGCCAGCCCGGCGCCGCGGCGGCCAGCGCCTCCAGCGCGGCCCGCACCGCCTCCCCGGCCAGCTCCAGCCGGTTCAGCTCCCGGATCCGGGCCAGCACGTGCGTGGAATCGGTCCGCTGCCGCATCCCCGGCCCGACCAGGCCAGCCTCCCCCAGACGGCGCAGCAGCAACGCCAGCAGCAGCTTCTCCCGCCCGCCGGCCGCCAGCCGGCCCCGGAACTCGCTCAGCACGCTGAAATCAAACCCCGGATCGGCCAGCTCCAGACCCAGGCAGTACTTCCAGTCGATCCGGCCCCGCACCGCATCAGCCCCCTGCCGGTCCGTCAGGTTCTCCGCGAACTGCAGCGCCGTCACCACCGCCAGCTGCGCAGGTGACAGCCCCGGCGCGCCCCGGGATCCGTACACGGCGCTGAACGCCTCATCCTCGCACCAGGCACCCAGCTCATCACGGATCCGCATCGCCAGCGACCCGCCAGGGAACGCCGCCCGCGCTACTTGCGCCGTCAGCACCGGAACCTCCGGCCACGGCCTGGGCTGCATCGACATGATGACCCCATCCTGCGGCCGGGAACAAGCGAAGGGAAGGAAACCGGCCGCAACACAGAGCATGACCATCATGACAGCCGGCATCCAGGCGCCCACGGCATGCCGCCCGAATAAGCCAACAGGGTCTGATCAGGGGTGAAATGAAAAGAAAAGCCCCGGACGCGGTGTGTCCGGGGCCTTGTCAGTCGCCGGGTATGTGCGACAGGGCGTCGCCGTTCGCTCCGGACAGCCAGTTCACGGTCTCGGCGAGCGCGCCGGCCAGGCTGTCCAGGGTGCAGGGGCTGTCGGCGTCGCGGAGCACGGCGGCGGCCTGGCGGGCCGCGGCGGGCGCCGCGCCATCGGCGAGGTCGCTGATCAGGGCGTGCGCGTCGGCGAGCATGAGCATGATGTCGCGGGCGTGCCCGGCGTCGATGCCGATGACGGCCATCTGGTGATCACTGCCGGGATGATTGATTAACGACATGGCCAGGGGTCCTTTCTTCTCAGGTGGTGGCGGCGTGGCGGCGGGCGGCGGTGGTGCGCAGCCGGTAGGAGCCGGCGCCGGTGGTGATGATGTGCGCGTCGTAGGTGAGCCGGTCCACGATCGCGGCGCACAGCCGCGGGTCGGTGAACGCGGAGGTCCACTCGCTGAACGCGGCGTTGGACGCGACCGCGATGGAGGCCTTTTCCTCCCGCTCGGTGAAGACCTGGAACAGCAGCTCGGCGCCGCGCCGGTCCAGCTCGATATAGCCCAGTTCGTCCAGGCACAGCAGGTCGATCCGCCCGTACCGGGCGATCACCTTGGACAGCGTCCGGTCATCGGATGCCTCGACCAGCTCGTTGACCAGCGCCGCGGCGGTCACGTACCGGACCCGGTAGCCATGCTCGGCGGCGGCGGTGCCCAGCCCGATCAGCAGGTGGCTCTTGCCGGTCCCGGAGTCCCCGATCAGGCACAGCGGCTGCCCGGCGGCGACCCAGGCGCAGCGGGACAGGGTGTGGATCAGCGCGGCGGGCACGTCCGGGTTCGCGGCGAAGTCGAAATCCTCGATCCGCTTGGGCCGCGGGAAGGCGGCCTCGCGGACCAGCCGGGCCTTGCGGCGGGTTTCCCGGTCATCGCATTCCATGGACAGCAGCTCGGTCAGGAACGCCTTGTAGCCGGCCTGCTGGCGGGCCGCGGCCGCGGCGACCTCCCCGTGCCGGTCCCGGATCGTCGGCAGCCGCAGCACCCGGCACGCGGTGTCGATCGCCGCGTCCGCCGCGGTATCGGTCAGCTCATCACGCCGTCCGGCCATCACGCGCCTCCTTTCTCGCCCCGCTGGGCGAGCAGCTGGTCATAGGCGGTCACCGACGGGGCAGGCCGCCCGTCCGCGGGCAGCGGGGCCGCACGGCGCGGCAGCGTGATCACCGATGCCCCCCGCGGCATCGGCCTAGCCGGCGCGGCAGGCACCTGGTCCGGGCCGGCCCGGCCGCCGGCCGCGTCGGCGTGCTTGCGGGCCTCGACCGCGACCACATCCGGGGAACAGGTCCCCGCCCCCAGCGCCGCGGTGATCCCCGCGGTCACCGACGCGGCGGGCAGCCGCCGGTGCAGCAGCAGCACCTCGATCAGCGTCCTGGTGCCGGGCCCGTCGCCGAGCCGGGCCCGGGCCGCGTCCCACAGCTGCTGGTGCGCGGCGGTGAACGTGCCCGCCGCCCGGGCCTGGGCCAGCGGCACCGACCCGGGCAGCGCACCCGGCTTGCGCACCAGGATCTCCAGGTAATGATCCAGGTCCAGGTGCTCGGCGCCGGCCGCGGCCAGCCGCGGGTGGGTCGCGACTTTCCGGGACCCGTCGAAGACCTCCAGCTCATTGGCGGTCAGCCGGATCCGGACCCGCTGCCCGATCAGCCGGGCCGGCACCGAGTACCGGCACTTGCCCACGCTGATCCGCGCGAACTTATCCGCCCGCGGCCACAGCACCGTCCCGGTATCGAACCCCTCGCCCGGCAGCGGCGAAAGGAACCGCTGCTCGGCCGTGAAACCGGCGGCCACACTCGCCGTCCGGAACTCGATGTGCCGCCGGTCATCGGCCAGGTCGGCCTCGGCCAGCCGCGCGTTCAGTTCCGCCAGCGAGGCCACCCGCGGGACCGGCACCATCCAGCGGCGCCGGTACCGCCCGATCTCGCCTTCCACGCCGCCCTTCTCATGAGCGCCCTCCACGCCCGGCCCGCAGTAAAACGCCTCGAACCCGTACCAGGACCGGAACGACAGCCACCGCGCTGTCTCGGTCCTGTTCCGGCCGGCCAGCACCTTGGCCACCGCCGGCGAGAGGTTGTCATAGCGGACATGGCGCCACGGCACCCCGCCCGTGACATCGAACGCCGTCACGTGCCCCTCAAAGAAAGCCTCCTGCGCGCAGGAGGCAAACACCCGGTGCACGCCCTTGCCCGAGAAGGACAGCCGGTACGCGAACAGCTGGCAGGCCGCCACCTCCCCGGCCAGCACGATGCTCACCGGGCCGAAATCCACCTCCGCCTCCGCGCCCGGCTCCTTGGCCTGCGGCACGAACCCCGCCACGCTGCCTGCGGCCACCCGGTGCTCCGCCTCGATCTCGGCCCGCCGCAGCCCCGCATACCGGCACACATACGAATACGACACCGGCACGCCATGCTCATCGGCCAGCCGCTGCCAGATCCGCCGCGAGGTATGCCGCTGCTTACGCGGCGCGTCCAGGTCCTCCCGCAGCATCGCGTCGATCAGCGCCGCAACCGAGTCCAGCACCGGGGAGACCCGCTCCGGCGTCTTGCGCGGCGCCGGCACCGGCGAGGCCAGCGCCTCCCGCACCACCCGCCGGTGCACACCGTGCCTGCGCGCCAGCGCCCGCACCCCTAAACCCAGCTGCCGGTGATCCTCCCGGATCTGCGCAAACAGCGACACCTTGTCCCGTCCCATCCGGCCCACCCCGAGCGAAACGACTGAATGTGACTAACTATTCACCCAGACACACCGCGTTGCCCGGAACCTGCCCGGCGTGTCTCCGCCACAAAGACCCGGTGGGGCCAAATCAGAGTGTTACCACCCCGCCGCCCTGACACCCGGGTGGGGCCAGATCAAAGTAGAACAGTGGGGCCATTTAAGAGTGCTACGGCCAAGGTGATCGCCACCGCCGGTTCGGATGGTCCCCCGGGCAGGTCCGGAGACTGTTGGCGGCAACGGCTGGAACCAGTGGCTCACCTTGGCGAGACACACGAGCTTATGACTCAGGTCTACGACGTCTGACTCAGATCAGGTGAGACAGGACATCAAGATGACGCAAGCGAGTTCACGATCCCGCCACGCCCACGTATTCACTTGGTTAGTCACTACCAAACCGAACAAGTGTCCGGAAACCTGGTGAGCCGTACTGGATTTGAACCAGTGACCTCTTCCGTGTCAGTTCAGGGCGGCCACCTGGTGGGATGCTACGACCTTGTAACGGGCGACTGTGGCGGTGAGCCCGGGCGAGTCGTTGTTCGGTCTCGTTGCTGTCACTTCTGCTGTCACCGCCACGCAGGCGCCGCTGGACGACCCGGAGGGCCGTAAGCCCCAACCGCATTAGCAGCTCGGATCGTGGTCGTCCGGATCGGTTCAGGCTGGACCATCGTCCGCAATCGGTCCTCCGTGGACGATGCCGCACGGCGTTGAACTGCAACCCGAACTGCAACCATGCCCGGTCAGACATTCTGGCTCCTTGCCGCCCCCGCATGCTCGCCGGATCGGGTCCTTGCAACGACCTTCTGATCCGTAGATCAATGGAGCCCGTCCGATCCGTGCGCCGGAATCCGTATCGGCAGGTCAGCGTCCTGCCCGGTGTCCGGCAGAGATGTCATGGTCCGGTACCGTCCGGTCAGTCCGTGAGAAAGCTGTGAGAGATTCCGAGTGGGATCGCTGAACCAGTGACCTCTGCGCGACAATGAGATACCGCAGGAGGTTGCGGGATCGGCGTCTAAGGCAGTACGGCGGCGTTGCTGCCCGGATTGCTGCTCAGTGATCACATGAGTCGCGCCGATGGGCCGCGTGTAAAGAGAATGAGCCGTCGCGCCGGTTGACCGTAGCATGGCTGTCAGGACGCCGGTCATCACATCTTCCAGGGGCGGGTAGCCATGAGCATCGGAATGACCAAAGTTCAGCACGTCAAGATCCCGGTTACCGAGCTAGCGCGCAGCGTGGCCTGGTATTCCAGGCTCCTTGACCTGGTGCCATTCAGGGAGTTCGTGGAGCAGGGTGCCCTGCGGGGGGCCGCGCTGCGTAGCCCGGAGGCGGGCTTCGCCGTCGCGTTGAGAGAACGACAGTTTTGCGCCAGCCAGCCCGACCTGGCCGGGTTCGACCTGGTCGCTTTGCACATGGCCAACCGGGAGGCGCTGGCGGACCTGGCCGCGAAGTGTGATCGGCTGGGCATTGAGCACGGCCCGATCCAGGACCGTGGCCCCAACGAGGCCGTCGTGGACGTGCCCGATCCGGACGGTACGGTTTTGCGCTTTTTCTGGGAGCGCGAGGATGAGGAGACCTCGCGCTTCCTGGGGTTGAGCTTCGGCGCCGATGGCCAGCCAGCCTTTTACGACACGCCGCGTCTGCCCGTTCCGGACGGCCCATAGACCGGATTCGCTAGTGGCAAGCAGGTCTCGTTGGGCCTCAGGCAGGACCAAGGCCAGTCCCAGCTTGGAAGATCGGTAGGGTGTCCTAGCCCGTGACCAGCGCGAACGCCAGTCCCTGTTCAGTGGCTGAGGAGAGCGTATGAGTGACCGTGGCTGACCGATGGTCGCTGTCGCGTGTGGCACGTATGTGGCACGACTGGCTGGCCTGATGACCTCTTCCCGTGTCAGGGTGTTGGCGTTCCGGCTCGGGTAGCAGCCTTGCCGCTGTGACCTAGGTATACGCCCGCAGCGCGCTCCTCGGCTATCTTGCAGTGTCCTGCGTTTACACCTGTGGTCCTCGGCGTTCTAGGGCCGTTGTAGGGCCATCCCTAGGGCCGTGGGCCTTCAGATCCGTAGGTCAGTGCCGCGCGTCCGGCGCCGTATGGCCAGTCGGTGAGACGACTGTGAGATGTCTGGCGCCGTGCATGCAACAATCTTGACGGGACGAACATTTGGGGGCTGCCACGGGATCGATTGTGGTCTGCGGCGGCGGCGTGATCGGGTTGGCAACGGCGATCATGCTGGCACGGGACGGGCACCAGGTCACGGTGCTGGAGGCCGACCCCGCGGACGTTCCGGCGACCCCCGGCGAGGCGTGGCAGTCCTGGCAGCGCAAGGGTGTCGCCCAGTTCCGCCAGCCGCATAACCTGTTCGCGCGGTTCCGGCGGGTCTGCGACCAGGAGCTGCCCGAGATGACCGACCGGCTGCTGGCGGCGGGCTGTCCGTGGAGGGATCCGCTGGCGAATCTGCCGCCGGGCATCGCCGACCGCGAGCCGCGTCCAGGTGATGAGGCATTCCGGTTTGTCACCGGCCGCCGCCCTGCCGTCGAGTACGCGATCGCCGTGGCCGCGCTGGAGGAGTCAGACCTGGTGGTCCGCCGGGGCGTGCAAGTGACGGGGCTGATCCGTGGCCCGTCGAGGATTCCTGGCATCCCGCACGTCACGGGGGTGCGCACCTCCGGCGGGGAGGAGCTGCGCGCCGACCTGGTGGTCGATGCGATGGGCAGGCGGTCACGCAGCGCGGAGCTGCTGACGGCGCTCGGAGCGCGTGAGCCGCACGTCGAGGCCGAAGACAGCGGATTCGTGTACTACACGCGGTACTTCACCGGCCCGTCACTGCCCGCGCGGCTCGGCCCGCCGCTGGTCCCGCTCGGCACGATCTCGCTGCTCACACTCGACGGTGACAATGACACCTGGTCGGTGACGATTTTCTCGGCCAGCGGGGATGCGCCATTGAAGGCACTGCGCGACGTGGAGCCTTTCACCCGCGTGGTCCGGGCCTGTCCGCTCCATGCCCACTGGCTTGACGGCGAGCCGATCACCGAGATGCTGGCGATGGCGGGCATCTTGGACCGTTACCGCCGCTTCGTGATCCAAGGTAATCCGGTCGTGACCGGGTACGCCGCGGTCGGCGATGCGTGGGCGTGTACGAATCCCTCGGCGGGGCGCGGGATCAGCGTCGGGATCGTGCACGCGCAGCTGCTCCGGCGCATCGTCCAGGAGCACCTGGAGGATCCGGCAGGTTTCGCGCAGGCCTGGGATGAGGGCACCGAGCGGCTCGTCGCCCCGTTCTACTGGAACCAGATCGCCGCTGACCGTACCCGCCTGGCTGAGATGACGGCCCTGCGGGAGGGCCGTCCGTGGTCCCCGCCGGACTCGATGATGAGCCGTCTGGTCAGTGCTGCGCGGTACGATGCCGATGTCTTCCGCGCCTTCCTGGAGATCTTCATGTGCTTGGAGCTGCCGCAGGAGGTGCTCCAGCGGCCCGGCATCAAGGACGCGGTTGAGCAGCTGGGTGACAAGGCCCCGCCGCCAGCCCCAGGACCGAACCGTCAGCAGCTCCTTCAGCTCCTGTCCACATGAGATTCACTCCGCGCCGATCGCCAGTAGTCCATGGGAACAACAGAGACCGCTCACGGCTCCGGAGGCCGCCAACCCCATCTCGCGAATTTATGCGGTCTACCTGCTTGTACTCGTTCGCCGCGGCCCCGCGCCGCCAGACTCATTCCGCGTATTTTCCGGATCATGGTCGGTGGAGCCTGCCGACCGTCCGCTGAGGCCCTGGACAACTGCTCTCTGGTTCCTCCCCTGGATACTGCCCGGTGACCGCCCGTACCTTGCAGGGGATGGCTCGCGTCCGCCCGGGCAGGCTCCTGCCTGACCCTTATTTGCTTGTCCGGAGTGTCCGCAGAGGCTCCAGGGTCAAGCGTGACTTCGCGTGTACGTTCACCCGGCTCTTTCCGCCTGTGCTCGTTGTCCTGCGGTCACAGTCACGCTTGAGGCTGGAGGGGCGGACACGTACGCTCAGCAGGCCATCCCCGGATCTGAGCCCAGTCAGGACTCTGCGCCTTCCGCCCGGTGCCCGCCCTATGTGCTACGGGTGGTCTTGGGACGAGCCCGTCTGCCAGCCTGAAAAGCGGAAGGTCGGTGGTTCGACCCCGCCCCTGACCACCAGCTCTGACAGACGACGACCTGCGCATGTTCCAGTTGGGACGGGCTCAGGAGTAGTTGGCGATTGACCGCTGTGGCCCCTTTGTAACCGTCTCTCGCCGCACGATGTCGCACGGGGATAGCACGACGTGATCGGCAGGATGGGCAGTGGTGGAACCCCAGGCAGGCGAGCCAACTCAGGGTGAGACGCTCAGTCGCGCTTCTCATGCGGACAGTAGTAGTGAGCTACCCATAGAGGGGCAGACTGCACCCACAGCTGAACAACTGGCGGTTGGCGAAGTTGTGAGGCAACGGCCGGAGTTCTGGAACGGGGTTCTTAGAGCGATCGGAACCGATCCAAGATCGGCCAGGGAGATCGGTGGAGCATCGGGCGTCCGGCATTCTGCGCTAGGCGTCGGCGTTGACGAGACTGAGAAGAGAATCGTTATTGTCTCTGCCAGCGGGGATGCGCGAAGTGCTGCGCTGGCTCAGGCGGACATTCGATCAGCGATCAGCGACTACCAGGTCATAGTCGCGCGGCCAACTGTAGTTTCTGCCGCCCAGGTGGCAACGGCCGTTGCGAGCGCTGTTGGAACGTCGACCCTGAGTTTGCGTAGCCTCGGCATGTTCGCGGGCATGGACGGTGAGCAGGAGCTCAGTTCTTTGACTGGCTGAGCTATCCACAGGCATCAACATGTACTCGACTCGGAGCCCGTCAGGCGTGATCGGCGGATGTCAGCCGGCGCGGACAGCTGACAATGTCATTAGGGTGTGCTCCGCCGCACGCGCTCAGAGTTGGCGGTTCGGTTCGTTCGAGTCCCCATTGATGGCCGTACGACGGATGGCCTCGTTGCCGGGGTCGACATGTCAGGCGTAGGAAGGAGTCCATGGACACGCCGCGTCGTACCCGCATCTACCACAGCCATCACCTCGACAGCGAGCGGTGGGATCATGTCACGCTGCGGCCCGGTGACATCGTCATCTCGACCTCGATGAAGGCGGGTACCACCTGGATGCAACGCATCATGAGTCTGCTGGTCTTCGGCACCGGCCCCTTGCCTGCACCGCTCGTCGCGTTGTCTCCGTGGATCGATGCGGCCTTCCTGGGTGACGTGGATGGCGTCGCGGCGAGCATCGAGGCCCAGGAGCACCAGCGGTTCCTGAAGAGCCACTTGCCGTTCGACGCTCTGCCGTACGACCCGGCGGTCCGTTACGTGTACGTCGGCCGCGACACGCGGGACGTGTTCATGTCGGCCTTCAACCACTACAGCGCCTACACCGAGTTCACCTACTCGCTGCTGGACGCCGCGGGTGGCGCGGCTGGCCCGATGCCCCGGTGCCCGGCCACTGAGCGAGACCTGTGGGCCGATTGGATGACCCGCAGCCTGTTCGATTGGGAGGCGGACGGATGGCCGTTCTGGTCTCACCATCACCACGCCGCGTCATTCTGGCCGCATCGGAACCTGTCCAACGTGCTGATGGTCCACTACGCCGATCTGCTCGCCGACCTTGAGGCGCAGATGCGCCGCGTCGCCGCCTTCACCCACCTCGAGGTGGCCGAGGACGCTTGGCCCGCGCTCGTGGCGGCCGCCCGGTTCGACGCCATGAAGCAGGACACGACTATCCGCGACGAGGAGCACATCGGGTTGATCTTCGAGGGTGGCGCCAGTCGCTTCTTCTACAAGGGAACCAACGGACGTTGGCGCGATGTCCTCACCGAGGAAGACCTGGCCCTCTACGAGACAGCAGCCGCTCAGCTCGACCCGGGGCTGCGCTCATGGCTCGAAGCCGATTCAGCGCCAACGCCTGACTCCAGCGTTTGACGCAAGCGGCCGTCGCACACCCTGATCTTCGGGGCAGGGGGCCTGGTGCGTCCTGTTGCACACGTCCACACAGGACATGCCCGACGCCGTGATCTACAAGCCCTGCGGCAACCGGCGCGCCACGGTCTGCTCGCACTGCTCCAAGGTGTACCAGCGCGACGCATACCAGATCGTCCGATCCCTGCTGGTCGGCGGCAAAGGCGTACCGGAAACCGTATCTCAGCATCCGGCCGTGTTCCCCACGCTGACCGCACCATCGTTCGGTGAGGTGCACACCCGGGTCGCGCAACGGCACACCTGCACCGATCGGCGCCGCTGCGACTGCCGACCCGACCCGTGTCACGCCCGCCGCGACGCGCCCCGCTGCCCGCACGGGCGCACCATGGCCTGCTTCGCCCGCCACGACGACCAGGACCAGGCCGTGGGCACTCCGCTGTGCCTGGACTGCTACGACCACGCGGCCCAGGTGGTCTGGAACCACCACAACGGCGAACTGTGGCGACGCACCCGCATCGCCATCGAACGCTTCCTCAAGCGAGGCAGATGTTTGGTATACAGATCGGCAGCAGTTCGTCGCAAGTCTCGGATGAGCCGCGTTCATAGGGCCTAACGTCTAAATAAGGAACCCGATCGGATGGACTCTGACCAGACGAAAGTGGATCTTCTGCGGGTTGATATTGATCCCGAGTCTGCGGCTCAGGCACGGGCTATTCAGGGCTCAGCAGTGGTGATGCCTGTACGTCGCGTCGATGGTCGTGGGGTATATACGCAGTCCTCATTGCTAATGGTGAAGCGTATGAAGGCCGCAGGGATCGACGCGGAGTTTCTAGACGCCACCGATGAGCGCACTTTCGAGGTAAAGAAAGGCGCATTCGCCGCCGCTGCCCTGGCTGTCGTCCTAGGGGTAGCAAGCTCGGCGGCTTGGGATGGAATTAAGGCGTTCTTTCGGTCGGGTTCAAAGGGCAAAATCTCAGTTACCTACGTTGATCTGGAGGGAATTACAGGTCAGCGGGGAGCGGCCTGGAAAGTGGAAGGTGACGGCGATGCCGTATTGGAGGCCATCGACCGTCTGAGAGCTGATAATTCGAGAGTGGATAGTCCTGAGGTATTGTCATCAAATACTGAGAAAGATTCGCCCGTAAGCTCATTTCGCGTTAGCGGGAGCGATAGGGACATAGTTGACGCCTACCACCCTAAACAGATCGAGGATCGCAGGGCGGCCGGACAGGCCCATATGCAGTCAGCGCGCGCGGCTATGGAGCTGTCGGTCGATCCGTCGTCGGTGGAGCGTGGATAAGATGATGCTCGGGCGGCCCTGACGCTCTTTGCCCGGTCGCTGGACTGGGCCGAAGACACCGATGAAGAAGAGACAGCTCACCAACTTATGGATGAGGCTGGTAGCTGGGTTCGGCGTACTTACGGCTGCCAGCTAAGTCGCTCAGGCACCCAGTACCGGCAAAGATGCCCAGTGGCGCTTGCTCATAACCGGATTGGCATGAGTGTTGGCGGTACAGCGGTACGCGTGTGCTCGCTCTGTGGCGAGGATTTCTCTGAGTGCGAGCATATGCCTGGTACTGCATACATGGTGCCTGGTGGTATTTCAGACCTTGGCTGGTGCCGGGTGTGCGCACAAGAGTCATGTGATCACGAAGCGTCGCAGCAATATCGCGCGGCCGTTGTGGCCATTATTAAGCAAATGGATTTGGAAGAGGTGAGCCTCGTACCGAAACCTGCACATCCGGAGGCGAGGATTACTGAAATGAGTATCCCGGTGTCTGACTTGAAGGAAGCGCTGGGCGATCAGTTCATTCCTGGCATGGAGGTCTCATGCGATCGTTGCTTGCTTCCATGCGAAGGTCTAATTAAGCACGACTCATGAGGGTAGTGCCATCTGGCTTAGCACGACTTCTGCATCCCCGTCTTCCTCGTAGATGCGAAACCGGGGGAGGGGGCGCCGGGTCCAGGGTCGGCGTCTGCCGATCGCTTGCGACGGCCCGCAGGGCCGCCCTGGACGCGGCGGCCGCGAGCCGGACAATTAGAAACGGGGAAGACAGGGCAACTCGGCCTGGCTGCTAGGACCCGACCTGATCAGTAGCGACCTGGCTCTACCGGCGCGCCCGCGCGAGCGGGGCCTCAAGCCAGAGCGCGGCGCGGAGCGCGCACGCGGCGGAGCGCAGCGCAGCCGCGCTTGATCAACGGCTAGCAGCTCGGATCGTGGTCGTCCGGATCGGTTCAGGCTGGACCATCGTCCGCAATCGGTCCTCCGTGGACGATGCCGCACGGCGTTGAACTGCAACCCGAACTGCAACCATGCCCGGTCAGACATTCTGGCTCCTTGCCGCCCCCGCATGCTCGCCGGATCGGGTCCTTGCAACGACCTTCTGATCCGTAGATCAATGGAGCCCGTCCGATCCGTGCGCCGGAATCCGTATCGGCAGGTCAGCGTCCTGCCCGGTGTCCGGCAGAGATGTCATAGTCCGGTACCGTCCGGTCAGTCCGGGCAGCAACGCCGCCGTACTGCCTTAGACGCCGATCCCGCAACCTCCTGCGGTATCTCATTGTCGCGCAGAGGTCACTGGTTCAGCGATCCCACTCGGAATCTCTCACAGCTTTCTCACGGATTGCTGCTCAGTGATCACATGAGTCGCGCCGATGGGCCGCGTGTAAAGAGAATGAGCCGTCGCGCCGGTTGACCGTAGCATGGCTGTCAGGACGCCGGTCATCACATCTTCCAGGGGCGGGTAGCCATGAGCATCGGAATGACCAAAGTTCAGCACGTCAAGATCCCGGTTACCGAGCTAGCGCGCAGCGTGGCCTGGTATTCCAGGCTCCTTGACCTGGTGCCATTCAGGGAGTTCGTGGAGCAGGGTGCCCTGCGGGGGGCCGCGCTGCGTAGCCCGGAGGCGGGCTTCGCCGTCGCGTTGAGAGAACGACAGTTTTGCGCCAGCCAGCCCGACCTGGCCGGGTTCGACCTGGTCGCTTTGCACATGGCCAACCGGGAGGCGCTGGCGGACCTGGCCGCGAAGTGTGATCGGCTGGGCATTGAGCACGGCCCGATCCAGGACCGTGGCCCCAACGAGGCCGTCGTGGACGTGCCCGATCCGGACGGTACGGTTTTGCGCTTTTTCTGGGAGCGCGAGGATGAGGAGACCTCGCGCTTCCTGGGGTTGAGCTTCGGCGCCGATGGCCAGCCAGCCTTTTACGACACGCCGCGTCTGCCCGTTCCGGACGGCCCATAGACCGGATTCGCTAGTGGCAAGCAGGTCTCGTTGGGCCTCAGGCAGGACCAAGGCCAGTCCCAGCTTGGAAGATCGGTAGGGTGTCCTAGCCCGTGACCAGCGCGAACGCCAGTCCCTGTTCAGTGGCTGAGGAGAGCGTATGAGTGACCGTGGCTGACCGATGGTCGCTGTCGCGTGTGGCACGTATGTGGCACGACTGGCTGGCCTGATGACCTCTTCCCGTGTCAGGGTGTTGGCGTTCCGGCTCGGGTAGCAGCCTTGCCGCTGTGACCTAGGTATACGCCCGCAGCGCGCTCCTCGGCTATCTTGCAGTGTCCTGCGTTTACACCTGTGGTCCTCGGCGTTCTAGCCCGAGTTTCCGGGCTAAGGTGACCTCGGCTGGAGTTTCCGCAGGCTGGGGGCTATTTTGCGGGCTGGCGGTCCTATGACCTAACTGCGCGGTGCCCACCGGGCGAGTCCGAAGATTTCATGCAGCCGGGGCTGATTGCCGGTGAGCTCGGTGATCATCCGGCGGGCTTTGGGCCGGCCCCCGGTGGAGGGGTAGACGAGCACGGTCTCGCCGATCCCGGCCAGCTGGGATAGCAGTTCGCGGACGGACAGGTCCAGGTCGTGCAGGCGGGCGCGGCGGCGCATCAGGTGAGCGATCTGCAGGGCGAGCACGCAGGTGAACATGTGGACCCGGATGTTGTGCTCGGTCCAGTGGTACATCGGCGAGAATGACACCACGTGCGGGTCTTTCATCTGCCGGAACGAGAACTCCGCCTCGGACTGGGACCGGTACCCGGCCACGACCTCGGCGACAGGCCAGTCGTCGTGGCTGGTGATCAGCACGTGCTTGCCGAAGATCTCCTCTTCCAGCTCCTTGCGGGCTCCCGGGTCGATGCGCCAGGACAGCCGCAGGTCCCTGGGCTGGTCGCCGGCCAGTTCCCAGCGGATGACCCGCCGCACCCAGGGCTTGCGGGTGATGTCCTCGATCTCCGCCTGGACCTTGTCCTTGGCCCGGCGGGTCTTGCCGCGGGCCAAGGTGGCGGCCAGCTCGTCGAGTTTCCTCCCGGCTTTGGCGAGGGTGGTGCCGTCGAACCCGCGGGCCTGGGACTCGCGCAGTTCCGGGGAGTGCGTCAGGATCGCGCGGCGTTCGGCGCCGTAGACGGCGCGGCGGGTGTCGTAGGCGGTCAGCCCGCCGAACCGTTCCCGGTCCACGATGGTCCGTTTGGATGCGGGCAGGGCGGTCAGGTCCGGGCAGTCCGATGCCGGGACTGACCCGATCCAGTGCAGCCCGGTGCTTTCCAGGTGGGCAAAGTTCGCCTCGGAGTTCTGCCCGGCATCGAAGACCACCGTGACGTCGGCGGTCTGCGCGGCGGGCATGCCCGCCGCCGAGCATGCCTGCTCGTACCGGGTCTTGAGCTGGCTGATCATGTCCGGGAACTGGGTGACGTCCGGCCGGTCACCGGGGTAGGCGTGCCAGGTCAGCGGGATGCCGCCGTCCCGGGTCACTACCAGCCCCAGCCCCACCAGCCGCAGGTCGGCGCGTTTCTGCTTGGCCTTGCCCCGCTGCGCGATCGGCGCCTTGCCATTGGAGGTGGCGATGAACGTGGCGAAGTTCGTCATGTCCAGCGCCACACTGGACACGTCCACCCCGGACACCTGCACGATCCGGGCCGCGATCTGCTCCGACGCTCGCTCCAGCTGCTCCAGGGTGACCGCGTGCATCACATCCCAGAACCGGCGGTGATCCAGCACGCCGGCACCGATCTTGGTGAACCGGTCCGCGGCGGTTATCTTCCACCAGTCCGCGAACCCGAGTTTCGAGCACGGCGCGACCAGCCGGTTCAGCGCCGCCAGCGCCAGGTAGGTGCCCGCCGACGCGCCGGCGTCCGCGCGGCGCTGCCCGGCCGCTTCGTCGATGATCGCGGCGGCCCCCAGTTCCTGGAGCATCCCCCAGGCAGCGGCGACGTCCCCGAACGCCAGGTGCCGGGTGCGTTCTGGCATGGCCGCGGCCTGGCGGGCGTCCAGCAGCGCCTCGATCTCGGCCGCGGTGCCCAGGTAGCGCTCGGAGATCATCTTGGGCTTGCCGTCGACCCAGCCCATCTCGCGCAGATACCAGTACGGCCTGCCGTTGATGACCTTCTTGTACAGGCTCGCCATGACCCTTCCCGGTAGCCAGGATCCCATCCTCTCTTTAGGTCATAGGACAAAATCAAGATCAAGTCAACGTGACACGCCGCGTTGGAGCAGGTCAGACCTGATCTGCCGGATTACTCATCACTTCAAGATCAACTTAGCCCGGAAACTGGGGCTAGGGCCGTTGTAGGGCCATCCCTAGGGCCGTGGGCCTTCAGATCCGTAGGTCAGTGCCGCGCGTCCGGCGCCGTATGGCCAGTCGGTGAGACGACTGTGAGATGTCTGGCGCCGTGCATGCAACAATCTTGACGGGACGAACATTTGGGGGCTGCCACGGGATCGATTGTGGTCTGCGGCGGCGGCGTGATCGGGTTGGCAACGGCGATCATGCTGGCACGGGACGGGCACCAGGTCACGGTGCTGGAGGCCGACCCCGCGGACGTTCCGGCGACCCCCGGCGAGGCGTGGCAGTCCTGGCAGCGCAAGGGTGTCGCCCAGTTCCGCCAGCCGCATAACCTGTTCGCGCGGTTCCGGCGGGTCTGCGACCAGGAGCTGCCCGAGATGACCGACCGGCTGCTGGCGGCGGGCTGTCCGTGGAGGGATCCGCTGGCGAATCTGCCGCCGGGCATCGCCGACCGCGAGCCGCGTCCAGGTGATGAGGCATTCCGGTTTGTCACCGGCCGCCGCCCTGCCGTCGAGTACGCGATCGCCGTGGCCGCGCTGGAGGAGTCAGACCTGGTGGTCCGCCGGGGCGTGCAAGTGACGGGGCTGATCCGTGGCCCGTCGAGGATTCCTGGCATCCCGCACGTCACGGGGGTGCGCACCTCCGGCGGGGAGGAGCTGCGCGCCGACCTGGTGGTCGATGCGATGGGCAGGCGGTCACGCAGCGCGGAGCTGCTGACGGCGCTCGGAGCGCGTGAGCCGCACGTCGAGGCCGAAGACAGCGGATTCGTGTACTACACGCGGTACTTCACCGGCCCGTCACTGCCCGCGCGGCTCGGCCCGCCGCTGGTCCCGCTCGGCACGATCTCGCTGCTCACACTCGACGGTGACAATGACACCTGGTCGGTGACGATTTTCTCGGCCAGCGGGGATGCGCCATTGAAGGCACTGCGCGACGTGGAGCCTTTCACCCGCGTGGTCCGGGCCTGTCCGCTCCATGCCCACTGGCTTGACGGCGAGCCGATCACCGAGATGCTGGCGATGGCGGGCATCTTGGACCGTTACCGCCGCTTCGTGATCCAAGGTAATCCGGTCGTGACCGGGTACGCCGCGGTCGGCGATGCGTGGGCGTGTACGAATCCCTCGGCGGGGCGCGGGATCAGCGTCGGGATCGTGCACGCGCAGCTGCTCCGGCGCATCGTCCAGGAGCACCTGGAGGATCCGGCAGGTTTCGCGCAGGCCTGGGATGAGGGCACCGAGCGGCTCGTCGCCCCGTTCTACTGGAACCAGATCGCCGCTGACCGTACCCGCCTGGCTGAGATGACGGCCCTGCGGGAGGGCCGTCCGTGGTCCCCGCCGGACTCGATGATGAGCCGTCTGGTCAGTGCTGCGCGGTACGATGCCGATGTCTTCCGCGCCTTCCTGGAGATCTTCATGTGCTTGGAGCTGCCGCAGGAGGTGCTCCAGCGGCCCGGCATCAAGGACGCGGTTGAGCAGCTGGGTGACAAGGCCCCGCCGCCAGCCCCAGGACCGAACCGTCAGCAGCTCCTTCAGCTCCTGTCCACATGAGATTCACTCCGCGCCGATCGCCAGTAGTCCATGGGAACAACAGAGACCGCTCACGGCTCCGGAGGCCGCCAACCCCATCTCGCGAATTTGTGCGGTCTACCTGCTTGTACTCGTTCGCCGCGGCCCCGCGCCGCCAGACTCATTCCGCGTATTTTCCGGATCATGGTCGGTGGAGCCTGCCGACCGTCCGCTGAGGCCCTGGACAACTGCTCTCTGGTTCCTCCCCTGGATACTGCCCGGTGACCGCCCGTACCTTGCAGGGGATGGCTCGCGTCCGCCCGGGCAGGCTCCTGCCTGACCCTTATTTGCTTGTCCGGAGTGTCCGCAGAGGCTCCAGGGTCAAGCGTGACTTCGCGTGTACGTTCACCCGGCTCTTTCCGCCTGTGCTCGTTGTCCTGCGGTCACAGTCACGCTTGAGGCTGGAGGGGCGGACACGTACGCTCAGCAGGCCATCCCCGGATCTGAGCCCAGTCAGGACTCTGCGCCTTCCGCCCGGTGCCCGCCCTATGTGCTACGGGTGGTCTTGGGACGAGCCCGTCTGCCAGCCTGAAAAGCGGAAGGTCGGTGGTTCGACCCCGCCCCTGACCACCAGCTCTGACAGACGACGACCTGCGCATGTTCCAGTTGGGACGGGCTCAGGAGTAGTTGGCGATTGACCGCTGTGGCCCCTTTGTAACCGTCTCTCGCCGCACGATGTCGCACGGGGATAGCACGACGTGATCGGCAGGATGGGCAGTGGTGGAACCCCAGGCAGGCGAGCCAACTCAGGGTGAGACGCTCAGTCGCGCTTCTCATGCGGACAGTAGTAGTGAGCTACCCATAGAGGGGCAGACTGCACCCACAGCTGAACAACTGGCGGTTGGCGAAGTTGTGAGGCAACGGCCGGAGTTCTGGAACGGGGTTCTTAGAGCGATCGGAACCGATCCAAGATCGGCCAGGGAGATCGGTGGAGCATCGGGCGTCCGGCATTCTGCGCTAGGCGTCGGCGTTGACGAGACTGAGAAGAGAATCGTTATTGTCTCTGCCAGCGGGGATGCGCGAAGTGCTGCGCTGGCTCAGGCGGACATTCGATCAGCGATCAGCGACTACCAGGTCATAGTCGCGCGGCCAACTGTAGTTTCTGCCGCCCAGGTGGCAACGGCCGTTGCGAGCGCTGTTGGAACGTCGACCCTGAGTTTGCGTAGCCTCGGCATGTTCGCGGGCATGGACGGTGAGCAGGAGCTCAGTTCTTTGACTGGCTGAGCTATCCACAGGCATCAACATGTACTCGACTCGGAGCCCGTCAGGCGTGATCGGCGGATGTCAGCCGGCGCGGACAGCTGACAATGTCATTAGGGTGTGCTCCGCCGCACGCGCTCAGAGTTGGCGGTTCGGTTCGTTCGAGTCCCCATTGATGGCCGTACGACGGATGGCCTCGTTGCCGGGGTCGACATGTCAGGCGTAGGAAGGAGTCCATGGACACGCCGCGTCGTACCCGCATCTACCACAGCCATCACCTCGACAGCGAGCGGTGGGATCATGTCACGCTGCGGCCCGGTGACATCGTCATCTCGACCTCGATGAAGGCGGGTACCACCTGGATGCAACGCATCATGAGTCTGCTGGTCTTCGGCACCGGCCCCTTGCCTGCACCGCTCGTCGCGTTGTCTCCGTGGATCGATGCGGCCTTCCTGGGTGACGTGGATGGCGTCGCGGCGAGCATCGAGGCCCAGGAGCACCAGCGGTTCCTGAAGAGCCACTTGCCGTTCGACGCTCTGCCGTACGACCCGGCGGTCCGTTACGTGTACGTCGGCCGCGACACGCGGGACGTGTTCATGTCGGCCTTCAACCACTACAGCGCCTACACCGAGTTCACCTACTCGCTGCTGGACGCCGCGGGTGGCGCGGCTGGCCCGATGCCCCGGTGCCCGGCCACTGAGCGAGACCTGTGGGCCGATTGGATGACCCGCAGCCTGTTCGATTGGGAGGCGGACGGATGGCCGTTCTGGTCTCACCATCACCACGCCGCGTCATTCTGGCCGCATCGGAACCTGTCCAACGTGCTGATGGTCCACTACGCCGATCTGCTCGCCGACCTTGAGGCGCAGATGCGCCGCGTCGCCGCCTTCACCCACCTCGAGGTGGCCGAGGACGCTTGGCCCGCGCTCGTGGCGGCCGCCCGGTTCGACGCCATGAAGCAGGACACGACTATCCGCGACGAGGAGCACATCGGGTTGATCTTCGAGGGTGGCGCCAGTCGCTTCTTCTACAAGGGAACCAACGGACGTTGGCGCGATGTCCTCACCGAGGAAGACCTGGCCCTCTACGAGACAGCAGCCGCTCAGCTCGACCCGGGGCTGCGCTCATGGCTCGAAGCCGATTCAGCGCCAACGCCTGACTCCAGCGTTTGACGCAAGCGGCCGTCGCACACCCTGATCTTCGGGGCAGGGGGCCTGGTGCGTCCTGTTGCACACGTCCACACAGGACATGCCCGACGCCGTGATCTACAAGCCCTGCGGCAACCGGCGCGCCACGGTCTGCTCGCACTGCTCCAAGGTGTACCAGCGCGACGCATACCAGATCGTCCGATCCCTGCTGGTCGGCGGCAAAGGCGTACCGGAAACCGTATCTCAGCATCCGGCCGTGTTCCCCACGCTGACCGCACCATCGTTCGGTGAGGTGCACACCCGGGTCGCGCAACGGCACACCTGCACCGATCGGCGCCGCTGCGACTGCCGACCCGACCCGTGTCACGCCCGCCGCGACGCGCCCCGCTGCCCGCACGGGCGCACCATGGCCTGCTTCGCCCGCCACGACGACCAGGACCAGGCCGTGGGCACTCCGCTGTGCCTGGACTGCTACGACCACGCGGCCCAGGTGGTCTGGAACCACCACAACGGCGAACTGTGGCGACGCACCCGCATCGCCATCGAACGCTTCCTCAAGCGAGGCAGATGTTTGGTATACAGATCGGCAGCAGTTCGTCGCAAGTCTCGGATGAGCCGCGTTCATAGGGCCTAACGTCTAAATAAGGAACCCGATCGGATGGACTCTGACCAGACGAAAGTGGATCTTCTGCGGGTTGATATTGATCCCGAGTCTGCGGCTCAGGCACGGGCTATTCAGGGCTCAGCAGTGGTGATGCCTGTACGTCGCGTCGATGGTCGTGGGGTATATACGCAGTCCTCATTGCTAATGGTGAAGCGTATGAAGGCCGCAGGGATCGACGCGGAGTTTCTAGACGCCACCGATGAGCGCACTTTCGAGGTAAAGAAAGGCGCATTCGCCGCCGCTGCCCTGGCTGTCGTCCTAGGGGTAGCAAGCTCGGCGGCTTGGGATGGAATTAAGGCGTTCTTTCGGTCGGGTTCAAAGGGCAAAATCTCAGTTACCTACGTTGATCTGGAGGGAATTACAGGTCAGCGGGGAGCGGCCTGGAAAGTGGAAAGTGGAAGGTGACGGCGATGCCGTATTGGAGGCCATCGACCGTCTGAGAGCTGATAATTCGAGAGTGGATAGTCCTGAGGTATTGTCATCAAATACTGAGAAAGATTCGCCCGTAAGCTCATTTCGCGTTAGCGGGAGCGATAGGGACATAGTTGACGCCTACCACCCTAAACAGATCGAGGATCGCAGGGCGGCCGGACAGGCCCATATGCAGTCAGCGCGCGCGGCTATGGAGCTGTCGGTCGATCCGTCGTCGGTGGAGCGCGGATAAGATGATGCTCGGGCGGCCCTGACGCTCTTTGCCCGGTCGCTGGACTGGGCCGAAGACACCGATGAAGAAGAGACAGCTCACCAACTTATGGATGAGGCTGGTAGCTGGGTTCGGCGTACTTACGGCTGCCAGCTAAGTCGCTCAGGCACCCAGTACCGGCAAAGATGCCCAGTGGCGCTTGCTCATAACCGGATTGGCATGAGTGTTGGCGGTACAGCGGTACGCGTGTGCTCGCTCTGTGGCGAGGATTTCTCTGAGTGCGAGCATATGCCTGGTACTGCATACATGGTGCCTGGTGGTATTTCAGACCTTGGCTGGTGCCGGGTGTGCGCACAAGAGTCATGTGATCACGAAGCGTCGCAGCAATATCGCGCGGCCGTTGTGGCCATTATTAAGCAAATGGATTTGGAAGAGGTGAGCCTCGTACCGAAACCTGCACATCCGGAGGCGAGGATTACTGAAATGAGTATCCCGGTGTCTGACTTGAAGGAAGCGCTGGGCGATCAGTTCATTCCTGGCATGGAGGTCTCATGCGATCGTTGCTTGCTTCCATGCGAAGGTCTAATTAAGCACGACTCATGAGGGTAGTGCCATCTGGCTTAGCACGACTTCTGCGTCCCCGTCTTCCTCGTAGATGCGAAACCGGGGGAGGGGGCGCCGGGTCCAGGGTCGGCGTCTGCCGATCGCTTGCGACGGCCCGCAGGGCCGCCCTGGACGCGGCGGCCGCGAGCCGGACAATTAGAAACGGGGAAGACAAGGCAACTCGGCCTGGCTGCTAGGACCCGACCTGATCAGTAGCGACCTGGCTCTACCGGCGCGCCCGCGCGAGCGGGGCCTCAAGCCAGAGCGCGGCGCGGAGCGCGCACGCGGCGGAGCGCAGCGCAGCCGCGCTTGATCAAATACGGCTAAATTCGGCAACGCAGACCCGGCAAGCGTGGGCAGCGTAGGCGTAGTCGCGCCTGAGCGGTCGGGCTCGGCGGTCTCCTTGCCGCGTGCTTGGGCGCGCAGGCCCTCGGCGGTTGTCCGGTAGCGTCGAAGCTATGAGCGACAGCGAGCTGGAGCCGACGCAGTGGAAGATCTTCGGCGAGCGCCTGGTCGATGAGAACCCGTTCATCCGGCTGAGTATCGCCTCAGTCGGGTTGCCAGATGGAACCGAGTTCGAGCAGTACGTCATGCGTATGCGGCGCACCGCGACCACGACCGTGGTAAATGATCGTGGCCAGGTGCTGCTGATGTGGCGCCACCGGTTCATCATCGACCGCTGGGTGTGGGAGATGCCCGGCGGGTACGTCGACCAGGCCGAGGATCCCGCCGCCGCCGCCGCGCGGGAAGTCGAGGAGGAGACGGGCTGGCGGCTGTCTGAGCGGCCAGAGCTGGTGATGACGTTCCAGCCGATGATCGGGAATGCCGACTCTCCCCAGGATCTCTATTACGCGGTCGGCGCGGAGCAGGTCGGGCGGCCCCACTGGCGTTCGGTTAAGATCTGAGTGCGTTCTGGCCTGCGGGGTTACGCCTGATCTGGGCGGGGCCAGCCGGGCCTGGTGGTCACGGATTGCAACGGACGGTTCTCCGGGGCGTTGGTCACGTTGCGTGGCTGCTGCCGGTGCCGTGGCATGGCGGGTGCCGGGGACGCGAGAGGGCCGGCTGCGGTTTCCGTGCGACACGCCTGGCCGGTTACGGGACAAACGGGTCTGATGCGGAAGCATCGGCGGTCTCTGTCCGCCTCTCGCGAGGGGCCCGCCGATGCTTCCGCTTGCGACAGTACCTGCTGCCGCCGGACCCGTCACGACGTCGTGCTGCCCGGAGGGCGGCGGCGGCGCGCCCGGCCGGGAAGGCGGGCCGCGCCGGGCGAAGGAGCCGCCGCGGGACGCGGCGGCGGGCCTGGCCGAGGTGCTGGCGATGCCGGCGATCTGGCGGGACGCGGCCGGCCGGCTGACTGAGCTGCCGGGGCCGGGCTCGGGGATCGTGGCGTGCGGGGCGCTGCCCGGCGCGGTCGCCCCGGTCCCGGCGTGGACCGCCGGGGAGCTGGCGGCGGCGGGGGTGGCGGCGGAGCCGGGGCGGGTGCGGGATGGCACGGGGCTGGGGCTGGTGAGCTGCGTGATCGGCCCGGCGGTGCTGGATGAGGCGCTGGCAGGCGTGCCGGCCCGGCGGGCGCGGAAGATCACGCCGCGGCTGGCGATGCAGCTGCCGCTGGCGCGGGCCCTGGAACCGGGGACCGCATCTGCGGTGCTGCGGCAGATGGCGCAGCGGCCCCGGGAGGCTGACCCGGGCTATGACCTGCCGGCCGCCTCCTCGCTGTCGGACGCCGACAGCTTCTTGCAGGTCAAGCCGTTCCCGCGGCTGCTCGCCTCGCTGTGCGGGCAGGTCCGGCCGGTGCCGCTGCCCGGCGTGGCACCGCACCTGCCCGCGGCCGGGACGGCGGACGGGGACCGGACGGCGGTCCGGCTGCGCCCGCTGACGCACGCCGCGGGCGGGCCGTGGCAGGACGGCCGCTGGCACGGGCTGCGGGTGCTGGCCAAGGACGGCACCGTCCGCGCGGTCGCCGACCCGAAACGCACCGACCGCGAAGGCGAGCGCGGGCGGTCCCGCAACGCCGCGCACTTCGGCCGCCCGGCCAGCACCGGCGCCGAGGCGGCCCCGCAGCTGCGCATGGTGGAGGTCACCGACGTGTGGGCCCGCAGCTGCGCGGCGTGGGCGGCCGGGCCGTGCCGCATCGGGGAGACTACCCTCGCCGCGCACCTCGAGCCCGCCTACGGGCCGGATGACCTGGACCTGGCCGACCGCGGGTTCCCCAGCAGCCAGGCCGCCGTCGCCAAGATCACCGCCGGGAAGCACTTCGCCTGGCGGGTCTCGTCGGCGTGGAAGCTGCGCCGCTCGGGACGGCCGCTGACCGACGGCACCTGGAAGGCCAAGATCATCTGGCGCGGCCGCACCGTCAAGGTCCGCGTCATCGAGTACCACATGGACCAGGTCTTCGACCTCCAGCCCGGCCACCGGCTGCTGGTGTCCGCGCCGCCGCCCGGCGTGTCCGTCCGCGTCCCCGGCGACGTTCAGGGCGCAGCGTGCGAGCAGCCGGACGACGGCACGATCCGGGTGGAGGTGTCCGAGACCGTCACCATCATCACCAGCCTCACCGACCCCGCTGCCTACCCGGCCCGCGACATTGCGGAACTGTACGGGATGCGGTGGGCCAGCGAGCTGGTCTACCTCGAAGAAAAGCAGACGCTCTCGGCCGGGCAGCCGCTCACCGCGGCGACCCCGGCCGGGGCGTACCGGATGGCCGCCGCGACCGTCGCCGTGCACCAGGCGCTGCGGATCGCCGGCGCCGCGGTCGCCGCGGCGATCGGCGCCGAGCCCGCCCGGATCAGCGCTACCGCGCTGCGCGACACCGCCACCGCGAGCATCCGCGCCGGCCAGGGCGCCACCCTCACGGCCCTGACCGCCGCGATCGGCATCATCAGCCGCGACATCACCCGGCACCCGCTGCGGTTCGTGACCGCCTGGCGGCCCGGACGGCACTACCCCCGGTTCACCATCAAGAAAGTCCGGACCCGCAAAAGCCGCCACGCCGTCCCGGCCGCGACCCGGCTGCACCTGCTCCCGCTGCCCGTCACCACGCCGGCCGCGCAGCCGAACGCGCCGCCAGCAGCCTGACACGCGACCCCGCCATCCCGGCCCGGCACCGCCGCACCGGGATGCCGGCATGCCCCCGCTGCCGGAAACGCCCGCAGGAACACGGCTTACCGCGAACAGGAGCCTCAGCAGGCCCGCTGGCACGAACCAGACTCACGAAAAGTAACCGGAACAGCAGCCGCACAGCACCCACGTGACCAGTCGCCGGCTACAAGACGTGACGGCACGCCGATCGCATCCGGGGAGCCACCCAGCACAAGCGATTCATAACCGAATGCCAGTGCGGGCGGCCCGACGTCAACGAATCTGACCGGATTGCGTGGGTAGCGATTGACGATGCGCTGAAGATGATCGAGCGGGGCGAGATCGTGGGTGCCGCGACTGTGATCGGAATCCTATATGCTCGTGCTAGGCAGCATGACCATTCCTGACCCGGCGAGGGTCGCTCGCGGGCAGGAGTTCGTGCGCTAGTTCCTGGAATTCGCGGACTGACGGCTGCTTAGCGAACGGCGTCATGCGGCGGCGAAGATCGCGCGTGTATCTGATAGCCCGGGCCGAATTCAGTCCTGCTGTGAGTTCAAGCGCCTGGCGTCCGGCAGCGCATGCCTCGTCCAGATTTTGCTGCTGCAGATGAGCATTGGCGAGCAGGAGGATGTTGAACGTCCGGCCGCGAGTATAACCGTCGACCATATCGAGTGACCGGCGGGCAAAGTGCTCGGCTTGGGCGCTGTCACCTAGCTCCCGGAAGCAGTGGCCGAACTTCGCGGCCATATATGCCTCATCGAAATAGCCGAGCCAGGCCGGGGTGTCTGGCTGCGATGTGGCAAAAGCGTGTTCTGCGGCATTCAATGCCCTGGCACAAGCAGACGCGTCTTTGTTTATGGCGTGAGCGTGGGCTTCCATGATCAGGGACTCTGCCAGGAGCGCGGGCAATCCGGCTTTGTCCGCGCTGACCTGGGCGGCGCGCGCGAGGTCCAGGGCGTCGTCTGGCTGCCCGACGTAGACTGCCTGGTGACTCATTCCGGCGAGTATCTCGCCGCCGAGCGCGTGGTCTTGAGCTTCCCCCGCCAGGCGTAGCGCCTGGATGAGGTAGCGCTGCGCGAGGCCGTGCTGCTCAAGGTCGTATGCCATCCATCCGGCCGCGAGGCGTGTCAGCTCGGGGCGGCGGCGGCGGCGAAGAGTTCTCCGCGCACACTGTCGGAGTAATTGCCCTGCCGCAGCAGCGGGGCTACCTCGTCATGCAGGTAGCGGATGACTGTTGGTCTGGCCCGGCCGCCTCCGAAGAGGTTATCCAGCCGCAGGAACGTCTTCGTGACTTCGCGGATAGCCTCGACATCGGCCTGGCCGACCCGGTGGCCTGGCTTGCTTAGCGCGCTTGCCGGAGTGGGTGTAGTGAGCCAGCGGATTGCTGAGCTGGCATATACGCCAGCGGCGAATGTTGCGTTAATGATAAACTGCCGGCGCTCCACGTCGCTTCTCCATAGTGTGGTGACCGTCTCTATCGTATCTGGCAGGGACGGCGTGAAGCGAAGACCAAGTTCGGGAAGATCGTGAGTATTCGGGAAGCCCAGATCGGCCTCGGTGATAGGCCGGGATAGTGTTAGAGAAAATACCTCGGCGGCTAGCTTAGGAGCAGGGTCACGGGGGTGTTCGCCTTTGAGCCAGCGAATTACTGAGCTGTGGTCATATGACAAGCCTGCTATTCCCCGTGCCTTGCCCAGGTCGTTGATACGCCGGGCTAGACCCTTGTGCGAGAATCCGGCTTCATGGATCAAGTCCAGAAGCCGCTCATTGGGTTCTTTCGGCATACGTGCCATGCTTGACCAGGCCTCCTTGGGTACGCCTATAGTATCTCACGACTTACTAAACGGGACTAGGACTAATTTGGTTCACGCCCCCCATGCACACACACCCCCCCTTCGCACGCCTTTTGATCATGCCGATTTTCGGCTGTGATGAATGGAGCAGCTGAACACGGCTGCTCCAAGTGAGCGCATGGAGGCGCAATGGCTGTTCAAGGTCACATCCCGGTGGAGTTCGGGGCGGTGTTCCCCGACGGCGCGTACGCGGCCGGGGCAATCGAGATGGTGCGGGACTTCGACCGGTCCACCGCGGATCGGCCGGTCCAGCAGGCAGACAAGGAGACAGGTCTTCCGCTGTGGGTGGTCGAGGTGATCGACGCGCAGGAGAACGCCCGGCAGCGCACGGTCAAGGTCAAGATCGCCGCGCAGGTCCAGCCGGTGCTGCCGCCCCCGGCGGCTGGGTCGCCGTTCACGCCGGTGGAGTTCGACGGGATGACCGCCACTCCCTACGTGGATTCCTCCCGCTGCTCGGGCGACGGCAAGCACAAGTGCGCCGCCCGGCTGGCCTACTCCCTTAAGGCCACCGGCATCCGCGCCCCCGCGCGCGGGCTCGGCCGCCCGGCACCTGAGCATAAGGACGCGGCGTGACGGCCCGGCGTGCCCCGGCGGCGCACTTGTGCCTGCGGGTGGGCTCCCGGTATGAGGTGGCGTTCGTGCCGTTCCCGGCCCGGCCCCCGATGTTCGTCATCGGCGCCGGGTCCACCGTGGTCAGTCTCACCCTGCCGGAGCAGGTCGAGGCCGGGCATGTCGACTTTGCCCGCCAGTTCGCGGCCAAGGCGTGGGCTTACGCGGTGGCGGTGGAACGCCGGTACCGGGGCCTGCCGCCGCTGCCCGAGACACCGGTCCCCTACACGCTGACTCCGGGGGCCGAAGGGCTGCTGGATGCCGAGCCGGAAAGGCCGGGCTTGGTGCCGCTGCCCGGTGGCCGGGAGGTGACGGCATGACCGCGACATCGGCGTCGGTCCGGTTCAGCCCGGACGGCGTGACCGGGGTCGAGGCGTTCGTCCGGCTGACCGGCCGGACCTTCATCCACTGCTGCATCTACTACGACATCGCGCCGATCCTGACCGTCAAGGACGCGCACGTCGACATCTCGATCACCGTCCCCGGCCGGGACCAGGTGACCGCCGATGACCTGACCATGGCGCGTCTCCTGGCCGAAGCGGTAGGCGAATACGTGGCCGAGCTGGAGAAGTTCGCCGCCAGGGATCACGTGACGGCGGACCCCGGCGAGTCCGGGCGGGCTGCGTGATGGCAACACAGATAGATGAGGCGGGGCGGCTGGAGCTGGTACCCCCGGCCGCCCCTGGGTTCTCTCCCGTGTGCACGAAAGAGGTGACCAGCGTATGCGCAAGGTCATAACCGGCGAGCAAGTGGCCCAGCTGTACAACCGCGACCCGTTCGCCCTGCCCATCTGGCGGGCACCGGTCTACCGCACCCCCGCCGGGATCATCCTGCTGGTGCAGGTGGCCAGGCTGATCGCCTGGCTGGTCCGGCTGATCGCCCGGCACCCGATAGCCGCCACCGTCGTGGCCGTGCTGGTCCTGGCCTGGCTGAACCTCGGCTGGCTCAGCCCGGTCCTCCTGGCAGCCTGGACGCTGCTGGTCCTGGCTACCTGGTGGTGGTTCTGGCCGGGCTCGTTCGCCCGGTGGGTCACCAGCCCGGCGCGGGGGAGGTGGCGGGCCGGATTCTACCGGCGCCGGTGGGCCGGGGTGATGGCCATCTCCGGCGCCGCCCCCACCCACCAGGGGGCCAGGTGATCCTGCCCGTCCTCGGCACGGTCACCGCCACCCGCTACACCGACCGGGTAGCCGTCCGCCTCGTCTCCGGCCAGTCCCCGGCCGACCTCGCCGGGCACGCCAAGGCGCTGGCCCACGGGTTCGGCGCGATCATGTGCCGGGTCCGCACCGCGAAGTCCGGGCGGGTGGTGCTGGAGTTCGTCCGCCGCGACGCCCTGGCCGCCCTCGTCCCCGCCCTGCCCATCCCGGCCCGGCCGGATCTCAAGGCACTTCCCGTCGGCCGCCGCGAAGACGGCCAGCCCTGGCTGGCACGCCTGCATGGCACCCACGTCCTGCTCGCCGGGGCCACAGGGGCCGGGAAGGCGTCGCTGCTGTGGGGCCTGGTCCGGGCCATGTTCCCGCTGCTGCAAACCGGGCTGGCCCGGATCCTGGCCGCGGACCCGAAGCTGATGGAGCTGGCCTACGGCCGGGTCATCTTCGAGACCTACGGCGCGTATGCCGCCGACCCGGTAGATATCGCCGCGATGCTGGATCGGGCGGTCGCTGACATGCAGGCCCGCGCGGCCCGGTTCGCCGGGGTTCAGCGCGACCATACCCCGACCGTGGACGATCCGTTCACGATGGTGCTGGTGGATGAGGTGGCGTTCCTGACCGCCTACCAGCCCGACCGCAAGCTGCGCGAGAAGATCATGAACGCGCTGGCCACCCTGACCACACAGGGGCGCGCCGTGGGCTACTGCGTGGTGGCGGCGCTGCAGGACCCGCGCAAGGAGGTTCTGGCGATCCGGAACCTGTTCCCGGACCGGATCGCGATGCGGCTGGATGAGCCGGAGCAGGCCGACATGGTGCTGGGTGATGGCGCCGGGGACCGCGGCGCGGCCTGCGAGCTGATCTCCTGCGACCCGGCGACCGGCGCCGGGGTGGGGTATGTCCGGCTGGAGTCTGACCCGGATCCGGTGCGGGTCCGGGCCGGGTGGGTGGCCGACGCTGATATCCGGGCGATGGCGGACCAGTGCCTGCCTGCGCTGGAGGGGGTGCCGGTATGACCGCGGTCACGGCCTGGCGGACTGATGAGCCGTGCCCGGTCTGCGCTACTGGCCTGATCCTGTTCGATGACGGCGCCTGCCCGCCGCGATATGAGTGCCGTCCGTGCGGCTGGTCCGACACCTGGACCCGCGACGATCCAGATGATCGTGATACCGATCATTTGGGTGGAGGTGGCCAGTGACCGACACGACTGCCGCCACGGGCAAGACGACGCGGGCGCAGCGGATGGCCATGCCGCTGGCCCGCCAGGTCGTCGAGGACCTGGCCGTCGAGCACGGCGCCTGCATCCGCCCCATCCAACTGCGCCGCACCAACCTGGACACCCGCGAAACAGAAACGGTGCTCGTCCCGTGCGGGCATACCCTGGCCCGCGTCTGCCCGTCCTGCGCGGAGCGGGGCAAGACGCTGCGGGCGGCGCAGTGCCGGGAGGGATGGCACCTCGAGGACGAACCGGCCATCGAGCCGGACCCGGCCACCGAGGACCAGCGGTGGTGGGTCGAGAAGCGCGCCGAGGCCCAGCAGCTCCGCGACCAGGCCGCCGGTGTCGGTCAGGACACGGTCGACCTGGACGAGCTCATCGGCGAGCTGGACGAGGAAATCACAAAAGCCGGTATGCGAGGCAAGGCCGCCCCGGACCGCCCCGCCCGGCGGCACCGCTCCACCCGGCGCCGTCAGGACACCCCTGACCTGCCCAAGCGCAAGGTCAACTCGCGTACAGTCGGCAAGACCTATACCGCCCCGGATGGCAAGACCTTCCGCCCATCGCTGTTCGTCACGTTGACCTGTCCTTCCTACGGCCGGGTCGGTGAGGACGGCACCCCTGCCGACCCGGACGGCTACGACTATGACCGGGCGGCGCGGGACGCGCTTTCGTTCGCGGCGCTGTTTGACCGGTTCGTCCAGAACCTGCGCCGCTACCTCGGCTACGACGTGCAGTACTTCGCCGCCGTCGAACCCCAGCGCCGCCTGGCCCCGCACGTCCACATCGCCATGCGCGGCACCGTAGCTAGGGCCGAGATCCGCCGTGTCCTGGCCGCCACTTACCACCAGGTCTGGTGGCCGCAGGTCAGTGACGTCAAGTACGACGGGGAGCACCTGCCGATCTGGGACGAAGACACCCGCACCTACCTCGACCCGGCCACCGGCGAAGTGCTGCCCACGTGGGACCAGGCCCTCGACGCCATCGGCCCAGAGGATGAGCCGTGGCATGTTGCCCGGTTCGGGGTCCGGTTTGACGCCTAGGGCGTGCTGGCCGGGTCCAAGGACGCTAACCGCTGTATTGGCTACCTGACCAAGTACCTGACCAAGCAGGTCGGCGACTGCCATCAAGCGGAAACAGACGCGCAGCGAGCGCACGCGGCCCGGCTCGCCGAGGCGCTGCGGTACCAGCCGTGCTCGCCGACCTGCGCGAACTGGCTACGGTATGGCATCCAGCCGAAGAACGCCCGGCCTGGCCTGGCCCCCGGCCGGTGCAAGGGCAAGGCACACGACGCCGATCACCTCGGCTATGCCGGGCGCCGCGCGCTGGTCTCGCGCAAGTGGTCCGGCAAGACGCTGGCCGACCATCGGGCCGACCGCAAGGACTGGCTCCTGGGCATGCTCGGTGTTTCGGCAACTGACTCGGCTCGGTACGCCTGGGAACCGGTCGCACCGGCCGACCCGGACTACCTAGACCACGCCCGGCGGCTGCTGCACGCCGTCGCCGACCGCGCTCGATGGCAAGCTGCGCTCAACGAAGCCAGACAACGAGCCGCCGTGCACGATGGCCCGGATACTTCGGCAACCGGGAGGGCAGCATGACCGCCTGAACCGAACAAGGCCGGGGTGAGGACTATCTGACGGTCGATGAGGTCGCCGAACTTCTGAAGATCAGCCGGTGGAAGGTTTATGAGCTGATCCGGTCGAGGCAACTAGCGTCTTTCCGGGTCGGTCGCTGCCGCCGGATACCTACTCATGCGGTCGCCGAGATGGTGGCCAAGTTGCTGGATGAGGTGGCCTGATGGCGGCCCGTCGCCGATCCAACCGTGAGGGCAGCACCTGGCAGCGCCAAGATGGCCGGTGGACAGGCGCCGCCTATGTGCTGACGACTGATGGCACGTTTCGCCGCACCTACGTGTACGGGCGGACTCGTGAGCAGGTGCATACCCGGCCGGTCGAACTTCAGGACCGCTCCGCCCGCGGCATTCCTCGTGCCGATCACCTGTGGAAGGTGGGGGAGTACCTGGACTACTGGCTCGAAAACATTACCCGCCAGGCTGCCCGGCCGACCACCTACGCGAAGTACGAGACGATCACCCGGCTCTACCTACGGCCCGGCTTGGGACGATACCGGCTTGACCGGCTCTCGGTGGCGGTGGTGCAGTCCTGGCTGAACAGTCGCCTGGCGGCCGGGGACTCGATCGCGAAGGTTCATGTCATGCGCACCGTCCTCGGATCTGCGCTCACCCGCGCCATGCGTGAGGAGCTGATCTCCCGCAACGTCGCCCGGCTCGCCACGCTGCCTCCCGATCGCCCGGTCCGCCAGCAGCCGTGGTCGCCTGCTGAGGCCCGCGCCTTCCTGCAAGCCGCGCGGGGTGACCGGTTGTACCCGGCATTTGTCCTGCTGCTCGTCTACGGCTTGCGGCGCGGAGAGGTCCTTGGGCTCAGCTGACACGATGTGGATCTGGAGCATGGTGTCCTCCGCATTCGCCAGCAGCTGCTGCGAGCCAGGGGCCGACTTAAACTTGGTCCGGTCAAGACCAACGCTGGCCGTCGCGACCTGCCGTTGCTCGGGGTGGCGCGCAGCGTGCTGCTCCAGCATGCTGAGCTGAAGGTCCTCGGCTCCGCGTCGCACGAGTGGACCGCCCACGATCTGGTCTTCACCACGCGCACCGGCCGTCCGGTCGAAACCCCGGAATCTCGCGCGGTCCTTCCATCGCATCACCGCGTCATATGGCCTGCGCCCGATCCGCCTGCATAGCCTGCGGCGTACCACGGCCACCTTGCTAAAGGATCTTGGCGTCCCGCCCCGGGACACGATGGAGATCCTCGGCCATGCTCGGATCGCTGTCACGATGGAGATCTACACCGGGGCCGACGACGCAAGCCGACGCGCGGCGCTCACCAAGCTCAGCGCGCTTTTCGGAATCGACCCGGACTGACCGTTGCTGTCACTTTTGCTGTCAAATGCCGAATGGCCGGTCAGATGTCCGAAGATATGACTCTGACCTGGTGGGCCGTACTGGATTTGAACCAGTGACCTCTTCCGTGTCAGGGAAGTCCAGAGCGGTCCTGGGTGTCTGCCACCGTCGGACTGAGTCGAACGGGGAGCCCTTGACCTGCACGGACATTCTGAGTGGGTCGCGCTGCGTCCGAGGGCGGCTGATTGCGTTGGCTCCCATTTCTGGCTCTCAGTTGCTTCAGCCGCCCGCCGCCCGGCCGATAACCGGTTGCCCGGCGCGGCCGACGCGGCGATGATGCTAGCGCGATGGCGGTCGCCGCAAGCAGGTAGGGGAGGCACCCGATGGCGAGTGAGGAACTGGCGACGGTACATGAGCTACTGCGCGGCGTCGACCTGGACGACCTGACGATCGCCGAGCGCCGTGCGGCCATCGAATCGGTCGCCGCGCCACCGCCGCCTGGCACAACAGTCGAGCCGGTCGACGCGGGGGGAGTACCGGCCGAGTGGGTGATCGCTGCGGGCGTGGACAGCGTCCGCGTGCTGCTGTACCTGCACGGCGGGGCTTACCAGATCGGCTCGCCGGCCACGTTGCGGCGCATGATCGCGCTCATCTCGGCGGCCACGCAGGTCCGCGTGCTCAGTGTCGGCTACCGGCTGGCGCCCGAGCATCCGTTTCCCGCCGCCGTGGACGACGTGCTGGTCGCCTATCGGTTCCTGCTGCACGGCGGCGCCGACCCGGCGGCCATCGCGATTGCGGGCGATTCGGCCGGCGGGGGCCTGGCCCTCGCCGCGCTGGTGGCGTTGCGTGACGCTGGCGATCCGCTGCCTGCGGCGGCGGTCGCGATGTCGCCCTGGACGGACCTGGCGCTCACCGGTGAGTCGCTTTCTACCCGCGCGGACGTCGATGTAATGGTCAAGCCGGATGGGATGCGCGAGAGCGCGGCGACGTACCTGGTCGGCGTGGATGCCCGGCATCCGTATGCCTCGCCGCTTTACGCCGATCTGCACGGGCTGCCGCCGATCCTGATCCATGTCGGCGACGCTGAGGTGATCCTTGACGACTCGACCCGGTTCGCCGCGAAGGCGCGCGCCGCCGGGGTCGACGTCACGCTGGAAGTCTGGGACCAGATGCCGCACGTCTGGCACGCGTTCGCCGGCTTGCTGCCCGAGTCCGGCCAGGCGATCGAGCGGATCGGCGGCTGGCTCCAGGCGCGCTGCCCCGGGGGCTGACGGGCAGGCCCGGTTTGCGGTGGTGCCGGTTACCGTCCGAGGCGTTCCAGCGTGGCGGCATCGGACGCGGTGGCCGGGTGGAGGATCACGATGCGGATCGTCGGATCGTCGGCCATGAGCAGGGACGTGCTGTGGAGGGTCAGCGGTCCGGCGCTGGAATGGCGGAAGCGCTTGAGCCGCCCGGTGGGGTCGGTGAAATCAAGGTGCAGGATGTTCGCAGGCCCGGCGTCTGAATACGTTGGCTCCCATTTCTGGCCCTCGCCGTCGGCGACAAGTTCGAGATGCTCGGCGCTGTGGAGCCATGGCAAACTCGCTCACCTCGGCGGTCAGCGATCGAGGACGTGGAGCGGCCGATGCTGCGTTCGCTACTCTGTGGACGTGAGTTACCAGCCGATGACCCTTGCTGATCTGGCTCGTCTCGTGGCGGCCGAGGCGGACTTCGACGCGCAGTGGCGGCTAGTTGTTGAGTTCCTCAAGGAGTACCACCAGGAGCCGGCCGGGATACGTCTGGGGTTGCTGGAAGACACACCGGGTCCGGTCGGTGATGAGCGCTGGGATGTGCTGTTCGCCGGGCTCGCCGAGCATCTTGCCATGCGGGACGGTCAGGCTGCGCCGGGCTGGTCGGTTACCCGCGGGCTGAGGCGCTTCTGGTTTCCGTTTGACACGCCGGGTGCGCGTGCCCAGGCCCTAGTGCATGCTCCGGCCGCGTTCCGCAGGCGGGGTGTCTTCGTCGCGGACTACGAGATAGACGCCGCGTGAGCGAACCGGCGCCTCTGCTTGATCGCGAGGGCATCGAGGAGGCCTTCCGGCGGCTTGGTGACCGGCTGGCCAAGCGCGGCGTGGTGGCCGACATCTACGTGTTCGGCGGCGCCGCGATGGCCCTGGCCTACGATTCGCGTCGTGCTACCCGCGATGTTGACGCGCTGTTCAAGCCGCACGGCATCGTGCTCGAAGAAGCCCGGGCAGTAGCTGCCGAGCTGGGCCTGCCTAACTGGTGGCTGAACGAGCAGGCAAGCTCATACGCCGCACCCAGCGGAGATCCGTCGGCCTCCCGCGTTTTCGACCACCCGGGCCTTCGCGTCTTCGCCGCTTCACCGGAACATCTCCTCGCGATGAAGGCGCTCGCCGCACGGCCCCGCGACGCACAGGACATCAAGCAGCTCACCAAGGTTCTCAACCTGCACACCGTGGCCGAGGTCCTCGCACTGGTACAGGATGTTTTCCCGGAAGAGGAACTGCCGCCGCGGCTGAGGCTCCTCCTAGAAGACATCTTCGGTCAGAAAACCTAAAGCAACCTGCCCGCGGCCTGAACATGCGTTACGTTCCGTTACAAGATGGACCCTGATAAATGCGCGCTGACCCGCCGATCTGTACCTCATGACATGGCGGCGCGTCGCTGCCTGGTGGCGCGCTGGACTGGGTGATCTGTGCGGGTCGGCTGGCCCGGCGGTGTCCGTTGTGGTGAGCGGGGGGGTGGCGAGCTTGCGGCCGGGCCCGCTGCCACGCCGGCTACGGGCCGGGTGCCTACGTGTCCCGGAGTGCGTGGCCGTATTGCCTGGGGATGCGCCCGGGGGCGCGGCGGCTGGCGTTAGCCGGGCTGGTCGTGGTTCTGGTTGGCCTGGATCAGGCTGTCCAGGATCCTGGCGAGGTCGCCGATGTCGCGGGGGGTCAGGGGCTGGGCGAAGTAGCGGCCGATCCCGTCGGCGTGCCCGGGCCAGGCCTGGTCGAACTGCAGGCGCCCGTGCGGGGTGAGCGAGACGTCGAACCGGCGGCGGTCGATGGTGCTGACGGTCCGGGTGATGAGCCCGTCGCGGTCCATGCGGTCCAGCAGCCGGGTGATGCCGCTGCGGCTGAGCGCGTCGGCGACGACCATGGAGGCGGTCAGCTCGTGCAGCGGGAGCGTCCCGGACGGCGCCCAGGCCAGGTGGACCAGCACGTCGAACTGCTCCAGGCTCAGCCCGGCCCTGGCTAGGTCGCGGCGGAACCGGCTGGTGATCAGGGCGGTCGCCCACTGGAGCTGCTTCCAGGCGGCGATCTGGCCGGCGGTCGGGGTCTGCATCCCGTCATCCTATCCCGTGCATCTGGAGATATTTGCGGATGACGCTATGTGATTAATCACATAACTATGTTAGGCTGCGGCTGACCGCATACCCGTACAGAGGGGGATCACCGCCATGCAGGACATCATGATCCGCATCCAGACCGACGACTTCGAGGCGTGGAAAGAGCAGCATTACCTGCACGCCGCCAGCCGGGCCCGGTACGGCATCACCGACGGGCCGGCCTACCGCGACCGGGAGGACCCCGGCGCGGCCCTGTTCCACATCAGCGTCCAGGACATGGACACCGCCATGGGCTGGTTCCGCAGCGACACCTTCAAAGAAGCATCCAAGCTGGCCAAGGTGACCGGCCGCAGCTTCTACCTCGCCCAGCCACAGGCAGTCTCCGCTTCCGGAAGGAGCGCCACATGAGCGCCACACTTACCGTCCGGCACAAGGTCCAGGACTACGCCGCATGGCGCAAGGTCTACGACGAACTTCAGCCGCTGCGGACCCAGTACGGCTGCACCGCGCAGCGCGTGATGTGGCTCCCGGATGATGCCGACGACCTGTTCGTCACCCATGACTTCCCCACCGCCGAGCAGGCGGGCAGCTTCGCTCACGACCCGGCCCTGCGCGCCGGGATGCAGCAGGCCGGGGTCGAGGGTAAACCGCAGATCGAGATCTTCACGGATGTCTGAACCCAGCCGCCCGCTGAGGCGGGGGAAGGAGCACCCGGCCCTCTCCCGCCTCGCTCGGCCATGTCAGGCTCGACGCGATTCCGCCGACTAGTATCCCGACCGCGACCCGACCTGCACGGAGGCATACGCGTCTTTGTGCCGCACCGGCGAGGCCCTGCCGGGCGAGCTCGACCGGCGCATCCGGCTGACCGCCGGCATCCCCGATGCTGCCGCGATGGCGCTTAGGTCGCCAGCGAACGTGGGATCATGGGCCGCCGACGCTGGCCATGACGCTCATTCAAGGCCTTGGACCTGAGATGGACATCGACGAGATCATGCGGACCACGTGGGCTAACCGACGCTATCTGCCCGCGCCTGTACCAGGCGAGGTCATCTACCGCGTGCTCAACAACGCCCGGTTCGCGCCCCGAGTGGCGGAAACCGCCAGCCGTGGCGGGTGGTGGTAGTGACCGACGCAGCCCGACGGTGCCAAATCCGCGACCTATATCTGACGGTCTGGCGTCCATATCACGCTGGGCTGAACGCGCCAACCTCGGACGCCAACCATCGGACAAGGGTTTCTCGCACCTCGCTGACGGCCGTGGACGCGTTCGCTAAGGCTATGCACCAGGTGCCTGTCCATCTGGTCGTATGCGTCGAGCTCGCGCAACTGCAGCTCACCGACTCCGCGCTGGATCGGGTGAGCATCGTCGGCGGCGCGTCGATCTACCCGTTCATCCAGAACATCCTCCTGGCAAGCCGGGCCGAGGGGCTGGGCGCAGCCTTGACCACTCTGATCTGCCGTTGCGAGCCCGACATCCGGGAACTGCTGCACATCCCGGCGAGTTTCGCGGTCGCCGGGCTGGTCACGATCGGCTATCCGGCAGAACCGATCCCGCGACGGCTAACGCGGAACACCGTGGAGGAATTCACCTCCGTCGACGACTTTGACGCTGCACCCTTGACGGGTAGCGCAGAGACCTGACCGGTGGCCCACCAGGAGATCACCACAAATCAGTGCCGCCCGCTGAGCTTGGCCGAGCCGCATGTCGAGGAGCCGTTCGTCTGCACCCAGCTCGGTCGTCTTGCCGCAGCCCCGGCGCGGGCCGGATCGAGACCAGCGACTTCGATGCCGGAAGGAGCAGCACGACCTCCACGCCCACAACCGGACACCGTACGGGATCACCGACGGCCAGGCCTACCAGGATCTTGACAACCCCGGCGCCGCCACATTCCACATCCGCGCCGACGACATCGACACCGCCATGGCCTGGTCCCAGAGCGACACAAAGATGGAGTCCCGGCAATTTCGTGGACATTTCCATTATGCTGCTTTTGGTGTCCAATTGTCAAATTGGCGCTCGTAATCCGCTGGGCTTATCTTGCCGAGCCGGCGTTGTTTCCGGACGTGATTGTAATATCGCTCGATGTAGTCGAACACGGCGGTCCTGACCTCGCCCGCGTCGCGCCACACGTGCTGATAGATCAGCTCCTTCTTGATCGTCGCATTAAACGATTCCGCTGCCGCGTTGTCGTAGCATATGCCGGTGTGCCCGACCGACGGGATGATACCCTCGGCGAAAAGGCGATCGCGGTACCTTCCCGAGGTATACTGGGAACCGCGGTCATGGTGCACCACCAGCTCGCCTATGCCTATTCCCGGCCCGCGGGCGGCCAGCGCATTATCCACGGCCTCGAGCACCAGGCCCGTGCGCATGTGGTCATCCACGGCCCAGCCGACGACCTTATTCGAGCACATGTCGATAAGCGTCGCCAGGTACGCGAAACCAGAATACGTCCAGATATAGGTGTTATGCGCAGCTGCACATAACACCTATTAGGCCCAGTTTGTGGTTATGCGCAGTCCGGGCGGGGGCGCGGGTGCCGGTGCTGGCCTGGCTGCTGCCTGGCTGGCGTCATAGCCGCACATAACCGGCGTCTTCCTTGTATCCGGTCAGTTCGGGAGACAAGGAGCAGCTGATGGCAGGGACTCACGATCGGCGGGCGGTTGAGGACGTGCTGGCCGCTTTCGATGTGCATCTGCGCCGCGCCCGCGGCGTGTGTGAGGGGACGCGCCTTAACTACGGGCGGTACGCGCGAGCGTTCCTGGAGGCGGTGTCCGCCGACAGCGCGGCAGACGTCGCGGCGATCCGCGCCGGGGACGTGGCGGGCTTCGTCGGTGACCTGGCCAGCCGTTACCGGCCCGGGACGGTGGCGCTGGCCGCGTCGGGCCTGCGGTCGTTCCTGCGGTTCGTGCGCGCGGAGGGGCTGCGGGGGGACCGGCTGGAGGACGCGGTCCCGATGGTGCCGCGTCGCCGGGGCGGCCTGGTCCGGCATCTGGAGCCGGGGCGCTTGGAGCAGCTGATCGCGTCGCTGGATTCGTCCTCGCCGCGGGGGCTGCGGGACCGGGCGATCATCTTGTGCATGGCCCGGCTGGGGATGCGGGCCAGCGAGATCGTGCGGCTGCGGCTGGAGGACCTGGACTGGCGCAACGCCACCGTGCGGGTGCGTGCCCGCAAGACCGGTCACGGGGCGCTGCTGCCTTTGACCGCCGAGGTGGGGACCGCGCTGGCGGCCTACCTGCGGGATGGACGGCCGGGCACGCCGTCGCGTCAGGTGTTCGTGCTGCACTGGCTGCGGGAAGGCGCGCCGGTCAGCGCCAGCATCGTGAATCGCGCGGTGGATAACGCGCTGAGGCGCGCCGGCATGGATGCGCCGGTGCGCGGGGCGAACCTGCTGCGGCATTCGCTGGCGACCGATCTGCTCGCCAGCGGCGCCAGCCTGCAGGAAATCGGCAGCCTGCTCGGTCACGCCTCGCTGGCCACCACTCAGATCTACGCCGCGGTCGATGTCGCTGCCTTGCGCGAGGTCGCGCTGCCGTGGCCGGAGGCGGCGTCATGACCGGCGTGGTCACCGCGCTGGCCGCGGACTACATCGCGCTGCGCCGGCGCCTGGGCTACCGGTCGCCCAGCCAGGAGCGTGCGGTGCGGGCCTTCGCCCGTCACCTGGATCAGGCCGGGCACCAGGGGCCGGTGCCGCTGGAGGCCAGCCTGGACTGGGCGTCATCGACCGGCTCACCCGATCCGTGCAACCCTGCACGGCGGCTGATCGCGGTGCGGGGCTTCCTGATCCACCTGTCCGCCAGGGACGGCGGCACCGAGGTGCCGCCGCCGGGACTGCTCGGCCCAGCGGGGCACCGCAAGCCGCCGCACGTGTATTCCGACCGCGAGATCAGCGACCTGATGCGCGCCGCCGCCGGCCTGGGCCCGGCCGGAGGGCTGCGGCCGCACAGCTATGCCACGCTGTTCGGGCTGATCGCCTGCACCGGGCTGCGGATCAGCGAGGCGCTGTCCCTGACCTGCGGCGACGTCGACCTCCACCGCGGCGTGCTGACCGTGCGTGCCGGCAAGGGCGGCCGGACCAGGCTGGTGCCGCTGCACCCCACCGCGCTGGGGCCGCTGCGCGCCTACGTCAGCGACCGCATCGGCCGGTTCGGCTGGCCCGGCGCGGGTGAGGCGTTCTTCCGCACCGACTACAGCGAACGGATCAGCTACAACGCAGCGAACGGCACCTTCACTGTGCTGCGCCGCCAGCTGGGCTGGACAGCAGCCGGCCGCGCCCGCGCCCCCCGCGTGCACGACCTGCGGCACCGCATGGTGGTGCGGCGCATCCAGGCCTGGCATGCCCGGGGCGCCGACGTCGACGCCAAGATCGCGGTGCTGGCCACCTACCTCGGCCACACCGAGGTGCGCAACCTCTACTGGTACCTGTCCGCCGTCCCGGAGCTGATGAGCATCATCGCGGGCCGGCTCGAGGATTTCGCCTGGCACGACCCGGCAGGTGAGCCATGAGATCACCGCAGATCGGGTTCCCGCAGCTGGTGCAGGACTTCTTCCTGCGCCGCCTGATCGCTCAGCGCGGCGCCAGCGCCCGCACCGTCGAGGCCTACCGCGACGCTTTCGAGCTGCTGCTCGGATTCGCGGAGCAGCGCACCGGCAAGCCGCCCTCCGCGCTCAGCCTGGCCGACCTCGACGCCCCGCTCGTCCTGGATTTCCTTGACCACCTGGAGACCGGGCGGGGCAACACTGCCCGGACCCGCAACGCACGCCTGGCGGCGATCCACTCGTTCATGCGCTACGCCGCCAGCCGCGACCCCGCATCGCTGCCGGTCACCGCACGGGTGCTGGCGATACCAGCCAAACGGTTCGACCGGCCCGTGCTGGGATACCTGTCCCGCGAGCAGATCGCCGCGATCCTGGCCGCACCCGACCGCCGCACCTGGAGCGGGCGTCGTGACGCCGTGCTGCTGGCCACCGCCTGCAACACCGGCGCCCGCGTCTCCGAGCTCACCGCGCTGCGCGTGCCTGACGTGCTCCTGGACCGGCAGGCCGCGGTGCACCTGCACGGAAAGGGCCGCAAGCAGCGTGTCATCCCGCTCTGGAAAACCACTGCCGCTGAGCTGCGGACCTGGCTCGCCCAGATCAGCTCCGAACCCGGCACGCCGGTGTTCCCGAACCGGGCCGGCATGCCAATGACCCGCTCCGGCATACGCGACCGGCTCGACCGAGCCGTCACAGCCGCCACGCAGACCTGCCCGTCACTGCGCGGCCAGCACGTCACCCCGCACACGCTGCGGCACTCCACGGCCATGCACCTGCTCCAGTCAGGGACCGACCTGGCCGGCATCGCCTTGTGGCTCGGCCACTTTTCAGGAGTCCCCAACCCGTGCGGAAGTGCGCGTCTGAACCGGTCAGCAGGACCCCGGCGGAAGCCTTTCTGCCTACCGTGCACAACGGGGGAACTGTGAACTGGCCTGGTCAGCTCCCTCTCCTTCGCTGCCGATTTCCTTGTGCACAGCTGTGCGCCACATATTCGCCCAGCTCACCGCCCACGGCGCGCAGTCCTGACCCCTGAAAAGGGCACGAAAGCCCCGCCACAACACATCAGTATCTCGAAGCCGACCTCCCCGCCAAGCAGGCAGTACTCCAGCGGCTGACCAACCCCAGCCCGGCGCCCGCCCAGTTCCAGCCCGGCGACCAGCTCCTGGCATTTCTCGAAGGCCTCTGATTATGTCCAGTCCTGCAGCCCCAGACCACCCCGCACAGCGGGGACCTCCCCGTCGCGACTGCGCATAACCACAGACTGGGCCTAATAGGTGATATCGCCGACCCACAGCTGGTCCGGCTCCGGGGCGGTGAACTGGCGGTCCACCAGGTCGACCAGGCCGCCGATTGCCTTGCTGTCCTGCACGGTCGTCCGCGCCGACGGCCCGGGATGCACGCACTGCAGGCCCGCGGCCCGCGCCAGGCGGCGCACCCGCCGCCCGGAGGTGACGTGCCCCTCCTCCTGCAAGTCCCACAAGATCCGCTCGATGCCGGCCCGGTTCTTGTGCCTTTCCTGATGCAAGTACCTGATCCGCGCGGCCAGCTCAGCGTCCTTCTGATCATGCGCCGAGACCGGCCGCTTCTTCCACTCGTAAAATCCCTGCCGCGTCACTTCCAGCATGCGGCACATGAAAACAACGGGAAAGCGCACTCCGGGAGGCAGCTGCCGCTGCTCTTCCGCCACCTGGCCAATGAACGAGAATTTCACAGGCTCTGGCTCGCGAAGTACGCGCTCGCTTTTTTCAGGAACGCGTTCTCCATGTTGAGGCGGCGGACGTCCGCCTCCAGTTCCCTGATCCGCGTCCGTTCCGCTGGCGTCAGCGGCGCCTCACCCGCCGCGACCGCCTCATTATCCTTGTCTTTCTTGACCCAGTTAGCCAGGGTCGATTCCTTCAGCCCGAGATTCCGGGCCGTCTCCGCAATAGTCTGATTTGATTCCCGGTAGAGCTTCACGGCCTCGGCCTTATAGCCGTCGCCGAACTTCTGGTACTTCGTCACCATCGAGGTTCCTCCTGTGCCCAGTGATCCTAGTGTGGTCACTGTCCACGGAAGTGGCGGGCCTCCAAGAAGCATCCAAGCTAGCCAAGGTAACCGGCCGCGGCTTCTACCTCGCCCAGCCGCAGACCTGACCCCGCCAACCCGGGCCCGGGCCAGCCTCACGCTGCCCGTCGGCATCGCAGTGACGCCGGCCCGCACCCGGCGCCGGCGCCCGGCGCCCGGATCGTCACCTGGCCGATGCCGCTGGCGGGCCCCCGGCGTCGCAGCCCGGCAGCGCCACCGCGTCACCGGTCCCCGGCGGGCAAAGCGGCCAGGCCCCGGCCCGCCAACACCGCCTACCCGGGCACCCCGCTCCCCGGCACCGTGCTCATCGGCGCCCTAACCACACCGTCCCTGAACGGCATCCAGTACAACCCCGCGGTGCCCGGCACGGTCAAGCCCACCGCCGCCACCGAACTCGGCGGCGGCATCGCCTTCCTCTCTGGCCAGCACCTGAAAACCGCCCTCAGCCAGGCCGACGTGCCCCAAAGACCGCCGATGCCATCGGCGCAGAGAACGGTAATGTACGGCTCGGCGGGTTGCGGGCCTCGCTGCCGGTACTCGCCATCATCACCCTGATCGCGCCGTTGTCCAGCAGCCAGATCCCCATGGAACGGCCGGCCCCAGCCTCAGCCAGCGCGCCCGAGGCACGACAGTCACCATCAGGCGAACCCGCGCCCGCCCGCCGGGCCGGGAAAACTCCGGCCGCCGCGGCACCCGGCTGGACCATGGACGCCGGAACCCAGCCACCACGCCATGTCTCCCGGTGCCGTCCGAGCACTTACGCCCCGGCCCGGCCAGCTCCGCTGCCACCACGCCGGCGATGCGGCGCGGATATCCGGACTCACTCGCCTCCCATGCGATGACAACCACGCCAGAACAGGGCAATCCGTGCCTGATGCCCTGCCGGCGCCCGAGAGCCGAGAGGCGCAAATACTCGGCGTTATACGGGTGATCGAAGATCAGATCACTACCCTTCGGCCGTATAACGCCAGATACACGGGTGATCATCGCTTGATTGTTCGGAAAAGATATGCGGAGATGATCACCCGTGTATCACTCGTTCGGTGTGATGAGATGCGCGCTGACCTTCGCTGTCCGTGACATGAACCGCGTCGGAATGACTGCCGCTGCAGCTCGATGGGTCGTGCGCCGAGGATGCCAAACGGAAAGAGTCTCCCAGTCAGACCTCAACCTGGGGTGCTCTGACCAGCAACGAAGCGGCAAAACCCCAGGTCGCTGGCTCTCATTTGGGCTCTCAGCACTAGACAGGTTTTCGAAAAATGGCGTGGGCCGTACTGGATTTGAACCAGTGACCTCTTCCGTGTCAGGGAAGTCCAGGGCGGTTCGGGGTGTCTGTCACCGTCGGACTGAGTCGAACGGGGAGCTTTTGACCTGGGTAAAGATTCTGAGTGGGTCGGGCTGAGTCCGGGGGCGGCTGACTGCGTTGGCTCCCATTTTCGGCTCTCATCGTTTCTCAGGAAGACGGGCAGGCAATAGGTATTACTAGTGGGCGGCGTTCTCCGTGGCGCTTGGCGTCTGCGGGAGTGGCAAGGGTCGGGGAAACCGAGACTGGTATAGCCGGGTGCGCGCCTGGCTAGGGATGCAGCGAGAACTGGCGTGTATACATCGTGATAGTCGTGAATCTCGGCGGTGGATTTTCGGGAAGGCGCGTAGGATCCGTCCGGCCCATTGGACGGTGCTGTCCTTATAGCCGACCGGCGCGGCGAGGAACGAGAGGGAGTAGCCGCTCCCGCAGAGGCCCTGTACTTCGTATACGACTATCAGACGCAAGCCAGTATCGTTTGTTAGCGAACTTCGCCCGGAAGGCTGTCACACCTGACGTTCCGCCAGGAAGGACCTCAAGAGTGACGTTCCGGAGAAGATCTGCCGTATCCCCGTGACCGCATGGGGTGATGGTCGGCGATATGACGGGGGCCCGGGGATCAGTAGCTGATGGCCGCTGCTTTGACGGTGTGAATGTCGTTCAGGCCCCCGGTCGCTCCGGTGAATCCCGCCAGGACGTTGCCCGGGAGGGGGACGGCGGTGTCGATGACCGGTCTTCCGTCCACGCTGACCTGGATGTGACCCACGGCGACCGTGATGTCGATGACGTGTGACCCGGTGCGCAGATGGCCGATGGCCGTGGCCGTGGCCGCATAGGTGAGGGCATCGCCCGTGCCGCCCGTGGCCACGCCGACAAAGTTCGACGACGGGTCGTTGACGTCCCGGAAGGTGTCCAAGGTGATCGCGACGCCGCTCAGGCCCGCGTATCCGAGGCCACCACCGGTGGCGCCGAGCGCCTGCGGTGTCGCATGGGCCGGGTCGAGCATCACGAACGCCATGCCGTCCGCGCCGGTGCCCCCGCCGATCACCGCCGTGAAGCGGGCGTGCAGTTTGGCCGAGGGCACGGCGGTACCGTAGAGGGCCGAACCGGCCTGCGCGTTGACCGCCTGGGTGAGCACGAGATCGCTCCCGGAGAGCGTCGCCGAGCCGTTGAGCGTCCACCCGGAGCCGCCCGGGGCGGGAACGGCGCCGTGGGCCGGCGTGCCGGTGCCGGTGAGAGAGACCGTCTGTACGCCCTTGCCGTCGTTGCCGGTGATCAGGTACTGCCCAGAGGCGGCGCCGACGGCCGTCGGAAGGAAGACCACCTCCTCGTGGATGACGGCACCGGGGTTGAGCTGCTGGCCCTCCGCGATCGGGTTGGGGGTCGCGAACGGTACCGTGGGAGGCGCCGCCTTGGTGATCGTCAGTACCAGGTTGCCAGTGTTGGAAATGTCGAAGGTCTTGCGGGCCGAACCGCCGACCGGAACCCGTGCGAGGTCGAGGCTGGCCGGACTGATCGTCAGCTGCGGCGCCCCCGTGATGGCCGTGCCGTTCAGCGGGACGGTGACCGACAGGCCGCTGGTGCCGCTGACCGTGAGCTGACCGGTGTCGCCGCCCGCCGGGCTGGGGACCGTCGGCGCATAGGTGACTGAGACAGAGACCGAGGCGCCGGGGGCGAGTTGCGCTCCCTGGGCAGGCAGGCCGGCCGCGGTGAACGGCGCCCCCGGTGCCGTGGTACCGGCCACGGTCTCCGGCGCCGTACCGGTGTTGGCGATGCTGACGCTGAGCGTCTCGCTGGCACCGGTGGCCAGCTCGCCGAAGCTCAGCGACGGGGGTGACGCGCCGAATCCCGGCTTCGTTCCGGTGCCGTGCAGGTCGAGGCCGATGCTGCTGCTCACGGGGCCCACGGTCACGGCGAAGGAGAGCGTCACGGTGGCGCCGCCCGCTGAGCTAGGCGAGAAACTGACCGGGACGTCGAGGGTGCCTCCGGCGTTCAGGGTGACCGGGAGGGTCGGCGGCGAGGGTACCGCGAAGGGTGCAGAGGTGGTGATTGCTGTGATCGTGACGGTGCGCGTGGCGGTCACCGTCGCCTTCGCCGACCGGATGCTTCCGACGGCGACCGAGCCGAAGTCGACGGGGCTGCCGGTCAGCGCCGCCTGGGCGGGGCGGCCGAAAGCGAGCAGATGGCCGTCACGCGTGCCGACGTAGACGCGGCCGTTGCTGACCGCGACCACCGGGAACTTCACGGCCGTGCCGATTGGCGCCGACCAGCGCAGCGGCAGCACACTGTTGACCGGCACAGCGTCGTAGGCGCGCAACTGCGCGTCGGCGCCGTCGGGTCCGGTGGGGCAGGTGACCCAGACCAGTGCCGTGCCAGAGGTGGTGCCGGTGGAGGTCACGACCGGCGAGCCCGGGTAGTGGCCGACCGTGCCGCTGCTGGTCCCCGCGGTTGCGAGCACGGGCGTGCCGGATCCGGAGACTCCGTAGCTGAGCGCACGCAAGAAGCCGTCGCTCTCGGCGATGTAGACGAAGCCGCCGTCTCCGCCCCAGACCGCCGGGTGCCCCCAGACGCCACGGAATGGTCCCGCAACACCCAGCACCCGGTCTCCGCCGCCGGGCCCCTGCTTACGGCCGCCGAGGTCGTCCCGATCGAGCAGAAAGACCCGGCCGTCCTTGCCGACCTGGACCATCAGGTGCGGATGGGCGGCCGTGCCGAACGGCGAGGAGGGGAGCGCCACCGGACCGCCGGAGCCCAGATCCTGGTCGTTCGCGTCCAGGTTGTCCGCGTTGCTCGGGCTGAAGAAATCCTGCGCGGTGAGGGCGGCGCCGCTGTTCGCCGACAGCCGGACCACGGACTCGGCGAGGTGGCCGGGCGGCCGACCGCCCGGGCCGGGAGCAGGCGAGATGCCGTTGCCGGTGGCGAAGAAGATCCGGCCGGGGCCGTCGGAGACGAAACCGCCGCCGCTCATCCAGACGCCCGCCTCCTTCCCGCTCGCGGCGTCCTCCGTAGCCCACATACGCAGCGCCCGGGTACCGGTCTTCACCCCGACGACATAGCCGACGTATGGCTGGTGGTCACAGTGCGAGCCGAAGCCGGCGAAAACCTCGCCGTCGAGCAGCAGCAGGCCTACCCGCTGCATCGCGGTAAACGGCTTGAACGGGTTGGCCGGATCGTTGGCGGGCGAGCCCTGGATGGTGACCGGCCACCCTGGATGCTCAGCGCCGGACTTCACGTCCAGCGCGTGCACGTACCAGTGCGGGTGGTTGAGGTCCGGGCCGTCGTTCACCTTGGCCGTCAGATAGACCAGACCTGACGTGGCGTCGTACACCGGGGTCGAGGTGATGCCGATGTTCGGTACCAGGTCGCCGCAGCCGATCGCTGACGCCGGCCAGGGCGCGCCGAGCGAGCGGGACCAGAGAACGGCCCCGGTGACCGCGTGTATCCCGAAAACGTGGTTGTTCTCCGTGGCCACGACCACGGTGTCCCCAGCCACCACCGGCTGGGCGTAGACCTGGCCGTTCACGGCGGTGGAGAAGATCTGGCCGAAGTCGGCGGCACTCACCTGATCCGGTGCCAGCTGCGGCTGGTCGGCGTCCCACCCGGTACGCATCGCGTTCATCGAGACGGTCGGGTCGTCCGTGGTCGCCGCGTGAGTCTGCGTCATGGTGCGCCTTCCCCTCCGCATTAACTGCCCACGAACAGACTAGGCGGCGCACGGGTTAGCAGCTATCACCGAGGCACAGCGTGCTGACCGGGGACGGAGGCCGTCCTGTAGATCAGCGGTTGCGGGGGTGTCGCGGCCGCTACCGCGATGGCCGCGTCGACGACGTCGCGCCGCGGTGAGTACTGGCACACCGGATCGGTGGCTGCGGCATCCGCGAGGAGCTGATAGGCCTGGCACCGGCAGCCCCCGAAGTCGGTATGTCGAGCCGGGCAGGTGTGGCAGGGTTCGGGCTGCCATCCGGTGCCACGGAACCGGGTAAACGCCGCCGACTCGGCCCATATGCTCGCCAGCGGTGCGTCGCGGACGTTCGGTGGCTCCAGGCCGGCAATGACCATTGCCGCTGGGCAGGGCAGCACGGTGCCGTCCGGTGTCACGGTCAGCTGTCGGCTGCCCCACCCGTTCATGCACGGTTTCGGGGTCTTTTCGTAGTAGTCCGAGACAACGTAAATGATCACCAGCTCGGGATGGCGGGTGCGGGCGGCACGTACCATTGCCTGCGCCTGGCGTACCTGTTCGGCGCTGGGCAGCAGTGATGCCCGGTTTCGCAGCGCCCAGCCGTAGTACTGCGCGTGGGCGAGCTCTAGCCGCTCCGCGTCCAAGCTGGCCGCGAGCTCCACGAGCGCGTCGATGTCGGTGGCGTTTCCGCGGTGCAGCACCACGTTGATGGTCAAAACCATGCCCGCTGCCCGCACCGAGGCAGCTGCTTCGAGCTTGCGGCGATGGGCTTTCGCCCCGGCCACCCGGTCCGCCACCGTTTCGGTCGTGCCCTGCAGGCTCAGCTGGACGTGGTCCACGCCGGCGTCAGCGAGCGCGCGGGCCCGATCGGTGGTGAGTCCCACGCCGCTGGTGACCAGGTTGACATACATGCCATGCGAGCGGGCCCCGGCCGCGAGGAGCTCCAGGTCGCGTCGCTGCAACGGCTCGCCGCCGGACAGGTGGGCTTGCAGCACTCCGAGTCGGCGGGCCTGGCCGAGGATGTCAAGCCACGTGGAAGTCGGCAGCTCCTCCGCCGCCGTAGTCAGCTGCGTGGGATTCGAGCAGTACGGGCAGTGCAGAGGGCATCGGTGCGTGAGTTCGGCGAGCAGACCGAGCGGCGCTGTGCCACCCGGGACGGCCTGTCCAGTGGCTGGCGAAGTGGGGTCTGTAGTTGCGCCGGGGACTGCCGCATCGGCGGTCGCGCTGCGTGCCGCGGGCGGCAGTCGGTCGGCGTGACCTGGACCGGCCTCGACCAGCCGTGCCTCTTGCAGCCTGCTCAGGACAGCCATGATGTCCTGGCTGCGCACGCCGCTGAACCGTTGGCGCAGCGCGGCGGTGATGCCAGCCACGCTGGTTCTCCCGTCGACCAGCGCGACGGTAGCGCCTGCTGTCGCGTTAAGCAGGGCCACGCCCTCCGGGTGCAGCAGCGCCATCTGGCCGCGGACGTCGTCGTGGCAAAGCCGCACCCCCGGCCGGAGACGGGGGATGATCTGTTCCCAGCTCACGGAGTTACCTATGCCGGATCCCTGGCGCGATCTGAGACCGCGTGATCGATGCCATCGAGAAGGGCCCGCAGCACGTCACACTTGAACGTCAGGGCGTCCATCGCGGCATCTTGCTCGGCCCGGCTGCGGCAGTGTGAAAGCACCAGGTCCAGAGCCACCTGGGCGTCGCTCGCCGCAGCGCTGGTGCGGGATTCGAAGTAGGCGTAGCCGGCCTGGTCAATCCAGGGGTAGTGCTGACGCATCGCCGTCACCCGCTCACGCATGAGATCAGGCGAGAACAGCTCGGTCAGCGAGGCTGCGACGGCCTCGAGCCAGGGACGGGTGCGGGCGAAGGCGATATAAGCATCGGTGGCGAACCGCACACCGGGGATTACATGCCGTTCGGCGGTGACCTCCGCCCGTGTCAGGCCCACCGCTTCGGCGAACCGGAGCCACGCCTCCAGGCCGCCCTCTCCCTCGCTGGCGCCGTCCTGGTAGACGATCCGGCCGACCCAGCGGCGGCGGACTTCCGGCAGCGGGCAGTTCGCGAGGATCGCGGCGTCCTTTTGCGGCAGCGCCGCCTGATAGTACCAGCGGTTTGCCACCCAGGCTCGGATCTCGTGCTCAGTGAGCCTCCCGTCGTGCAGCCGCCGGTGAAACGGATGGTCGTGCCAGTACCGTTCTCTCGTGGCGTGCAGCGCCTCCGTGAACTGCTGCTCATCCAACAGTGACTCGGCCATGGCGGATCCCTCACAGTTCGTATTCAGCGCCGTCAACAGTGACCGCCGCCCCGGCGCGGCGCACTAGGTCCGATGCGGCGGAGTGCTCAGCCAGCAACGGGTTGGTGTTGTTCAGGTGCGTGTAGACAACCCGAGAGCGGATCTCCGGCCTGAGCTGGGCGAGGCTGCCGTCCGGCCCGCCGACCGGCAGATGCCCAAGGTCCCGCGCGGTACGGGGCCTCCCGAATGTGGCGAGCTCATCGTCGGAAAAGAACGTGCCGTCCATCAGGATCAGCGAAGAGGACCGGCAAGCATCGACCAGCTCGTCCGTCAGCGCTGGAACACACGGCGCGTATACAAAGTCCCGGCCGCACGAGTTACTCACACGCAAGCCCACGGTCGCATCTGCTGGCACGGGATCCGCGCCAGCGTAGGCGGGCGGCTTGCCGGTGCCCACTGCGATCGCCCGGGCACGTAGCCCCCCCGGTCGCGCGGGGTTGAGCGGGAAGTCGGTTCCGGCGGCGATCTCCCGCCACACCACCCTGAGGTACCCGTGGAGCATTCCGCCCATTCCCGAGTGCTCAAGCAGCGAACGTACGGTTCGCGTCGCAGCGACGGTCAGCACAGGAGCCTGTCGAAGCGACAGCAAACCGAGCGTATGGTCAAGCTCGGCGTCGGTGAGCACAATCGCCGCAAACGGGCTATCTCGCACCCCCTTGGGGGGATGCAGTGCGGGAAAGCAGGCCAGCTGCGACGGCAACTCCGCCGCCGCATTGAACAGCGTCCACGCCGTCCCGTCCTCGCTGACGGCGATCGAGCAACCAGTGCGCGTCAGGCGCGGATCAAACAGCGCCGCAACGCAATTGCTACATCCGCAATTCCACTGCGGAACACCGCCGCCGGCCGCTGAGCCGAGGATGCGCACGAGCATCGATACAGGCTCTCTCAACCGCGGCAGACGTAGGCCGTGACCTCCATCGCGGTATCAAAATCGTCAAAGTCGGGCGGGAACCATGCCCAAGGCTCCGCCGTTTGGGGCTCAGGCTCTGACGCCTGGGGCGGCCGCCTCTCGGCCGCAGAATGATCAAATCGCATCTTCCACCCCCGACCGGCTGGCGCCGTATGGATGCGGAACCCACTCGGATGCTCTCACGTGCGCCCCTGGCTCGCAAGAGGCTGAGCCAGACATGAGCAGGGCCGAGACGATGGGGCGCAGCGCTTAAGTGCCGGCACTTCGATCCGCCAGTGGCCGCGGATCCAGCCGGCCAGCTGGGCGGGGATGGCCTAGGTCACGGTCAGGCTGGTGACCGCGTAGACAGTGACGGTGCGCCCCTTCCCGCCGGACATGGCTGGACCCGGCGGATCAGGCAGATGGCCTGGGCGGCGTGCGGGAAGGCCAGCCCCGGCGGCGATGGTCGCGGCCTTGAGCGTGCGGTGCTCCTCACGGCCGCGCTGGCGGTCAGCTGCCGAGATGTTGCGCCAGGGCAGGTTCTTGAGCTGGGCATACAGGCCGGGCTGGTTCTTTTTCGCGACCAGGATGTAGTGCGCCTTTTTGTCGACGGCCAGAAACTCGAATGCTCGCGCTGAGTATGGAGTGCCTCCGCGGTGACCTCGGTCCCGGCCAGGTCCAGGGGTTCCAGCAGCGGCGCGAACCGGGTGATCTCGTTGGTCTTGCCGTCCACGGCCACCGCTCGCCCCGGTCCTGTCCCTGGTCTGCGGCACTCAGCTGGCCAGCGAGCCACGATCCCACCGCGGCATCCAGAGCAGCGGCGTCCACTGTCTCCAGGCCCCGGCGGATCGTGGCCTCATCCGGGGCTCGAACCGCCGGGTCAGCGGATCCCGGCGGACGTCGAGGGAGCCAGGACCTGCGGCGGCGCATCCGCGATCCACTCGCCGACCGCGGCGAATGACCGCGCCCCGGCCAGGACCGCCGCCACGGCTGCCAGTAAGCGCGTGCCGCACGCCCCAGTCGGCAGCGTGTATCGCGCGGTATCAGAGTGTACGGGTACTCGCCGTTCGTACACGCACGGTGGCCACGTGGTTACTACAACAGGCCGAGGAAGCCACGTTACTTGGGCACCTGGGAATGATTGTGGATGAGCCTGTACGCCACCGTGACCTGGAGATCGCAAAAGACTGGCGGGACGCCGCGCTCGATGACATCGGCAAATGAGCGCTGCAAGCTGACCAAAGTTTTGCCAGGAGACTTTCGCGCAGAGATCGCAACGGCGAATGTTGTGCTCAGCTGCCAGAAGATGCCAAAAACCGCAGGTTGCTGGCTCCCCCTTTTGGCTCCCGCCGCAGGACATTATTTCGAAAAAAGTCGTGGGCCGTACTGGATTTGAACCAGTGACCTCTTCCGTGTCAGGGAAGCGCTCTCCCGCTGAGCTAACGGCCCTCAATGCCTCGCCGAGATGCTACCAGAGCCAGCCCCTCCCTGCGCGCCGCCAGCACCCGCGGGCCACCAAGACACGGCACCCAACCAAGACAACACCGCGCCAAACCTAGACACCCACCACACCAAACCAAGACACGGTCGCCGCGGTAACCGATGATTCCGCGACCGTATTTATCCCGAACGATGCAACGTTCCTGCCCGGGCTAATCCGCCACCACCCCCGGCAGGCCGAACCGGGCCAGGTTCCCGTTGTCCACGAAGCGCGTGACAGCGGAAATCCGGTCGCCCTCCAGCGTCAGCACGATCAGCCCATGCGCGCCGAACACCGGCGAGTCAATCTCCTGCAGGTAGCACCCGAACGCAGGCTGGCCGTTGGCCCGCGTCGGGACCAGCCGGTACCGCCTCGGACCCTGCCAGGTGCTGATATCGCGCAGGAAGGCAGCGATGGCCCCGCGGCCCTGGTACTCCAGCGTGACCGGCGGCATCGTGAACCAGGCGTCGTCGGTCAGCAGCGCGACCACGCCGTCGATGTCGTTGGTGGCGAAGGCAGTGGCGAACCGCGTCGCAACCTGCCGTTCCCGAGCCGAACGCGGCAGCGGCGCCCGCTCTCGCCCCGGTCCGGGCAGTCGGCTCGCCATCGTGGCCCTGGCTCGCTGCAGCGCGCTGTTGACCGAAGCCTCGGTGCTCTCCAGCATCTCCGCCACCTCCGAGGATCGGAACCCGAGCACGTCCCTGAGCACGAGCGCGGCCCGCTGCCGCGGCGGCAGATGCTGGACGGCGGTCACGAAGGCCAGCGCGATCGCCTCCTTGGCCTCATACCGGGCCTCCGGGCTCGCGCCGAGGTCCGGCAGGCCGTCCAGGAGCACGTCCGGATAAGGCTCCAGCCATAGCGGCTCACCCCGCCGGGTCGGCGCCGCGGTCAGGAACGACGGCTCCGACAGTTCTGCCCGCGGCCGGCGGCTGCTGGCCCGCAGCGCGTTCAGGCACCGGTTGGTCGCTATCCGGTACAGCCAGGTGCGCAGCGACGCCCGGCCCTCGTACTGGCCCAGCCCCCGCCAGGCGGCCAGCAACGTCTCCTGCAGCACGTCCTCGGCGTCCTGCACCGAACCAAGGATCCGGTAGCAGTGCAGCTGAAGCTCGCCCCGGTACGGATCAGTCAGTTCGCCGAACGCCCGGTCGTCCCCGCTTCGTGCCCGTTCCAGCGCCGCCTCTGTCACCACGGCATCCTCCTTCACCCATACGGACAGCGCGAGCGCCGGAAAGTCATCGCTTAGCTGTGGTCACCTCCGGTGTCTGATCCAGTGACAGACCAATGAGGAGGAGAACCATGCAGCAGCGGCTCATCCGCTACCGGACCAAGCCCGACCAGGCCGCCACGAACACCGAACTCGTCCGCGCCGTCTACGCCGAACTTCACCAGGCCAACCCGGACGGCTTCCGGCCCAGCATGTCGGCGACTCAGCTCACCGCTGCTCCTTTAGAAGATCTTTCTGCCGAACGGTCTGGGTATTCTGCTCTGCCAATAATAATTCTCTACATCCGAATGAGCCGTGACATAATGACACGGCAGCGTAAGGACCATTGTCGAGAGTTCATTTGTTGACGGCGGCGACCGAGGATGCCAGGCTATTCTGCTATGCCGAACAGCGCCCGAAATAATGGAACAGCCGGTGAGTAACCGGGACGATTCCGGCGCCGACGGGCAGCGTTACCGCCTGCACGGGGTGGAACGGGCGCTCGATACCTTGGAGCTGCTGGCCGCGGCGGGCCAGGAAGGCATGACGCTGACCGAGCTCGCCGAGAAGATCGCGGTTTCCAAGAGCAGCGCCTTCGCGCTGTTGCAGACGCTGATCGCCCGGGGTTTCGCGGCCGATTCCGGGGCCAGGCTGAGCCGCAGGTACCGGCTGGGCATGGCGCTGGCCAAGCTCGGCGACGTGGCGGAGTCGCAGTCCCCGACGAGGAAGACTCCGACGGCGTGTTCTGCGTGGGCGCGGCCATCTACGACCGGACCGGTGACTGCGTGGCCGCCATCAGCGGTACCGGGCTGAAGCTGAACCGGCCGACCTGGCGGATGGACGAGCTTGGCGTCGCCATCCGCGACGCGGCCGACCAGGTCACCAGGGCTCTGGCCGGGCCGCCCTTCGCGGCCAGGGCTACTCATGGCTGACCCCGGGAAGCGGATCGGCGCGAGCTTCGTCTCCAGTTCAGGCCTGCGAGGCAAAGCTGCCGGCCCGTCAGGTCACCTCCGCCGCGTTCGGCGGCGCCGACCTGAGCACCCTGTACATCACCACGCCCGGGAGAACTTCACCCCCGCCGACCGGCGCGCGCAGCCGCATGCTGGCGACATCTTCGCCTGCACTCCCGGCGTAACCGGGCGGCTGCCATACTTGTTCGGTGCCTGACCTGGTCACGCTGCTGAACCGCTACCGCCCGCAGGGCAGCACCGAGGCGGCCGATATCCAGCGGGTGCGCGCGGTCATGGAGGCCGCCGGTGACCCGTATCAGCGTGACCTCCCGCTGCACGTCACGGCGTCCGCGCTGATCGTGCACCCGCCCACCGCGCGGGTGCTGCTGCGCTGGCACCAGCGCCAGCAGGCCTGGCTCCAGGTGGGCGGGCACGGCGACCCGGGCGAGACCGACCCGCTCACGATCGTGGCGCGGGAGGCCGAGGAGGAGACCGGCCTGCCCGACCTGGCGCCCTGGCCGGACGCCGAGATCAAGCACGTCGTCATCGTCGACGTCCCGGCCGGCAAGGGAGAACCCCCGCACCAGCACGCCGACGTGCGCTTCTTCATGGCCACCCAGGCCCCCGACGCAATCCGCCCGGAGAGCCCGCACGCCCCGCTCCGCTGGCTGTCCCCGGCCGAGGCGCGCGACCTGACCGCCGAGCCCAACCTCATGGAAACGCTCGCCCGTATCGAGCCCCTCCTATCATCGGGCCCATGACAGGTATCCGGCTCGCAGACCGAACTCGGTCGAGAACATCCGCTCCGCACTTGACGCCATCAGGGCACAGCTCAGCTAGAGAGCTAGACCGGCTCGTCCTCGCCCTCGTCCATCTTGAGGAACTCTTCCGCGGCCGCGCCCATCGAAATGTCCCCCGGCTGGAGCCCTTCCCCCAGACCGGGAGGGCTATCGGGGTTGATCTTGACGAAGGGCGGGAGCTGCGGTTCGGACCAGACCACTTTTTTGCGCTTGCCAACGACCCAGCGCCTTATCCTGACCATGCCTGTGTATCTACCCGTACCAACATCAATAACCGCGGCGCGGCGACCTACCTGGGGCAATTTGCGGACTCAGTTGCAGGTCGGCCTCGCGGTCCACGGGCTGGATGTCGTGCCGGGTGACGGCGAGGTAGCCGACCAGTATGGCTACCAGGACCGCCACCACCACCGCGACCCGTCCTGAGCCGAGACCGAGCCCGCTCAGCGACTTTGATCGGCCGAGGTAGTCGGCAAACGAGGCACCTAGGGGACGGGTGACCACGTAGGCGAACCAGAAAGCGGCGACCGCATTCAGTCCGAACTGCGACCAGAACACGGCGGGGATCAGAATGATGAGAAAGAACATGATCCCGGACGCGAGATAGCCTAGGCCGAGCACAGTGGCCGTAAAGTCGCCCAGGGCGGTGCCGAGCGCGAAGGTGGCGAACACCACGGCCCAGTAGTACGCTTCCCGCCGCCGGGTGACGATGCTGTGAATCGACAGCGTGCCCTCGCTGCGGTACCAGAGCCAGAAGATCAGCGCGAGCACCATGGCCCACAGCAGCGTCGTGCCTGTGTAGGGGATGCCGACGAACAGGTGCAGGGCGTCCGATACCCCGGTGCCGAAGATGGCGATCGCATAGGCGAGGAACCAGTAGGCGGCCGCGCTGTAGCGGCGCGTCCTGAACTGCCAGACCAGCGCGACGGCCACCAGGCCGACCTCCACGACCCCGCCGACCAGCCGGTTGCCCAGGGCCAGGTAGTCCGACGCGGCCTCGCCGCCGCAGGTGGTGAGGATCTTGACCACCCAGAACACCAAGGCGATCTCGGGTACCTTCGCGGCCAGCGGCTCGGGCCAGAACGGCGTCCGCCAGGCTGCGGCCGGACGCCGCCTTCACCTCCTGTGCTCCGCGTAGCGATCCGGGCCGGCCACCCGCACCCGGGCGTGACCGGCCGGCCGGGCCACCGGCCTTACCCTGGCGATATACACCAGGCTGTAGTAGGTCACCAGGGCGATGGCCAGGTGCATGATCATTAGCACCGCGACCGCGCGGCCCGGCTGGCCCAGGTCCAGGAGGTAGAGGTCCGGGAGCCAGAGCAGCAGCGTGACCAATACCGCCAGTCGGAAGAACAACCAGCGCGGCGCGGAGCTAATACGGGTTACGACCGGCCAGGCCAGGCAGGCGATCACCACGCCGATGACCGTCAGCTTGGCGTAATCGGAGAACTGGAAGTGGGCGTAACCCTTGGTTGAAGGGAACAGCGTCGTGCCTATGACAACCAAGATCGCGTCGGCGGCCAGCGATCCGGCGATGGAGACCGCCAGCGCGACCAGCACGCGGGCGGCCGAAGGCTGCCGGTGAGCGGGAGTCTTTGGGTCGAAGTCCACTCGCGCCAGGCCCAGGGCACCATCGAGCCAGGGCGGTAGTTGAGCGGGCAAGGTCCCTCCAGCGGCAGACGGTGACAAGCAAAGGTATGCCGCTGCCGCCCGCCGACGGGACATCCCGCAGGACGAATTCCGGGTCGCCCGGCTCATCCTCAGGTCGGATACGGGGACCGAGTACCTGCTCCTACCAGCGGTGATGCCGCGCATAGGGCGGATGGTCGGGAGCCGGCCGGGTACGCTGCCGGTAGGTCACCACGAAGGACGCATATTGGGCACCACGACCAGGCTCCCCGCCCCGCTCCTGGCCACCGTGTCAGCGCGGCCAGGAGAGCAGCCGCCTGACGAGATTACCCGCAGCCTGTTCGGCCGGGGTCGCGGGTTGATGCGCACCCATCCGCTGGCCACCGACGCGCTGCTGGCCGCGGTGCTGCTGGCCATGTCCTCGGTGTGGCTGGCCGGGTCCGGCTTCGCCGGCCTCCGGGCGGCCATCGTGCAGACCGCCCTGATCGTGCCGCTCACGGTCCGCCGCCTCTATCCGTCCGCGGTCTTCGCCGTCACCAGCGCCATCGCGTTCGCCCAGTGGCTGCTCGGCTTCCCGCTGCTCGGAGACGCGGCCCTGCTGGTCGCGCTGTACACGGTGGCGGCTCACGAGTCACGCTTGCGGACCCTGCTCGCCACCGGAGTGCTCAAGGCCGGCGCGATCATGGCGGCGGTCAAGTGGAAGCCGGCCGGCACGCTGGAACGCTCGCTGCTGTTCCTGTCCGCCATGGTGGTAGCCGCGTTGTTCGCCGGGCTGACGGTCGCCTCGGGCAGCAGGTACCTGGCCTGGATGGACGAGCGCGCCCGCAGGCTCGAGGTCGAGCGGGACCAGCAGGCGGTGATCGCCGCCGCCGCCGAGCGGACCCGGATCGCCAGGGAACTGCACAACATCGTCTCGCACAGCCTGTCGGTCGTGATCACGCTGGCCGATGCCGCCGCCGTCGTCAGCCGGGCCGATCCGGCCCGCGGCGTCGAGGCGATGACCGAAGTTTCCGAGGTCGGCCGCCGGGCCCTGACCGATATGCGGGCCATGCTGGGTGTCCTGCGCACCGACGAGCCGACGGCCGGGCTGGCGCCGCAGCCCGGCGTCGGCGACCTCGGCGCACTCGTGGAGCGGGTCCGGGCGACCGGGCTGCCGGTAGACCTGGCCGTCGAGGGCACGCCCTTCCCGCTCGGTGCCGCGGCCGAACTGACCGCGTACCGCATCGTCCAGGAGGCGCTGACCAACACGCTGCGGCACGCCGCGGCCCGGCGTGCGTCGGTCACCATCGTCTACGACGATCCCCAGGTCCGGGTGCGGGTCGCCGACGACGGCACCGCCCCGGACGGCGCCGCCCCGGACGGGCGGCGCGGGCACGGCATCGACGGCATGCGCGAACGGGCCGCGCTGCACGGCGGCACCTTGCGGGCCGGGCCATCCGAACAGGGCTGGCTGGTCGAAGCCACCCTCGGGAGGCCCGCGTGAGCATCTCCGTCTTGCTGGCGGACGATCAGCCGCTGCTGCGCCGCGGCTTCCGCATGATCCTCGAGACCGAGGATGACCTGACCGTGGCGGCCGAGGCGGGCAACGGCGAGGAAGCCGTCGACCTGACCCGCCGGTACGCGCCGGACGTGGTGCTGATGGACATCCGGATGCCGGGCACCGACGGCATCGAGGCGACCCGGCAGATCACCGCCGCCGGGCCACTGCCCAAAGTCCTGGTGCTAACCACCTTCGACCTGGACGAGTACGCGTTCGGCGCACTGCGGGCCGGCGCCAGCGGCTTCCTGCTCAAGGACGTGCGCCCCGGCGAGCTCGTCGCGGCCATCAGGACGGTCGCGGCCGGGGACGCGGTCATCTCGCCCCGGGTGACGCGCCGCCTGCTCGAGGAGTACGCCCAGGTCCTGCCGCTGCCTCCAGGGCAGCAGGAGCAGCGCTTCCCGCAACTCGCCGCGCTGACCGAACGCGAGCGAGAGGTGCTCATCGCGGTGGCCGGCGGCCTGTCCAACACCGAGATCGCGGCGTCGCTGTTCGTCTCCGAGGCCACCGTGAAGTCCCACGTGGGGCGGATCCTGTCCAAGCTCGCCCTGCGCGACCGGGTCCAGGTCGTGGTGCTCGCCTACGAGGCTGGCCTCATCCAGCCGGGTAGGTCCGGCTGGTACTCAGGTTGAACCGGCTGACCAGCTGACCCGGGTCTCAGCTGGCGGGACGGTCGCTTTTCGTGGCCGCGAACCTGGTCCCGGACAGGAGCGCCTCGATAGGCAGCGTGGCCGCGCCCAGGGCGACGGCGTCCGGTCCCAGGCGGCCGAGTTCGATCGAGGTCTGCGCGAACGGATGCCGGAGCGAATGCTCGCGGGCCGCCTCACGGATAGCGGGCAGGATCCGCTCGCCGAGCAGCAGCCCGGCCCACCCGCCGAGGATGATCCGTTCCGGGTTGAACATGTTGATCAGGTTGCCGATGCTGACGCCGAGGTACAGCGCGGTCTCGTCGAGGACCTCCCGCGCCCGCGCGGACGTCGCGGCCTCCCCGATCAGGGCGGTGAGCGCGGATTCCTGGTCGGTGCCCGGCAGTAGGCTGCCGTACCGATCCAGGATCGCCCCGGCGCCGGCGTAGGCCTCCAGGCAGCCGCGCGCCCCGCACCGGCAGGTCCGGCCGCCCACCACGACGGTGGTATGCCCCCACTCACCCGCGCTCGACGTGGAACCCCGGTGGGTGGTCCCGCGCGCGATGATGCTCGCGCCCACGCCCGAGCCGATGAGGCAGATGACCGCGTGCTGGGCGCCGCGGCCCGCGCCGAACCACAGCTCCGCCTGGCCCATCGTCGTGGCGCCGTTGTCGATGTGCAGCGGCAGGCTGGTACCCGACCGGAGTAGCCGTCCCAGCGGGACGGAGTCCCAGCCGTAGCTCTGCCCGTGCACGAGACCGTCGGGCCCGTTCTCGACGATGCCGGGGACGCCGACCCCGATGCCGAGCACGGCCGAAGGGCTGATACCGCTGCGGGCCAGCACCGTGTCCAGCCCGGCCAGGATTGCCTCGACGATCTCGCCGACCTCGTGCCGACTGGGATCGAGCGGATAGTCGGCCTTGGCGCGCTCGGTCATCGTCAGGTCGTAGAGCTCGACGCGGACCCGGATCTCGCCCACGTCGACGCCGATGACGTACCCGTAGTCCGGGTTGACCTGGAGGAGGACGCGGGGACGCCCGCCGTCCGAATCCACCGAGCCGGCCTCGACCACGATCCCGTCGTCGATCAGCTCGCGGACGACATTGCTGACCGAGGCCGGGCTCAGCCCGGTCTCCTCGCTGAGGTCCTGCCGGCTGCGCGGCTGTTCGAAGAACAGCGACGACAGCAGGATTGAACGGTTGTCACGGCGCAGATCGCGGACCGTCCATCGCCGTCGCTCCCGCATGCTCCCCCCAAACGCCTCCGTATTGATCAACCTTATAACAAGCATTCATGAAACGTTTATACAGAGCGTGTTGCCAACCTTGACGGTCCGTGTCCGCGCCGTTAAGTTACGCCATTAAATAAGCATCGGCTTCCCGACGCTGATCCCGGTCGGCGGCGTGAACACCATGCAGGTCGCGGACGTGGACGGGGTCCGGATCGGCAGCCTGCTGTTCGACGCCGGCACGGCCCCAGGGCCGTGCCGCCTCGCGGTCTGGTGCCGGGCCGAACAACGCCGATGGACCATTGCTGTCGCTGGGACGACCCTGATGTGCCATTGGGGTTGTTACCGCGGCGGGGGCGGAACGGGCGGGGTTACCGCGGCAGGAAGCGTGAACGGGCGGGCGCTGGCCGGGAGGCGGCCGTCGCCCGGCTGAAAGGGCTGATGGATGGAGGCGGAGACGGGAATCGAACCCGTGTACAGGGCTTTGCAGGCCCTTGCCTAAGCCACTCGGCCACTCCGCCACAAAGGGCATGCCGCAAGGGCATCCGGTCCCCTCAGAGCGGACGACGGGATTCGAACCCGCGACCCTCACCTTGGCAAGGTGATGCTCTACCAACTGAGCCACGTCCGCACCGCACCCGGGGGGTGCGATCAGAACTGTAGCCGATCCTGCCGCTTACGCAAACTCAAACGCCGGTCATCCTTCGATCGCGGTCGAAAGATAGTTGGGTTAGCGTCGAAATATGACTGCACCCGCGCTGACCTACGACGCAGACTTCGCGCCGGCCGCGGCGCTGATCGCGGACCCGTCCCGGGCCGCGATCCTGCGGGCGCTGCTGCCGGATCGCCCGCTGGCGGCAGGGGAGCTGGCCCGGCTGGCCGGGGTCAGTGCCGCGACCGCCAGCTTCCACCTGGCCAAACTGCTCGACGGCGGTATGATCGCCGTCCTCCGGCAGGGCAGGCACCGGTACTACCGGCTGGCCGGCCACGAGGTCGCGGCGGCCTTGGAGGCGCTCGGCCTGATCAGCCCCGAGCTGCCGGTCCGCACCCTGCGCCAGTCCCGTGAGGCGGCCGCGCTGGCGCAGGCCCGGACCTGCTACGACCACCTGGCGGGGCGGGCCGGGGTGGAGTTGCTGGACGGCCTGCTCCGCCGCGGCCTGATCCAGGAAAAATCATCAGGCCGAACGGAGCGTAGTGATACGCCCGCCCTTCGCTTCGAAGTCACCGGGGCCGGAGCGAAGGTCCTGGGCTCGTTCGGCCTGAATATCGGCGAGATACGGCGCTCGCGTCGTCGCTTCGCTGGTTCCTGCATCGACTGGAACCCAAATCCCCAGCGCCGCGGGCACCTGAACGGCGCGCTGGCCGCGGCCATCACCAGCCGGCTGTTCGAGCTCGGCTGGATCGAGCGGGGCTCTCCGGGGCAGCGCCGTCGCAGCGTAAGGGTCACCCCGGCCGGCGTGGAGGGACTGGCCTGCACCTTCGGGCTAGATCTCGCGTAGCTACCGGTGCCCGGGCGTGGGAAGCTGTCGATCATGCGAGAAGTCGTGGTGGACGGAAGCGCGCTGACCGTGGACGACGTTGTGGCGGTAGCGCACGGGCAGGCTCGGGTCACGCTGGGCGCGGACGTGCCCAGGCGGATGGAAGTCAGCCGTTCGGTCGTGGTCAAGGCGCTCAGCGGCGGCGCGCCGGTGTACGGGGTGAACACCGGGTTCGGCGCGCTGGCCGACACGCCGGTGAGCGAGGCCGACCTGACCACGCTGCAGGGCGCGATCGTGCGCTCGCACGCGGCGGCCATCGGCGAGCCGCTGGACGATGAGACCGTGCGCGCGCTGCTCCTGCTGCGCGCCCGGACGCTCGCCGCCGGCTACTCCGGAGTCCGCGCGGCGCTGCCGGCCCGGCTGCTTGAGCTGCTCGCGCTGGACCTGCTGCCGGTCATCCCGGGCAAGGGCTCGGTGGGCGCCTCGGGTGACCTGGCCCAGCTCGCGCACCTGGCCCAGCCGCTGATCGGGGAGGGGCGGCTGCGGGCGGCAGGCGATCCGCCGGCCGGGCGCCCGGCCGCTGAGGTGCTCCGCGAGCACGGGCTCGAGCCGCTGACGCTGGCCCCGAAGGAAGGCCTGTCGCTGGTCAACGGCACCGAACCGATGCAGGCCCTGCTGGCGTTCTCGGTGCACGACGCCTCCATGCTGGTGCAGGGGGCCGACGTGGCCTGCGCGCTTTCTGTCGAGGCGCTGCTCGGCACCGACCGGCCCTACGACGAGCGGGTCCAGGTGATCAGGCCGCATCCGGGCCAGCTGGTCAGCGCGGCCAACCTGCGCGGGCTGCTGGCCGGGTCGCCGCTGCTGGCCAGCCACCGGCACAGCAGGCACGCGGTGCAGGACGCCTACTGCCTGCGCTGCGCCCCGCAGGTGCACGGCGCGGTGCGGGACGTGCTCACGTTCGCCCGCCAGGTGATCACGACCGAGTTGGGCGCGGTGGTGGACAACCCGGTCATCGTGCCCGACGGCGAGGTCATGACCACGGGGAACTTCCACGGCGAGCCGCTCGCGTTCGCCGCCGACATGCTCGCCATGGCCGTGTCCGAACTGGCCTCGATCAGCGAACGGCGGGTGGACCGGATGCTCGACCCCGCGTTCTCCCGCGGCCTGCCCCCGTTCCTGGCCCCGGCGGCCGGCACCAACTCCGGCTTCATGCTGGCCCAGTACACCGCGGCCTCGCTGGTCAGCGAGAACAAGGTGCTGGCCCACCCGGCGAGCGTGGACACCATCCCGACCTCGGGCAAGCAGGAAGACCACGTGTCGATGGGCTGGACCGCGGTCCGCAAGCTGCGCGAGGTCATCGGCAACGTCCGTGCCTGCCTGGCCGTGGAGATCTGCTGCGCTATCCAGGGGATCGACCTTCGGGCGTCCCTGGCCGAGCCGAGTGTCCCGCTGCGGGCCGTGCACGACCTGGTGCGCTCGTCGGTGCCCAGGATGGACGTCGACCGCGAGGTGGCCGCCCAGCTTGCCGCGGTCAACGACCTGCTACCGGAGATCTGCCGGGTAGCCGCGGAACGCTCCCCGTCTTTCCGGTAAGGGCCTCTCGTCACCAAAGTAACCCCGGCCCACCACGGGGGAGTGGACCGGGGCGTTCTCGGCCGCGGGCCGGGATGCTTCCTATGCGTTGCGGAGCAGGTCGTTAAGCTCCGCCTCGATGTCGATGTAACTGCTTTCCTTACCGGCCGGGACGATATGGTAAGTCCGCACCAGGAACGCGGACATCGCCCGGGCGGGCGCCTCAAAGTGGGCCTGGCCGAATGGTGACGACAGCTCGATATTCAGGACCTTGCCGCCGGTTTCCGCCGGGACGATCACGTCCAGGTCGTCGGTTTCCGCGCACGACACCGGCGAGGGCCATACCTGTACGTCCCCCTCGCCCTGCCGCGACTCGATCCCCGCGGCCAGCAGGTCCCTGGCGAAGATCCACTCGACCGGCTCGTCGGTGCCGACGTGGAACGCCATGCGCACCGCGTATGGGTCACTGCCGCTGTAGTACATACTGGCCACAAGCGGAACAATCGTTTGCTGCGGGACAACAAGCCTAAGACCGAGCTCGGCCGAGATCGTGGTGCTGCTGCTTCGGTTCATCGCCTACCACCCCTACCTAGCCGGTCCCGGATAACCGGGCTCTGCCAATCTGACGTGACCGGCTAGAGATTATGACGCGCACACGGAGGGTAAGGTTTACCGAGTAGTAACTAATCCCGTTTTGCGCCTTTCGTCCCCAGTCGGAAGACGGGCCCTCATCACGGCCTTGACCTGGACAAATGCTGTTCAGGCCCGGCAGCGACGTTGATGCAGTTTAGTGTTCCGGTACATCGATTGCATAGCCTGTGACGCTCATCTCACGCATTTATCTACGAGGCGTTTCAATAACAATACTGAGCGTAATTAAAGACGTTCCGGTGCGCACGTTTGCAGGTTTTGGCCATTACGTAGAGTGACAACGGTCCGGGCGGCGTCCCTTCGCCGCGCCGGACGTGCGACACGCCGTGCTGATGCGCTACCCTATGGGAGCGCCGGGACACGTCCCGGAGGCCTCGGCCTCCGGTGGACGGGTCCAGACCCGGCGGCGGGCGATTGGCTCAGCGGGAGAGCGCCTCGTTCACACCGAGGAGGTCACTGGTTCGATCCCAGTATCGCCCACAGATATAAGCCCAGCTCAGAGCCCATATGGACAGCTCTCATCCCACGCAGGGGTGGGAGCTGTTGCCATATTGGGAGGAATTTGGGAGATCATCTTCCCAGTCCGGGAGCGCGGTCAGGCCGGTATGACCGCTCGCTGGATAACTGCCTGATAGTCCTCGAGCAGCCCCGGCAGGATACGAAGGTGGACCACCCGGCCGGCGCTTGTCGACAATATCGACCACTTCGGCGACGGCTGGGGCATCCTCATCACCGGCGACGACGATGGCACCGGGCTGGACGAGCGCCTGATCGCGCGCGTCACGCAGGAAGGCCCAGACATGACCGGTCTCGTCCTCATCCATGAGGTCGCAGGTGATGTCGACGCGGATCATGGTTACCTCCTTCCCGGCCGTTCTCTTCGATGATACTTATTGGCTTCCGCAGGGCCCGGAGCGTCGAGCAGCCGGGTCAACCCGGACGGATCATCGCCGTCGAGCCTGATCGTGAAGTGCGGCCGGCCGAACGACGGCAGCAACGGAAATCCGACGTGCCGCAGATCGCCCGTCCGCGGCAGGTGCACAGCTCGGTATGAGGCAAAACGTCGCAGCAGGCCATCGAGGGACGAGGGGCCCACGTCGTCCAGCGCGCAGTACACGGAGATCCCCCACAGCGGTTCACCGTCCAGGACGTAAGCGTCATGCGTCCGGCGGGCATGCATCGTGAGCTCCGCGAGGGTGTCCGGGCCGCCGCGGATGACGATGGTGGCATCGTCCGGCGGTCGCTCGTCGCGAAGGTAGGGCCGGAGCTCTTCCCGTCCACGTTCGGTCATGACGCTCCGCCCGCCCTCGCGGGGTTGGCGCGGAACGGCGCCAGGAGGCTGTCGAGCAGCGGAACGGGGGAGTGCGGATGGGGATTCCGGCGCGCTGGCGCAGCGATTGCTCCCAGCGACCCTGCAGGGCCGTCAGCAGCTCTTCCCTCATCCGCTGGGAAGCATGGGCGTACAAGCCGCGCATCCCGGGAACGTCGTGGCCCAGCCGTTGCTCGGCCAGGATCTCCGGGATGCCGTCCTCGACCATCCACGTCTTGTGGCTGTGCCGCAGGCCATGGGGCGTCAGCCCGTCCTTGACCGGCAGCCAGCAGGCGAGGGGAGCGTCGTCGCAGGGCTGCTGCCCGCTCCCGGGGCAGTGCCCGTCCATGGTCTTGTGGATGACGGCCTTGCCGTCCAGGCGCAGCTTGACCGTGCGTCCGCAGGACGAACAGTGTCCCGTGCCGTCGGTGCTGACCAGGCGCGGTGCGCCTCTCCCGGGTGGGGGAGTGAACGGCTTCCCGGGCATCGCCGGCGGCCATGATGCGGCCGGGTTGCCCGGCCACGCTGTCGCGTCCACCACGACTAGGCTGCCTGGCCTGCCGTCTACTGGCTCGTATCGCCCGTCGCAGGCCGGAATACGCGCCGGGCGAAGTTGCTGCGCCGGTAGTGGCCGCCGTCAGGGCTGTAGAACACGTACCTGCCGGTACCGCCGTGCTCGCGGGCGCATGTGCACCGCCGCCGGGCATGCTTGTCTGCCTGGGCGGTCAGCAGCTCAGCAAGGAAGACCGGAGTGTCAACCGGAACGAGCGGCTCCCAGTCGGCGCCACCTTCTCCGCCACCGGCGCCGCCACCGCGTTCATCGCCCACCACACGTCCTGATCCCCCGCCGTGCACCGATGGCCTCGGCGAGCACGTCACAGCGCGCCCGTCGACGCCAACGGGCAGGGGACGACCGCGGAGAGTGAGCAGCTGCTCCCCGAATTCACCTGAAGTTGCGACCCCCCGATGCCCGGCCGTTCGAACATTAACGCGGCTAACGATATCCCCGGGAGCCAAGATGGGAGCCAACAGCGCCGGGCGCCAGGCTACGTCAGGCCACAACGAACCAGTGCCTTCGCAGGTGAACGGCATGTCAGGCCACACCCAGCGACGCTTGGCGACGGCCCCGGGGCACGAGGGTCACAGCCTGAACATGCTCGGTACGGCATGGTGATGGTCGCGTGACCGACGCGGCATCGTTCGGCCCCAGGCTTATCTGCGGTGGGATACTCCTCGGCGTGGAGTTGGACCTGGTCGTGAGCAGTAAGTCGTACGTATTTGGAGTTGGTGGACGCGGCACTGCCGGCCCCTCCACCGCGCCGACGACACCGCCGTCCCTAGGTAGTAAGGAATGACGCGATGACCACCCCGGACGTCTTTCCCTTGGAGCCCACCCCGATCCGTGTGTCCGACGAGGTCCTTGATGACCTGCGCGCTCGTCTCACTCTGACTCGTCCGCCGCTGGACGAGCGGAATGCGGACTGGTCCTACGGCGTGCCGGACAGCTATCTGCGTGAGTTGGTCGCCTATTGGCGTGACGGCTATGACTGGCGCGAGGCCGAGGCTGCCATCAACGCCTATGAGCACTACCAGGTGAGCATCGCCGGTGTCTCGGTGCACTTCATGCGCAAGCCCGGCCGTGGCCTGCGGCCGATCCCGTTGATCCTCACTCACGGCTGGCCGTGGACGTTCTGGCACTGGTCGAAGGTGATCGACCCGCTCGCCGACCCGGCCGCGTTCGGCGCTAACCCCGTCGATGCGTTCGAGGTCATCGTGCCGTCCCTGCCCGGCTTTGGGTTCCCCGGCCCGCTCACCGGCTCTGGGTGAACAATTCCATCGCCACCTCGATGCGGTACTACGCCAACGCCAACCGCTACCCCTGGAGTCCTGCCCACGACCGCACCCCGATAGTGCAGGCCCCGGTCGGCCTCACCTTCGTCACCTACGAGAACCCGCCCGGCATCCACACCGCCAAAGAACGCGTCTACGCGTTCAAAACCAGCCCGCAGGCCGAGTGGTTCAACCACGTCAACGTCAACGCCCACGACCACGGCGGCCACTTCATCCCCTGGGAGAACCCCGACGCCTGGGTCAGCGACCTGCGCCGCACCTTCCACGGCCGCAGACCCTGAACGACCCTGCCTGCTCCGTCCGGCGACAGAGCAGGCCGAACGTTGCCTGACGGAGGCGTGTGCGTCGGCCGACCGGTTCGGACCGTGCAAGTCAACGGCTCGATAACCGCGCTACAGCACGATCACTGGTCCAGCCAACGTCACGCCCCGGTTCGCATGAGGGTAAGTAAGGCCCACCAGGTCAGCGGCCATGTCGATCTTCGTCGAGATCGACATGATCGACATGGGAGCCATTCCTGCAGCCAAGCGGCCAGCGAGCCGCTACGCCGCCGACATCGCCCGATCCCGCGATCACCAACCCTGACCAATACCACCCGGCGACCACCGAAACCCCGACCCATTCGCAGGGTTGGAACACTGCTCTCTACCAGTTCCGACAACGGGATGGCGATCGAGGAGATCAGCCGCCTCATGGGCCACAGTTCATCGAACGTCACCGAGACGGTCTATCGCCATCAGATCCGGCCGGTCATCACCGGCGGGGCCGAGGCTATGGACAAGGTCAGTGTGTCGCTCATGATGTCCTGCTCCTTATCTGGCCGTATCTCTGCGCGCCAGGCCAGGGCGTCGACCGTGCGTGATATCCACGATCGCGCCCGGAGCGCCCGGGCGCGCCCGTGGACACCCTGGCGGTGCCCTGGTCCCTGCTTGCACGTCCGCCAGCCCGGCTGGTCTGGCCAGTTCCAGCAGGTCGGTAATTGCCTCACGCTCCGGTGATGAGCTGCTGGCCGCCGTCGATGTCGAAGGTGGCGCCGGTCAGGGCGGTGTTGGTCATGATGTGGACTGCGAGGGCGGCCACGTCGGCCGGTCCGACCACGCGGCCGATCGGGAGCGTGGCGCGGAGCTGGGTCCGGCGCGCTTCGAGGTCGTCGCCGAGCAGTGACGCGGACAGCGGGGTGTCGACGAAGCCGGGGGCGATCAGGTTGACCCGGACCGGCGCGATCTCGACCGCGAGGTTGGCGATCAGGGCGGGCATCGCGGCGGTGGCCGCCGCGATGAGCGACAGGCCGGGCCCCCGGCCGCGGCCGGCGGTGCCGCCCATGAATAGCAGCGTGCCGCCGGGCCGCACCCGCCCGACGGACAGCCGGGCCACCTCGACGGTCAGCCACTGGTGATCGTCGAAGGCGCGGTGCGCCCGCTCGCGGTCCAGTTCGGCCAGGGGCGCGTAGTAAGGGCCGGGCCCGGTGACCATCACGTGGTCGATCGGCGCGGGCAGCCCGGCGAAGAACTGCTCGAGTGCGGCTGGGTCGGTGGCGTCGAAGGCCGCGGTACGGCCGGCGCCGACTTCGGCCGCGGCCTGCCGCAGCCGGTCCGGACGCCGTGCGGCCAGGATGACCTCGGCCCCTTCGGCACGGGCCCGGCGGGCTGTCTCCAGCCCGATGCCCGCGCTGCCGCCGATGATGACGACGGTCTGGCCGGGCAGTTCCGGCTCGCGCCGGGTAATAGCGGTACTGGGTGTGGTGGTCATGACAGTCCTCCGGTGACTGGCACCGGCGGCGCAGCGGTGGCCGCCGGTTCGGGGTAGGGGATGGCGCATCGGGACTCGGGCGCCAGTGGCACGATCCGGCCGTCGGCCTGGTAGCCGGTGCTGCGTCCGTCGGTGACGAACAGCGCGGAGCCGCCCGCGAGCGGACCCGGGTCTGCCGTCAGCAGCCGGCGCAGCCAGGCCATCAAGGTAGTTACCTGCTTGGGCATCGACCGGGCTCCGTGTCTGGGCTCGACGGTGGTTACGCCACCTACGATCGCGCCGCGGGCCGCCGCTCGCGCCAGTGACAACGCTGGCCGTTACCCTGGCCCCTCGGCCTGGGGACCTGGGGGCCGCTACTCAATCTCAAGCTGGCGCAAGCTGCTGCGGAGACATCACCGCCACGTCGATCAGGTGCGGGATCGGCGGCCTGGGCGACGTGCAACAGCGCCGCCATGTTCAGCGCGACCGTCACCTGCAGGAGGGTTCAACGATGATAAGCACACCCTGGCCGCGGAAAAGGACGCCGTCAAGGAAACACCCGACGGCCTGACCCTTTACCGCTACCGCGATCTCCTCGGCCACCTGGCGACCTTGACCCGGCAGGTCATCAATTTCAACGGGCAGCACATCGAGAAGATCACCACCCCGACCCCGGTCCAGGCCCGAGCGTTCGAACTGCTCGGATCACCCGTCCCGGTCAGGCTCACGCAGCCAGAAGCCCCACCCCTGGCCCGGCACATCCCCGCAGGTCAGGACCCGAATCTACGCTGCGAACACGACTTAAGTTCGGGTTAAATGGCGTGCTGAGAGCCCGCTGGAAAGGAGAGGCCATGACGGTCCAGGACCAGGCCACCCGGCCGCCGTAGGCCACCATGTCTAGCGAAATACTGGGTAAAACTATTCCGTTATACCAGTTGCCCCTGATCGGAAAGGACGTGCTGATCCGTGACGAGCGCCCCGGCGGGCTGGCCGGCCCCCTTGCACCTGGCGGTTGCCCTCGATGGCGCTGGCTGGCATCCCGCCGCGTGGCGGGAGGCCGACGCCCAGCCGCAGGGGTTGTTCACCGCCGGCTACTGGACCGAGCTGGCCCAGCAGGCCGAGCGTGGCCTGCTGGACTTCCTCACCATCGAGGACGGGCTGGACCTGCAGTCTGACGACCGCTTCCGGGCCGACTCGCGCTTGGACCGGGTCCGGGGCCGTCTGGACGCGGTGCTGATCGCGGCCCGGGCCGCCCCCGCCACCCGGCACATCGGGTTCGTGCCGACCGTGATCACCACCCACACCGAGCCGTTCCACCTGTCCAAGGCCATCGCCACCCTGGACTACGTGAGTAGCGGCCGGGCCGGGATCCGGGTTCAGGTCGGCGTCCGCGCCGGCACGGCGCACCACTTCGGCCGCCGGGAGATCCCGCCGCTGCAGCCGGACCGCCTCGCGGATCCGGACGTGCAGCGGCTGATCGCCGACCACTTCGATGAGGCGGCCGACTACGTGGAGGTACTGCGCCGGCTCTGGGACAGCTGGGAGGACGACGCGGAAATCCGCGACGTAGCCACCGGCCGCTTCATTGACCGGGACAAGCTGCACTACATCGAGTTCGAAGGCCGCTGGTTCTCGGTGAAGGGGCCGTCGATCACGCCGCGGCCACCGCAGGGCCAGCCGATTGTCGCCGCCCTCGGCCACGCCAGCGTGCCGTACCAGCTGATCGCGCGCTCGGCCGACGTCGGGTTCGTCACCCCGCGCGACGCGGCCCACGCCGCCGAGATCGTGATGCAGATCCGGACCGAGCAGGCCCGCGCCGGCCGCGCCGCGCAGACCGTGCACATCTTCGGTGACCTGGTGGTGTTCCTCGACGAGACCGAGACCGCCGCCGTCGAACGCAAGCAGCGTCTCGACGAGCGCGCCGGGGCGGAGTACCGCAGCGACGCACTCGTCTTCGCCGGGACGGCCGGCGGTCTGGCCGACCTGCTGCAGGGCTGGCAGGCCGCCGGGCTGTCCGGCTTCCGGTTGCGCCCGGGCGCGCTGCCGCACGACCTGGCGCAGCTCACCGAGCAGCTGGTCCCCGAGTTGCAGCGCCGCGGCCTGTTCCGCACCGCCTACGAGGCGGATACGCTCCGGGGGCTGCTCGGCCTGGCCCGCCCCGCCAACCGCTACGCCGCTGCCTAGACGCCCGCTGCCACTCTCCGAGGACATAGACCCATGACCAAGCAGATTCACCTGGCCGCGCACTTTCCTGGCGTGAACAACACGACCGTGTGGAGCGACCCCGCCGCCGGCAGCCATATCGAGTTCGACTCGTTCCGCCAGTTCGCCCAGACCGCCGAGCGAGGCAAGTTCGACTTCTTGTTCCTCGCCGAAGGACTGCGGCTGCGCGAGCAGAACGGGCTGATCTACGACCTCGACGTGGTCGGCCGGCCCGACACCTTCACGATCCTGGCCGCCCTGGCCGCGGTGACAGAGCACGTCGGGCTGACCGGCACGATCAACTCCACGTTCAACGAGCCTTACGAGGTAGCCCGCCAGTTCGCCAGCCTCGACCACCTCTCCGGCGGGCGAGCGGCGTGGAACGTGGTTACCTCCTGGGACGCCTTCACGGGGGAGAACTTCCGCCGCGGAGGCTACCTGGCCCAAGGCGACCGCTATGAGCGGGCCAGGACCTTCCTGGCCACGGCGAACGAGTTGTGGGACTCCTGGCACGGCGACGAAATCCTGGCCGACGCCGGTACCGGCCAGTTCCTGGCTACCGCGGCACCGGGGGCCTTCCGCCACCGGGACGCGTTCTTCGACATCGCCGGACAGTTCAACGTGCCACGCTCCCCGCAGGGGCGCCCAGTGATCTTCCAGGCGGGCGACTCCGACGAGGGCCGCGACTTCGCCGCCGCGTCGGCGGATGCGATCTTCTCCCGCCATTGGTCGCTGAAGGCCGGGCAGGCCTTCTACGCCGACGTCAAGGGCCGGCTGCCCAAGTTCGGCCGCACCCGCGGCGAGCTGCTGATCCTGCCCGCGGCCACGTTCGTGCTCGGCGGCACCGACGCCGAGGCGGCCGAGATCGCCCGCGACGTACGGCGGGCCCAGGTCTCGCCGCAGACTGCGCTGAAGTTCATCGAGCAGTTGTGGAACACCGAGCTGTCCGGCTTCGACGTCGACGGGCCCCTGCCTGCCTTCGACCCGGTGGTCAGCGACAACCTGATTTCCAAGGGCCGGGCCAGTGTCCGGCAGTTCGCTAAGGACCCGGTCATGCTGGCCGGCGAGTGGCGGGCCCGGGGCGAAGCCGGGAACCTGTCGGCCCGGGAGGTCGTCATCGAGGTGACCGGCCGGCAGTCGTTCATCGGCTCGGCGGAGACGATCGCGACGACGATCAACGAACTCGTCCAGGCCGATGCCGCCGACGGCTACATCCTGGTCCCGCACATCACACCCAGCGGACTGACACCGTTCGTCGACCAGGTCGTCCCGCTGCTGCAGGAGCGCGGGGTGTTCCGCGCCGACTACACCGGCACCACGCTGCGCGACCACCTCGGCCTGGACCCGATAACCCCGCTGCGCCGCCCCGGCGAGACGGCGACCACCCGGGCCGTCGCGGCCACCGGTTGAGGAGGAAGCCCGCATGACGACCACCCCGCTGACGGTCCTGGACCTGGTGCCGATCTCGTCCGGCTCGAACGCGACCCAGGCGCTGCGGAACAGCATCGACCTGGCCCAGCAGACCGAACGGCTCGGCTACACCCGCTACTGGTTCGCCGAGCACCATCTCAATCCCGGCGTGGCCGGCACGTCCCCGGCCGTGGTGCTGGCGCTGACCGCCGCCGCGACGTCCACGATCCGGCTCGGCTCCGGGGCGGTGCAGATGGGGCACCGCACCGCCCTGGCCACCGTCGAGGAGTTCGGCCTGCTGGACGCCTTGCACCCGGGGCGCTTCGACCTCGGCCTGGGCCGCTCCGGCGGCCGGCCGCGCGAACCCAGGGCGCCCGCGCTGGCCGGCGGCGGCGCCGCGGCCACCGTGAGCGGCGGCCGGACCCCGAACGGACTGCTCATCCCGCCGCGGTTCTCCTTCCAGCACCTGCTCGGCTCGCCCCGGTTCGCCATGCAGAAGACGCTGCTGCAGCTCCCGCACGCGGAGCCGCAGAATTACACCGACCAGGTCAACGACGTCCTCGCGTTGATCGCCGGCACCTACCGCTCCCCGGAGGGGGAAGAGGCCCACGTGGTACCCGGCGAGGGCGCGGCGCTGCAGGTCTGGATCCTCGGCAGCAGCGGCGGTGAAAGCGCCGAGGTCGGCGGCCGGAACGGCCTGCGCTTCGCCGCGAACTACCACGTCAGCCCGGCCACCGTGCTCGAGGCGGTGGACGGCTACCGGGCCGCGTTCCGTCCTTCCGCGGTCCTCAGCCAGCCGTACGTCAGCGTTTCAGCCAACGTCGTCGTGGCCGACACCGAGGCCGCGGCCCGTGAGCTAGCTACCGGCTACGGCCTGTGGGTGCGCAGCATCCGCACCGCCGAAGGCGCCATCCAGTTCCCCACCCCCGAGCAGGCTCGCCGCCACGTCTGGAGCGACGCCGACCGCGAGCTGGTCGCCGACCGCATCGACACCCAGTTCGTCGGCACCCCGGGCCAAGTCGCGGACCAGCTGGAGCGGCTCCGCGACGCCACCGAAGCCGACGAGCTGATCATCACGACCATTACCCACGACCACGGGGACCGGGTCCGTTCCTACCGGCTGCTCGCCGAGGAGTGGGCTCGACGATGACGGCCCCTCAGGAGAATCCTGGCGGGCTAGCTGCCGATGACCATGCTGGCCAGCATCATGACCGCGACGGCCGACGCTATGAGCACGTTCCGCGATTTCATCCTTGCTCCATCAGGCATTGCGGCGCCGCTTGCGACCCGCGAGCGGCTGGGTGAGCACCGCGATCGGCAGCGGCCTCCAAATGAGTCTCGATCATCATAAGGTTCCGCACCGTCCGTCACATGCCGAACGGTATGAGTTTCCCGAATCGCATGCCACTCTGTCACCGGCAATCACTACATATAACGATTCGGGCGGAAGGTCGCGTTAGCCGAGACCGGAGCGAGCCCACCGGCTCCTTGCGTCAGCGACGGCCGGCCACGTTTGATCCCCTGGCTAAGGGTAGAGGACTGAAAACGAAAATGATGCCAGGATGTGATGGTGCGTATCCGTCAGATGGGTGTGCCGATGAATAAAGATCTCGGAGCAGATGCCACAACGGAATTCGCCGACGCGGAGGATCTCAAGGACCTGCACGGCGCCTTGCTCAGCACTAAGAGCGTCGAGCAGTTCCTGCACGAGATGGCCGTGCTGGCGGCGCGCCTGGTCGGCGGCGGGCTTTCGTGCGGAATGACCATGCAGCCTAATGGGCGGCCGGTCACCGTGGCGTGCAGCGATCCGGTCGCCGCGCGGGTAGACGAGGTGCAGTACGACCTCGACGACGGCCCGTGCCTGCACGCCATGCGGGATGGCCACACGGTGCGCATCGAGGACACCGCCGACAAGGCGGGCTGGCCCGAGTTCGAGGCGCAGGCGGCTTCCCACGGGATCCGGTCCTGCCTGGCCCTGCCGCTGAACGCGGACGGCAAGCCGGTCGGCGCCCTCAACTTGTACGCGCGTACGGCGTCGGCGTTCGGTGCGGCCGAAGCGCGGCGCGCCGAGAACTTCGCCGAAAATGCCTCGGGCGCACTGACGCTGGCCATAAGGCTAGCCTCGCACGCCGCCCTTATCGAGCAATTGCGTTCGTCGCTGACTTCGCGGACGGTCATTGATCAGGCGCTCGGGATAATCATGGCCAGGGAGCATTGCAACCAGTCCCGGGCGTTCGCGATCCTGCGGTCTGCCTCGCAAAATAGCAATGTGAAACTCCGGGACATCGCCGGTGCGGTCGTGACCAGTGTCACCGGTGAGCCGCTGCCGCCCGCGCCGCCCTTCGAGGAAGGACAGCCTTAAGCGCCACCGCCATCGGTATCGGCCTTCGCGGTGGCATTGTCCGGTTGAGCCTGGGCTGATTGGCCGCCGTGGCTCGCCAGCGACGCGGCGACGCTGGGAAATGTGTCGACCAGGCGATCTACGCCGGTAATCGAGAGCACTCGCTGCACCGCCGGCGTGTTAACGACCAGTCGCATCGCGCTTGCACCCGTAGTGGCTCGCCGGAACGTGCGTACTAGGGCGCTTACTCCAGCGGAATCGCAAAAGCTGGTTTTGCTCAGGTCCGCGATCAGCAAAGCCGCACCATGGTTCAGGACGCTCAGGAGTTCGTCCCAGACCATGTCAGCATTGGTCACGTCTATCTCCGCGGGCAGCGTGACCACGGCTACCTGGCCGATCCACAGCACCGGATAGCGCTCTTGAGACACGTACCACCACCATCTGTCCGCGCGAGAGTGAGTTAGGCCGCGTCTCTGGACCTGCGAGAGCGGCTAACCGTGGGCTTCGCCGCGCAGCGAACATTATTCTCGCCGGGGTGGCCGCGGCGCAAGCCAACGCCCGATGTCATGAGGTCGTTTCGCGGCGCCTATGCAGGACCCGGAAGTGCGGCTAAGAAGTTGCACCGGTTCGGGTCAAATTGCTGCACACTCGGTCTAGGGACCTAGGTGTCTAGACGAGCTCCGATCTCGCCCGAACCTCGCTCGATGAACGCGTCCGCATGGTCTTCGAGGTCGCCGCCGGATCCATATCCAGCGACTGGGCCGCCGTCCGGGCGTCATCACCTGGCCAAGCCATACGATGGAGGAGGCGGTGGCGATCATGACCGGCGCGAGCACGCCCGACCGAGCGGCCGAGGACGCTAGCAGCGCCGCGGCCCGTGACGGCGGCGACCGGACGGAGAGCACGGGTACCGCCTCGTCGTGAGAGGGCGGGAAAGAACATGATCTGGGGCTGGGCATGATTACCGTCGCGGGCGAGGCCCTGATCGACCTCATCGTGGATCCGGCCGGTCGTATCGATCCCAAACTCGGCGGCGGCCCGTTCAACGTCGTGCGCGCCGTCGCCCGACTCGGCCTGCCGTCGGCGTTCCTGGGCCGGCTGTCCAGCGACCGCTTCGGGCGGCTGATGCGGGAGGACCTCGACCGCCACGGGGTGCTGGCTGCCATCGAGGCCCCGACCGAGGCGCCCACCACGCTCGCGATGGTGGACGTCGACCCGGTCGGCATCCCCGGCTATCACTTCTACCTGGCGGACACCTCGGCGGCCGCGATCGGGGCCGAGCAGGCCATCGTGCCCGCGGATACCACCGCGTTGCACATCGGCAGCCTCGGCCTGGTCATGGAGCCGGTCGGCACCAGCCTGGAGCAGCTGGTGGCCGCGCTGCCGGCCGGCATCACGGTCATGCTCGACCCGAACTGCCGGCCGGGTGCGATCGCCTCCCGGCAGGCCTACCTGGACCGGCTTGACCGCATCCTGCGCCGCGTAGACCTGGTCAAGACGAGCACGGAGGACCTTTCCTACCTGTTCCCCGGTCACGGCGCCGAACAGGCTGCCGCGGAACTGGCCGCCCGGGGACCTGCGTGCGTGGTGGTCACGGACGGGGCGGCCGCCGTGCGGGCTTTCGCCGCGGGCCAGCAGGTCCGTGCCGAAGTCCCGCCGGCCAGCGTGGTCGACACGGTGGGCGCCGGGGACGCGTTCGGCGGCGCCTTCCTCGCCTGGTGGATCGGCAACGGGTTCGGCCGGGACGCGCTGCGCGACCCGGACACCGTGCGCCGCGCGACCCGTGCGGCCATCTACGCCTCGGTGGTGACCTGCACGCGCCGGGGCGCGGAACCGCCGTGGGCCGCTGAACTGGTCGCCCACGACGGCTGGCGGTGGCTGCCTGCGGACCGGGTACAGCCCGGCGAGCCGCAGGCCAGGCTGACCCGGCCCGTCGACCCGGCGAGATACTGCTTTTCCTGCTCGCCAGCGGGCTGCACCGCGCCGACCGCCGGCACGTGGCGGAGGCGGTCGCGCGTTGCTGGCGCTACGGGTGCTGGCCGCGGTCTTCCACGCCGGACCGTAGCAGGATGCCGCGGATGAACGCGGCCTGGCCCGCGTGCTGCAGGCAGTCGGAGATCACGCTGACCAGCCGCACGCCCATCGTCACCGGCGGGTCCCAGGCCTCGTCCACCACCCGGGACAGGTCCGCGTCGGTGACGCCGGAGACTAGCCGGACGGTCTGGGCGTGCACCGCGTCCTGGTACCCGGTGAGCAGGTCCCCGGAGGGGACCGTAACCTGCGCGACCTGCTCCGAGCTGTGCCCGTACCCGATGTCACCCGGCCCGAACGGCAGCTCGAACCGCTTGCCGTACTCGGTCCACACCTGCGGCGCCCCGAGCGCGCCGGCCACGTGATCGTCCTGCACCCTGGTCAGGTGCCAGACCAGCCACGCTATCGAGTTCGCGTCGCGGTCGAGCCGGGCGTTCAGCTGGCTGCTGGTCAGCCCCCGCACCACCTCGTGCACTGTCTCCTGGACGCGCCTGAAGGCGTCGCTGAGAATTTCCGCACTCGTCATCGGTTGATCCCTTCCGGTCAAAGGCAAAATTATGCCGAACGGAGCACGTGACACGCCGTGGCACCTGGTCTCGCGCCCGGCGATGTCGTCGCTGACGGTGGTGCGAGGTACCGTTCCGACGTGCCCGCAGCTCGCAGCCGGAAGTCATCTCCGCGGCCCCCGCAACCCGCGTTCCTCGCCAGCCCCGACACTACCGAGGTCGCCGAGGGCCCCGAGGACAGTGCCAGCTTCGGCGGGTCCAGCTTCGGCGGGCCCAGCCTCAGCGGGCCCAGCCTCAGCGGGCCCAGCCTCAGCGGGCCCAGCCTCAGCCGGGCCGTGCCCGATGTCGCCGAGCTCCTCGCCGCCGCCGTCAGCGGCATCGGCGGCGCGGAGCGGCGGGGCCAGGTCACCATGGCCGAGGCGGTGCGGGAAACCATCGAGACCGGCGAGCACCTGGCCGTGCAGGCTGGCACCGGCACCGGGAAGTCGCTGGCTTACCTGGTTCCGGCAGTACGGCACGCGCTAGCCACGGGCAGCACGGTCGTGGTGGCCACGGCGACCATCGCGCTGCAGCGACAGCTGATCGACCGCGACCTGCCGCGCCTGGTCACGGCCCTGGCGCCGCTACTCGACCGGGAGCCGTCCTTCGCCATCCTGAAGGGCCGGCGGAACTACCTGTGCCTGCACCGGGAGCGTGGGGGTGTCGCCGAGGACCCGCAGGACGCGCTGTTCGACCCGGCAGACACTGGTCCCACCTCACCCCTGGGACGGCAGGTCAAGCGCTTGCACGAGTGGGCCGAGGAGACCACCACCGGAGACCGGGACGAGCTGGTGCCCGGTGTGCCCGAGGCCGCCTGGCAACAGGTATCGGTGAGCGCGCAAGAGTGCATCGGCGCGCAGCGCTGCCCGTTCGGTTCCCGCTGTTTCGCCGAGCGGGCGCGGGACGCGGCGGCCCGGGCGGACATCGTGGTGACCAACCACGCGCTGCTGGCGATCGACGCCACGTCCGACATCGACGTCCTGCCCCAGCACAACGTGGTCATCATCGACGAGGCGCACGACCTGGTGGACCGGGTCACCTCGGCCACCACGGGGGAGCTTTCGGGTCCGGCGGTGGACGCGGCCGCCCGCCGCGCCGGGCGGCTCACCGAGTCCGCCGCGACCGAGGGCGCCGCCCCGGCGGCCATGGCCGACCGGCTGCGTGAGGCGGCGGCCGCGCTGAGCATCGATCTCGGCGACGCGCCCGTGGGCCGGATGGATCAGCTGTCTGACACGCTGGCCGCCACGCTGACCTCCGTGCAGGATGCGTCGGGCGCGTGCGCGGACGCAATACGGGCCAGCGCGGCGTCTGAGGAGGAAGACCCGCAGCGGATGGCGACCGCCCGGATGACCCTGGCCTCGCTGGATGAGCTGCAGCGCACCGCCAGCCGGATCCTGGACGCATTCGGCGAGCAGATCACCGAGCGCGGCGAGGTCGTCTGGCTCGACCGGGCGCCGGACGACACACGCCGGCCGCCGACGCTGCGGGTGGCGCCGCTAGAGGTCGGCCGGGTGCTGCGGTCCCGGCTGTTCGGCGAGCGCACGGTGGCCCTCACCTCGGCCACGCTCGCCCTCGGCGGCTCGTTCGCGCCCCTGGCCATCCAGTGGGGTTTGAACGTGCCGGCTCCGCTAGCCGGGGGGACGACCCCCCCAGACCCCCCCGCTCCTGGGGGGACCCATCCCCCCGGACCCCCCTTGGGGGAGACCCATCCCCCCGGACCCCCCTTGGGGGGGACAAGTCCCCCCAGGGCCCCGGAGCCCCTCGCGTGGAAGGGAATCGACGTCGGGTCGCCGTTCGACCATCGGCGCAGCGGCATCTTGTACGTGGCTCGCCATCTGCCGCCGCCGGGCCGGGACCAGCTGCCCGAGGCGTACCTGTCCGAACTACAGGAGCTCATCGACGCCGCAGGCGGGCGTACGCTCGGGCTGTTCTCCTCCATGCGCGCGGCAAAGCAGGCCGCCGCGGCGCTCCGCGAGCGGATCAGCCAGCCGCTGCTCTGCCAGGGCGACGACCTCACCGCCCAGCTGGTCAGGCAGTTCACCGAGGACGAGCCGACCTGCTTGTTTGGCACGCTTTCGCTGTGGCAGGGCGTGGATGTGCCAGGGAATTCGCTACAGCTCGTCGTCATCGACCGGATTCCGTTCCCGCGGCCGGACGACCCGCTCGCCTCGGCCCGGCAGCGCGCGGTGGCCGCCCGCGGCGGCAACGGGTTCATGACGGTCGCGGCGTCGCAGGCCGCGCTGCTGCTGGCCCAGGGCGCCGGCCGGCTGCTGCGGACGATGACCGACCGTGGCGTGGTGGCGGTCCTTGATCCCCGGCTGGCGACCGCCCGCTACGGTGATTTCCTCCGCGCGTCGCTGCCGCCGTTCTGGACCACCACCGACCCCGCCCTCGTCCGTGCCGCGCTGCGCCGCCTGGCCGTCGCTGCTGCCACGGTCAACCCCTTACGGGCTGGTTACTGAGGGCACGCTGATACGGGTGAAACTTCGGTTACTGGGTAACATTTTGGGAACTACCGAATTCGGAAACCCGTTCTGCAAACGACTGGCTACCCCAGTCGTAGCGAGAGGTCAGGCATGCGGAGGCAGCCGCGGAGGGGCAAGCGGCACGTGCTCCGCTGGGTTGCCGTCGCGGCGGTCGTGATCGTGGCCGGGGGTACGCTGACCGCATACTTGAAGTACCGCGCCGTCTACGACAGCATCACCCGCGTCACCGTGCCGTCGACCGCGCTCGGCCACCGGCCGCCGGTATACAGCACCAACTCCCTGAACATCCTGGTCTACGGCGACGACAGCCGGGCCGGCCTGACCCCGCACCAGCAGTACATCCTGCGCACCGGCCACGACCAGAGCAACAACACCGACACGATCATGCTCGTGCACATCTCGCCCGGACGGCACCGGATCACGGTGATGAGCATCCCGCGCGACACCATGGTGCCGGTGTACCAGTGCGACAGCGGTACCGGCTACACGGGCCAGCAGGCCAACCCGGCCGGCGCCGTGCAGATCAACTCGCTGCTCCAGATCGGTGGCCCGACCTGCCTGTGGAAGACGGTCGAGCAGGTGACTGGCGTCCGCATCGACCACTTCATCGGGATCGGCATGCTCGGCTTCGTCAAGGTCGTCGACGACCTGGGCGGCGTCAACGTCTGCGTGCCGTTCAAGGTGAACGATCCCGTCTCCGGCCTGAACCTCAACTCGGGCGAGCAGCACATCAACGGCATCCAGGCGCTGGCCTTCTGGCGGACGCGCGAGGACATCGGCAACGGCTCGGACCTGGAGCGGATCCAGCGCGACCAGTTCATGTCCGCCCAGGTGGTCAAGGGGGTGCTGCATAGCGGCCTGCTGTCCAACCCGATCAAGCTGCTGAACGTGGTCACCGACGCGGCTGCCTCGATGACCACGGACGCCGGCATGTCGGTCTCGGACCTGCTGCAGATCGGGGAGAGCTTCCGCAGCCTGTCGAGCCAGAACGTCCAGTTCGTCACCGTGCCGAACCAGCCGTGGACGCAGAACCCCAACCGGGTCCAGTTCCTGCAGCCGCAGGCCAGCCAGGTGTTCGCGGCCATCGCCAAGGACCAGACCGTACCGAAGGTCTCCTCGACCCCGGCGCCTTCCTCCTCGGGCGGCGCTCAGGTTCTCACCACCAGCCCGGCCAACGTCAAGGTCGAGGTGCTGAACGGCTCCGGCGTCACGCACGTCGCCAGCCAGGCGGCCGCCGGACTGACCAGCCGCGGCTTCGACGTGACCGGCACCGGCGACGCCCCTAACTTCGCCTATACCAACTCGGTCATCGAGTACTCCTCGGCCGCCGACATGGCTGCGGTGAACACCCTCAAGAAGGAACTCACCAACGTCACCTCCTTGCAGGTGGCCAGCCTGACCCCCGGCACCGTGGACCTGATCCTGGGTTCGGACTTCACCGGCCTGGCCCCAGTAAGCCCGCAAACCCCGGCCACCGCGATGACGCCGCAGGCGTCAGCCACCCCGACCGTCCAGCCGTCGCAGCCGTCGGCCAGCGTGAGCCCGTCCGCCTCCGCGTCCTCTTCCGGCGTGACCGGCCTGGCCCAGTCTAACGGCGGCATCACCGCCGCCGCGGCCTGCACCAGCGACGGTTCGGCCTTCGCCGGCCCGCTCAGTCCCTAGCGGGGATGGCGCTGACGTCGCTGACCGCTTCCGGGAGCCTGCGCATGCTGGTGACCCGCCGGTCCGCGAGCTTGGCCGGATGCCCGGTGAGGTCCCGGTCCACCCACACCGAACGCAGCCCCATCCGGGCCGCGGGCATCATGTCGTGCACCCAGCTGTTGGCCACGTGGATCCAGTTCGCCCTGGTGGCCCCGGTCTTCTCCGCGAACTTCCTGAAGTGCGCCAGGTCCGGCTTGTAGCTCTGCACCTCCTCCGCCGTGACCCATAGGTCAAACGGTGCGGGCACCTGTGGCAACGTGGTGGCGAACAGGTCGTCATCGCAGTTCGTCAGGAACGCCAGCCGCCAGCCGTGTCCGGCCAGAGCGGTCAGCGCGGGACCGGCGTCCTCGAAGATCCGCATGTCCGGCCAGGCCCGGACGAACGCGTCCTCGTGGCCGCGGGGCAGCGCGATGTGCTCGCGCCCGGCCGCCAGCGTCAGCCCGGCGGTCAGCACCTCCCGGTACGGTCGCCAGCCGGGACCAGCCTCGATCTCCAGCTCCGCCCGGTGGTACGCGGTGAGCAGCCGGTCGGCGCCGGGTCCCGCGATCGCCCCAAGCGCCCCGCTCATGCACGTGTTCCAGTCCGCGACCGTCCCGTAGCAATCGAACGTCAGCCACTTGTCCGCCATCGCTAACCTCCATGCGCCCGCCCCTTCCAGGATCCCACCTCATACTCCGGCGAACGCATCCGATGGCCGCTTCCAACAGCCTGGCCAAGCTCGGTCTCAGCTTCCGGGTCGAGCTCGCCGCTCTCGCCGCCCGCCGGGGCGGCTAGCCGGCCCGCGCTTGATCAGGGCCAGCGACCTGGAGCATGACCCGGCCGCTGGCCAGCAGGCCGGAAGCCTTCAGCTTGCCGAGGGCGGCCGGGGTGCCCCGGATGGTGACGGGCACGCCCGCCAGGCGCACCTCATCGGTGACGAGGGGCGTGTTGTCAGCCGCAACCCGGATCCCGCTGTAGCCTTCGGCCCGGGCGTCAGCGAGAGCCGCGGCGAACGTGGCGCGCTGGCCGGGCGGGTCGACGACCCCTGAGGCCCCGTACACCTCGGCGGTGCTCGCGACTTGGAGTGCGCGTCGGCCGACCACCTCGCTCAGCCTCGCCAGCGCCGCGGGGCTGGGGTCGGCGGCCACGTACATCAGCCGTTCGCCCCGCGCGGCGCCTTCGGCCAGGTACGGTTCGGCGAGCGCGGCGAAACCGCTGGAACCAGCAAAAACCCATCCCATATGGTCGTGCGGCCGCAGTCTGAGGCATTCGAAGCGCGTACCGTGATCACGCATGACGGCCCCCTTCACCCGGCCGACCGGCCCCGACCACCATCAACTCTAACCGCGGCACGTGTCCAGACCTATGGCCCCGTGGATGGCTCAGTGAGCGGCGCGGGGGATGTCTGCGTGTCGCCGCCGAGCGGGTTCTCAGTGGCTGGTCAGGTGGATCACTCCGACGTCCGCCAATCCGTTGAGCACTAGTTGCACGGCGAGCGCGACACGATCTGGCGCTGGTGGCGGACGCCGTCGTAAGGTGCGGGCGGTGATTTCATGGGGGGAGCAGGCTAGAGGAGGCAGTCATGGCCGACGTCGCCGTCCGCGCGCAGGAGACCAGCCAGACCGGCGGGGGGGAGGACACGTACCAGCCGGGCTTCGGGAACGAGTTCGCCAGCGAGGCGGTGCCAGGGGCGCTGCCCGCGGGCCGCAACTCACCACAGCGCGCGCCGCTCGGCCTGTTCGCGGAGCAGCTCAGCGGGACCGCGTTCACCCAGCCGCGTGCGGTCAACCGGCGGACCTGGGCCTACCGGATCATGCCCTCGGCGGCACACCCGAAGTTCTCCCGCATCGGCCACGGGACGCTGCGGGGCACCCCGTTCGACGAGATCGAGCCCGACCCGAACCGGCTGCGCTGGGACGCCCTGCCGATGCCCGCCGCTGGCACTGACTTCATCGACGGCCTGTTCACGATGGGCGGCAACGGCGACCTCAGGACGCGTAGCGGGATGGCCGCGCACATGTACGCGGCGAACCGGTCCATGGCCGACAGGTACTTCACCGACGCTGATGGCGAGCTGCTGCTCGTGCCCGAGCAGGGCGCGGTCCTGCTGCGTACCGAGCTCGGGCCGCTCGCGGTGGCGCCCGGCGAGATCGCGGTGGTGCCGCGCGGCATCAGGTTCCGGGTGGAACTGCCGGACGGGTCCGCCCGCGGCTATCTGTGCGAGAACTTCGGCGCCGCGTTCACGCTGCCCGAACGCGGCCCGATCGGGGCGAACGGCCTGGCCAACGAGCGTGACTTCCTGGCCCCGGCGGCGGCGTACGAGGACCGGGCCGGAACAGTCCAGGTGGTGCAGAAGTTCGGCGGGAACCTGTGGGCCGCCGACTACGACCACTCACCGCTGGACGTGGTCGGCTGGCACGGGAACTACGTGCCGTACAAGTACGACACGGCGAACTTCATGGTGATCGGCACGATCAGCTTCGACCACCCGGACCCGTCCATCTTCACCGTGCTCACCTCGCCGAGCGAGGTTCCCGGCCTGGCCAACGTGGACTTCGTGATCTTCCCGCCGCGCTGGCTGGTCGGCGAGGACACGTTCCGGCCGCCCTGGTACCACCGCAACATCATGTCCGAGTTCATGGGCCTGGTGCACGGCGTCTATGACGCCAAGGCCGAGGGGTTCTCACCCGGGGGAGCCAGCCTGCACAACACCTTCGCCTCGCACGGCCCGGACGCCGAGACGTATCAGCGGGCCAGCACGGCCGAGCTCCGGCCGCAGAAGATCGACGGCACGCTGGCGTTCATGTTCGAGAGCCGCTGGATGATCGTCCCGACCCGGCAGGCGATGGAGGCGGCGCACCGGCAGGACGACTACGACGCTGTATGGGGCAGCCTGAGGCGTTCCTTCCGCGGGTTAGCCTGGGAGTATGTATATCCCCGCCCATTTCGCCACCGACGCCGCCGCCGTGCGCGAGCTGCTGGCCAGGCACGGCGCGGCCGACCTGATCACGCTCACGGCGGACGGCCTGCTGGCCACGTTGCTGCCGTTCGCGTACGAGCCCGCCGAGGGGGAGCGGGGCGTACTGTACGGTCACGTGGCCCGTAACAACGACCAGTGGCGCAAGCCGGCCCTGGGTGAGTCGCTGGCCATCGTGCGCGGCCCGGACGCCTACGTGTCCCCGTCCTGGTACGCGGCCAAGGCCGAGCACGGCCGGGTCGTCCCGACCTGGAACTACGTCACGGCGCACGTCTACGGCCGGCTCATCGTGCACGACGACCCGGACTGGGTCGAGGACGTCGTCCGGCGCCTGACGGCCAAGCACGAAGCGGCCCGGCTGACCTCACCGGGCCAGCCGCCAGCCTGGTCGGTGGACGACGCGCCGCGCGCCTTCATCGAGGGTCAGCTGCGCGCCATCGTCGGCCTGGAGCTGCAGATCACCCGGATCGAGGCCAAGGCCAAGCTCAGCCAGAACCGCCCGGTGGCCGACGTCGCCGGCGTGGTGGCGGGCCTGTCCGCGCGGGGTGACGACCGCAGCGCGGCCGCCGTCGAGCACGCCAACGAAGAGCGCGTCAGCGAGCACCAGGCCAGCCAGGACGCCAGGGGATAGCGCCGCTGGCCGGCCGCGGGGCACGCGCCAGGACCGTTCGGACCCTAAAGACCCTAAAGACCCTAAAGGCCGGCTACGGCGGGGATGATGTCGGCGGCGATCACCTCGAGCGGGGTGACCTGCCAGACGTTGGCCACCTGGCCGATCGCGGCGCTGAAGCCCATCTCGGCAAGGTGCCCGAGCTGGTCGATGACCTCGGCGGTCTTCTCGCCCTTCTCGCCCACGTCGAAGATGAAGTAGCAAGTCTTGGTGATCTCGTCGTAGTCGCGGCCCTCGGCGTCGCAGTGGGCGCGCAGCACGTCCAGCTTGCGGGCCAGGTCCGGGCCGGGGAACAAGTTGCAGGCGTCGGCGTACTTGGCCACGTAGCGCAGCGTCTTCTTCTCCCCGCTACCGCCGATCATGATCGGGGGGTGCGGCCTGCTCAGGGACTGCGGCGAGTTCAGCGGCCGCTCGAGCTGATAGTGCTTGCCCCGGTACGGGCTCTCGTCGCCGCGCCACATTTGCAGGCAGATCTGCAGGGTTTCCTCGAGCCGCTCGAAGCGTTCGGCGACGGGCGGGAAGGAGATGCCGAGCCCGCGTGACTCCTCCTCGTTCCACGCCGCCCCGATGCCGAGCCAGGCGCGGCCGCCGGACAGCACGTCCAGCGTGGTGACGATCTTCGCCAGGACGCCCGGGTACCGGTATACCGCGCCGGTCACCAGCGTGAGCAGCTTGGTCCGTGACGTGCAGGCCGCGAGGTAGCCGAGCGTGGTATAGGCCTCCAGCATCTCGCGCTCGGGCGGCCCGAGCATGCCGATCTGGAAGAAGTGGTCCATCACCGCGATGAACTCAAAGCCGCCCTCGTCGGCGGTGCGGGCCACGGTGGCCAGGTCCGCGCCGAGCCGCGGCAGGCCGTCCGGCGTGGTGAAGTCGGGGATCTGCAGGCCAATCTTCACAGTTTTACCTCCCGCACCTAGACTCTCACGGCGCCCGGTAGCGCTCGTACAGGGCCTTCAGTGACCGCAAGAACGTCTCGCGGTCGGCGGGCGGCAGGGCCGCGAGCACGTCCTGCTCGCTGTCGCGGATCGCGGCCTCCACGGATCGCCGCAGCCGGTCGCCCGCGGGGGTCAGCGAAAGCAGGTGCACGCGCCGGTCGGCGGTGTCCGGCCGGCGCTGGATCAGCCCGCGCTGCTGCAAGTCGTCCAGGACGCCGATGATGCGGCTCTTGTCCGCGTTGATGGCCTGCGCGAGCGCGGCCTGGGTCCGCACCGGCTGCTCGGCCAGCGCGGTCAGCACGACGTAGCCCCACATGGAGATGTCATGCGCCTGCAGGGCCGGCTCTTCGCGCGCGACCAGCGCCCTGGCCAGGGGCACGAACATGGCGGCCAGGTCACGTCGGTCGTCCGGGAACGAGGTCATCGTGGCGGAAGAATAACAGCCCGTCAATGATAAGCATTTGAATACCATAAGCATGAGCCTATGATAGGTGGCGGAGGTGCGTGCCTATGACAACCGAGAACATGGCCGGAGACGACATCGTGGCCCTGGACGCCCGGGCCGTCCAGGCCACCGTCGGCGTGGTATCCCAGCTCAGCCCGGCGGACCTGGGCCGGTCGACGCCCTGCGCCGGCTGGACTCTGGCAGACCTGCTCGCGCACATGACGGCGCAGCATGACGGCTGGGTCGCCGCGGCGACCGGAGACGGCGGGGACCTGTCCCGCTGGCAGCCCGGACCGCCCGCGGCCGATCCGGTAAAGGAGTACGCCGCGGCGGCGGGGCGGGTGCTGGCCGCGTTCGGTGCCGGCGGCGTGCTCGACCGGGAGTTCGTGCTGGCGGAACTCAGCCCGGTGCTGCGGTTCCCGGCGGCTCAGGCGATCAGCTTTCACTTCATCGACTACCTGGTGCACGGGTGGGACGTGGCGCGCTCGCTCGGCGTGGATTACGAGCCGGAACCCGACCTGCTCGCCGCCGCGCTCCCGGTCGCCCAGGCCGTGCCGGACGGCGCGCCGCGCAAGCTGGGGATGGTTCCGTTCGCCCCCGCGATCGGTGTTGCCGAGGATCTCTGCGTCATGGACCAGATCGTCGCGCTGCTCGGCCGGAGTCCTTCCTGGCCGCAGTGACCGCTCGGGTTACGGTTGCCCCATGAGTACCGAACGGGCGGACGCGGTCATCGTCGGCGCCGGGCTGGCCGGGTCGGCCGCGGCCCGGGCCCTGGCCGGCCAGGGGCGTTCGGTCGTGCTCGTGGAGGCGTTCCAGCCCGGGCACCGGCGCGGCAGCTCGCATGGCAGCGCCCGGATCTTCCGGCGGGCCTACCCGGATCCGCTCTACGTGCGGCTGACCGGCCAGGCCCAGGTGCTGTGGCGGCAGCTAGCCGACGAGGCGGGCGAGGAACTGGTGACCACCACCGGTGCGGTCGACTACGGCCCGGCCCTGCCCGGCACGATGCACCAGATCATGACCGGGTTCGGGGTGACCGCGGAGCTGATGAAAGCCGAGGAGGCCGCCGAACGCTGGCCCGGAATATCGTTCGGCGGCGACCCGGTGCTGTTCCATCCGGACGGCGGGGTGATCGACCCCGAGCGCGCGATGGCGGCGATGCGCCGGATCGCCGCCGCGCGCGGCGCGCAGGTCTGCTACGGCTCGCCGGTGCTGCGCATCGAGGCTGACGGCGCGGGCGCGACGGTGCATACGGCGGACCGGTCGTGGCGCACGCCGGTGGTGGTCGTAGCTGCGGGGGCGTGGCTGGCACCGCTGCTCGCCGGGCGGGTGCCGCTGCCGCCCCTGGTCGTGACCCAGGTGCAGGCCTTCCACTTCGCGCCGCGGGCCCCGGGTCCATGGCCCGTGTTCATGCATCACAACGAGATCGTCCTGTACGGGCTGCCGGCCGGGCGGGACGCCGAAGTGCCCGGCGCGGTCAAGATCGGCGAGCATGGCCGCGGCACGATCACCAGCGGCGATGACCGGGACGGGATCGTCAGCCCGGAGGCCAGGGACCGGATCCGCGCCTTCGTCCGCGGGCGGCTCGGCGGCCTGGACCCGGTGCCGGTCGGCGAGGTGACCTGCCTGTACACCTCGACGGCCAGCGAGGACTTCATCCTGGACCGCTACGGGCCGTTCGTCGTCTGCTCACCCTGCTCAGGCCACGGCGCGAAGTTCGCGCCGCTCGTCGGCGAGATTGTCGCCGACCTGGCCTGCGGCGGTGCCGCGCCCGACCCTCGCTTCACCCTCGCGGCCCACCGCCGCTAGCGCCTGCCACGCCGATCAGGTCCCAGTACCGCGATGCTTTGATGTATCTGCAGCGGGGGGTTCCGCCTCTAATCTTCTAGGCAGTGGGATGCCACACCGGCTGGAGTCTCATGAAACGCTTTCGCCTGGCCAGGAGGTGCCTTCCGGGTTTCGCACCCGGCGGGCCCGCGGTAAGCCCTGGCTGGCCCGCGATCCGCCCTGGCTGGCCCGCGATCCGCCCTGGCCGGCGGTGGCTGTGGTCGCTCGCCGCAGCGGGCCTGGCCGGCGTCCTGGCGGGCTGGCCGGCGGTGCTGACCTGCGGCAGCGTGGCGGCGCCACCCGCGGACGGACCCGGCCTGGTGCTGACTGCCATGGACGGACCGCAGGCCCGCGTGCTGAACCCGGGACCGCCCACCGGCCTGACCGCGACCGCGGGCAACGGCCAGGTGACCCTGTCCTGGACCGCGCCGGCCGCCAACGGCGGCGCGGCGATCATCGGCTACGTCGTCCACCGGGGCACCAGCTCTCACGGCGAGTCCGCGAGCCCGGTCAATACCTCCCTGATCGCCGGGACCAGCTATACCGTCACTGGCCTGAGCAACGGCACCACCTACTACTTCACCGCCGATGCGGTCAACGACGCTGAGCTGCACAGCGCGCCCTCGGCCGAGGCGTCGGCCACCCCGGTGGCCCCGGTCACCGCACCCGGGTCGCCCACCGGGCTGACCGCGACCGCGGGCGATGGCCAGGTGAGCCTGATGTGGAAGGCGCCCGCCTCCGACGGCGGCACGCAGGTCACCGGTTACCACGTCTATGAGGGGACCTCCCAGGCCATCACCGGCAAGCCGGTCGCCAGTCCCGGTGGCACCAGCGTGACCGTGAAGAACCTCGGCGACGGCACCACCTACTACTTCAAGGTGACCGCGGTTAACAAGGCCGGCGAGGGTCCGGCGTCAGGCACGGTGTCGGCCACTCCCGCCGCCGCGGTCACCAAACCAGGGGCGCCCGCCGGGCTGACCGCCGCCGCTGGCAACGGCCGGGTCACCCTGTCCTGGACCGCGCCCGGCTCTGACGGCGGTGCCGGGATCAGCGGCTACCTGATCTACCAGGGGACCAGCCCGGGTGGTGAGTCCCGCGTGCCGGTCAACGGCACCCCGGTCCGCGCCACCAGCTACACGGTGACCGGCCTGGCCAACGGCACCGCCTACTACTTCACCGTGGCCGCGGTCAACGATGCCAAGCTTCAGGGCAGCGATTCCGGCGAGGCGTCGGCCACCCCGGTAGCGATCACTTCCTCGGCGTCGGCGTCTACTTCGGCGTCTGCCTCGGCATCCGCGACCGCCGGGAACGGAGCGCCCGGGGCACCTGGGCCACCGACCGGGCTGACTGCGACCGGGGGCGATGCCCAGGTGAGCCTGACGTGGACCGCGCCCACCGCAGGCGGCTCGCCGCCGGCCAGATACGACGTCTATGAGGGCACGAGCTCGGGCTTCGCCCTGGGTACCCCGGTCGGCAGCACCACGGGCACGACCGCCACGGTGGCGGGCCTGGCCGACGGCACCGCCTACTACTTCGTGGTGACCGCGGTCGACGCCCAAGGCAAGACGAGTGGTGCTTCCGGCGAGGTGTCCGCCGAGCCGACCGGGACTGCCGTCCTGACCTCGAAGCAGGTCCCGAAGCAGGTCATCGTCTCGCTGGCTGCTATAGCCATCGGGGCCACCCTCGGTGCCCTGGCCTTGGCCGGGCAGTGGTTGCGCAGGCGGTCGCTGAGGTCGCATTCGCCGGCGGCGCCCCCGGCGGAGGTGCGGGCCGTGCCTGAGCCGGGCCGTCCAGGTCCGGTGAGCATCCACGAGATCGGCATAGAGGAGACGTACACGGTCCGCCTCGAACCCCTCGCCGCGGCCATCATCACCACGATCGAGGAGCTAACCCCTTGACGACGGCCGGGCCGGACCGTCCGCTCACCGCCGCCGACCTGCTGTTCGGCTCGTCCGCGGACGCCCCGGAGGCGCTGGCCAAGCAGATCGTGTCGGTCGGGCGCGGCCAGAACCTCGGCCGGGTCCTGACTCGCCTCCCGCGGGTGACTCAGGAGGCCGCCATCCGCGAGGCCGCCCTGGCCGCAGCGGCGCTGCTGAAGGTCGACCTCATCGACGTGCTGGTGGTCGGCTGGCGTGAGCACCGGGACATCTTTTCCGCCGCCCGGCGTACGCTAGCCACGCCGGGCAGCAAGGAAATGGTCGGTCTGGCCCCGCACCGGATCAGCACCGTCCAGCAGCCCGCGGTCGGCATCCTGATCGACGGTCACCGGGTGCATACCCTGCAGCTCGGCCTGTCCATCATCTTCGACGTGACCGGCCTGGTGGCTGGGATCAGCCACGGCCGCCTCGCTGGCCTGCACGCCGGGCGCGGTGAAGTCGGCGTGGCCCTGACCATCCACGAGATCGAGGTCCTCACCAAGCGGAGGCATCTCGAGTTGCCCGGCATGGTGGCGCTGCGGTCTGGACTGCGGCTACTGCCGGGCCAGCACTACCCCGATGGCCCCGGAAGCCACCCGAGCGGCGAGCCCCAGAGCGGTCAGGTCTCCGGTGCCGGGCAGCCGATCACCCAGTTCCCTGGCGTCGACCTGATGGACGGCCAGTCCGCGGCCACCGAGGTTTCCGCCAGCGCGCACCTGAGCACCCAGCTCCCGGGTAGTGAGCACCCGAGCAGCCAGCTCTCCGGCAGCGAGCACCTGGGCAGCCAGCCCCCGGGCCCCGAGCACCTGGGCAGCCAGCCCCCGGGCCCCGAGCACCCCAGCCGCGGTGAAACGGAGCATTCCTCAGTGCCCTGGTGGGAGAAGCCCCACTCCGACCCGACTAGCCGTGAATTTTCATGATCGTGGCCAGTTCGGGCAGATAGAGGATGCCGCGCAACTGGTCCCGGATTACCCAGCCCCTTCACTCGGCCCGTGCCTGCTTCCCCTGTGCCCCATGAGCCCCACACGCCCGCCCCGGCACCCGGATCCGCGCCCGCGCCCGCGCCGGTAACGACCCCGATGGCACATCGGGGTCGTCCCGTGAACATTCCGAAATTAAATGAGTTTCCGGCGTGTCGCGTGCCAGGATCCTGGTATGGGCGCAGACGCGGAGTTTTTGAAGCTTATCGGGCCGGAGCTGCAGCGGCTGCTGCCGGAGCTGGATGAGAAGGCGCGGCGGCTGACGCTGGGTGCGGTGGCCCGGGCGGCCGGGGACGGCGGGACCGGCGCGGTGGCCAGGCTGACCGGCGCGTCCTGGCAGACGGTGGCGGACGGCGCGGCGGAGCTGGAGTCCGGGCAGGTCGCGGCGCCCGGGCGGGTCCGCCGGCCTGGCGCGGGCCGGCCGAAGCTCGCCGAGACTGACCCGGGGCTTGTGCCGGCGCTGCTGGCGCTGGTGCAGGATTCGGCCCGGGGGGATCCGGAATCGCCGTTGCTGTGGACGACCAAGAGCGCGGCGCACCTGGCCCGTGAGCTGACCGCCCGGGGGCACGCGTGCAGCCCGCAGACCGCCTGGCGGCTGCTGCGCGAGCAGGGGTTCTCCGCGCAGGCCAACGCCAAGGGAGCCTGTTTAATCATCTGTGTGAGCGGGGGTAGGTGATCCCAGTGTGACGAGGGTTGCGCTGGCGGAGAGGACACTCTGAGTGAGCACGGAAGAGGCCGAAAAGGTGCAGGCAATCGTCGCCGAGGGCGTGGTGCGCGAGGGCCTGCAGGAAATGGTGGTCCCCGCTGAGGAGGCCGCGGCGGGAAGGCTGGCGGCTTTCGTCAGCGACGCGGCGATCGACCGGATGATCGCCGACGCGCAGGATGCCGGCGTTTCGCTGCTGGACGGGCCGGGCGGCCTTATCGGCCAGCTGACGGCCCGGGTTATCGAGCGGGCGCTGGGCGCGGAAATGGACGATCATCTGGGTTACGTGAAAGGCGACCCGGCAGGAAACGGAACCGGTAATTCCCGGAACGGCTCCTTCGGGAAGACGGTAACGACGACGTTGGGCCCGGTGCGGTTTTCGGTGCCGCGGGACCGGAAGTCCGAGTTCGAGCCGCAGATCGTGGCGAAAGGACAGCGGCGCGTCGGGGCCGTTGATGACATGATCCTCTCGCTTTACGCCCGCGGGATGACTACGCGGGACATTCACGCGCACCTGGCGGAGATTTACGGGGCCGCGGTTTCCCCCGCGCTGGTATCGGCGGTGACCGACGTGGTCACCGACGAGATCACCGAATGGCAGAACCGGCCGCTGGATGCCTTTTACGCCATTCTTTACATCGACGCTCTCGTGGTGAAGGTCCGGGACGGCGGCGCGGTAGACAACAAGGCTGCCTACCTGGTCACTGGCGTCGATGCGGACGGGTTCAAGCACGTGCTGGGCATCTGGCTGGGCGCGGCCGAGGGATCGCGGTTCTGGGCGGGCGTGCTCGCCGAGCTCCGGAACCGCGGGATCAGGGACGTCCTGTTCGTGTGCTGCGACGGGCTCAACGGCCTTCCTGACGCGATCGTGGCGACCTGGCCCAGGGCGACGGTGCAGACATGCGTCATTCACCTCATCCGGTCGTCGATGAAGTACGTGTCGTGGAAAGAGCGCAAGAAGGCCGCCGCCGCGATGCGGCCCATCTACACCGCCCTCAACGAGGCCGCCGCGAAAACTGCCCTGGAGAACCTGCGCCGCGATTTCGGGAAGAAAAGCCCGGGAATGGTCGCCGCATGGGAACGTGCCTGGGACAATTTCGTCCCGTTCCTCATGTTCGACTCCGCCATCAGAAAGGTAATCTACACGACTAACGCCATCGAGTCAGTTAACTTCCAGCTGCGGAAGATAACCAAGAACCGCGGCCATTTCCCCAGCGACGAGGCAGCAATAAAGCTTCTCTACCTCGGGATCAGGAATGTCACCGGGCGCCACATCGACGGCGACGGGCTGGTTCTCGAAAGAGGACAGCGGGGCACCGGAACTCTGGGCTGGAAAGCAGCCATGAATGCATTCGCCGTCACGTTCCCCGACCGCGTCCCCGTCTGACCCGGACACCGGAAACTATCCACAGTAATATAACAAAAGGACAACGACTGCCCCGGCTTACACAGAAAATTTGACAAGCTCCCTGTACGGGGTCTACGACGTGGCCGCCAACGCCGGGTTCGTGAACGTCGGCACCGGCGGCAACACCGCCGCGCTCGCGGTGGAGTCCATCCGCCGCTGGTGGCAGCTGGCCGGCAAGGACGCCTACCCGGCCGCCGGGCGGCTGCTGGTCACCTGCGACGCCGGCGGGTCCAATGGCTGGAAGAACCGGGCCTGGAAGGCCGGGCTCGCCGCGCTGGCGGCCGGAACCGGGCTGGAGATCACCGTGCTGCACTTCCCGCCCGGCACCTCTAAGTGGAACAAGATCGAGCACCGGCTGTTCTCCCAGATCACCCTGGGCTGGCGAGGCCGGCCGCTGACCAGCTACGACGTCGTCATCAACACCATCAGCGCGGTCACTACCAGAACCGGGCTGACCGTCACCGCCGTCCTGGACCGCAACCCCTGCCCCACCGGGACCCGGATCAGCGACCAGCAGGTCAAAGACATCGAAGACCGCCACTTAACACGCCACGGCTTCCATGGCGAGTGGAACTACACCGTCCTGCCCGTTCCCCGGCCCGCCCCGGAACCGGAGCCGGAACCACAGCCAGCCCGTCCCGGCCGCGCCGCCGGCGGCCTGCTGAACCATCCCGCGCTGACCGGCATGGACCCGGCGGACCTGACCGCCCTGGCCGCCGCGCTGGAGATCCCGTTCCGCGCCCGCCGCGAGCAGCACCGCTACCTCCGGCACGGACGCGCCCGCCAGAGGGCGCAGGGCGCCGGCGGGGCCAACCGCAAGCTCGACCTCACCGACCACCTGCTCGCCACCCGGATGCGCCAGCACCTGAACCTGCCCCCCAAGGTCATCGGCGCACTGCTCGGCGCCCACGGCACCACCATCAGCCACGCCACCAGCCTGACCGCCAGCCTGCTGGCCGCCCACCCGCAGCCACCCGCCGCCCCGCCGCCCGGCATCCGCCTGCGCACCCTCGGCGACCTGCGCGAATACGCCGCCGGCCACGGCATCACCATCCCCGTCGGCATCGGCGGCCACACACCCCCCGCAGATAGCACATTACAACCCCCGACACACCGCGAACTCAACTAAATTTGGAATACTTACCCAGCGACAGCAATGGCACATCGGGGTCGTCCGGACGGGGGCAGGACCACGCCAGGGGGGCCGCCTGCGGTGTGAGCGGGGCTTCCCCCGCATTGAACACCGGTGTTCAGTCGGGGTCAGTACACGCGATCAGCGCGGCGGCGCCTGCCAGCGTCCGCGAATGACCGGTTAATCCTTTTTGCGGCGCCTGTGTCCGGACGGCATCGGCGAAGAACGGCTCTGAAGAACTGCCGCCAGCGCGAATCAGCAGGTGGATATCGGGCGTATACGGCGAGCCTGCTTGCCGGCGACTTGCCGAGGCCTTAGAGTCCAAAACCAGGTTCCGAGGGCATCGTCCCGGCCTTAGTACGGGAGGTTCGCGCTGGTGGCAGCAACGCGTTTGACTGAGCCCCAGGCAGGAGAACTGGGCCCCACCGGGAGGCCGTATTCAGCCTTCCCCGATCCCGAGCCGCTTGTCGTGCACGGCCCCGCGCGCGTCATCGCGGTCTGCAACCAAAAGGGCGGCGTCGGCAAGACGACCACCACGATAAACCTCGGTGCCGCCCTGGCCGAGCAGGGCCGCCGGGTGCTGCTCGTGGACTTCGACCCGCAGGGCGCGCTGTCGGTCGGCCTTGGCATCCAGCCGCATGACATCGACAACACCGTCTACAACCTGCTGATGGAACGCGACGTCACCGCGCACGACGTGCTGTTCAAGACGAGCGTCGACGGCATGGACCTGATGCCGAGCAACATCGACCTGTCCGGCGCCGAGGTCCAGCTGGTGCACGAGGTCGGCCGCGAGTACGTGCTCGGCGGGGTGCTGCAGCCGCTGATGTCGGACTACGACATGGTCATGATCGACTGCCAGCCGTCCCTGGGCCTGCTCACGATCAACGCGCTCGCGTGCGCGGACAGCGTGGTCATCCCGCTGGAGTGCGAGTACTTCGCGATGCGCGGCGTGGCTCTGCTGATGGAGACCATCGACAAGGTTTCGCGCAGGCTTAACCCGAAGCTCACCATCGACGGGTTGCTGGCCACCATGTATGACTCACGGACGCTTCATACCCGTGAGGTTCTGGCCAGCATGGTCAATGGTTTCGGCGACAAGGTTTTTCATACTGTAATCAACCGCACGGTGAGGTTCCCGGACGCTACGGTGGCCGGAGAGCCTATTACCAGCTTCGATTCAGGATCGATGGGGGCGCACTCCTACCGGGAGCTGGCCAAGGAGGTACTGGAGCGGTGGCGGCAGGCAGGGGACGATCACGGAGGGTAAGCCTTCCCGGGGTCGCTGAACTCTTGCGTCCTGCCGCCCCTGGCCCAGACGGGGGCGACCAGCGCCAGGCCAGCGGACGGGAGAAGCACACTCAGAAGATCACCGTCTACCTGTCCGCCGAGGAACTCCTTGACCTGGAACGCGCCCGCCTCGCGCTACTGCGCTACGGTGCCGCCGCCGACCGGGGCCGGATCGTCCGTGAGGCGATCGCCGTGCTGCTCGCCGACCTTGACGCCCGCGGTAAGGACAGCCTCCTGGCCCGCCGCATCGCCAGTTCCAGCAGTGCCAGTGCTAACAGTGCCAACGCTAACAGTGCCAGCTCCAGCAGTGCCGACAGCGTCACTTCCAGCAGCACCAGCGCGAACACTACCCCCGACCAGCCGAACGGAACGGGTGAATCCGCGTTCTAGCCGGAACCGGCTACCGTCATGACCGTGAGCACGGACAAGGATCTAACGGGCGACCCGGACAGCGCGGAGAGCGCGGCCCGGTCTGGCGCCTTTCAGGTGCACCTGGACGTGTTCGAAGGCCCGTTCGACCTGCTGCTCGCGCTGATCTCCAAGCACAAACTGGACATCACCGAAGTCGCCCTCTCCCAGGTCACCGACGAGTTCATCGCCTTCATCTCGGAGCGCTCCGACGGCTGGGACCTGGACCAGGTCAGCTACTTCCTGGTCGTTGCGGCCACCCTGCTCGACCTTAAGGCCGCCCGGCTGCTGCCGTCGGGGGAGGTGGAGGACGAGGAGGACCTCGCCCTGCTCGAAGCCAGGGACCTGCTGTTCGCCCGGCTGCTGCAGTACCGCGCGTACAAGGAAGTCGCGGCCATCTTCGCCGCCCGGATGACCGCCGCCGCCCGCCGGTTCCCGCGCCGGGTTCCGCTCGAACCCCGGTTCGCCGAGCTGCTACCCGAGGTGCTGCTCGGCCTCGGTCCGGCCGAATTCGCCCGGCTCGCCTCGCTCGCGCTCACCCCCAAGCCGCCGCCGAAGGTCGACACCGAGCACATTCACTCCCCGGTGATCAGCATCAGGGACCAGGCCGCTTTCATCGCGGCCCTGCTCGCCGAGCTCGGCCGGGCCAGCTTCCGGCGGCTGACCGCCAACGCTGCGGGCAGCTATGAGGTGGTGGCCTCTTTCCTGGCCCTGCTCGAGCTATACCGGGAGAACGCGGTTTCCTTCGAGCAGGTCGCCCCGCTCGGCGAGCTTTACGTGACGTGGACGGGCACGGCCGACACTGATAGCGTCAATCAGCTGACGGAAAGCGACGACGATTAATGACCAGCGAAACCGAACAGAACCCTGAGGTCCCCGAGGCCGGCAGCGAGGCCGGCAGTGAGGCCGGCAGTGAGGCCGGCAGTGAGGCCGGCAGTGAGGCCGGCAGTGAGGCCGGCAGTGAGGCGGACGCCGAGGTCAGCGCCGAGTCCGGCCCTGGGCTGCGGGCCAGCCTCGAGGCGATCCTGCTCGTGGCCGACGAGCCGGTACCGGTCGTGGTGCTGGCCCAGGTGCTCGAGCGCCCGCGGAACGCTGTCGAGGCCGAACTGCGCGACTTGGCCGTCTCCTACGTCGCCGAGGGCCGCGGCTTCGACCTGCGCGAGATCGCCGGCGGCTGGCGGTTCTACACCCGCGAGGATTGCGCGCCGCTGGTCGAGCGTTTCGTCAGTGACGGGCAGGAGGTCCGGCTGACCCAGGCGGCGCTGGAGACCCTGGCCGTGGTGGCCTACCGCCAGCCGGTGAGCCGGGCCCGCGTGTCGGCGGTGCGCGGCGTCAACTGCGACGGGGTCATGCGCACGCTGGTGCTGCGCGGCCTTACCGAGGAAGCGGGCACGGACAAAGAGACCGGGGCCATCCTGTACCGCACCACCGGGTACTTCCTGGAGCGGCTGGGCCTGGCCAGCCTGGAGGACCTGCCGGATCTCGCGCCGTTCCTGCCAGAGAACATTGAGGACATCGACGATGAGAACGCCCGATCGTAGATTCCAGGCCAACGATGACGAGGACGAGTTCGACGATCAAGACAGAGACTCCCTGACCGACGTCCCGGGCGGGGTGCGGCTGCAGAAGGTCCTGGCCGAGGCGGGGGTCGGCAGCCGCAGGCATTGCGAGGAGCTCATCGGCGCGGGCCGGGTCGAAGTCGACGGCGAGATCGTCCGGCGGTTCGGCGCCCGGGTCGACCCCGATCATCAGGTGATCAGGGTGGACGGTAAGCGCATCCCGGCCAAGCCTGGCCTGGTGTACCTGGCGTTCAACAAGCCGCCCAAGGTGCTGACCGCCATGTCGGACCCGCGTGGCCGCCGGACCGTGGCGGACTTCCTCGGCGACCGGTCCGAGCGGCTTTTTCACATCGGGCGGCTGGACTACGACACCGAGGGCCTGATGCTGCTCACCAACGACGGCGAGCTCGCCCACCGGCTGGCCCACCCCAGCTTCGAGGTGGCCAAGACCTACCTGGCCGATGTGACCGGCCCGGTGCCAAAGGATCTCGGCCGCCGCCTGGCCACTGGCGTCGAGCTCGACGACGGCGTGGCCAGCGCCGACCGGTTCCGGGTCATTGACCGGTCCGGGAACCGCGTGCTGGTGGAGATCACCCTGCACGAGGGACGCAAGCACATCGTGCGGCGGATGCTGGCCGCGACCGGCCACCCGGTCAGCCGGCTCGTCCGCACCGACGTGGGCCCGATCAGGCTCGGCAACCTCAAGCCGGGTACCTCACGCGAGCTGACCACCAGGGAAATCGGCGAGCTGTACGCCGCGGTCGGCCTGTAACCTGTTTGCCGATGGGAGGGCCAATGACAGTCAGGGCAGTGCGCGGTGCGGTGCAGGTCGAGTCCGACGACCGGGACGCGATACTCGAAGCCGCCGCCGAACTGGTCACCGAGGTGATGTCCCGCAACGACCTCACCACCGACGACGTGATCAGCGTGCTGTTCACGGCGACACCCGACCTGACGGCCGAATTCCCCGCTCTGGCCGCGCGCAAGATCGGCTTCCACGACGTGCCGCTGATCTGCGCCTCCGAGATCGCCGTGCCCGGCGCCATGCCCCGCGTGGTGCGGCTGATGGCGCACGTCGAGACGGACCGGCCGCGGTCCGCGATCCAGCATGTATACCTGCGGGGCGCCGCCGCACTCCGGCTCGACATCGCCCAATGAAGGTCGCGGTCGTCGGGACGGGGCTGATCGGGACGTCGGTCGCGCTCGCCCTGCGAGAGCGTGGCGCTAGCGTCTGGCTATCTGACGAGGACCCGGAGGCGGCCAGGCTCGCGGCCAACCTGGGCGCCGGCGAGCCGCTGCCGGACGGCGCATGCGCCGACGTGGCGGTGATCGCCGTGCCGCCGGCCGCGGTGGCGGCCACGCTGGCCGCCGCGCAGGCCCGCGCCCTGGCCCGCTGCTACACCGACGTGGCCAGCGTGAAGCAGCTACCGGTGGCACAGGCCCGGGCCCTCGGCTGTGACATGACCAGTTACGTGCCCGGACACCCGCTGGCCGGCCGGGAGAAGCACGGTCCCGCGGCGGCCCGCGCCGACCTGTTCCTCGGCCGGACCTGGGCGCTGTGCCCGGCTCCTGAGACGTCCGAGCAGGCCATCGCGGCGGTCACGGCGCTAGTGCGGGAGTGCGGAGCGGTGCCGATGCGGACCGGCGCGGCCGCGCACGACCGCTGGGTCGCGCTCGTCTCCCACGCGCCGCACCTGGTGGCCGCGGCCATGGCGACCCGTCTGGAGGGTGCCCCGCCCGAGGCGCTCGACCTGGCCGGGCAGGGGCTGCGCGACGTGACCAGGATCGCCGCCGGGGACACCGGCCTGTGGACCCAGATCCTGGCCGCGAACGCCGAACCGGTAGCCGAGGTGCTGGCCGCGGTGGCCGCCGACCTGGCCGAGGCCGCCAGGATGCTGACCGACGGCGAGCCCAAGTCGGTCGCCACGCTGCTGGATCACGGTCAGGCCGGGGTGGCCAGGATCCCCGGCAAGCACGGCGGCGAACCCCGCGAGTTCACCGCGGTCCAGGTCGTCATCCGGGACCAGCCCGGCGAACTGGCCCGGCTGTTCGACGCGGCAGGCGCGGCCGGCGTCAACATCGAGGACGTCAGAATCGAGCACTCACCCGGGCTGCCGGTCGGTGTGGCGGAGCTGTCCGTTCGCCCCGCCGAGGCCGGGACGCTGCTCGACGCGCTGGAGGCGGGCGGGTGGCCGGTCCGCCGGTAACTTTCCGGCCGCGCCCGCTATTTACCCCGAACGATCTGGGTGCTTGTCCCGTCCAGCCGTTCGTGCCCGGGCCGGTGCGGATCCCACTGGTTATGCGTACCGGCACGGGCTCCTGCCCCGGTAGCATCGCACGGGTGAAGACTTCAGCCAGCCTGGACAGCGACCAGGAGAGCGAAACGGAAGGCGGGTCCAGGCTCGTCGTCGCGGTCGATGGCCCTTCGGGGGCCGGCAAGTCGAGCACCTCCCGCGGTGTGGCCATCGCGCTGGGCCTGCACTACCTGGACACTGGAGCCATGTACCGGGCGCTGACCTGGTGGCTACTCGAACGCGGTGTCGACACCGCCGACCCCGAGATGGTCGCCATGCTGGCCACCCGGCCGGTCATCGAGGTCAGCACGGACCCGCGGGCGCCGTGGACCCGGGTCGACGGCACCGACGTGTCCGAGGCGATCAGGACCCGCGAGGTCACCGCAGCGGTCAGTGCTGTCGCGGCCGTCCCGCAGGTCCGCGCACACCTGATCGCGATGCAGCGGCAGATTATCGCCAGCGCCCCGGGAATCGTGGCCGAGGGTCGTGACATCGGCACCGTGGTCGCTCCCGGCGCGCAGGTCAAGGTATTCCTGACGGCCGACGGCGCAGCCCGGGCCAGTCGCCGGGCCGCCGAGGCCAGCTGGTCCACCCGCGCTGGTCAGGACCGCCGCGACCGGCTGGACGCGGCGCAGAGCGGTAAGGCCGCGGACGCGGTCGAGATCGATTCCACCGGGCTTGGCCTGGACGAGGTGGTCGGCATCATCGTCGGACTGGTCCCACAGCGCTTGCAGAAGAGCAGGTAACAATGCCGAACGAGGCTGCCCCCATACCCGTTGTCGCCGTCGTCGGCCGACCCAACGTGGGCAAGTCGACGCTGGTCAACCGGATCCTGGGCAGCAGGCAAGCGGTCGTCCAAGACACCCCAGGGGTAACCAGGGACCGGGTTGCCTACGACGCCATCTGGAACGGCCGGGCGTTCACGCTGGTGGACACCGGTGGCTGGGAGCCCTCGGTGGAGGGCGGCGAGAGCCTGGCCGCCCGGGTCGCCGCCCAGGCCAGGGTGGCGGTGGACGCCGCTGACGCGGTGCTGTTCGTGGTGGACGCGACGGTCGGGGTGACCGACGCGGACGCCGCGGTGGCCAGCGTGCTGCGCCGCTCCGGCAAGCCGGTCGTGGTCGCGGCCAACAAGGTCGATGACACCCGGGCCGAGTCAGAGGTCGCGGCGCTGTGGTCGCTTGGCCTCGGCGAGCCCGCCCCGGTCAGCGCGCTGCACGGGCGTGGCAGCGGCGACCTTCTCGACTTGGTGCTCGACGCGCTGCCGGACGCGCCCAAGGAGATCGAAACCGAGGGCGGGCCGCGCCGGGTGGCCCTGCTCGGCCGTCCGAACGTCGGCAAGTCCAGCCTGCTGAACAAGCTGGTCGGCCACGAGCGGGCGCTGGTCGACTCGGTGGCCGGCACGACCAGGGACCCGGTGGACGAGCTCGTCGAGCTCGGCGGCACCACCTGGCGGTTCGTGGACACCGCGGGCATCAGGCGGCGGTTCAGGGAGAATCAGGGCGCGGATTACTACGCGGCGCTGCGCACGGCGGGCGCACTCGACCGGGCCGAGGTCGCCGTGGTGCTGATCGACGCGAGCGAGCCGCTCACCGAGCAGGACCTGCGGATCGTCTCGATGGTCATCGAGGCCGGCCGCGCCCTGGTCATCGCCTACAACAAGTGGGACCTGGTGGATGAGGAGCGGCAGCGGTACCTAGAGCACGAGATTGACCGGCAGCTGCACACGGCCCGCTGGGCGCCCCGGGTGAACATCTCCGCTGCCACCGGGCGGCACACCGAGCGGCTGGTGCCCGCGCTGGAAACGGCGCTGGCCGGCTGGGAGACCCGGGTCCCCACCGGCAGGCTCAACGCGTGGCTGACCGGGCTGATCGCGGCGACCCCGCCGCCGGTGCGTGGCGGCCGCCAGCCGAAGATCCTGTTCGCCACCCAGGCCGGCGTCCGCCCGCCGCACTTCGTCCTGTTCTCCTCGGGGTTCCTCGAGGCGGGCTACCGCCGGTTCGTCGAGCGGCGGCTGCGCGAGGAGTTCGGCTTCGACGGCAGCCCGGTCCAGGTCTCGGTCCGGGTCAGGGCCAAGCGGGAACGTTCAGGACGCCGCCCCGCCGCCCGGAGCGGACAGCGGCGCTAAGGCGTGGTACCCGGGCCCGTTCGGCCCCTTGATCTTCTGGAGGCCGACCGCAGGCACGTATGGCATCCGTACGGCCCGATGCCGGGGACCATGGCGCCGCTGGTGGTCGAGTCGGCGGCCGGGGTGCGGCTCCGGCTGGCCCAGGGGGGCGTGGAGCTGGTCGACGGCATGTCGTCGTGGTGGGCGGCCATCCACGGCTACCGGCATCCGGCGCTCGACGAGGCCGCGGCCCGCCAGTTGCGGCGGATGAGCCACGTGATGTTCGGCGGCCTGACGCACGAGCCTGCGGTCCGGCTGTGCGAGCGGCTGGTCTCGATCGCCCCCGAAGGGCTCGAGCACGTGTTCCTGTGCGACTCGGGTTCGGTCTCGGTCGAGGTCGCGATCAAGATGTGCCTGCAGTACTGGCGCTCGGCGGGCCTGCCGGCCAAACGGCGGCTGCTGACCTGGCGCGGCGGGTACCACGGCGACACGTTCATGGCCATGTCGGTGTGTGACCCCGAGGGCGGCATGCACGCCCTGTGGGACGGGGTGGTGGCCCGCCAGGTGTTCGCCCCGGCGCCGCCGGCCGGCCCGGGGGTCTCCGGGGTGGATCCCGGCTACGCCGCCACGCTGACCGGCCTGATCGCGGAGCATGCGGACTCGCTGGCCGCGGTGATCGTGGAGCCCGTGGTCCAGGGCGCGGGCGGGATGCGCTTCCACGACCCGGGCTACCTGCGGGTGCTGCGCGAGGCCTGCACCGCGCACGGCGTGCTGCTCATCTTCGACGAGATCGCCACCGGGTTCGGCCGCAGCGGCTCGCTCTTCGCCGCCGGGCACGCCGGGGTCAGCCCCGATGTGATGTGCGTGGGCAAGGCCCTGACCGGCGGATACATGTCACTGGCGGCCGCGCTGTGCACGCCGGAGGTGGCCTCGGGGATCTCCAGTGGCTCGGTGCCTGTGCTGGCCCACGGGCCGACGTTCATGGGCAACCCGCTGGCCTGCGCGGTGGCCCTGGCCTCGCTGTCTGTCCTGGCCGACCCGCGCTGGTATCCGGGCGGCTGGCAGGCTTCGGTGGATCGGCTGGCCGCCGGCCTCGAGGCCGGGCTCGGGTCGGCCCGCGGCCGACCCGGTGTGGCCGACGTCCGGGTCCTCGGGGCGATCGGCGTGGTCCAGCTGACCCGCGAGGTTGACGTGGCCGCGGCCACCGCCGCCGCGATCCGCGCCGGGGTCTGGCTACGGCCGTTCCGTGACCTGATCTACACCATGCCGCCCTACGTGACCTCAGACGAGGACCTCACCCTGATCTGCCGCGGTGTGCTCGCCGCGGTCGAGGCGGTCAGTTAGGACGCGAATGCGCCCGGCGGGGCGGCGGGGGAGGGGGTGGCAGTCGCGTCGGTGACCGGTTTGGCCCCCGCCCTGAAGCGCGTCAGGTCGCGGCCGTGCACCACACGCCCGGGCATCGGGTCCCCAGCTGTCCGCCGGGTGAGCGCGTCCACCGGGAGCGGTCCGGGGCTCGCGGCCAGGACCAGGTTGCCGAATCTGCGGCCGCGCAGGACCGCGGCGTCCGCGATCACGCAGGCGTGCGGGAAGGCCGTTTGCGCCGTCGCGACCTGTGCCCGGACGTGCGCAAGCGGCGCGCCGTCGGCCACGTTGGCCGCCACCACGCCCGCGCCGCGAAGCACGCGCCGGGTCGCGGCCCAGAACTCCGCCGAGGTCAGGTGGGCCGGCGTGCGTCCACCCGCGAACACGTCCGAGATGACCACGTCGAAACGGGCCGCCGTCAGCCGCTCAAGCTCGGCCCGGGCGTCGCCCACCCGCACCCGGACCTTGGCGTCCAGGGGAAGCCGGAGCCGGATGAGGTTCACCAGCGCGGCATCTATCTCGATGGCCAGCTGCGACGAGCCCGGCCGGGTCGCCGCCACGTACCGGGCCAGCGTGAGGGCGCCGGCCCCCAGGTGCAGCACGCGCAGCGGCTGCCCCGCGGGCGCGGCCGCGTCGAGCACGTGCCCGATCCGCCTGACGTACTCGAAGTCCAGGTAGCCGGGGTCTTCAAGGTCCACGTGCGACTGCGGTACCCCGTCGATCAGCAGCATCCACGCCGCCCGCCGGTCAGCGTCCCGCAGCAGCTCGGTGCCGGGCGGTTCCCTCCGTCGCGCCATACCGGTCATTATCGGCGGTTTCCTGAACGGATGCGCCGGGACCCGGCGTCAACCGGGTAGCGGCTCGATGAAACCGGCCCGGGTGTGCAAGGCTGGGTAGGTACTTCTATCCGCAGGAGGTCCGCATGGCTGTCGAGCAATCCGGAACCGAGGCGTCCTCGGGCCAGCCCGCCTCAGCCGAGGACGAGGCCGCTCCGCCCGGGGAAGCGAAGCCCGACCTCGACGAGATGAAGCGCAAGTTCCGCGAGGCGCTTGAGCGCAAGCGTGGCACGCACGCCAGCGCCGATGCCGTGGACCACACAGGTAAGGTCCACGGCTCCCACGGTCCCGCGGCTAGCCGCCGTTCCTTCCGTCGCAAGAGCGGCGGCTAGCCGTCAGGCACGGTGTCCCCTCAGGAGCGGCGCGGAGCCAGGTGTGGTCGTCGGTGAGGTAGCGGTCCAGGCGCAGTCCCGCCTCGGCGAGCCCGGCCGCTAGTTCGGAGTCGTCCAGGCGCCTGGCCGTGAACGTCTGCGTCCAGACCAGGTCGCCGTCTATGTACTCGACCGTGGCCGAGACCAGGTTGGGCGCCGGGCGTGACACGTCCCGCAGCCGGAAGACGATCCCGTCCCTGACGTTCTCGGCGGCCGCGGCGGTGGCGAACCACCCGGGCGCGTGCTGCTGGATGATCACGCCGCCGTCCTCGGCGACATGCCGCCGGCAGGCGGCCAGGATCGCGGTCCTGGCCGGAATGTCATCGGTGTTGATCAGGTGCGACGCCAGCAAGACCGCCTCGAAGCAGCGGCCGAGCGCCAGGTCCTCGATCCGCGCGCACACCGTCTCGGCCCCCCGGACGTGCGCCAGCATCTCCGGCGACTCGTCGACCGCGACGACCGGGTGACCGAGCGCCATCAGCGGATGGGTGATCCGCCCGGTCCCGCAGCCCAGCTCCAGGATGGAGGCCCCGGGACCGGCTGCGGCGTGTACGATCTCGGGCTCGCCCATGGCGGTCATCCGCGCGTAGAAGTCGACGGCGCAGCCGTCCGGCGTGATAACCCCGGGTCCCGTGCCCGGCGGTGATGGATCGGTCATGCCCCCCATTTTGCCCGTGCCTGGCGGTGCGGCTGGCCGGGGAGGGACCGGGCGGCCGACACCGCTATCCAGGCTGAGGCTGGCTCAAGCGGAGACTGGTTCAGGCTGGGCGGTTCAGGCTGGGGTGGTTCAGGCTGGGGTGGTTCAGGCTGGGGTGGTTCAGGGCGGTTCAGGCTGGGGTGCCGGCGGGTTCAGCCGGCTCAGGGGGAATGACCCCCCTGACTCCGCGCTGTATCGCAGCGGCCCAGAGCTGGGTCGGCCGGGAGTGATCCGGGCTGCCGGGCCGGCCTGCGGTCTGGGTGCCTGGCCGCGGGTCGGCTGGCTCGAGGGCCTGATGCGGCTCGTCGGCCGTCGGCAGATGGAACCAGACCGTGGTGCCAGCCGGGTCCCTGAGGTAGCCCCACTGGGCGGCGAGGCGCTGGACCAGGAACAACCCGTGTCCCTCGGCCGCGTACAAGTCGCCCTTCACGACAGGAGTGCCCGCGGAACCGTCGTCGATGATCTCGACGAGGACACCGCGCGGTACGCCGATGACGACGATGGTGACGGTGCCGCCGTCAACGCCCGATTTGGTGTGCTGCACGGCGTTGGTGACGATCTCCGAAGTCAGTAAGGTCGCCGTGTCGTTGTCCACGCCGACCCGGTGAGAGCTGAGCGTCCGCGAAACGAAGGCCCTGGCCGTGGCGACCTGTTCTGGCCGCCCGGGGATGGTCAGCGAACCGAGGACGGCCGCGCGCGTCCCGGCGGCGGTCCCGCGAGGTCCTGGCCTGCGCTGCGGGCCGGGCCATGATCGTCGGGAATTGCCCTCGGGCGTTTCCATGTTGAGTCCCTCCAAATAACTTCAGGGTCATGATCTCACCTGTTAGCGACCCGTAGCCGTAAATTTCCGCTAGCTTCAACTGTCACCTCTGTGGCACCTGTAGCTTCAAGTGTCACCTCTGTGGCACCTGTAGCTTCAAGTGTCACCTCTGTGGCACCTGTAGCTTCAAGTGTCACCTCTGTGGCACCTGTAGCTTCAAGTGTCACCTCTGTGGCGCCTGACACGATGGTTTGCTTAGTCCGTTACTAATCACTTAGTCAACATCAGACGCACCGCTAACCCTGCTCACTGCTCTATACCTGCCATCCACTTTTTTGTCAGCATATTTGCAATATGTCCGAATTTGCCCCGGACATCATTGTCCTTGTGGACTATCGTCAGAACCGATGATGGAGCCGCCCAGCCCGTGCGCGCAAGTGCGTGAAGGAAATTTCCCGCCTGAAATCCCGGATGGGATTTCATCTAGAGCGTTAGTGCGGTATCGTACTGCTTGTCAGGGGCGATGCGGAGGGATCCGGCTGCACTCTGGCGCTCAATATGAGACACATCTGGTTTCTCCGTGAACTCTAAGCGCTAACCCTCTGCTTCACGAGGAGGCGAGCTTCTCGTGCCACCTGGTCCTACCGTCCGTCGGCGCAGGCTTGGTGCCGAGCTCCGCCGTCTGCGCGAAGCGCATTCGCTCAAGCTTGAAGAAGTAGCCGAGAAACTCGGCCTGGCCCCGTCGACGCTCTCCCGTATTGAGACCGGCAAGGCGCCAACCAAGTCGGCCTACCTGACCGCCATGCTCGAGATGTACGAGGTCGAGGACCCGGGCGCGCGCAAGGTGCTCGTCGACATGGCCCGCGAGGGTCACCGTAAGGGCTGGTGGTCGATCTACGACGACGTCCTGCCGAGCGGTTTCGACATCTACGTGGGCCTGGAGGCAGAGGCCTCCGGGCTGCGCAGCTACGAATCGGACGTGATCCATGGTCTGCTGCAGACTACCGACTACGCCCTGACGGTGCTGCGCGAACTGCGGCCCAAGGACAGCGAAGAGCAGATCCACCGGGTGGTGGACCTGCGCATGCAGCGGCAGCGACTGCTCGACCAAGATCCGCCGCTCGACGCCTGGATCATCCTGGACGAGGGTGCGATCAGGCGTAATATCGGCGGTACCGCGATCATGCGGCGTCAGCTCGAGCACCTGATCCAGGCCAGCCGCTGGTCCAACGTGACCCTGCAGGTCCTGGCCTTCGAATGCGGTGCGCACGCGGGGCTGATCGGACCGTTTGCCATCCTTGAGTTTCCCGAACGTACCGATTCTGACGTCGCCTATACCGAGTCCCTGGGCGGCATGATCTATCTGGAGAAAGACCGGGAAGTCCGGGCTTGCGCCGAGGCATTCGACCGGATGCGCGCGGCGGCGCTTTCCCCGGCCGCGTCGGTCGAGCTGATCCAGCAGGTGGCACGCGAGCTCACCTGATTACGACGTACGGAAAAACCGCAAAAACAACGGAAGGAGAGGCGGATGGACACCGACCTCACAGGTCTGCGCTGGTTCAAGAGCAGCGCAAGCAGCGCAGCAGGCTGCGTCGAAATAGCGCACCTCCCCGAGGGGGGAGTCGCGGTGCGTGATTCAAAGGACCGTGCCAAGAAGCCCCACGTCTTCAACCGGCACGAGTGGGAATGCTTCCTGATCGGTGCGAAGAACGGGGAATTCGACCTCCCGGTGGCCTGAGTCTCTCATCTGCGAGCGCTGGCCTCCTGAGCGCCGAACCAGACGACGGGCGGGGGCGGCACCCCACTTCGGCCCCGCCCGTTAGGGGGGAAGAGCAGAGGGCGGTGGACCATGTCCACCGCCCTCTGTGCGTACTACCCCAGGTCAAGCCCCTAGTCGAAGTCGCCATCCCTGGCCCCGCCGACGAAGGCGGCCCATTCGGCGGGCGTGAACACTAGGGCTGGTCCGGCCGGGTGCCGGGAGTTGCGGATCGCCACCTGGCCATCGGGCAAGTGCGCGATCTCGACGCAGTTGCCGCCCTGCGGACCGCTCCTGCGGCTCTTGCGCCACGTCACCTCGGGTAGCTCAGAAGCAGGCATTCCGTTACGGATGCTCATGGACTAGTCCTCCAGCTGATTGATGATCGTGGTGAGGATTTCAGACGTCTCGCTGGGTTTGGCGCTGACGATGCTGAGCCGCTCCATGGCCAGCAGGTAACGATCGACGTCGGCTTTCTTGTCGAAGTACAGAGCGCTGGTGAGGTGTTCCAGGTAGGCGACGTCGGGCAGGTCCCGCTCGCCGAACCGAAGGATGCTGAACCCGCTCGGCGCGGCGTGGCCGCCCATGCCGAGCGGAGTGATCTGCAGCGTGAGGTTCTGCCTGCTGCTGAGGCTGAGCAGGTAGCGAAGCTGGTCGCGCAGGATCTCTTTGCTCCCGATCGGCCGTCGCAGCGCGGTTTCCTCGACGATGGCCCACAGTTTGAGCCGTCCCTCGGTGAACCGGCGCTGCCGCTCCTTGCGCAGGATGACGTGCCGCTCCGCCTCGCTGATCGGGATGTCGCCCACCGCAAGCACGGCGGCGGCGTACTGCTGGGTCTGCAGCAAGCCGGGGATGAACTGCGGCTCGTAGATGCGGATCGAGGTCGCGGCCTCTTCCATCCCGACGTAAGACTGGAACCAGTCGGGCAGGATGTCGTTGTACCTGTGCCACCAGCCGGGCCGGTTGGCCTGCTCCGCCAGGCTCAGCAGCTGCTCCCGTTCGACCGCTCCGACGCCATAGTAGGTCAGCAGATCGAGCACGTCGATCTCGCGGATAGCGTTCCGGCCAAGTTCGATGCGGCTGATCTTGGACTCAGATCCGCGGATCGCCCGGGCCGCCTCTTGTGCGCTGATGCCGCGGCTCTCGCGCAGCCGCCGCAACTGGGTGCCGAGCAGGATGCGCAGCACAGTCGGCCCTTCCGTCGGCTCTGGCATGCCGCCTCCCGGATTTCCGCGCTGTCGCGGAATTGTTTCTCGCAATTGCGTGGCAATGTGTTGCCACCCGCTGTCGGTAATAGTCATGGTATCCCATATGGGATTGCATGCCACCCCCAGTATTGGCCGCCCGCCCACCCGCCTGTAGGACACATCTGTCTTCGGACACTTCTGTCTGGCCCGCCTCATAAAAGTCCTGCCCACTCATCGCGGCCAGGCTCGTGCCCGTGCGTGGCTGAAGCCCTGGGGGCGCCGCACCGCTCCGATCTGCGGTTCAGTCCTCGGGGCGGGTCCCCCGCGCGACCTGGACTGCGTTGGCCAGGCGGTCGGCCAGGCCCAGGCGGGAAGGAGGAAAAACGTATCGCGATTCCCCCGGAGGACCGCGATTACCTGCCAACTACATTCCGGTCGGCTATTCCGAGCCATGCGCATTTATCGCTAGCTGCTTAGCGGGAGGGTCAATTACCTGGCGGGCCGGCGGCCAGGAGATGAGATCGCCATCCGGCTGCCGAACATTGGCCGGGCATTCGGATGGAACCGCCCGTTTTCCCGTCCCGGCTGGGTGTCGTGCCCGGGCGGCGCACAGCCCGGCGGCAACCTGCACGACGTGAGGCTCCAGCCGACCAGGCCCGCGTTGGCGGTCGGCCCGGGCCGCCTGGCACCATCTCCGAATGCGCGTGCCATTTCCCGCGCAGCTCCATCCCGCTTCCGCGCCACTCCGGACCGAACTCCCGTGATCAACAGCGCACCTCTTACGATGCGCTCGTCGCCCGCCAGCCCCTAGCCGGCTCACCCTTAGGATGTGGGTATGCGCTATGGGCCCCTGGGGCAGTCGGGACTGCTGGTGTCGGTGCTCGGGCTCGGCTGCAACAACTTCGGCAGCCGCCTCGACGTGGACGGGACGCGCGCGGTGGTGGACGCGGCCATTGACGCCGGGATCACTCTGTTCGACACATCGGACACATATGGCGGTCCCGGAGGATCGGAGAGCGCGCTGGGCGAGGTCCTCGGTTCGCGCCGCGACCAGGTCGTCCTGGCCACGAAGTTCGGCGGCCGGGGCGTGGATATGGGCTACGGCCGGCGGCCGGCGCCAAGGGCGGCCGGGCCTACATCCGGCGCGCGGTCACCGAGTCGCTGCGTCGGCTGCGCACCGACTACATCGACCTCTACCAGCTGCACGTCCCGGACCCGGTGACCCCGGTCGAGGAAACCCTCGCCGCGCTGCACGAGCTGGTCGTCGAGGGCAAGGTCAGGTACATCGGCCACTCGAACTTCTCCGGCTGGCAGCTGGCCGACGCTGCGCACCTCGCGGCGCGGAACGGCCACACGCCGTTCATCTCCGCGCAGAACCACTGGTCGCTGCTAGAGCGCCAGGCCGAGGCGGAGGTCGTCCCCGCCGCTAGGCACTTCGGCCTGGGCGTGCTGCCGTACTTCCCGCTGGCCAACGGCCTGCTGACCGGAAAGGTCCGGCAGGGCCAGGCGATACCGGCCGGGACCAGGCTGGCCGCGCGTCAGGGTTACGTGACCGAGGAGAAGCTGGCCAAGGTCGAGGCGCTCATCACCTGGGCCCAGGATCATGGCGTCACGGTCCTGGAGACCGCGATCGGCGCCCTGGCCGCCCAGCCCGGCTGCTCGTCGGTGATCGCCGGGGCGACGAGTGCCGAGCAGGTCAAGGCCAACGCGGCCGCCGCGGAATGGACCCCAACCGCTGCCGAACTAGCCGAAATCGACGCCATCGCCCCCCCGGCGGGCGCACCCTAGCCGCTGGCCGAGCCCTTAGCCGCCCGCCGCGGCCGTCTTGTACAGGGCCGCGGCGTTCGCGCCGAGCACGGAGGAATACGAGATCTGGGGGGCATAGCCGCCCTGCTGGTAGCCGCCGATGACGCCGATCACCATGCCCTGGCCGGTGCTCAGGTTGACCTCGCTCAGGAACGGGCCGCCGCTGGTTCCGTCCGTGTAGCCGCCGCAGTCGAACTCGAGCTGGCCGGCCATTGGTTCCCTGAGCCAGTTCTGGCAGGTGACGGCCTGGTTCGAGGAGTTCGGATAGCCGATCACCTGGACCAGCTGGCGGCTGGCCGGGGTGCCGGTGGCGAGCTGGTCCGCCCCGGTGACGTCCTCGACGGGCACGCTGGAGCCGGACTGGCTAATCTGCAGGAAGGCGAAGTCGTCGTCCGGGTTGGACGAGGAGCTCCACGACTTGTCGACGTAGACCTTGGTCACCGTCCACACGCCGTCCGGCGTCGACCCGTTGTCGTACCCAGGCACGAAATCGATCGTGCCCGAAGTGCCGGTGACGCAGTGCGCGGCAGTGATCGCGAGGTCGCCGGCCGGGCTGTCGACCACGCTCGCTGTGCAGAAATGCTGACCGAGCTTGCCCGCGGAGGTGGTGAACAGCGCTCCGACCGCCGCGGTGCCGGCGAACGCCTGGCCGTTCCGCGAGGTCGAAGCCAGCTGACGCACGGCCCGCACGAAGCCGGTGGCGACGTCGCTGGCGGCACCGCTGGCCGGGGTGAGTGTGACGACGGCGCCGACGGCGATCGCGGTGACCAGAGCCGCCCGGCCGGGTGACCGGGCGATCCGGCGGGCCCGTAGGCGCAGACGACCATGGCGGGCCGGCGCATTATCGCCGTCGCGAATACCCGGGTAACGCCTGGCTCGCCGCCACGCTCGCAGCAGCACCTGCCCTGGTCACCCGCCTCACTGTGTCCGGCTCTGATGTCCTTTGAGTATTTTGCGATACCACTTCGATACTTAATTGTGATCTACGAGATGTGACTGTACCAGAGGTAAATGCTCCAAAGTTGGTCAGAAGTCACCAGGCGGAGCTGGGGATTTCCTGTGAGGCAGCGGTAAAGCCTTACCTCGGATCAGGCCGGTCGATGTTCCAGTGCATGCTCTGCGACGCGAGCCAGCCCCCGTCGGGATCCTCGCCGCGCGGCAGCATGGTGAACCGGGTCACGGCCAGGATCAGCGTGCCCAGCGCCGTGGCCAGGTTGGCGACGGACGGTGGCCCAGTCGCTCGCGCTCACCAGCGATCGTGCACCGTGGCGCGAAAGTACTTGTCGTACAGCCCTTCGATCGCGTCGAGTTCGGCCTGGGGCAGCGGCGGCAGGCTCGCGGCCTCGGCGTTCTGCCTGGCCTGGCCGGTGCTGCGGGCGCCGGGGATCACGGTCGTCAGTCCCGGCTGCTGGATCACCCACCGCAGCGCCCATTGAGCCGGGGTCCCCTGGCCCGGCAGCGCTTCGGTGATGGCCGCGAACTCGGCCGAGGCGTCGACGCCAGCCTCCAGGCCCACGCCGGAGAAGGTCTCGCCGACGTCGAATGCCTCGCCGTGGGCGTTGTAGCTGCGGTGGTCGTCCGGTGCGAACGTGGTGTCCCTGCTGTACCGGCCGGAAAGCAGGCCGGACGCGAGCGGCACTCGGGCGATGATGCCGACTCCTGCCGCGGCCGCGGCCGGCAGCACCTGATCGAGCGGCTTGCGCCGGAACGCGTTCAGGATGATCTGCACGCTGGCTACGCCAGGGCGCGCGATCGCGGTCAGCGCCTGGCCGCTGGTCTCCACGCTCACCCCGTACGCCGCGATCCGCCCCTCGGCCACCAGCGTGTCGAGCGCGTCGAAGACGGCGTCCGAGGAGAAGACCTGGGTCGGCGGGCAGTGCAGCTGGACCAGGTCCAGCCGGTCGGTGCCCAGGTTGACCCGGGACCTGTCCGTCCAGGCACGGAAGTTCTTCAGCGTGTAGTGCTCCTCCTTCTGCTCAACCCGGCGGCCCATCTTGGTCGCGACCATGATGCCTTGCCCGGCGTTGCCGGCCACGAACCGTCCGATGATGCGCTCACTACGCCCGTCGCCGTAGACATCGGCCGTGTCGAAGAACGTGACTCCAGACTCGACCGCTGCCTGCAGCACCGCCATCGCGTCGTCCTCGGACACGTTTCCCCAGTCCGCGCCCAGCTGCCACGTGCCGAGTCCGACGACAGAAACCGGCCTGCCTGTCCTGCCCAGAATCCGCTGTTCCATGACTGGCGATCCTACTAACGAGGACTGGGCCCCCGGTGCGGCCCGGGCCGCACCGGGGGCCAGGATTACCCGCGCGTTACGCTGCCTTCATGAGAGCAGCGTTGTACTCAGAAACCGGGAAGGCAGCCGACGTCCTCCACGTCGAGGAGATCCCCCGGCCTGAGCCGGGGCCGGATGAGGTCCTGGTCCGGGTATACGCCTCAGGTATCAATCCCACCGATTACAAGGCGCGTTCCGGCGCGGTCCCGCGTCCCGTGGAGGAGTTCCAGATCCCGCATCACGATGGGGCGGGGGTCATCGAGGCGGTCGGCCCCGGGGCGGACCCCGGCCGCGTCGGCCAGCGGGTCTGGATATACCTGGCGGCGGCCGGCCGCCGGTGGGGAACCGCTGCCCAGTGGACCGTGGTGCCCGAGGGGCAGGCGGTGCCGCTCCCGGACAACGCGTCGTTCGAGCTTGGCGCCTCCCTGGGCGTGCCGGCCATGACCGCGCACTACTGCCTGTTCTGTGACGGTCCGGTGAACGGCAAGACCGTACTGGTGGCCGGAGGTGCAGGAGCCGTCGGTCACTTCGCCATCGAATTGGCCAAACGGGCCGGGGCTCGTGTCGTCACCACCGCGAGCAGCCCCGAGAAGGCGGCGCTGGCCGAGGAGGCAGGCGCGGACCTGGTAGTGAACTATCGCTCGCCGGACGCCGTGGATCAGATTAAGGCGTTCGGTCCTGTCGACCGGATCATCGAGTTGGCGCTCGGCGCCAACCTCAAGCTCGACCTGGCGGTGGTCAGGCCGCACGCCACGATCGTGACCTACGCGGCCGAGGCCGCCGACCCGGTGCTGCCGGAGCGGGCCTGCATGTCGGCTAATCTCATCCTCAGGTTCGTCCTGCTGTACGGCGTACCGGTAGACGCGCTCGAGCAGGCGGCCGCCGGCATAACCGCTGCCCTGGCCGCGGGCGAGCTGACCGGCCTGCCGGTGCACAAGTTCCCGCTGACCGAGGTCGCCGCAGCCCACGAGGCCGCCGAGAGCGGCGTCGTGGGTAAGGTCATCGTCACCTTGTAGCAGCCGCGCAGTACCGCTCGAAGGGGCCGATCAAGGGTTACGCCCGGGGAGTACCTGCCAAGGGCGCGCGGGCGGGGTCGCGCGCCTGCGGTCACTGCCCCGGGAGGCTACTTCTTGGGGAAGACCCCAGTGTGTTTGGTCCCGCCCCAGAAGACCCTCGTGCCGATCCGGTCGCGGCGCCCGCTGCCGTCGCACCGACGGCAGCGCCGGTACGAGCCCTTGTAGACGCCGCCGAAGTGCCTGCCGCTCATATTGCAGGTAGGACACTTCCTGAGCGGATGGATGCGCGTCGAGACGATGTAGCTGACGGCAACAATGGCAATAACGACTACCGCTACCATGCCTGGCACTCCTTAATTTCCCCACGCCAGAACCGCCCGTAGCCCTGTACCGCCTTACACACGGCCGGGTACCGCGACTCCGGCGAGAGTTGACCACCGCCGCGGGTACCGGGGCTGGATCTCACCCCCAGTACCGACTCACTAGCACAGAGTAACCCACTCTGGCCGGATACGTGAACAAATTTTGTCATGACAGTTGCCGCTATGAGCGCGGTTACCACATTTTGACCGGGATATCACCGACTTCAGCGGTACGCGCTAATGCCAAGCTTCACCGCCAGGCCAATGCCGCACATGCTGACGATGACCCGGAACGGCCCGGCAGGCACCTTCCTGGCGATCTTCGGGCCGATCCACCCGCCAACCAGGAATCCGGCCGCAAGCGGCCCCACAAACGCCCACCTGACGTCACCGAACAACGCGAAGCATACAGCGGCCATGGCATTCGCCATCCCAGAAACAGCATTCTTCACTGCGTTCACTTTGACCAGTGATTCGGCGATCATCATGCTCAGCACCACGAGCAACATGACTCCCGCGGCAGCACCGAAATAACCGACGTACATGGCGACCGCGAAGAGCGCCACGCTCTGGCCCAGACGGCTCCCGCCGCCCGCGGTGGGGGACAGCCTCTTGATCCGGGGCTGGAGGAGCAGAACCAGTGAAGCGATGCCGATCAGCACCGGCACCACGACGGTGAAGGTACTCGCCGGAGTAAGGAGCAGCACGATCGCTCCGGCCAGCCCGCCGAACGCGGTAATGATCCCGAGCCTGAGCACGCGCTGGCCCTGGCCCGCCAGCTCCGGCCGGGAGCCCGCGACCGACCCGGCCCCCGTAAGTACGAGCGAGACGGTGTTGGTCATGTTCGCGCTGAGCGGCGGCACCCCGAGAGCGAGCAGCACCGGGTAGGTGACCAGTGAGGCGATGCTCACCACCGTGCTGAAAATGCCGCCGAGTGTTCCGGCGGCGAGCAGCACGAGCGCCTCAGAGAATCTCATCCAAACCCAGGATCGCTCAGCCGCCTCCCGTCCTGCACCTCCAGACGCCCCCAACCAGGTGTGATCCGCATCGCACCCGCCCCGCGGGCCCGTCCTGTTCCACCCCCTGGCCCCCCGCCTCTCTGGGCCCCGAGTTTGATCCCCACCGCCAGTTCAGCCCCAGCAGTAACGCTCGGCATCGGCGGAGCCTATGACCCAGGGGCTAGCGGAGCCCATGGCCCACGGGCTAAAGGGATCGAGCGAGCCGCGACCCCTGGGCAGGGCAAAGCCCAGACCGGGTGGTGGTGCCCGCGGAAATCAGCGCAAGCAAAGACTGGATAAGTACCTTCCGGCCGCAAGCCATGGGAGTAATCTGGCCCGCCCGCCGCCCGCCGCCCGCCGCCCGCCGCCCGCCGCCCGCCGCCCGCCGCCCGCCGCCCGCCGCCCGCCGCCCGCCGCCCGCCGCCCGCCGCCCGCCGCCCGCCGCCCCACCGGCTCCGCTCGCAGCCCTCGCGCTCGCCCCGATAACCCCACTAGCCCCGCGCGTACCCCTCGTATGCTCGCCCGGACCGGCCCTGGCCGCCCCAATGTCACATCGGGTCCGTTCCGGCCGCCCCAATGTCACATCGGGTCGGTTGCCAGGGCCGCCTCAAGGTCTCTGCGGCGGCGTTCGTCCCGCCTGGGGTGTCCGAGGCCAGGTCGCCTCCGTTCGCGGAACGCGAAGATACTTTGAGGTCAAATGATTTGACATAGAAATAGCTGGCAGTGAAGACTGGCGGCGTGAGTGAGGCGGAAGTCGCCGGGCCGGACGAGCCTGCCGCGGAGCAGTGCGGGCCGGACCATGGCCACGCGGGATGGTTCTGGGGCGTCCCGTCGGACGGGCCGCCCGCGGACGCGCCGCTGCACGTCCTGCTGCTGGCCGCGTCCAGGATCATGGGCGCGTTCTACGCGGGCACGCTGACGCAGGCCGGACTGCGGATCAGCCCGGCCGGGCTCGGCGTGCTGCGGGTGCTGCTGGCCGGTGACGGGCTCAAGTCCAGCGACGTCGCGGCGCGGGGCTTGTCGTCGCCGGGGACGCTGACGTCGGTGGTGAACACGCTCGTGCGCAAGGGGTACGTCGAGCGGCGCAGTGACGCCGGCGACCGGCGGGTGGTCCGGCTGTTCGTGACCGACAAGGGCCGCCAGATCGTCGAGGACTACTACTCGCTGACCGGCCCGCATTGGCGGGATGCCTTCGATTTCGTGGACCCGGCCGACGAGCCGGTCATCCGCAAGTTCTTCGTCGACATGATCGGGCAGTTCAGCGAGCTGATAAGGAAGGAGCGCGGCACGTGACGCAAGACGTCAGGTTGTCGTGGTGCGGAAACACGAGGTGTCAACCGAAGTTGACGAGCAGGCTTCGTCAACATAAGTTGACATCATGGCGGTGACATCATGACTGGCGCAGCCGGGCTCGCGATACGCACCGAGGATTTGCGCAAGACGTATAAGTCGTCACGCGGGGACGTGCCCGCAGTCCGCGGCATCGACCTGTCTGTGGGTTCCGGTCAGTTCTTCGGGCTGCTCGGGCCGAACGGCGCGGGCAAGTCCACCACTATCGGCATGCTGACCACGCTGGTCCTGCCCACGGGCGGACGTGCCTGGGTAGCCGGCCTGGACGTGGTGAGTGACCCGGTCGGGGTGAAGCGCCGGATCGGCGTGGTAACTCAGAACAACACCCTCGACATGCAGCTGACGGTGGCCGAGAACCTCGAGTTCCGCAGCCGGTTCTTCGGCCTGGGGCTGCGTGAGGCGTCGCGCCGCGCCAGTCAGCTCCTTGATGTGTTCGGGCTCGCGGACCGGCGCAAGGCAATGTCCACTGACCTGTCCGGCGGGCAAGCCAAGCGACTGCTGATCGCACGGGCTCTGGTGCACCGCCCGGATGTGCTGTTCCTCGACGAGCCGACCGCCGGGCTGGACCCGCAAACCCGGGCGAACCTGTGGGACATCCTGCGCGTGCTGCACGCCGAGGGGCAGACCATCCTGCTGACCACGCACTATATGGAAGAAGCCGAGGCGCTGTGTGAGCAGGTCGCCGTGGTCGACCATGGCGAGATCCTGGCTTCTGGCACAGTGAACGAGCTGAAGCACAGCACGGGCGCGGAAACCGTCATCACGGTCAAATACGAGGATGCCGTGCCTGACGGCATGACCGAGAAAGTCGGCCTGGCCGAACGTCCTGGGGTCAGCAAGGTCGAAACGGACGGGGACTACATCAGGGTCTTCACCCGCGAACCCGAGGGCGTGCTCGGCGAGCTCGTGACCGCGGGTTCGGCGGCAGGATTGACCGTGCGCGATGCGACCCAGCTCAGGCCCAGCCTGGAGACAGTGTTCCTTACCCTGACCGGACGGGAGTACCGCGAGTGACCACCACCCAAGCCCCGCCGGTAGCGGTGGAGCACCCCGGAGTTCCCTCGGCGCCGGAGGTTGCTGCCCTGATCGCGGAGGCGCCCGAACCGCGGCCCACCCTGATCAGGACGTTCAACGCCATGATGGCCAGGGAGTTTCGGGTGCTGCGGCGCAACGCCATCGCCACCTTCACGCGGGCTGTCATGCAGCCGCTGCTTTTCGTCTTCGTCTTCGCCTACGTGTTCCCCAAGATCGGCGGCGGCTTCAATCTCGGCGGGGGAGCGACAGCCGCCCAGGCCACGGGCACGATCAACTTCGCGACCATCCTGGTGCCCGGCTTGATGGCCTCCATGCTGCTCATGCAGGGCATCATGGCCGTGACCTTCCCGCTGGTGATGGAGTTTTCCTGGCAGCGCACCATCGAGGACCGGGCGCTCGCTCCCGTTCCCATCCGGGTGCTGGCGATACAGAAGATCGTCGCGGGAGCGGTCCAGTCGTTCATCGGCGCGGTCATCGTGTTCCCGATCGTGCTGTTCGTGCACGCGGCGGGTCAGGCTCCGCATGTGCACGTGACCAACTGGGCGCTGTTCGCGCTCATCCTGGTATTCGCCTCGCTGCTCACCTCCGCGCTCGGGTTGCTGCTTGGCACGATCATGGACCCGCGCAAGATGCAGATGCTATTCGCGGTGATCCTCTTGCCCGCCACGATGCTCGGTTGCGTCTACTACCCGTGGGCGGCGCTGCACCATATCCGCTGGCTGCAGATCGCGGTGCTGGTCAACCCCATGGTGTACATGTCCGAGGGGCTGCGGGCCGTGCTTACCCCGGTGCTCCCGCACATGCCGATGTGGGGCGTTCTGCTCGCGCTCGTCGGCGGCACGGTGGTCTTCGGCTACCTGGGTACCCGCACCTTCACCAAGCGGGTCCTCAACTAGGAGCAGGGGGCCGAGGGGGCAACGGGGGCTCCCTCGGCCTCAGGCCTCGCCCAGGCTGGGATAGACCTCAGGTAGAACTAGGCTGCCCCGACCTGCGGTCAGCCATGTCCCCCGATTGCCTAATTCCGGGCGCTGCCGGGCCAAGCGCCCGCACCCTGATGGGAGGATGCAGGGGAAGCGAGGATGTAGGGGAAGCAGGGTGTGGATGTAGGGGAAGCAGGGCGTGGATGTAGGGGAAGCAGGGCGTGGATGTAGGGGAAGCAGGGTGTGTCGGCGCGGGAATACCGCTGCGCGGCCTGGTGCTGTTAGGCTTAGACGCTGACCAGCTCGGTACTCGGGTACCGGGCGCGCAAAGCGGAGGACCACCTCCCACCCGGTCGGCCCGGTACGGGCAGGCGGGTTTGGCCAGACGTCCCGGCGGCGGTGTGCGCGAAAGCGCGCACAGGCGCTGGGTATCTGCTGGCACGGCGCACCCTAAGGGATCCTTGGGTGGCGCCGTTGTTGTGGTTGCCCCGCTGAGCGCACAGCTCGCGGGGTTTTCTCGTGTCGGGGGCCATCAGCCCGCGACCGGAAAGCTCCCGGGTCTGGTCGGCAAAGCCGCCGCCGGAAGCACCGGCGGCGGAGATGAGGCTCAAGGAGGTCACATCAGCGCCGAAGCGCGTATCAACGAGCGCATCCGTGCTCCCGAAGTCCGGCTAGTAGGGCCAAAGGGGGAGCAGATCGGGATCGTCTCGGTCAACGACGCACTCAAGCTGGCTCAGGAAGCCGATCTCAACCTAGTCGAGGTCGCCCCCACTGCCCGGCCACCGGTCTGCAAGCTCATGGACTACGGGAAGTTCAAGTACGAGTCCGCGGTCAAGGCCAGGGAGTCGCGCAAGAACCAGACGCAGACGATCGTCAAGGAGATCAAGCTGCGCCCGAAGATCGATCCGCACGACTACGGCACCAAGAAGGGCCACGTCGAGCGGTTCCTCAAGGCGGGCGACAAGGTCAAGGTGACGATCATGTTCAGGGGACGTGAGCAGTCGAGGCCCGAGCTAGGCTTCCGTCTGCTGCAGCGTCTCGCCGGCGACGTCGAAGAGCTCGGCTTCGTAGAGTCGCAGCCCAAGCAGGACGGGCGGAACATGATCATGGTGATCGGGCCGCACCGGAAGAAGAGCGAAACAAAGGCGCATACGGCAGGCCAGGCCCAGAACCGGTCGGTGCCAAGCCCGCGCGCTGCCGCAGCAGCGGCCCCGGAACCGGCGGCCAGTGAGCCCGCCGCCGACGGCGCCGCGGTACCGGGTCCGGCCTAGCCGGTAGCATCACCCGGCGGCAATAAACTCCGGCGCTAGCGCCGGAGTCGGTTACTGCTGCGCGCCGAGAGGCGTGCAGCCACAGGATTGGAGACGACGGCCACCATGCCGAAGATGAAGACACACAGCGGCACCGCGAAGCGGTTCCGGCTGACGGGTACCGGCAAGGTGATGCGCCGCCGCGCCAACCGAGGCCATCTGTTCGAGCACAAGTCGTCCCGCTTGACGCGGCGACTCCAAGGGGAAGTCCCGGTCGCGCACAGCGACCTCAAGGAGATCAAGAAGCTGCTGGGCAAGTAGCCCGGCCCGCGCGAGGGAGACAGAACAATGGCACGCGTGAAGCGGGCAACCAACGCCCACAAGAAGCGCAAGGTTGTCCTCGAACGGGCCAGCGGCTACCGGGGACAGCGGTCCCGGCTATACCGCAAGGCCAAGGAGCAGGTCCTCCACTCGATGACCTACGCCTACCGCGACCGCAAGGACCGCAAGGGCAACTTCCGGCGGCTATGGATCCAGCGGATCAACGCCGCGGCCCGGGCGAACGGCATGACCTACAACCGGTTCGTCCAGGGCCTGCGGGTGGCGGGTGTCGAGGTAGACCGGCGGATGCTCGCCGAGCTCGCCGTGGCCGACGAGGCGGCGTTCTCGGCCCTAGTCGAGGTGGCAAAGAAGGCGCTTCCCGACGCATCCGGATCCGCGGCCGCCTAGGTGCGGGCTACCGCATCGCCTGACGCCGGTTATACGGGCGCGCATTCGCCGCGGCTCAAGGCCGCGCGGCGCCTGACCAAACGTGCCTTCCGCCAGCGTGAGCGGGCCTTCCTCGCCGAAGGCCCGCAAGCGGTGGCGGAAGCTTTCCACTGCGGAGCCCGCGTCACCGACTTGTTCGTGACGGTGCCCGCACGAAGCAGGCATCACGACCTGATCACCGCGATGGCCGACGCTGGCATTCCGGTCCATGTCGTCAGCGGCGAGGTCATGGACGAGCTGGCCCAGACGGTGACCCCGCAGGGCCTACTGGCCGTCTGCGGCCTCGTCGACGTACCGCTCGCCGAGATCACCACGCCCGCTCCGGACCTGGTCGCGCTGCTGGCCAATGTCCGCGACCCGGGGAACGCCGGCACCGTGCTGCGCACCGCCGACGCGGCGGGCGCGCATGCGGTGGTCTTCGCCGACGCCTCGGTCGACCCTTATAACGGCAAGTGCGTGCGCGCGTCGGCGGGCAGCCTGTTCCACCTGCCGGTGGTGGCCGGAGCGACGGTCAAGGACGCCGTCGCCGCCCTGCGCGACGCCGGCTTGCGGATCGTGGCCGCGGACGGCCGTGCCGGACGCTCCCTGGACGATCCCGAGGTGCGGACCCGGCTGGCCGAACCTACCGTCTGGATGTTCGGTAACGAAGCGTGGGGACTGCCGCCCGAGCTCGTCGCCCTGGCCGACGAACCCGTGGCCGTGCCCATTTACGGCCAGGCAGAGAGCCTCAACCTCGCCGCCGCCGCTGCGGTGTGCCTCTATGCGTCCGCGCGTGCGCAACGAGTACACCGTGAAGGGGGAATGGGGACGTGGATGGGGAGACAAGAGAGAACGTAAGTAGCGACTGGTGGCTTAGTGTATTTGGTCTACAACATAGAGAATTCGCGTCTCAGGACTGTCACAAAGCCGGTATTCGCGCTAGAGTCTGATCACAATCCGTCACCCGAACCGTGACCACTTCCGGCCGCCGGACGATCGCAAGTGCGGCCACGCCGGACGGAGGCTTCGCTGCAGTGGACGAGCTCATATCGAGCCGGGCGTCATCGGCCCCGCAACCGGCCAAGACGGCTGCCAACCGCGAAAGCGCAAAAGGTCAGGCTTCCGGCGTCAGCCCGCTTCCCGAAGGCCCGGTCCCGATCGGGAGCCTGGTTTTCGCCGATGAGCTGCCTGATGGGGTGGTGGTCGCCGATGAGGTCGGCCGTATCGTCGTGTTCAACCGCGCCGCCGGCCGGTTGACCGGGCTGGATCCGGCCGAGGTCATCGGCAAGTTCGTGTTCGACGTGCTTCCGCTCCGCGACTCCGAGGGCCGGGACTGGTGGGTATACGCCGATCCGTACCACGGCCTGCCGACCCGCACCCGTCACCCTGAGCGATCGCTTTTCCTGGCGGATGGCACCGAGATCCTGGTCTCCGTCGGCTACGTGCGGGCCCCCCGGGCTAGTCGGGTGGCCCGTCCCTCCCAAGAGGGGCCAGGGGGGCCGAGGGGGTCTGGGGGGAAAGGCTTCCCCCCAGGAGCGGGGGGATCCCGGGGGGTCGCCCCCCCGGGGCAATACAGCCCCCCCGGGCCAGCACCTCACCCCCCCGGGATAGCACTACCTCCCGGGCTAGCACTCCAGCGGCTGGTCATGAGCCTGCGCGGCGCGCAGCAGCGGGAGCGGCTGGAACGCAGCCGTGCCGAGCTGGTCTCGACCGTGGCCCACGAGCTGCGCTCCCCGCTGACTAGCGTGAAGGGTTTCACCGCCACGCTGCTGAACAAATGGGGCCGGTTCACCGACGACCAGAAGCGCGTGATGCTGGAGACGGTGAACGCCGACGCCGACCGCGTGACCAGGCTCATCACCGAGCTGCTGGACGTGTCCCGGATCGAGTCGGGGCGGATGGAGGTTCACCGGCAGCTGGTCGACGTGCCCGACCGGGCCAGGAAGATCGTCGCGGGCCGGGTCGCCGCCGGCGACGCTGAGGACCGGTTCCGGCTCGAGGTCCTGGGCAGCCTGCCGGAAACCTGGCTGGACGCCGACAAGATCGATCAGATCCTCGGCAATCTAGTGGAAAACGCCGTCCGGCATGGGGCTGGTATCGTGACGATCGTGGTGGAACCTGCACATATGGACGGCGACGAGGCAGAACTCGACGCGGTTGCCGTTTCGGTGCGTGACCAGGGCGAGGGCATCTCGCCGGACGTGGCGCCCCGGGTGTTCCGCCAGTTCTGGCGCGGCAAGCCCCGCGGCGGCAGCCGCAGAAGCCAGCATGGCGGCGGCACCGGTCTGGGCCTGTACATCGTCAAGGGCCTCGTCGAGGCACACGGCGGCACGATCGGCGTGCGCTGCGCGCCCGGTGGCGGCGCCGAGTTCCGATTTATCGTGCCCGCGGGGACACCTGCCGTCTAAGGGCCACACCCTCAGGGCAACGCGTGACGGCTCGGTACGGTAATCTCCCTTCGGGCTATCCAGCACAGCGATCGGCTCCGGGCCGCACAGCGGGGGACGCTAGCAGGGCCGACGCTACCCCCTCTGGCGCGTCGAGGTTGACGCGACGCTGCCACCCGCCCGTTCGGCAGAAAAATCCGCCGGAACCCCAGCTAAGGTACGGCCCGCAGGAAGCAGGACCCCATGTCCGCACCGAACAAGAGTTACGACCCCAAGGCGGTGGCGTCGCTGGCGCCTGAGGAAGTGGCGCGCGTCCTCGACGAGGCTCTCGCCGCGGTCGCCGCCGCCGGGAGCCTAGAGGAGCTGAAAGCGGCGCGGATCGCGCACGAGGGCGACCGCGCGCCGCTCTCCCTGGCCAGCGCGGAGATCGGTGCGCTGCCGCCCGAGGCCCGTGCCGAGACGGGACGACGGATCGGCGCGGCCCGCGGCCGGCTCCGCGAGGCGCTGCGCGAACGTCAGGTTCAGCTGGAGGCCAAACGAGACCGGCAGGTACTGGTGACCGAAGCGGTCGACGTCACCCTGCCGTGGGATCAGGTGCCACCCGGCGCCCGCCATCCTGTCACCACCCTCGCCGACCGGCTGTCCGACGTATTCGTCGCGATGGGCTACGAGGTCGCCGAGGGCCCCGAGGTCGAGGCGGAGTGGTACAACTTCGACGCGCTGAACATCCCGCCCGATCACCCGGCCCGGGAGATGCAGGACACGATCTTCATCAAGGGGCAGGAACAGTCCAGGTCGGGCCTGGTGCTGCGGACGCATACCTCACCGGTGCAGATCAGGGCCATGCTCACCCGCCCGCTGCCGCTCTACGTGGTCAGCCCGGGCCGGACCTACCGTCACGACCCGCTCGACGCCACCCACAGCCCGGTGTTCCACCAGATAGAAGGGCTCGCCGTCGACGAGGGACTGACGATGGCCGACCTGCGCGGCGCCATCCAGTCGTTCGTCGACGCGATGTTCGGCGTGGGCCTGCGTACCCGGTTCCGGCCCGATTACTTCCCCTTCACCGAGCCGTCGGGCGACGTGTCGATGGAGTGCCACATCTGCCGTGGCGCCTCGGCCAAGCCAGGCGGCGACCCGTGCCGGGTATGCCGGTCGCAGGGCTGGATCGAGATCGCGGGCTGCGGCATGGTGAACCCCCGGGTGCTGGTGGCCTGCGGCATCGACCCCGACCGGTACAGCGGGTTCGCGTTCGGGCTGGGCATCGAGCGCAGCCTGGTGATCGCGCACGGGCTGACCGAGATCAGGGACGCGGTGGAGGGCGACGTGCGGTTCAGCCGGACGTTCGGGATGGAGGTCTGACATGCGAGTGCCGCTTTCCTGGCTGCGCGAGTACGCGCCGCTGCCTGAGCCGGTCGACGCGACCGAGGTCGCGCGGCGGCTGACCGCGGCTGGGCTCGAGGTCGAGTCGCTGGACTCGGTCGGGCACGACATCCGCGGCGTAGTAATCGCGCAGGTGCTCTCGATCGAGGAGCTGACCGGACCCCTAAACCTGAAGAAGCCGATCAGGTACTGCCGGGTCGCCGTCTCCGAGAGCCAGCTGGCCGGACCACCTGACGAGGCGTCCGGCGTGATCTGCGGCGCGGTCAACTTCGCCGTCGGCAACCGGGTCGCGCTCGCGCTGCCCGGCGCGGTACTGTCCGGCGGTTTCGAGATCGGCGCGCGCAAGACCTACGGTCACGTTTCCGAGGGGATGATCTGCTCGGCCAGCGAGCTGGCCATCGGCGACGACCACTCAGGCATCGTGGTGCTCCCCCCCGACGCGCCGCTGGGCGCGGATTTCGTGTCTTACGCGAACCTGCGCGACGAGGTGTTCGAGATCGCGGTGACGCCTGACCGCGGATACGCCGTGTCGGTGCGCGGCATCGCGCGCGAGCTCGCCAGCGCGTTCGGCGTGCCGTTCCGCGATCCTGCCGAGACCGCGACCCCAGAACTGCCGGATGCGACCTTGCTCGGCGGCGAGCTTGACTACGTGGGCCCGGACGTCTACCCGGCCCGGATCGACGACCCGGCCGCCTGTGACCGGTTCGTCCTGCGCGAGGTGCATGATTTCTCTCCGTCGGCCCGCACCCCGCTGTGGATGAGAGTGCGGCTAGCCCGCTCCGGTGTCCGCTCGGTCTCCCTCGCGGTGGACGTGACCAACTACCTGATGCTCGAGCTCGGGCAGCCGCTGCACGCGTTCGACCGGTCCAAGCTGACCGGCGAGATCGCGATCCGGCGGGCACAGCCGGGGGAGCGGCTGGAGACGCTCGATCATGTCGTCCGGACCCTGGACGCCGACGACATCCTGATCACCGACGCGTCCGGGCCGATCTCCCTGGCCGGCACCATGGGCGGCCTGTCTACCGAGATCGACGAGACCTCCACCGACCTGGTGATCGAGGCGGCGCATTTCTCCGCCGAGGGGATAGCCAAGATGGCCCGGCGGCACAAGCTGCACAGCGAGGCGTCCTACCGGTTCGAGCGCGGCGTGGACCGCGAGCTTCCGCTGCGCGCCACCGCCCAGGCGGTGGCTCTGTTGTCCAGCCTGGGCAGCGGCCAGGTGGTGCCAGGTTGCACGCACGCATCGGTCGAGGTGCCGCCGGTGCTGATCTCGATGGCCGCGGACTACCCGGACCGGGTGGCCGCGGTGGTTTACGGCCAGGACACCGTGGTCCGGCGGCTGCGCGAGGTCGGCGCCTCCGTGAAGGAGACGCGCGGGCCTACCCCGACCATCGCGCCGTGGCGGGTGGAGGAACCAGCGGGTCAGCCGTCAGCCGCGGCTAGCGGCTTGGTGCCCGTGCTCGAGGTGACCCCGCCGAGCTGGCGGCCAGACCTCACCGACCCCGCCGACCTGGCCGAGGAGGTCATCCGGCTGGAAGGCTATGAGAACGTCCCGGCCCGGATGCCCCGCGCGCTGGCCGGCCGCGGACTCACGCCGCGCCAGCGGCTGCGCCGTTCGGTGGGCCGGACGCTGGCCGAGGCCGGATACGTGGAGGTGCTGTCGTGGCCGTTCGGGTCGCGGGCCGACGCGGACCTGCTCGGGCTGCCGACCGACGACATGCGCCGCCACGCGGTGGAGGTGGCGAACCCGCTCAGCGAGGACGAACCGCTACTGCGTACGACCCTGCTGCCCGGCCTGCTCCGGGTTCTGGGCCGGAACGTGGGGCGGGGGTTCGCCGACACGGCGTTGTATGAGATCGGCCTGGTCTTCCGCCCCCGGCCGGGGGCGGCGGACTCGGCGCCGATCCTCCCGGTAGACCGCGGGCCCTCGGTAGCCGAACTCGCCTCCCTGGAAGCGGCACTGCCTGACCAGCCGCTGCGGATCGGCGCGGTGCTGGCCGGCGAGCGTGTACTTGACGGCTGGTGGGGCAAGGGGCGTCCGGCGTCCTGGGCGGACGCGATCGAGGCGGCCCGCGCGGTCGGCCGGGTCTGCCGGGTGCGGCTCGACGTCCGCGCCGACCAGCACGCACCCTGGCATCCAGGGCGCTGCGCGGCCATCTACGCTCAGGTCACGGACTCCGACGGCCCGCACGAGTGGCTGGCCGGGCACGCCGGCGAACTGCATCCGCGGGTGGTCAAGGCGTTCGGGCTGCCGGAGCGCACCTGTGCCATGGAGCTTGACCTGTCGGTGATGTTCACCGCGGCCGAAGCCGCCGGCCCCGTGCAGGCCCCGAGACTGTCTGCCTACCCGCTGGCCACCCAGGACGTAGCCCTGATCGTGGACGCGGCCGTGCCCGCGGCCGAGGTAGAGGCGGCCCTGGTGGCGGGCGCGCCGAAGGACTTGCTCGAGGACGTGCGTCTGTTCGACGTGTACACCGGAGCCCAGGTCGGCGAGGAGCGCAAGTCCCTGGCCTACACGCTCAGGTTCCGCGCCCCTGACCGGACGCTCACCGCGGCCGAGACCACGGCGGCCCGCGACGCGGCCGTGGCCGAGGCCGCCCGCCAGGTCGGCGCCGTCCTGCGCAGCTAGCCAGCCCTGGCTCCTTACCCACTCGCATCTCTAACCCCGCGACTCGTTTCGTCATCTGGACGGTTTCATCCCCCAGAGCGGGGGTAGCCGTACACGTTGATGGCCTGCTCCCCGGTAGAAGTCCCCCTCTGGGCTGACCTGTTGCTAAAGGAGGCAACTGTCGGTCAGGATGTGATTACCGAAGACCGCAGCGAATCGCTGAGCCGGAGGGCGAGATAACTAGACATGCGGTGGCCAGGGGAGGTGTTACCGAGCAGGTCGCGACGACGACGTTCCGCGCCGTGTTCGCGGTGGCGGAGTTCCGGGCCCTGTGGGTTGCGCAGCTCTTGTCGGTAGTCGGTGATCAGCTGGCCCGCGTCGCGCTGACCGTGCTTGTCTACGACAGGACCCGTTCGGCCTTGCTCGCGGCAATCACGTTCGTGGCCAGCGTCGTGCCGACTTTCGTCGGCGGCATAACGCTGGCGTGGCTGGCTGACAGGTACCCGCGTCGTGGCGTGATGATTGCCTGTGACCTGGCCCGATGTGTGCTCGTCCTGGTCATGGCTATTCCGGGCCTGCCGCTGAGCGGCCTGGTGACGCTGCTCTTCCTGGTCACGCTGGTCGGCGCGCCGTTCACCTCGGCGCGCGCGGCCATCTACCCCGACGTGCTCGAGGGCGAAATGTACGTGACGGGCACCGCAGTGACGCTCACCACGTTCCAGTTCGCCCAGGCCATCGGCTTCGCAGCCGGCGGGACAATCGTCGGGTTCTTCGGCACCAGGGCCTCGCTCGTCATCGACGCCGCGACTTTCCTTGCGTCCGCCCTCATCGTCCGGGCCTGGGTTCGGTCCCGACCCGCCCCCGTCACCGTGGCTCGCCGGGACGGAAGACCGTCCGGGCTGACCGGTGTCATGGCCGGCGCTCGCCTGGTATTCGGCCATCGCGTCCTGCGTACCACGATGCTGTTCGGCTGGCTCGCGGCGTTCTACAACGCTCCCGAGGGTGTTGTTACGCCGCTCGCCCACACTCTCGGCGGAGGCGCGCTCGCCGTGGGCATGATCCTGGCCGCGCAGGCCCTAGGCGAGACAATGGGCGCGATCGTGTTCAGCCGTTTCGTGCGTCCGCCAACCCGGCTCAGATTCATGGGTCCGCTCGCCGTCGCCACCTGCGCCGTCCTGGTCCTGTTCAGCTGGCGGCCCGGCCTGTTCGTCTCACTGCTGATCCTGTTCACCTCCGGCCTGTGTGCCTCCTACCAGTTGGCCGCCAACGCCGCCTTCGTGAGCGCAGCACCGCATGAACGGCGCAGCCAGGCCTTCGGCCTGGCTCTCGGCGGCATGAGCCTGGGCCAGGGCATAGTCATGATCCTGGCGGGAGCCGCGGCAGACCATCATTCCGCGGCACGGGTTATCGCAGTATTCGGCGCTGTCGGCGCCGGGATGGCACTGGCAATCACGGCCAGCTGGGCTCGCGATCACAGCCGCCGGGCGACCGGACGCCACTAGCGCGTAGGGGTTCAGCCCCAGCTCTCGCCGCGCATGAGCGTGCTCCTTTCTCGTAAGTGGTTGGTGTGAAGGGTGTGGGTCTAGCCCCAGCTCTCGCCGCGCATGAGCGTGCTCCTTTCTCGTAAGTGGTTGGTGTGAAGGGTGTGGGTCTAGCCCCAGCTCTCGCCGCGCATGAGCGTGCTCCTTTCTTTGGGTGTTGGGATGGATTCTCTACGTAACCATGTAAACGCCCCGGCGGGAGGTGCGGTTCGGCACTGAGCGTTCGCTGTCCGTGGCGCCCGGTTCGGGTGCTCCGCATCCTGCCGTCGGCATCACGGCTACCCATTGTGGCCCGCAATTGCGTCCAGGGGACGCTTTGTACTTATTGTCGGAATAAGTGTGGCTTTGGTGTGACGCGACGTAACTCTTGGAGATGCCGTGGGGGCGCATGGTGAACCAGATAGGTAAAAAGGGGTAATGTTCTGCCAGTGAGTAGCGGGATTTTCACGTTCCGCGCTCTCGGGGGCTAGCAATGTTGGACAATAGGGGCCGTACTGCTACTCAGGTGGCGGTGCAATGGTTTGCATGAGGAGGTGTCGATGGAGCTGATCCGTCGCCTCCTGCGTCGGGTGACAGCCGTCCGAGACTGGGCCCTCTGGTCGTTGCCTCGCTGGCTCACCGTCTTCGTGCTGAGCGTGGTGGTCGTCTATGCCGCCGCGATCGGCCTCGCGGCGTCGTTCACCACCATCACCGCGCATGACCTTCTCCTGTTCGGACTGCTGCTTGGCTGTACGGCGCTTGCCGTCGAGCTGAGCAGGAAGGCGGGGGAGCAGGGCGGCATGATCAAGGATGTCCAGGGCGTCTGGGAACTACCGGTCGCCATCTTGCTGCCGCCGCTGTACGCGCTGATCGCGCCGATTACCCGGATCGCGCTGATGCAATGCCGCGTCCGGCGCGCGCCGACCTACCGGCGGGTCTTCAGCAGCGCGTCCATCGGGCTGTCCTATGGTGCCGCGTCGGTTACCTTCCACGGCCTGGCCCGCCTGTTCCCCGCGAATCCGGGGGAGACGCTCATCCGCGCGACCGTCTGGACCGTGCTGGTGACGGTCGCGGTCCTGGTGAAGTCGATCTTGAACAAGGCCATGATCATGACGGCGGTCAAGGCCACCGACCCGGGCGCGACGATCCGGACGGAGGTCTTCGGCCGCGAGCCGCTCTACAACGACGCTGCCGAAATCTGCATTAGCGTCCTGGTGACTTACGGCGTGGCGGGTAACCCGCTGCTGGCACCGGCGGCGCTCCCCGTGGTCACCCTGCTGCAGCGGTCGCTGCGGCACGTCCAGTTGGTCAACGATTCGCGTGCCGATTCGAAGACAGGCCTGCTCAACGCGGCGACCTGGGAACGCGAGGCAACCGCCGAGGTGGGCCGCGCGGTCCGGACGGGGACCCCGCTGGCGGTGGCCATACTCGACATCGACAGGTTCAAGGTGATCAACGACACCTACGGTCACCTCGTCGGCGATCAGGTGCTCAAGGAGATCGCCCGCTCGCTCGACAGCCTCCTGCGCGACTACGACCGGGCCGGGCGGTTCGGCGGCGAGGAATTCTCGCTGCTGCTGCCGCAGACCCGGGCGGTAGACGCCTTCCGCATTGCCGAGCGTGTTCGCGCTAACATCGCCAGCCTGTCCATCATCGTTCCAGGTGCCACCGGCGGGGAACGAGTGCATGTCACGGTGTCGATCGGGGTGGCCGCGCTGGACAGCGGCAGCAAGCGCGAGTACTCAGAATTGATGGCGGCAGCGGACGCCGCCCTGTACCGGGCAAAGTCCGGCGGCAGGGATCAGGTGCAGATGATCAGCACGACCAGGGGCCTGAGTGCGATCAGCGGTGGAGGCCGGGACGGCGACAGCGGTACCGGTACGAATGACGGCCGCGCAGACGTACCAATCGCATTCCGTCGCGCTCAGTGACTGGTGACCAGCCAAATCGTCCTAGGACTGTGGGTTAGGACCAGCTGCCAGTGCGCATGTCCGCGCTCCTTTCTCCAGGTTCCTGCTCAGTGGGGTAGTTAGGACCAGCTGCCGGTACGCATGTCCACGCTCCTCTCGCTAGGTAATTAGGTGAGTGCGCCTGGCGGCTACTCACGAGTCAGCCCGCGTCGACAGGCCGATGATAGGAAAGACGGGCCCGCATTTTCCGAATTGTCCGGGATCTGGGACCGTTCCGTCTCCGAGTGAGTACGCAGAGTAGTCAACAGAGAGCAGAGCGCAGCGCATCTCGCCAGGAACAATCTCATGGAGTAGCTGAATTTTGACGTTCAGCAGTCTTCGTCACGCCAATCTAGGACACTAGGTGATACGTCCTCCTCCCCAACTCGGTTCAGCCTGCTCGTCTGCCAAGGAGATGCTGTGGATGCCATTAGCCGGCTGCGGGAGCCGAGCATGAGCATCAGGCGAATTGGGGAAATTGGGTCGTGGCCGATCTGGCAATATCCCCGCTGGCTAAGGGCCTTCATCTGCAGCGTCGTGCTGGCCGACGCCGTCTTCATCGTGACCGCGGCGAGCCGCGTATCCATCCGCGCCCATGATCTTGGGCTGTTCGCCGCGTTGGTCGTGTGCAGTACGGCTACCGTCGAGCTGACCAGGCGAGTAGGCGAGAACACCGGGTTCGTCAAGGACGTGCACGCGATCTGGGAACTGCCCGTCGCGATGCTGCTGCCGCTGGCGTATGCGCCGGTCCTTCCCGTCATCCGCTTCGCTTTGACCCAGTGGCGGGTTCGTCGGGTTCCCGCGCACCGGCGGGCGTTCAGCGCGGCCGCCATCGGTCTGAGCTACATCGCGGCCGCACTCGTCTTTCGCGGCCTCATCCGCCTTGCGCCGGGAGCGGCCTCGGATCCGGGACGCCATGCCCTGGTCTGGATGGTGTTCGTCGCGGCCTGCGCGGTGGTGACGTGGGTCGTCAACCAGGCCCTGGTCCTGACCGCGATCAAAGGCTCGGACCGGAACGTGAACCTGCGCGAGGTGCAGTTCGCGCGGGAGCCGATCTACAACGACGTGACCGAGTTCTGCGTGGCCGTTCTCGTCACGTTCTGCCTGGCCAACAGCGTAGTCGCGGTCGCCTTCGCGTTTCCCTTCGTCTCGCTGCTACAGCGGTCGCTGCGCCACGCCCGGCTGGTCAAAGACGCGCGGGTCGATTCCAAGACCGGGCTGCTGAACGCGGCGACCTGGGAGCGGGATTCGGCGGCGGAGGTCGCCCGCGCCGTCCGGACCAAGACGCCCCTCGCGGTGGCCATGCTGGATATCGACCGGTTCAAGGCGATCAACGACACCTACGGTCACCTGCTCGGCGACCAGGTCATCAAGGAGATCGCGCACATGCTGAACACCCTGCTGCGCGACTATGACCTGGCCGGGCGGTTCGGCGGAGAGGAGTTCTCGCTGCTGCTGCCGCAGACCCGGGCGGTAGACGCGTTCCGCATCGCCGAGCGCGTGCGCGCTCACGTCGCCGGCTTGTCCATCATCGCCCCGGGCGCGGCTGGCGGAGAGCGGGTTCACGTCACGGTGTCGATCGGGGTGGCGGCACTGGATAGCGGCAGCGAGCGCGAGCTCAGTGAGTTGCTGGCGGCCGCCGATGCGGCGCTGTACCGGGCAAAGGTCGGCGGCCGGGATCAGGTCCAGATGATTAGCACGACCAGGGGCCTGAGCGCGCTCAGCAGCACCTCACGGGGAATCAATGGCGCGGACACCGCTGGTCAAGCCACGGACGGGCCGAGCCTGTTCCGCCGCGCCGCGAGTTCGTAAAGGGCTTTACGGGTTCATCCGGCCGTAGGGGTCGGCACCGGCAGTACCGCGAGGATGGCGGCGCTGCCCGTGTGGCACTGCGAGGCGTTGCCCGTGCTCAGCACCTCCGGGGTGTTGTATCCCTGGCACGTCCAGCCGCTCACCGCCACCGGCGCGCCGCCGCCGTTGCCCGGCACCTGGCCGGCTTTGATCTTGGCCGCGTACAGGTTCTCGACCTGCATCGCGGTCGTGCAGTTCACCGAGCCCTTGGCCACCTTGATGATGACCGGCACCCCGGCCGCGGTGCGCGTGCTGCCGCAGGTCGCGCCGACACTCGCGGCCGGCTGCGCGGACGAGCATCCTGTCACCAGGCAGGCGCAGACCCAAAGGCCGCACAGAGCCCAGGGGAGGACCCGCCATACCCCATCCCGCTCCACTCTGTCTCCTACTCGCCTCCAGGGCGCCTTGAGGCGGCTCGTTGCTTGCCTGGCCGCCTGTGGCGGCGGGCCCTCGTCGCTCGTCCCTCGCACCTGGGGTGGGGCCGGGGGAAAAGCAGAGTCCAGTCGCCGCCGCGCCCCTTCGGCTCGGTTCCGTCTCACCCTAGTGGCCGGCTCCTCGACCCGCCGCCCGCGCAACCTTGCATATTCATGCGTTATGATGAATACTCTTCCAGGATGGCGCCGGACGTGAGGGATATATGGGTGCGAGAGTTGCGGTAGCGGGGGCCAGCGGCTACGCGGGCGGCGAACTGATCCGCCTGCTGGCGGGCCATCCCGACCTCGAGATCGGGCCGCTGTCCGCGAACAGCAACGCCGGCGCGCCGGTGACCGCGGCGCACCCGCAGTTGACCGGCCATCCCGGCCTCGACGGTGCTGTCTTCGCCGGCACCGACCCGGAGGTCCTCGCCGAGGCCGACCTGCTCTTCACCGCCCTCCCGCACGGGGAGTCCGCGCAACTGGCCGCCCGCCTCCCGGCCCAGCTCAAGGTCATCGACCTGGGCGCCGACTTCCGGCTCGCCGATCCGGAGGCGTGGGCGGGGTACTACCCGACTCCGTACGCCGGCCAGTGGACCTACGGCCTGCCCGAGCTGCCCGGCGCCCGGGACGCGATCAGGGCGTCCACCACGGTGGCCGCGCCCGGCTGCTACGCCACCGCTTCGATCCTCGCGCTGGCCCCGCTGCTAGCCGCTGGCCTGGCCGAGCCTGCCGACATCGTCATCGTGGCCGCCTCGGGCACGTCGGGCGCGGGCCGCTCGCCGCGGTCCGACTTGCTCGCCACCGAGGTCCTGGGGTCGATGTCCGCTTACCAGGTCGGGGGTACGCACCGGCACACGCCAGAAATAGAACAGAACATCGACCCCGAACGAGCTGGGTTGCCCGCCTCGGCTCCGGTGACTGTCTCGTTTACCCCGACGCTGGCGCCCATGGCACGCGGCATCCTAGCCACCTGCACCGCGAGGTCGGCCGCCTCGGCCGGCCAGCTGCGGGAGGCACTGCGCGAGGCCTACCACTCCGAACACTTCGTGCACGTCCTGCCCGAGGGCCGGTGGCCAGTCACCGGCGCCACTCTCGGCTCCAACGCCGCCCACCTGCAGGCGGCGGCCGACCCGCACGCCGGCCGCGCCGTCGTCGTCTGCGCCCTGGACAACCTGGTCAAGGGCGCGGCCGGGCAGGCCATCCAGATCGCCAACCTCATGCTCGGCCTGCCGGAGAAGGCCGGCCTGACCGCACACGGAGTAGCACCTTGAGCGTGACCGCCCCGCTTGGTTTCCGGGCCGCCGGAGTGGTGGCCGGGCTGAAGCAGTCCGGCCAGCCGGACGTGGCCGTGGTCGTGAACGACGGGCCCTCGTGGTCCGCCGCCGCCGTGTTTACCACCAACCGGGTGCAAGCGGCCCCGGTGATGTGGACCCGCCAGGTGGTCAGGGGCGGCCGGGTCCGGGCCGTGGTGCTCAACTCCGGCGGGGCCAACGCCTGCACCGGGCCGCCCGGTTTCCAGGACACGCACGCCACCGCCGAGCACCTGGCCGCCGCGCTCGATGATGTCGGGGCCGGGGAGGTCGCGGTCTGCTCGACCGGCCTGATCGGCGAGCGGCTCCCGATGGACAAGCTGCTCCCCGGCGTGGACGCCGCCGTCGCCGAAGCCGCCCGGGGGCCGGGCGGCCTGGCCGCCGCCGACGCCATCAGGACCACCGACACCGTAGTGAAGATCGCCTTCCGGCGCGGCACCGGCTACCTCATCGGCGGGATGGCCAAGGGGGCGGGGATGCTCGCGCCCGGCCTGGCCACGATGCTCTGCGTGCTCACCACCGACGCCGAGCTCGCACCGGCCGAACTCGACGCCGCGCTGCGGGCGGCCACCGCGGTGACCTTCGATCGGCTGGACACCGACGGCTGCATGTCGACCAACGACACGGTGCTGCTGATGGCCAGCGGGGCGGCGGGCGTGTCGCCGGAGAAGGGTGAGTTCATCCTGGCGCTTACCGAGGTGTGCGCGGACCTGGCCAGGCAGCTTCAGTTGGACGCCGAGGGTGCGGAGAAGATGATCACCATCGAGGTGGTCGGGGCCGCCTCGGAGGCCGACGCGGTGACCGCCGGGCGCGCCGTGGCCCGCAATAACCTGCTCAAGTGTGCCATCACGGGTGAGGATCCCAACTGGGGCCGGGTGCTGGCTGCGGTCGGCACCACCGACGCTGTTTTCCAGCCCGACCGGCTGAATGTCGCGATAAACGGGATCTGGGTCTGCCGTCACGGCGCACCCGGCGACGAGCGCTCCAAGGTGGACCTGAAGCCAAAGGACGTGACGATCACCGTCGACCTGTCCGCGGGCCCGCACTCCGCCACCATCCTGACCACCGACCTGACCGCCGCCTACGTGCACGAGAACAGTGCTTACTCAACTTGAGGGCTTACTCGACATGACGGTGACAGAAGGGCGGATCGAGGCCGCGTCCGCCAAGGCGGCCACGCTGATCGAGGCGCTGCCCTGGCTGAACAGGTTCCACGGCCGGACCGTGGTGATCAAGTACGGCGGGCACGCGATGGCCGAGGAGGATCTGCGCCTGGCCTTCGCCCAGGACCTGGTGTTCTTGCGCTACGCAGGGCTGCGCCCGGTCGTCGTGCACGGCGGCGGCCCGCAGATTACCGAGCAGCTTGACCGGCTCGGGGTGGAGTCCTCCTTCACCGCCGGGCTGCGGGTCACTACGCCGGAGGCCATGGAGGTCGTCCGGATGGTCCTGTCCGGCAAGGTGAACAAGGACATCGTCGGCCTGATCAACCGGCACGGCCCATTCGCGTTGGGCCTGTCAGGGGAGGACGCGAGCACATTCACCGCGACCCGTAAGACGGCGATCGTCGGCGGCGAGCCGGTGGACATCGGCCTGGTCGGCGAGATCGTGGCCACCAACCCGGGTGCGATCGAGGCGCTGCTGGCCGACGGCCGGATCCCGGTCGTCTCCAGCGTGGCCGCAGGCCGGGACGGCGAGGTCTACAACGTGAACGCGGATACGGCCGCGGCCGCGCTCGCGGTGGCCCTGGACGCGGCCAAGCTCGTGGTGCTCACTGACGTGGCCGGCCTGTACCGGGACTGGCCGTCGTCCGCCGAGGTGATCAGCGAGCTCACCGCGGCCGAACTCGAGCGGCTGCTGCCTGGCCTTTCGGCCGGGATGATTCCCAAGATGGAGGCGTGCCTGACCGCCGTGCGCGGCGGCGTCCCGCAGGCGCACGTCCTGGACGGCCGCCTCAGCCACGCCGTCCTGCTGGAGATCTTCACCGACTCCGGCATCGGCACCATGGTCACCCCGGGAGACGAAAATGAGTGAAACCGAAGCGCTCCAGAAGCGGTTCGCGGCGGCCCTCATGCCGAACTACGGCGTTCCCCCGCTGGCTATCAGCCGCGGGCAGGGCTGCCGGCTGTGGGACGCCGACGGGCGCCAGTACCTGGACCTGATCGCCGGGATCGCGGTGAGCTCACTCGGCCACGCCCACCCGGCCATCGTCGAGGCGGTCAGCCGGCAGGTCGCGGAGGTGGCTCACACCTCCAATCTGTTCCTGCACGAACGCGAGGTCGAGCTGGCCGAACGGCTGCTGTGCCTTCTCGGGGGGGACGACCCCCCCCAGACCCCCCCCGCTCACGGGGGCGCTGCCCGCCCCCCCGTACCCTCCCGGGGAGGGGCTGCCCGCCCCCCCGTACCCCCCCGGGGAGGGGCTGCCCGCCCCCCCGTACCCCCCCGGGGAGGGGCTGCCCGCCCCTCCGTACCTCCCCGGCCCCCCGTAACCCCCGGGGGGCGGGTATTCTTCGCGAACTCGGGCACCGAGGCCAACGAGGCGGCGGTCAAGCTGGTCCGTCGCATCGCCGGACCGGGGCGTCCCGTCATCGTGGCCGCCGAGCGCAGTTTCCACGGCCGGACGATGGGCGCCCTCGCGCTGACCGGCAAGGAGTCCATTCGTGCGCCCTTCGGCCCGTTCGGCCTGACCGTGCGGTTCGTCCCCTACGGGGACGCCGCGGCGCTGCGCGCGGCGGTCGGCACCGACGTCGCGGCCGTCTTCCTCGAGCCCGGCCTGGGTGAGAGCGGTGTGGTGCCGGCCCCCGAGGGCTACCTGCGCGCCGCGCGCGAGGCGTGCGATGAGGCTGGCGCGTTGCTCGTACTCGATGAGATCCAGAGCGCTATCGGCCGGACCGGAGCGTGGTTCGCGCACCAGGCGGCCGGCGTCCGGCCCGACGTGCTCACCCTGGCCAAAGGGCTGGGCGGCGGGCTGCCGATTGGCGCGTGCATCGGCCTTGGCGCGGCCGGCGCCGGCTTCGCCAAGGGAGACCACGGCTCCACCTTCGGCGGCAACCCGGTCGCCTGCGCCGCGGCGCTGGCCGTGCTTGAGGTGATCGAGCGTGACGGGCTGCTGGCCCACGTCACCGCGGTCGGTGAGCACCTGGCCGCTGCCCTCGGCGAGATCAGCCACCCGCTGGTGGCGGGGGTGCGCGGCCTCGGGTTCTGGCGAGCCGTCGTGCTGACGGCCGAAGTGGCCCCGGACGTCGAGGCGGCCGCCCGGCGGGCCGGGTTCCTGGTCAACGCGGTGCAGCCCGATGCGATCAGGCTGGCGCCGCCGCTGATCCTGTCCGCCGCCGAGGCCGACGAGTTCGTCGCCGCTCTCCCCGGGATCCTCGCGGAGGTCAGCTCATGATCAGGCATTTCCTACGCGATGACGACCTGTCGCCCGCCGAGCAGGCGGCCGTCCTGGACCTGGCCGAACGGATGAAGAAGGACAGGTTCGGCTCTGCTGCCTCCGGGGGGGACGACCCCCCCGTGCCCCCCCGCGCCTCCGGCTTCAAGCCGCTGGCTGGACCGCGGGCGGTCGCGGTGCTGTTCGACAAGCAGTCGCTGCGAACCCGGGTATCGTTCACCGTCGGCATCGCCGAGCTTGGCGGCCTCCCTGTCGTCATCGACACCGCCACGACCCACATCGGCCGCGGCGAAACGATCGAGGACGTCGCCCGGGTGCTGACCCGGCAGGTAGCGGCGATCGCCTGGCGTACCTCCGGGCAGGAACGTATCGACGCCCTCGCCTCGGCCGCGACCGTGCCGGTGATCAACGCGCTCACCGATCAGTTCCACCCCTGCCAGGTGCTGGCCGACCTGCAGACCATCCGGGCACACTACGGCTCCCTGAAGGGCCGCGTGCTGGCCTTCCTCGGCGACGGCGCGAGCAACATGGCGCACTCTTATCTTCTCGGCGGCGCCACCGCCGGGATGCAGGTGCGCATCGGCGCGCCGGCGGCTTACCATCCCGACCCGGCGGTGCTGGCCGCCGCTGGGCGGATCGCCGGCCAGACCGGCGGTGGGGTCGAGGTCGGCACCGATGCCCAGGCGGCGTGTGCCGGGGTCGACGTGATCGCCACTGACGTGTGGACCTCGATGGGCATGGAAGCGGAGCGGGACGAACGCCTGGCTATTTTCGGTGCCGGGGACTCCTACTGCCTGGACGCCCAGAAGCTGGCCCTGGGCCAGCCCGGCTGCCTGGTCCTGCACTGCCTGCCGGCGCACCGCGGCGAGGAGATCAGCGCCGCGGTGATCGACGGCCCGAACAGCGTGGTCTGGGAGCAGGCGGAGAACCGGCTGCACGCGCAGAAGGCCCTGCTGACCTGGCTACTGGAGCAAGCGGGAGATAGAGCGTGACCACCCCGCTGACCAAGACGGCGAGGCATGCCCGGATTGCCGACATTCTGGCTCGCGAGCAGGTCCGATCTCAGGAGGAACTGGCCGAACTACTGGAAAGGTACGCCAGCGTGCACGTGACGCAGGCAACCCTGTCCCGGGACCTGGACGAGCTCGGCGTGGTGCGGCTGCGCTCGGGCGGCGCGCTGGTGTACGCCCTCCCGGACGAGCCCGGCGGTCCGGGGTCGCACCCCGGCGGCCCAGGATCGCGTCCCTCCGGTCCGGGCTTGCCCCCTTCCGGCGCCACCGCCCGGGCCGAGTCACCGCACGACGCGCGACTGGCCCGCTACCTGGGCGAGCTGATGACCTCCGCTGAGGCGAGCGCCAACCTGGTCGTGCTCAGGACCCCGGCGGGGGCGGCCCAGTTCCTCGCCTCGGTCGTCGACCACGCGGCCCTGCCGTCGATCCTCGGCACGGTGGCCGGCGATGACACGGTCCTGATCATCGCGCGCGATCCGGTCGGCGGCGACGCCCTGGCCGCCGACTTCCTGCGCCGGGCCGAGCGCCGACGATGACCCGCGGCCAGTAGGCGCTCCCATCGCTGTAGGGTGCGACAAGACTGAGGCGTTAGTGCGATAGAAAGAAGGACTGTGGAAGCACCGGAACAGGCCGAAGGCGCGGGAGAGTTCGGGCCCGCCGCCGCAGGCGGCAAGGCCGGCAGGGCCGCCGCAGGCGGCAAGGCCAGCCCCGCCGCCGCAGGCGGCAGGGCCGCCGCCCCGGGCGAGCACCCGGCGGCAGGGGGTTCGGCTGGGGCTACGCGCCTGTGGGGCGGGAGATTCGGTGCCGGGCCCGCGGACGCGCTCGCCCGGCTGTCCGTCAGCGTCCAGTTCGACTGGCGGCTGGCCCGGTACGACCTGCGCGCCTCCCGGGCGCACGCCCGGGTGCTGCACCGCGCCGGGCTGCTCACCGACGCTGAGCTCGGCGCGATGCTCAAGGCCCTGGACGACCTGGACCGGGCCTGTGAGACCGGGGCGTTCCGGCCGACGGTCGCTGATGAGGACGTGCACACCGCGCTCGAGCGCGGATTGCTCGAGCGGCTCGGCGCGCTCGGCGGCAAGCTCCGGGCCGGCCGCAGCCGCAACGACCAGGTAGCCACCGACCTGCGGCTTTACCTGCGGGATAACGTCCGGCTGATCGCTAGCAGGCTGTCCGAGCTGGAGACCGCGCTAATCGACCAGGCGGCCGCCAGCGGTGACGTGCCCGCGCCCGGCATGACGCACCTGCAGCACGCGCAGCCGGTGCTGTTCGGTCACCAGTTGCTCGCGCACGTGCAGGCGTTCGCTCGCGACGTCGGCCGGCTGTGGGACTGGGACAAGCGCGCCGCGATCAGCCCGCTCGGGTCCGGCGCGCTGGCCGGGTCGTCGCTCCCGGTCGATCCGCAGGTCCTCGCGGCCGAACTCGGCTTCGACGCGCCGGCGCCGAACTCCATGGACGCGGTCGCCGACCGCGACTTCGCGGCCGAGTTCTGCTTCGCCGCGGCGCTGATCGGGGTGCACCTGTCCAGGCTGGGCGAGGAAATCGTCCTGTGGTCTTCGCAGGAATTCGGCTGGGTGGAGATCGATGACGCCTACGCGACCGGGTCCTCGATCATGCCGCAGAAGAAGAACCCGGACGTGGCCGAACTGGCCCGGGGCAAGGCGGGCCGCCTGATCGGCGGGCTGACCGGGCTGCTCACCACGCTGAAGGGCCTGCCGCTGACCTACAACAGGGACCTGCAGGAGGACAAGGAGCCGGTCTTCGACGCGGTCGACACCCTGCTCCTGGTGCTGCCTGCCATGGCCGGCCTGATCGCGACGATGCGGGTCAATCCTGGCCGGCTCCGGCGTGGCGCCTCGACCGGGTTCACGCTGGCCACCGACCTGGCCGAGTACCTGGTCCGCCGGGGCGTCCCGTTCCGTGAGGCGCACGAGGTGGTCGGGCACCTAGTGGTGTGGTGCCAGGTGCACGACTGCGACCTGGGCGACGTGAGCGACACCGACCTGGCCAAGGTCTCCGAGCACCTGACCCCTGACGTCCGGCAGGTGCTGACCGTCGAGGGCGCGCTCGCGGCCCGCCAGGGATACGGCGGAACGGCGCCGGAACGTGTCGCCGAGCAGATCACCGCGCTGCGCGCGACGGTCGACGCGCACGCCGCCTGGGCCGGCGAGGACGTCAGGTAAGTGCCGATCTCGCGGGACTTCTTTGCCAGGCACGCGGTCGAGGTCGCGCCGGACCTGCTCGGCTGCGTCCTCGAGCACCAGACGGCGGACGGCCTGGTCGCGGTGAAGCTCACCGAGGTGGAGGCCTACGCCGGCCGGTCCGATCCCGCCTCGCACGCCTATCGGGGGAAGACCCAGCGGAACGCGGTGATGTTCGGCCCGCCCGGGCATGCCTACGTGTACTTCACGTACGGCATGCACTTCTGCGCGAACCTGGTCTGCCTGGGGGAGGAGGGCAGCGCCTCGGCGGTGTTGCTGCGGGCGGGCGCGGTCATCGCGGGGGAGGACCTGGCCCGCGCCCGGCGCACCAGAGGGGCGGCTAGCGTCGCATCACGTGATCTGGCTCGCGGGCCGGCCAGGCTCTGCCAGGCGCTCGACATCGACCGGGCCCTTGACGGCGCGGATGTGTGCGCCGCCGGCTCACCACTCCAGGTGCGAGCCGGGGCAGGAAACCCGGCCCGTTCGGGAAAAATAATGACTGGACCGCGGGTCGGGGTGAGCCGCGCCGCCGAGATCCCTTGGCGGTTCTGGTTTGAGGGTGAACCGACGGTCTCGGTGTACCGGGCGTATGTGCCGCGCAAACTGGTTACCCCCTAGCGGCCGGTAAGTGGCACCATGCAGGCGTGGACGACATCATCGAGGAACTTAGCTGGCGGGGGCTGCTCGCCGACACGACCAATATCGACGAGCTGCGCCAGGCGCTGAAGTCCGGCCGGGTCACGGCATACGGCGGGTTCGACCCGACCGCGCCCGGGCTGCACATCGGGAACCTGGTGCTGCTGGTGACGTTGCGCCGCCTGCAGCTCGCCGGGCATCGTCCAATCGGGTTGGTCGGCGGGGCGACCGGGCTGATCGGCGACCCGAGCGGCAAGTCGGCCGAGCGGGTGCTCAACCCGCGTGAGGTCGTGGCTCAGTGGGTCGAGCAGATCCGCAGCGAGGTGTCCCGGTTCCTCGACTTCGACGCGAGCGAGTCCAGCGCGCTGATCGTGAGCAACCTGGAATGGACCGAGACGATGCCGGTGCTCGGCTTCCTGCGCGACATCGGCAAGAACTTCTCGGTCAACCGGATGCTGGACCGGGAATCGGTGAGGGCCCGGCTGGAGGCAGGCGGGATCAGCTACACCGAGTTCAGCTACCAGCTGCTGCAGGCCATGGACTTCCTGGAGCTCTACCGGCGGTACGGCTGCACCCTGCAGCTCGGCGGCAGCGACCAGTGGGGCAACCTGGTCGCGGGCGTGGACCTGATCAGGCGGGTCGAGGGGGTGTCGGTGCACGCCCTGGCGACGCCGCTGATCACCAAGCCGGACGGGACCAAGTACGGCAAGACTGAGGGCGGCGCGATCTGGCTCAGCGCCGACCTGATGCCGCCGTACGCGTTCTACCAGTTCTGGCTGAACGTATCCGACGCCGAGGTGCCGAACCTGCTGCGCGTGTTCAGCTTCTCCTCACGCGAGGAGATCGAGGCGCTGGTCCGGGAAAGCGCCGAGCGGCCCGCCGCCCGCATCGGGCAGCGCGCGCTGGCCGAGGAGATCACCACGCTCGTGCACGGCGCCGACGAGACCCGTCGCGCCATCGCGGCCAGCCAGGCCCTGTTCGGCCGCAGCGACCTCGCGGAAGTCGATGAGCCGACGCTGGCCGCCGCGGTCAGGGAGGTTCCCTCGACCCAGGTGGTCGCCGGACCGGACGGCCTGCCCACGGTGGCCGACCTGATGGCCGAGATCAAGATCGTGCCGAGCAAGTCGGCCGCCCGGCGGGCCGTCACCGAGGGCGGCGCCTACCTGAACAACCGCAAAATGACCTCGGAAGATGCTGCTCCTACGGCCGCCGACCTGCTGCATGGCCGCTACCTGATCCTCCGCGTGGGCAAGCGCACGGTCGGGGCCGTCGAGGTCGTCTCCAAGTAAGATCCGGACGTTCATCCGCTGGCGCCCGGCGCGGGGCGATGGCATTACGCCATCTGCGTAATCGGAGCTGCCGGGACCGCGAGACGTCAGTTCGGTAAGCAAGCCTGTCCGGATGGCGCATGGGTCACGTCTGCGATTGACGGCGGCCACCTCGCCTTCGTGATCAAGTTGTGTCCGGTAATGGGCGCGGGCGCTGGTGCGGTCCGGTGATGTCCAGATGAGGCGTTTCCATGCCGGTACGCGGTCCTACGTCGAAATAACCACCTCGCTAAGAGCGTTTGACGTAGTTAGCGTCAGGGAATGTTCCGCGGCGACACCACGCGCCGCAGATAAATTCCTGACTGGCCAAGCTGGCCCGGCGGGGCGGCGCAGCCTTGTTTACGGCCTGCTGCACCGCGCCTGACCTGCGGTGACATCTTGTAGCCAACTTCGATTTGACGAAGGCGTCAACCACCCCTAGAGTTCTTCCTGTCCGGCGGTGAGGGACGCGAAAGCGGCCAGGTCCCCGGGCAAGCCACCAGGAAGTCCTTCTAGCTAAGGCTTGTGCGTATGCGCAAGCCAGGGGTAGAGGCCGCCCTGTAGGTAGGGTAAGGTTCACGAGTCGGCAAAGTTCTCCGGAACGGAGTTGACAAGGGATGCCTCACCTGGTAATGTAGAGTGGTTGCCCCGGATGGGAACGAAAGTTCCACGAAGGTGCGCGCCCGTTTCTTGAGAACTCAACAGCGTGCTAAAAGCCAGTGCACTTGAAGCACAAAAACCCCGTCAGTGGGGCGGCTCGTGACTATCACGAGCTGATCTCACTACGGTGGCCATGATCGCTTCCTAGCCCGGTTTAATACCGGTCGAAGAAGCACTCTCTTGTCAACAACCCGCGAGCATTAGCTGGCGGTTGTTAATAGACATCAACGGAGAGTTTGATCCTGGCTCAGGACGAACGCTGGCGGCGTGCTTAACACATGCAAGTCGAGCGGAAAGGCCCTTCGGGGTACTCGAGCGGCGAACGGGTGAGTAACACGTGAGTAATCTGCCCCTAACTCTGGGATAGCTCCGGGAAACCGGGATTAATACCGGATATGACCCTTTCGGACATCTGAAAGGGTGGAAAGATTTATCGGCTAGGGATGAGCTCGCGGCCTATCAGCTTGTTGGTGAGGTAACGGCCCACCAAGGCGACGACGGGTAGCCGGCCTGAGAGGGCGACCGGCCACACTGGGACTGAGACACGGCCCAGACTCCTACGGGAGGCAGCAGTGGGGAATATTGCGCAATGGGCGAAAGCCTGACGCAGCGACGCCGCGTGGGGGATGAAGGCCTTCGGGTTGTAAACCCCTTTCAGCAGGGACGAAGCGAAAGTGACGGTACCTGCAGAAGAAGCGCCGGCTAACTACGTGCCAGCAGCCGCGGTAACACGTAGGGCGCAAGCGTTGTCCGGAATTATTGGGCGTAAAGAGCTCGTAGGCGGTCTGTTGCGTCCGCTGTGAAAACTCGGGGCTTAACCCCGAGCCTGCAGTGGATACGGGCAGACTAGAGGTAGGTAGGGGAGAATGGAATTCCCGGTGTAGCGGTGAAATGCGCAGATATCGGGAGGAACACCGGTGGCGAAGGCGGTTCTCTGGGCCTTACCTGACGCTGAGGAGCGAAAGCGTGGGGAGCGAACAGGATTAGATACCCTGGTAGTCCACGCCGTAAACGTTGGGCGCTAGGTGTGGGATCCTTCCACGGATTCCGTGCCGCAGCTAACGCATTAAGCGCCCCGCCTGGGGAGTACGGCCGCAAGGCTAAAACTCAAAGGAATTGACGGGGGCCCGCACAAGCGGCGGAGCATGTTGCTTAATTCGACGCAACGCGAAGAACCTTACCAAGGTTTGACATGCAGGGAAAAGCCGTAGAGATATGGTGTCCGTAAGGGTCCTGCACAGGTGGTGCATGGCTGTCGTCAGCTCGTGTCGTGAGATGTTGGGTTAAGTCCCGCAACGAGCGCAACCCTCGTCCTATGTTGCCAGCGGGTAATGCCGGGGACTCATAGGAGACTGCCGGGGTCAACTCGGAGGAAGGTGGGGATGACGTCAAGTCCTCATGCCCCTTATGTCTTGGGCTGCAAACATGCTACAATGGCCAGTACAAAGGGTTGCGAGACCGCAAGGTGGAGCGAATCCCAAAAAGCTGGTCTCAGTTCGGATTGGGGTCTGCAACTCGACCCCATGAAGTCGGAGTCGCTAGTAATCGCAGATCAGCAACGCTGCGGTGAATACGTTCCCGGGCCTTGTACACACCGCCCGTCACGTCACGAAAGTCGGCAACACCCGAAGCCGGTGGCCTAACCCGTAAGGGAGGGAGCCGTCGAAGGTGGGGTCGGCGATTGGGACGAAGTCGTAACAAGGTAGCCGTACCGGAAGGTGCGGCTGGATCACCTCCTTTCTAAGGAGCAACTGGCGCAGCCCTCCGGGGTTTGCGTCCAGAGCCATTTCCCGGGCGAGTGTCCCGGGATGGTAGCTCATTGTGGAGCACTGGTTATTCGGTCAGCTCAGAGCTCAAGCCAGTTAGTACGTCCTCACGGACGGAAAAGTGGTGATGGTGACGACCTGGTCGAGCACGCTGTTGGGCCCTGAGGGAACGGTCGTCTGGCCAGCCCTTATCAGGACCGGCTCGCCCCGCCGCGGATGCGGAGGTGTGCGAGCCGGGACCGCCCGTATCTTGAGAACTGCACAGTGGACGCGAGCATCAATTGTAGTCGCCAAGTTAATAAGGGCACACGGTGGATGCCTTGGCACCAGGAGCCGAAGAAGGACGTTGGAGCCTGCGATAAGCCCCGGGAAGTCGGCAACCAGACATTGATCCGGGGATTTCCGAATAGGGAAACCTGATAGGGCGTAATTGCCCATCACCCCTGCCTGAACACATAGGGCAGGTGGAGGTAACGCGGGGAAGTGAAACATCTCAGTACCCGCAGGAAGAGAAAGCAACCGCGATTCCCTGAGTAGTGGTGAGCGAAAGGGGAAGAGGCCAAACCGATCACGTGTTAAAGCCGGCAGGCGTTGCGTGGTCGGGGTAGCGGGACCGTTCAGTCAGAGCTGCTGATCTGGCAGAGAGTTACAAATCGTCTGGGTAGCAGAAGACGTTGGAAAGCGTCGGCACAGTGGGTGATACCCCCGTACGCGAAACTCAGACGACTCTCGAGCGGTATCCCAAGTAGCACGGAGCCCGTGAAATTCCGTGTGAATCCGGGAGGACCACCTCCTAAGCCTAAATACTCCCTGGTGACCGATAGTGAACCAGTACCGTGAGGGAAAGGTGAAAAGCACCCCGGTGAGGGGTCGTGAAATAGTACCTGAAACCGTGTGCCTACAAGCCGTGGGAGCGTTCTGGCTTCGGCCAGAGTGAAGTGACCGCGTGCCTTTTGAAGAATGAGCCTGCGAGTTACGATATGTGGCAAGGTTAACCCGTGTGGGGTAGCCGTAGCGAAAGCGAGTCTGAATAGGGCGTCTGAGTCGCATGTTGTAGACCCGAAGCGGAGTGATCTACCCATGGGCAGGTTGAAGCGCGGGTAAGACCGCGTGGAGGACCGAACCCACCAGGGTTGAAAACCTGGGGGATGACCTGTGGGTAGGGGTGAAAGGCCAATCAAACTCCGTGATAGCTGGTTCTCCCCGAAATGCATTTAGGTGCAGCGTTGCGTGTTTCTTACCGGAGGTAGAGCTACTGGTTGGTCTAGGGGGCCAACAAGCTTACTGAAATCAGCCAAACTCCGAATGCCGGTAAGTGAGAGCGCGGCAGTGAGACTGCGGGCGATAAGGTTCGTAGTCGAGAGGGAAACAGCCCAGATCACCAGCTAAGGCCCCTAAGCGTGTGCTAAGTGGGAAAGGATGTGGAGTTGCAGAGACAACCAGGAGGTTGGCTTAGAAGCAGCCACCCTTGAAAGAGTGCGTAATAGCTCACTGGTCAAGTGATTCTGCGCCGACAATTTAGCGGGGCTCAAGCACACCGCCGAAGCTGTGACACTCGCGCGATCGCCCGGCCCTCTATGGTTAAGGTGGATGGCGGTTCTGGCCGCCGCGGCTTCGGCTGCGGACGCCTCAACTGCGGTTACCGGCTCCTTTAGGGTCCAGGTGCGCGGGTGGGTAGGGGAGCGTCGTGTGGCAAGGGAAGCAGCGGAGTGATCCAGCTGTGGATGCTACACGAGTGAGAATGCAGGCATGAGTAGCGAAAGAGGGGTGAGAAACCCCTCCGCCGAATGACCAAGGGTTCCTGGGGCAGGCTAATCCGCCCAGGGTAAGTCGGGACCTAAGGCGAGGCCGACAGGCGTAGTCGATGGACAACGGGTTGATATTCCCGTACCCGCGTGGGTGCGCCAATGCCGAGCCCAGCGATGCTAAGTACCTGACGCTGGAGTCCCCTTCGGGGAACTTTGGTTGATCGTACGAACCAGACTGGTAGTAGGCAAGCTGTAGGGGTGACGCAGGAGGGTAGCTCTACCGGGCGATGGTTGTTCCCGGAGTAAGGGTGTAGGGCGGTGCGTAGGCAAATCCGCGCACCACATAGCCTGAGACCTGACGCCGAGCCGATTTTGGTGAAGTGAGTAATCCCATGCTGCCAAGAAAAACCTCGCAGCGAGCATCCAAGCGGCCCGTACCCTAAACCGACTCAGGTGGTCAGGTAGAGAATACCAAGGCGATCGGGTGAACCGTGGTTAAGGAACTAGGCAAATTGTCCCCGTAACTTAGGGAGAAGGGGAGCCGTGCTCGGTGATAGAGCTTGCCTCTTGAGCTGAGTGCGGCCGCAGATACCAGAGAGAAGCGACTGTTTACTAAAAACACAGGTCCGTGCAAAGTCGCAAGACGACGTATACGGACTGACGCCTGCCCGGTGCCGGAACGTTAAGGGGACGGGTTAGTGGCCTTCGGGTTGCGAAGCTCAGAACTTAAGCGCCGGTAAACGGCGGTGGTAACTATAACCATCCTAAGGTAGCGAAATTCCTTGTCGGGTAAGTTCCGACCTGCACGAATGGCGTAACGACTTCTCTACTGTCTCAACCACGGACCCGGCGAAATTGCACTACGAGTAAAGATGCTCGTTACGCGCAGCAGGACGGAAAGACCCCGGGACCTTCACTGCAGCTTGACATTGGTGTTTGGGACGTCTTGTGTAGGATAGGTGGGAGACTGTGAAGCAGGGACGCTAGTTCTTGTGGAGTCATCGGTGAAATACCACTCTGGTCGTTCTGGATGTCTAACCTAGGTCCGTAATCCGGATCAGGGACAGTGTCTGGTGGGTAGTTTAACTGGGGCGGTTGCCTCCCAAAAGGTAACGGAGGCGCCCAAAGGTACCCTCAGCCTGGTCGGCAACCAGGTGTCGAGTGTAAGTGCACAAGGGTGCTTGACTGTGAGACAGACATGTCGAGCAGGAGCGAAAGCTGGGACTAGTGATCCGGCGGTGGCATGTGGAAGCGCCGTCGCTTAACGGCTAAAAGGTACCCCGGGGATAACAGGCTGATCTTCCCCAAGAGTCCATATCGACGGGATGGTTTGGCACCTCGATGTCGGCTCGTCGCATCCTGGGGCTGGAGCAGGTCCCAAGGGTTGGGCTGTTCGCCCATTAAAGCGGTACGCGAGCTGGGTTTAGAACGTCGTGAGACAGTTCGGTCCCTATCCGCTGCGCGCGCAGGAGACTTGAGAGGGGCTGTCCCTAGTACGAGAGGACCGGGACGGACGAACCTCTGGTGTGCCAGTTGTTCTGCCAAGAGCACGGCTGGTTTGCTACGTTCGGAAGGGATAACCGCTGAAAGCATCTAAGCGGGAAGCTCGCCTCAAGATGAGGTCTCCCTCTGGGTTAACCAGGTAAGGCCCCCAGCTAGACGACTGGGTTGATAGGCCGGAGGTGGAAGCACGGCAACGTGTGCAGCTGACCGGTACTAATAGGCCGAGTGGCTTGGCTTCTACTCCATCTTGATTTCGCGTCCACTGTGCGGTTCCCGAGATACGGTCGCTGCCGCGGAGTACTCTGGTGGCCTTTGTTGGGCTGGCAGGGTTTCTGCCGGTGACATCTCAATAGAGTTTCGGCGGTTATAGCGAAGGGGAAACACCCGGTCCCATTCCGAACCCGGAAGTTAAGCCCTTCAGCGCCGATGGTACTGCGCGGGGGACCGCGTGGGAGAGTAGGACGCCGCCGGACATGCTTGAAGAGGGTCGCTCCCGATGTGGTTGAGCGGCCCTCTTCGCTTGTCTGGGTAGTGTTGGAGCTGGAGGTTGATGAGCGTGGCCGAGGGATCCGGGACGCCGAAGAGCCGGGGAGCAGGTAGCGGGAACCCGAAGGCTTCGAGGGGCGCCAAGACCGCAGGCAACTTTGGTCGAGGACGGTCGGCATCGAGCAGCGTCGGCCAGGACCGTCGACGCGGTGCGGCCGGCGGAAGTGCCCGCCAGGCGAGCCGGGGTACCGTCGCGAACGGCCCCCGCCAAACGGGGAGAAACACCGCCGCAGACGGCTCCCGCCAGGCAGGCCGGAGCGCGTCTTCGGAAGATTCCCGCCAGCCGACCAGGAACCCGGCCGGGCGCAGCACCCGTGCGCCAGCCGCCGATGGCGCACGCTGGGGTACCACAAGGGACCAGGGCCGTCGTGGTCCGTCGGCGCGCGCGGGTGACAGGACGCGCGGAACGACACGCCCGGCCGCCGGGGACGGACCGCGGGGAAGCGACCGGACCACCGCGAGCGGTGATTCCCGGACCGGCCGCCCTCCGGCAAGTGGTGACTACCGGAGCACCCGCACCTCGCCCAGCGGCGAGTCCCGGGCCAGCCGGGCCTCTGCCAGCGGCGACTACCGGGCCAGCAGGGCCTCTGCCAGCGGCGAGTACCGCGGTCGTCCCCGGACCTCGGACGACGGCGGATTCCGTCCTTCTCGCACTACGCCCGGCGACGGGTCCCGCGGCCGGACTTCACCCGGTGGCAGGCCTGGCCGCCCGGCAGAGGGCGGCTTCCGGCGCAACGCTGAGGAGGGTAGCGACTTTCGCGGTACCAGAAGGCCAGCTGGCGCCGGGTCACGGCGGACCACCCCGGGCGATGCCAGGCGAAGCCCGCGGCCCGCAGGCCAAGGACCGTCCTCGCGCGAGGGCGGCCGTGACCAGCCGTCGCGACCAGCCCGCAGCTATGCCACCGACAGCCGCCCAGGCGACGACAGGCCACGCGAAGGCCGCCCAAGCGCTCGGGGCCGGGCGCGCCCCGGCGAGGCTCCGGACCGCGGTCACGCCACGGCCTACGTGGCCGGGCCCCACATTCCCAACTCGGTCAGCGCCGAGCAGCTCGACCCGCAAGCGCGGTCTCAGCTGAACAGCCTGCCGAACGACCTGGCCGAAAGCGTGGCCCGCTATCTGGTGGCTGCGGATCTGGCAGAAGACCCCGAGCGTGGCTACGCTTACGCTCAGGCCGCCAAGCGCCTCGCCGCCCGGGTCGGCGTGGTCAGGGAAGCCTGCGGCGTCGCCGCCTACCGGACCGGCCGGTGGGCTGATGCCCTGTCCGAGTTCCGGGCTGCGCGGCGGATGACCGGGCGGGACGACTACCTGCCCATCATGGCCGACTGCGAGCGGGCCCTCGGTCGGCTGGACCGGGCGCTGGCGCTGGTCCGCGAGGCGAAGAACAGCACACTCGAGCGGGCGACGCACATAGAGCTCCTTATCGTCGAGTCGGGTATCCGCCGGGATCAGGGGCTAGCCGACGCGGCCGTCATCGCTTTGCAGGTACCGGAGCTGACCAGCGGGCGGCTGCGGCCGTGGTCGGCGCGGATCTTCTACGCCTACGCGGACGCGCTGCTGGCGGCCGGCCGCGCGGACCAGGCTCGAGACTGGTTCAGCCGGGCCGCCGAGGCCGACACCGCCGGCGAGACCGACGCGGACAACCGTCTGGACGAGCTGGATGGCATCGAATTCGAGGACCTGGCCGATGACGAGCAGGATCTCGATGACGAGCAAGCCACCGACCACGAGCAAGCCACCGACCACGAGCAAGCCACCGACCACGAGCAAGCCACCGATGACGAGCAGGATCTCGACCACGAGCAGGCTTAGGACGCTCGCCTGCGCCGATAGCGGCCATGCGCGCTGGCCTAGGACTCGCCCTTGTCGAGCCAGTGCATGATGCCTTCCACGTTGCCGACCGCGCTACTGACGCGTTCGAACTTGTCCGATATGGCCGGATCGGTCGCGGGGCTGAACGCCACGTAGCGGTGCTGGGTGCGGTCCCGCACCATGGCGACGGCGTGGTCGAGGTCGAGGCCGGCCGCGTGCGCCCGACGTGTTTCCTCCACCCAGACGGTGATCTCCTCCGCTGACCGGTCCAGCGTCTCGGTGACCGCGCTGACGGGCCCGTAGTGGCTGAACAGCAGCCGTGCGGGCTGCAGCGCGGCGAACTTGCGCAGCGAGGCGAGCGCGGTCTGGTGGTCAAAATCAGGTGGCGGCGTGGCGGGCCTGACGTCCCCCGTTTCCGGTAGGTACACGCCCGCCGCGTCGCCGACGTACAGGTCGCCGGTGTCGGAGTCGACCAGGCCGACGTGGTGCTTGGCATGGCCGGGGGAGTAGTAGCTGTCCAGCCGCCGGCCGCCGCCGAGATCGACGGTTCCGATATCGTCGAGCGCCACGATGCGTCCGGCCGGGACGGGAGCAAGCACGCCGAAGAGCCGGTCGAGGGCGTCGCCGTAGACCATCCGGGCGCCGGCCATGAGCCTGCTGGGGTCGGCCAGGTGCCGCGCGCCCCGCTGATGCACGACTATCTGGGCCGCCGGGAACATCGCGGCGATGTCGCCTGCCCCACCCGCGTGGTCGAGGTGGATATGGGTGACCACAACGGTGGCCAGGTCTCCCGCGCCGATCCCGAGGCGGCCCAGAGCGTCACGGACCACCGGCGCGGACGGCGCGGTCCCGGTTTCCACCAGGCACGGGCGATCGGCCCGGATCAGATAGCCTGCCGTGATCCCGTCGTATCCGGCCATCCGGGTGTCGACCTGGAACACATCGTGCCCGAGATCGGTGATGTCCGTCGCTCCGGCTGCTTCTCCCATGCTGTCCATTCAATCGGACGGGCCGAACGTGCGCAGGATCAGGCCGGTACGTGGTTTCGGGCCGAACGAGGTGGACTTGCGCGGTACCCGCTCGCCGTGGGCGGCGATCTGGGCGACCGCCGCGAAGGACGCCGGGTTCGAGATCACCGCCGTGCCCCTGGCGCCCGGGGCAGCCTCGGCCGGGACGGCGCCGGCCGAGGAAGCGCCGGCCGAGGCGGGGCGTTCCGCGACGTCCGTCGCCGTGCCGTCGCCCGAGACCGCTCGCACCGCGTCGGCCGCGTTGTGGTCGATGAGCACATCGCACTCGCTGTCGTTGATCCCCCACAGCCGGCCGAGCAGCAACTGCTGCATGACCGACGCGTCGAGAGTCTGCCAGGGTGCGGAAGCCCCGGCCGGCATCGAGGCGGCGAGCTGAACCGGGTCCGGGTGGCTCAGCAGGCGGAACACCGGACCGCCAGCGAGCAGGAAAGCAGGACCCTCCTGCCCGGCCGCGGTCAGTCGTGGCAGCACGTCATCCAGGCTGAGCCCGGCGGGCAGATCCTGCACGGTGAACGCCGCCTTGGCCAGTTCGGCCGCGCGGTCCGGCGCCAGTCCGGGCAGCACCCGGTGGATGGCGCCCAGCCGGGGCGGGTAGGCCGCCGAGTCGACCAGGAACGCGAGCCCGTAGTCCCACGGCCCGGCGCCCAGGCCGGCCGCGTGCATCTCGGCCTGCAGGTCCAGGTAGGCGGCATAGCGGTGATGGCCATCGGCGATCAGAGCCCGGCGCCCGGCCAGGTCGGCGGAGATCATGGCCTGCTCGGCGGGCTCGCCGACCCGCCACAGCCGGTGGGTCACGCCGTCCTCGGTCGTGATCGACACCAGCGGCGCGCGCTCGGCCGTGACCCGGTCCACGACTTCGGTAGCCGTGTGCAGAGCCTCACCGGGCTGCTCCCCGTCGTGCCCGCCAGGCTGCTCCCCGTCGTAGATGAGGAAGATCGGCTCCAGGTTGGCCTGGGTGGCCTCCATGAGCTCTCGCCGCCCGGCCACCAGGCCGGGCATGACGCCCTCGTGCGGCAAGATGCCCGCCGAGTCGGGGGAGCCCAGGCGGACCAAGCCGATGATGCCACGCTGCAGGCAGTAAGGATCCGCGTCCGCGGACTGCTCGTAGATGTACAGGGAGGCCATCCGGTCCCGGATGAGTACGCCGGCCGACAGCCACTCGCGGAGCAGGCTGGCTGCCGCCTTGCTTGCGTCCGCCTCCTCACCTGGCAGGATGAGACGGACGACGTTGTGCGGATCCGCGGCCCGCAGATGATCAAGGATGCCGCCGTTTATCACGTCGTACGGTGGTGATGTGACGTTTGCGATACCGCTCACCCGGTCACGGGCATAACGGATGCCACGGAAGGGTGCCAGCACGAGACCGGAACCAGAGTCGGACGGAAGGGTCTGCACACCATGTCAAAAGGATCAAGCGCGAGCAGGGATTCCCATCCGGAAGAAAACTTCCCTGGCGGGCGCCTGGCCGAAGGATCTGCGGATGACGTGCATGCCTGGTACCGGCGCGGCATGGAGCTTCTCGGCCGTGGCAGCCCCGCGGCCGCGGCTCAGGTCTTGCAGCGCGCTGCGACCGCCGAACCCGGCTCCCGCAGCATCCGGGAGGCCCTGGCGCGGGCCCAGTTCGACGCGGGCCAGTACGCCGACTCGGCGGAGAATTTCCGGGTGATCGTGGAAGCCAGCCCGTCGGACGACTACGCGCACTTCGGGCTCGGGCTCGCCCTGGCCAGGACCGGGAACCACGCCGCCGCTGCCGAATACCTCGCCCTTGCTGCCGCGATGCGGCCCGATGCCGCGCACTACACCGAGGCCCTCCGTTCGGTCCGGGCCACGCTGCGGGCCAGGAAGATAGCCCAGGGGAACGCCGAATGACCAGAGGCCCGATGCCGCGCGGCAGTGAGGAACCCCTCGACACCGCCTATGATGTCGCTCTGCTCGACCTGGACGGGGTCGTCTATCTGGGCGGCACCCCCATCCCCGGCGCGGCCGAGGCGCTGCGTAAGGCCGACGCAGCGGGCATGCGGCTGGCCTACGTCACGAACAATGCCTTCCGGACCCCGGCCGCCATCGCCGAGTTGCTGACGAGCTTTGGCGTCCCGGCCTCGCGGGAAGACGTGGTGACCTCCGCCCAGGCCGCCGCCCGCCTGCTGGCCGAACGCCTCCCGCCGGGCGCGCCGGTCCTCGTCGTCGGGGGCAGCGGGCTGCGGATGGCGCTGCGGGAACGCGGCTTGCGTCCGGTCAGCACCGCGATCGACAAGCCGCAGGCCGTAGTGCAGGGTTACGCACCCGACGTCAGCTACTCGATCCTGGCCGAAGGCGGCCTCGCCGTGGCGGCCGGCGCGCTGTTCGTCGCGTCGAACGGCGACCGCACGCTGCCCAGCCGGCGCGGCCGCCCGCCGGGAAACGGATCGTTGACCCAGGTGATCACGACCGCGACCGGGAGAAAGCCGCTGGTGGCGGGCAAGCCTGAGCCGCCGCTGCACCACGAATCCGTGCTGCGGACCGGGGCCAAGAATCCGCTCGTCGTCGGTGACCGGCTGGACACCGACATCGAAGCCGCACATCGGGTCGGCGCGGACAGCCTTCTCGTGCTGACCGGGGTGACCGGCCCGGTCGAAGCCGTGCTCGCGCCGGCGTCGCGGCGCCCCACCTACCTGGCCGAGGACCTGACCGGCCTGCTCGAGCCGCATCCCGGCATCACGGAAACAGACGGGGCGTTCGGCTGCGGCGGCTGGACGGCGCGTCTGGGCGGGGACCGGCTGGAACTGACCGGTGACGGCGAGCGCATCGACGGGCTGCGCGCGCTGTGTGCCGCGGCATGGGCCGCCGACAGCGTAAGCGAGGAAGCAGTGCGTCCCGCGATCGAGGAGCTCGAAAGACGGCGGCCGGAACGAACTGATGCCGCAAAGTGACGACGCGCGGTCACCCGCCGTGTAAGCTACTCCGCATGTCACGTTGCGCAGTCCGCCATCACGGTGTTACCGCGATGCTCGCGCGCGTGCTCTGTCCTTCGTGTTGTTGCTGACAACGACCCTCAGCTGACCGTTGTCGCCACCGGGGCCGCCTGTCCAGGGCTAGCCCCGAAAGCCCGCGAAGGAATTCCGTTGATCGCAGATATGTCTGTTGCCCCAGAGATCGCCATCCTGGCCGAGGCGGCCTTCCTCGTCCCCGGGCAGCAGGCCACCCGCGCGCCGGAGGCCCCCCATGTCACGCTCGGCACGCTGGCTCGCCAGTTGCGGATGCTTGCCGCTACGCCAGAGCGCTGGTGGGGTCTGGTCCGCTTCAACCCGGACCGTTCGGTAAGAATCGGGGTCGAAGGCCGGCCGGAGTACGAGGCCTGGCTGGTGGTGCTGCCGCCCGGCGACTCCGGCCAGGACTGTGACTGCGACGTGGCGACGATCATCGCCGGTGAGGCGATCGAGGGGGCCGCTGGCAGCGCGGTGCTGCGGCCCGGCCCGACACGGGTGCACGGCCAGCGGCACCGGCTGCGCGGCCACGGCGCGGGTTACTCGATCAGCCTGCACGCCCGCGCCCACCGCCCGGCCAAGCCGAGCCCGGCCAGCCAGCAGAATCCGGCCGCGCAGAATCCGGCCGCGCGAGAATCCGGCCGCGCAGAATCCGGCCGCGCAGAATCCGGCCAAAGTGGGACCACGCCGAAGCTCGTAATTCATCGACCCGCAATGTGGAAGTAATAGGCTGAACGCGCCATGGCGGCATCTTCCGAACTGCCGCCAGAGAGGACGCGTTCGCAATGATTGAGGTACGGGGGCTCAGCAAGCGGTACGGCGACAAAATCGCCGTGAACAACTTGTCGTTCAGCGTCGAGCCGGGCAAGGTCACGGGCTTTCTCGGCCCGAACGGCGCCGGTAAGACCACCACCATGAGGCTGATTCTCGGCCTGGACTATCCGGACTCCGGCGACGTCGCCATCGCCGGCAAGCACTACGCGAACCTGGCGTACCCGATGCGCGAGGTGGGCGCGCTGCTCGACGCCAAGGCGGTACACGGCGGCCGGTCCGCCTACAACCACCTGCTCTGCCTGGCTCAGACGAACAACCTGCCCAAGCGCCGGGTGGGCGAGGTGCTCGAGCTGGTCGGCCTGACCGAGGTGGCGCGCAAGCGCGCCAAGGGCTTCTCCCTCGGCATGAGCCAGCGGCTCGGCATCGCCGCCACCCTGCTCGGCGACCCGGCGCTGCTCATGTTCGACGAGCCGGTCAACGGGCTGGACCCCGAGGGGATCCTGTGGATCCGCAACCTGATGAAGGCGCTGGCGTCCGAGGGCCGCACGATCTTCGTATCCAGCCACCTGATGTCGGAGATGGAGCACACCGCGGATCACCTGATCGTGATCGGCCGCGGCCAGCTGCTCGCCGACTGCACCATGGAGGAGTTCATCGCCCGCAGTTCGGGCCAGACCGTCCGGGTGTCCACGCCCCAGGCTGAAGTGCTGGCCAAGGCGGTGGCCGAGGCGGGCGGCACGGTCATCCCCGGTAGCAGCGATGGAGCGCTCACCGTGAGCGGGCTGGTCGCGGCCCAGATCGGCGACATCGCGTTCGAGCACGGCGTGCGGCTGCATGAGCTGACCGTGGTGCGGGCCTCGCTCGAGGCGGCCTTCATGGAGCTGACCGCCGACAGCGTGGAATACCGGGCCGCCGGGGATGAGCAGGGCCAGCCAGCTGAGCCAGGCCACGGCCAGCCGCCCGAGCCGGGCCAGCCGCCCGCCCCGGAGCTCGCCGCGCAGGGCCAGTCCGCGCAGGGCCAGTCCGCGCAGGGGCAGTCCGCGCAGGGGCAGTCCGCGCAGGGGCAGTACCGCCACGAAGGGCAGATCTGACATGGCCATGCAGACCCAGACCCCGCCCGCCCGCCCGCCGGTCCTGCCGCCGCCCTCCGGGCGAGCGGGTTTCGGCGGGACTCTGCGCTCGGAGTTCACCAAGATCCGTTCGGTCCGCTCCACCTACTGGACGCTGCTCGTGCTGCTCGTGGTCAGCATCGGGATCGGCGCGGCGATCAGCGCGGGCACCGCGGCCAACTGGTCGCACACGTCGCCGAGCGACCGGCTGACCTTCGACGCCACCCAGGCCAGCATCGCCGGGCTCTTCTTCCTGGGCCAGCTGGTCATCGTGGTGCTCGGGGCGATCGTGTTCACCGCCGAGTACTCCACCGGGATGATCAGGACCTCGCTGACGGCGATGCCCAGGCGCGGCACCGTGTACGCCGCCAAGATGGTGGTCTTCGCCGTCGTGGCCCTGGTGGTCACGCTGGTGGCGGCCTTCATCGCGTTCTTCCTCGGCCAGTCGCTGCTGGCCAGCACGCACGAGAGCGCGACGCTTTCGGGGCCGAACGTGCTGCGCGCCGTCGTCGGCACCGCGCTGTACGTCACCTTGTGCGGCCTGTTCGCGTTCGCGGCCGGCGCGATCATGCGGCATACCGCCGCCGCCATCACCTCGGTGATCGGGCTGCTGTTCGTGATCCCGATCCTGGCCCACCTGCTGCCGTCCAGCTGGTACAACGATCTGGCGCGGTGGCTGCCGGACGCCGCGGGCCGGGCCATCTCGGCCACGATCGGCGGCCAGGACCCGCACCTGTTCTCCCCGTGGAACCAGTTCGCCGTATTCGCCGTCTACACGGTAATCCTGCTTGCGGTGGGCGCTGTCCTGTTCCGCAAGCGCGACGCCTAAGACAGCCAGCCCCTAAGACAGCCAGCCGAGGCCGGCTACGGGAGCGTCAGGATCTCGTGGCCGTCCTCGGTGACCAGGATCGTGTGCTCGAACTGCGCGGTGCGCTTGCGATCCTTGGTCACCGCCGTCCAGCCGTCCGGCCAGATGTCGTAGTCGATCGTGCCGAGGGTGAGCATCGGCTCGATGGTGAATGTCATCCCCGGTTCCATGATCACGTTGTTGTGCGGGTCGTCGTAGTGCGGCACGATCAGCCCCGAATGGAACGTCCGGCCGATCCCGTGCCCGGTGAAGTCCCGCACTACCCCGTAGCCGAACCGTCGCGCGTACGACTCGATCACCCGGCCGACGGCGTTCAGCGGGCGGCCCGGGGCCACGGCGCGGATGCCGCGCATCATCGCCTCGTGCGTGCGCTCGACTAGGAGCCGCGATTCGGAGTCCACGTCGCCGGCGCAGAACGTGGCGTTGGTATCGCCGTGCACCCCGCCGATGTACCCGGTGATGTCAATGTTGACGATGTCACCGTCGTTAATCAACGTGTCGTCGGGGATCCCGTGGCAGATCACCTCGTTCAGCGAGGTGCACAGCGACTTCGGGTAACCGCGGTATCCGAGCGTGCTCGGGTAGGCGCCGTGGCTGACGAGGAAATCGTGGCCTATCTGATCCAGGTAATCAGTCGTGACGCCTGGGGCCACAGCGGCGCCGACCGCCTCCAGCGCCTGGGCGGCCAGCCTGCCCGCCACCCGCATCCGCGCGATGATCTCCGGCGTCTTGACGTCGGATTCCCCGGTCTTGGGACGCTTCTTGCCCACGTACTCCGGCCGCGCGATCTCCGCGGGGACCTGGCGGGTGGGTGAAAAGCCGGCCCGGATGAAGGACAGTCGCCATGCTTTGCGAGTCTAGTGTGCTATGGACACTGAACAGGGAAAGCGATGGTGGTACAGCCTCAAGTACCACACCGTAGAGGACGACGACGGTCCCACTCCGGGCAAGGACCGGCTCGGGCCGTATCCGACCCGGGAAGCGGCCGCCCGCGCGCTGGAAACGGTGCAGGAGCGAAACAAGGAATGGGAGGCGCAGGACTAGTCTGGGAAAATACTAGGCTAGTGGCGTGAGCGAAGAACTGCCGGCCGTGGCCGAGGCCCGGATGGCGGAAATCCGGCGTAGCGGCACCTGGGGTTCGGCGCTGACGACCGACGAATTCGCCGCGATTCGCAGCGTCGGCTTCGAGCCGGTCGGCCAGGTCCTTGGCGCCTGCGTCTACAACATCGGCTACACCGGGGGTTACAACTGCCCGGGTGCCTGGGGGTCGTGGGGCTACGTGCCGGCCCGGACCACCACGCAGGTGTCGAGCCGGGGCGGCTTCGGCTCGTTCGGGCCGCTGGTCCAGGCGATGTACGAGGCACGGCACAAGGCCCTGGGCCGGATGACCGCCGAATGCGAGGAACTAGGCGGCCACGGAGTGGTCGGCGTCCGGCTGACGATCGGCGGGTTCCCGGCTGGCGGTCTCGAGTTCAAGGCGATCGGCACGGCCATCCGCGCACCCGGCGTGCCGCCGGTATCGGCCTGGAAGGCTCGGGGCGGCCGCCCGAAGAGGCCGTTCACTTCCGACCTGTCCGGCCAGGATTTCACCAAGCTGATCATGAAGGGCTGGGTTCCCGCCGGGCTCGCGCTCGGCATCTCGATCGGGTCCCGGCACGATGACTGGCTGACCGTCGGCCAGACCCGCTGGGGCGCGGGGAACGCCGAGGTGGTCGGCTACACCGAACTCGTCAACGACGCCAGGCACGACGCGCGGCTGCAACTGGAGCGCGACGTCACCCGGCTCGGCGGCGAGGGCGTGGTGATCGCCGACATGGAGATGCACGTACGGGAACGCGAGTGCCCGGTGCAGGAGGGCCGCCGCGACCACATCGTGGAGGTCACCACCATCGGCACCGCGATCGTCAGGTTCAGCGACGCGGAACAGCGGCACAGCGGACCCACGCTGGCCGTCATGCGCCTCAACCCCCAGCGGCGCCAGGCCGCCAGGATCCGGATCTAGGAGAGACCATGACCGACCAGGGGAACATCGCGACCGAACTCGACGCCGCGGGCGTTCCGCAGGATGCCATGCGGCGGCTGGCGGAACTGCAGCCCGGCCGGCCCGGGTCGATCTTCACCTCCGACCTGTCGGTCAACGAGTTCCTGCTGGTCCGCGAGGCGGGGTTCCGGCCGCTCGGCCTGGTCCTGGGCAGCTCGATCTACCACGTCGGTCTGCAGATCGGCCGCTGGGGCCGCAACCAGGAGCTCGACGTGCTCTCCCAGGCCATGTACCACGCCCGTGAGCTGGCCATGACCCGGATGGAAGCCGAAGCGGACGCCCTGCACGCCGACGGCATCGTCGGCGTCCGGCTGGACGTGGAGATGAAGGAGTTCGGCGCGGACATCGCCGAGTTCATCGCGGTCGGCACGGCGGTCAAGGCCGAAGAAGGCGCGGGCGGCGGCGGGGTCGAGAACTGGCGCAACAACAAGAACCAGCCGTTCACCTCGGACCTGTCCGGCCAGGACTTCTGGACGCTGATCCGGGCCGGCTACGCGCCCCTCGGTATGGTCATGGGCTCGTGCGTGTACCACATCGCGCACCAGCGGATGGGCGCCAAGATGGGCAACATAGGCAAGAACGTGGAGATCGAGCAGTTCACCCAGGCCCTCTACGACGCCAGGGAACTGGCCATGAGCCGGATGCAGGCCGAAGCCGAGGCGCTGCACGCGGAAGGCATCGTCGGCGTCCAGCTCCGCCAGCACAGCCACACCTGGGGTTCGCACACCACCGAGTTCTTCGCCATCGGCACAGCCGTGCGCCCGCTGCGCCCGGACCACATCATCGAGCGCCCCACGATGGTGCTGACGCTGGACTCCTAGGAGCTGGTCGGGCCGCTCACCGCGTCCAGCAGCCGCGCCACCCGGTCTCGCAGGCCCCGCACGCCCGGGCGGTAACGCTGGTATCCGGTCATCCCCGGCTGGCGGATGCGGGCATCGGCGCTGGCCACGCCGAACTCTCCGCGCTCGAAGCGCTCGGCCGCGCCGATCTCGCCGACCGACGAGCTGATCAGGTGCTGCGCGCCGCCGAACGATACCGCGTCGACGCCCGCCCGGATCGCCATCGACTCGTGGGCCAGCGCGTCAAGCTCCGGATCGCCCTGGTCCAGCGCGAAGATGGTGGCTCCGATCCGCCGTGCGTCGTTGACGCGCTCGAGCAGCGGGACCGGCGCGGTCGACGGCGACACGACGAAGAGCGTCTCGCCCCGCTGGGCGGCTTCCAGCCGCTCGAGGCCGACCCGCAGGTGCGACGGCGCGCCCTCGGGGATCTGCCAGCGCACGAGCGTGGGCATCAGCTCGGGAATCCCCGACAGCCTGCTCTCCTCGTCCAGGTGAGCGGTGAGATGCCAGGGCTCCTCGTCTGGGGTGCCGACCAGCAGGAGCCCGCCTGGTGAGCGGGTAGCCTTGCGCAGCCCCTGCGCGAACGCTCGAGTCCGCTCGAGCCATCCCGTCGGGGCAAGGAGCGCACGGAGCGTGGTCACCTGGTTCGCGTCCACGTATCTATGGTGCCCCCAAATGTCCGTCCGCGCAGCCAAATCCGCACGGACAGTCGCCAACCCGCGCCAAAGGCGCGCCTTGAAAGGCGGCCCGGAGGCGCAAAGAAACACAGTCTAGGATGCAGTTCATGGCTGAGCGCGAAACCCCGTCCGTCGACGGACTCGTCATCGGCATCCTCGGCGGCACCGGGGATCAGGGACGAGGCCTGGCCCGCCGGTTCGCGCTGGCCGGGCACCCGGTGATCATCGGGTCCCGCCGCCTTGAGCGCGCGCAGGCCGCCGCGCAGGGGATCGGGCCGAACGTCCGGGGGCTGGCCAACGCCGAGGCTGCCCGCCAGGCCGACCTGGTGATCGCCGCGGT
>CAWJGE010000004.1:0-96805 GCA_963842265.1 uncultured Actinomycetota bacterium
TCGATGCGGTGCTCGTGCATTACCCGGACCGCGTCCGGGTGTAGCGGCTTGGGCTGGCTGCCCGCGCTGGCCGCCTCGATCGCCTCCCCGCCGAGCCGCCCGAGCAGCGCCTCCGCCATCTGTGAGCGGGCGCTGTTCCCGGTGCACAGGAACAGCACGCGGGTCCGGACCCGGACCGGCGCCGCGGGCGCCGGGACCAGCCCCAGGCCCGGGTGCAGGGTCCGGCCCGCGTCGGCCAGGAGCTCGGTGCAGCGGGCCAGGTCGACACGGTAATAGGCGTCCCGGTGGTCGGCCGAACTGCGCCGGGCGGACACCAGGCCGCCCGCCCTGAGCCGCCCGAGGTGGTAGGAGACCAGGCTCTGCGGCTGGCCGAGCAGGCCGGTCAGCTCGCGCACCTGCCGGTCGCTGCGGGCCAGCTCGGTCAGCAGCCGCCAGCGCAGCGGATGCCCGGCCAGCCGGAGGAACCCCGGCGGGACGCTGCCTGGCGCTTCGGTCACCCGCCCACCGTAGATCAAGCCGCGTCAATCGATCAATCCCATTTGTTGGATTTCGCCGTCGGCTGTCCGCCGTCGGCCGTCTACGGCGCGCCGCCGCCGATCCGGCCTGCCGCGGCGCTATGTTCGTCCCGGAGCCGATACGGGAGGGATCTTGGTGAAGCCCAGGCGCGGATGGTCCAGGACTGTCGCTGCTGTCCTTCCCGCAGTGACGTTGATGGCGTCGCTGACCGGACCGGCCAGCGCCGCAACCGCAGCCGCAGCTCTGACCGATGGCCGGGCGGCCGGGCCGCCACCGGTCTGCCGCTCGTCCTCCCACGGCGCGCTCGCGGCCAAGCTCAGCCGGGCTATCCAGGCGGCGCGGCACGGCCGCGTCTCGGCCGTCGCGGTGGCGGTCGACGATCCGAGTGTCGGGCTCGTGTGCCAGCTCAACAGCGGCTGGCATTTCGATTCCGCCAGCGTGGTGAAGGTAACCATCCTGAGTGCGCTGCTCCGCAAGACCCAGGACCAGCACCGGTTCCTGACCAGAACCGAGGCGTCCCTGGCCCGGGCCATGATCACCAGGTCGGACAACGGTGCCGCCTCGGCGCTGTGGGCCGAGCTGGGCCACCGCTACCTGCAGCACTTCCTGAACCTGGCCAGGATGACCCACACCTTCCTAGGCCCGGACGGCTTGTGGGGGCTGACCGAGATCACCGCCGCCGACGAGACGCTCCTGCTGCGGCTCCTGCTGGATAAGAACCGGGTGCTGGACCCTGCCTCGCGCAACTACGCGCTGAGCCTGATGGCCCACGTCATCGCCGCCCAGCGCTGGGGCGTCCCGGCTGGGGCCCCGGCCAGCCTAACCGCCCACGTCAAGAACGGCTGGCTGCCGCTGGCCACGCACGGCTGGCGCATTCACAGCATCGGCTGCTTCACCGGCCACGGCGGCGGTTACAGCATCGTCGTGCTGACCCAGGACAACCCGACCATGGGATACGGGATCGACACCATCGAGGAGATCGCCGAGGTGATCAACCGGGACCTGAACCCGCGGGCTGCCGCGCGCGTCCCGTCCTCCGGCGTCTCCCCGTCGTGGGGCACCCCCGACGAGCGCATCCCCGCCCGGCTCTAGGCCGAACGCTCCCTGCTTCTTGCGGCAATAGCACAGTAGGGAGTACGCGGCGCGAGGGCGAGGTCACGAGGTGGTCGCGGTCGAGGCGGAAACGGACGGCACGCTGATCGAGCGTTCCTGCCGCGGTCGTCCCGACGCGTTCGTCGAAGTCGTCCGGCGGCATGAGGCCGCGGTACACGGCTTCCTGGCCCGCCGGGCTGGCCCTCAGGTCGCCGCGGATCTGCTCGGCGAGGTGTGGCTCCGGGCGTTCGCCGGGCGCGGCAGCTACGACCCCGCTCACCCGGACGCCCTGCCATGGCTGTGCGGGATCGCCAGGAACGTGCTGCGGGCGCACTGGCGGGCCCGCCTTGATCCGGTAACCACGCGGGAGACCGCCTGCGACCCGTGGGATGCCGTGGTCGAGCGCCTGGACGCGGCGGCCAGGGCGGGGGCGCTGGCCGGCGCGCTCGGCGCCCTGCCGCCGGACGAACGCGAGGTGCTCCTGCTCGTGGCCTGGGAGCAGTTGACCCCGACGCAGGCCGCGGCGGTACTCGGCGTGCCGCCGGGCACCGCCCGCAGCCGCCTGCACCGGGCCCGGGCCACGCTCCGGCTGGCCCTAGAGGAGGCATGATGCAGGACGACCAGGACCTGAGGCGCCTCGGCCAGGTCGCCCCGCCTGATCCCGGCACGCTTGACGCCGCGCGCGAGATCCTGTGGGCGGCGGTGGCGGCGGAGATGCTCTCCGGCGAGACCGGCCAGGCCTGCCGGACGAGCTCCCGCCGGGTCGCAGCGCCTGACCAGGTCCCACAGCGCGAGGAGGACCAGGTTGGCCGTCGCCCCGCGGACCCGTACCCGTGACCGCAGGCCGGCGCCCCGGAGGCCTGCTGTGGCAGCGGGATTTCCGGCTGCTGTGGATCGGCGAGACGATCAGCGGGGCAGGCAGTTCGATGGCGGTGGTCGGGGTGCCGCTGCTCGCGGTGACGGTGCTGCACGCGAGCACCTTCGCCGTCGCGGCGCTGACCGCCGCGGCCTACCTGCCCTGGCTGCTCATCGGCTTGCCAGCCGGTGCCTGGGTGGACCGCCGGCCGGCCCGGCCGCTGATGATCGGCTGCGACGTGGTCTCCGCGCTGCTGTACGCGAGCCTGCCCGCCGCCGCCTGGATCGGGCTGCTGAGCACCGGCCAGGTGGTGGCGGTGGCCCTGCTGGCCGGGGCGGCCAACGTCGTCTTCGCCACGGCCTACCAGGTCTACCTGCCGTCCCTGGTCAGCCCGGCCGAACTCGTCGAGGGCAACGCCCGGCTGCAGGGCGGCGCGTCGGTGGCCGCGATCGGCGGCCGCGCCGTCGCCGGCCTGGCCGCCCAGGCGCTCGGCGCGGCCGCCGCGCTGCTGGGCAACGCGGCCAGCTTCGGCGTGTCGGCCGTCTGCCTGCTGCGTATCCGGCCGCCGGCGCCGCCGCCGGCCCGTGGCGGGGACGCCGGGGCCTGGCCCGGCCTGGTATTCGTGGCCCGCGACCCCTACCTCCGTCCGCTCACCGTCTACGGGGCGGTGGCCAACCTCGCCTACACCGGGAACCTGGCCCTGGTCGTCGTGTTCCTGATCCGCGTGGCCGGTCTCGGCTCCGCCGCGGTCGGCCTGCTGATGGCGGCCGGGGGCGCCGGCAGCCTGCTCGGCGCCGTGTTCGTTCCCCGGCTGACCCGCGCGTTCGGTACCGCCCGCGCGCTGGTCCTGACCAGCCTGGGCAACGGGCTGGCCGGCTTGCTCATCCCGCTCACCGGCCGGGGTCCCCGGGTGGCCTGCTACGTCATCGGTTCGGTGCTGATCGCCGGCGGCATCGCCGCAGGCAACGTGATCGCCGGCAGCTTCCGGCAGCAGTACTGCCCGCCGTCCCTGCTCGGCCGGGTGACCGCGAGCATGCGCTTCCTGGCCTACGGCATGGTCCCGCTCGGCGCCCTGCTGGCCGGCGTCCTCGGCACGGCCCTGGGCATCCGGGACGCGCTGTGGATCGTCCAGGTCATCTTCGCGGCCGCCGCCTTGTTCCTGCTCACCCCGCACATCCGCGCCGCCAGGGACCTGCCCCGGCTTACGTCATGAGCGCGCGCAGGGCAGCCTCGTCGGCCGGGATCTCGCCGACGTACAGCGGCGGCGTCAAGGTGTGAGAGTCGGCCGCGACGATCTTGATGTCGCCCAGGCCGATGGCCAGGTCCACCGGGTCGGCGGCCAGCTTGTCCCGGACGGCGGCGGTGGCCCGCGCGAGCGCGCCAGCCGGGGCGCCGGCGTGGTGGCCCACCACCATGTACAGGTCGTTGTCGACGTCGGTGGCGCGGACGTGGTACTTGTGCCGCACGTTGGCCGCGTTCATCTCACGCCGCAGATCGTCAAGCGGTCGCCCAGCCCCGGCGAGCGATTCGGCCGGCCATCCCATCAGCACGAACGCGTTGCCCTGCACGGAGAAGGTCCTCATCGCCAGATGCTGCCCCCGGCTGGTGAAGGGGATCTCCTGGTCCGGCCGGAAGCCCCCGATGCGCACCCCCAGCGGGGTAGCGAAGCGCCGGACCAGGATGTCCATCACCCGCGGCAGGTCCATCTCCCGCGGCACGCCCGCGTGCGCCAGCAGGTACTCGTTGACGATGGCGCCGGTCCCCGGGTCGCGCACGCCGTCGAGCGCGATCAGCGTGGCGTGTACCTGCTCGAGCGAATAGGGACGGAAATCCTCGCCGACGTGCTCCGCCCGCAGGGACTGGGCGATCAGGGCCTGCACGCCGGCCAGGACCTCGCGCAGCGGCCCCGTCTTCGGTCCGTAGCAGGCCACGGCCGAAATGAAACGGCATCCCATTCCCGCGATGGTACGGCCGGTAGGTTACGGACATGAAGTTCGGGATCGTTTACAACACCGGCTACTGCGGCACCGACCCGGATCAGCTGATAGCGGCCGCCCGGCACGCCGAAGCCTGCGGGTTCGAGTCCTTCTACCTCACCGAGCACATCGCCCTGTATCCGGGCGGCGTTCGCCGACCGGCTAGGGCTCCGCTGAATCACTGGGCTGAATCACTGGGCTGAATCGCTGGGCTGAATCGCTGGGCTGAATCACTGGGCTGAATCACTGGGCTCCGGCGACGGCTCCGGGCTGTCGTCGGTGCTCGCCCGGGCCAGCTGGCGCAGTCGGCTGACCGGGGCGCCCGGCTGCCCGGTCAGCACGTGCAGCCCGGCTGCGGACCGCATGATTTCCTCCGCCGCCTCGCGCGCCCGCTGGGCCGATTCCGTGGTGGCCGACGACAGTACCACCAGGCTGGCGCCGGCCAGGCGGGCCAGCCCGGTCACCTCGGTGACCGGCAGGTCAACCGCCAGGTGGTGGACCAGCCAGCGGTCTTCGCGCAGGCACGCCGTGGCCATCAGGGCCGGCACCCCGTGCCGTTCCCCCGGTGGCGTACTCACCACCGCGATGCCCCGCGGACGGCCCTGCGGCTGCTGCGTGCGGGCGGCGATGAGCCGATCGCAGATGGCGCTGGCCCGGTGTTCTTCCGCGATCGTCACGCGGCCGGCCGCCCAGTCCTCGCCGATCCGGTACAGCGCGGGCGAGATGACCCGCTCGCACAGTTCGGCCAGCGGCACGCCGCGGGCCAGACGGTCGAATATGTGCCGGGCCAGGGTCTCGTCACCGGACATGATCGCCGCGTACAGCCGGTCGGCCTGAGCCGCCCAGTCACGCACCCGGATGCTGGGCCGCGGTGCCCGGCCCGAGGCCCGGCGCGCCGCTAGCGCGCTCACGTCGTCCGCGTTGACCTCGTAGCCGCGCCCGGTCTTCCTGGCCGGGAGAATCCCCTGCCGTACCCATCCGTAGGCGGTCTGGTAGTGCACTCCGAGCGCCTCGGCGGCGTCACGTAGCTGCACGAGTGCCTCCCCCCGTTTTCAGGTTCCCGCGGTTTTAGTGTAATTTAGCATTTATTAGTTCGTGACGAGCGCCGATGGCGCGATAAGAGGGCTGGAAGCGCACATGGGACTTACTTACTCCAGCGTGGTGGACGCGGGCCTGGACGAGGTGTTCTCCTGGCACGCCAGGCCCGGGGCGATCACCCGGCTGGCTCCGCCCTGGCAGCCGGTCCGGGTGATAAGCGAGGCCGGATCGCTCCGGGACGGCCGGGCGGTGCTCGGCCTGCCCGGCGGGCTGCGCTGGGTCGCCGCCCACCAGCCGGACGGCTACGACCCGCCGCACGCGTTCGCCGACTCGCTGGAATCCCGCCCGCTGTCCGCGGTGCTGCCTTGGCGGCACACTCACGAGTTCAGCCCGGTGGGGGAGCAGGCCACGCTGGTGACCGACGTGGTCGATACGCCGCTGCCCGCCCGGACGCTCCGGACCATGTTCGTCTACCGGCACCGGCAGCTCGCCGGTGACCTGGCCGCGCTGGCCAGGGCGCGCGCGATCTGCCCGGACACGCTGACGATAGCGGTTACCGGCTCGGGCGGCCTGATCGGCACCGCGCTGACGGCGCTGCTGACCACCAGCGGGCACCGGGTCATCCGGCTGGTGCGCCGGCCGCCGCAGGAAGCGGGGGAGCGCTACTGGCGGCCGGAAGACCCGAGCCCGGACCTGCTGACCGGCGTCGACGCGGTGATCCACCTGGCCGGGGCCTCGATCGGCGGCCGGTTCACCTCGGAGCGCAAGAACGAGATCCGCAGCAGCCGGATCGTGCCCACCCGGTTGCTGGCCGAGCTGGCCGCCGCGACCGCGGACGGCCCGGGCCTGCGGGCGTTCGTGACGGCCTCGGCCATCGGCATCTACGGCCCGGATCGCGGCGAGGAGATCCTGACCGAGGAAAGCCCGCGCGGTGAGGGGTTCCTGGCCGACGTGGTGGCCGACTGGGAGGACGCCGCCACCCCGGCCGCGGCGGCGGGCATCAGGACGGTCCGGGTCCGCACCGGCATCGTGCAGACGCCGCGCGGCGGCATGCTCCGCCTGCTCAGCCCGCTGTTCGAGGCGGGTCTCGGCGGCCGGCTCGGCAGCGGCAAGCAGTGGCTGGCCTGGATCGGCCTGGACGACCTGCTCGACGTCTACCTGCGCGCGGTGCTCGATCCCGGCCTGTCCGGGCCGGTCAACGCGGTCGCCCCGGAGCCAGCCCGGAATATCGACTACACCAGGACGCTGGCCGGCGTGCTGCGCCGGCCCGCGCTGCTGCCGGTCCCCGGACTCGGCCCGCGGCTGCTGCTCGGCGACGAGGGGGCCAAGGAAATCGCCGAGGCCAGTCAGTACGTCTGGCCGGAGCGGCTGATCGCGGCCGGGCACCGGTTCCGCCAGCCGGACCTGGAAGGGGCGCTGCGGCACCTGTTCGGCCGCCAGGAAACGGCCCGACCGCCAATCCGAACCCCGAACGGTCGCGAATAAGAGACCGGAAGCCTGAAAGGGAGAGCCGAAGGCCTGACGGTGAGAGCCGCAAGCCTGAAAGGGAGAGCCGAAGGCCTGAAGGTGAGAGCCGCAAGCCTGGAGGGAGGGCATGTGACCAGGCGGAGGATCGCAGTCATCGGCAGCGGTGTCAGCGGCATGACGGCAGGATACGTACTGTCACATACAGATAACGTGACGCTCTTCGAAGCCGACAGCCGGCTCGGCGGGCACGCCGACACCCACATGGTCGTACCGCCGGCCGGGCCGCCGGTCGGCGTCGACACCGGCTTCATCGTCTACAACGAGCGCACCTATCCGCTGCTCACCAAGATGTTCGCCGAACTCGAGGTGGCCACCCAGGCCGCGGAGATGAGCATGTCGGTCCGCTGCGCCGGCTGCGGCCTGCAGTACGCGGGCCAGCGCGGCCTGGGCGGCCTGACCCCCGGGCTGCGCCGGGGCCGCGCGCGCTACCTGCGGATGCTCAGCGAGATACCGCGGTTCCACCGCGCCGCCAGCCGTGTGCTGGCCGCCGGCACCAGCGGGACCGCCGGCGCCATCGGGACCGCCAGCGGGACCGCCGGCGCCATCGGGACCGCCAGCGGGGCCGCCGGCGCCATCGGGACCGCCAGCGGGGCCGCCGGCGCCAGCGGGGCCGCCGGGGGGCCGGGCCGCGACCAGACGCTCGGCGAGTTCCTCGAGGCGGGCGGCTTCTCCGGTTACTTCACGGCTCACTTCGCCCTCCCGCTGGTCGCCGCGGTGTGGTCGTGCCCGCCGGGGACCGCGCTCAGCTATCCAGCCAGGTACCTGTTCGCGTTCCTGGCCAACCACGGGATGCTGTCGGTTTCCGGGTCACCGCCGTGGCGGACCGTGACCGGCGGTTCCCGCTGCTACGTCGAGCGGGCCGCCAAGCACCTGCACGACATCCGGCTGTCCACGCCCGTGCGCGCGGTGCGCCGTCACCGCGACGGCGCCGAGGTGCGCGACGCGGCGGGCGCGACGCAGGCGTTCGACGCCGTGGTCATCGCCACCCATCCGGATCAGGCGCTGCGCCTGCTCGACCCGCCCACCCCGGCCGAACGGGACGTGCTCGGCGCATTCAGCTACACCCGGAACCCGGCCATGCTGCATACGGACGTCACGCTTCTTCCCGGCCGCCCGGGTATCAGGGCCGCGTGGAACTACGAGCTCAGCGGCTGCCGCCCGGACAGCCCGGCGCCCAGGATCAGCTATCACATGAACCGGCTGCAACACCTGCCCGCGGGCCAGGACTACATGGTCACGCTGGGCGGCCAGGGCGCCGTGGACCCCGGCACGGTCATCGACCAGATGGACTACGCGCATCCCGCCTACACGCCGGCCTCGGTGGCCGCGCAGCGCCGCCTGCCCGAGCTGAACACCGGGGTCACCGCGTTCGCCGGCGCTTACCACGGGTGGGGCTTCCACGAGGACGGCTGCCGGTCGGGCGCGCAGGCGGCCCGGGCGCTAGGGGGCACCTGGTGACCGCCCGGCTGTACGAGTGCCGGATCACCCACGCCCGGTCGGTCCCGCTGCGCAACGTCTTCACCTACCGCACCTACCTGTGGCTGGTCGACCTCGACCAACTGCCCCACCCCAAACTGCTGGCGAGCTTCCAGGCCCGTGACCATCTCGGCGACCCGCGCCGCGGCATCAGGGAGAACCTGGACCACTTCCTGGCCGCGCACGGCGTCGACCTGGGCGGCGGCCGGGTGCTGATGCTGGCGCACGCGCGGGTGCTCGGGTACGTGTTCAACCCGCTGACCGTCTTCTGGTGTCACCGGGCCGACGGCACGCTCGCCTGCGTGGTGGCCGAGGTGCACAACACCTACGGCGAGCGGCACGCTTACCTGCTGCACACCGACGACCGCGGCCGGGCCCAGGTGCCGAAGGAGTTCTACGTCTCGCCCTTTTACCCGGTCGACGGCGAATACCGGATGAGCCTGCCCGAGCCGGATGCCCGCCTGGCGCTGAGCGTGGTGCTCGGCCGCCCGGAGGGTCACTCGTTCGCCGCCAGCGTGCACGGCCAGGGCGTCCCGGCCACCAGGCGGGCTCTGCTCGGTGCCGCCGTACGGCATCCGTGGTCCACGGCGGCCGTCTCCGCCCGGATCCGCTGGCAGGGAGTGAAGCTGTACCTGCGCGGGCTGCGGCCAGTGCCGCGTCCCGCGCATCTACCCCAGGAGGGGGTTAAGTGACCAGCACTAGTACGCAGCACGCGGCGCCCTGGACGATCGACGCGGACCGGTGGCCCGACGTTGCCGTGGCCACGGGCTCGCCCGTCCGCACGGCCGTGGCGCGCGCCCTGTTCAATACCGCCGTGGCTCGGCTGCCGCTGCGGGTCAGGCTGCCGGACGGCCGGGTCTTCGGCGCGGAGTCCCCGGCCGCCCCGGTCATGGTCCTGCACCGGCCGCGGGAGTTCTTCCGCCGCTGCGGCGCCTCCGGCTTGATCGGGTTCGGCGAGTCCTACATGGCCGGCGACTGGGACTGCGCCGACCTGACCGGGCTGCTCACCGTCTTCGCCGCTCATGTCGACGAACTCGTGCCGCCCCGGCTGCAGCGGCTGCGCTCGCTGGCCGTGCGCCGCCAGCCGCCAGCCGACGCGCAGACCATCCAGGGCGCCCGGCGCAACATCAGCCGCCACTACGACCTGTCGAACGACCTGTTCGCGCTGTTCCTCGACGAGACCATGACCTACTCCTCGGCGCTGTTCGGCACCGGGGCCGACGGCGCTCCGGTCGCGGCTGACCGCCTGCTCGCCGAGGCGCAGCGCCGCAAGATCGACCGGCTGCTCGACCGGGCCGGGGTGGGGCCCGGCTGCCGGTTGCTCGAGGTGGGCACCGGCTGGGGCGAGCTGGCCATCCAGGCCGCGCGCCGCGGCGCGCGGGTGCGCACCATCACGATCTCGCGGGAGCAGCAGGCGCTGGCCGCCCGCCGGGTGGCCGAGGCCGGGCTGGCCGGCCAGGTCAGCGTGGAACTGCGTGACTACCGTGACGTCGACGGCGAGTTCGACGCGATCTGCTCGGTCGAGATGCTCGAGGCGGTCGGCGAGCGCTACTGGGACGGGTACTTCGCCGCCCTGGATGCGCACCTGGCACCGGGCGGGCGGATCGGGCTGCAGACCATCACCATGTCGCACGACCGGATGCTGGCCACCCGGCACACCTACACCTGGATCCAGAAGTACATCTTCCCCGGCGGGCTGCTCCCGTCGGTCACCGCGATCGAGAACAGCCTGACGCAAGCCACCCGGCTGCGGATCACCGCCCGGGACGACTTCGGCGCCCACTATGCCGAGACGCTGCGGATCTGGCGGGAACGGTTCCGGGCCCGCGCCGATGAGGTGCCCAGACTCGGGTTCGACGAGGTGTTCAACCGGATGTGGAACTTTTACCTGTGCTACTCAGAAGCCGGCTTCCGGGCCGGGTACATCGGCGTCAGCCAGCTCACCCTGGCGCGCATATGAACATCAAAGAGACCACCCCCGCGGAGGTCATCGCGGCGCTGCTCAAGGACCACGCCGGGCTGGACCTGCGGGTGCGCGCCTGGGACGGCAGCGAGGCAGGCCCGGAGAAAGCCCCGGCCGTGGTGATCCGCTCCCCGCGGGCGCTGCAGCGCATCGCCTGGCGCCCCGGCGAGCTCGGCCTGGCCCGCGCCTACATCACCGGCGACCTGGACATCGAGGGCGATCTCACCGAGGGCCTGCGGCGCATCTGGGGCGCGCTGAGGGACACCCCCCTACACGGGATCGCGCTGGCCCCCGCCGCCTGGGCCGCGACCAAGGCGGTGGCTCAGCTGAAGATTCTCGGCCCGCCGCCCGAACCCCCTGCCTGCGAGCTCCGCGTCCGCGGCCGCCTGCACAGCCGGGCCCGCGACCGGGCCGTGATCGCCGGCCACTACGACCTGCCCGCCGCGTTCTACCAGCTCATCCTGGACCCCAGCATGGCCTACTCGTGCGCCTACTGGGTCGGTCAGAACCAGACCCTGGCCGACGCGCAGCGCGCCAAGCTGGAGCTGATCTGCCGCAAGCTCGGCCTCGAGCCCGGCCAGCGGCTGCTCGACATGGGCTGCGGCTGGGGTTCGCTGACCATCCACGCCGCCCGGGACCACCGAGTCCAGGTAACCGGCGTGACCCTGTCCCGCGAGCAGGGCGGCTACGTCCGCCAGCGGGCCCGCGGGCTGGGCCTGGGCGACCGCGCCGAGGTCAGGATCCAGGACTACCGGGATCCGGTGGACGACCGCTACGACGCGGCCGCCTCGGTGGAGATGGGCGAGCACGTCGGCGCGGCGCAGTACCCGCGGTTCCTGGCGGCGCTGCACGCCCGGCTGCGGCCGGACGGCCGGCTGCTGATCCAGCAGATGTCCCGGGGTGCCCGGGCGCCAGGCGGCGGCCCGTTCATCGAGTCCTACATCGCTCCCGACATGGACATGCGCCCGGTGGGCGACACGGTCCGGCTGATCGAGAACGCCGGGTTCGAGGTCATCGGGGTCGAGGCGATGCGGGATCACTACGTGCGCACCATCCGGGCCTGGCTCGACAACTTCGAGCAGAAGCTGCCGGCCATCGAGGAAATCCTCAGCGAGGAGCAGGTACGCGTCTGGCGGCTGTACCTGGCCGGCGGCGCGCTGGCCTTCGAGGAGGGCCGGATGGGCGTCGACCAGATCCTCGCCGTCCGCCGTGCCCCAAGTGCCCCAAGTGCCCCAAGTGCCCCAAGTGCCCCAAGCACCCGGAGCGGACGGAGCACCCAGTGAGCGGCTTGCCCGCCGGCCCGTTCGCGGTCACCCTCCTGTCCGCGGCCGCCGCGTTGCTGGTCATGATGGCCGTCACGTTCGCCGTCGCGCTCAAGGCCGGCAAGCACAGCGTGGTGGACACCGCCTGGGGCATCGGCATCGCCGTGGTCGCGCTCGTGGCCCTGGTCAGCTCGATCGGGTACGGCCAGCCCGCGCGCCGCGCGCTGCTGGCGGCCGCCGCGGTCATCTGGGGCCTGCGGCTGGCCGTCTACATCGGCTCGCGAAACCACGGCAAGCCCGAGGACCCCCGCTACCGCGACCTGCTGAACCGCGCGAAGGGCGACGAGAACCTCTACGCACTGCGGAGCATCTACCTGCTCCAGGCGCTGATCTTGTGGCTCGCCTGCCTCCCCATCCAGGCTGGCATGCTGGAGCGGGCCCCGGTGGGCCCGTTCACCGTCATCGGTTCCGTCCTGTGGCTGGGCGGTTTCGTCTTCGAGTCGGTCGGCGACTGGCAGCTGGCCAGGTTCAAGGCGGATCCGGCCCACCAGGGCCAGATCATGGACCGCGGCCTGTGGCGGTACACCAGACACCCGAACTACTTTGGCGACTTCTGCATGTGGTGGGGCCTGTTCCTGATCAGCCTGGGCTCCTGGGTGGAGCTGCTGACGATCGTCGGCCCGCTGCTGATGACCTTCCTCCTGACCCGCGGCTCAGGCCAGGCACTCACCGAACGCCGCATGGCCGACCGCCCCAAGTACGCCGACTACGTCGCCCGCACCAGCGGCTTCATCCCGCTCCCGCCGAAACCCCGCCCCTGACCGCCCCCGGGTGCCGCCGCGATTCAATGAGTGTGACCCTCTACCCGGAAGAACCATCAGAGTGTCACTTTCATTGAATTTCGCGCCCTTCCACGCAAGCTACATTGGGCCGATATGGGTGAAATGTACCGGTTTGGGAGCCAAGGCTGACGCACGGCTCCGGTCGGGGAATTGATGGGGCCGAACGAGCGCCGGTACCGCCTCGGGTAAGGATCCAGCCAAGGCGGGAGGACATGCTGCTATCCAGGCGCGGCACTCACACGGCGTGCCGCAGCCGGAGCGAGGCGGGGAAGGGCTGCAAGTACGTCTGCTCGGCCAGCCAGGGCAGGCCGAGGGCGTAGTGGGCGAGCAGCGCGATCGGCACGCTGAGGGGTTCCTCGCCGCGCCGGTAGGCGTCGATCCGGGCCACCAGATCGTGCCGTCGCGCCCGGTCGAGCTCGCGCCCGATCCGGCTGTACGCGTGCTGCAGCGCGTTGGCGTTCCGGCCGCGGGTGGCCTGGTTCGCCATCGCGGCCAGGAACAGGTCCCGGTACGCCACCGCCCTGTGCTCGCCCGCAGCGGTGCCGGCCGCGGCCACCACCCGCCCCGCGGCCCGGTAGCGCGCCGGGTCGTGCGCCAGCAACTGCAGCTTGTGCCGGGCGTGGAAGCCGACCAGATCCCCGGCCGACCAGGACCCGTCAAAAAAAACACGCAGCCGCGCCGAAGCGAAGATCCGCTCGACAAACGCCTCCCGCAGCCCCGCATCGTTCAGGCGCCCCTCGTCCTCCACCGCCAGCAACGGAAACGCGCGAAGCACCCGCGCCGCGTACAGGCCATGCCCGGCGTGGTCGGCGGCCACCCCATCCTCGCGGTACCGCGGGATGGCGCGGATGCCGCAGCTCGGCGACTTGGCCTTGAATACGTAACCGTCCAGGTCCGCGGGCAGCGGCAGGGCCGCCATGGCCGCCGTGTGGTCGGCGGTGCCGCCGCGGTTGACCAGCCGCCCGTCCGCGGTCAGCCGGATCGCCTCACGCGGGGTCCCCAGCCCGATCGAAACCTCGGGGCAGTAGGGCACCCAGTCCACGTACGGGTCGAGCGAGTCGGTGAGGAACCGGTAGCGCTTGTGCCCGCCGTTGAACCGGACCTCCTCGCCGAGCAGGCAGCTCGACGCGCCCACCCGGGGTCGCCCCGCAAAGCCCAACGTCATGAACCGACCCTAGCCGGGTCGGAACCCAGCACCGGCTGGCCGGTTAACATGCGCAGCACGGCCGCACCGATCCAGAGGAGGCAGATGGACACCGCGATCGTGGTCTTCACCCGTGATCTCCGGTTGCACGACAATCCCGCACTGCACCAGGCGTGCGCTCGCGCCCGGCAGGTGGTGCCGCTGTTCGTGCTGGATCCGGCCATCGCCGCGCCGCCGAACCGCGCCCGCTTCCTGGCCGAATCCCTCGCCGACCTGCGCGGCAGCCTGCGCGAGCGCGGCGGCGACCTGGTGATCGCTCGCGGTGATCCGGCCGCCGAGGTGATCGCCCTGGCGGGCGAGACGAAGGCCTGCGCGGTCTACATGGCCGACGACGTGTCCCGCTACGCCACGGCGCGGCGCCGCGCGCTGGAGCGCGAATGCGCCACGCACCGGCTGGACCTGACCTTCACCCCCGGCCTGACCGTCGTGCCGCCGGGCGAGGCGAAACCGGCGGGCGGCGGTCACTACCGGGTCTTCACCCCGTACTGGCGGGCCTGGCGCGCGGCCACCTGGCGCAGGCACCACCCGGCGCCGCACGCCATCTCCATGCCAGCCGTGGAGCGAGTCGGCTCCATCCCGGCCGCCGGCCACGGCGCGTCTCCGGGCCTGGCCACGGGCGGCGAGCGGGTCGGCCGCCAGCGGCTCGTCACCTGGCGGAAGGGCCGGCTGGCCGGATACGACGAGAACCACGACGACCTGGCAGGCGACGCGACCTCCAGGCTCAGCGCCTACCTGCGGTTCGGCTGCGTGTCGCCGCTCGAGGTGGCGATCGGCGCGCTGGACCGCCCGGCCGGAGATGAGTCCAGCGAGGAATTCTGCCGGCAGCTCGCCTGGCGAGACTTCTTCTACCAGGTGACCGCCGCGTTCCCGGACATCGCCAGGAGGAACTACCGGCCCGGGGCGGCCTGGCACCAGGACCAGGCCGCGCTGGACGCGTGGCGCGCGGGCCAGACCGGGATACCGATCGTGGACGCCGGACTGCGCCAGCTGGCGGCCGAAGGCTTCATGCACAACCGGGCCCGGATGATCACCGCCTCGTTCCTGACCCGCAACCTCGGGATCGACTGGCGGCACGGATACGCGCATTTCGGCGCCCTGCTCGTGGACGGCGACGTGGCCTGCAACGCGGGGAACTGGCAGTGGGTGGCCGGGACCGGCAACAACACCCGCCCCAACCGGGTGATGAACCCGCTGCGCCAGGCCCAGCGGTTCGACCACGCCGGCCAGTACGTCCGCCGGTACGTGCCGGAACTGGCCGGCCTGGACCCGGCTTGCATCCAGACCCCATGGAAGGTGGCTCCCATCCCCGGTTACCCCCGCCCGATTGTCGAGCTGTCGTAACCACAGGCCGGAACCCGTTCGGGAAAATGATCTTTGTGCCGAACGGGCCCCGGTTCCGCCTCGGTTCAGGCGGTTTTGCCTCCCTAGGAGGACGGGGGCATCAGCACGGTGTCGATGATGTACACGGTGGCGTTGGCGGTCTGCACGTTGCCGCACACCACCTGCGCCTTGTTGACCTCGTAGGTGGCGCCCATCTTGCCCGGGATAGCAATCCGGAGGCCTCGGTGCCTCGAATGGGAGGCATGAGCAGGCCTGATATGCGACAGTGGCCGGAGCCGGCCGCCCCTGCTCGGCGCGGGCGGTCGAGTACGCGCTGGCCTGCCGGCCCTATCCGCGCTCGGCTACCGCCTTCATCTTCTCCAGGGTGGCGCGCATGCCGTCCAGGTTGGTGCGCAGGCGTGCCCGCCCGGCCACGCTCCAGTAGAGGCGGAGCGGCAGCGTGTCGGCCAGCTCGAAGGATTCGGTCACGTCGGTTCCGCCCGCGGCGGGCTCGAGCTGGTACCGCCAGGTGTTGACGGTGGTGCTGCCGGGCCCGCCGACCGCGAAGGCGAACTCGCGGCCCGGCTCGCTGGCGGTCACCGTGCAGGTCGTCCAGTAGACCGGCCCCAGGCCGTTCCGCCGGACATGCCCGCGGAAGCGCGCCCCGGCCCGCGGCCCGTTCGCGCCGTCCAGCCACTGCGCCTCGAAGGTCTCGGGGCTGAACTCCCCGATCCGGGTGACATCGCTGACCAGATCCCAGACCAGTTCGGGCGGGGCGGCGATATGGACGGTCACGGAGCCCTTCACCTGATGATCATAAGGGCCGGCCGCCGCGCGGTAACGTTCCCGGAACGCTCTGGACGTACTGTTCCGGTCATGAGCCAGGCTGTCCCAGCCGCAGTACCAGGACCCACCCGCCGCTTCCGGCTGGCCTCGCCCGCGACCGCGCTGGTGACGGGGGCCGCCCTGCTGGCGTTTAATGATCGCCGAGTTAGTGGCCGCGTTCGCGGCCCGGCTGAAGGACGCGGTGGAACTGGACACGGTCCACGCCGACCTGGCCGGGGTGGTGCAGGCGGCGCTGGAACCCGCCCACGTCTGGGTCTGGACCAGCCGGCCCGAGTGCGCCCGGCGAGCCGGCGGTGTAATGCCCGACGCTATATCGTCTTGCGGTATAGCGGATAGCGCTATAGAGTGAGCCGACGTAATCACGTAGGGCCTGGACCAGGGAGAGCAACCGTGACCGACAGGCTGGACCGATGGGCTGATCCGCCGCTGCTGGTGCTGGCCAGCCTGGCCGCCGAGCCCAAGCACGGCTACGCCATCACCCAGGACGTGGCGGAGACCATGGGCGTGCGGCTGAGCGCGGGAACCCTGTACGCGGTGATCGCGCGGCTGGAGGCCCGCGGCCTGATCGAGCCGCTCGAGTCGGACGACCGCCGCCGGCCGTACCGCATCACGATGGCCGGCGCTCAGGCGCTGGCCCAGCAGTCCGAGCGGATGAGCAAGGTCGCCTCGGTGGCCAGGGAGCGGCTGAGCACCAGTCTCGGCTGGGCCGGAGCATGAAGCCGCCCACCCCGCCCAAGCCCGATTCGACCCAGCCTGGTTCGCGCTCGCCCGGCGCGACGCTGCTGTCCCGGGCCGCGCTCGCGCTCTACCCGCCGTCCTGGCGGGCTCGCTACGGCGACGAGGTCCGAGCGCTCCTCGACGACTCCGGCGGCGGCCTGGCCGCCGTGGCCAGCGTCGCCTGGTGCGCGGTCCCGGCCTGGATCTGCCCGCCCAGGCACCTGCATGACCGCCCCGCGCGGATGCGGTCCAGCCTGGCCACCGCGCTCATGGCCTGGTCCATGCTGGTCGGCCTGGGGCTGGTCTTCGCCCAGCTCACCCAGCTCCAGGGCTTCACCGCCCCGGGTCATCCGGCGGTCCGCTGGGCCTACGCCGTCTTCGACGTCAGCCTGGCCCTGTCGGCGCTGGTCGCCGGGTCCGGCGGGCTGCCGCTTTGGGTGCTGATGGTGCGCCGGGCCCGCCGCGAACGGCGCCCGCGGGACATGCTGTACCTGCTGCTGCCGTTGATCGCGCCTGTCGCTTACCTGGCCGCCCTGATCGTGACGATAAGGCTGCTCGGCCGCGCGAACGGAGTCGGCCAATGGTGGTTCCTGGCCGTCACCGTGGCCGGGTTCGCCGCGGCCGCCACCGCGGCGGCCGGTCCAGGCCTGGCCCTGCGCAGGCTGCAGCCACGGGGGCCAGCCCTGCGCGCGGCCGCGGTCGCGGCCGGCGTGGCCGCCGCCGTCATGGCGGTGGCCGCCGCGGCTATCGTGGTCGCCGTAATCGGCCTTTGCCTGTGGGAACAGCATTTCGCCGGCTACCACCATGGCGGCATTCCCGGCGTCTACCTGGCACTGGTCGCCGCCGCCACGACCATCACCACGGTCAGCGCCGCGCGCGGCACCCGTGCCGCACTGGCGGAGCCGTAGCATAGCCCAGGTGACGCCGTTTACCCCGGCGGCCTTGGCGGCGGCCGAGGCCGCCGCCAAGGTGGCCGCTAGCCTAGGCGTGCGCGGCGCCGAACCGGTGATCCTGGCCGATGGCGCGAACGTGGTCGTGCACCTGAGCCCCGCGCCGGTCGTGGCCAAGGTCGCCGCGAGCACCACCGCCATCCGCCCCGAACCAGCGGCCTGGCTGCAGCGCGAACTCGACGTCACCCGGTTCCTGGCCGGGCGGGGCGCCCCGGTGGTGGTGCCGAGCCCGGAGGTACCCGCCACCGTGCACCACGGGGACGGCCAGGTAATGTCGTTCTGGCAGTACGTGGACTCGTCCGGGGCGCTGCCCGATGAGGCCATCATCGGGTCTACGCTGCGGGACCTGCACGCGGCGCTACGGGATTACCCCGGTCAGGCCCCGGTGCTGGCTCCGCTCGGTGACATTCCGGCGTTCCTGGCCCGGCCGCACACTATCCTCACCGCTGTCCAGGCCGCCGCCCTGGCCGCGGCGTACGCGCGGCTTACCGCCGAACTCACCCCGCACCCAGCGCAGCCCCTGCACGGCGACGCCGGGGCCGGCAACCTGATGGCCACCGGCGACGGCTGGGTCTGGCACGACTTCGAGGACACCTGCTCGGGCCCGGTGGCCTGGGACCTGGCCGCGTCGACGGCCAGCCAGCGCCTGGACGGCTCGCGCATCCTGGCCGCCTACGATGCCCCCGTGGACCCAGCCCAGCTCGAGGTCTGCCAGCAGCTCAGGCGCCTGCACCTGAGCGTCTGGTACGCCCTGTACACCGAACGGCTGCCCCACCTTCGCTCCCGGACCGCCGAACTCCTGGCTATGTGGCCGGCGCCCTGACCGAGCGAGGCTGTCACACCACGCCGCGCCGTTTGGTCTCAGGGCAGTAGTCATCTGGCGAAAGGAGCGACGATGAACGCTGGCCTGGCCCCGATCAGGGATGCGAAGACGATTCTGCTGACGACCTACAAACGGGACGGAACGGCGGTCCCGACCCCGGTGAGCGTGGCCTTTGACGGCGACCGGGCCTTCTTCCGCTCCTACGACAAGGCGTGGAAGACCAAGCGACTACGGCGCGACCCCGCGGTCCAGGCGGCTCCGGCCACCTTGCGCGGCCGGCCCACCGGGCCTGCCGTCCAGGCCCGCGCCACACTGCTCGACGGCGAGCAGGCGCGCATCGCCGCCCGGGCGCTGGGCCGCCGGCATCGCGTCCTGCAGGCCATCCTGGTGCCCACGGCACACCGTCTGATGCATTACCGGACCATGCACTACGAGCTCATACCCGGTGATCCCGGGGTGTTACCCGGGGCCGGCGGGTGGGCTGTGGCTGTGCAGCACTTTGGTCTTGTCCGGGTCCCAGGCGGTGGTGGTGCCGTCGGGGTTCAGGACCAGGGTCCAGCCCCACCGGTGGATACAGATTTGGTGGTGGAACGTGCACAATAGAACACAATCTCGAACGCTGGTCTTTCCGCCGTTCTTCTTGTGCTTGACGTGGTGGACCTCGCAGGCGCTGGCGGGCTGGTTGCAGCCTCCGGCCCATTGGCAGTGCTGGTCGCGCTGGATGACCGCGGTGCGGATCCCGGCTGGGATGGTCTCGGAGTAGCCGATGTCCAGCGGCTGGCTCGGGCCGCCCAGCCGGGCGCCGAGCTGTCGGCGGCGCAGGAACGACGCCAGCCCGCCCGGACCCGAGAGCAGGTCCACCGCCTTGCCAATAATGGCGCGCTCGAGGGCTTCTCGCGCCCGCGCGGTGTTGTCGTAGGCCGACGTGGACTGCGCCGCGCCGCCGCCGTCGATGGTTCCGGTGCCGGTGTCGCCGGTCCCGTCGCCGATGTCGCCATCGGCGACGTCGTGGTTGGTGCCCTCGGGGTCGCCGCCAGCGTGATCGTCACCGGCGTGGTGGTGGCGGAGCCGGTCGAGCTGGACGCAGAGCCGGACCAGGTCATCCAGGGCGTCGGGGTTCACGTCGCCGGTAACGATCGGGGTCATGGCCGCGTCGCACACGACGGCCTGGGCGGCGTCGCCGTCCAGCCAGGCGCCGCCGTCCCCCGCGCCGGCCGAGGCCTCAGCGCGGCGGGCGGCCCACTGGCCGCGGACCCGGCTGGTCCACTCCTGCTGCAGCGCCGAGCTGCCCTCCAGCAGCATCAGATCCGCCAGCGACATGTGCACCAGGGCTTTGACCGGTTGCCCGGCCCGCTCCGGCAGCAGCCCGGCGGTGACCAGCCGCTGCATCGCCTCATGGAGGGCGTCGTGGTAGCGCTGGGCATAACTCCGGGTGTCCTGCGCGCCGGCCGGAGCGGAGAGCGCGTCCAGCACCGCTCGGACGACCGCCGCGCACTCCGGCGTCAGATCGCCGGCCAGGACGCCCGCGCCCTGGAAGGTCGTCTCCAGCCGTAGCGACCGGTCCTCGAACGCCTGGTCCCGATCCTTGTCCGGCTCGTCAGGCAGGGACCGGGCGTAGATCTCGCCGGCCAGCCCGAACAGATCCCGCAGGTCCATCCCCGACTTCGCCGCCGCCAGCAGGATCTCATCCGCGTCCGCCCGGCAGTCCCCGGGCAGCTTGTCCGTCCACTGGCAGATGGTCCGGGCGTAGGACTCCGACATCTCCCCGGCCGCCAGCACCGCGGCAACCTCGGGATGGGCGGCCGCACGCCGCGCCCACGCGGTGTAGGCCACCGCCGCGCCTCTGGTGATGCGGGTCTTGTGAATCAGCCACGCCCGCGGGCTGTAGTCCGCGTCCGCGCAATATCCCTGGCCGGAGGTGAACGCCGCCAGTATCGAAGCCCGCGCAGCGGTGCCTATCGCGGTGGACCGCTCGAGCATCTGCAGGCACCGCGCCTGGGTCTCCGCCGCCATCGCGGTGGCGTCCGCGTCGGCCAGGTACTTCAGCCCCGCGTGCACCATGTCCATCGCCTCGTCGGCGCTGGCAAACGCTGGCGCGGTCTTCACCCTGGTCGTCACCTCCTCTCGCGATGCTCGCGGGCTGGTGTCGTCGCTGGTTTCCGGGTTCTCCTTCTTCCGGTCGGGACAGGAGCACTGACCGGGCATGTCTCTAGGTTTTCAGTTCGATTCTAGTCGGTGCCTAGGACATTTTGTCGACGAAACGCGGCAGATCGGAGCTTTCGCCCGAGATAGTGAGGCCTGGTTCAAATGCGTTGACAAGGGTCGCGTGGTGCTGGCAGGAAAGGGGGAGGGAACGCCCGCGCTGCCCGCTGTCGCCAGGGCTCACCGCCGCGCTCGCCGTGGCGGGGCTCACCGCCGGGGCTCACCGCCGGGGCTCACCGCCGGGGCTCACCGCCGGGGCTCACCGCCGGGGCTCACCGCCGGGCCTCACCGCCGCCGGGGCTTGCCGCCGCCTGGGGCTTGCCGCCGCCGGGGCTCGTCTGCCGCCGGGGCTCGCTCCTTCGGCTGAGGCGGGAAACCACACTCGTTCGGGATAATGGTCTTGATTTGCCTGGCCCGGGCGTGGCTCAGTCAATCAGGCCTGGTGGCACGGGTTCGGCCCGCGCCGCTACCTGGCCGGCTAGCCGGGACAGGCCGGTGATCCTCACCGCAGAACACCGCGATCCCCGATGCGGACCACGGCGCTGACCGAACCGCCCGGCAGCGGGATCTCGGGCACGAGCGCCGACCGGTAAGCCCTACCGGCGGACGCCGGAGACGATGCCGGCCTCGGCGACCACCGGCCGGAACGTCACCTGAGTGAACCCCGCGTCCCGCAGGGCCGCCTGCCAGAACTCCGGGGTGGCCGGATGCTCCTGGCCGACGCGGAGGCCGTAGCGGGCCAGGTTCTTGGCGATCCGCCACAAGCCGCCCGGGCCCTTAGCGGCCAGCGCGACCACCTTCTGGCGCAGGATGGCACGGTCCCGCGGGCTCGCGCCGCGACCGAACATCATGTCCCCGATGACCAGGCGGCCGCCGGGGCGCAGCCACTGCATGGACCGGGCGACCAGGGCCCGCTTGTCGGCGTCGACCAGGTGATGCAGCGCGTAGCTGGAGACCACCAGGTCGGCGCTCGATGGCGGAAGGTCGAGCCCCGTGAGGTCACCTACTCGCGTCGACACGTTGCGCAGGCCGTCCTTTCCCGCCTTTTCGGCCAGAGCGGCGGCCATCGCGCTGGAGATGTCGACCGCCAGGACGGAGGCGGTCATCGGAGCCAGGGCCATCGTCACGAAGCCGGTGCCGGCGCCCAGATCTACGCAGGCGTCGGCCCGCTGCGGTGCGGCGACCTCCAGCATCTCCTTGAGCAACTGCTCGAACGCCACGGCCGAAGTGACGTGGGAATGCCATTGCTCAACACGCCTGTCCCACTTCCGTTCCAATGTCAACATTGTTCCTTCGCTTCAGTCGGACTTGGCAGCTTACATTCCTGAAAGACAGTATGTTCCGCTTATGACGACAACATGAAGCAATTAATTATTAAGGAAACGTGAAGCATTCTGCCTGGCAGCGGGGACGCGTGACGCCTAATGAGGCGTATCGGCGCTAAATACTGTTATTCCGGATATGGTCCTTTATCAAGGTTCCCCAGCTCTCCAGAGGTTTCTTCATCATCAGGCGTGCATCTTGTCGATAGCGGCCTGCAGCGACTGGATGTAGGCCGCGCTGGTGTAGCTGGCGCCGGAGATGGCGTCGATGTGGCCGTTCTGGGCCGACAGGACCTCGGCGCGCAGCAGGGCGATGGCCTGCTCGCTGATCTGCTGGGAGGTCGGCTCGGCGGTCTGCAGCAGGGGAACCGAGATATCGGTGATTCGCGTCCCGCTCTCCGTGACCTTGACGTCGAGGATGCCGTAGCCGAACTGTTCCTGCGGGCCCACGGCGCTGCGGACCGCACCGGGGTCTACCGGGCTGGCCGGCCTCCGGCCCGGCGCCGGCGCACTAGCCGCTGACGGACTGGCGGGGGACGTACCGGCGGGGGACGTACCGGCGGACGGGCCCGCCGCGGGCGGAGCATGGCGGAGATGGAAGCCGAGGACGCTGATGAAGCCGGCGGCGGTCCCGGCCAAGAGGAGGAGCGGCGCCCGCTTCATGGCCTTACTCCTAGGTCAGAGGGCGAAAGTCAGAGGGCGAAAGTCAGAGGGCGAAAGTCAGAGGGCGAATGCCTCGTGGTGGATGGCTTCATCGGGTATGCCGAGCGACCGCGCGACCTCCACGATGTCGGTCACGAAGGCCTCCGGACCGCATACGTACAGGTCGCGCTCCTTCAGGTCGGGGACGGTGTGGCGGAGCGAGTACTGGTCGATGGTGGCCGCCATCCGGTTGCCGGTCATCTCGTGCAACTGGCCGCCGCGGCGTTTGACCAGGTCGGCGATCTCCGTGCCGAGTACCAGGTCTTCGCGCCTGGTAGTCCGCAGCATGACCACCGGCCGGGCGCTGCGCGGCAGGTCTTCGAGCAGCGCCCGGAGGGCGGTCACGCCGATCCCGGCGGCGATCAGCAGCGCCCGGGAGCGTTGCTGGGAGTGCCGGGTGAAGATCCCGTAAGGTCCCTCGATGGCGACCCGGGTACCGGGCCGCAGCCCGGCCAGCGCGGCGGAGTGGTCGCCGACGCCCTTGACGGTCAGCCGGATGAAGGGCGGCTGCGGCAGCGCCGACAGCGAATAGGGGTGCGCCTGCCACCACATGCCGGGCGTCAGGAACCGCCAGAAGAAGAACTGGCCGCCGGACACCGCGAGGCGATCCAGGTGCTGGCCCTGGCAGATCACCGACACCACGCCGGGCCCTTCCGGCCGTACCTCGGCGACCCGCAGGCGGTACCGGAAGCTGCGGAAGGTGGGCAGGCCCACCCGGTAGGCCAGCACCACCCCGGCGGTGGCCGCCCACGCCACGGACCACACCAGCTGGGTGAGCGGATGGCCGACGAACGAAGGTCCGAGCACGATGACGTGCGCGAAGGAGATGGCCAGCGCCAGGTACATGCCCAGGTGCACGGCCCACCAGGCCTCCCGCCGCACCCGGTGCCTGATGGCCCGGATCGACATCACGCCAGCCAGGCACATCAGGCCAAGCCCGATGGTGGCGATGAGGACGTCCGGGTAGGAGAACAGCAGCGTGTCTACCTCGTGCCACGGGCCGGCCTTGGCGGCCTGCGCATAACCGGCGACCAGCAGCACCGCGTGCGCGACCAGCAGGCTGATCGGCCAGGGCGCGAGCCGCCGGTGCCAGCGCAGCAGGCCATCCTGCCCGAAGACCTGCTCGACGAACGGGATGCGGCTCACCAGCAGCACCATCAGCAGGGCCAGGTAGGTCCCCACCATGCCGGTGAGGTTGCCGGCGAACGTGGCCAGGCCGCCGGTGGCGGTCAGCTGGCTGGCGGTCTCGGCCGTGATCGTCAGCGCGGTGGTAGCCCCGAGCCCGATGCCGGCCACCACCAGGGCCGCGCCCGCCAGGGTCGGCCGCGGCGCAGGGGGCCGGCGGCCCTGCAGCGGGCGTCGTTTCCCTGCGTCGGCCGCGGTATGCACCGGTTTGGCGGCAGATGCCGCCCATGTGTTCACATGACAAGAATGCGGTTAAACGGTGACAACATCATGAAGCCTTATTCCGTTTAGCGGATTCCAGCCGCAGCGCGAGCCGGGGGCACAGCTGGACGGCGGCCGCCGCATCGCCGCGCAGTTCGGCCGGCACCGCGCCCTCGGTGCGGCCGGACAGCAGGGGATAGCCCCAGTCGTCCAGAGTGATCAGCTCGGGCAGCAGTTCGGCGCACAGGCCGCGTCCGTCACAGGCGATCAGGTCCACCGCCAGCCGGACCGGTGCCAGCCGGACCGGGGCCAGCCGGATCGGGGCCAGCCGGATCGGGGCCAGCCGGATCGGTGCCAGCCGGATCGGGGCGGTCATAGCCGGGCCCCGGCCGCGCCGCACCAGCCGCGGGCATGCAGGCCGGTTTCGGCGGCGAAGACGCGCAGCGCGCTGGCCACCATGAGCGCCGTCCCGTCCGGATGCCGGCACGCCCCCCGGACCTGCCCCAGCCAGCGGTACACCAGACTCAAGTCGCCGCCGCCGTCCGCGGCAAGCCGCTCGAGCTGGCCGGCGATCGCGTCCAGCCCGAAGACGCAAGGCCCGCACTGGCCGGCCGACGAGCGGGCCAGGTAACGGGTGATCCGGGCCGTTTCGGCCAGGCCGCAAGTGGTCTGGGGCAGCACGGCGATCATCCCGGCGCCCGGGCTGGCGCCGACCGCGGCCAGCCCGGCCGACGAGAACGGCAACGGAAGCGCGGCGGCCGCCTCGGCCCAGGTGCCGAAGTACCCGCCGATCAGCAGCGCGCCGGGCGGCGCGGCGGCTCCTGCGGCCAGCTCGATCAGCGCACCGACCGGCGTGCCGGTCTCGACCTCGTAGACCCCCGGGCGGCGCACCGCACCGAGCATGGTGATGAGCATGGAGCCAGGTTCTACCGGCGAACCGACCGAACGGAACCAGGCCGCGCCGTGCCTGAGGATCAGCGCGAGGTGCGCCAGGGTCTCCACGTTCTGCACCAGAGCCGGCCTGGGACCAAGCCGCGGGGGCCGCCCGGTGGGCGCGGCTACCCCGCGCTCCACCCAGTGCACGACGGCGCTCGCCTCGCCGGCGACGAACGTGTCAGCGGCCGTCATCATCCGCACCGGGACGGGATCCGTCCCGGCCCGCTCGGCGACCGCCGCCTCGACGCTGTCCCGGACGGTGTGGTGTACCACGATCACGACCTCACGGGCGCCGGTCAGTTCGGCCGCGCTGACCGCCCCGTCCAGCACCAGGTGCGGCGCCACCGCGAGCAGGACCTTGTCCTTGTCGCTGGCGGGCTCGCCCTCCACGCCGTTGGCGATGACTCTGGGTCCAGTGGCGGGCCCGGCTGCGGCCAGAGCGCGCAGTTTGACCGCCGTGGGGAAGCCGGCCCCGCCCCGGCCGGTCAGGCTCGCGCGCTCGACCTCGGCGATGAGCTCGTCACGCCGTCGGCCCGCGCACGACGGCCGGTTCCCGTGCCGGGCCAGGTGCCCGGCCAGGGTCGGGTCGGGCTGGCCGGCAGGCAGCAGCCGCGACACGGTGCGCGCGCCCAGGACGGAGCAGGTCATCGGCGTACCTCCAGCACCCAGTCGTCTCGCGATACGGCGGAAACCGGCTGGCCAGGCCCGCGGCGTCGGCCCACCTGGGCTAGCCGGCCCAGCCGGACCAGCACGGCGGCGGCCAGCACGGCGGCGGATCCCCAGACGATTGCCGCGACCCAGCCGATACGCATGTCGTTGCCCGCGGTCAGGGCGTGGACGAACGCCAACGGCCAGGCGAGATAGGCCAGCCAGTGGACTGCCCGCCAGGAGCGCAAGCCCAGCCGGGCCCGCAGCACGCTGGTCAGCAGGACCGCGGCGCCGAGGTCGACGGCCAGCGTGCCCAGGCCGATGGCGAGCCGGTGATAGGGCGAACCGAACGGCACGGCCGTGGCCGCCCACCCGATCGTCACGTACGGGTCGAGGATGGCCGTGACGACGTGCAGGCCGAGGAGCGCCACCGTGAACAGGGACAGCGTCCGGTGCAGTTCTGCCTGGGCGAAGCGGAGCCAGTTGCGGGGCGCCCAGCCGACCCGGGTGGCGATCCCGAGGACCATGACGACGGTCAGCAGGACCAGCAGCACGAGCCCGCTGCCCCGCGAGACGAACCACAGGCCCTGGGACCCAGCGCCGCTCATGGCCGGGCTTCCCGGGCCTCGCGGAGGGCAGTCGGTCCCGGGCCGGGAAGCCGGCCGCCGTCAGTGTCCGGCCAGCCGCCGAGCAGCCGTACCGCGCCGTCGTGCGCCACCAGCCGGGACGGCAGCCCGGTCCCGGCCAGCCACGCTTGCGCGCCGGGCCCCGCCACGATCGCCGCGGTAGCGGCGGCGTTGGCCTGGACGCAACTGGCCGCGGCGACGCTCACCGTCCGCCACGGGCCGGCCGCCGGCCACCCGGTTCTGGGGTCCACGATGTGGTGCACCGGGACCCCGGCGCGCTGCCACCGCCGGCCGGTCACCGACGACGTGGCCAGCGCGCCTGCTGTCAGCCGGACGACCTGGCCTGGCGCGCCGCGGCCGTCGGAGGAGTCGGCCACGGTCACCGGCCAGCCCCCGACGGGCGGCTGCCCGGCGACGGCGATGTCCCCGCCCAGGCTGACGAGCATCCCGCCGCGCCCGCAGGCCCGGTACGCCGCCGCGGCCGCGCGGTCCGAGCCGAGTCCCTTGGCCGTGGCGCCCAGGTCCAGGCGCACACCGGCGGGCAGGCCGAGCACGGTTCCGTCCAGCGTCACCGACCGCCAGCCGGGCGCCGGCCCGGGCTGGCCGGGCGCCGGGGCAGGCTCGCCGGCCGGGGCAGGCTCGCCGGCCGGGGCAGGCTCGCCGCCCAAGCCGATGGTCGGGGCGCGGTCGGAACCAATCGCCGCGAAGTCACGGTCGTAGCCTAGGGCGATGAGCGCGCCGCCCACCGTCGGGTCCACCAGGCCGCCGGTCCACTGGGCCGCGGCCAGCGCGACGCCTACCGCCTCCGCCAGGCCGCGGCTCAGCTGGTGGACCTGGCCCGGCGCGTGGTGCACCCGGGACAGTTCGGAATCGTCGCGAAACCGGCTAGCTTGCTGATCGAGCCGCTCAAGTTCGGTATCGACCGCGGTCAGCGCCAGGCCCAGGTCCTCCGGCGGCCAGGCCGCGACCCGGGCCGTGGTGCCCAGCGCCGCCCGTTCGGCGATGGCCACGCCGTCCACGTCGGTGCGAACCCAGGCCGGGCCGGTGCCGCCCCAGGCTGCGTCAGCGCGAACCCAGGCCGGGCCCGTGCCGCCCCAGGCTGCGTCAGCGCGAACCCAGGCCGGGCCGGTGCCGCCCCAAGCCGCGCCGGTGCGGACCGAGAGCGCCATCAAGAATCGCCTCCTTCGTGCGTCCGTCCCGTGGTGATCACGACGGGGGCGCTGGTGCCCGTTCCGCACGACCGGACCACGGTCTGCCTCGTAACACCCGAACCACCTGAGGTGGCGACCGGCGCGGAGACGCACGGCCGCTGCGCGCCCGCCGCCGTTCCCGGCTGGCCACCGGCCACCCCGGCGACCGTGGCCACCCCGGCCGCCGCGGCGCCCGGGTGGCTGGTCTGGGCAAAGTATCCGGTCGTCACGACGGTGCCCGCGATCAGCGCGGCGGCCGTCCAGTTCGACCAGCGACGTACCTGCCGTAGGCCGCGGCTGCGGCTGCGGTTGCGCATCGCCGGGGATTCCTGGGATTCCTGATACATCAGAGTGCTCCTGCGTGGACGACGTGAGCTGTCACCTCCAGAGTGCGTTCACGCTGGTGAACCGTCCGTGAGAGAACGATGTGAGGTCTCACATCTAAGCTGAGGCGCCGGGTATGACGCTCCGTGGTCACGCAGCTGACCGTTCTCATCGATTTCTCATCTGGCTCTCCGTACTGTGCAGGCATGCGGGTGCTCGTGGTGGAGGACGAGATCCGGATGGCCGTGCTGCTCAAGCGGGCGCTGGAGGAGGAAGGCCATGCGGTGGACGTGGCCGCCGACGGCCCGGAGGGATTGTGGATGGCGAAGGAAAACGCCTACGGGGCGATCCTCCTCGACGTTATGCTGCCCGGCTTCGACGGGGTGCAGCTATGCAGGCGGCTGCGGGAGGCGGGGATCTGGGTCCCGGTGCTGATGCTGACGGCCAGGGACAGCGTGGGGGACCGGGTGCGTGGGCTGGACGCCGGCGCGGACGACTACCTGGTCAAGCCGTTCAGCCTGCTGGAGCTCGCGGCCCGGCTGCGGGCGCTGGCCCGTCGCGATGACCGGTCCCGGCCGGTCGTGCTGGCCGAAGGCGACCTGAAGCTGGACCCGGCGGCCAAGCGGGCCTGGCGAGGCGACACCGAGCTGCAGCTATCCCCGAAAGAGTTCTCGCTGCTCGAACTGTTCCTCCGGCATCCGGGCACCGTGCTGTCCCGCTCGCAGATCATCGACGCGGTGTGGGATTTCGCTTATGACGGCGGGTCCAACGTCGTCGACCAGTACGTCAACTACCTGCGGCGGAAGATCGACGCGCCGTTCGGGCGGCACGATATCGAGACGGTCAGGGGCATGGGCTACCGGCTCCGGGCGGGATAGCGGCATGCCGATCCGGCTGCGCCTCGCGGTCGCGTTCGCGCTAGCGGCCGCGGCGATCTTCGCCCTGGGCGGCTGGCTGTTCATCCGCGGCCTTTCGTCCGCCCAGCTGGGCGTGATCGATTCCCAGCTCACCCTCCAGCTCGGCCAGGCTGGGCGCTATCTCACCGCGGGCAGCCAAGCCGGCCCGGCGTCGGCGGGTGCCCCCGGGCCCGGTGAATACCAGGTCCAGGTCATCGACGCCGCGGGCCGCGTGCGCGGCGCGAGCCCGGACACCGGGACCGTCCCGCTGCTGACCACGGCGGAGCTGGCCCAGGCCCAGCGCGGCCAGATCACGCTGAACCAGACCGTCGACGACGAGAACACGCGGATCACCGCCGCACCGCTGGCCGGCCGCCCCGGCTGGACCGCGGTGGCGGGGGTCTCACTCGAGTCCTACGAGTCGACCATGAGTCAGGCCGAACGGGAGATCGCCGCAGCCGGAGCCATCTTCGTCGTGGTCGCCTGCGCCGGCGCCTATTGGCTGGCTCGCGCGGCCCTGTCCCCGGTCGAGCGGCTCAGGCGGCAGGTCGCCGCGCTGTCCGCGCGCCCCCGGCAAGCCAGCACCGGGGAATCCAGCATCGAAGTCCCGGCGACCAGGGACGAGATCGCCGCGCTGGCCGCGACGATGAACGACCTGCTCGGCCGGCTTCAACGGGCGCTGAGCCGGCAGCGGGCGTTCGTCGCGGACGCCAGCCACGAGCTGCGCACGCCGCTCGCGGTGCTCCGCGGCGAGCTCGAGCTGGCGGATCGGCCCGGGCGCAGCCGCGAGGAACTGACTGCCGCGGTCCGAAGCGCGGCCGCCGAAGCCGACCGGCTGGCCCGCATCACCAGTGACCTGCTGCTGCTCGCCCGCAGCGACGAGGACCGGCTCAGCCTCCAGCTAGAGCAGGCCGAACTGCGGCCGCTGCTCGCCCGCAGCGCCGAACTCGCCGGGCCCCGGCTGGCCGAGGCGGGCCTGACCTGCCGGGTCGACGTCCCGGCGGACCTGCGGGCGCGCATCGACCCGGACTGGATCAGCCAGGCGGTCGGCAACCTGCTAGGCAACGCGCTGCGCTTCGCGCCCCGCGGCTCGGTCATCGTGCTCACTGCCCGGGCCAGCGGCGCCGATCTTGACCTGGAGGTCCGCGACGACGGGCCCGGCTTCCCGGCCGAGTTTCTGCCGCACGCCTTCGAGCGCTTCCGCCGGTCCGGCCAGGGCGGGACAGGCCTGGGACTGGCCATCGTCCAGGCCATCGCCGCCGCCCACGGCGGCGTGGCCACAGCTCGCAACCAACCAGGCGGCGGCGCCGTGGTCGGCCTCCACCTGCCGAACGCGGCCGGTGCCCGCCCCGCGACGCCGCCCGGCTAACAGGGGACCTTGGACCCGCGTGGCTTGGCGCCTAAGACCCTGCCCGGCGGCGGCATGGTGGTGATGCGATCGGGTAGTGGTCGCACTGGCTGCGCCCGCTAGCATCCGCTTGCTCAGGAGAGAATATGAGCCGCCGCGACACCGGTACCGAGCCGCGTCGTCGGCTAGCCGGGTCGCACAGGCCGGCGGCGGTCGTCATAGCGGCCCTGCTGACCGTGGCCCTGCCCGTGTTCCTCGCCACCGCGGTCGGGGCCAGAACCGGTCGGCTGGTCTCTCATCCGGCCAAGGGCCGCCCGGCCGTCCCGGCGCTCGACACGCAGGCCTGGGCCTCGGACGGGTCACCGGCGGTCGGCGCGTTGTTCGGCACCACCCGTTCCGGTGCGCCGGCCGGTCACTTCTGCTCGGCCGCCGTGGTGGACAGCCCGGCCGGCGATGTCGTGATCACCGCGGCGCACTGCCTGGCCGGCCGCGGGCAGGTCGTCTTCGTGCCCGGGTACACGGGCGGCCGCGCCCCCTACGGCGCCTGGGCCGTGACCCGGGTGTTCGTCGCGCCGCAGTGGACCTCGTCCGGCGACCCGGACGACGACGTGGCGTTCCTGGTGGTCAGCCAGCCGCCAACCGGGATGCCGATCCAGCGGGCCACCGGCGGCGAGCGCCTCGGCGCCGCGTCGCCGACGGCCGGGCCGGTCGTAGTCACCGGGTACCCGGCCGACCGCGACTCCCCGGTCAGCTGCCGGAACTACGCACGCCTGTTCGGCCCCACCCAGCTGGTGTTCCGCTGCGGCGGCTTCCCCTCGGGCACCAGCGGCGGCCCGCTGCTCGCCGACGTCGACCCCGGCACCGGGCTCGGCACGCTTGTCGGCGTGATCGGCGGCTACCAGCAGGGCGGCTCGACCGATGCGGTCTCCTACGCCGCCCGGCTCGGCGCCACCGCCGCGGCCCTGTACCAGGTCGCGGTCAGGTCGGGGTGATCGCCAGGATCACCGGCTTGGTCTCATGCGGTCCGACGTGCAGCTTGGCCTGCCCGTGATCCTGCGCTCTCGCAGCTAGCAGCGCGGCGCGGGCAGGCCAAGGGTCGCAATTCTGAAGGACTTTCGTCCCTGCCATGTGTGGCGCCTCTTGCCCAGAGTGGAGGGATGGGAGGGCATGGGCGCGCTCAAGAAGCCGGGCCGCCGGAACGCACGGTGCGTGCGGTCCCCGGCTGGTCGCTTGCCTACCCCGTGACCCACGTGCCCATCGACACGAAGCTGCATGGTCCGAGCTGGCGCAAGGAGTGGGTGAGCCGGCCAAGGTTGCTCAGGGAGATTGCGGGCTCGGCTTCGGCCAAGCTGGTCCTGGTTAATGCGCCAGCGGGCTTTGGCAAGACGACGCTCCTGGCGCAGTGGCGGGCCACCGCGGCGCAAGGCCGCCCCGTCGCCTGGCTGTCGCTCGACCAAGGTGATGATGACCCCCGCAGGCTGTGGTGGCAGGTCGTGTCGGCCCTCCAGCTGGCCTGCCCGGAACTCGGCGCCGAGGATATCCTGGGCGCGCTGGCGGCCCGTCACCCCGACATCCCGGGAACGGTCATCCCGATGCTGGTCAACAAGCTGATGGGGTTGCCGGTACAGATCGTCCTGGTGCTTGACGACTATCACGTGATCCACGACCGCCGCTGCCATGAACAAGTCGCCGCCCTGCTGCGTCATCTGCCGCCGGCCCTTTTGATCGCGCTTGCCACCCGAACCAGCCCGCCGCTGCCGCTGGCCCGGCTGCGAGCCCTGGGCGAAATGACCGAGATCGGGGCGCGCGACCTGCGCTTCACTCGCCAGGAGGCGACCGGGTTGGTGCGCGCCGTTTCTGCCGTCGAGCTCACCGCTCCCGATCTGGCCGATCTGGTCGGGCGGACGGAGGGATGGCCGACGGGAGTGTACCTGGCGGCCATGGCCCTGCGCGGCCATCCCTCGCCCAGCGACTTCGTCCGCCAGTTCACCGGCGACAACCGGTTCGTCGCTGATTTTCTCGCCGAGGAGGTGCTCAGCCGGCAGCCCGCCGAGATCGGGCAGTTCCTCATGCGGACCGCTATCCTCGGCCGGTTCTGCGCGCCGCTGTGCGACGCGGTGGCCGGGACGGGCAACGCGGCGGCGATCATCGACACCCTGGAGCGGGAGAACCTCTTCGCCATATCGCTCGATGAGACCCGCCACTGGTTCCGCTACCACAAGCTCTTCGCCCAAGTGCTCCGCAGCCGGCTGGCCAGGACCGAGCCGGGCCTGGTACGCACCCTGCATGAGCGGGCCAGTGCCTGGTACCAGACGGCGGGCTCGGCCGGAGCGGCGATCGACCACGCGCTGGCCGCCGGTGACGTGCCGCGGGCGGTGAACCTCGTCGCGGACAACTGGCACGCCTGCGTGAGCGCCGGGCAGGCCGGGACGGTTCTGGGGTGGATGCGCTCGCTGCCCGGCGAGCAGGTCGCCGCCAGCCCGCTAGCCGCGCACTGCGCGGCGTGGGCGGCCGCCCACTCGGACGAGCCTGAGGCGCTGCGGCGCTGGATCCCGGCGATCGAGGCCGGAGGGCGTCAGGGGCCGTTGCCGGACGGAATCCAGTCGTTCACCTCCTCGGCCGCGCTGCTGCGCGGCGTCTACGGCTTCGACGGCCTGCGCGTGATGCGTGACTCGGCGCGTTTGGCGGTCGAACTGGAAACCGACCCGCGGTCACCGTGGCACGGCCTGGCGAAGGCCGCATTCGGCTTCAGCCTCTACCTGTGCGGCGATCTGCGGGCGGCGGAGGAGCAACTGACGGAGGCGGTACGGAGCGAGGCCGCCGCCACGCCGCTCAGCCTGCTGGGAGTGTCCGCCCTCGCCCTGATCGCCGTCCGGCGGGGCGACCTGCCGCGAGCCAGCGACCTGGCCGGAACGGCACGCAGCCTCGCGGCCCGGTGTGAGCTTGATGACGCGCCGCAGAGTTCTCTGGTCCACACGGCCACCGGCGCCGTCTTTGCCGCGCAGGGACGGCATGAGGAGGCCCTGGACGAGTTCAAGCACGCCGTTCCGTCCCACGGGCCAGTACCCGGCATGAGTCCATGGGCCGCGCTGGAAGGCATGCTCGCGCTGGCTGAGGTGCTGCTCGACATGGGTGATGGCGCGCGCGCCGCGGAGATCATCGACGACGCGCAGGACGTGCTGATCCTGTACCCGGATGAGGTGAGTGTCCTCACGGCCCGGCTGGAGCGGCTCAGGTGTCGTCTCGCCCGGCCGCCGCGGGCGGGTCTGGTGGATCCGCTCACCGATCGCGAGGTGGCGGTGCTGCGCCTGCTCCGGGGCGCGCTGTCGCGGCGCGAGATCGGAGCGAAACTTGGCGTGTCACCGAACACGGTCAAGACCCATACCCAGGCGATTTACCGGAAGCTCGGCGTGTCGAGCAGGCGCGATGCCGTCGAGCGGGGTTGCGATACCGGTCTGGTCTGACGACCCCAGAGGGCGCCTGGCCGGACGGACTTGCCGCCGTTCCCGCGATTCACCCCCGATGGGTGAGCCCTGTGGCTGGCGCCGGGGCGAACGTGGGATTACGCATTATCAAGCGCTGACCGAGCGACCGATCCGACGGCCGCCGTGCGCCGGAGCCGGCAGGAGGTGTCCGTATTGCCTGACACCCGCAGTGAACCAGAGCCTGCGGCCGATCCAGAGCCTGCAGCCGGCGCCGAGCCCAGCCCGGAAAAGCAAGCTGAGCTGGAACGTCTCCAGGCGGAGGAAGCGGAGGAAGCAGACGAGCGAGCTGAGGTGGAACGCCTCCGCGCGGAGGTAGCGGCGCTGCGCAGCCAGAAGCCTGCCAAGGCTCGTCGGCGCATCGGCTGGCGAACCCCCGTGGCCCTGGTGCTCATCATCCTGGGCTGCATACTGGCTCCGGTCGCGGTGCTAGGCGTCTGGGCTGGCAACGAGGTTTCCGATACCGGCCGGTGGGTGGCGACCGTGGAACCGCTGATCCACGACCCGGCGATCCAGAACGTCCTGGCCGACAAGATCACCAAGCAGATAACCAGCCAGATCAACCTGACCGGCACCATCAATCAGGCCTCCAGCCAGCTCAACAGCAAGGGGCTGACCCGGATCAGCTCGCTGCTCACGACATTCGGCCCGCAGATCGCCAGCGCGGTAACCGGCTTCATAAACAGCACCGTGCATACGGTCATTTCCAGCCAGGCCGCAGCCAATATCTGGGTCCAGGTCAATACCGTCGCGCACCAGGCGGTGGTCAAGGTGCTCTCCGGGCAGGGCAACGGTGCGATCAGCACGAGCAACGGCCAGATCGTTCTCAACCTTGGTCCCTTCATCACCGTCGTCAAGCAGGACCTGATCGCGCACGGGTTCTCGCTGGCGAGCAACATCCCGCCGGTCAGCCCGACCGTGGCGCTGTTCCAGGCGAAGGACCTCGGGAAGGCACAGGCGCTCTACCGGCTGATCACGACCCTCAAGATCGTGCTGCCCATCCTGGTGCTGCTCCTGCTCGGCGGCGGGGTGTACGTCGCGCGGGGCCGCCGGCATGCCCTGGTCGGAGCCGGGCTCGGCCTGGCCGCGTCCATGCTGGTCCTTGCCATCGGCTTGCTGATCGCCCGAAGTATCTACCTCAGCAGCGTCCCCAGCAGCACGCTGCCCAGCGATGCCGCCGCCGCCGCGTTCGACGCGATGGTTCATTTCATCAAGGTGGGGCTCCGTGTCGTGCTGCTGGTCGGGCTCGTCGTGGCCATCGGGGCGTTCTTCACCGGACCCTCTCACACCGCAGTCCAGACCCGTTCGGCGCTGACGTCGGGGATCGACTGGATCCGGCACTACGGCGAGCGTAAGGGCGTGTCCGCCGGCCCGGTCGGCCAGTGGACGTACCTGCACCGGCGGGGCCTGCGTATCGGGGTGGTGGCCCTCGTCGCCCTGATCTTCGTGTTCGTGGGCGAGCCCACGGTGCTGCTCGTGGTGGTCATGGTCATCGTGCTGCTCGTGCTGCTTGGACTGATCGAGTTGATCGGCGCGCCGCCCGTGACACCAGAGGTGGCGAGTCACGCTGAGGGGGCCTGAGCCCGGCTGACTGCGGCGCCAGGGTCGCGAGCGCCCCGGCTCCGGTGTCTCGCCCGCGAGCCCGTTCCGTCTATTAATCCGAACGAGTTGGCTAGACCTTAAGGTCCGCGGCCATCCCTGGCGGGTGACGCGGCGCCACGGCGGGAAATGCGACCGTGGCAGCGAAGCGGCCAGCCCTGCCTGTGGGCTCGCCGCAACCGAGAGGAGTCAATCATGACCACGCATGCCAAGGCCGACATCGACGACGCCACCCGGGACGCGTTGGTCGGCCTTGCCGTGGGCGACCTGGAGGTCTTGGAGGAGCTGCTCGAACTCCGGGAAGCTGAGCTGCAGAAGACGGGGCTTGACGCGCGGACCTTCGCCCTGGTCAAGATCGCCGCCCTGGTCGCCCTCGACGCGCCTCCGGCCTCGTATCTCTGGCAGGTAGCCAACGCGCTGGATTCTGGTGCTACGCCGGAAGACCTGATCGGCGTGCTCCGTGCGGTCGCGCCGCAAGTGGGCGGACCCAGGGTGGTGGCCGCCGCGCCGGAGATCATGGTTGCGCTCGGGCTGCCCCTGCCGGACGGCCGGTAGGACCGGCCCGGTGCCGCCAGCCGCAGGCGCCTGCGGCTGGCGGCACCGGGCCGTCGATGCCGAGCGGGCTGAACTGGCTAGGCCGGGGGCTGATACGCGCTGCGGAGCGTATGGAGCGATGCCTCGAACGCGGCCAGTCGGCTGCGGACCAGCTCCTCGCCGGGTCCGCTGGCCGCTCCGCTGGCGCGCTGGCTGTCCATCGCAGCGCGGGCAGACTGCAGCGCAGCGAGCACGTCCGCCACGCTCGCGCGGTCCTCGTCGTCGCGAGCCTTCTCGCGCAGCGCGTACAGTTCCCGCGCGAGGTCATCCGCGCGCCGCTGGATATCAGACCATTGAGCGTCGGCTACCGGATCACCGGCTACCAGGCCTCGCGCGTCGGCGATCCTCATGGCGTCCAGGAGCGCCGAACCCTGCGCGTAAACGTCGATGATCTTCGTACGCCAGCTGGCTGCGGTCGCGGCGCGGCGGCGGGCCGAGCGGGCGATCAACACGATCGCACCGATGAGGACGACCAAGCCGATGACGATCCAGATCCAGATGGGCAGGGAACCGGACTCGTTCGGCGTTGCCGTCGCACTTGGCTGCGCCACGGGTGCAGGTGCAGCGGAGCTCGAGGGCGCCGATGAGGTTACCGACGGAACGGGGGAGCTCGTACTGGCCTCGGGCGAGGAGCTGACCGTCGTGGGCGGGGAGCTGGCCGTCGTGGGCGGAGAGCTGGCCGTCGTGGGCGGGGAGCTGACCGCTTGGCTGGATGTCCGGCTGGAGATCGCGCTATTGACGCTACTCGCGATGCCGGTCCCGCATGCCGTCGCCAGGCCGGCGGCGCAGAGCATCGTCACGGCGAGGAGCAGGCTTCTCATCAGCAGCCGCATACCTGGTCCTTTCCTGTGGAGCACCAGTGCCTCGCCTTCAGCTTGGCCAGTGTGCCCTCTCGCCGCGTCACCCCGAACGGATGAATGCGGCGCGGCACGGGCCGACGCCCAGTCGAGTAATCTCGTGGCCGACGCACCCCACCCCCGGCGGGTGACCTCGGCCTTTCCCCCTAGTAACCTTGTCAGGTTGAACGAGAAATCAAATAATGACACGTATCACTTGAAGTAAAACTTGCGGCGAGAGAGGGGTTCCGTAGACTACCCGCTCGTTTTCTCGCACCGAGGTTGGTCCTGATGGATGCTGGCGTGCTTCTCCAGACGAAGCTTCATCCTCCCCGCGTCCGTGCGGAGTGGGTGAAGCGGACGGAACTTGTCAAGTACCTGGCGGACAGCACCGCCAAGCTCATCCTGGTGGACGCGCCGGCGGGCTTCGGCAAGAGCACCCTGGTCGCGCAGTGGCGGGCCTTGGTCGGCCAGAGCAGGAAATTCGCCTGGGTATCAGTCGACGCGGGTGACGACGACGCCGCCCGGCTGTGGTGGTACATCGGGTGCGCGCTGCAGCGGGCGTGCCCCGAGCTCCGCGTCGGGGACCTACTGAAGCAACTGCACGGGGCGGCGGGGCCGGACCTGCGGGGCTCGCTGCTGCCGACCCTGGTCAACGAGCTAGCCGGGCTCGCTACGCCGGTGACCCTGGTCCTCGATGACTACCACATGATCAGCCACCCCAGCTGCCACGACCAGCTGGAGTTCGTCCTGCTGCATCTTCCGCCGATGACCCAGATCGTCCTGATCACCCGGGTGGATCCGCCGCTGCCGCTGGGCCGGTTGCGGGCCGTCGGCGACCTGCTCGAGATCCGGGTACCCGAGTTGCGCTTCGGGACGGCCGAGGCGGCCGCACTGGTGCGAACGGTCTCCGCCGTGGATCTCGGCGAAACCGATCTGGCTGAGCTCGTCGAGCGGACCGAGGGATGGCCGGCCTGTACCTGGCCGCGCTCTCTCTTCGCGGTCATCCCAGCCCCAGTTCCTTCATCCAGCAGTTCACCGGTGATAACCGCTTCGTGGGTGATTTCCTGGCCCAGGAGGTGCTCAGCCGCCAGCCCCGCGAGATCCGCGATTTCCTGTGCCGGACCGCCATCCTCGACCGGTTCACGCCATCGCTGTGCGACGCGGCGGTCAGCTCCGCCAACGCGACGGAGATCATCAGCACTCTGGAGCGGGAAAACCTGTTTCTCGTGGCCCTGGACGACGACCGGCAGTGGTTTCGGTACCACCAGTTGTTCGGCCAGATGCTCCTGAGCCGGCTGGTGCAGACCGAGCCGGATCTGGTGCCAGTCTTGCACCGGCGCGCCAGCGAATGGCACCAGCGGTCGGGATCGGTGGAGGAGGCGATCGTTCACGCTCTGGCCGGGGGGGACATCAGCGGAGCCATCGATGTCGTCGCGCGTAACTGGCCCGGCTGCATAGACACCGGCCGGTTTCGCGCGCTTCGGGCCTGGCTGGACTCGATCGGCGACGACCGCATCCTCAGTAGCCCCGTGGCGGCGCACTGCGCGGCGTGGTGCGCCGCGCTCTCCGGGGACCAGGATTCCGTCCGGCGCTGGCTGGCGGTCGTGGAGGCGGGGGAGCATGACGGGCCGCTCCCCGACGGGATGCCGTCGCTGGAGTTCTCGGCCGAGCTCCTGCGAGGGGTCTTCGGGTTCGATGGCATCCGCGCCATGCGGGAATCCGCGGCGGCGGCGGCCGAGCTGGACCCCGACCCGGCGTCGCCCTGGTACGCGCTGGCCAGGACCTCACTCGGCGCGGCGCTGTACTTGTCCGGCGAATTTGACGCGGCTTTCGCCCAGTTGAGCGACGCGATGCAAGGCGATGCCTCGTATCGCGTGGTGCGCCTGCTGGCCTACTCCGTCATGGCTCTGGTGGCGGTCGAGCGGGGCAGGCTGGGTCAGGCGCGGGAGTTTGCCGCCGCGGCCCGCGTGGTCACAGGCGACGGCGATCTCCGCGATCCGCCGCGGAGCGCCATCGCGAAGACCGCATGCGGCGCGGTCGCCGCGATGCAAGGGCAGCTCAGCGAGGCGCGCGCTTATTTCGAGCATGCTCTGCGCGCTGGGCGGCACTGTTCCGGGATGAGCCCGTGGGTCGCGCTGGACACCATGTTCAGGCTGGTGCCGGTGCTCTACGACCTGGGCGACCCGGCCGGAGCAGCGGGCCTGCTCGGCGAGGCCAGGGCGGTGCTTGCCGCGTGGCCGGACGGCGCCAAGGCTCAGCTGATCCGGGCCGACCAGCTCGCGAATCAGCTGGCCAGTCGCCAGTTCCGGCCGACCGCGGAACCGCTCACCGATCGTGAGGAAGAGGTGCTGCGGCTCCTGCGGGGCACGCTCTCCCTCCGCGAGATCGGGCAGGAGCTGTTCCTTTCGGCCAACACGATCAAGACCCATGCCCGCGCGATTTACCGCAAGCTCGGCGTCTCCACCCGGCAGGAGGCCGTCGAGCGGGGTCACCAGATGGGCATTCTCTGACCAGTTACTGCTGCGGCCGGGTGAGCTCGGTCAGATGAGCTCTAGCTGGCGGGCGCGGCGTACCGCTTCTCCCCGGTGAGTCGCCGCCAGTTTCCGGTAGATGCTCTTCAGGTGAGTTTTCACGGTATTGACCGAGATATACAGCTCGCTGGCCACCTCGGCGGTGCTGAGCATCCCGGACAGCAGGGCGAGCACTTCACGCTCGCGCTCGCTGAGCTGCTCGACGATCACCGGCGCCGACTCTCCGGCCGCGGATGGCCCGGCCCGATCGCGGACGGGATCGATGAGGCCCGGCTCCAGCAGGTGCCGGTGGGCGTCGGCCAGGTGGGGGTCATTTCGCAGGACCGGACGGATCCAGGCCGCCTGCACGACGAACGGCAGCCGGAGCCTTTCGGGTTCAGCCATCTCCAGCGCCCGCAGCAGAGATTGTCGCCCGCGCGCCTGGTCGCCGCCACCGTAGCCGAGCCTTGCGTCCGCCAGCCAGCGATCCACCTGGCCCTGCCCCTCGCCGCTGTCGTCAGGTCCGTTCTCCAGCGCCTGGCCAGCGGCCTGATGATCGTCGGCATCCAGCCATGCGTGCGCCAGCGCCACGGTCGCGTCGAGGCAGGCTCCCGGGTCGGCCCGCTCGGCCAGGCCCACGGCAGACGAGACATCTCCGGCGGCGGCGCGGGCCCGCGATTCGAGCAATGTCAGCTGATGATCGAGCCAGCCGGGAGGCGACCAGCCGTGCCGTGCGCGGGCGATCATCTCCAGCGCCGCCTTGGCGCGGCCTTCGGCCAGCCGGTAGCGCGCCACCACCAGGTAGGCCGTCGCGCCGACCAGCCTTTCTGGCCGGGCTCGCAGGGCGGCGTCGGCCCGTTTCAGCCGGTCGCGGGCGTCCTGCCGTTCGTTACGCTCCAGATGGACCAACGCGAGAGCCACCTCGGCCGGCCCGCACGCAGCCCCGGCCGGGCCGTGCTCTCGCGGTGTGCCCGCGGCCTCGGCGGCTAGCTCGGCGGCGCGGTTCAGCCGTCCGCGCATGGCCTCAAGCAGGGCCAGGTACCCACGGCAGTCGGCGCGCTCAGACGTGCTCCCGGACAGGGCCACGCCCACGTCGAGGCTCGCGGCGGCTTCGTCCAGGCGGCCTGACCAGAATTGCACCACCCCGCGGGCGGCCAGCGCCGTCGTGTGAATCTCGGCGTGCCTGGACAGGATGTCTTCTGGCAGCTTCTCGGCCACCCGCTCCACCGTGGCCGCGGCGGCCGCCGCTGCGTCGAGGTCCCCGGCCCGCCGGGCCACGGCCAGGCGAAGCATCGCGGCGGCCAGCCGGGACGGAAGTTCGGCGTCATCCTCAAGCCGCTCCAGGATCCCGTCCGCGATGTCGAGTGCGCCACAGTCGGCCACGGGCGCCGGATCAGCCAGCGCCAGGGCGGCCGCGATGAGCGCCGGCTGTGGTGCGGTCCACGTCAGGTAGCTCGGCATCTGCCGGAAGCATTCGGCGAGGGGGTCGTGTGGCTCGAGGAGCTGGCCGATCGCGAGCTCGTCGAGGACCATCTGGGCGGCAAGCGGCCAGTCGCCGACGGCCACGGCCTGCCGGACGGCGTCCAGCAGCAGCCCGTTCAGCTGGTACCACCGGGCCGCGCGCTGGCGCAGATCGGGCACCTGGTCCGGGTACTCCAGCCTGAGCTTTAGCCGCAGGACTTCCGCGAACAGCGAATGGCAGCGGTACCAGCCGTTCCCGAGCGGCTGGACGAAGGCGTTGGTCCGAGCTAGCTCGGCCAGGATACTCGCGGCCTGGTCATGGCCGGTCAGCTCGCTGGCGATGCCAGAGCTGACCCGGTCCAGAATGCTGGTCTTCAGCAGCAGATCCCGGACCTGGGGCGGCTGGTTGTTGAGCGCCTCCTCCATCAGGTAGCCAGCGATCGCGCTGTTCTCGGCGGCGAGTTCCTTGATGAATTGCCCGGGGTCGGGGTGGTCGCCGAGCGAGATCGCGGCCAGGCGCAGTCCCGCGGCCCAGCCCTCGTCCAGGCTGGTGAGCAGTTCGAGCGTCCTGGGCGGCAGCGTGATGCCATGCTGCGCCATCAGCTGGCCGGCTTCGGGAACGGTGAAGGCTAGTTCGCACGCACGGATCTCGGTCAGCTCCCCGGCGAGCCGGTAGCGGTGCAACGGCAGCATCGGGTCGGTCCGCGAGCAGATCACCAGCCGCAGCCCGGATCGGGCGTTCTGCAGGAGGTACTGCAAGCCGTCCATCAGCCCGGGGCCCGCCACCAGGTGAAGATCGTCCAGGACCAGCGTCACCGGCGGATCCTGCGCGGCCAGCTCAGATGCCAGCCGGAGCAGGAACACGTGATCGGCGGCGGCCGTCCGCGCCGGTGCCGCGGGTACGCGCCTGAGGGTAACTCCCGCGTTCCGCAATGCCTCTACCACGGTGGCCCAGAAGACCTTCGGCCTGCTGTCGTAGTGGTCGAGCGTGACCCACGCTACGGGGCCTGGCCTGGCGGCCGCCCACGACGCGACGGCCAGCGTCTTTCCGGCGCCTGGCGGCCCGGTGACCACCGTAAGGGAGCCCGCTGTGCCTTCGTCGATGCGCTTCTCCAGGCGCGGCCGCGGGACCATCCAGCCGGGCACGCTGGGCACCATGATCTTCGCCTGCAAAACACGGTCTGTGCCGCCCGGCTGTTTCCCGGGATGGGCCTGCATGGGTCCCGCAAGCGTTCTCACTGACCTAAACCTTCCGCCTTGCGGCCCCCCGGTGGCCAGCCGCGTGAGCCGAGAGTCAGACCCGCCGCCATTCGGATCATCGCTTGTTATCCACTTACCCACCTGTAGATAGGTTTCCCCTGGAACGGGGTGACTTGTAATCACCCTGCCCGCTCCTCACCCGGGTGAGAATTCACCCGGTTAGGGTGGCGTGCCGGGAGCTGAGCCGCGGCATGTTGTGATCAAGTGATGGCCCACTCCGACCCCTTTGGAGGGCCAGCCGTGCCACAACCTCACTACGAGATCCGCGTTTCCGGGGTTCTCCCGCCCGAGGCGCTGCTCGACTTTGAGCACCTGACCGCTTCCGTCGAGCCGGTCGAGACCGTGCTCTACGGCGAGCTTGCCGATGTCGCAGCGCTGCAAGGGCTGCTGGCCAGGCTCGAGACCTTCGGCGTACACGTCCTAGAGGTGCGCCGTCTCAGGACAGGCCAGTGAGACGGTTACGGCGCGCCCCGGCGGGCCCTCATCGGCATCGCTGGTCAATTACACGATGATCGCTGGCTCAGGCCGGCGGCGTTCCCTGGCGGCGGCGGCGAGCGCAGCGGTCGAGCGGACGGCTCGCCGTCCGCTCGACCGCTGCGCTCGACCCGGTTTACCTGCTCGAGGCGAGCACGACAACCGAGCGGGGGCAGACGGTGACGCTGTCACCCGCGTGGCACCCGGCTACCACCCGGGTCGGGTCGTAGCTGTCCAGCTCGACCCGCCAGGCCGCCTCGGCCCTGGTCGCGGGGACCACGAAGTCCAGCTGCTGCCACCAGGCGTTCACCAGGACGAGGAAGTCGTCGTCGAGCAGGGGGGTGCCGTCTTCGGCGCGGTCGGGGTCATCGGATCCGTCGAGGTAGAGCGCGATCGCGCGGGCGTTCGGGTCGGCCCAGTCGGCGCCGTTCATCTCGGTGCCCGCGGGGGTGAACCAGCGTAGCTCAGTGGCCTCGGCGCCGGTGAGGAAGCGGCGGCGGCGGAAGACCGGGTGGGCTCGCCGGAACGCGATCAGGCGCTTGGTGAAGGCCAGCAGCCCGGCGTCCGCGCCCGCCCAGTCGAACCGGGTCAGCTCGTTGTCCTGGCAGTAGGCGTTGTTGTTGCCGCCCTGGGTCCGGCCCATCTCGTCCCCGCCGAGCAGCATCGGGACCCCGAAGGACAGCATCAGCGTGGTAAGCATGGCCCGGGACTGGCGGGCGCGCAGCGCGAGGATGTCGGGGTCGTCGGTCGGGCCCTCGGCGCCGCAGTTCCACGAGAAGTTGTCGCTGGTCCCGTCGCGGTTGTTCTCGCCGTTGGCCTCGTTGTGCTTGTCGTCGTAGGAGACCAGGTCCCGCAGGGTGAAGCCGTCGTGGACGGTGATGAGGTTGACCGAGGCGGTGGGCCGGCGGCCGGTCGTGTCGTACAGGTCTGAGGAGCCGCAGAACCGGGTGGCGAACTCGCCGATGCCGACCGGGTTGCTGCGCCAGAAGTCGCGCATCGTGTCCCGGTACTTGCCGTTCCACTCCCGCCACAGCGCCGGGAACCGGCCCAGGTCGTAGCTGTCCATCTGGCCGACGTCCCACGGCTCGGCGATCAGCTTGGCCCGGCACACCACCGGGTCCTGGGAGCACATGTCCAGGAAGGCCGACACCTTGTCGAAGCTGCCCTCCTGGCGGGCCAGCGTCGGGGCCAGGTCGAACCGGAACCCGTCGGCGTGCATCTCGGTCAGCCAGTAGCGCAGCGAGTCCATCATCAGCTGCAAGGTGATCGGGTCGCCGACGTTGAGCGCGTTGCCGCAGCCGGTCGTGTCGTAGTAGGCGCCGGGGTTGCCGGGCTCGACCCGGTAGTAGGCCCGGTTGTCGAGGCCGCGGAAGCACAGCGCCGGGCCGTCCGGGCCGGCTTCGGCGGTGTGGTTGAACACCACGTCGAGGATCACTTCCAGGCCGGCCCGGTGCAGCGCGTCCACCATCGTCTTGAACTCGGCGACCTGACCGCCCTGGCGGCCGGCCCGGACGGCGGCCGAATAGCCGTTGTGCGGGGCGAGGAACCCGATCGTGTTGTAGCCCCAGTAGTTCGTCAGCCCCTCCGCGACCAGGAACGACTCGGGCACGTTCTGGTGCACGGGCAGCAGCTCCACGGTGGTGACGCCCAGGCCGGTCAGGTACGCGATCGCGGCCTCGTGGCCCAGCCCGGCGTAGGTCCCCTGGAGGGCCGGGGGGATGTCCGGGTGGCGCATGGTGAAGCCCTTGACGTGGATCTCGTACACCACGGTGTCCGCGTACCGGTGCCAGGGCCGTTTGCCGTCCTGCCAGCTGAATGCGGGGTCCACGACCAGGCTCCTGGGCACGTGCCCGGCGGAGTCCAGGCTGCTCGGCTTGCTGGGGTCGGTTTCGTCCTGGCCGAGCACCTCGGGCCCGAACGAGACCGTTCCGGCCACCGCCTTCGCGTACGGGTCGAGCAGCAGCTTGGCCGGGTTGCACCGCAGTCCCTGGGCCGGGTCCCACGGGCCGCCGATCCGGTACCCGTAGGCTTGCCCCGGGCCGATGCCGGGCACGAAGGCATGCCAGACGTCGGCGTCGTTATCGGTCACCGGGATCTGGGTTTCCGCGCCTGCCTCATCGAACAGGCACAAGGTGACGCTGCTGGCGACGCTGGAGGCGATCGCGAAGTGCGTGCCCGCTATGCCCAGGTACTCGCCGGGCGTGGCGCCGAGCGGGAACGGCTGGCCGGGGAGCGCGACGACGGAGTGGCCATTCGGGGCGCCTCGGGCGGCCGGGACGGCGCCGGCCGCGGTGGTCTGGCTGCTGGTCATGGCTGGACCTTTCCTGCTAGGTCGCGTAGGACGTCTCCGACGGAGCGGACCGCGCCGTGGCGGCGCAGGATCACGTCGGCGATCAGGCCGGTCCAGCCGGTCTGGTGGAAGGCGCCGATCGCGGCGCCGTTGTCGCCGTGGAAGTACTCGCTGAAGATCAGGTTGTCCTTCCAGGCGGGATCGGTCTGCATCTTCTCGGTCCCGCCGAAGATAGGCCGCCGTCCGCTGGCGTCCATGATGAACAGCGAGATCAGCCGGTCCTGCAGGTCCGCGACGATCAGGTCCAGGGTGAGCCGCTTCCCCGAGCCGGTAGGGTACTCGACCTCAAAGTCATCGCCGTAGAACCGGTGGTAGCGCTCGAGTGATTCGACCACCAGATAGTTGACCGGCATCCAGATCGGGCCACGCCAGTTGGAGTTGCCGCCGAACATCAACGTGGTCGACTCGGCCGGCTCGTAGTCGATGGAGGACTGGTAGCCCTCGGCATCGAACTGGTAGGGATGATCGCGGTGGTAGGCCGACAGCGCGCGCAGCCCGTGCGGGGACAAGAACTCGCTCTCGTCGAACAGCTTGACGAACAGCCGCTCCAGCTGGGCGGGCCGGGCCACCGACAGCAGCAGCCGCTGGCCGGCCCCCTCGCCGCGCAGCTGCGGGGTCTCGGCCAGCTTCTCCAAGTCCCCGACGCTCTCTTTCTGCAGGAACCGCTTGAAGTTCTTGTTCATGGTCATCGCGGTTTGCAGCACGTTGCCGTCGATGACCCCGCAGGCCAGCACCGGGATGATCCCGACCATGGACCGGGTCCTGACCGGGACGCTGTAGCCGGACGGGGTGACCAGCCGGTCGTAGAACATCCCGTCCGCGTCGTCCCACAGGCCTTGGTCGTCCAGGGCGTTGCGGATGCCCGCGAAATGCTCCAGGAACTTCAGCACCAGATCCTGGGCCTGGCGGCGGCCGGACCAGGTCAGGGCGCCTGCGATGGAGGCCAACGCCACCGCGTAGGAGCCCATCCAGCCGGTGGCGTCGGACTGCTCCAGAGTGTACCCGGCGGGCAGGTGGGAGCGGTCGATCGGGCCGATGTTGTCCAGGCCGAGGAAGCCGCCCTCGAACACGTTGTTGCCGTTGGCGTCCTCGCGGTTGACCCACCAGGTGAAGTTGACCAGGAGCTTGTCGAAGACCCGGGACAGGAAGTCGAGGTCGCGGCCGCCGTCGATGGCCCAGACCTGCAGCGCCGCCCAGGCGTGCACCGGCGGGTTGACGTCGCCGAAGTCCCACTCATACGCCGGCAGCGCCCCCTGCGGGTGCTGGAACCATTCCCGGCAGATCATGATCAGCTGGTACTTGGCGAAGGCCGGGTCCAGGTGGGCCAGGGTGACGGTGTGGAAGGCCAGGTCCCAGGCGGCGAACCAGGGATACTCCCACTTATCCGGCATCGAGATGATGTCGAACCCGTCGAAGTTGCGCCACTTGGAGTTCCGCCCGTTCTTGCGCACGGCCGGCGGCTCGGGCTGGGTCGGGTCTCCATCCAGCCAGCGGGCGACGTCATAGTAGAACAGCTGCTTGCTCCACAGCATGCCCGCGGACGCCTGCCGCAGCACCAGCGCCTCATCCGCGCTGGCGCCGGCCGGCGTCAGCTCAGCGTAGAACTCATCCGCCTCGGCCTTGCGCTGGGCCATCACCTGATCGAAGTCCTTGCCGAGCGCGGCCGCCGCGCTGGCCGCGGCCTTGCCCGGCCCGCCGCCGGCTGGCCGCAGCCGGAGCCGCAGCTCGACGGTCTGCCCGGGCTGCACCCTGACCTGGTACCAGAACGCGCATTTGGTCCCGCCGCCGACCGGGTTGACCGTGGCCGCGCCGTGGATCACGTGGTCGTTGATGCCGTCCTTGGGATACGGCGTCACCGGAGCGGCGCCGTAAAGCCGGGCGAGGTTGGTCTCGTTCTCACAGAACAACACCTGCGGGTCAGCGCCGTCGGGGCCAGTCGCGGCGATCAGCTCCAGGGTGCCCGCGAACGGGTGGTCGATGGTGACCGACCGGTCGCCGGAGGCCCGCAGGGCCGGCCGGGCCTCATCAGTGTCACCCCAGGACCAGGTGTTGCGGAACCAGGCGGTGGGCAGTACGTGGATGGTTTCGGCCTCAGGGCCGGCGTTGGTGACATGGATGGCCATCAACAGATCATCCGGGCTGGCCTTGGCGTAGTGCACCTCGGTGATCCAGTACCGGTCGTCGTTGAACGCGCCAGTGTCGAGCAGCTCGTACTCCGGCTGGTACCGGCTCCGGCCGGCGTTGGTGTCGATCAGGTCCTGGTAGGGGTACGGGGACTGGGGGTAGTGGTAGCGCCACCGGTTCCAGGCGTGGCTGGGGATGGCGTCGAGGTACCACCAGTACTCCTTGACGTCCTCGCCGTGGTTGCCCTGCGGGCCGGTCAGCCCGAACGCGCGCTCCTTCAGGATCGGATCCCGCCCGTTCCACAGCGCCAGCCCCAGGCACAGCCGCTGCTCGATGTCGCAGAACCCGGCTAGGCTGTCCTCACCCCACCGGTAGGCCTGGGACCGGGCGTGATCGTGCGGCAGGTAATCCCACGCGTTGCCGTCGGCGCTGTAGTCCTCCCGGACCGTGCCCCACTGCCGCTCGCTCACGTAGGGTCCCCACCGGTACCAGTCGGTGCCCGGCTGGTGCAGCCCGTCTTCCAGCGGGCCAAACTGTGTGACCCGGTCACGTTCGGCGCCCATTTCATTCTCCGATCCGAAGAAGTCATCCTCGTAAATAGCTCCCACTGCCTTCCTAACCCGTGGTCAGGGTGGGCTGGTCGCCCTTACCGGGTGATTTCCGGACCTCCACCGCGGCGGGTGATGCGGCAGGCCTTCCTATGTGTTCACCATGAAGTCACTAAAGATTCACCGCAGAGACGCTCGAGACGAATTCCACGGGGCTGCTGGGACGCCAGGAACGGGACGCCGCCCAGGGCGGCGAGCTGCCCAGTGAGCGGGCGCGTCTCACCCCGGCCGGGTGACGCGCGCCGGGCCGCGGGCCTTGATAATTGCGGGTAGAGACCGGACCAGATGAAAGAGGCGTGACCAATGGCGATTGGGCCTGTGCAGCTCATTGTCCTGGGATTCAAGAATCCACACTTCCACGGCGAGATCATCGCCGAACTCGAACGGCTCCGCGCGAGCGACATGATCCGCGTCATCGACTCGCTGGTGGTCTATAAGGGCCCCGAGGGGGAACTCGAGGTAGAGCACCTCAGCAACCTCTCCGAGAGCGAGGCCATCGAGCTCGGCAGCAAGATCGGTGCCCTGATCGGCCTGGGCATCGAGGGAGAGGAGGGGGCCGAGGCGGGCGCGCTGGCCGGCGCCGAGGAGGTAGCCGCCGACGGCGGCGTGAACGTGTTCACCGAGGAGGAGGGCTGGGACATCCTCGAGGACATCCCGAACAACTCCGCTGCCGCGCTCGTCCTGCTGGAACACCACTGGGCCGTCCCGCTCAGGGACGCCGTCATGCGGGCCGGCGGGTTCCGCATCAGCGACGGCTTCATCAGCCCGCTCAACCTGGTCGGGATCGGCTTGATGGAGGCCGACGAAGCGAAGATGATGCACGACCTGGAAACCTCGGCCGCGGCCGGCACCTGATAACCTTGGATCACCACTCAATGACCATCGGTAAGAACGAGTACCCGGAGGCATGACATGTTCGGAGCCCGCAGAGTCGCCCGCCGCACCGGGCGGCGCACCGCCCGGCGTGTTTCTCGCCGCTAAAAGCGTCGGTGAGCCCGGAGAGCGCCGGTCGGCAGGCGGTCCTGCCAGTCGGCGCCTTCCGGCTGCCCGGGCTGGCGCAACAGACCGCGAGGTGCCCTCGCCGCCCGAGCGCACGCTCATTCGCCGCGCTTCTTGACGATCCACGCCTCGGCGTCGCGATAGGCCGCCAGGGTTGATTCACCGACCACTGGGTCGGCCTCGAACGCGTGCAAGTGCCCGTCGAGTTGCCCCGTGCGGCGGAGTTGCTGCTTGACATCTGGCTCGAGGCCGCTGAGGTAGAGGCGGCCGCCGGCGTCGGCCAGGCGGTCGGCGTAGTCGGTCATCACCTTCACGAAGGTGGCCCCGAGTGACGTGCGCCGCCGCAGCCGCAGCACGACCACCGGGGAGCGGGCTTCGCCCGGATCAGGGAGATGGGCCGCCAGGGTCCGGGCACCGGCGTACAGCAGGCTGCCGTATACGTCCAGGATCGTCACGTGATAGCTGGTCAGGGCGGCCGGAGACGGCCGTTCCTCGAAACGGCCGCCGTCGAGCGGGATGAGCTCCACCACGGTGAGGTCCATGGCTCCCTGGTTGAGCTGCAGCAGCAGTGACAAGGCCACCCCGATGCCGACCGCCGCGGCAACCGGGAGGAACAGCGTGGCGGCGAACGTCGTGATCACCGCGACCTGCGAGATGCGGCCGGTACGCAGGATGGACGCGATCTCCCCGGGCTTGATCGAGCCGACGGCCGCGAAGATGAGGATCGCGGCGAGCGTCGGCATCGCGATCTTCGCGACCAGCCCGGAGAAGATCGCCAGGATCACCAGCAGCCAGACGCCCGACCAGATCACCGCCCACCGGGACCGGGCGCCGGCGCTCATGTTGAGAGCGGTCTGCCCGACCGAGCCGCCCACCGGCATGCCGCCGAAGAACCCCGAAGCCAGGTTGCCTGCCCCCTGCGCGATGATGTCCTGGTTCGGGTTCGGCGGGGAACCGTCGGTGTTCGGCGCGGCCTCGGCGACCCCGGCGCCCTGGACCAGGACGATGGCCGCGATCGCGAACGCCCCCGTGATCAGGCTGAACGACAGGTAATGGAAATTCGGCAGCCGCGGGACCGGGATTCCGCCCGGGATGCCGCCCACGTCACCGACCCGGGCCACGCTGTCGGCGCCCGCGAGTACGACCACCACGGTCGGGATCAGCAGGGCAATCAGCGTGCTGAACACCGCCACCCGCGTCCGCATGAGCACGACCAGGATGGCCAGCGCGGCCAGCCCGGTGAACAAGGACGCGAGGTCGATGCGGCCTGGGTGGGTGATGACGCTGACCGCTTTGGCCAGCGGGTACGAGCCGTACGCGGGGGCTCCGGTCAGGTCCGCGATCTGACCGCAGACGATGTTGACCGCGATGCCGGTCAGGAAGCCGATCATCACCGAGTACGAGACGAACCGTGTGTACCGGCCCAGGCGCACGAGGCCGGCCGCGACCAGCACGATGCCGACGATGAGCACCAGCAGCGGGATCGCCGCGGGCCGGTCGCCCGGGGGCACGCCCTGCAGCGCCGAGCCGGCCGCTAGCGCGGCGGCGGACGTGGTCGTGATTACCATCAGGCGGGTATTGGAACTCAGGCCGCCGGCGATCGGTCCCGCGAAGCTCGCGTACAGGCCCTGGACCGGGTTGACGCCGGCCAGCACCGCGGCCGCCATGCCGTCGGGCACTCGGCTGATCGCGCCCGGCAGCGCGGCCAGCATGTCCGCGCGCAGGTCGGAACGCTGCGGCCGGACGGCGCGTAGCCATCGGCCGGTTCCCGCCAGGGCTGAGCTAATCCAGTGCGCCACTGCGCCGCCCTTCGGTCGAGCTATGCGTCAGCGGTCCAGGGGAGCGCCGTGGCAGCGTTTCCATTTGCGGCCGCCGCCGCAGGGGCACGGTGCGTTGCGGCCGCGTCGCGCGTCTTGGGTCGCGTACGACTGCATGAGCTCCGCGGGGGCCCGGTTCGCCCGCAGGAGTCCGGCCATGGTGGCCATCGGCCTCTCGACGTGGTGGAAGAACGCCTTGTAGCCGGGGCACAGGTAATGCTGGCCCGGCTCGCCGTAAGGCGAGACGGCGAACCGGTCCTTGGGACAGCCTCCGTTGCAGGCAAAGCGCACGTCGCAGTCCAGGCAGAACCGGGTCAGGGTGTCGAACTTGTCCTGCCCGAACTTGAGCTGCTGCGGGGAGGCCACCAGCTCCAGCATGTGCCGGTCGCCGATGTTGCCGAGCAGGTAGCCCGGCTCCACATAGTGGTCGCACGAATAGAGGTCGCCGTTGTGCTCGATGGCTAGCTGCTGCCCGCACGTCTTCGCGTGCACGCACATCCCGCCCGGCTCACCGTAGAAGTTGGCGAGCGCGGTGTCGAACATCTGCACGTAGACGGTGCCGATGTCGCGGCGGACCCACTCCTCGAACGCGTCGATCATGAAGCGTCCGTATTGCTCCGGGCCGACCGAGCGGTGGGTGACCAGGTTCCCTTCCTGCGTGTAGAGCGGACGGCCCTTCACCCCGCCGCCCCAGCCGGAGTCGGCGATCGGCAGGCTCTGCTCGGTCGCGCGTTCGATGATGGGAATGAACTGGATGAACGTCGCGCCGAGCTCATCGCGCAAGAACGTGTACACGCCGCGGCCGTGGTCGCCGTTGACCGCGTGGATGGTGGTCAGCACGTTCCAGTCGACCTCGTGCCGCCGCAGCACATCCAGGCCCCGCATCACCCGGTCGAACGTCGGCTTGCCGCCCTTGTCCACGCGGTAGGCGTCGTGCATTTCCCGCGGCCCGTCGACCGAGATGCCGACCAGGAAGTCGTTCTCCTTCAGGAACCCGCCCCACTCGTCGTCGAGCAGGGTGCCGTTCGTCTGGATCGTGTTGAGGACCCGCTGGCCCGGCGCGGCGTACTTGCGTTCCAGGTCGATAGACCGCCGGAAGAAATCCAGGCCCATCATCGTGGGCTCGCCGCCCTGCCAGGCGACCACCACCTCCGGAGCTCGCGCGTGCCCCTCGAGCAGCTGGCGAATATACGTCTCCTGCAGGTCTTCGGCCATCCGGAACCGGCTGCCCGGGTACAGCATCTCCTTGGACAAGAAGAAGCAGTACTCGCAGTCCAGGTTGCAGACCGCGCCCGTGGGCTTGGCCATCACGTGGAAGGCCAGCGGAGCCCCCGGCACGGTGAGCACCGGGCCGGGGGTCTCGGTTGGTTCATTCATTGAGCGCCGCACGCCTATTCGCGGCTCAGCATGGCCACGGCCTCGCGTTCCAGGTTGACGTATGGTTCGCCGCTGACGTCGACCGCGACCCGCTTGATCGTGCCGCCGGTGAACACATGCGGGTGTGCCCCCGGGTAGTCACCGGTCACGGGTTCGCCGCTGTCGCGGCCGACGCACAGGCCCTCGCCGGCGAGTGAGAATGTCCCGGGCTGGGTCTTGATCCGGCCCTCGCCGACCTTCTTGTCCCCGTAGTAGAGCGACAGGATGCCGGTGGACACGCCGGGAGGATCCTCGCCGTCCTTTTCGAATGAGGCCGACAGGATCAGGTTCAGCCCAGTGGGCACGTCCTGGGTGCTGTCGATCTTCTGCTCAAACATGCCGACGAAGTTGTTGACGTAGTGCAGCCGGTTGTCCTTCACGTACAGGGCGTGCCCGCCGAACCGTGCTCCCTGGGCGAAGAGCACGCCTTCCGCGCCGGTCTCGGGGATGTCGACCAGCGCCCCGATCGAATAGGAGCGGTTGCGGATGTTCACCGCCTGGGTCTCTGGCACCTCGGCCGTGTCAGGGAAGTAGACGTAACGGTCCCGGGCCGGGGCCATCAGCGGCCGGGGGGTCAAGATGATCTCGAGCGGCGACCGGTCATCCAGCGGGAAGGCGCCATTGTCGCCGGCCTCGGCGAACCACAGGTTGACCAGCTCCCGAACTTTCTCCGGGTGCTCGGCGGCCAGGTCATGCAGCTCGGCGCGGTCGGTATCGGTGTGATAGAGCTCCCAGGTATCGTCGTTGAAGTCGCTCCAGCCGCTGACGGTGGGATGCGTGGTGATGGCCTTCCAGCCGTCGTGCCAGATCCCGCGCGCGCCGAGCATCGAGTAGAACTGCGTCTTGCGGGCCGACGGGGCCGAAGCCATCTCGGCGCTGTAGCGCATGCTCACCCCGTCGAAGGGGCTCTGCACGTGCCCCTTGATCGTGGCCGGGGCCTCCACGCCGAGAACGTCGAGGATGGTCGGCACGATGTCGATCGCGTGGTGATACTGGTGCCGCAGTTCACCCCGGCCGTCCTTGACCCCGGGCCAGGAGATGATGCACGGGTCAGCGGTGCCGCCGTTGAACTCGTACCGCTTCCACATCTTGAACGGCGTGTTGAACGCCATCGCCCAGCCGTTCGGGTAGTGATTGTAGGTCTTCGTCCCGCCCAGCTCGTCGAGCATCGCCAGGGCCGCCTGCATGTCATCAGGCATGCCGTTGATGAACTTGTTCTCGTTCACCGACCCGTTCGGGCCGCCCTCGCCGCTGGCCCCGTTGTCCGATACCACGATGACCATGGTGTTCTCGCGGAGTCCGAACTCCTCCAGGTAGTCCAGGAGCCGTCCGATGTTGTGGTCGGCGTGCGCCAGGAACCCCGCGTACACCTCCGCCATCCGGCAGAACAGCTGTTTTTCATCCGCGGACAGCGAGTCCCACGGCTTGGTGAAATCCATCACCGGGAACGGCTGGCCCTTGGGACCCTTGCGGGTCTCGGGGGTGCCGATCGGGTTGATCGGGGGCAGCTCGGTGTTGGCCGGGACGATGCCCATTTCCTTCTGCCGGGCCAGGGTCTGCTCGCGCATCGCCTCATAGCCCATGTCGAACCGGCCACTGAACTTGGCGATCCATTCCTTCGGGGCTTGGTGCGGCGCGTGCGCGGCGCCGGGCGCGTAGTACAGGAAGAACGGCTTGTCCGGCGCGATCACCTTGGCGTCCTTGATGAACTCCATCGCCTTGTCGGTGAGGTCATTGGTCAGGTGGTAACCCTCCGAAGGTGGCTTCGGCTGGTCCACCGGGTGGTTGTCGTAGACGAGGTCCGGGTACCACTGGTTGGTCTCCGCGCCCAGGAACCCGTACCAGCGCTCGAACCCCCGCCCGCTCGGCCAGTTCCGCCGGGTCGAGGCGACGTTCATCTCCACCGTCGGGCACAGGTGCCACTTGCCCACCATGTAGGTGTTCCAGCCCCGCTCGGCCAGGATCTCGGGCAGCATGCCGTTCTCCGGCGGGATCGTCCCGCTCGCGTTCGGGAACCCGACCGCGGCCTCGGTGATGCACGCCATCGAGTTGCGGGTGTGGTTGCGGCCGGTGAGCAGGCAGGACCGGGTCGGCGAGCACAGCGCCGTGGTATGCCACTGCGTGTAGCGCATGCCCTCGGCCGCGATCCGGTCGATGTTCGGCGTCTCGATCGGCCCCCCATAGCACGACATGGCCGAGAACCCGACGTCATCCAGCACGATGTAGACGACGTTCGGCGCCCCATCCGGCGCCTTCGGCGGCTCGAACGGCCCCCAGTCGGGTGTCGAATCCCGGATATCGACGCTGATCGTTCCCTTGAACGGCTTACTCACCCTGTACTCCTTCAATCAACTTTTGATACCCGGACCCGGGTCCGCCGGCCGCTCGGCTTCCTGCCTAGGCCGTGCGACGGCGACTAACTGCGACGGCGACTAACTGCCGAGCAGCCGGGCCTTGGCGGCAGCGAATTCGTCGTCGGTCAGCGCGCCCTGGCTATGCAGGGCGGCGAGCTGGCTCAGTTGATCGGCCATCGACGGCGTCGCCCCGGCGGACACTCCCCCGTCATTAGGAGCCGCGGGAGCCGCGGGAGCCGCCTGAGCCTGCTGCTGCTCCAGGTTGGCGATACGTGCGTCCTGCTCGCTCTCCTGCTGTTCCCCTGCCGCACGCCGCCGCGCGACGCTCTTGCCCGCGATATACGCGCCACCCCCCACCGCGGCTGCGCGCAGCAACGGGCGCCTTCGCCTGAACATGACAGCCTCCTCAACCTCGCGGATGGCGGCGGAACTTTTCCGGCATAAGCCACTGTTCCGGCACAAGCCACCCAGCCTGAGCGTCGCACGGCCGCGGGACCGAGGGCGTCACCCCTGAGGGGTGGTGCCGCGATGGCCCGCGCCCGAGGCCAGCTCGCCGATGAGGCATTTCCCGCGCGCGTCCCATTCGTCTCGGCCGAACCCGGGATACCGCGCACCCGCCATCGCCAGGTACGCGTCGGCCTCCTCGGACGTGCACGCCAGATCCGCCGTCCCGACGGTCGCGAGTTCGCCGCTGGCGCGCAGCCGGTCCAGTCTTATCCCGGGTGCGTGCCGGCCGGCCAGCAGCAGGCACAGCGTGGGAGGAGCGTGGCGGATCAGCACGTCGAGGCCCGCGGCCACCGTCCCGTCGTCGAGGGCGTGCGCGTTGTCGAGAACCAGGACGAGCGGCACCGTCAGCCGTCGTGCCATCTCGACCAGCCGGAACGGGAAGGCGTCGGCGGAGGCCTCCTCCAGGTACGCGGCCGCGCCGCGTGGCACCAGGCGCGCCCGCGTCAGCTGCCCGTACAGATCGGCCCAGAACCAGGCCCGGTCCTCGTCCGCCTGCAGGGTGAGCCAGGCCACTCGCTGACCTGAAGACGGCGCGGCGGCCCACAGGGCGCACGCGACCGTCTTGCCCGCGCCGGCGGGCCCGCAGACCAGCGCGACCTTGTGCCGGGTGGCCCGGTCGATGAGTTCGGTCAGCCGCGGGCGGGGCAGCAGCGGGAAGCCGAACCACGGGATCCCCTGCTGGTCTCGGACGGACGCTGTCGTTACGACCTCACTGCTCCTTGGGAGGATGGCTACTGACCAGGCCTGACCAGCCAAATCTGCCCGGCACCGCGGTCCGCCGCTTCACCCGTGGTGGGTGAGCAGGGCTTCCAGCGGCCCTTGTAATGTGACTGTTACGCGACGCTGCTCCAGCCCCCGGCAGCACGACCTACTGGCCTGGGGGCAGGAAGCTGATCGCAGGGCAGGATGCTGATCGCGGGAGGCAGGATGCTGATCGCGGGAGGCGGAATGCTGATCGCGGGAGCAGCATGCTGATCGCGATGAAGTTGCGTCCGCCGGCCATACGCGATCGGGTCATTCCGCGTGAGCGCCTACTCGAGCGGCTCCGGGCCGGCTCGGATCTGTCCCTTACCTTGGTCATCTGTCCGGCGGGCTTCGGGAAGACGACGCTGCTCGCCGGGTGGTACCAGGCCGAGACGGCGCGCAAGCCGGTCGCGTGGCTGACGCTGGACGAGGGCGACAACGACCCGGTGGTGCTCTGGTCGTACGTGATCGAAGCGCTTCGCCAGGTCTGCCCGGTCGTCAGCCAGCCCGCGCCGCACCTAGCCGAAGCGGGCCCGGTCACCGCGGTGGTGCTGCCGCGCCTGGTGAACGAGCTGACCGAACAGGGCGAGGTCGTGCTGATCCTCGACGACTTCCACCGGCTCTCCGGGGCCGCCCTGGACAGCATGGCCTGGTTCATCGGCCACGCGCCTGCCAGCCTCCAGCTCGTGCTCTCGACGCGGGCCGAGCCGCCCCTGCCGCTGGCCTCGCTACGCGCTCACGCCGAGCTGATCGAGCTCCGGGTGGGCGATCTGCGGTTCACGCCGACCGAAGCGGATGAGTTCCTGAACGGGTGCCTCGGGCTCGGGCTCGGGCCGCAGGACGTCGCCACCCTGGTGGACCGGACCGAGGGCTGGCCGGCCGGGCTCTATCTGGCGGCGCTGTCGATGAGCCGGGACGCTTATCGCCATGACTTCGTGACCAGGTTCGCTGTCGCCCCGAACCGCCATGTGACCGATTTCCTCGAGGCGGAGGTGCTCGCGGCCCACGACCCGCCGATGCAGGCGCTGATGCTGCGCTCGTCGATCCTGCGCCGGCTGTGCGGGCCGCTGTGCGATGCGGTGCTTGAGCAGCAGCACTCGGCCGAGATGCTCGACGAGCTGTCGCGCACCAACCTTTTCCTGGTCCCGACGGGCGGCCAGGGCGGCTGGTACCGTTTCCACCCGCTGCTCGCCCAGCTGCTGCGCGCTGAGCTAGGACGCCGTGAGCCCGGCGTCATTCCGGCCCTGCATCGTCGCGCCTACTCCTGGTATCGCGATCACGGGACCGGGGAAGAGGCGATCCAGCACGCGATCGAAGCCGGCGAGTACGCGGCGGCGGCCGAACTGCTCGAGGCGACCTGGGTCACGTACGCGAACCACGGCCGGACCGGCACCGTGCTGGCCTGGCTCGGAGGCTTCCCCGGCGAGATCCTCGACGGTGACATCCGGCTGCTCCTCGTCGCCGCGTGGGGCCGCTCCCAGGCCGCCCGGCGCGAGGAAGCAGCGCAGGCCATCGCGGCGGCGGAACGGCTGGGCCCGGGCCCGGCGCCGCTGCCTGATGGCTTCAGCTCGGCCGAGGCGAGCCTGGCCACGCTGCGGGCGGCCTTCCCCTGGGGAGACGCCGGCGTCCAGCTGGCGTCCGGCCGCCGTGCGGCCGAGCTCGAGGGGCCGGGGTCACCCTGGCGGCCGCTGGCCTGCTGGGCGGTCGGCCTGGGCCATTACCTACGAGGCGAGCTCGATGCGGCCGACCAGTGGTTCACCGAGGCGGTGACGCTGGCCCCCGCGGGTGACCGGTGGCTGGTGGCTGGCGCGTCCCTGGCCTGCCGCTCGCTCATCGCGGGCGAGCGGAGACGGACCGATGACTCCAGGCTGCTGGCGGAAGCAGCCGTCGCGCTCATCCGGGAGCAGGGCCGGGAAGAAACATGCGGCGAAGGGTGGCTGGCCCTCGGGTCGTCCCTGGCCGCGCGCGGCAGGCTCGCTGAGGCGCTGCCGCCGATCGAGCGGGCCGTGGCGGTCATGCGGTGGGTCGGCCAGCCGGCCCCGCTGGCGATGGCCTTGCTGCGGCAGGTGCCGGTGCTGCGCGGCCTCGGCGAGCGGGAGCGCGCGGAGGCCGCGCTCGCCGAAGCGAGTTCCGTCGTCGCGTCCTGTCCGGATCCGGGGATCCTGGCCGGCCAGCTGGCGGCGGCCAAGCGGAGCCGGCGCCCCGGCGTCCGCCCCGGGCAGGATCTCACCGAGCAGGAGCGCCGGGTGCTCTGGCTGCTGACAACCGGTCTGGCCGAGCGCGAGATCGGGCGTGAGCTGTACATATCGCGCAACACCGTGCACAGCCACGTCCAGGCGATCTACCGCAAGCTCGCGGTGTCCACCCGGGCTGGCGCGCTCGAACGCACCCGCGAGCTCGGCCTGTTCAACGGAACCGCCGGATCCGCATTACGATGGTGGCCTCCGTCCTGGGCTTGAATCCGGCACCTGGCCAGGTGCCCGGGAGGTGACGCGAGATGGCTCGAGAGGCTGACGTGGTGCGGTCGTTGGTGGAGATGGCCGACACCCTGGTCGATGACTTCGACGTGGTGGACTTGCTGACCGGGCCGGCGGACCGGTGCGTCAAGCTGCTCGGCGCCTCCGCCGCCGGGGTGATGCTGGCCTCCCCGGCGGGCAGGCTGGGGCTGGTGGCCTCCTCCAGCGAGGCGATGCGCCTGCTGGAGCTATTCGAGCTGCAGGCCCAGGAAGGCCCGTGCCTGGACGCCTTCCGTACCGGTGAGCCGGTCGGACCCGAGCAGCTGGAGGCAGGCTCGGGCCGCTGGCCGTCGTTCTCCGCCGCGGCCCGTAACGCCGGCTTCCGGTCGGCGTCCGCGCTGCCGCTGCGGCTGCGCGATACGACCCTGGGGGCGCTGAACCTGCTCAGCGCCACGGCGGCGGGCCCGGTGGCCGAGGCCGACCTCATCGTCGCCCGCGCGTTCGCCGACCTGGCCACCCTCAGCATCGTCCAGCACCGGGCCAGCGCCGAGGCCCAGCCCCTGAACGAGCAGCTCAGCAACGCCCTGACCAGCCGCATCGTCATCGAGCAAGCCAAAGGCGTGATCGCCGAACGGGCCGGCACCGGCCTCGCCGAGGCCTTCTCGCGGCTGCGGGCCTACGCTCGCAACCACAACCGCCGCCTCACCGATGTCGCCCAGGCCGCCATCGACGGCACCCTCGATCCGCGGGCCTGGGCCTCGCCACCGTCGCGGCACCCCACCTGGCCGGCGGGCGCTCCGGCCCCGGGCGGGGGATAATCGCCGGGTGGGCGAGGAAATACCCGAGTACCGGCAGGCGGTCCGCCAGGCGGCACTCGCCGCCGGGTGGTCCCACCGGCATCGCGACGTATCCGGGGGCCGCCTGCGGCCGACGGTATTCGGTGCCGTGGACGGGCTGGTGACCAACGCCTCACTGATCGCCGGGCTGGGCGGGGGCGGGGCATCGCCGCATGCCGTGATCCTGACCGGGGTGGCCGCGCTGGTCGCCGGGTCCTTCTCGATGGGCACCGGAGAGTACATCTCGGTCACCAACCAGAACGAACTGGTGCACGCCGAGGTGGCTACCGAACGCACGATGCACGCCCGCTTTCCCGCCGCCGAGCAGGCCGAACTGGCGGACACGTTCATCGGCTACGGCGCCGACCCGGACACCGCGGCGAGAATGGCCGCCGCGGTATCCCGGGACCCCGATACCGCCCTGCGCGTACACACCAGGGAGGAACTCGGCGTCGACCCTTTCGAGCTGCCCTCCGCCCTGGTCGCCGCCTTCTCGTCGCTGATCGCGTTCGCCGCCGGGGCGCTCATCCCGCTGCTCCCGTACCTGGCGGGCGTGTCCGTGCTTTCCGTCGCCCTGGGGCTCGCCGCCGTGGCCCTGCTGGCCGGCGGCATGGTGGTGGGCCGGCTCACCGGCCGCCCGATGCTGCGCTCGGGCCTGCGCCAGCTCGCCCTGGGCGGGCTCGCCGTCGCGGTGACGTTCGCCGTCGGCGTTCTCTTCAGCGGCGGCCATGTCGCCTGACGTCCCGGCGGGCCCACTGGTAAACTGAACCATCTCCTGATCCTGGACGTGTCCCAGTCAGGAGGCAGGGTGCCTGAGCCGTATCGGAGCCGAGCCGCCGTGGCCTGCCTGCGCTGGCCGCGAGATACCTGGCCATCGCGCAGCCGGCCAACCACCAGCTGGACCGCGAATTCGACGGCCTGAAGGACCACGAGGGCGATGACCTCGCCGCGGCCCAGGCCCGGGCCGTGCTGAGCAGCACCGCGGCCGCCGCCACCTCCCTGCGCCAGCTGCGCGGTTACCAGCCGCGCCTGGACGCGGCCAACGTGCCGGTGGAAGAGGCGGTCCAGGTCATCCGCAGCCAGCTCGGGCTGCCGCCGCCCGATACCAGCTGAACCACAGGTGAACTGGAAGGCCCGTTCGTACGTGATCACTGTCGGGAGATATTTGCACTGTGAAGGGGAGAATCCGAAATGCGAAAGATATGGGGCGCCGCCACACTGGCCGCCCTCGCGCTGACCGTGTCCGCGTGCGCTAGCTCAAGCAGCAGCTCGGCCACCGCGGGCAGCACCCCGGCCGCGGCCGGCAGCAGCGCGGCGTCGTCGGCGCCGGCCTCGAGCTCCGGCGGCACCACACTGGCCGTCAGGACCATCGGCGGCCAGCAGGTGCTGACCAATTCCGCGGGCATGACCTTGTACTTGTTCGTCCCGGACACCTCGACCACGTCCAAGTGCACCGGATCCTGCGCCACCTACTGGCCGCCGGTCAAGGGCCCGGCCACCAAGGGGTCAGGCGTCACCGGCACCGTGGGCGTCATCACCAGGTCAGACGGCACGATGCAGGCGACCTACGACGGGCATCCGCTCTACACCTACGCCGCTGACACCGCTCCGGGGCAGGCCAAGGGCAACGGCCTGAACGTCTCGGGCGGCCTGTGGTACGAGATGACGGTTTCCGGCGCCACCCCCGCGGCGGGCGCAAGCGCCTCAGCCTCGGCCAGCAAGACCGGCGGCGGTTACGGCTACTGATCTCGCGCCCTCCGTCCGGGCGTGTAGGTCCGCGACGGTGCCCGGCCTGCCTTACCGGTAGGCCGGCCCGTCGCAGGCCCGGGCCAGGGCCGTAGACGGGTACCGCGCCGACGCCGGTACCCGTCTTTTTTATGCCGAACGAGGCTGGTTCACGCCGTACCGCCCCGGCCCCGCAGCCCGTCCGGGTCTTGGGCGAAGTCCTTACTGGAGGATTACCTGACCTACGGCGCCGCCTCAGATCCGCAAGTATGCGTTCAGAGGAAAGCAGCATCCGGTTCACGTGACCTGACCAGAGGGAGAACCATGGTGCGTAATCCAGGACGGGCGGCCGTCGCGCTAATCGCCACGGCCCTGGCGGTCACCGCCTGCGGGCCTGGCTCCTACTCTTCAGGCTCGTCCGGGGCGGGCGGTGCCTACGGCACCCCGGCCGGGACCAGCGCCACCGCGACCGGCAGTGCGATGCCCGCCGTGGCGTCGGCGCTGAAGGTCAGCTGGACCAGACTCGGGACGGTGCTGGCCAGCAGCCGTGGCCTGACCTTGTACTACTACGCCGAGGACAAGCCGGGCAGCGGCAAGTCGGTGTGCACCGGTGGCTGCGCGAGCGCCTGGCCGCCGCTGGCCGCGCCGGTCCACGCCCCGGCCGGCGTGCGCCTGCCCGGCCGGCTCGGGGTGATCACCCGGCCGGGCGGCGGTGCGCAGGTCACCCTCAACGGCTATCCCATCTACACCTACGCCGGGGACAAGGCTCCGGGGCAGGCGGCCGGCAACGGGATCGAAGGCGCCTGGCACGTCATCAAGATCGGCTGAGGCTGACCGCCGTCAGCCTGGGGCGTCCTGGGCGCGCGGTCAGGACAGGTACCCGGAGAGAAATCGTTCCAGGCCCTTCCGGGTGGCCAGGATGATCATCCGGTCGCCGGCCGCGAGCAGGTAGCCGCGGTGCGGGGACCAGTCGAGCGCGGCGGCCCCGCCGGCCTGCAGCGCGAGCACCCGGGCCTGCCCGTCCTGCTCGGCGTCGGCGATGAAGCTCCCGGCCAGCCCGGGGCCGGCCCGGACGTCGGCGATCAGCAGCACGTGCCGGCCCACGGCGATGGTCCGGAGCACCTGATGTTCCAGCATGGCGGCGGCGAAGGCCGGGGCCGCCAGGTAGGGAACGCTCCGGGAGATGATGTTGCCCGTGGTTTTCTGCATTCGTTCGGCCAGATCGTCGTCGGTTAGCCGTAGTACGATCCGCAGGTCCTCGCGCAGCGCCCGCGCGGTCAGCGCGGTTTCCAGGTTCACGATGTCGGAGCTGGTCACCGAGACCAGCGCCAGGCAGGTGTCCAGGCCGGCGGCGCGCAGCGTCTCCTCGCGGAACGCGTCGCCGATCACCACCGGCAGGCCGAGCTGGCGCGCCATCGGGATCCCCGGGGCGCCGGCGCTGTTGTCCACGCACACCACGTCGAACCCCAGGTCGTGCAGCTGGCCGGTCACGCTGGTGCCGACGTTGCCGAGCCCGACCACGATGACGTGACCGCCGTGGGGCCGCGGCGCGCGGCGGACCGAGCCGGTCAGCCGGGCGCCGACCACGATGGCGGTGATCACCGGGATGAAGGCCATGCCGTCCACGGTCAGCATGACTTGCGCGGTCTTCTCTGCCGTGCCGTCGGCCGGGCTGGTCAGCGCGGATCCGGTCAGGTCCATGAGCCCGAGGTACAGCGTGTTGCTGAGCGAGTAACGCGTGGCCAGCAGCCCGAAGCCCACCCCGATCACCGCCAGCAGCGCCGTGAAGACCAGCCCGAACTTGTGCCACACCAGCCGGCGGGTCAAGCCGGCCGCGGCCCGGACCGGATTGCGGCGGCGGGTCAGCGGGTTGCGCGGCGTCCCGTCCGCCACGGCGAGCACCAGGTCGGCGGGCCCGTGGGCGGCCCTGTCGCCGGGCGGCAGCAGCCGCGGGGAGGCCTGGCCATCGGCCGTCGTGGCCAGGGCGCAGATCACCGCGCTCGGCGCCACGTCGTCGGGCCTGGCCACGTACAAGGTGCGCCGCTGCACGCGGACGTGGCTGGGGGCCGGCTCGCCCAGCGCGGCGGCGACGAACGACGGCGCGGACATCGCCGTGCCGGACAAGACCGCGCAGTCCGGGAAGAACATCCGGATGTGCTCGCCGAGGCGCCGGTTGAAGATGGCGAGCACCAGGCGGAGCCCGGGGTTGAGTTCGGTGGCGCGCAGCCCGGCGTGCAGGTTGCCGACGTCGTCCTGCCACAGGACGGCGAGCGCCCGGGCCGACTGGACGTCGGCGTCGGTGAACGCCTGGCTGGACAGTTCGGGAGCCTCCAGCACCCGGACGCCGGCCAGCGCGCTGATCTGCGGCCCGTGGTTCCGCCGCCGGGACGGCAGGATCACCGTCACCCGCTCGCCGTACTGGGATGTCAGTTCCTCGGTGATGCGGTAGGACAAGGGCCCGTCACCGCAGACGATGAGGTGGCCGCCACGACGATCCGCACGCCGGGGGAGCGCAGGCATGCGGCGATCATAGTGGCCTGCGCCCCGCCGTCGACACCAGACCGTTGACACCGCAACCGGGCGCTGAGACACTCCCGCCGGACAGCGTCGTCGGAAAGGGGATCTCATGGCCGTCGTCGAGAGCGTGCGAGGCCCGGTCGACCTGGGAAACCTGGGCCAGACCCTCATGCACGAGCACGTCTTCGTGCTCTCCACCGAGCACATGCAGAACTACGGCAGCGACTGGTGGGACGAGGAGGCGCGGGTCGCCGACGCCATCGCCAAGCTGAACGCGCTGTACGCCAAGGGCATCCGCACCATCGTCGACCCCACGGTTTGGGGCCTGGGCCGCTACATCCCGCGGATCCAGCGGATCGCCGCGGCCACGCCGGTCAACATCATCGTCGCCACCGGCCTGTACGTCTACGAGGAGCTGCCGCAGCAGTACGCGTACCGCGGGCCCGGCCTGCTCATCGACATCCCCGAGCCGATGGTCACCGATTTCTCCCGCGACATCACCGAGGGCATCGCCGGCACCGGCGTTAAGGCGGCGTTCCTGAAGTGCTGCATGGAGACGGCCGAACCGACCCCCGGCGTCGAGCGGATCGCCCGCGCGATCGCCCGCACGCACCTGGAGACCGGCGCGCCCATCACCGTGCACACCTCGGGCCCGCACCAGGGCGGCCGCACGGCGGTGCGGATCTTCACCTCCGAAGGCGTCGACCTGACCAAGGTCGTGATCGGGCACGCGGGCGACAGCAACGACCTGGACTACCTCACCGAGCTTGCCGACTCCGGGGTCCTGATCGGGATGGACCGTTTCGGGCTTGATCTGTTCAATCCAGGGACCGAACGGATCAAGACCATCGCCGCCCTGGCGTCCCGGGGCTACGCCCCCAGCATGGTGCTGTCCCACGACGCCAACTGCTTCATCGACTACTTCGGCGCGGCGCACGACGAGGTGCGGGCCGCCGCCTCGCCGAACTGGCACTACGAGCACATCAGCGACGACGTGCTGCCCGCCCTGCTCGACGCCGGCGTCACCCAGGCGCAGATCGACACGATGATGATCGAGAACCCCATGCGCTACTTCACGCCTGCCACGGGCGGTACGGCATGAGTGGCCCGGACCATAGCCACCTCGGCGGCATCTTCGACCTGACCGGCGTCACCCGCGGGCCCGACGGCATCAAGCGCTACCACGGGCTGCCCCGCAACCTAGTGCAGATGCTGCGCGCGTCCGCGGACCGCCAGCCCGGCGCGGAGGCCGTGGTCGAGACCGGCGCCGAGAATGCCGGGGGCCCCGGCTGAGCTACGCGCAGCTGTGGGATCGGTCGGCCCGGGTGGCGGGCGGGCTGCGCGGCCTCGGCGTCCAGCGCGGCGACCGGGTGGCGATCCAGCTGGGCAACGGCGTGGACTGGGTGCTGGCCTTCTTCGGCGCCATCCTGGCCGACGCCATCGTCGTGCCGGTCAACACCCGCTTCACCGAGACCGAAGCGGACTACGTGGTGACCGACTCCGGCGCGAGGTACGTCTTCGTGCCGGGCGCCGCGCTGCCGGACGGCGATCCGCTCGCCGTCGAGGACGCCGGCCCGTCCGACCCGGCCGCGATCTTCTATACCAGCGGCACCACGGGCTTCCCCAAGGGTGCCGTGACGAGCCACGAGAACTTCATGTCCAACGCCGAGACCTGCCGCCGCGCTCTTTCCGGGGCTCTGGAGGACGGTGCTACCCTGCGCACCCTGATCTCGGTGCCCCTGTTCCACGTGACCGGCTGCAACTCCCAGCTGCTGCTGGCGATGTACACCGGTGGTACCGCGGTGGTCATGCCGGCCTTCGAGGTCGGCGCGTTCCTGCGCGCCATCGAGCCGGAGCGCATCGACGTCATGATCACGGTGCCGGCCATCTACTGGCTGGCGATCAGTCAGCCGGCCTTCGCCGCCGTGGACGTCTCCGGCGTGCGCTCGGTCGCGTACGGCGGCGCGCCGATTGCGCCGGACCTGGTCGCGCGGCTGGCCAAGGCGTTCCCGCAGGCGCGGCTCGGCAACGGGTTCGGCCTGACCGAGACCTCCAGCGTGTCCACCTTCCTGCCGCACGAGTTCGTGGCCCACGCCGACTCGGTGGGCTTCCCGGCGCCCGTGTGCGACGTCCGCCTCGACGCGGTAGGCCCCGACGGCATCGGTGAGCTGCTGGTCCGCGGGCCGAACGTCGTCTCCGGCTACTGGAACAAGCCGGAGGCCAGCGCCCAGGCCTTCGTCGACGGCTGGCTGCACACCGGCGACCTGGCCCGGATCGACGACGAGGGCCTGGTCTACCTGGTGGACCGGATGAAGGACATGATCAACCGCGGCGGCGAGAACGTGTACTGCGTCGAGGTGGAGAACGCCCTGGCCGGCGCGCCGGGCGTGTACGAGGCGGCGGTCCTGGGCGTCCCGGACGAGATGATGGGGGAGAAGGTGGGCGCGGTGATCGTCCCGATGCCGGGCGTCTGTCTGGACGTCCCGGCGGTGCTCGGCTACCTCGGCGAGCACATCGCCGACTTCAAGATCCCGCAATACGTCGCGGTCAGCACGACGCCGCTGCCGCGTAATCCCGGCAGCAAGCTGCTCAAGCGGCGGCTGCGGGACGACGTCGACTGGGCCAGCGCAGCGCGACGCTAAGCTGGCCCGGTGACGCGACAGGTCCCGGCCGGAGCCCGGTTCGTGGCCATGGGCAGCTCGTTCGCGGCCGGGCCCGGCGTCGGCCGCCGCGTCGCGGGCAGCCCGCGGGCCGCGGGCCGGTCCTCGGACAATTACGCGCACCTGGTCGCGCGGCGGTTCGGGCTCGCCCTGGACGACGTCACCTACTCCGGTGCTACCACGCAGGACATCCTGGTCGCCACGGCTTCGGGCCGGCCCGCTCAGGTCGACGCGGTGACCGGCCCGACAAAGCTCGTGACGATCACCTGCGGGGGAAACGACGTCGGCTACGCGCCCCGGATCCTGTTGTCCAGCCTGCCGCGCCCGCTCCCGGCCGTGCCCTCGGTCCGGCGCCGGCTGGCCTCCTTCGCCGACCCGGAGCTGACCGAGGAGCGCTTCGGTACGCTGCGCGAGAACCTGGCGCGGATCGCGGCGCAGGTGCGCGAGCGCGCGCCGGACTGCCGGCTGGTCTTCGTGGATTACCTGACGGTCCTGCCGCCCGACCGGACCACGCCCACCGGGTTGCTCCCGGCCGAGGTGGCCGAATGGGGCCGGCGGGTGGCCGGCGGCTGTCCGAGGCCACGCAGGCGGCCGCCGCGGCCAGCGGCAGCGACTTCGTGGCCGCCGCGGCGGCCAGCGCCGATCACCACGCCTGGTCTGCGGTTCCCTGGACCAGGCGGTTCCACCTCTCGCTGCGGGGCGGCGCGCCGTACCATCCCAACGCGCTGGGCATGGCGGCCGTGGCCGACCTGATCGCCGCCACCCTGCAAGCCTGATCCGGCGAGCCTTGATCCGGCGAGCCTTGATCCCGGCACTCCTCTGATCCAGCCAGCCCTGATCCAGCCAGCCCTGATCCAGCCAGCCCTGATCCAGCCAGCCCTGATCCGCCAGCCCTGATCCGCCAGCCCTGATCCAGCCAGCCCTGATCCGCCAGCCCTGATCCAGCCAGCCCTGATCCAGCCAGCCCTGATCCGTCCCTAACAGGCCGCAAAGCCCGCCCGCGCCTCGTCGGCTTCCTCCGTAAACGACTAGCCATCATCTGTGATCAATGGCGGGAGGGTCCCGGTAGCCCGGTAGCCCCGGGCCCCCCATGCCCACTGGCCTCGTTAACCTCATCCGTGCGTTAACTCGCTCGCCATTTCGATACTTCTGTGATTTAACCGGGAGGCTTTGGGCTTCTGGGAGGATTTTGGGGGCACAAAACTCTCCCCGAAGCCCGGATCCTCCCGGATCTTTTACGGGCCGAACGGGCAAAGAGTCCGCATGGGCGCCACAGCGAGCACTCGCGCCACAGCGGCCCAGCCAGCCGTCCCCGCCCGGGCGGCTGTCCCCGCCCAGCCAGCTGTCCCCGCCCGGGCGGCTGTCCCCGCCTAGGCGGCCGTGCCAGCTAGTCGGCGGCGCAAGCTATGGTAGGCAGCGTGGTCCGTAAATCCGCGCAAACCGGGCCAGCCCTGAGTCGGTGAGAACGTGCCGTCCCGCACCCTGACCCGCCCGCCGGCCAGCCGGGCTGGCGCGCGCTCCGCCCGTATCGTGGCGACCGCCGCCCGGTGGATCCACGACGGCAGGCGCCTGGACATGCGGGGCCTGGCCGATGAGCTCGGCGTGTCCCGGGTGACCCTGTTCCGCCGGGTCGGCAGCCGTGAGGAACTGCTCAGCCAGGCCCTGTGGCTGCTCGCCGAGCGCATGCTGGAAGCGGCCACGGCCCGGTGGGAGGCCGAACGGCCGGAAGGTGAACTGCACACGCCGGGCACCGGCCGGCACATCAACGCCATGGTCGCCCAGTCGACGGGCCTGCGACGGCTGCTCGACGACGAGCCGGCCTTGACCATGCGCGTGCTCACCGACCCGCGCGGCCGGGTGCAGAGCGGCATCGTGGCCTTCATCGAGGAACTCCTGCGCCGCGACGTCGAGGAGTTCGGCCTGGTTACCCTCATCGAACCGGGCGCGCTCGCGTACGCCCTGGTCCGGCTGGGCGAGTCGTTCCTCTACGCGGACGTGCTCGCCGCGCGCAAGCCGGACGTGGCCACCGCCAACCGCCTGCAGCAGGCCCTCATCGAGGGCATCCTGCCGTGACGGTGGCCATCCGGCCGTAACCGCTAACGGGTCAGGCGGGAGTCTTGAGCTTGGCCAGTTCCTCCTGCACCTTGGCCTCGTGCTCGGCCTCGTCCCGCCGGGCGTCGCGCGGCCGCCACCGGCCGCGAAGCAGCGGGATGCTGAGCAGGAAGAAGATGATGCCGCCGAAGCAGATCCAGTACCAGGTCTTCCACTGCCCGGCGGTCTGAGCGGCAGCCTTGGTCACCGCCGCGCCATGTGCCTTCAGGTAGGCGAAGACGCCCGGCGGGACCTTGGACAGCGCGGTCAGCTGGGCCCCGTAGGGAGCCATGGTCGTCAGCTCTGCCGAGTACGGAGCGATGGTCGTCAGCTGCGTCGAGTACGGAGCGATGGTCTTCAGGTCCGCCGCGTACGGGGCGACGGTCTGCAGCGTCGGCCCGACTGCGATCACGCCGCTGATGGCCGCCTGGTTGGCCGCGATCGTCGTCAGGATCCCGATGCCCTTGGTGCCGCCCCCGGCGGCCTTGATCGCCTGAGCCTGGAGCGCGGGCGGGATCGTGGCCGGGTTCTTGTAGGTGGCCAGCTTGGCGAACAGCGCCGGGTTGGCCTGGATCACCGCGAGTTCGGGCGCGAACTTCTGCGCGTTCGCGAGCTGCGTGGCGTCCGTCTTCACGGTGGCCAGGACCGACGGGGGGATCTTCTGAGCGGTGGCCAGGACCGTCGGCGGGATCGACTGCGCGGTGGCTACGACCGACGGGGGGACCTTCTGGGCGGCCGCCACGACGGTCGGGTGCGCACTGGCGAACGCGAGCTCGGGGGCGTACGTGCTCGCGTAGGCCGACACGGTGGACCCGTAGTCCACCAGCGGGGTGACCGAGTTGATCACCAGCGGAAGGCACAGGTACGCGATGAACACCACGACCCGGATGATCCAGCCCCAGATGGCCAGGCCGGTGGCGATCAGCGCGGGGTTGCGCGCTTCCACGGTCTCGGTGTAGCTGGCCATCCACGGGGTGTAGGCGATGCCGAGGCCGAGCGACAGCAACGCCAGCATGAGCGCCAGGCTGTAGTAGCCGGGATGGTGGCCGGCCTGCTCCAGGTAGATGACCGTCATCACCCCGGCCAGCACCCCGCCGATCACCATGAACGGCTTGCGGACCCGGAACCGGTCGGAGATGAACCCGACCAGGATCACCGCGATGACGTTGAACCCCCAGTTCCAGTTGCCCAGCCCGTTGGCGTCCTTGAGCGAGAACCCGAACACGGTGGTCAGGTAGATCACGGAGGCCAAGACGGCGGTGTAGTAGATCAGCAGCATGATCGACACGGCGATGGAGGAGATGATGATGTCGGGCTTGATCAGCTGGCGGAACGGGTGCTTCAGCGCCGCCTCGATGTCGGCATCGGACATGCCCTTGGCCCGGGCCTCGATCAGCGCGCGGTCGCGCATGGTCACCATCAGCTGGTCGCGTAGCTGCGGGGACAGCTCCTTCAGCCCGATGAACGCGATCACGAACACGAGAAGCCCGGCGATGCCGGCGATGCGGTACTCGTGGGTCCAGAACTGCGGGTTGGTCACGACCGCGGGAATAGTGGCGGTGCCGACGAGCGCGACGATCAGGCTGCCCACCACCGGGCCGCTGGTCCAGAAGCCCATGGCCGTGGCCCGACCCACCTGCGGGGAGAAGTCGCGGATCAGCGCCGGGGTGGCCACCAGGCACATGCCCTCGACGAACGAGACCACGAAACTCTCGATGGTGAAGGGCCACTTGCTAGTCGCGGCCGGCATGATGAAGGCCACGAACACCGCGGAGAACAGCAGCCCGAATACCACCAGGTTGGCCCGGCCGAACCGGTCGGCCAGCCCGGCGAACAGCGACCCGAACGCCCCGATCAGGGCCCCGAACGCTACCGTCACCACGTAGAACGTGAAGCTCATGCGGAGGTTCGTCAGCAGCAGCGTGGCCACCGAGCCGCCGACGTACAGCTCGTAGTACAGCGTGATCGTGGCCAGCACCGTGATGGCCAGGTAAAACACCCTGGCCCTGGTATCCGGGTAGGTGTCCAGCTGTCGGTTAAGGATCGAGGCGGCCCAGCCAGGTCGGCTGGGAACGGGATGCGCGGCGGTTCCTGACATGCGGTCACCTCTTGCCGTGGAACGGTTAGGCCAGCCTGATGGTGAAGATAACTCCCCAGTAGGTAACAGATCAACAATTTGTTTCAGCAGTGAGTCTGCACCGTAAACCGGCCCGGTCCCCGCCCGCTCTGCCCCGTCACGGACTGCGCAGCTATGGACCCGTAACGTTACTCTCCGTAAGCGTCCAGCCCGATGGCCGGAGGTGCGGCGCGGCGGAAACGTCAAGGCGCCGTAAAGCCCTCGAGCCGGCGGAATTCACCGGTTGTGCGGACCGCGGCGATCCGGCCCTCTCGTGGTGCGTTCGGCAATGACGCCCTTTGCCCGGGCGATCCCCGAACTCGGGGGTCGGGTAACCGGAAACGGGTTATTCCCCTATTTTCCGCCCCAGCTGTATATTCTCGGCGTGAACGGTGTTTATTCCGCGTGGCAAGGCCAGCCCGGCAGTCGGCAGGCTGGTTTGGGGGAGGCTTTCTGATGGGGGCTCCGGCCTCATGTGGCCGGACGGCTCAGCCGTGCGGGGCCACGATCCGGCCGGAGACGTGCCGGGCACGGCCCGGCCTACGGGCCAGCCGTGACGGTCGGTCGGCCAGCGCAAGCAGGCGATACTTGCGGCATATGCATAACGAGATACATAATTCGGGTGATGAGGCGCGTGGTGATGAAGCGTACCGTAGATGTTAGAGGTATGGGCTGTTACCAGGGCGCCGGACCGCAGTTGGCTGGTGTCTCTGGGGTGGGGAGGACCCGTGACCAATTGTCATTCTGGGCTGCGCACATTGTGGCCCGAGACGCTTTATTTAAACCTAGTGAACGGCAGCGCGCAGCAGGACGATGCACTGACCGTACGGGTCCGGTATAAGCCCAAATACGTGCTCGTCGCGGTGGCGGGGGAAATCGACATCGCCACCGTGGCCCCGCTACGCGAGCATCTGCGGCCGCTGGCGGCCAGCGGCCGCCCGCTGATAGCCGACCTTGATCAGGTCAGCTTCATCGATGCCGCCGGGCTCGGGGCACTGGTCGGCGTGGCCAGGCTGGCCGCGGAGCAGGGCGTCGGCTTGCAGGTGGTGTGTGCCCGGGACCGGATCAGGAAGGTGTTCCGGCTCACCGGGCTGGACCGCTCGATTCCGCTGGCCCGGACCCTGGCCGAGGCGCTCCAGGTCCTGGCGGCCAGCCCGCAGGGGACATCAGCCGATACCGAAGCGGTCTGAAGGGAGGATGCCCCCGCGCCCAGGTCATAAGCTCTTGACCGAGCGGGAGGTGATGCGCCGATGGGGCTCGTCGTCGTCAGGCGAGCGGTCCGGGTGGAGGGTGTTGTCCAGGGTGTCGGCTTCCGGCCATTCGTGTACACCCTGGCGACCGGCCTGGGCCTGACCGGGCTGGTCGGCAACGACCTCGACGGGGTCTTCGTCGAGGTCGAGGGACCGGTCGCGGCGGTCAGCGAGTTCCTGCTGAAGCTGGAACGGGACGCGCCCCCGCTGGCCAGGATCGAGCGGGTCATCACGAAGGCCATCGCCCCCACGCGGTCTGCGGCCTTCGCCATCGCCGCCAGCCAGGCGGCCGGCCAAGCCGGCCCAGCAGGCCCGGCAGGCTCAGCACGCCAAGCTGGCCCGGCAGGCCGCGCCAGGACGGCGGGGCCCGACGGGTCCGCCGGGCGGCGCCGGACGCTGGTCTCGGCGGACACCGCGACCTGCGCCGACTGCCTGCGCGAGCTTGCCGATCCGGCCGACCGGCGGTTCGGTTACCCGTTCGTCAACTGCACCAACTGCGGGCCCAGGTTCACCATCGTCCGGGACGTGCCCTACGACCGGCCGCTGACGACCATGGCGGCGTTCGCGATGTGCGAGCCGTGCGCCGCCGAATACCATGACCCCGCCGACCGCCGCTTCCACGCCCAGCCGACCTGCTGCCCGGCCTGCGGTCCCCGGCTGACTCTGCTGGACCCGGCCGGGAGCGTCCTGGCCGGCGAACCGATCGCCAAAGCCGCCGAACTACTCCGGCAGGGCGCAGTCCTCGCCGTGAAAGGGCTGGGCGGCTACCATCTGGCCGCCGACGCCAGCTGCGAACAGGCCGTCGCGCTGCTGCGGGCGCGCAAGCACCGCGAAGACAAGCCGTTCGCGGTCATGGCCGCGGACCTGGCCGCGGCGCGGTACCTGGCCGAGGTCGACACCGCGGCCGCCGGCCTGCTGACCGGCCCCGCCAGGCCGATCGTGCTGCTGCCACGCCGAGAGGAGGCGGCCGTCGCGGCGGCGGCGGCGCCGGGGAACCGCCAGCTCGGGATCATGCTGCCCTACACCCCGCTGCACCACCTGCTGCTCGCCGCCCTGGCTGAGGCGGGGCAGGCCGGGGCACGGTCGATGGTACTGACCAGCGGAAACGTCAGCGACGAGCCGATCGTCTACCGCGACGAGGAGGCGCTGGACAGGCTGGGCGGCATCGCCGACGCGTTCCTCGTCCACGACCGGGCCATCCACATCAGGACCGACGATTCGGTCGCCCGCGCGTTCCGCGGACGGCCGATGCTCCTCCGGCGTTCCCGCGGTCACGTCCCGGAACCCATCGCGGTGGCGAGCGAGTTCCCGCGCCACGTGCTGGCCTGCGGCGCCGAGCTGAAGAACACGTTCAGCCTGGCCCGGGGCCGCCATGTCTTCGTCTCGCATCACATCGGCGACCTGGAGAACGCCGAGACCCTGCGCTCGTTCACCGAGGGCATCGAGCATTACCGCCGGCTGTTCGACGTCGCCCCGCAGGTCGTCGCGCATGACCTGCACCCGGAGTACCTGTCCACCAAGTACGCGGTCGAGCTGGCCGAGACCAGCCAGGTCACCCTGCAAGCGGTACAGCACCACCACGCGCACATCGCGTCCTGCCTGGCCGACAACGGCGTAGCCGGCCGCAGCGCCGCCGGCCACGGGGCCGCCGGCCACGACGCGGACGGCCGGGTGATCGGGGTGGCCTTCGACGGGACCGGCTACGGCACCGACGGCACGATCTGGGGCGGTGAGTTCCTGGCCGCCGGCCTGGCCAGCTTCGAGCGCGGCGGTCATCTCTCCCCGGTGCCCATGCCGGGGGGCGCGGCCGCCATCAGGCAGCCGTGGCGGATGGCGGCGGCCTACCTGGCGGCGGACCGGGAGGACCTCGACGTCGTGCGGCGCAACGCCGAACGCTGGCCGGCCATCGTCAGCATGGCCCGGCGGGGCGTCAACGCCCCGCTGACCTCGAGCGCGGGTCGGCTCTTCGACGCCGCCGCGGCCATCCTCGGCGTGCGGGACGCGATCAACTACGAGGGCCAGGCGGCGGTCGAGCTCGAGCAGCTGGCCGACCCCAACCAGACCGGCGCCTACCCGGCCGCCGTCGAGGCGGGCCACCCGTTCCAGGTCCGCGGGGCCGATCTCCTGCACGGGGTCATCGATGACCTAACGAGCGGGGTTCCCGCCCCGGTCATCGCCGCTCGCTTTCACCACGGCGTCGCCGCGCTGATCGAAGCGGGCTGCGTACTCATGCGAGACCGGTACGGCCTGGACGCGGTAGCGCTGTCCGGTGGCGTGTTCCAGAATCTCCTGCTGCTTGACGCGACGGTCAGCCGGCTGCAGGCCCGCGGCTTCCGCGTCCTGCTGCACTCCCGGGTCCCCTGCAACGACGGCGGGATCAGCCTCGGCCAGGCCATGGTCGCGGCCGCACGAGAGCTCTGCTAGCCGGGGGGACGACCCCCCCAGACCCCCCCGATCCTGGGGGGACCCATCCCCCCGGACCCCCCTTGGGGGATAAATCCCCCAGCCCCCGATCCTGTGGGCACCCATCCCCCAGGCCCTGCACCTGCTCAGCAGATCCGCGGCAGCGGGTCTCCCACCAGCAGGTCCACGATCCGGGTGCCGCCGAACGAGGTCTTCAGCTGCACGATCCCCGGCTGCTCGTCGCGCACGTGGCCGATGACCGCCGACTGCTCGCCGAGCGGATGCGCGCGCAGCGCGGCGACCGCGCGGTCGGCCTCGCCGCCGGGCACGACCGCGACCAGGCGGCCCTCGCAGGCGACGTACATGGGGTCGATGCCCAGCAGCTCGGAGGCGCCGCGGACTTCGGCGCGGACCGGGATCTGGTCCTCGACGGCCAGCACGCCGACGTCGGCCGCCTTGGCGATCTCGTTGAGGATCGTCGCCACCCCGCCCCGGGTCGCGTCGCGCATGGCCCGGACGCCGGGCACGGCATCCAGCAGGCCCGCCACCAGCCCGTTCAGCGGGGCGGTGTCGGAGCAGACGTCCGCCTCGATGTCGAGCTCACCGCGGGCCAGCATGATGGTGATGCCGTGGTCGCCGATCGGCCCGGACACGATGATGGCGTCGCCCGGCTGCGCGTGCGCCACGCCGAGGTTCACGTCGCGCTCGATCAGGCCGACGCCTGCGGTGTTGATGTAGCAGCCGTCGGCCTTGCCCTTCTCGACCACCTTGGTGTCGCCGGTGACGATGTATACCCCGGCCGCGGCGGCCGCGTCCCGCATGGACTCGGCCAGCCGGTTCAGGTCGGCGACCGGGAAGCCTTCCTCCAGGATGAACCCGGCGGAAAGGAACAGCGGCGTGGCCCCGGACACCGAGAGGTCGTTGACGGTGCCGTTGACGGCCAGGTCGCCGATGTCACCGCCCGGGAAGAACAGCGGCTTGACCACGTAGGAGTCCGTGGTGAGCGCCACCCGGGACCCGCCCAGGAGCAGCTGGGCCGCGTCCTCGAGCGGCTCGAGGAGAGGGTTGCGGAACGCGTCGAGGAAGACCGCCTCGATCAGGGTCTGCGTCGCCTTGCCGCCCGCGCCGTGCGACATCGTGATGCGTTCTTCCCTGACCCGCGGGCGGCGCCGCCTGGCGCGGTCGATGCGGTCAAGGACCTGCTGCTCCCGGTCTACGGGTTCGGCCAGCGGCAGCTGGCGTCGATTTCCGGGTCCGGCCGCCTCCGGGGGCGCCTCCGGCTGCTCCTGCGCGGTCGTGCTCTGCTTGCTCGTGCTCTGCTTGCTCGTGCTCTGCTTGCTCGTGCTCTGCTTGCTCATGCTGGGCGTGCTCGCGCAGCGCCTCGTCGATCCAGCTCTGGCTCATGACCGGGCTACCTCGGCGACCCGGTTGCGGTTCATCCGGCCGAAGTTGTAGTAGGCGGCGCAGGCGCCCTCCGGGGAGACCATGCAGGTCCCGATCGGGGTCTCCGGGGTGCACGCGGTGCCGAACACCTTGCATTCCCACGGCTTGAGCACGCCCTTGAGCACCTCGCCGCACTGGCACGCCTTCGGGTCGGCGACCCGGACGCCGGGCACCTGGAACAGCAGTTCCGCGTCCATGGCCGCGTACTGTTCGCGGACCTTGAGCGCCGAGTGCGAGATGAAGCCGAGGCCGCGCCACTCGAAGTAGGGCCGCAGTTCCATCGTCTCGCCGATGGCCTTCAGCGCCGCGGCGTTGCCGTCCCACGGCACCACGCGCGAGTACTGGTTCTCGATCTCGGACCGGCCCTGGGACAGTTGCACCATGAGCATGTAGATGGACTGCAGGATGTCCAGCGGCTCGAACCCGGCCACCACCACGGGCTTGCCGTAATCCCTGGCGATGAACTCATACGGCCGGCAGCCGATTACGGTGGATACGTGCCCCGGGCCGATGAAGCCGTCGAGCCGCAGGTCCGGCGAGTCCAGGATGGCCTTGATGGCCGGGATGATCGTGACGTGGTTGCAGAACACCGAGAAGTTCTTCAGCCCTTCGCGCGCGGCGCGCAGCATGGTCATGGCGGTGGAAGGCGCTGTCGTCTCGAACCCGATCGCCATGAACACGACCTGCTTGTCCGGGTTCTGCCGGGCGATCTTCAGCGAGTCGAGCGGCGAGTAGACCATCCGGATGTTGGTGCCCTCGGCGTTGGCGTCGAAGAACGAGCCGCCGCTGCCCGGCACCCGCATCATGTCACCGAACGACGTCATGATCACGTCCGGCTGCGAGGCCAAATGTATTGCGTCGTCAACCCGCCCCATCGGGATCACGCAGACCGGGCAGCCGGGGCCGTGCACCAGGGTGATCGACTCGGGCAGGTAGTCCTCGAGGCCGTGCTTGTAGATCGTGTGGGTGTGCCCGCCGCACACCTCCATCAGCTTGTACTGACGGCCGGGCTCACACAGCGCCGCGATCTTCGCGGCCAGCGCGTGGGCCTTGTCGGCATCACGGAATTCGTCGACGAACCGCATTGTCCGCTCTCCTTGCCTTTTTGAAGTTCGCGTTATCCTTCAATCCCGCTCCGGTTCTCACGGTGGCCCCGCACCGGCCGCTCGCACGGGCTCAAAAGGCCCGTGCTCGCTAGCCGGTACTGAATATCGCTCACCGGCCCTATTCGATCAGGGATTCCCGCAGCGCGGCGATCTCGTCCTCGTAGGCCTGCCCGATGCCCTCGAGGAACTCCATGGCCGCCGCGGCCTCGCGTTCGTCGATCTTCGACAGGGCGAAGCCGACGTGGATCAGCACCCACTCGCCGGGCACGGGCGGATCGTCGGTGAGCAGGCCGATGTTGATCATCCGCCGTACCCCGCTCACGTCCACCTTGGCCAGATCGGGTTGCTCCGGGTGAAGCTCGATGACCTCACCGGGTATGCCGAGGCACATCTGACACTCTTTTCTCTGGGTTACCTAACGGGGTCGCCGCCGCCGACGAGGCCAGAGCCGCGCCGGTCAGCTCCCACAGCACCTGGTAGATCGTGGTCTGCGCCTCCTGGATCCGGTGCACGGAGGAGGACGGCACCACGAACAGGTAGTCGATGCTGTCCAGTTCGGCCATCTTCCCGCCGTCGTAGCCGGCCAGCCCGATGGTCAGCATGCCCCGCCGGCTGGCCTCGTCGAAGGCCCGCAGCAGGTTGCCGGAGTTGCCGCTGGTCGACAGCCCGACCGCGATGTCGTCCCGGCCGCCGAAGGCGGCGAGCTGCCGGGCGAACACCACGTCCACGCCGACGTCGTTGCTCAGCGCGGTGATCACGGAGGTGTCGTTGGCCAGCCCGAACGCGGGCAACGGGCGCGCATCCCGGCCCGGGTTCAGGAACAAGGTGGCGAGCTGGGCGGCGTCGGTGGCGCTGCCGCCGTTGCCGAAGGCGAACAGCCGCCCGCCGACCGCGAACCTGGCCGCGGCCTGCCGCGCGCACTCCGCGATCCGGGCCCCGTCGCGCGCCGCGACGGTGCGGCGCAGCTCCAGGATCTCCTGGGCCTTGGCCACGGTCGACGCGCGGACCTGGTCCAGCACGGCGGACAGGTCCGTGCTGCCGGAGTACAGGAACGGGTAGAGCGACTCGATCCCAGAAGCCCCAGAAGCCCCGGAAGCCCCGGAAGCCCCGGAAGCCCCGGAAGCCCCGGAAGCCCCGGAAGCCCCGGAAGCCCCGGAAGCCCCGGAAGCCCCGGAACGACTCTCCTGTGGCATGTCCCGGGTCAGCTCCCTATCACGGCGATGGCTTCGCTGGCATGAACCAGGATCGTATCGCCTACACCCGCGGTCACCAGGGCGACACTCACGGTTTCCTCGCCGACGCCGGTGTCGACCACGGCCATCTCGTCGGCCAGCAGTCGCAGGACTGTGACCTGCACGGCGGTATCCGAACAGGTGATACAGGTGTCGCCGCTGCAGTAGTTCTCGCTCACGCGACCACTCCCGGAGCCAGCACTCCTGGCTGCTCGAAGAATACGTGTACCAGCTCCCAGAGTACGTGGTACGCCGTCACCTGCAGCTCCTTGACCACCCGGGGATCGGGGGAGGCCGCGACCAGGAGGTGATCGACCGCCTTGCTGGCCGCGATCTGGCCGCCGTCCCCGCCCGCCAGCGCGATCGTCAGCAGGCCACGTTCCCTGGCCGCCTCGAGCCCGCCCAGCACGCTGGCGCAGTTGCCGTCGGGAGAGATGCCCAGGGCGATATCGGCGGGATCGGCGAGGAATCGGATCTGGTGGGCGAAGATCTCGGCGACCCCGTCCCGTTCGGCTATCCCGGTGACGGTGGCCACGTCGGTGGTGAGCGAGATGGCCGGCAGCGCGCGCTTGCCGACGATGACCGGGTGGACGAACTCGACCGCGACGTGCTGCGCGTCCGTGCTGGCGCCGCCGGTGCCGAACACCACGAGCCTGCCGCCCCGGTGGAACCGCACGGCCATCGCGTGGCACGCCGCGGCCACCGCGTCCGCCTGCCCGGCCAGGTCGCGCGTGGGCTCGTCCCGCAGCTCGAATAGGCGGCGGGTCTGTTCGCCGTCGAGGTCGGGCCGCTCTGGCCCGCTCACTTATCGCGGCCCGTCCGGGCCGCTCGCCCCCCTCGAGCTGTCATGAGAGCCACCGTAGGACAGTTGTGTCGGAGCGTCTAGTGGCCACCACGACACTTCTGGCCAGTAGTCCGCTTTGCTTCTTGCACCCGATGCTCGCACCTTACCGAGGCACGCACCACGGCCGTTCGGGGTAAAGATTTTGATTAAATCCGAACGGGCTGTCGTGTTACGCCTCGGTCTTGGCCGTCAGCACCGGTTTCCGCTCGCCGGGACGGGCTGATCGCGTCAGGGGCTGCGCAGCGCGCCGGTCGGGGACAGCCGCGCCGCGCGCAGCGCCGGGTAGCAGCCGGCCACGGTGCCCACCTGGCTAGCTAGACCAGCAGGCAGCGCCGCCCGGTCGGCCGCAGGATGTACTGGTCCGCGATCAGGACTCCGGCGCGGAAGGCAGCCGACACCAGCCCGGCCCGGTTGCGCGCGCCGCTACGCCGCAGCATCTGGGTCACGTGCCGGTCCACCGTGTGCGCGCTCACGTTCATCCGCCCCGCGATTTCGGCGTTGCTGAGCCCGTCGGCTAGCAGGCACAGCACCTTGATCTCGGTCTCGGTGAAATGCTCGGCCTGGCAGCAACACGGCCGACCCGGGTTCACATCCTCGCTTACGCTCAACATGACCTGCCCTTAGGGGGTCGGCCCGAACGGGCATCTCCTCGTGGGTTAGACGTCACTCCATACCGCCGACGATGCCCGCGCCGACCGCCGTCGTCCAGGCACAGTAACCGGCAAACTTACCAGCAGTTCCGCGGACGGGACCGCGCCAGACGCGGTGGACCGGACGATTACCTTGTCGCCTCTGCGAGGCTGCCCCAGAATCCATATATGGATCGGATGTGCCGGTGATATCGATGCTGCGCGTGATACGGGTGAGTGTGGCCAGGTGAGCGATTCATTCGGTCATTTGCTTCGGGCGTACCGCATCGAGGCTGGCTTGACCCAGGAAGAGCTGGCTGAACTGGCTGCGCTCAGTGTGCGCGCGGTTCGTAACCTCGAGCGAGGCCAGACCGGCAGGCCGTACCGGCGATCCGCGCAGTGCCTCGCCGACGGGCTGCGGCTGACCGGCCCGGCCCGTGACGCTTTCCTGGCCGCCGCCCGCAGCGCCCCGCATCTGCCGGCTAGCGCCGAGGGAGTCCGAGAGCGGCCTGACGCGGCCCGCGGGCCGGTGCGCCCGTTCGGCATCGTGCCGCGGCAGCTTCCTCCGGTGGTTACCGGCTTCGTCGGACGATCGGCTGTGCTATCGGAACTGGACGGCCTGCTGCCGGGCGCCGCGGCCGCCACCGGCACCGTGGTGATCTCGGCCATCACGGGTACGGCCGGGGTCGGGAAAACCGCGCTGGCCCTGCACTGGGCGCATCGCGTAGCGGAATGCTTCCCGGACGGGCAACTGCACGCGAACCTGCGCGGGTTCGATCCGGCCGGCCCGCCAGTAGGCCCGGACCAGGCGATACGACGAATGCTCGCGCTGCTCGGCGTGCCGCCCGAGCAGGTACCGCCCGACCTGGAGGACCAGGTCGTCATGTACCGCAGCCTGCTGGCGGACCAGCGGATGCTCATCATGCTGGACAACGTCCGCGACGCCGCCCAGGTTCGCCCGCTGCTCCCGGCCAGCCCAGGCAGCCTGGTCATCGTCACCAGCCGGCATCAGCTGACCGGGCTGGCCGCCAGCGAAGGAGCGCATCTGATCACCCTCGATGTGCTCGCGGACACCGAAGCGGCGGACATGCTGGCGGCGCGCCTCGGCCTGGAGCGGACCGCGGCCGAGCCCGAAGCCGTCGGTGAACTGGTGCGGCTTTGCGCCCGGCTGCCTCTCGCCCTGGCGGTAGCCGCGGCTCGTGTCGCCGCGCGGCCCGCGCTGCCGCTGGCGGCGCTTGCCGCCGAACTGCGGGAGTCCCGCGGCCGGCTCCGGGCGCTGGATACCGGGGAGCGCGACGGCGGCGTGGGAGCCGTGCTCTCCTGGTCGTACCAGAACCTGACCGAGCCCGCCGCCCGCATGTTCCGGCTCCTCGGCGTGCACCCCGGTCCCGACATCTCCATCGCGGCCGCGACCAGCCTGGCCGGCGCCCCGGTGGTACTGACCCGCCGGTCGCTGGCGGAGCTGACGGCCGCGCACCTCATCGAGGAGCATGTCCCTGGCCGCTACGCCTTTCACGACCTGCTGCGCGCCTACGCCGTCGAGCAGGCCGGCGCGCACTACACCCGGGCCGGGCACTTCGCCGCCACCCTGCGCATGCTCGACCACTACCTGCAGGCCGCCTACGCCGCGGACCGCGTGCTGTACCCGGCGCGCGACCCGATCAGCCTCAGCCCGCCGGCCGCCGGGATCATCGAGGAACATCTCGCTGATCACCGGCAGGCGCTGGCCTGGTTCCAGGACGAGCATCGCGTCCTGCTGGCCGCCATCACCCGGGCCGCGGAGGCAGGGTGCCACCGGCACGCCTGGCAGCTTCCCTGGACCCTGATGACGTTCGCGGACCGGCAGGGACTCTGGCCGGACCTAGCCGCGAGCCTGGAGCCGGCCCTGGAGGTTACCGAGCGCTTCAACGATGTCGAGGGACAGGCGTGGGTGCGCCGCTTCCTCGGCCGCGCCTACGTGCGGACGGGGTCATATCGGGACGCCCACGGGCACCTCGTCCGCGCCCTCGATCTCTACCAGCGACTCAACGACCAGGTCGACATGGCCCACGTCCATGCCTACCTGGGCAAGCTGGCCGAGATGGAGGGCCGGTACGAGCTCGCGCTTTACCACTGCGGGCAGGCCCTCAGCTTCTTCCGGGCCTGCGGTAACCAGGCCGGCGAAGCCCGCATGCTCAATTCGGTGGGCTGGTGCCACACCCGGCTGGCCGACTACAGCCAGGCCCTGGCCTGCTGCCGGGAGGCACTCGCCCTGCACGTCTCGCTCGGCAACCGTCACGGCCAGGCCGCGACCCTGGACAGCATCGGCCTGGCCAGCCATCACGTCGGCGACTACGCTCAGGCCCTCACGTCCTACCAGGGCGCCCTTGAGTTGTTTGGCGACCTGGGCAACCGTTGCGAGGAAGCCGAGACCCTGGTCCGCCGCGGCGACACCTACCTAGCCGCCGGCCGCTCGGACGCGGCCGCCGGCAGCTGGCGGCAGGCGCTGGCCATCCTCGATGAGCTGGCTCCCCGCGAGGCGGAGGCGGTCCGCGCGAAGCTGACCCGGCTGAGCCCGGGCCTCGCGGCCGGCCCCCGCTGAGCTGGGCCGTCAGTAACCCGCCGCGACGATGTTGGCCTGGACCGCATTGTCGGTCGCATCCGACGGATAGCCGGCCGTCATCACCACGGCTACCGGCTGGACCGGGGAAATGGGGCCGGGCAGCTCGGCGCCAGGTGTCGTGTCCCCCGCGGGGTCCCGCGCTTGCCGCCGCGCCGGGACCGCAGCGGCACGGCGAGGCAGTGCCACAGCCGGGTGAGTGACGCGGTCAGTTCGGCGCGGGTGGCGTCGATCTCGCGCTGCTCGGCGGCGGTCGTGGTGCGCTCGGCCTGGTAGATCAGGTATCCGGTGTTCATCGCTAAGCCCCTTTGCTCTCGTTGGATGAAAGGTAGGAAGCCGCTGTTCCCACGGTGTTCCCGCGCGTTCTCCAGGTGCGGGACAATGGGGACGTGTCCGCGCCAAGGGCGAAGGGGCCGCCCGGGGGGATGACCGTTCACGTCAGGCTGCTCGGCCCGTTCTCCGTCGTCTCCGGCGGGCGCGCCGCCGGCCCGTGGCCGCGGCCGAGCGCCCGGCGGCTCTGCCAGCTTGTCCTCCTCAGCCCCGGCCGCCGGGTGAGCCGGGATCTCGCCTGCGAGGAACTGTTCCCCGGCCTGGACCCCCGGGCCGCCGCGAGGTCGGTCTCCAAGGCGCTGTCGATGGCCCGGGGCACGCTCGCCGAGCTGGGCCGGCCAGCGGATTCCCTGCTCGCGGCCGACCTGAGCCACATCTGGGCCTCCCCGGCGGCCGAAATCGACGCCGAGGAACACGAACAGGCGCTCCGTGCCGCGCTGTCAATGGACCCGGGCCACGAGCGTGACGTCCGGCTCGGCGCCGCCCTCGCCGAAGAGGGCGAACTGCTCGCCGACGAGCCATACGCCGACTGGGCGCTGCGCCCGAGGGAACGGCTGGCGACCCTGCGGCAGGAGGCGCGGCTGGCCCTGGCCAGGGACCGGGTGAAGGGGGCAGGCGATTCCCGGCCGGAGGCGGTGCTGGCCGCTTTCCAGGCCTGCTTCGAGCACGATCCCGCCTCCGAGGAGGTGGCCGGCGCCCTGGTCACGGCCTACTTCGCACACGGGCACCGGGAGCTCGCCGTACGCGCCTACGAGCGCTGTCGTGCCGCTCTCGAAGAGCTCGGGCTGGGCCCATCCCCGTGGCTTGAGGAGGTTTACGCCACGGCGGCCTTCGAGGCGGTGCCGTCCCGGTCGGCTCCGGTGCCACCGCCGGCCGCCGTGCGGGAGGAGCTCCGGACCGTGAGCGTGCTGGCCGCCGAGGTGGCGGCGCCCGGGGGTCCGGCCAGCGAGGTGGATCCGGAGAGCCTGCGCGACGCGATAGGCCGCTGCCTGGCCGCGGTGATCGCCGAGGTGGAGGCGCTCGGCGGGACCGTGACGTCGGTGTCCGGCCAGGGACTCCAGGCTGTGTTCGGGGCGCCCGAGGCGCATGAGGATGACCCTGAGCGAGCGGTCAGGGCGGCCTTCCGCAGCCTCTCGGCGGTGGCGGCCATCGACGGGGGGAAGCCGACGCTGCGGATCGGCGTGGAGACCGGCCCGGCAGTGCTGGGTCCCATCGGCGGCGGCGCCCGGGTCGAGTACGGCGCCGTGGGCGAGGTCGTAGGCCAGGCAGCGGCTCTGCAGTCTGCGGCCAGGCCCGGTTCGGCCCTGGTGGGTCCGGTGACCCGTGCCGCCACCGAGCACTTGTTCACCTGGGAGGCCAGCCAGGTGGCGGCTGGCCCGGCGTCGTTGACCGCGACCTACCTGGGGAAACCCAGGCCCCGTGCCGCAGGCCGCCGGTCCGGGCCCGGCGGGCGCGGCCTGCTCGTGGGACGGCAAACCGAGCTGGCGGCGCTCGGCACGGCCCTGCGCGACGCGGTGCGTGGCCACGGCTCGGTCGTGCTCGTGACCGGCGAGCCCGGGCTCGGCAAGACCCGCTTGGTGCAGGAGTGCCGCGACCGCGCGCCGCGCGGGATCCTGTGGCTGGAGGGACGTTGTGCCTCCTACGCCTCCTCCACGCCCTACGGCCTCTACCAGCAGTTGCTGGCCAGCTGGGCGGGAGTGACGCCCGACCAGCCCGCGGAGACGGTCCGGCCGGCCCTGGAGCGCGCGCTGGCCGCGGTGCGAAGCGACGAGGAGTTTCCGCTGCTGGCCCGCATGATGGGCCTGCCGCCGGGAGTGGCGCTGGGACGGATGGGCCCAGGCGAACTTCAGCGGGAGACGTTCGCCGCCTGGCGTTCGGTGGTGTCGCGCCTGGTGGCGACGGCCCCGGCGGTTCTCGTCCTGGAGGACCTGCACTGGGCCGACCCGACCTCGCTTCGCCTCACCCTCGACCTGGCCCGGCTGGCTCCGGGCCACCGCCTGCTCGTGCTGGCGACCAGCCGGCCCGAGGCTGGCCCGGAACTGGCCGGCCTCGGACGGTCCCTCGTCACTGGGCCGCCCGTGCACCGGATCCCGCTCGGGCCGCTGCCCGGGGCGGCCGAGGAGGAACTGGCCAGGTCCCTGATGGGTGAAGCGGCCAGCCGGGAGGTCCTAGCCGCCGTGCTAGCCAGCGTGGAAGGCAATCCGTTGTTCCTGGAGGAGAGGCTGGCCTCGCTGCTGGAGACCAGGGCTCTGGTGCGCGAGGAGGGCGTCTGGCGGATCAGTGCGACGGGGGGCCAGCGAGTGCCGCAGGCGCTGGAGCGTCTGGTCCGTTCCCGGGTGGACCGGCTCAGCCCGGCGGCGCGCGACGCCGTCCGGCCCGCGTCCGTGCTCGGGACCGAGTTCCCGCTTTCGCTGCTGACCGCGGTGTGCGCCGCCGACGAGCCGCTGGGACCCGCGCTGGCCGAGCTGTGCGCCAAGGACCTCTGGCAGGAGGTGGCCGGGCAGCCCGAGCCGGTCTACCGCTTCCGCCACGCCCTCATCCAGGAAGCGACCTACAACGGCCTGCTGCGCGCCGAGCGCCGCCTGCTGCACGGCCGGGCCGCCTGGGCGCTGGAGGCTGCGTCGCAGGGCCGCGCGGGAGAAGTAGCCGCGGTGCTCGGCCGGCACTTCGCCGCGGCCGGCGAGGCGGCGCGCGCCCTGCACTACTTCGAGCTGGCGGGCGACCACGCCACGGCGGCCTTCGCCAACGACGAAGCCGTCTCCTCGTTCCGCTCCGCCCTGGCCATCGCGAGCGAGACGATGATCGATGCGGCGGTGGACTTGCAGGCCAAGCTGGCCAACGTGCTGTGGCGTACGGGGCAGCGCGGGCAGGCCCGGGATGCGTTCGCGGCCGCGCTGCGCCTCGCGCGCGGCGGGGACACCCTCCGCCGGGCGCACCTGCAGATCCGCCTGGGCCGCCTGGAGCTGGCCGATCTGGGCTTCCAGGCCGCCGCGGCGGCCTTCGATGCCGCTGAAGCGCTGCTCGGCGAGGATCCGGGCCAGCAGGACGCGGCCGCCGTCGGCGAGTGGCTGGAGATGATGGTGGACGGCCGGGCCGCCCTGTACACCATGCGCAACGAGCCGGAGCTTGCCCTGGCGACCCTGGAGGCGGTCCGGCCAGTGCTCGAGGCCAGGGGGTCCCCGGCCAGGAAATACGGCTTCTACCTGCACCTCGCCATGGATCGCGTCATGCAGAACGGTAACCGCGTCGACGAGGCCGACATCGCCACCCTGCGCCGGAGCCTGGCTGCGGCGGCCCAGGGTGAGGAGGAGAAAGACGTGGGCTACGCCAGCTCCTCCACGCCTCACGGCCACCGCTCTGCGGTGACCTCAACTCGGTGGTGGAGGCAGCGTCCACGGCCTGGGACCATGGCCAGCCCGAGGTGTCCAGGGAGCGGCTGGCCGCCGCGGTGGCACTGGCCCGAGAGCTGAATCACTGCTGATCGAGCAGGCTCGCCGCGATGACGGCGGCGTGCCGGGCCGGGCTGCCGAACAGGTGCCTGGCGCCGTGCGCGCGCTTGAGGTAACGATGCGCCGGGTGCTCCCAGGTGACGCCGATGGCGCCGTGCAGCTGGATCATCTCCGCGGCGGTCAGGGCCAGCGCGTCGGAGCAGTAGACCTTGACCGCGGCGGCCCGCAGCCCGAGCCCGGATGCCTCCTCGCCAGCGTCCCCCGCGACCTCGCTCGCCGCATCCCCTGCGGCGGTGGCCGCCGCGCGGACCAGTGACCGCGCCGACTCGACCAGGACGTGCAGGTCGGCCAGCCGGTGCCGCAGCGCCTGGAAACCGCCGATCACCTGGCCGAACTGCACCCTGGTCAGCGCGTAGCCCACGGTCAGGTCCAGGGCGCGCCGGGCCGCGCCCACCTGCTCGGCGCCCAGCGCGAGGCAGGCGAGATCCCGGGCCTGGTCCAGCGCGGCGGACACGTCGCCGCCGACGCGCCGGCCGCGCGCCCGGGTTAGCCGCACGGTGGCCAGCCGGCGGGTGGCGTCCATGGTGGGGACGGCGGCGCGGCGTACCCCGGCCTGGCGGGGATCCACGTCGAACAGCGCGACACCCGCCGGGCCGCGGGCGGCGACCAGGAGTATGTCGGCGGTGTCGCCGTCCAGCACGTAGTGCGCCTCGCCGTCGAGTTCCCAGCCGCCGTGGCCCTCGCGGGCCGCACACGCCGCCTCGCCGCTGTCCCAGTGCCCGGCCCGGGTGGTCCAGGCCAGGGCCGCGATGGCGGATCCGCCGGCGATCGCGGGCAGCAGCCGGCCGCAGGCGGCGTCGTCGCCTGCGGCGAGCAGGGCCTGCCCGGCCAGCACCGCCGAGCCGAGCAGGGGGAGCAGGTCAGGTCCCGGCCGAGTTCCTCCATGACCACGCCGGTCTCGGCGGGCCCGGCCCCCGCCCCGCCGTAGCGCTCGGGAATCGCGAGACCGGCCACGCCGACCTCGCCGCACAGCCGCCGCCAGGGCGAACGCTGGTCCCCCACCCGGGCCAGCAGGCCCCGTACCGCGTCGCGCAGGTCCTGCTGCTCCCCGGTCAGGCTCACCTGAGCTCCGCCACCACGCGGGCGCGGTGCTCGGCCTGGCTGCCCCAGGCCGGGACGAGCGCCCGGACCTTGCCCAGCCACGCGCCGGTCACCGCGAGTCAGCCCCGGCCTTCTTCATGCCGCGCCCGTCGAGCCCGGTCCCACCACAGCACCGCCTGGCGGTCGAAGGACTTGTCCGCGTCCCGTTCCGGGGTGCCGATGTCGTGGCCGGCGCAGAAGTGCTTGCCCGCGCCGGCCAGCACCAGCACCGCCACCTGCTCGTCGTTCACCGCGCGGGCGAAGGCCGCGTCCAGCGCGTAGGTCATCGCGGAGTTCTGGGCGTTGGCGTACTCCGGCCGGTTCAGCGTGATCAGGGCGATGCGGCCGCGCTGTTCGTACCGGACCTCGTCCGCCATCACGGTTCCTCTCTCAGAAGGCGCTTCAGGACCTTGCCCGACGGGTTGCGGGGCAGGGCGTCGCGGAACTCCACCCGCCGGGGCACCTTGTAGTTGGCCAGCCGTTCCCGGCAGAACGCCAGCACGCCCGCCGCGTCCAGGGCATGACCGGGCCGGCCGACGATGAACGCCCGGCCCACCTCGCCCAGCCGCGGGTCGGGGACGCCCACGACGGCCGCCTCGGCCACCCCGTCGAGCCGGGTCAGCACCTGCTCGACCTCGGCCGGGTACACGTTGAAGCCGCCGCAGATGTACATGTCCTTGATCCGGCCGGTGATGGTCAGGTACCCCGCGGCGTCCAGCCGCCCGGCGTCACCGGTGTGCAGCCAGCCGCCGGAGTCGACGGCGGCGCTGGTGGCCGCGGGGTCGTCCAGGTAGCCGAGCATCAGGTTCGGCCCGCGGAGCAGGATCTCGCCGCCCTCGGCGATCCGCACCTCGAAGCCGGCCGTCGCGCGTCCCGAGGTGCGGGCCACCGTGTCCGGCGCGTCCCCCGGCCGGCACATCGTCGCCACCACGGCCTCGGTCAGCCCGTAGGCGGTGAGCACGGCCTCGAAGCCCAGCTCGTCCTGCATCCGCTCGACCAGCGCGACCGGCACGTCGGCCGCGCCGGTGACCGCGAGGCGCAGGCTGGACAGGTCGCGGGCGGCGCGCTCGGGGTGGTCCAGGATCGTGGCGTAGATCGTCGGCGGGCCGGGGAACACGGTGATCCGCATCGCCTCGATCAGCCGCATCGCCCGCCCGGCGTCGAAGACCGGCTGCGGCACCAGCGTGGCCCCGCTGACCAGGCAGGCGAGCAGGCCCGCCTTGAAGCCGAAGGTGTGGAAGAACGGGTTCACCACCAGGTAGCGGTCCGCGCCGGTCAGCTTGCCGCAGTCCGCCCAGGCCCGGGCGACGGCCAGCGACCGCTCGTGCGAGGTCATCGCGCCCTTGCTCCGCCCGGTCGTGCCTGAGGTGAACATGATGTCGCTGACGTCGGTCGGCCGCACCGCCCCGGCGCGCTGGCGTGCCCCGGCGGCCGCCCGCGCCGCGGCCCGCCGCTCGAACGCCGTCCAGTCCTGCGGCACCCGCACCACCAGGCCGAGCCGATCCAGCGAAACGCCCGCCTCGCCGGCCGCGGCCCGGAGCGCCGCCAGCCGGTCGACACCGAGGAAGTCTCCGGCCACGAACAGCGCTCGCGCGCCGCTCCGGCTGGTCACGTCCAGCGCCTCGGCGCCGGTGAACCGCGTGCTGACCGGCACCAGCGTGGCGCCCGCGCCGAGCGCGCCCAGCGCGGCCAGCACCCAGTGGCCGTCGTTGGGAGCCCAGATGGCCACCCGGTCGGCCGGGGCCACGCCCGCCGCGATGAGCGCCGCGGCCACCGTGCTTACCCGCTCGTCCAGCTCGCGGTAGCTGAGCCGGAGGCCGTCCGGCCCCGGTTCGGCCAGTGCCGCCGCGTCGCCGAACTCCCGAGCGGCGCGCGTCACGGCGCCCGGGATCGTCAGCTCCACCGGACCTCCTAGCAAGCAAGTGCTTGGTAGGTTTAGCCTACGCACCAGGGGCTGTTGCCGGCCAGACCCCGCAGGCGCCGGCCAGTTCCAGCCCTAGGGAGGCGCCGGTGCGGTTCACGCCGCCGGACGAGGAGTTCCGCGCTGAGGTGCGGGAGTGGCTAGAAGCCAACCTCACCGGCCCGTTCGCCGGGCTGCGCGGCGCGGGCGGCCCCGGCCGCGAGCACGAGCGGTATGACGAACGCCTCGCCTGGCACCGGCACCTGGCCGCCGCGGGGTGGACCTGCCTGGGCTGGCCCGCCGAACACGGCGGCCGCGGTGCCACCCTGGCCCAGCAGGTGATCTTCCACGAGGAGTACGCGCGGGCCGGCGCGCCCGCCCGGATCTCGATCGTGGGCGAGGAACTGCTCGGCCCGACCCTGATCGCCTTCGGCACGCCGGAGCAGCAAGAGCGCTTCCTGCCGCCCATCAAAAAAGTCACCGAACTGTGGTGCCAGGGCTACTCCGAACCGGGCGCCGGCTCCGACCTGGCCGCGGTGGCCACCCACGCCGACCGCGACGGCGAAGAATGGGTGATCACCGGCCAGAAAATTTGGACGTCGCTGGCCCACCTGGCCGACTGGTGTTTCGTCCTGGCCCGGACCGAACCCGGCTCGAAACGAAGCCAAGGCCTGTCCTACCTGCTGGTGCCGATGCGCCAGCCCGGGGTCACGGTCCGCCCGATCAGGCAGCTCACCGGCACCTCGGAGTTCAACGAGGTCTTCTTCGACGGCGCGCGCACCGCCGCCGCCCACGTGGTCGGCGAACCCGGCGACGGCTGGCGGATCGCGAAGGCCACCCTGGCCATCGAGCGCGGCGCGGCCATGCTCGGCCAGCAGGTCGGGTTCCGGCGTGAGCTCGGGGACCTGATCCAAATGGCCCGGAAGACCGGAGCGGGCACCGACCCGCTGCTGCGCGACAAGCTCGCCCGGGCCTGGATCGGCCTGGAGGTCATCCGCGCCTACGCGCTCGACACCCTCGGGGGAGACGACGACACCGAGGCGTCCGTCCTGAAGATCCTGTGGTCCCGCTGGCACCAGGCGCTCGGCGAACTGGCCATGGACGTGCAGGGCGCCCCCGCCACGCTGACCCGGGGCGAAGACTACGACCTGGACGAATGGCAGCGCCTGTTCCTGTTCAGCCGGGCCGACACCATCTACGGCGGGTCGGATGAGATCCAGCGGAACATCATCGCCAGCCGCGCCCTCGGCCTGCCCCGGTGAAGGGCCACGGGCTGCTCGAGGGCAAGGTGGTCGTCATCACCGCGGCGGCCGGCACCGGCATCGGCGGCGCCGCCGCCCGGCGCTGCCTGGCCGAAGGGGCCAGCGTGGCGATCAGCGATCAGCACGCCAGGCGCCTGGCCGCGACACAGGATGAGCTGGCCGAGGCTCACGCCGGGCTCGTTTGGTCCCAATCTTGTGATGTCACCGACGAGGCGCAGGTCGCGGCGCTGATCGAGGGCGCCGCCGGGCACTTCGGCCGGATCGACGTGCTGATCAACAACGCGGGGCTCGGCGGCACAAGTTCGGTGCTCGACATGACCGACGAGCAGTGGCTGCGGGTGCTCGACGTCACCCTCAACGGGACCTTCCGCTGCACCCGGGCCGCGCTGCGCCAGATGGTGGCCCAGGGACACGGGGGAGCGGTGGTCAACAACGCCTCGGTGCTCGGCTGGCGCGCCCAGCCGGGCCAGGCGCACTACGCGGCGGCCAAGGCGGGCGTGATGGCGTTCACCCGGTGCGCCGCGCTGGACGTCGCCGGGCACGGCATCCGGGTCAACGCGGTGGCGCCAAGCCTGGCCATCCACCCGTTCCTGGCCAAGGTGACCAGCGAGGACCTGCTCGCCGAGCTGGCCGGCCGCGAGGCGTTCGGCCGCGCCGCCGACCCGGCCGAGGTCGCCAACGTCATGGTCTTCCTGGCCAGCGACTACGCCTCGTACCTGACCGGGGAGGTCATCGCGGTGAGCAGCCAGCACCCGTGACCCGGGTGCTACGGGCCGCGACCCGGGGCTGCAGCCCGCGACCTCGGGACTACAGGCCGCACTCCTCGGAGCACGCGATGGCGTGCTGGCCGGCGCAGGCGACGCACTGGTCGCAGACCATCGGGAGAGTCTTGTGCAGGTAGATGATCGCCACGCAGCTGACGCAATTCGCTATGCACGAGCCCCCTGCCCGGCGTCCGATGCACGCGATGAAACACGCCTTCGCCTTGATCGAGATATCGGGTTCCGCGGTCTCGCCCGGGGCGGCCATGCCTGCCCGTGCGGTTCCTGCCGGGACCGGGCTGGCCTGGGCGCGGCCGTTGGCGGTGGCCAGGTCGGCCAGCGGAGTACCGCCTACGGTGTAGTACCTGATGGCATCCTCGACGCCGGGCACCGCGCCCAGGCTCACCGCCGTGTGGCTGCTCCCGGGCGACATGCGGATGAAGGTAACGACGCCGTGCTGCGGGTGTGCCAGCATCAGGGTCACCACGCCGTCGCTGGTTATCTTGTGGGCCTTCGCGTCGGTCTCGCCCCAGGTGCGTACGGCCCGCTGCCCGGCCGGCGTCGCCAGGGCCGCGCTGACCTCAGCCGCGTCGGCGGCGGTCACAGTGGGCGTGCTCCCGGCCGGCACGGATGACGCCCACGCCGAGCTCGGCATCAAGGCCCAGCCCGCCGCCGCGGCCAGCGTGCCGCCGATCACCCCGCGGCGTGACGGCCCGTGCGAGTCCGCCGCGGCGGCCAGCCGGGCCCGGCCCTCGGCGGCGAGCAGGGTGACGATGGCACCGGAACGGCGCCAGCCGATGACGCCCGCCAGCCGTCGGCGCATGGCCCAGCCGGTGGTCAGTTCAACGCTGTCGCCGTCGGCCACCAGGAGCGCCGGACGGTCGGGAGTCGGCAGGCCGGCCCGGCTGAGCAGGCCGGCGACCTCGGAATCGGTGCGGGCCCGGGCCTCGAGCCCGGTGACCGACAGGCCGCGCACCAGCTGGGCGACCCGGGAGCACGCGCTGCAGTCGTGATTGTAAAGAACGATATACCTCATGGGCTACCTGATCTCCTCAGTTTGCCTGCCGTCAATTGACCGCGCTACTGAGTCTGACCTGCGCGCCTTTGGTGCGACATCCCGAGAACACCACCACGAAAAGTAGGTGATCTCGGGATGTGCGGTGCGGGTCGCGCAGTCCATACTCAGAGGCCGGCCCAGCCATTAACTGGCCGGCAGACCAGGAAGGATGCCGATGATTTTCCGGCGATGCTTGATCATCCTCAGCGGACTGGCCGTCGTGGCGCTAACGGCCGTGACCACTCCAGCCTTCGCTGCCGCCGCTGCCCCAGTCGCCGCTGCCCCAGTCGCGGCTGCCCCAGTCGCGGCTGCCCCAGTCGCGGCTGCCCCAGTCGCGGCTGCCCCAGTCGCGGCTGCCCCAGTCGCGGCCGGACCAGCGGCTAGCGTCGTGGTCACGGTGACCCCGCCCACGTCGGCGAGCACCCGGCCGGCCTCCTCGGCCCCGATGGACGTGGTCATCAACGGCGTTCACAACCATTGCTTTACCCCCGGCATCATCTATTCCGTCAACACCACCGGAATTCATGTCCGGGCATTGCCGGACGGCGCGTCCAACGGGTCAATCGGCAAGGGCCGGTGGTTCGATAGCGAGGTTTTCATCAACGGGGTAGGTCCTTATCACTGCGTGACCAGCGCCACCATCGGCGGCCAGTACTGGGTGCTCGGCGCGGCGAATTACAACGCGAACCTTTACGGCTACGTCGGGCTTAATTACCTGAACTTCGTCCAGTACGTGAACTAGCGGGTCGTCCGCTCGATGATGGTGGCGGTGGCCATCGCGCCGCCGGCGCACATGGTGATCAGCGCCGTGCCCGCGCCGCGCCGCTCGAGTTCGTGCAGCGCGGTGGTGAGCAGCCGGGCACCGGTGCTGCCCACCGGGTGGCCGAGGGCGATCGCGCCGCCGTTGACGTTGACCCGGTCCGGGTCGGCCTCGTGCACGGCCAGCCAGGACAGCACCACCGACGCGAACGCCTCGTTGACCTCGAACAGGTCGATGTCGGCGATCGTCATGCCGGCCGCGGCCAGGACCCGTTCCGTCGCGGCGACGGGACCGTCCAGGTGGTAGTACGGCTCGGCCCCGACCAGGCACTGGGCGAGGATCCGGGCCCGGGGCCGGAGGCCCAGCGCCCGGGCCCGGCCCGCCTCGGCCAGCAGCACCGCGGCCGCGCCGTCGGAGATCTGTGACGACGTGCCGGCCGTGTGCAGGCCGTCCTCGACCACGGGCCGCAGCCGGGCCAGCGCCGCCAGGCTGGTCTCCTGCAGTCCCTCGTCGCGGTCGACGTTGCGGGTCCCGGCCTCGTTGCGGGTCCCGGCCTCGTCCAGCAGTGGCGCCTTGACCGGCACGACCTCCCGGTCGAACCGGCCCTGCGCCCAGGCCGCCTGGGCCAGGGTCTGGGACCGCAGCCCGAAGGCGTCGACATCGGCGCGAGAGAGCCCGCGACGCTGCGCGATGCGCTCGGCGGCGACGTACTGGTTCGGCATGTCGATGTCCCACGAGCCGGGCCGGGGCGAGCCGGCGTCCGCCCGGGCAGCGGCGCCCAGCGGCACCCGGCTCATCGCCTCCACCCCGCAGGCGATCCCGACGCCGATCGCGTCCGCCGCGATGAGCCCGGCCACCAGGTGAACGGCCTGCTGTGCCGAACCGCACTGGGCGTCGAGCGTCAGGCACCCGGCCTGATACGGGAGCCCGGCGTGCAGCCAGGCGGTCCTGGTGACATTGTTGGACTGCTCGCCTGCCTGCGTCACGCAGCCGCCGGCGACTTGCTCGACCGCAGCAGGCGCGAGCCCCGCGCGGTCGAGCAGGGCCACCTGGATGCCGCCCAGGAGCTCGGCGGGGTGCAGGCCGGCCAGCGCGCCGCCGCGCCTGCCGATCGGGGTCCGCGCCGCCTCGACGATCACCGCAGTGCCCATAGCTCGCCTCCAGAATCCGTGGTCTAATCAAAACTAGAACACGTTCCACTCATGGCCAAGGGAGGCAGCCATGGCCGCGCCGGACATCCCGCCTGGCTTTGACTTCACCGACCCGGAGATCTACACGACCAGGGTGCCGGCGCAGGAGCTGGCCGAGCTGCGCCGCGCGGCGCCGGTCTGGTGGGTGGCGCAGCGCCGGGGTTCGGCCGGGTTCGACGACGAGGGGTACTGGGCGGTCACCAGGCACGCCGACATCATGACGGTCTCCAAGACGCCGGACGTGTACTCGTCCTGGGAGAACACCGCGCTGATCCGCTTCACCGAAGGCATGCCGCGGGAGTCGATCGAGATGCAGCGGTTCATCCTGCTCAACATCGACCCGCCAGAACACACCAAGCTGCGCGGCATCGTCTCCCGCGGGTTCACCCCGCGCGCCATCAGCAACCTGCGCCAGGCCCTCACCGAACGGGCCCAGCGCATCGTGGCCACGGCGCTGGAATCAGGTACCGGCGAGTTCGTCGCGGACGTCGCGTCCGAGCTGCCGCTGCAGGCGATCAGCGAACTGCTCGGTGTCCCGCAGGAGGACCGGGGCAAGATCTTCTCCTGGTCCAACCGGATGATCGGCTACGACGAGCGGACCTCGGCCGACGAGGACGACGGGATGATCGCGGCCACCGAGATCCTCGGCTACAGCCTGGCCATGGCCGAGGAGCGCCGCGGGTGCCCCCGGGACGACATCGTCACCAAGCTCATCAGCGCGGAGATCGACGGCAACCACTTGTCCGATGACGAGTTCGGCTTCTTCGTGCTGATGCTGGCGGTGGCGGGCAACGAGACCACCCGCAACGCCATCGCGCACGGGATGCTCGCCTTCCTCGACCACCCGGATCAGTGGGAGCTGTTCAAGGCGTCCCGCCCGGACACGGCCGCCGACGAGATCGTCCGCTGGGCCACCCCGATCACGGTGTTCCAGCGCACCACGACCCAGGACACGGTCCTCGGCGGGCAGGAGATCAAGGCGGGTCAGCGAGTCGGTCTTTTCTACCGTTCGGCCAACTTCGACGAGGAGGTCTTCGAGGCCCCCGAGCGGTTCGACGTCCTGCGCAGCCCGAACCCGCACCTCGGCTACGGCGGCCTCGGCACCCACTACTGCCTGGGCGCCAGCCTGGCCAAGCTGGAGATCGAGCTGATCTTCACCGCGATCGCCGACGCCATGCCGGACATCGCCAAGGCCGGCGACCCGGTGCGGCTGCGCTCCGGCTGGATCAACGGCATCAAGTCCCTGCCGGTCAGCTACACCGGCTGACCCAGCGCGCTCCAGCTGGATCAACCGCCTCAAGCGTCTCCCGGTCCCCGGCCGTGGACGTGCCGCCCCCGCAGGCCCGGGGGCCGTCGCCACATGCCGTCGCCACATAGAGCACCTACGTATTTTTGTTTGAATATCATCCTGCTCCTTGTCGATCGGCGTCTCATTCGCTATTATGTTCTAAGTAGGCGGAAAGGTCAAGATCAAGATCATTCATCCGAACGGTGGTGGCGCGTGCCTTCAGCCCCGCTTCCCCTGATCCCAGGCCGGACGAGGTCCCCGGGCTGGAGGAGGACGAGCCGCCCGGTCCGGACGAGGAGTATGACGACCCCGAGCATCCCGCTATGCCGTGGGACCTCGATGTGGCCGCGATCTGGGCCGAGACTGGCGAGCTCGCCGTCGCGGACGCCGCGGACACCGCGAATCTCACCCGGCGGGGGGACCAGGCCACGCTGGCCGCGCTGGCCGCCGCCGACGCCGGTGCCCGGGGTCGCCGCGGTCCCGGGCAGCCCGGATCCGCGCGCGGGGTCCCCGGCTGCTCCGGTAGTCCCGCGGGCGGGTTCGGCGCCGGGCAGTCCCTCGATGTCGCGCCGGGCGGGTCGGCGCTGCTGGGCTTCGCGGAGTGGGTCGCCTACGACGAGAAGCGGCTCGGCGCGGCTGCCGATGATGAGCTTGTCGGGCTGATCTGCGCCCTGGACCGGGCCGAGGCGTCCGCGTGTTCCCTCAAGCATGCCGCGGTGGCCGAGCTCATCCGCTAGCGGAAAAATTGCATCGTGATTGGCGTCACATCAGCTTCGCTCGCGTCCCTTCGCATGCAGGCCCTACGGACGCCGGGCTGCCGCCGCGCACGGCTCCCTCGCCACCGGCCGCAGCCGGGTCGGCCGAGCTTGCATTGCGCCATTACCGGACTGCCAGGCCGCCAAGCCGGGCGGAGAGTGCGGTCTTGGCGATCCTAATGGCCATAGGTCTAGACCCGTGTAGCAAAAGGTACGTCCTCCCGCATAGCGCCGCGCGGCACATGATCGCCGCCGAGGGCTGGTCGGAGCAGGTCGCAGATCGCCGTCTAACTCCGCCGCTACGGCGCACGACCGACTCGAGATCGCCTTGGTGACCGTGGCGCCGCGGGATCTGAGGGTCAGGGACGATGCCTGGGCCCGGGTGGATCCCGCGCACCGGGAGGCGCATCGGCGGCTGTGAACCAACGTGGTCAGCGGACGCAGCCCGGGCACGTGGCGGCGCCCGCCTCCCTGCTTGCCTTGGCGAACAGTCGTTAGCGTCAGGTCATGGCGCGAGGTGATACTTACCATCGATCCGCGCACCGACGCTGTAGCCACCAGCGGAAACGCAGGACGCGCCCGGCTGATGCAGGCCAACTTACCTTGTCATCACAACCCGCGCGCCGCAGCCTCTCACCGTGCCGGCAGGCACGGCCCGCGGCGCAGACACGCAGCACGTGCAGAGCCTGGCACATGAGGGCCAGATCGAACCCCGCAAAGACCTGCGGTACAGTCCCCGGCGTCGGTGCGCGAAGCCGCCGCCGGGGGCGGCTAGCGCGGTGCTTCCGCGGCCATCGTGATGCCTCAGATCAGGCGGATACGAGAGTCCGCTTGATCAGATGCCGGCGCTTGGCCCGGTGATCCCGATCCCGAGCTTTGCTGATAGTGCGGGCAGGTCGCTGCTGGTGATCATGCGGAGTGGCCTGCCTGCGGGTTCGCTCCCTTCGGTGACGATCAGCGCTGGCACTGGAGCTCGCCCGCGGCCGCTGTGCGTTAAGTGGTAGACGGCTTCCGCTGCCGTGATAGTGCGGCCTGCCAGCCTGGCACGTTCGTGTGACTCGGCAAAGGCCAGGACACGGCGGACAGGTTCCCCCTCCGCCAGGCCCTGGTTGAGTTCGAACTGGCGGGCAAGCCACCGGGCGACTGCGTTCGTGGTCAGGAGGCCGACATAGCTGGCTTCGCTGTAGACGGGTACCTGGGAGTAGTCGAAGCGGACAACGTGCTCCAGCACGGCGCTGATCGGCTCGTCCGGCCCGGTTACGCAGACCTGCCTCTCCTCAAGGACGTCAAGGACCAGGGGAGGCGACAAGATCTGTTCGCGCAGGCGCTCGATGTCCCGGACGACCTCCTCGGTCGGCTCGGCGATGGGGCGGCCACCGTAGTACTTGCCGTGGCTGATCGCGTTCCGCAGCGCGGCGAAATCCAGCAGCTCATCCAGCTGCGCAGACGGCAGGTGGTGCCTAGCGGCGTACACTCGCGCCATCTCTGCGAAATGGGCGAACTGGTCTCGCCGAAGATCACGCCGGAACCACGCCTCGATGTCGTTGAAGGCGGCGATGAACCGCCCGGCATGACCTTGACTGCGTGCGCTCGTCACCACTTGCGTCCGTTCCGTCCCGCCGCTGCCCCACCCGCTTTACAGTCCAGACCCCATGTCCCAACTGACAGATAAAGTCGGGGAAGGCTCCGGCCCGCAGACACTCATCGTTGACATAGATGCTACACATCGTGACAGCAGATGGAGAGGCGAAGCGCAAGGAACCGCCGTTCTGGTCGGCTCGCGGCCGCTCAGTGTCACTCGGTGCGGACACGCATAACAAGGTGTTCTGTGCCACACAGCCAAAACGAATTCATCATCAACTGTCACCCGACACGGTGAA
>CAWJGE010000005.1:0-106400 GCA_963842265.1 uncultured Actinomycetota bacterium
GCGGCCGACCAGGCACCGACACCGCTGGGCCCCGCGGAAGCAGGGGCGGCGCTCGCGGCGGGACGGGCGCTCGCGGCCGGCGCGGCGGCCAGCGCCACGCCCGCGGCCAGGACCGTTCCGGCCAGCAGCCCGGTGAGGCGAACGGACAGGCGAGCATGCGCCACGGTGGCACCCCCGCTCATTAGTGGCCCGGACAACCGGGGCAAGCCTGTCGTTGCGGCACGCCGTCGCAATCGCCTCGCGCGGATCGGCAGGCCACGCGAAGACCGGGCCGCGGGCCAGGAGCGTGACCGACGAGCCGACCGGGCGATGAGGCCCGCCGGTGATCCGCACCACGATCGCCGGGGCTCCGGCGTCATTGCCTGGCTGGACGCACAGGACCGCGTCGTGGCCGTGATAGCGGTAGGAGGTGACCCGGGCGGTCAGGCCGGCCTCGCTCGGTCCAAGGTTTATCTGTTCTGGCCGGACCAGGACCGTTACCCGGCCCGCGGTCCCCAGGCCGGTCGCGGCGGGGTCCAGCGGCAGCGGGCCGAGGATCGTCTTCACGACGGGCCCGGCCAGGATCCCTTCGAGCAGGTTCGCGTCGCCGACGAAGCTGGCCAGGCGGCGTCGGCCGCCGGCGGTAGAGGGCCTCGGGCGGCGCGCACTGCGCGATCTTCCCGTCGCGCAGGACCGCGACCCGGTCGGCGGTGGACAGGGCCTCGTCCTGGTCGTGGGTCACCAGCACGGCCGTGGTCCCGGCGCGGCGGAAGATCTGCTGGACGTCGGCGCGGACCCCGGCCCGCAGGCGGGCGTCCAGCGAGGCGAACGGCTCGTCGAGCAGCACCACGGCAGGCTCGATGGCCAGTGCCCGGGCCAGGGCGACCCGCTGCTGCTGACCGCCGGAAAGCTGATGCGGGTACCGCCGGCCGAACCCGGCCAGGCCCACCGTGGTGAGCATGGCGTCGACCGTGCCGCTGCGGCGCCCTCTGGCGGTCAGCCCGAAGCCGACGTTGGCCGCCACCGTCAGGTGCGGGAACAGGCTGCCTTCCTGCGGGACGTAGCCGATGCGGCGGCGCTCCGGCGCGACGTAGACGCCGGGGCCGTCGACCGGGGAGCCGCCGATGCTGATCAGGCCGGCGTCCGGGCGCTCGAAGCCGGCCAGCACGCGCAGCAGGGTCGTCTTCCCGCTGCCGGACGGCCCGAGGATGGCCGTCAGCGACCCGGCTGGCACCTCCAGGTCCAGGCCGGCCAGGACCGGGTGGGGGCCGAAGGACTTGTGCAGGCCGGTTACCGTCACGGGCCTCATGTCGTCCCCCGGAAGAACCGGCCTAGCAGGCAGCTGGGCACGGCGGCGACGACGATCATGACCAGGGCGAATGGCGCGGCCTGGCTGTAGGACAGGTTGGACTCGTACGACCAGAACTGCGTGGCCAGCGTCTGCGTTCCGGTCGGGATGAGCAGGAGGGTGGCGGTGAGTTCGGTGACCGCGGAGAGGAAAACCAGGCAGAACGCGGCGACCAGGCCGGGCCAGGCGAGCCGCGCCGTGATCCGGAACAGCACCGTCAGCCCGCGCCGGCCCAGGGACCTGGCCACCTCCTCCAGGCTGGCCGGCGCCCGGGCCAGCGACGCCTTGACCCCGACCAGGGCCAGCGGGAAGAACATGATCGCGTAGCAGGCGACGAGCAGCGCCGACGTGCCGTAGCCGAACCCGGCCGCGTAGCGTCCGGCGAAGTAGGACAGGGCGAACGCGATCACCACGCCGGGCATGCCCAGGACCAGGTAGGTGCTTCGCTCGAGGATCCGCCGGGCGCGCCCGGCGTGCCTGACCGCCAGCAGGGCCACCGGGAACGCCATTACCGTGGCCAGGGCCGCCGCCGACCCGCCGCACCCGGCGGTGTGCCCGGCCGCGCTGAGCAGCGAGACGTTGGCCCCGCCGGACAGGGCCGGCGGCAGGCCGCGGCAATCCAGTACACCGCGGCCGCCACCGGGACGCCGAGCGCGAGCACGACCAGCCCGGCGAACAGGGCCAGCACCGGCCAGCGCGCCCGGCCCAGCCGCTGGGGCGGGCTGACCCGCTGGGTCATCGGGCCGCGCCGCGGAAACCGTGCGCCCAGGCCCACAGCGAGTTCCAGCCGAAGCTCACCACGAAGTCCGGGACGGCGAGCGGGATGACGACGAGCACGGCCCAGGCCCGGCGGCCCGGCAGGTCGGTGCGCTCGACGCACCACGCGGCGGCGGTCCCGAGCACGGCGCATGCCGCCGTGACCACGACGGTGAGCCGGACCGTGTTCCACAGCAGGGACCAGGTCAGCGGCCGGAAGATCAGGTCGGTGACCGCGCCGGAACCGGCGCTTTCCGCCTCGAGCAAGAGGAAGACCAGCGGCACCGCCAGGATCGCGGCCACTAGCCCGCTGACCGTGAGCAGCGCCGCGGGGCGGCGGGGACCGCGTGCCCCCGCCGCCCCGCGGCGCGGCGGGCCGGCCAGGACGGTCACAGCAGGCCAGCCTGACGGAGCAGGTCGATGGCCGCCGCGCCGTCGCCGAGCTCGGCGATCGTGATCGGGTTGGGCTGCAGCTGGCCGAACGGCGTCTCCGGTGCCGAGGTGGTCACGCCCGATCCCAGCGGGTACTCATAGCTCTGCTCGTTGCCGGACGCCCGGCCGATGATCTCCTCCCCCTGCCTGCTGACCAGGAAGGCGAGGAACTTCTGCGCGGCCGCCTGATGCGCGCTCGACTTCAGCACGGCCGCGCCGGAAACATCGATCACGTACCCGGGATCGTGCTGGGCGAAGTAGGCGATCTGCGAATGCATCGCCGTGGCGCCGATCTCGGCCTTGAGCCGGTACCAGTAGTACTCGTTGACGACGCCGAAGGCGACCTGGCCGCGGTTCACCTCGCTGACCAGCGTCTCGTTGTCCGGAACGGTGTGGCTGGCCGCGTTGGCCTTTATCTTGCCTAGCCAGGTGAGAGCGGCCGCCCGGCCGTAGGTCTTCAGCACCGAGGTGACGATCGGCTGGAAGTCGGTCTCGCCGGGAGCGAGGGCGAGCTTGCCCTGGTACTTCGGATCGGCGAGCTGCATCACGCTGGCCGGAAGCTGGCTGCTGGCGATCAGCGACGGGTTGTAGACGAGCACGCTGACCCGGGCGGAGACTCCGCCCCAGTCGTCCTTCTGGGAGTTGTACCTGGCCGGGGTGCGCGCCAGCGTGGCCGGGTCGGCGCTGGCGAGCAGGCCCTTTTCCTGCAAGAACTCCAGCGGGGGCGAGTTCTCGGTGTAGAAGACGTCGGCCGCGGAGCGCGATCCCTGTACCGCGATCAGGTTGGCCAGCGTGTCTTCGTCGTCGTTGCGGACGTTGACCTTGATCCCGGTCTTCTGCTCGAACGCGGCCACAAGGCCGTCGGTCGTCTGCTCGTGCTGGCCGCTGTAAAGGGTGATCGACTGCGGGGCTTGACCCGCGGCTGGGTCTGAGGAGGCTGCTGTGCCTACTGTGTCTGCTGTGCCTACTGTGTCTGCTGATCCTGTTGTGTCTGCTGATCCTGCTGATCCTGCTGAGCCTGCTGAGCCTGCTGAGCCGCAGGCGGCCAGCAAGGCGCATGTCGCGGCTGACGCGATGGCGGCTCGCCAGCGGGTCGCGGCGGCGCTGTGCTTGGTCATCAATATTCCCTGGGGTCACTTGCGCATCATCCGACTCAGGCCGAGGGAACTTAGCTTAGGCTAACCTAACCTACTGCGCTAGCCCTCTGTTGCGGGGGGCGAAGAGTGATGGCGGCCCGTGATCGTTGGCCCGCGATCCTGGAGGCTCAGCCCGGGTTAGCCGGGCAGGAGGGCGTTGATGACCCGGGCGGCGCGGTCGGGATCGGGATGCTCGCCGGTGATAAGCCCCAGGTAGATGTAGGACTCCATGATGCGCACCAGGACGTAAGGCAGGTCGTCCAGGGGCACGGCGGCGGTCAGGCGGCCGGCCGAGGTTTCCTCGCGGACGAGATCGGCGATCAGGGCGACCAGCCGGACTTCGAAGCCGGACGCCTTGGTGGTGAGCAGGCGCAGGGCCAGGTCGCCTTCGCGGTCGAGAAAGCGCTGCATGCCGTAGTTGGCGATGACGGCGCGGACCGTGTTGGTGACGACGGCCGCGCCCGGGGACTGACCAGGTGCCTCCGGGGACCGATCAGGTGCGCCCGGGTGCCCGGCGCGGCAGTGCGCCTTCCGGAGGTTCACGACGGTGGGCTCGATGAGGGACCAGAGGATCTCGGCGAGCAGTTGCTCGCGGGAGCCGACCCAGCGGTAGACCGTGGCCCGGTCGACGTTAAGCGTCCGGGCCAGGGCCTGCATGTCGACACGAGCTCCGTCGAGAAAGGTCCGGCGCGCCAGGCGGAAGGCGTCGAGCGCAGTGGGCCGCGCGGGCGCAGTTCCGGCCAGCTGGCGCTGCAGCGGCGTGCCGACATGAGGCGCTGTCATGTGACGTTCTCCAGTCGGTTACGGCGGTCCGGCGCTATGCGTTAGCGACGACCTTGACAGATGAACAGCGTTGGGAGACAGTTTGCAACAGCTCCAGGAAGCGTCGCAATGGAGAAACGCATGAGCGAGATGTCGCAGCAGCTAGTGGTCCGGCTCGAGGACGGAGCCTTCCGGGGCAAGGCCGAATCGGGTGTCTCGGCGTTCCTCGGCATCCCCTACGCGGCACCCCCGTTCGGCGCCAGCCGGATGCTGCCACCGCAGCCCGTCCTGGCCTGGACGGGCGAACGTGACGCGACCGCGTTCGGGCCGACGGTGCCGAAGGGTGACTACCCGCCGCAGTACGCGCCGCTGTTCCCGGAGGTGGTGATCCCGGGCGATGACTGCCTGAACCTCAACGTGTGGACACCCGACATCAGCGCAGCTCGACTGCCGGTGCTCGTCTGGATCCACGGTGGCTCGTTCATGAACGGCTCAGGCTCGGTCGGCGCGTACGACGGCACGGCGTTCGCCCGCGACGGCGTGGTGTGCGTGACGATCAACTACCGGCTGGCCGCCGAGGGCTTTCTGTACCTCGACGACGGCATCGCCAACCTCGGCCTGCTCGACCAGCTCGCCGCCCTGCGGTGGGTGCAGCGCAATATCTCCGCGTTCGGGGGTGACCCGGCGCGGGTGACCGTCGCGGGCGAGTCGGCCGGGGCCATGAGCGTGACGACGCTGCTGTCGATGCCGCTGGCCGAGGGCTTGTTCGCCCAGGCCATCGCGCAGAGCGGGGCCGCGGCCCACACGCTCACCAAGGACGAGGGCCGGATGGTGGGCGGTTACCTGGCTGACGCGCTCGGCGTGTCGGCTGACCGCGAATCCATCAGGGCGGTCCCGCTTGACAAGCTCGTACAAGCCTCATCGGACCTAGTGGTCGAGGTTCAGACCACGCCGGACCCAGGCCGGTGGGGGCAGCTCGCGCTGAGCTTGCTGCCGTTCGCGCCCACCGTCGACGGCTCGGTCCTTCCGGCCTCGCCGCTTGCTTCCTTCGCGGCGGGCCAGGGCGGGAACGTTCCGCTGCTGATCGGATCGAACCGGGACGAGGCGCGGCTGTTCCTGGTCGCGGCGGCCACCATCGACCTCATCGACGACACCATGCTGGCCGCCGTGGCCGGCGCCTACGGGCTCTCTGCGGACGATCTGGCCGTCTACCGGGCCAGCCGACCGGGGGCCAGCGCGGGTGACATCCTGGCCGCCGTGATCACCGACTGGTTCTTCCGGATTCCGCCTATCCGGGTCGCCGAGGCCCGGGGGGCGTCGCCGGCCACGAGCAGCACCTGGATGTACCGGTTCGACCATCCGGATCCGCAGGACAACCGCGGGTTCGGGGCCTGCCACGGAGTGGAGATACCGTTCGCGTTTGACACGGCCGCCCGGGCGGAGATCCGCCCGCTGATCGGCGACACGCCCTCGCAAGCCGTCGCGGACCAGGTCCACCGGGTGTGGGTGGACTTCATCACCCACGGAGATCCCGGCTGGGCGCCCTATGACACCGCCCGCCGCACCACCGGCCTGCTTGTGGACACCATCAGCGCAGTGGACGACCCAGCCGGCGACGAGCGCGCCATCTGGGATGGTATCCGCTAGCCCAGGCGTCTTTTCGATTATTAAATGAAAGTGGCACTCTGCTTAATAGAATCATTAGAATGCCACACTCATTGAATTTGCTTTGGGGCTTGCGTGGCTGGCGAGGCTCATGGGGTTGATGTGGTGGGGACGCGTAGGCGCGAGGGACGCGTAGGCGCGAGGGACGCGTAGGCGCGAGGGACGCGTAAGCGCGAGGGACGCGCAGGCGCGACGGACGCGTAAGCGCGGCCGGAGAGGGCGGATATTTGAAAACGGGAGCAATGCGGTAGCGTCGGGAGGGTGGGCTCTACGGGAGAGTTTGTTCGGGATACCAGATATCTGGACGGGCGGATTACGGCTGACGGGCGGGAGGGCACCCTCCCAGCCGAGGCGGGACGGTACCGGCTGGTGGTGGCGCGGGCGTGCCCCTGGGCCAACCGGACCATGATCGTGCGGCGGCTCCTCGGGCTCGAGAACGCGCTGTCGATGGGGATCTGCGGGCCTGAGCACGACTGGCGGAGCTGGACGTTCGACCTGGATCCGGGTGAGGTCGACCCAGTGCTCGGCATCCACTGGCTGCGCGAGGCCTACGAGAAGGCGGTGCCCGGCTACGACCGGGGCGTCACCGTCCCGGCCATCGTGGAGGTCGCCTCGGGCGCGGTGGTAACGGCCGACTACCGGCAGATCACCCTGGACCTGGAGCACGAGTGGACGGCGTTCCACCGGCCGGGCGGCCCCGACCTTTACCCGGACAAGCTGCGCGATGAGATCGAGGAGATCAGCGCCGGGGTCTACGAGGACGTGAACAACGGCGTGTACAAGTGCGGGTTCGCCAGCACCCAGGCCGCCTACGAGGACGCCTACGGCAAGCTGTTCGCCCGGCTCGACGCTCTGTCCGAACGGCTCGCCACCCGCCGCTACCTGGCCGGGGACACGATCACCGAAGCGGACGTCCGGCTCTGGCCCACGCTGGTCAGGTTCGATGCCGTCTATCACGGCCACTTCAAGTGCAACAGGAACAAGCTCACCGAGATGCCGGTGCTCTGGGCGTACGCGCGCGACCTGTACCAGACGCCGGGCTTCGGCGACACGATCAACTTCACCCAGACCAAGAAGCACTACTACCGGGTGCACACTGGCCTGAACCCGTCCAAGATCGTCCCGGCCGGCCCCGATCTGTCCGGCTGGCTCACTCCGCACCAGCGCGAGGAACTCGGCGGGCGGCCGTTCGGCGACGGAACGCCGCCGGGTCCGCCGCCGCCCGCGGAGCGGCCAGCGGGCTATGGAGCGGACGGACCCGGCAGTTAGGCCGCGGGCCGCGCAGGGTTCGGCTCGCCTGGGCTCGGTCGATCAGGGCTCGGTCGATCACGGCTCGGTCAGTCAGGGCTCGGTCAGTCAGGGCTCGGTCAGTCAGGGCTCGGTCAGTCAGCCTGAGCAGGCCCCGGGAGGCGTGAGGGTGGCGACGCCGGACTGCTGAGCCGCCTGGTCCTGGTATAGCGCGTACGTGCGGCCGTTGCCCGCGACGGTGACGCCGCCGAAGTACTCCACGACACCGTTGTCGGAGGGAATAGCGGTGCTCGCCAGCACCTGACCGGTGGCCGGGTTGGCGCAGGCGAGCTTCTGTGAGCCGCCGATCCAGACGGCCCCGCCGCTGAAGGTGGGCACCGAATCCAGGCCGGCTCCCGGGCCCTGGCTAACGCGGACCACCTGGGAGAGATCGCCGTTCGGAGCAAACCAGACCCATTCGGTCATGCCCACCCCGACCGTGCCCCAGACCCCGCCCGACGTCGCGACAAGGTTCCCTCCGGTGCTGCTGAGACCCGTCATGGTGGACGAGCCCAGCTGGGCGCCGGTGGCGGGGTCGTATGCCAGCAGCCTGAAGGCCCCGGTACCGACGTACAGCTTGCTCCCGTCGGGCGCGACGGCCAGCGAGCTGACCTGCCCGGCGGTCGCGATCTGCCTGATCACCTGGCGCGTGGCCGGATTCACCACCGCGACGGAACGGCCCGCGGCGACGTACAGGTCACCGTTCGGTCCGCTGGCCAGCACGCCCTGCGGAGCACTCGAGACCTGACCGTTGACCGGCACGGTGACCGTCCCGGCCGGTGCCAGCGTGGTGCCGTTGTAGCCGTTCAGCACCACGCTGCCGCCGCTGTACGACGACAGCACCCAGACGGTGTTTCCGGTGACGACCGGCCGGTTCGGGAAGCTGGGGATCGGCGAGGTGTATGCCACCTCGCTCACGACCTCCCCGGTGACCGGGCTAATCCGGTCCAGGAAGCCCTGGGAGATGGCATAGAGCGAACCGCCTCCGCTGGTCCCGGCGGCCAGTGAGGCCTGGGTGAACGACTGGCGGTTGATCAGCTCAGCGCCCCACATCCCGCTGGCGATCCGCTCCGGCGGCCACGTTGGCTCGGTCGACCTCGACGGCTGCGACGGCGCCACCGAGGTCGCCGGCGTCGACACCGAGGCTGACGAAGGCGGCATCCCGTCCCCCGGGGAGGTATTGCGGGTGTGGTGCGAGGCCATCGCGGTCGCGATGCCCGCGCTGGCCCCGGCGATGACGACCACGCTGGCCGCGGCGAGCACTGGCGCCCAGCCGCGCCCCCGGACCGGGCCGCGCCAGGCCCGCGCTTGCCGGTGCCCGCCGCGAGCTCCCGCGGCCTCGTCGGCCACCCGGTACGCGACGTCTTCCACGGTCACCCGGCGCGGCGGCTCGGGCGTGACCCGGTGCAGCATCTCCGCTAGCTGCCGTTCCTCGGTGTTCACGACGCCACACCTCCGGTCATGAGCTCGGTCAGCCCGGGCGCGTCTCGCAGCCGGGCCAGCGCCTTCGACGCGTGTGATTTCACCGCGCCCACCGAGCAGCCCATCGCCGCCGCGGTCTGCGCCTCCGTCTGATCAGCGAAATAGCGGAGCACGACCACGGCCCGCTGCCTGGCGGGCAGCCGGTCCAGCGCCGCGATCAGCGCCTGACGGGCGTCGACCTGCGCGAACACGTCCCCGTAGGCCTGCTCGGGCAGCCGCCCGGTGGCGATCTCGCCGTTCCAGCGCCGCTGTCGCCAGCGCAGGAACGTGTTGACCATGATCTTCCGCACGTAGAGCTCCGGCGCGTCCTGCCTGGTCAAGGTGGTCCACCGGGGCCATGCCGCGGCCAGCGCGGTCTGCACGAGGTCTTCGGCGCTCGGCCAGTCGCCGGTCAGCAGCCAGCCCGACCGCAGCAGGGCGCTCGACCGTGCCTCGACGAAATCACGGAACCCGTCCGGTTCAGACGGATGACCATCCACGGGCAACACCTCCACCGAAGCCAACACCTTAAAACCTCCACAACCCGCAGCGAGCGCCCCATGGGGCGGGCCGGTGAGCGTGCGGCGGAGCGGGATCGTCACCCGGCCCAGCGGCCTCACCCGTATAAGAGGCGCCAGCCGGCCTGGATGGTTTACTCCTTTAGCCGACTCAGTTGCCGGGCCGCTCGCTGCTGCCTGGATTCGGCACGGTACGAGCGCCGCCGCGCCTCGGCGAGGCGCTGACGTGCGTCAGCGAGTTCGGCTTCCAGGTGCCGGACGGCCTGTTCCAGGTCGCGTTCGGCGGCCGCGGCGGCTTCGACGTCCTGGTCGGCTTGAGCCAAGGACCGTTCGGTCTCCTTGATCTTCTCCTGGCGGCGGTCGGCGCGCTCGGCTTCCGGCTCAGCCGACGCCGGGGTTCTGGGTTTGGCGGTCGGCGCCGGAGCGGTCGTCCCCTCGGGAAGCGGGGTTATCGGGTCCAGGCCGAAGCCGGACCACTGCGCGGCGCGGACCAGGGTGCCCAGGTTCGCGGCCACCTCCGGGTCGGCGATGGCGGCATCGAGGGTGGCGGTCACTTCCTCGCGCAGCGCCGCGGGCGGGGCGGGCAGCCCGGAGACCCGCAGGGCGGCCCGGGTGAGCTCATCGACCAGCCGGGACCTGGCCGCGGTCAGCTCCCTGATCCGGCCGCCGTCGGCGGACCCCGCCGCGGCCCGCAGGTCGGCGGCCAGCGCGTCGAGCCGGGACTTGACCTCCGGGTCCGACCGGACCAGCCGGTTGACCACCCAGGCCGAACGAGTGGGCTTACGCAGCGCCGTGATCCGCTTAGCCGCGGCCGGCTCCCCCGCGTCGCGGGCGGCGGCGGCGAGTTCGGCGCGGTGCCCGGTGAAGTCATCCGGGTCGGCCTCGTACAGTTCGGCCGCCGCGTCGGCCAGCAGGTCGCTCACCGTGTCGCTCACGTAGGCAGAATAGGCACCATGACGGAGATAGTGCCATCGGGACACGGCCACCTGCTGACCGCGCGCGGGAACGTGATGGCGTTCAAGGCCGTCGCGGACCAGACCGGCGGCGACTTCTCGCTCATGGAGCGTACGGTGCCGCCGGGCGCCCGCACCCCGCCGCCGCACCGGCACGTCAACTGCTCGGAGGCGTTCTTCGTGCTGGACGGGACGATCACCTTCCGGCTGGACGACGCCGAGCTGACCGGCGGCGCCGGGGACTTCCTGCTGGTGCCGCGGGGAGCGGCGCACACGTTCGGAAACCAAAGCGATGCGCCGGCCCGGCTGCTGGTCCTGCACGCCCCGGCCATGGATGGCTATTTCGAAGAACTAAACAAGCTCTGGGCCGGCGGTGAGCCGCCATCGCGCGAGACCGAGCTTGAGCTGATGAGCAGGTACGGGATGGAGCCCGGTTGAAGCTCAGCTGAAAATGTCACAGGGCCGACGTAGGGTGAGGAACTATGCCGCCTACCGCACCTGTTGAGGTCAGCCCGGACACGATCGAGCAGTACCGCCGGGAGCTGACCGGTTACTGCTACCGCATGCTGGGGTCGGGCTTCGAAGCCGACGACGCCGTGCAGGAGACGATGCTGCGGGCCTGGCGCGCGGCCGACGGGTTCGAGGGCCGCTCGAGCGTGCGGTCGTGGCTGTACCGGATCGCTACCAACATCTGCCTGGACATGCTGCGCGGGCGGCAGCGGCGGGCACTGCCGATCGACCTCGGGCCGGCCTCGCCGCCGGTCGAGGCGCTGCTCGGCGGGTTTCACCCGGACGACATCTGGATCTCCCCGATCGCCGACGACAAGGTGGTGCCTGAGCACGGCGACCCGGCCGATATCGCGGTCGCGCACGACACGATCAGGCTGGCGTTCGTGACCGCGCTGCAGCACCTGCCGGCCAGGCAGCGGGCCACCCTGATCCTGTGCGAGGTGCTGCGGATGCCCGCGGCGGAGGCGGCGGCGACCCTGGGCACCAGCGTGGCCGCCGTGAACAGCGCGCTGCAACGGGCGCGGGCGACGCTGGCCGCGCTGCCCGAGGAGCAGCGGCCGACCTCGGTGGATGTGGACCAGACCGAGCTGCTGGCCAAGTACGTCGACGCGTTCCAGCGGTACGACATGGAACAACTGGTCACGCTGCTGCACGACGACGCGCTGATGACGATGCCGCCGTTCGCCATGTGGATCAGGGGCGCGGAGAACGTCTGCCGCTGGATGACCCAGCCGACGCCGAGCCAGTGCGCAGGCTCGATCCTGGTGCCAGTCGGACTGGTCAACGGCGTCCAGGCGTTTGCGCAGTACAAGCCCGACCCGGAAGGCGGCTATCAGCCGTGGGGGCTGCAGGTGCATGAGGTGTCCGGCGGCCGGATCAGCCGCCTGACCTACTTCCTGGACACCGAGCGGATTTTCCCCGCGTTCGGGCTGCCGTGGCATCTAAGCTAAGCCGGGTGAGCACCGATACTCCCGGGTTTTCCGGCGTCGGGCAGCCGGGGTTCGTCGCCCGTTACGGACTGGCCGAGTACGGGCTGGCCGCGGCTGAGCGCCAGGCCATGGTGGAGCAGGTCGCGGCCCGGATCCGCGAGCTTGAGCTGCGGACCGTCCGGCTCGCGGTCGTCGATCAGCACGGGGTGCCGCGCGGCAAGATGCTGTCTCCCGACGCCGCGATCGCCGCGATGTCCGACGGACTCGACTTCTCCGGCGCCATCTACAGCCTCGACACCGGTAACCAGGTGTTCGTGCCCGCGTTCGCCCGCGGCGGCGGCTTCGGCATCGCGGAGTTCACCGGGTTCCCCGACGTCGTGGTGGTGCCCGACCCGGCCACCTTCCAGGTACTGCCGTGGGCGGACCGGACCGGCTGGATGCTATGCGACGTCTACTTCGGTAACGGGCAGCCGATGCCGCTCGACGGCCGCGGCCTGCTCCGCCGGGTGCTTGCCGACCTGGCTGCGGCCGGGTACGACTACCTGGCCGGCCTCGAGGTGGAGTTCTCCGTCGTCATCCGCTCACCGGAGCAGCTGGCGCCGGAGAACGCCGGCTTCACCCCGCCACCACCGCCGGTCAGCGTGTTCGAGCGCGGCTACCAGTTCCTGTCCGAGGTGCGGCTGGACGGCATGGGCGACACGCTGGAAGCGGTGCGGGACGCGCTTTACGACGTCGGCCTGCCGCCGCGGTCGATCGAGGACGAATGGGGCCCGGGCCAGCTCGAGTTCAGCTTCGCACCCGTCGCCGGGCTGGCCGCGGCCGACGCCGCGGTGCTGTTCCGGTCCACCGTCAAGCAGGTCTGCCAGCGGCGCGGCCTGCTGGCCACGTTCATGTGCCGGCCCGCCCTGCCGAACTTCTTCTCCTCCGGCTGGCACCTGCACCAGTCGTTGCTAGCCCGCGCGGACGGCTCGAACGCGTTCGCTTCTGAGTCGGCGCCGTTGTCCGCCCTCGGCCGGCAATACGTTGCCGGGCTGCTCGAGCACACCAGGCCGATGACCGTGTTCGCGGCGCCGACCGTCAACGGCTACAAGCGGTTCCGGCCCTACTCGTTCGCCCCCGACCGGGTGTGCTGGGCGATCGAGAACCGCGGCGCGCTGGTCCGGGTCCAGGGCTCGCCCGGCGACACCAGCAGCCACGTGGAGATGCGGCTCGGCGAGCCGGCCGCGAACCCGTACTTCTACCTGGCGTCGAACATCGCGGCGGGGCTAGACGGCATCCGGCGCCGGGCCGAGCCGCCGCCGCCCGCCGAAGCCGACCCGTACGCGATCGAGGCGCCTCCGCTCCCGGCCTCGCTGGCCGAGGCGGTGGACGCGCTCGATGCCGACGCGTTCTACCGGAAGACGTTCGGCGACACGCTGGTTTCTTACCTGGTCATGATGAAGCGCTTCGAGATCGGGCGGTATCAGGACGCGCTAGCCGAACTGCCCATGCCGGACGGCCAGGACGTCAGCGACTGGGAGATGCGCGAGTACTTCGAGTTCTTCTGAGCCTCGGTTACCTGGTGTCCACGGGGTACCAGGTGGTCGGGTCGGGCCTTCGGGGTCCTTGGGGTCCTTGGGGTCCTTGGGGTCCTTGGGGTCGGGTCTTCGGATCGGGCTGGAAGTCGTAGCGCAGGCGGCCGTCCCGGGCCAGGGCCACGAGAGTTACCGACGTGGTCCCCCAGACCCGGCCGTCGGGCAGTTCACGGCGGACGATGATCGCGCCAGGCTGATCGGCGGGCAGGTCGTCGCCTCCGGCCAGCCTGAGCCAGTCCCCCCAGGCCTCCTTGAGGGAGACGCCCGGGTCGCCGGACGGCCTGCGGGCGGCGAACTTCGGGCCGAAGCGCTGTGCCTTCTCGTCGGCCGGCTGCTGCTGGTTGCCGCTCGCGGGCGGGTACATGTGGCCGACGTTGGTCAGCAGGTGGGTGGCCGGCCCGAGTTCGGTGAGCCCGGCATCCCTGCCGTCCCAGCTGAGCAGCAGCACCGACGCCAGGTCGGCGCAGACCAGGAAGAACGGGTCGTAGCTGGCCAGGGCGTCCGGGTCTTCGCGTAGTTGTTTGAGGGCCCCGCGTCCCTCGGCGGCCGCGCGCAGCGGGAGCTCGCCCCGGGACCGGCGGCGGTCTGCCGGGGCGAACTCGCCCCGGCCGTTCAGGATGCAGCCGACCCGCGACAGGTCCGGGTACACCGCCAGCCATGTCCCGCCGGCCTGCTCGTCACGCCCGCCGATCAGCGGTGATCCGGGCCAGTGCCGGGCCGGCGGCTGCCACGGGCGGCCGGTGAACTCATCCCGGATGCCAAGCAGGAGCAACGGCACCTGGTCTTCCGGCGCCAGGCTGACCACGACCGTACACATCGCTTCCGAGTCTTTCACGCGGTGATCTTGGCGATGAAAGGCGGACACCACGAAATAGCACGGCAATGGCCGGTTTCCGGTCGTGACCGGAAACCGGCCATCATGGGTTCAGGCCGACGTTCAGGATTCGGTCAGCGCCTGCTCCGACACCGCCGTGCGCGGCAGTAGCAGCGACAACAGGGCGCAGAGCGCGAACGCGCCGATCGCGTACGGCGCGGTGTGGATCAGCGCGGCCTGGAACGAGTGACTGCCCAGGTAGCCGAAGAACACGGTGCCAAGCAGCGCCACGCCCAGCGCGCCGCCCAGCTGCTGTGCCGTGCTGAACAACCCCGATGCACCGCCGGCCACCTCGACCGGGACCGCCGCGAGTACCACATTGACCAGCGGCACGATCAGCAGGGCCAGCCCGGCGCCGGCCAGCACGAGGCCGGGGACGACGGGCCACGGGCTGCCGTTCACGCCCACGTACCGGGCAGCCATCGCTACTCCCACGAGGCCGGCGACCATCAGCGCCCCGCCGCTGGCCAGGATGCGGCGACCATGGCGCTGCGCGAGCGGCACCGCGACAGGCGCACCGATGAAGCTGCCGACGCTGAACGCGACCGCGGTGAGGCCGGCCTTCAACGGCGAGAAGTACTCGCCCGCCTGCAGCCATAGCGCGAAGGCGAGGAAGAAGCCCTGCAGGCCGGCCGAGAATGCCAGCTGGATACCCATCCCGGCCGCGAACGCGGGGATCCGGAACATTCCGGCCCGGAGCAGCGGCGTGACCGCTTTGACCCGCCGCCCCGGCCGCTTCTGCTCGAGCACGCCCAGCCCGCACAGGCCGGCCAGGCCGACCCCGATCAGCAACCACACCCAGGCAGGCCAGCCGAGCTGCCGGCCCTCGAGCAGCGGGTAGACGATGCCCACCAGCGAACCGGCGAGCAGGACCGCGCCGAGCAGGTTGGGCCGGCGCGCGGACGGATCCCGGGTCTCGGGCACGAAGGCGATGCCGGCGATCAGCGCGCAGGCGGCCACCGGGATGTTGACGAAGAAGACCAAGCGCCAGCCCCAGCCGAACAGGTTCGCCTCGGTCAGCACTCCGCCGAGGACCAGGCCGACCGCGGACGCGACGCCCAGCATCGCCCCGTAGATGCCGAACGCCTTGCCCCGTTCCTCTCGGGCGAAGATGGCGCGGAACGTGGCAAGTACCTGCGGTGCCATGGCCGCCGCGGCGACGCCCTGGACGACCCGGGCAGCGATCAGCTCCGGACCGGACACCGACAGCCCGGCACACAGGCTCGCCAGCCCGAACAATCCGGCGCCGAACAGGAAGACGCGCTTGCGTCCAAGCAGGTCGCCGAGGTTCCCGGCGATGATGAGTGCCGCCGCGAACGCCAGCATGTACCCGGAGACCACCCATTCCAGCTGGGTGGCGCTGGTGTGCAGGTCATAGCGGATGGAGGGCAGCGCCACGTTCACGATCGTCACGTCGATCATGTCCATGAGCGCCCCGACGATCATTACGATCGCGGCGAGCCAGCGCCGGGGGTAACCGGCCTGCCTGGCCGGGCCACCGGCGACGGCAGCCTGACTGGTGATCATTTTCAGACTCCCTCGAACTAGGATCGCTTATCGAACGATGTTCTATCATCGATCGGTGATCCAGTCAAACAATGTTCGATGCTGGTACAGTGTTTGATAGTGACGTGATGGCGCCCGGGAGACGAGAGAGGTCCTGATGGCGGCGAACCCCGCGGGCAGTACAGGGAAGTCCGGTTCCTCGGGTTCCCCGGGCTCGTCTGGTGCTGAACCGCAGATCCCGCAACCGCCCTGGCAGCGGCTGCCCGACCGGAAGACCCGACGGCGGCGCGACCCGATCAGCCGGGAGGCGATCGTGACCGCCGCCGTCCAGCTGCTCGACCGTGAGGGCCTGGCGGCGCTCAGCATGCGGCGGCTGGCCGACGAACTCGGTGCCGGCGCCGCGTCACTGTACTGGCATGTCGGCAGCAAGGACGGTCTCCTGGACCTCGTGCTCGACCGGATCATCGGTGAGGGGGAGGTGCCAGATCCCGATCCCTCGCGGTGGCGCGAGCAACTGAAGGACGTCGCCCGCGCCCAGCGCCGCGCCAGCTTGCGCCACCCCTACATCGTGCGCATCTCGATCGGCCGCATCCCGATGGGACCGAACGCGCTTCGGTATTCTGAGCGCATCCTCGCGATCTTGCGGGCGGGCGGGTTGCCGCCACGGCTGGCCGTCCAGGGATACCTGCTGCTCATCGCCACGGTGAACGGCTTCACGATAGACGAGACCGGGGTGGAGGACACGGCCGACCACGGCGAGAGCGCTCAGGCCAACGACCCGGACAGCCGCCAGCAGGCGGCGAACATGGCCCGCGACTACATCACGTCACTGCCCGCCGAGCTCTTCCCGAACATGGTCGACCTCGCCGGAGAGTTCGCGTTCTCCGACGCCGATGAACGCTTCGAGCTGCTCATCGACATCTTCGTCGACGGGCTGGCCCGCAGTGCGGCCATAGCCTGACGGGGCCGCCGGGAAGCCGGGCCGGATGAAACGATGGGGGATGCGGCAGAGCGCGGCTCTGCCGCCGCGCGGCGAGGCGGGAGGCACGATGAGCGACGGGCCGGACCTGGTCAGCCTGCTGTACCGCGCGGACTGGACGCGGCTGAGCCTGACCGCCGAGGTGAACGTCACCCGGGACCGTGACCTGTGGCGGAGCCGGTACGACGACGGGCCGCCGCGGGCCGCGGAGCGGCCATTCGGCCCGTGGTCCGCGCCGTGGTTCGGTCCGTGGTTCGGGCCGCCTTGGGCGAACCCGGACGTGCCGGGTGAGTCGTGGGAGTCACCGCAGGACGTGGAAGCGAAGCCGGGCTTCGGCCTGCCCAGGGGCGACGGGCGCGAGTGGGAACTGGCCACAGAGGTGCTGGGCACCGAATCGAGCCGTTCACGCTGCTGATCGCGCCCGGCCGGCGTTACCGCGAGCAAGGCGAGGGTTACCTCGACGGGTGCGACGGGGAGCGGAGCTGGCACGCTGTCGAGGCTGACGGCGGCTGGTCGGTCGAGGCGGCCGGACCCGAGCCGCCGCCGGTGGCGCGCCTGTTCCGGCCGTCGTGGCTGCTCACCGGCTTCACCCTGGCACCCGGCGCCCCGGTGTCCGTGAGCGGGCGGGATGCCCTGCGGGTCGTGGCGACGCCGCGGCCGGACGCCAGGCCGCGGTCTGCGCCACGGCGCCCCCTGGACCGGGTGGAGGTCGCCGTGGACGTCGAACTCGGTATCCTCCTGAGCTGCGAGGAGATCCTCGACGGCCGGCCGCTTCGCGTGACCGAACTGGCCGATGTCCGCCTCGGCCTCGCTCCGGCCGGTGACGACGCGGCGTTCCGGCCACCCGACGGCTGGGACTCCGTCGAGGACAGCGTGCCGCCGGGCATGCCGTTCGGACCAGGACCGAACGGACCTGGCCGGGAGCTGACCAAGCTCGTGGCAGGCCTGGCCGCAGGCGGCCTTGGCGCGCTGATCAGGCACTCACCGTTCCAGCCCTTCGAGGCGGCCACGCGGGAGGAGGCCGAGGCGGAGATGCCCGCGGCCGACGAGCCGTTGCCCGCGGACGCCCCGCCGGCCAGCGACGAGGTGCTGCGCCTGCTGAACTCCGGCCCGGACCTCTGGTCGCCTGGCATCACGGCCACACTGCACCAGTGGCACGATGTCGCCACGATGCTGGCCCGGATCCCGGACGGCGCGCGGCGCGCGGGGTTCGGCGGCCTCGGCCTGCTCATCGACGCGGCCGGCGCGCGGATCGCGACGGTGCACACGGTCTACCGGCTTCACCTCGGCGGATCCGGCCAGTACCGGATCGAGCCGGTGCTCTACCCCGGGCGCCCCGGCGGGTACTCGCCCGAGACCGTTGTCTGCGACGGGGAACGGCGGTGGCGCATCGGCGAGGAGGAGGGTGACCACCGGGCCCGCGGCGGCGCTGCCGCGTGAGATCGGGAATCCGTTTGACGCGTCCTGGCTGCTGGAACACCGGCTGACCGGCGGTGGGGAGGTTGTGGCGGACGGCCGCAGCGGTCACCGCCTCGGCGTCGCGTTCGACTGGCCGTGGGGCGGCCTGTTCTTCCCCGGCGATGTCGTCGTGGACGCCGAACTGAGCATCCTGCTGCGCTGCGCCTCCTTTCCCGGCGCTGGTTCCGGCGCCCAGCCGTTGATGCGATACGAGCTGCGCGACGTCGTGGTTGCGCCATCCGGCCCAGGCGATTTCCAGCCCGACATTCCCGAAGGCATGCGCGTAGTGGAAGAACCCGACTATCCGCCGAGGCCAGTCAACCCGGTCGGCATCGCTGTCCGGCAGGCGGCCAGGGAAGCCCGATCAGCCGTCAACAGCTTCCTCGGCGTCATCCGAGGCGAGAACACTCGCTGAGATCCGCTCAGGCACCGGCAATGGGCCCGTCGCCGTACAGATCGCGCCAAAGACGTTGCAGGAACTCCTCGTCGCTTCCGTCGCCGTAATCGACGGCCTTGAACAACTCGTCGCCAGGCAGCCGGCCGGGATCGGCCAGCGCCCTCCGCAACTCCGTCTTGAAGGTGCGGATCTCTTCCGTCTTGAAGGTGCGGATCTCTTCATCGTCGGGTTCTGGTGACTGAGCACGGTCGACGAGGTCCTGAAAGGCGCCGTCGTAGGCCTCGGGATGACAGTAGGTAGCCGCCACTGCGATCAGCGTCGCGAACGGCCCCTGTGGGTTCTTCGCCCAGTAGGCCTCATTCACCTGATATCTCTCCCTGCTACTGGGCACTCGGGCGGGTACTTCCGCACCGGTGCGGCTTGTCAGCAGAAGCGAGGCCGCGTCGATCCCGGCTGCTCGCTTGGTCACGTCGAGTTGGGCAGGGTCCTGCAGGCACCGTAGCCTCCTCTCGTTCATCTCCTCGGTGACCCAGCCTTCATGGCGGATATGCGCGTGACCGCCGCCCTGGTCAAGCGCGGCGAAAATCCGCTGCACCTCAGGCGGGCAACCGCGCGCCGCGGCCAGCCAGGGGCGCTCGCCATGATGGGTGCCGAGGTAAGTCGCAGCGTCCCTCACCCTAATGTCCGGCAAGCCGGCGCGGCGCGGCTCAAACCGTTGCGGGATGTCTCCCCCGGACCGGAACGAATGCTCGACCCGTCCAGCGAGGACTCGCTGCTCCAAATCCGCGGCGTACTCGGCGCGGCTGCGTGGCTCCACGCGCTGCCGGACCGCTCCGTAATCACCGTCACCGGCTGCCAGCGTCTGGCGTTCGGGACGATCGCCGTAGTCAGGGCCGTCCGGGCCATCGCGCAGTTCGCCCACGTTCCATTATTGCTTTAGCACTCCGATTAGGGACACGTTCGGCCGGTACGCCCGAGATTCCCTGGTCGATATGAGGCAGCAGATGCATCTGATAATGTTTCCGGACCGATTAACGCGGAATATCCAGACGCACGGCAGCAATTTGCGGGGAGGATTGAGGCCTCGGGGAGAGTTTTGTGCACTGGGATGCACAAAATTCTCCCGGAAGCCCAAATCCTCCCGGATCTGCGAGGCGCGGTGTCTTTTTTGCGAGGATGGATTGAGACTAGTTAAGTAAGTGATAGGTGAGGCTGGGTGACGGATTCCTGGAGAAATCGGAAGGCCAGATGATGTCGCGCGTGCCCTGGGTCGCGGCGGCCGAGCCAGGCGCGTGGATCTACTGGAGGACGATGTTGGCGATCTTGCCGGGGACGATGATCAGGCGGGCTACGTCGCCGTATGGGTAGGCGGGGTGCTGGGCCAGCAGCTCGGCGATGTCGTCGCGGTCGGCTGAGGCGGGGACCTCGATGATGAAGCGGACCTTGCCGTTGACCTGGACCGGGAGCGTCACCGTGGCGGTGGCGGCCAGGGCGGGATCGGGCTGCGGGAACGGCTCGCGGGCCAGGGACGTCGCGTGGCCGAGGCGCTGCCACAGTTCCTCGGCGATGTGCGGAGCCAGCGGCGCCACCATAAGCACCAGGGGTTCGGCCAGGGCGCGCGGCGGACGCGGCAGCCGGGAGGCGTGCGCGGTCAGCTCGATGATCCGCGCGATCGCGGTGTGAAACCGCAGTGCGGCGAAGTCCTCACGCACGACGGCGATGGTCCGGTGCAGCAACCGCGCGGTGTCCGCGTCCAGCGAGTCGGAAGGCGCGGACGAGGCGGCGGCCGCGAAGGGGGTGGAAGAGGCGGAGGGCGCGGACGAGGCGGCGGCCGCGAAGGGGGTGGAAGAGGCGGAGGGCGCGGACGAGGCGGCGGGGTTAATGGGCCCGGTGGGAGCCGAGGGCTCAGGGGCGATTCGGGGCTGGCCGGTGGATTCGTCGATGATCAGGCGCCACAGGCGCTGCAGGAAACGGTGCATGCCGATGATGTCGTCGGTACGCCAGGGACGGTCGCCGTCCAGGGGACCCATCGCCATTTCATACAGCCGCAGGGTGTCGGCACCGTAGGAGCGGTAAATGTCATCGGGGCTGATGCCGTTCTTCAGGCTCTTGCCCATTTTCCCGGCTCGCCGGGTGACCGGCTGGCCGGCGTATTCCCAGCCGCCAGGCTGACGCGTCACCTCGCCGGCCGGCACGTACTGGCCGCGAGCATCGGTAAACGCGTCGGCCAGGATATATCCCTGATTGAACAATGTGCCGAACGGTTCCGGCGTGCTCGTGACGCCGCAGTCGTAGAGCACCTTGTGCCAGAACCTGGCGTACAGCAGGTGCAGCACGGCGTGCTCGACGCCGCCGACGTACAGGTCGACGCCGGACGGCAGCATCCAGTACCGCTCGATCTGCGGGTCGGCCAGCGAAGTGTCGTTGGCGGGATCGGTGTAGCGCAGGTAGTACCAGCAGGAGCCGGCCCACTGCGGCATCACGTTCAGCTCACGGCGGTAGCGCCGGGGGCCGTCGCCCAGGTCCAGCGTGACCTCCGCCCAGCCGGGCGCGCGGGCCAGCGCGGGCACCGGGTCGCTGGCTTCGTCCTGCGGCACCGGCCGGAAGTCCGTCATTTCCGGCAGCGTCACCGGCAGCATGTCGTCCGGCAGCGCGATCGGCCGGGTCCCTGGGTCCGGGTCCGCCTCGTCGTAGACGATCGGGAACGGCTCGCCCCAGTACCGCTGCCGGGAGAACAGCCAGTCCTTCAGGTGGTAGGGACCCCCGCTCGGGCCGATCCAGTTCCGCTGCAGGCGCTTGACGCTCTCCGGCCAGTCCACCTCGTCCAGCCCGGCCAGCAGGCGCTCGGCGTACGCGGTGATGCGCAGCATCCACTGCCGCAGCGGCCTGCGGTACACCGGGTAGTTGCCGACCGCGCTGCGGCCCTGGTCGGTCACCTCTTCATCGGCCAGCACCGTGCCCAGCCCCGGGCACCAGTTGACGACCTGCTCGGCCAGGTAGGCCAGCCGGTGCGCGTCCACCGCGTCGGCCTGCTCGGCGGCGGTCAGGTCCCGCCACGGCCGGCCATCCGGGGTGGCGCGCCGGCCCGAGGCGAACTCGGCGATCAGGTCGCTGACCGGTCGCGCTCGGTCGGCGGCCGGGTCGTACCAGCTGCCGAAGATGCGCAGGAAGATCCACTGTGTCCAGCGGTAGTAGGACGGGTCGCTGGTCATGATCTCGCGCCTGCGATCGTGCCCCAGGCCCAGCCGCCGCAGCTGGCGGCGCATGACGGCCGCGTTCTCCCGCACGGTGACGGCGGGGTGCTGGCCGGTGTCGATCGCGTACTGTTCGGCGGGCAGCCCGAAGGTGTCGAAGCCGAACGGATGCAGCACATGGCGGCCGGTCATGCGCAGGTAGCGGCCGAACACGTCGGTGCCGATGTAGCCCAGCGGGTGACCGACGTGCAGCCCGATGCCGCTGGGATACGGGAAGAAGTCGAGCAGGTAGAACTTGGGCCGCGCGGCCTCGGCCCCGAAACCGACGGACAGAGCGCCGCCGGACAGGGTGCCCGCCGGGTTGGCCGCGTAGAAGGTGCCCTCCCGTTCCCAGCGGTCCTGCCAGCGCAGCTCGATCTCGTTCGCCAGCCGCGCGTCGTACCGGAACGGCGGCCTGTCGGTGTCCATCGGTCCTCCTCGGCGGATCGTCTGCGGAAATGAAAAAGCCCCTCAGGAGTGAGGGGCGGCCGCGCTGACGAATCGGGTCAGCGCGGCGTAGCGAGAAGCAGGCGCACCATGGCGGTCATGCGGCGAGTGTAACCTCCCGTCGGGCAGGCTCTCCAGTCGATTCCGCCCCGGCCACCATGGGAAGGCACGAGGCGGCGCCGAGGCAGACAGCAGGCCCGTTCGGCCCAAAGACCTTTAAGCCGAACGGACCGGGGTGCTTGCCACGGCGGCCAGCAGGGCGCGGGACCAGTCGCGGCGGCTGGCGTGCGGGTCGGGTACGACCCCCATGGTCGCGACGATCTCGACCGGGGAGCGACGCGGGGCGCCGATGCGGTCACCGGCGCCGGACAGCGCCAGCATCCAGGCCGGACGTGAGACCGCCGACATCCGCTGCATGCTCGCCCCCCATGAATACGGTTGATACCGGACAAACGACGCTAAACGAATGGCTAGACGGATGTCAACGCGCAGCTGACCGGTCAGGTCCGTAGAGCCAGTCGGTGTAGCTGTAGTCGTCGGCCGGACGGTGGCGGAACAGCTCGTCCCTCAGCAGCGCGCCGACGCCGCTGACGTGCCAGATGTCACCCCAGGTCCGGGCAGTGCGCTGAACCCGGGCGGCGTGCGGGGCGCGGCCTTGCGCGTATTGCGTCAGTGCCGCGCTGACCTGCTGCGGGCCGACCTGCCCCGGGCCGGGGCAGGCGGCCAGGCCGCGGGCCAGCGCGTCGGCGTCCTCGATGGCCTGGCAGGCGCCCTGGGCCAGGTACTGCAGCATCGGGTGGGCGGCGTCGCCGAGCAGCGCGATCCGGCCGCGGGTCCAGATGGCCAGCGGCTCCCGGTCGTACATCGGCCACCACCGGTCCCGCCACAAGAAACCGGTGGCCTCGCGCACTTGCGGGCAGCAGGCTGCGAAGGCCGCGTCGAGCTCGTCCGGGCCGCCCCACTCGCCGTCGCCGAGCCCCGCCCGGTACCTGGGGCTGCGGAACACCGCGACCTGGTTGTAGATCTGGCCCGCCCGCAGCGGGTACTGCACGAAGTGCAGGTCGGGCCCGATCCAGGCCACCACCTCGTCGAGCCGGGACCGCGCGGTCACCTGGTCTATCCGGGCCGTGCCGCGGTAGGCGGCGAAGCCCGAGCAGACGGGCTGGTCGCCGGTGAACAGCCGGCGGATGCCGGAGTGCAGGCCGTCGGCCGCGATTACCACGGCGGCCCGGTACCAGGTGCCGTCGGCGCATTCGGCGGTGGCGGCGTCCGCTCCGTCGGTCACGGCGCGGACGTCCCGGTCCGGACAGAGCGCGACACCCGCGGCCTGGCACGCGTCGTACAGGGTCGCCAGCAGGTCGCTGCGGTGCATGACCACGTACGGCGCCTGGTACCGGGCGGTGAACGGCTCCCCCAGGTCGAGCGCGGTCAGCTCGCCGGCGGTGACCGCGCTGCGCAGCAGCAGACGCCTGGGCCGCACGCCGAGGTCCAGCACCTGGTCCAGGACGCCCAGCCGGGCCAGGACCCGGGTGGCGTTGGGCGCGAGCTGCAGGCCGGCCCCGAGCTCGGCGAACTGCGCGGCCTTCTCGAGCACGCGGACCTGATGCCCGTCGCGGGCCAGGGCCAGGGCGGCGGTCAGCCCGCCGATGCCGCCGCCGACAACCAGGATGTCCACCTCAGCCTCCCAGGATCCGAGGGTAAGCCTGCCCGTGGGGTATAAGGGAGCCGTGAGCTACCAGCCCGCGGACGCAAGCGGCGCCGTCCTGCTCGCCGTCCAGGCCTCCCGCGCGCTGGCGGCGGCCGGCCAGGGCGACATGGTGTGGGGGCACGTCAGCATCCGCGATCCTGACGGCCGGGGCGCCTGGCTGAAGGCCGCCGGGTGGGGCCTTGAGGAAATCGACGCCAGCCGGGTCGGCCTGGTCAGCCCGGATGGTTCGGTGCTTGACGGCGCGGGGCCGCGGCATATCGAGTACCCGATCCACACCGAGATCATGGCGGCGCGGCCGGACGTGGGCTCGGTCGTGCACACGCACTCGCCGGCGGCCAACGAGTTCGCTGCGCTTGAGGTGCCGCTGCGCCCGCTGGACCACGCGGGATCGCTGTTCTGCTACCCGGACATTCCCCGCTTCACGCTGACCGGCGGCCTGATCAAAACGTCGTCGCTCGGGGCGGCGCTCGCTTCCGCGCTGGGCGGCGCCCGGGCCTGCCTGATGCCGCAGCACGGCATCGTGGCGGTCGGTCACGACGTGCCGACCGCGGTCATGACCGCCCTGCTGCTCGACCGGGCCTGCCGGACCCAGCTGACCGTGATGGCGGCGGGCCCGCTGCGGCGCTGGGGCGGCGAGGAGGACACCGTGGCCAAGCGCGCCGACGTCTGGTCCGACCGGCAGATGCAGGCGGGCTGGGAGTACCTGCTCCGCTCGGACCGCCGCTGAGTTCAGGCTGACTCCGCGTCCGCGAAGTCCGGGATCTGCTGGAGGGTGGCTTCCATGAGGTCCAGCGCGCGCTGGGCGCGGGTCAGGGTCCGCGACCGGTACCGGCCGGCCGAGCGGGCGGTCAGCAACCCGGCGCGTTCGGCGGCCAGGATCCGCAGCATGAGATCCCGGTACTGGTCGCGCGGGCTCACCGTATCGGGTTCGGTGGCCTCGGCGACGCTGGCCCGGGCCAGCGAGGCCTCCCGGACCCGGTCGAGCACGTCGCCGTCGTACGGGTGGCCGCCCGGCCGGGACAGGCCGGGATCATCCAGCATCTCCTCGGCCTTCGTCGCCAGTTCGGCGAGCAGGTCGGCGTATTCGGCGCGGTCGGCGGCGGCGTCGTCGCCGGGGATCTTGAGCGCCCGGATGACGCGCGGCAGCGTCAGGCCCTGGGCCAGCAGCGTGGTCCCGGCCACGACGAACGCGATGAGCACGACCTGCGGCCGGAACGGGGTATCGTCCGGCAGCGACTGCGCGGCCGCCACGGTGATCACCCCGCGCATCCCCGACCAGGCCAGCACCACCCCGCCGCGCCAGCCGAAGCCCTCGGACACGAAGAAGTCGACGTCGCCCATCGTGCGGGCGAGGTGCAGCGCGAGACGCTCCAGGCGGTGCGCGGAGAACCGGTGGCTCACCTCCGGGTCGGTAACCCGGCGGTGCATCTTCTCCAGTTCCGGCCGGGCGGCGGCAGCCCGGTCGGCGTCACGGCGGAGAACCGCGACCAGCGGTCCGATGAACATCATCCGCAGCGCCAGGGCGAGCGCGGCCGCGGCCAGCCCGATCCACACCGCCTGGCCGGCGCTGAGCCCGGCCGCTGCGTCCTGGTCGAGCAGGGTCTTGAGCTCCAGCCCCATGAGCAGGAAAATCCCGCTTTCCAGCAGGAACGCCACCGTCTCCCAGTTCACCGTCTCGGCCAGCCGGTCCCTGGCCGGCAGCAGGCCCGGGCTCAGGTGACCGGTGACGATCCCGGCCACCACCACGGCCAGGACCCCGGATGCACCTAGTTCCTCGGCCGGGACCCAGGCCAGGAACGGGACGGCGAAAGACGCGGCCGTGCTCAGCACCGGATCCTTCAGCAGCGGCCGGATCCGGATGTTCGCGTACCCCACCACCAGGCCGACGGCGATCGCCACGACGACGGCGTACAGGAAATCCACGCCGATCTTCCACAGGTGCACGGTCCCGGTGGTCGCGGCGACGGCCGAAGCCAGCAGGACCAGTGAGGAAGCGTCGTTGACCAGTCCCTCGCCTTCCAGGATGGTCAGTAGCCGCGACGGCAGCCCCAGCCGCCTGCCGACCGAGGTCGCGGCCACCGCGTCGGTCGGGCTGACGATCGCCCCGAGGGCAAACGCGTACGCAAGCCCGAGACCGGGCAGCACGGCGTGGAACAGCAGCCCGCAGCAGACCATGGTGAGCACGACGAGCGGGACGGCCAGCCCGGCGATGGCCTTGAAGTCGCGGCGGAAGTCCTGGGCGGGTACGTGCACGGCCGTGGCGTAGAGCAGCGGCGGCAACGCGCCCGCCAGGATCCATTCGGGATTGACCTCGATCTTCGGCAGGCCGGGCAGGAAGCTCAGGGCGATGCCGACCACAACCATGCTGAGCGGGGCTGCTACCGCGATGCGCTGGGACACGGCCGCGACGGCCACGATCGCGACTACCGCAGCCACCGCGATGATGGTCAGCTCCATGTGATCGCATTCTCCCATTTGATAGGCGTGGCCCGGTAGATTCGGCGCAACACAACAGGGGCGGAGGATCGGTGCCGGCTGATTACACCAAGATCCGCGAGGAGAACATCGCCAGGTACGGCTGGGACACCGCGGTGCTCGACCTGCTCGGGCAGCTGTACAGCGAACGCACCCACTTCATCTTCGAGCTGATCCAGAACGCCGAGGACGCGGGCGCCAGCGAGCTGGCCTTCGAGCTCTTCGAGGACCGCCTGGAGCTGCGGCACGACGGGCGGCCCTTCACCGAGGCCGACGTCCGCGGCGTCTGCGGGATCGGCAAGAGCGGGAAAGCCGGGGACCTCACCGCCATCGGGAAGTTCGGCATCGGCTTCAAGTCGGTGTACGCCTACACCAGCTCCCCGCGTATCTACAGCGGCGGCGAGCATTTCGGGATCGAGAACTACGTCCGGCCGTTCCCGGTGGAGCCGGTGCCCGTGGATTCCGGCGGGACGCTCTTCGTGTTCCCCTTCGATGACGACGCCGGCCCGGCGCGCACCGCCGTCCGCGAGATAGCCGCCGCGCTGACCGCGATCCAGCCCCGGATCCTGCTGTTCCTGAATAACATCGGCCGCCTGCGAATCCGCGGCGCGGGCCTCACCGGCTCGGTCACCGGGCGCTCGGTCGCGGAACGCGGCGACTCGGCTCGTCACGTGACGCTGGCCCAGGACGGCCGCCGGGAGGAGTGGCTGGTCTGGCACCATCCCGTGCAGGGCCATGAGGCGCAGCGCATCGAGATCGCGTTCCGGCTCGAGGCCGGCCGGATCGCCCCGGTGGCCGATTCGCCGCTGACCGTGTTCTTCCCCACGGAGAAGGAGACCTTCCTCGGTTTCCTGATTCAGGGCCCGTACCGGACCACGCCCGCCCGCGACAACATCCCCGGGCACGACCCGTCGAACCAGGCGCTGGTCAGCCAGACCGGCGCGCTGCTCACCGACGTGCTGCGGGAACTGCGCGACGACGGCCTGCTCACGGTGCAGGTCCTGCAGGCGCTGCCGCTGGACGCCGCGCGCTTCCCGGCTGGCTCAATGTTCCGCCCGCTGTTCGATTCGGTGGGCGAGGCGCTGACCACCGAAGCGCTGATCCCGGTCGCCGGGGGCGGTTACGGCGTGGCCCTTGACCTGGAGTTGGCGGACGCCACGGTGCATGAGCTCCTCGACCCCGATCAGCTGGGCACACTGTGCGGCGCGGACCGGCCTGTCTGGTTCGCGGATGAGTCCATCACCGAGCACCTCACGCCGGTCTTGTGGCGCTACCTGCGCGAGGAGATCGGCATCGACGAGGTCACGCCCGCGGACGTGGTCTCGCGCGTGACCCGCGAGTTCCTCCAGGCGCAAACCGATGAGTGGATCACGCGCTTCTACGCCTTCCTGTTCAGCGATCCGGCCATGTGGCGGGCGCCCCGGCTCGACGGGGACGAGTCCGGCCCGGCCCGGAGCCAGCCGATCATCCGGCTCGAAGACGGCCGCCACGTCGCGCCCTTCGACAGCCAGGACCGCCCCGTGGTGTACCTGCCAGGCCCGGCCGCCAGCAGCCTGCCCACGGTACGGCGCGCCATCGCGGCCGCCCCCGGGGCACGGCAGTTCCTTGAGGCGCTGAACCTCACCGAGCCGGACGTGGTGGCGGAGGTACTCCAGATCATCCTGCCCAGGTACGACGGCCTGGACGCGGCCGAGTTCGATCCTGGTCAGGAGCTGGACTTCGCCCGGCACGACGCTGACCTCGAGTGCATCGTGCGGGCGCTGGATGAGATGGCGGGCGGCCGGCGGGAGGAACTGCTCGAACGGCTGGGGCGGACCGCCTTCCTTATCGGGGAGAACGCCGCAGGCGGCGAGCAGCGCATGTTGTCACCGCCCGGGCTGTACCAGCGGAGCAAGGAGCTCGAGGTTTACTTCGACGGGAACCCGGACGTCTGGTTCGCCGGCGACCGCTACGGGCCATGGCTGGTCCAACTGCGCGGGATGGGCGTACGGCAGGCCGTCGAGGTCCGCGCGCGTACGCCGAACCAGGCTGGCTACGTGGTCATCACCATCGAGTTCGGCCGGAACGAACGCGGCCTGAACGGATTCGACCCCGGCGCGCAGATCGACGGCCTGGAGTTCGCGCTGCGCCACCCCAGCCACGCCCGCTCGGAGTACGTCTGGAACGTCCTGCTCGCCCCCAACCGCCAGCTCGTAGCCGGTGCGGTGGAGAAATCGGCCCTGACGTCCTTCGGCGACTCCAGCCTGGAAAACGTCCCGTCGGCGATCGGCCTGGCGGCAGAGCGCGAGGCGTGGCTACCCGGACGCGACGGGACCTTCCGCCGTCCGGCCGAGCTCTCGGTCGACGACCTGCCGCCGACGTATGCCCGGGACGAGGGGCTGGCTCAGGCGCTGAACATGCTGCGGCCCGTGGTCGCCGAGGCCGCCCGCCGGCTCGGCATCCCGGCCGAGGTGCTGTGGGGCCTGAGCGCCCGCCCGGACCTGGTGGCGATGATCGACAGGGAGCTCGCGACCGGGGCCCCCGCCGGACCGAGCGGTGATCCTGACGGCCGCTGACCGGGCCGGCGCTGGCTCGTGCTGAGCCGCGGCCATGGTCTCGGAGGCCGATTCCCTGAGGCGTGATGTCCAGCGCTGAGTACAGGACTTGGCGTCCTTGCAGTACCAGCGAAGGTCGGCGCACGCATCGCCGCCATCAGGCACCATCAGCCCTAGCGGATGCTCCATGCCGCACAGGGAGCACCTCGCCACCTGCAGTGCGCGCGTGCTGCGGTTAGGCTCCGCCGCCGAATCCCGCAGCGATGAGGCATATGCGGCCATAGTTCCTCCCCACGGATACCAACCACGATGCCCTGGCGGGTCAGGGAAAGGTGACATTTCCCGGGCAAAGAGTGGTTAAACACAACTGGCGGCTCAGGCGTGAACTGTGATCAAAGCGAGGCCTGAGTGCGGTCGGCTGAAGCTTCCCGGCCGGGTCACAGGCGGACGATCATCTTGCCGGTGTTGGCGCCGCGGAGCAGGTTGATGAAGGCGTCGGGGGCGTGGCCGAGGCCGTCGACGACGGTTTCGGCGTGGGACAGCTTGCCGTCCCGGAGCCAGGTGCTGACGTCGGCGATCATGTCGGGCAGCCGGTGCTGATGGTCGGTGACGATGAAGCCGCGCAGGGTGAGCCGCTTGGTGATGACCAGGCCGAGGTTGCTGGGGCCGACGGGCGGCTCGGTGGCGTTGTAATGGGCGATCGCGCCGGACATGGCGACCCGGCTGTGGGGGTTGAGCATCACCAGGGCGGCGTCCAGGTGGTCGGCACCGACGTTGTCGAAGTAGACATCGATGCCGTCGGGCGCGGCCTCGCGCAACTGCTCGAGGACGGAACGCGCCCGGTAGTTGAAGGCGGCGTCGAAGCCGATCTCGCGCAGCCAGCGGACCTTCTCCTCGCTCCCCGCGCTGCCGATCACCCGGGCGGCCCCCTTGAGTTTGGCGATCTGGCCGGCCATGCTGCCGACCGCGCCGGCCGCGCCGGAGACGAACACCACGTCGCCGGGCTGCAGCACGGCGATATCGAGCAGGCCCACGTAGGCCGTCAGCGTGGGCATGCCGAGCACGCCCAGGTAGGCCGACGGGGACAGGCCCGCCGCGGCGGTCACCTTCCGGGCCTGCCGGGCGGCCAGCACCGCCTCGTCGCGCCAGCCCAGCGTGTGCAGGACCAGGTTGCCTTCGGCCAGGTCGGGCGAGCGCGACTCGGTGACCGTGCCGATCGCGCCGCCCTCAAGCGGCTCGCCCAGCCGGAACGGCGGGAGATAGGATTTCACGTCGTTCATCCGGCCGCGCATGTACGGGTCGACCGACATGAACAGGTTGCGCACCCGGATCTGCCCGTCGGCCAGTTCGGTCGGGTCCGTCTCGATCAGCGCGAAGTTGGCCGCCGTCGGCCACCCGGAGGGCCGAGAGGCAAGGACGATCTGGCGTGGCATCGAGTTCCTCCGCCTAGGCGACAATTGACTACAGTCGCGGTGCGGTCTTACCGTACCGCCGGGTAGGTTCGGTGGCCAGCGAGGATGAGAGCTCGGCCGGCGACCTGCCAGTCGAGCGGGTATAGAGCTGAGCGGGTCAGCCGGTAATCACCGGTTCGGTCACCGGGTAAAGCCGTCGGCGCCGACGGTGAATTCGGCGGCCTGCGTTTCCGCCAGCAGCGGGCGCGCGCGGCCGTCCAGGTCGAGCACGGCGCTGGCTTCGGTGTACCAGGACGGGACCACCGGGTGGCCCCAGAAGTCGCGGCGCCGCGGGTCGCGCACCGACCAGCGCAGTACGGGATGCCCGGGGTCCCCGGTGAAGTAGTCGCTGGTGTAGATCTCCACCCGATGCCCGTCCGGGTCGCGCAGGTACACGTAGAAGGCGTTGGACACCCCGTGCCGGCCGGGCCCGCGCTCGATCAGGAATTCCTCGTGCAGCGAGCCGAGGATGTCGCAGATCCGCAGCACCTGGTGCGACTCGTGGGCGAAGAACCCCAGGTGGTGCAGGCGCGGCCCGTCTCCCCCGGTGAACGCCACGTCGTGCACGGTCTGCTTGCGGAACATCCAGGCGGCGTAGAGCGTCTCGGCATCCTCGATCGTCTCGGACAGGCCGAAGCCGAGCGAACGGTAGTGCTCGTAGGCCGCCTGGACGTCGGAGACGACGATGTTGAAGTGGTCGAGCCGGGCGGGTTCGGCCCCGCGCCGCAGGTCGTAGCGCTGCTGGAGGCGCTCGACGTAGGCGGCGTCGAAGAAGAACTCCACGGTGAAGCCGAGCGGGTCCTCGGCCCTGACCGCCTCCCCCACGCCCGGCGTGAGCCCGGCTGGCACCCGCGCCGTGCGCGAGCCGAGCGCGGCGAAGAACGCCTCGGCCAGGTCCAGGTCGGCTGCGGTCCGGACCCGGTAGGCGAGCCTGGCCGCCGCGGGTTCGCGGCCCTGCCGCAGGATCAGGTTGTGGTGGATGAGTTCGTCGTAGCCGCGCAGGTACAGTGCGTTCCTCGTGTCGTGGCTGACGATGAAGCCGAGCAGGTCCACCCAGAACCGCCGGGCCTCGGCCAGGTCGGTCACCACCAGTTCGGCGTAGGCGGCCCGGACGATGTCGGGTGGCTCCGGCGTCATGCTCACGCTCCGAACCGGGGGACGTGGGTGTCCCTCAGCGGGATGTGGACGATACGCGATTCAGTGTAGAAGTCCAGGCTGTGCGGGCCGCCTTCGCGGCCGAGCCCGCTGGCCTTGACACCGCCGAACGGGGTCCGCAGGTCCCGCACGTTGTGCGAGTTGATCCAGGTCATGCCCGCCTCGACCGCGTGCGCCACCCGGTGCGCGCGGGCCAGGTCCCTGGTCCAGATGTAGGCGGCCAGGCCGTAGGCGGTCCCGTTGGCCAGCGCGACGGCCTCGGCCTCGTCGCCGAACGGGGTGACGCACACCACCGGGCCGAAGATCTCCTCGCGGAAGATCCGCATCGACGGCTTGACGTCGGCGAACACCGTCGCGGCCAGGTAGTTCCCCTCGGCCAGGTGGGGCGGGCGATCCCCGCCGGCCACCAGCCGCGCGCCTTCGTCCTGCCCGGCGTGCACGTAGCCGAGTACCCGCGCGTAGTGCTCCGGGTGCACCAGCGCGCCGAGCTCGGTCCGCGGGTCGGCCGGGTCGCCCACCCGGATGCGTTCGGCCCGCGAGGCAAGCCGGGTGACCAGGGCGTCGTAGATGGTCCGTTCGGCCAAAATCCGGGAGCCGGCCGTGCACCTCTCCCCGTTCAGCGAGAAGACGCCGAACAACGCGCTGTCGGTCGCCTGGTCCAGGTCGGCGTCGGCGAAGATGACGCACGGCGACTTGCCGCCCAGTTCCATCGACAGGCCCGCCAGGTGCGGCGCGGCCGCGGCCATGATCGTGCGCCCGGTGCCGGTCTCGCCGGTGAACGATATGCGGGGCACGCCCGGGTGCGCGACCAGCGCCGCGCCCGCCACCTCGCCGATGCCGTGCACCAGGTTGAACACCCCGTCGGGCAGGCCGGCCTCGGTCATGATCTCCGGCAGCAGGCTGGCCGAAAGCGGCGTCCACTCCGCTGGCTTGAGCACCACCGGGCAGCCCGACGCCAGCGCGGGCGCGAGCTTCCAGGTCGCCAGCATGAACGGCGTGTTCCACGGCGTGATCAGGCCCGCCACCCCGGCCGGCTGGCGGATCACGTAGCCGAACTGGTCGCGGCTGTTGAACGCGTCCTCGTGCAGGGTCACCGCGATGTCGGCGAAAAAGCGGAAGTTCTCCGCCGCCCGGGCGGCCTGGCCGCGAGCCTGGGTGATGGGCAGGCCGGTGTCGAACGTCTCGAGTTCGGCGATCCGGGCGGCGCGGGCCTCGATGCCGTCCGCGATCCGGTTCAGGATCTGCGCTCGTTCGCGGGCCGGCAGGTGGGGCCAGGGGCTGTCGGTGAACGCGGTGGCGGCGGCGGTGACGGCGCGCTCCACGTCCGTGGCCCCGCCGGCCGCGACGCTTGCGTATGGCTGGTTGGTGACGGGATCGGCCACCTCGAACGTGGCGCCGTCCGCGCTTCCTGCGGGCCGGCCGCCGATGAAATGCTCGAGCGTCTTCGGCAGATCCGGCGGCGGCCCGGTCATGACGCGTCGCCTGCGCCGTGGCTGGGGTCCGGCCCGCCGCCCCGATGTGACATCGGGGCGGTTGCTACCGCATCAGTGTCACATCGGTGCGGATCGGCTTGTGAGATGGGGGGCGGTTGGGACGTGGGGGGTGGTTGCTGGGCGAGCCAGGCTTCGTAGTCGGGGCGGCGGGCGTCGCTGAGCGGGTGCAGGCCGTCGAGGGGGTCGCCCAAGGCGACGCGGGCGGCGATGAACTCCTCCTGGCGCTCCTGTTCCCTGGCGTCGGCCAGGACCCCGGCCGCGAGGGCCGGCGGGAGGACGACCACGCCGTCGGCGTCGCCGACGAGGATGTCGCCGGGCTGAATGGTGACACCGGCGCAGGCCACGGTGACACTGGTTTCCCAGGGGACGTGCCGCCTGCCCAGCACGGCCGGGTGGACGGCGGCGTGGTAGACCGGAATCTCCAGCCCGGCCAGCGCCGCGCTGTCCCTGATCGCCCCGTCGGTGACGATGCCCGCCGCGCCGCGGACCTGGGCGCGCAGCCCGAGGATGTCGCCGATGGTGCCGGCCGTCGGGTCACCTCGGGCCTCGATGACCAGCACCTCGCCGGGGCAGATCTCCTCGATCGCGCGCCGCTGCGCGTTCATCCCCCCGCCCGCCTGCCCTCCCCCCTTCCCTTGGGCGGCGGACAGGTCTTCGCGCAGCGGCAGGTAGCGCACCGTCCTGGCGTAGCCGGCCATCCTGGTCCGGGGGCGGGTGGAGCGCAGTCCGTCCAGGGTGAGGCCGTTCAGGCCGCGTTTGCGCAGCAGCGCGGCCAGCGTCGCGGTGGAGACCTCACGGAGTCCTTGGAGTATGGCGTCGGGCTGGCTCTGCGGATCCGCGTGGATGCCGTAGGCGGCTATACGTTCGGCGTCGTCGGCGCGGGGCATGGCACCGGGCGGGTCGAGGGGGTAGTCCGCCTCGGTGATCGGGCTTCGCAGCAGGCCCGAGGACCGCTCGCCCGCGGTGACCTCCACCTCCACCACGTCACCGGGGGTCACCACGGTGGAGCCGGTGGGCGTGCCGGTCAGGATCACGTCGCCGGGTTCCAGGGTGACCAGCCGGGACAGGTCGGCGACGATGTTGCCGAAGCCGAACAGCATGTCCCGCGCCGGCCAGGCGTCCTGGGCCAGACGGGCGTTGACCCAGGTGCGGAGCCGGATCGCGGCCAGGTCCACGGCGCGGGCGTCGATCAGCCGCGGGCCGAGCGGGGTGAAGCCGTCGATTCCCTTGGACCGCACGTTGGAGCCCCGGTCCGCGTAGCGCAGGTCGTAGACGCCGAAGTCGTTCGCGGCCGTGATCCAGGCCACGTGGTCCCAGCCGTCCGCCCGGCTGACGCGGCGGGCGCGGCGCCCGATGACCAGCGCCACCTCACCCTCGAAGGCCAGCAGCTCGCAGCCCGGCGGCCGCGCGACTGGGTCGCCGCTCTCCGCCAGTGAGGAGGAGGGCTTGAGGAAATAGGACGGCCAGGCCGGCCTGGTGCCGCGCTCAGCCGCGCGACTGCGGTAGCTCACATGTACCGCGACGATCTTGCCGGGAACGCGCTCCAGGGCAGCCATGATGCCAGAATCATATATGAATAGCCGCTCGCCTCACCAGATCCCCGGCGACCTACCACCTGGTCCGGCTGACCTACCGCCTGGTAACGACACCGATGTGCCATTGGTGTCGTTAGGGCGGCAGCGGTTGGTGTCGTTAGGGCGGCAGCGGATGGTGTCGTTAGGGCGGCAGCGGTTGGTGTCGTTAGGGCGGCAGCGGTTGGTGTCGTTAGGGCGGCAGCGGTTGGTGTCGTTAGGGCGGCAGCGGTTGGTGTCGTTGGGGCGGCAGCGGCGGAACCTTGGCGCCGCTGGGGGGCTGCGGTACTGGCCGCGGTGACAAGCATGCCGTGCGTCTAGGCGGGCTGGTACTCCAGCGCACCGTCGTGCGGTGTGCGGGCGGGGCACGCTAAAGTCGCGTTATGCGATTCGCCACCATACGGACTGATCAGGGCACGACCGCAGCCCGACTCGACGGGGATGCACTCATACCGCTGGCCGCCGGCGACGTCGGGGAGATGCTCGCCAACGGCGGTGCGGATGGCACGCAGGATCGGGTGGGAGCGCGGCCGGTGCCGGTAGCGGAGGCGGACTTCGCGCCGGTGGTGACGCGGCCTGGCAAGGTGATCTGCGTCGGGCTGAACTACCGGGCGCATATCCTGGAGACCGGGCGGGAGCTGCCCGAGTATCCGACGCTGTTCGCCAAGTTCGCCGACACCCTGCTCGGCCCGCGGGACGATCTGATGCTGCCCTCGGTAAGCCAGCGCGTCGACTGGGAGGTCGAGCTCGGGGTCGTCATCGGCCGGCCGGTCTACCGGGCCACGCCAGAGGAGGCCGCGGCGGCCATCGCCGGATACACCGTGATCAACGACGTGTCGATGCGGGACTGGCAGCGGCGCACGCTCCAATGGCTGCAGGGCAAGATGTTCGAGCACTCGACACCGGCCGGGCCTTACCTCGTCACCGGGGACGAAGTCGGCGGCGCGGCCGACCTCGAGGTCAGGTGCGAAGTCGACGGCCAGATCAGGCAGCAGTCGCGGACCTCGGACTTGCTGTTCTCCCCGGCCGACATCGTGGCCTACGCGAGCCAGGCGATCACCCTGAAGCCGGGCGACCTGTTCGCCACCGGAACACCGGGCGGGGTGGGCGACGCCAGGAAGCCGCCCGTCTACCTGCAGGCGGGCAACGTGCTGCGCACCTGGATCGAGGGCGTGGGCGAGTGCCTGAACCACTGCGTGGCGGAGAAGGCCGACTAACGCCGACGATGGCGTTGTGAACAAGCAGGAGCGGACGTACCAGATCCTGCGGGACCGGATTCACACCGGGGTTTACGCCCCGATGGCCAGGCTCAACATCGACGCCCTGGCGCGTGAGCTCGGGGTGAGCCCGATACCGGTGCGCGAGGCCCTGCGCCGGCTCGAAGCGCAGGGCTGGGTCCAGTTCAGGCCCAACGCGGGGGCGATCGTCTCGCCGGTGGACAACACCTCATGGGAGCAGGCCATGGTGGCCCTGGCCGTCCTGGAGGGCGCCGCCACCGCTGAGGCCCAGCGCCACTTTCGCACGTCCGACTTCACCCGGCTGCGGAAGATCGCCGCGGACATGGAGAGCCAGGACGACCCGGTCCGTTTCGGCAAGCTGAACCGGCAGCTGCACGAGGCAATCGTGGCCCGGTGCGGCAACACTTGGCTGCTCGACCTGCTCGGCCAGACGCACGACCGGCTAAACCGGGTCCGCTCGACCATGTTCACGTACCTGCCGGAGCGTGCCGCCGAGGCGGCGCGCGAGCACGCCCGCCTCATCGAGTTGCTGCAGAGCGGCCACCCGGACGAGGTGGAACGGTACGCCCGCTGGCACAAGCTGCAGACGGTCGAGGCCTACCGGGCGCGCAGGGACTAATAAAGGGCACGCACCCGGCCCGTTCGGGTTGACGGGTTTTATTCGCCGGAAAGGCCGGTGGCGAGCTCGGTGACGATGTCCAGCTGACCGAGGTGCCTGGCGTACTCCTGCAGCAGGTGGAACAGGACCCGCTCAAGCGTCGCGGGATCCGCGCCGTCCCAGCGCTCGCCGGGTTTTCCCACCTCGTCCAGGTCGTGGGCGCTGATGATGGCCCGGCTCCGCGCGGCCTGCTCGTCCAGGCCGGCTAGCAGGCTGGCGAGCGTCTCGTCCGGCCCCACATGCCAGCGGTCACCTTCACGGTCGCCCCACGGGTCGCCGACGTCACGGCCTGCGAAGCCCCACTCCAGCCAGCGCAGTTCGACGTAGCGCAGGTGCTTGACCAGTTCAAGCGGCGTCCATCCCGACGGCAGCCTGCTGTGCCGCAGTTCGGCGGCAGGCAGCGCCTGGAGCTTGGCCGTCACCCGCGAGCGGAAGAAGTCGAGGTAGCGGAGGAAGACCTCGGTGCGCGAACTCGCCGGAGTGGTGGCTTCGGGAAACGGCACGGACACACCGCATATCGTAGGGCTCGGCGCGGTCACCCGCCCGCGACCGGCACGTCGTGCCAGAGGCCGCCGTTCAGGTTGATGTTGTTCCCAGCGTCCTGACCAGGCGCGTTGTCGCCGATGTAGGTGTACAGCGGATGCCCGTCGTAGGTCTCCTGCGTGGTGCCGTCCGTCCGCTTGATCGTGGTGATAGTCCCGGTAACCCCGGGGCCAGCCGAGGCGTTCCCGGCCACCGGCGGCCAGTAGGCGGCGCAGGATCCGTAGCAGACGGACTTGTTCGGGCTGTCCGGGGCGAACCAGTAGAGCGTGAAGCCCTTGCCGTTGGTGAGCAGGTTCACGCCGCCGATCTGCTTGACCTGCAGCATCTGCCCGCCAGTCGCGGCCGGCTGCGTCTTCGGCGTGGCGACGAAGGCGCCGGTCAGCGCGAGCGCGACCACGGATGCGGCCACGGTCGCCTGGAGGGCTTGGCGACCCAGGTTCAGCGCCAGGATGACATCCGTCGCCAGTACGGCGAAGGCGGCGACGTCGATGATCGCGGCGACGATGCCCGCGGTCGTCCGGACCTCGGTGAAACCGAACAGGCCGACCTTCAGCGACAGCAGGTAACCGCCGAGGGTGCTGATGGCGAACCCGGCCCCGGCCGCGGCCGCCAGCCAGCTACGGGTGACTGGAATCGCGATGGCCAGCGCGTACGCCGCGATGATCTGCAGCAGGAACAGCCAGCCGATGGTTGGTATCGACCTGTAGCCCGTCAGGTACAGGTCGAGATGAATGCTTCCCGAGGCGATGAGTAGAGCCGCCCCGGCGATCCCGAAGTACCAGGACCGCCGGGGCGCTGACGCCCCCCTTATGCTCCCCACAACCCTGATCACGCGACCGCCGTCCCCAAGGTTCAAAGGCGCTGGTAACAAAATGGTAATCGCTGTCAGGCGCCGGCGTAGGCCCGCTCGAGTGCGGCGATGTCCAACTTGGTCATGCCGAGCATGGCCCGCATCGCCCGGGTGGCTTTCCCGGTATCCGGGTCGGCGATCATCTCGAAGAACCTGGCGGGGACGATCTGCCAGGACAGGCCGTACCTATCCTTCAGCCAGCCGCAGACGTTCTCCCGGCCGCCCTCGGACAGGTGGCTCCAGTAGTAGTCCACCTCGGCCTGGTCCGCGCACGGCACCACAATCGAGACGGCTTCGTTGAAGGTGAACTCCGGGCCGCCGTTCAGGGCGGAGAACTTCTGGCCGTTCAGCTCGAACTCGACCAGCAGCACCGAGCCGGCCCGGGTCCCGCCTCGGTATGGCGGTGGATGCGGCCGAGCCTGGACTCCTTGAAGATGCCGGTGTAGAAGCTGGCGGCCTCTTCGGCTTGGGTGTCGAACCACAGGCAGGTGGTGAGCGCGTTGTCGGTCATGTGCTGCCTCTCTTTCTCTTCTCCTTCTTTCATGTGTAACGGCGGCCGGGCGGCAAACTCATCGGCTTCTTTCATGTGTAACGGCGGCCGGGCGGCAAACTCATCGGCGCGGCGTGATACGACAGGTCGGTGAACTCGAAACGGCAGATTGTCAAGGCGATGGCGGTCATCAGGCGACCACGCGACGGGGCGTTGCTGGTGTCAGAGTCGCCGGACCCGTTGTTCCAGCGACCGCTGGGTGGCCACGTGGAGTTCGGCGAGTACGCGGCGGACACCATTCACCGGGAGTTCGGTGAGGAGATCGGGCAGGTCGTTACCGACGTTCGGCTGCTCGGCGTGCTGGAGAACATCTTCGGTTGGCGGGGCGAGACCGAGCACGAGGTGGTGTTTATCTTCGCCGCGGCTTTTGCGGATGAGGCGGCTTACGAAATCGAGGAGCAGCTCATCCGCGATGACACCGAGCCGAAGAACCGTGTTATCTGGCGAGCACCGGACGCGGTCAGCCCGCCCTTGTATCCAACCGGGCTGAGCGAGCTGATCGCCTCTTCGCTTCAGTTAGCCGGGATCTGCCAGGCGTATGGCCGGGTCATCGAACCGGGACAGGCCGTTCGTCGCCGGGGCGAGTCGGACTGGGCTCACGATGTGTGCCCGCCGCAGGCCGCCGGTCAATCCGGGTGAGGGCAGGCAGCGCCAGGATCCCGCAGACCAGGGTGGGCAGGCCGCCGATGACCAGGGACCAGCGAGCGCCGACCGTCTGGCCGACCCACCCCACGATGGGGCCGCCGATCGGCGTCGATCCCAGCCAGGCCAGCGCCCACAGCGCCATCACCCGGCCGCGCATCTCCGGCTTGGCCGCCAGCTGAAGGGTCGTCTTGGCCAGCGAGTTGAAGGTGATGCTGCCGTAGCCGACGAAAACCAGGGCCGCCAGTTCCAGGGCCAGAGTCGGCGCGGCCGCCGCGGCCAGGATGGCGATGCCCCAGCCGATGGCGGCCAGGCACAGGGCGCGGGCCCGGGGGCGCGGGCGGGCGGCCGAGATCAGCCCGCCGACGACCGCGCCGACGCCCATGACCGAGGCCATCACGCCGTAGGCGGCGGCCCCGCGGTGGAACACCTGGCTGGCCATCAGCGGCAGCGTCACCTGGAACTCCCAGGCTAGCGTGCCGATCACCGCGATCATGATGAGCGGGACGAGCAGTTCGGGGGTCGATCGCACGTAGCGCAGGCCCTGCCGCACCTGCCCTTTGCGGCGGGCGACGCGCTTGGCCGGGAACAGTTCGGACTTGCGCATGGCGGCGAGCGAGACCAGCACGGCCACGAAAGACAGGGCGTTGCAGGCAAAACACAGGGCCAGGCCGATGGCCGCGGCGAGCACGCCGCCCAGCGCGGCGCCGAAGACGCGGGCCATGTTCATGGCCACCGAGTTGAGCGTGACGGCGTTCGGGAGGTCGTCGGCTGGCACCATCTCGGAGATGAAGCTCTGCCGCGCCGGGTTGTCGAAGACGTTGACGAAGCCGAGCGCGATGGCGAGCAGGTAGACGATCCACAGCCTGATGCTGTGCGTGCCGACGGTGATGGCGAAGGCCGCCGCGAGCAGGCCGGCCAGCGACTGGGTGACGAGCAGCACCCGCCGCTTGTCCATCCGGTCCGCGAACACGCCGCCCAACGGGCCGAACAGGAACATCGGCCCGAACCTGGCCGCGGTGGTCAGGCCAAGCTGAGTGCCGCTATGGGTGAGGTCAAGCACGACGAAGGACTGCGCGACGGTCTGCATCCAGGTCCCGGCCACCGAGACAAGCTGGCCGAAGAAGAACAGCCGGTAGTTGCGCTGGCGGAGCGACGAGACCATCTGCCGTGGCCGGAACCGCGCGCGGGCCGCAGATGCGAGGTGCACCGGATTCCTGTCAGTCATCTTGTTAGTTTCGCTAACCAACCTACCACCGGTCCCGCTAGGAGGCCGGGTGGCGGTGGCGGTGGCGGTGGGCTGGCTGGCGGCGACGGGGCGATGCGCGCGGTCACGATGTGCGCGGTAGGGTCAGGACTGGTCGAGGGTGGCTAGTTCGGCGGGGGTAAGGGTGAGGTCGGCGGCCTGGGCGGAGTCGGTGATGGACTCGGGGCGGCTGGCACCGGGATCGGGATGACCACCGGGGCCTTGGCCAGCATCCAGGCCAGGGTGACCTGCTGGGGGGAAACTCCGTGCGCGTCGGCCACCTGCTGGAAGGCGGTGTGCCTGGACCCGAGCTTTCCGGCGCTGGCGATGCCGCCGAGGGGGCTGTAGGGCAGGAAGGCGATGCCGAGCTCGGCGCAGTAGGCGAGTTCGTCCTCGCTGGAGCGGAACGCCGGCGAGAACTGGTTCTGCACGCTGGCCAGGTTGTGCTCGCCGAGGATCTTGCGGGCGATCTCCCGGGCCGGTGATAGCAGGCGGAGTAAGCACAAGACTTCGTTGGCGTAGATGACAAATACCGCCGAGGCTGGAACGAAGGACAGGTCCGGCTTAGGGCCGGTCCGGCCTGAGCACTGACCGGCTGGCGGCTATTCGGTCGCCAGCCGACTGAGGATGACCTCGTCCGCGAAGCTGCCGTCGACCCAGGAGAACTGGCGCAGCGTGCCCTCGAGCACGAAGCCGGCCCGGGTGGCGGCGCCGATCATCGCGGCGTTGTCGGCCAGGGTCTCCACCTGGATCCGGTGCAGGCCGCGGACGGCGAAACCGTAGCGGCATAGCACGCGGACGATATCGGTGCCCATGTGCTTCCCGCGGAACGCCGGCCGCAGGGAGATCCCGATGTGCGCGTTACGGTTGTGCAGGTCGATGCCCCACAGCAACGCCTCGCCCACCAGTTCCCCGCTCGCCAGTTCGACGGCGGAGAACTTGACTGTGTCATCAGCGGCCGGTCCCCGGTAGGGCGAGTCGGCTGACCCGGGCGTCACCGGCCGCCAGGGGCGGCTGTCGCTGCGCATCCGCGTCCCGACATCGTTGGCAAGTTCGGCTTCGAAGACCTCGATGTCACTGTCCTGCTGGGCCCGCAGCCCGATGATCTCTCCACGGAGCATGCGCCGTTCATACCCGGCCCACGCCGGGATGGCAAAGACTTATTTCAGGGCGAGGTACCTGAGCCCGTTCGGTCCAAAAAGGAATTTATGGTCTGGTTGAACTCGCCTGGCTGCTCGGCGAAGCACGGGTGGGAGGCGTCCTTGATGATCACCAGCTGCGATCCGGCGATCCGGCGGTGCATTTCCTCTAGGTGGCCGGGGGTGCATTCGTCGTACCGGCCGCCGACCAGCAGGGTCGGGATCCGGATTTCCGGCAGGCGATCCATGATGTCCCAGGTCTTCAGCGTGCCGGTCACGGTGAACTCGCTCGGCCCGTTCATCGTGTTGTACACCTGGTAGCCGGCCTCGGCGAACGAGCGCTCCAGCCGGCCGGCCACGGGTTCAGCCGGCACACGTGCTTGCGGTAGAAACCCAGCATCGCGGCCTGGTACTCGGGGCAGGCGGTGAAGCCGGCCGCCTCGTGCTCGCGGATGACGCGCCTTGTCTGTTCGGGCTCTTCGGCCAGCAGTTCGTCGCAGTCGCTGACCCAGCGGATCATGCTGGCCGGGCTGCCGCACAGGGTCAGGCTCACCAGGTCCGGCTGGCGGTCCAGCACGTACTGCATGGCCAGCATGCCGCCCCAGGAGCTGCCGAACAGGTGGAGTTCCTCAAGGCCGAGTGCCGCGCGGACCTGGGCGAGTTCGGCGACGAACCGGTCCACGGTCCACAGCGTGACGTCTTCGGGGCGATCGGAGCGACCGCAGCCGAGCTGGTCGTAGAAGATGACCCGGCGATGTTCGGCCAGCGCCTCCAGCGGCTCCAGATAGTAGTGCGTGAACCCAGGGCCGCCATGCAGGCACAGCAGCGGGGTGGCGGCGGTTTGTTCGCCTACTGCTCGGTACCAGACCTGCCCGCCGGGGACCTCGATATAGCCCTCGTCCGCCTTCATGCTGCTCCTTCGTTGCCTACCAACATGGTCATCAACCGGACCATGAGTTTCAAGAGGCTGGCGAGCCTGGAGTAGCGTAGCGCGCCGGTGCCCGGATGCGACCCGTCCTGGCGGGCCCGCGCGACCCGGGGAGGGCTAGATTTGGCGGCGTAGGCTCCGGCCCGCCGGGGAGCTCGGCGTCAGCCATCCAGTCACTGTCGACAGCCTGAACAAGGCTTAAAGGAGCAGATCGACATGTCTCTCTTCCAGAGGGCTCACGACATACTCGCGGCCAAGACGAACAAGGCGCTCGACGCGGCCGAGAAGCCCGACGAAATGCTCGATCTGTCGTATGAGCAGATGCTCGACCAGATCACCAAGGTCCGGCAGGCGCTGGTCACCATCGCCGCGTCGCGCAAGCAGATCGAGCTTCAGGAGAAGCAGCTGCAGCACTCGGTGGATCACCTGACGGATCAGGCCAAGGCGGCGCTGGCCCAAGGCCGGGAGGACCTGGCCCGGGAGGCGCTGTCCCGCAAGGCCGCCGCGCAGGCCCAGATCGATCCGATGGAAGCGCAGCACCAGCAGCTGACCTCCGAAGAGCAGAAGATGGAACAGACACTGGCGGCCCTGCAGCAGCGGGTGAATACGTTCCGGACGCAGAAGGAAGTGCTAAAGGCCCAGTACACCGCGGCCAGCGCGGAGAGCTCGGTAAACGAGAGCGTGGCGGGGATCTCGAGCACGCTGGGTGATTCGGGGGCAGCGCTCCAGCGGGCGCAGGACAAGATCGCCGTCATGCAGGCGCGCGCCGGCGCGCTGGACGAGCTGCTGCAGTCCGGGGTGCTGGAGGACGTCGGCGGTGACACCGACGACATCCAGAAGGAACTCGACGAGGCCGGGACGGCCGCGGACGTGGACCACGAGCTCGCCGCGCTGAAGGCCCAGATCGGCCCGGGCAGCACGCCGCCGGAGCTGACCAGCGGCTGACGCCGGAGCTGACCAGCGGCTGACGCCGGAGCTGACCAGCGGCTGACGCCGGAGCTGACCAGCGGCTGACGCCGGAGCTGACCAGCGGCTGACGCCGGGGGTGGCCAGGGTCAGCAGGACCGTTATCGATCACCAGTCCGCGTTCGCGATCATCACGAACGAGCCGATCAGCCAGAAAACGATGAAAACGACAGCGGTCCTGCCGATCGCGGCTGAAATATTGGCAGAACCGGGGACGACAATAGCGGCAAAAAGGGCCGGCAGAACTATCCCGAAGGAACCCCACACGGCCGCCGTTTTTGCCCGCGCCCGGGTAGGGTTCGGCTTCGCCACCTTCGCCGGGGCAGGCGCACGCACTGGCTGAGCTCTGGTCAGCCCGGCGGTAACGGCAGCCAGTTCCCCGTAGGTTCGTGAGACGAACGTCTGGACGACACGCGCCTCGAACTCGTCCTTGGCCAGCCTGCCTTGGACGAACGCGGCCTTCAGCACGTCGATCACCTGCTCACGGTCGGCCTGCGATGCTCGCAGGTGGCCGCGGCCTGCCGCTATACCGTCTTCTGGCCCTGCCATCATCGCGCCTCCCGTGAGGACGATGCCAAAAGCCTAGCGCGGCTGCTGTCCGGCGGCCATCCTCGTGAGTGTCAGGAGCCACCTCGGGGGATATTGGAGGAGCCATGAAGTACATGCTGATGTTCTGGGTCGATGAGTCAGCTGAGGCGACAGCGGACGAGGGCGCGGCCATGACGATGGCCGTCAAGTCGTGGGTGGAAAGCATGACCGAGCGCGGGATCAGGCTGTACGGCGCCCCGCTACGCTCGGCCGGCGAAGCCAAGATCGTGTGTATCCACGACGGTGAAGTGCTGGTCTCCGACGGGCCGTTCGCGGAGACCAAAGAGCAGATAGGCGGCTATGACGTAGTGGAATGCGCCGACCTGGAGGCGGCCGTCCAGATTGCCGCCGCACATCCGCTCGCGCGGGCCGCCAGGGTCGAGGTGAGACCCTTCTGGGACGCCCCCTGGAATCACTGAGCTCGGCCCGAATTGGCAGGGCTGGCCCGGGGAGATGCACGGCATCAGCGCCTTCCTCCGCCATAGCGACGGGGGCTTCTATACCTACTCCAGCTACGCGCGAGGCACTGACCTGGTCGACGGTACCTACAAGTGGCTCGACCTCACCGCTCGCGGGCGGCAGGAGGACTGGGAGCAGCTACCCGGGCGCAGCAACAGTCCTTTGATGGGCTGGCTTCGCCATCACGACAGATACGTGTTAGATGACATCGTCATGAGTGACGACAAGGTGTTCCGCGCGGACCTGGCGCGGTCCGTTCGGCTGTTCCGGGCATTCCGCACCGAGCAGGCGACCCCGCAGGCCTACTACACCGCGCTGGCCCAGGACACCATCCTTCAGCTCAGCCAGTACGCGGAACTGGATGGGCAGGTCGTGATCGATGTCGGTGGCGGGCCGGGGTTCTTCGTCAGGGAACTGAACCGCATGGGGGCCCGGTCGTTCTGTGTCGACGCCGACAGCGGGGAGATGGCCGCCCTCGGTCCGCCGGAGAAGGGCAGCATCGCGGCCAGCGCGACTCGCCTGCCCATCGCGTCGGGCGCTGTGGACGTGTGCTTTTCCTCTAACGTGCTCGAGCACGTCAGGGACTGGCCCGCGATGCTGGCCGAGATGCTGCGGGTCACCAGGCCGGGCGGCATCGTCTTCGTGACCTTCACCAACTGGCTGTCGCCATACGGCGGGCATGAGACCTCCCCCTGGCACTACCTCGGTGGTGAGCGTGCGGCGGCCCGGTATCAGCGCAGGCACGGCAAGGTGCCGAAGAACCGCTTCGGCGACAGCTTGTATCCGGTGTCGGTGGCCGAAGTGCTTGGCTGGGCACGTTCGGCTCAGGGAGTCGTCGTGGTCGATGCGGTGCCGCGGTACCTGCCCGGCTGGACCCGGCCGTTGCTCCGCGTACCCACGCTGCGGGAATTCCTCACCTGGAACCTGCTGCTGGTGCTGCGGCGCGAGGGATAGCGGGGTTGATGCCTAGCGGCGGTGGCTGCTGCGGATGCTTAGCGGCGGTGACTGCCGCGACGCCCGCGGCGGGAGTTCGTCGCGGGGGCATCCGCCGAGGCAGCTTCGGACGACTCGCTGGTAGCCGCGGCCGGAATCTCGGCGGTCGGCGCTTCGGCTGGGGCGCCCTCGGCAGGCGAGTCGGCTTTGGCCGCTGAGTCCGCTGCTTGCGATTCAGCGGCGGGCGCGGCGGCTTCGGCCTGGGCGGCCTCGGCCTCGGCCGCTTCGGGCGCGGCGCCCTCGGCGGCCTCCGCGGCGGGCGCTTCGGCAGCGGGCGTCTCGGCGGCGGGCGTCTCGGCGGCGGGGGCCTCCGGAGCGTCGGCCTTAGCTTCGGCCGTCTCGGCGGTCTCGGCAGCTTCGGCAGCTTCGGCAGCTTCGGCGGTCTCGACAGCTTCGGCGGCTTCGGCCGTCTCGGCAGCTTCGGCGGTCTCGGCCGCGGCAGCCTCGGCTTCGGCTTCGGCTTCAGGCGCGGCGGCTTCAGGCGCGGCGGCTTCAGGCGCGGCGGCTTCGGCCTGGGACGCCTCGGGCGAGGCCGCCTCCTGCTTGACGGCGGGGGTCTCGGCGGGGGTCTCGGCGGTGGCCTCGTGGGGAGGGTCGTCCAGGCCGGGGACCAGGGAGGGCTGGGTGGCGGACCCGGCGGAGCGGTCGGCTTCCTCGGGTTCGGCGGCGTCGAGTTCGGGGGACGTGGCGCTGGCGCCGCCCTCGACGTCCTCGCGCGGCCTGCGGGACAGCAAGATGCCCACGATCAGCAAGATGACGCCCACGATGCCGGTCACCAGCGGCAGGATCGTGGTGACCAGGGTCATCTTGCTCCGCTGGCTGTTATCCAGGGTCACCAGGCCGTTCACGCTGGCCGGGGTCATCGCCAGGTTGGCGTCCAGGAGCAGCAGGGCCTGCGCGCCCTGGGAGTTCCGGAGGGTCAGCGTCTCGTGTTCGGTCGCGTTGAGCAGCGCACCGGTGTCCGGGTCGATCCAGTAGGTCAGGTGCATCTGGTAGTACTGCGGCAGGACGACCGACGCCTGGGACTCGCCGACCAGCGAGCCAGGCACGACCTGGGTGCCGTTCTGGATCGGGCCTACGTTCTCGGTAAAACGGTAGGCCTGGATGCCGTTGACCGTGTCGGCGCCCGCGTAGGTAAAGGGCACCGGCTTGTTCAGGTTGGTGTCGAAGACGTCGTAGGTCTGCTTCTGCGTCCCGATCGGGAACACGTAGCCGACGGTACCGCTCTGTTCGACCGACGAATCGCCGCCGACGTTCGAGCCACAGCAGTTGATCAGCTGGGCGGTGCGGCGGTCGAAGGCCATGGTGCGCGTCATGGTCTGGAACGGCAGCTTGTTGGTCTGGTCATAGACGTAGATGAACTGGTTCCAGACCGCCGTCGAGGACGAGCCCGCCCCGGCATTGCCCTTTATGGTGTACGTGGCCTCCATGTTCACGCCGGTCAACTCGGTCAGCTTGGTCGGGCTGAAGTAGGAGACGTTGCTGGCGGTCAAGGTAGCCGTGGCGTACTCATTGAGCGGGAACTTGAGCACTTTGCTGCTCACCCAGGTCGGCATGAGTACCGCGAACACGATGAGACACGTCCCAAGCCCGGCAAGGATAAGCCCGACACGACGACGCATCGATCCTCCTGTAAGCGGCCGGCCGCCTGGGCAGACGGAAGGCGAAAGTTACCTGGCAGTAGTATGGCGGACCCTGACACGAATTGCCCTGCTGTTTTAGCACATGTCGGTAACGAGTTCCGGCGCTTTGGTCGGTGATTTGTCATCACTTTTACGCATCTATCGGGCAAGTCCTAATCACAGGGCGATGAACTGCGGAAATGTTCTTACCACCACGGGTCGTTCGGGTGGCCGCAATCGGCGGTGGCCGGCAAATGCTCGCCTATCCCGCTCCCGTCAGCCTTTCTAGCGGGGTGGCCTGCCTGCGCACCGCGGCACCCCGGGCGATGAGCTGGTCCAAGACCGGCCCCTCGGCCAGCACGTCACCGTCCGGCCCGGCCACGATCCAGGCCTCGTGGCGGCGGGCCAGCGACGTTCCGGCCGTGACCGAGGCGTGGATCAGCGCGGCCATCCGCGCCGTACTGCGGCCCCAGTCAAACTGCGCGGCCCACCGGCGGCAGGCCGCGGCGACAGCTGCCCGGCGGTCCGGGTCGCTCAGCTCCTTGAGCGTCTGGTCCACCACGTCGGCCAGTTGCTCGCCGTCCTTGACCAGCCAGCCGGTCTCCCCGTCGCGGACCGCGTCGCGCAGCCCGTCGACCTCGTAGGCGACCGTAGGCACGCCGAGGGCGGCCGCCTCGAGCACGCACAGGCCCCAGCCCTCCCCCTGCGAGGTATTCAGGTGCAGCAGCGCCTCCGCCACCAGCGCTTGCTTAGCTTGCTCCGCGACGAAGCCGCGCAGCCTGACGACGGAATCCAGGCCGCGGCCGGCCACCAGGGCGGCCAATGGCCCGGCCGCGGGGCCGTGGCCCACCACGTCGAGGACCTGGCGATCAGAGCCCTGCCGCAGCACCATTCGCTCGGCTACTCCGATGAGCCGCTCAGGTCGCTTGTGGGCGACCAGGCGGCCGACCCAGACAAGGTTGGTCGCCTCGGCCCGCGCGACCGCGCTGGTCCGGGGCAGGCAGGTGCCGTTCGGGACCAGGTAGATGTCGCCGGTCCAGCCGAGCCGTTCCCGCATGGCGGTGACGGTGGACGGCGAGACCGCCACGCAGGCGTGCCGCCGGTACACCCGCCGCGCCGCCGGTCCCTCGAGCAAGCGGCCGACGCCGGCCATCCACCGGCCGAAATGCACCCCGAACTGGGCTGTGTGCACGTGATGGACCACGCACAGCACGGGCACCTTCGGCGGCAGCACAAGCGGGGTGAAGAACGGGATCCCGTTCTGGCAGTCGAGCACCGCGTCGAAGGAGCGGCGGCGGGCAAGCAGCCACGCGAGGATCATCGGGTATACGGTGAACCGGCCGCCGAGCCTGACGATCTCGACCCCGTCCCGCTGCTGGCGGCGGGCCTGACCGGCGGCGCGGGCGGTCAGGAAGTGCACCTTCGCCCCGGCTTGGGTCAGGCCGCAGGCCATCTCCCAGGCGTAACGCTCGGCTCCGCCGGCCTGCGGGTGCCACGGATCCCGCCAGTTGGCGATGGCGATCCGCAGGCCGTTCAGGCTGGGGGCGGTCATCCCGTGCTGGCGCTGGCCGGCAGCGGCTGCTGGGCCGGGGCTAGCTCACGCACGAGCGCCTCGCGCGCTTCGCGGCCCTGCTCCTGGGCCGGTTCGGCCCGGGACCGCAGCCAGATGGCCGCGACGTCGCGGAACGCGGCGGCGGAGTGGCGCTGAACCGAGAACGTGGAGCCCGCCACGTCCCGCCAGCGGACCGGGATCTCGGTCAGCGTCGCGCCCAGCCACTGGCAGCGGGCGATCAGCTCGATGTCGAAGGCGAAACCTGCCGTACGCAGCGACTGCACCGCGGCCCGGACCAGCGGCCCGGAGAAGAACTTGAACCCGCACTGGGTGTCGGTCGCGTCCGGGACGATCTGGCGGGCCAGCGCGCGGAACGCGGCGGCGCCGACCCGGCGGGCCGCGCTCGACCGGGCCTGCACGACCGACTCCTCAAGCGCACGGGAGCCGATCACCATCGGGTGCCCCGCGGTCAGCAGGTGAATCGCTATGTCGAGAGCGGAGAGTTCGGTCGCCATGTCGGCGTCGCAGAAACCGGCGAACGGCGCCCGGGTGGCCAGTAGCCCGGCCCGCACCGCGATGCCCTTGCCCGGCCGCTCGCAGCGCACCAGCCGGACCGGCACCGGCTGCCGGGGCAGGTGCCATACCACCTCGCTGGTGCCGTCGGTGCTGGCGCTGTCCACCACGACGATCGACGTCGGCAGCGGAAGCGTGACGGCCTTGCGGCACAGCGCGGCCAGCCCTTCGGGCAGCCTGAGAGCCTCGTTACGTGCCGGAACGACAATCTCCAGGACGGCCGGCCGGGTAACCGCTGAGCCGGTAACCGCCGCTTCGATAGCCGCTGAGAAACTCCCCCACTGCGCACTCGCCACCGCCGGGCGGCGCGTCAGCGCGACCCGTACTGGTACAGCGAGGCGTTGGTAGGCGAGCCGTTCGAGGCGCTGGACAGCACGTTCTCCGCGACGGCCACCGCCCCGACGGCGATCACGATGCCCACGACGATAGCGATGATCAGACGGGACACGGGGCGCTCCTCCTCCGGGACTCGATGGCTGGACCCTAGCGTCATAAGTAAGCAACTAGCTAGTAACTTGCTCAAAATGTAACAAGTACTACCACGGGCGGCTATCCAGTTATTTGATAAACGACCAGGTCAGGCCGACTGTACAAGGTCGTGCAGCCAGCCAGTCTGGCGCCCGTCGGCGTGTCTTGCGCGTTCTGCGGGTCCCGTGCGTCCGGCGGGGCCGCGTCCACCACGACGAACCGGACTCCGGCCGCCCGCAGGGCCGCGGTCAGCTGGCCGGATGAGGCGATGACGCCATCCAGCCGCCGCGCGCGGGGGTCGTCTGGCGCCAGCGCCAGGTTGCCGACCACGGTCCCGTCGTTCCAGATGACCGGCCGGGACACCAGCCGGGGCCAGGCGTCGAGCATCACTTCGCCGTGGTTCCAGGACGGCGTCCGGTCGGCCGCCCAGGGCAGCAGCAGCACGGCGCCGGGGGCGCGGCTGGCGTCGATCGCGCGCGCCGCGGCCAGGTAGACGCCTGGGTAGGCGGCCGGGCGCAGCCGTCCGGCTGCCCCCCAGGCCAGCCCGGGGAGCAGCAAGACCGGGGCCAGCAGGGCGAACACGCCCAGGGCCAGGCCCGGAGCGTCCGCTAGGGCCGGGGCCCGATGCTTGCCGCCGGTCCGTTCGGCCTGAGGTCTACCTCGACCGAACGATCTGGGGTGCATGCTCCAGGCCACGGCCAGCCCGAAACCGGCGGCTTCGGCCAGGGCCAGCGGAGCGGTGAACTGCTGGCTGTCACGAACGATGGCGAAGCCCGGCCAGAACCCGATAGCGCCGCGGAGCACGGCACGCCCCGGGGCGGTCACCCCGATGGCGGCGATCACCAGGCCCGCGACCGCGCCCGTCGCGAGCCCCGGCCAGCGACGGCGCCGCAGGCCAAGCACGGCGTAGCCGGCGACGGCGGCCAGGACGAGCGCCAGCCAGATGGCGGACCAGTGCCCACCGTAGGCCTTGGGCACCGTGGTGGCGTTCCACGTCCCGCCCAGCATGACCAGGCTGCCGACGGCGCCGAACGGAGTGTCAGCCCGGGCCGCGAACGCGCCCACGCCGGCCGGGTCGGCGTACACGGTGTGCAGCACGGACGGGATCAACCAGGGCAGGCTGCCGACGGCGAGCGCGGCCAGCGTAACGGCCACGGTCCGGGCCCGTCTGGTACACACGGCCACGGGTGCGGCCACCAGCACGGTGATGGCCATGGCGGCGAAGCCGCCGACGGCGGCGGGCAGCAGTGCTAGTCCCAGCCGGGCCAGGGCCAGCCGGGCCACGCCCCGCTTACCGTCATCGAGCCTGAGCACGGCGCGCAGCACCCACGGCAGGCCGGCGTAGCCGAGCAGCAGCGCCCACTGGCCGATGATCAGCCTTTCTGCGACATAGGGGTTCCAGCCGTAGAACACGGCAGCGGCTAGGCGGGCGAGCGCGGGCTCGCGGTCCAGGAGCGCGGCCGCACCCGAGCAGGCCAGCACGAAGATCAGCAGCAGGACGAGCTTCTGCACGATGTCGGCCGGGAGCAGGCGGGAGGCGACGGCGACGGCGAAGTCGCTCGGCACCGCCCGCGGCGCCCCGCCGACCAGCCCGAACATCGCCGAGGTGAACGGCTCGCGGGGCACGAACACCATGTCGTAGCTGAGCAGGAACCCGCGGCGCAGCCCGGGACCGAGTGCGAGCAGCCCGAGGACGAGCCCGGCGGCGGCCCCCGGGCCGTGGGCGGACGCGGCGCGGCGGACCGCGGCGATCATGGCGGTCCCCGTTCTAACCGGGCTAGCCCGTGGGCGCAGATCAGCATCGGGGCGTGAGCGCAAAGCCATCGAGGTCATCAAGCCAGATTCAGCCGCAGATGTGCAAGTTTGTGATGATATCGCCGCTGGCAGTACTCATCCTTCTGGGTCGGCCTTGACGGCTACAACAGCAGCTCGGTCGAGCAGACCGGCAGCGATACCGACTGCTCCGGCGGCCGGGCGGTGTACTACGCCTGGTACGAGATGTATCCCAATCCCTCGGTGTCGTACTCCAACACGGTGCGGCCCGGCGACCACTTCAACGCGTCGGTGACCTATACAGGCAGCAACCACTTCAACCTGTATATCCAGGACACCACGCAGGGCTGGAGTCACACCACCACGGGCACCCTGGCCGGGGCGGCCAGGTCCTCCGCCGAGGTCATCGTCGAGGCGCCGTGCTGCACCGGCAGCGGCGGCATCTTGCCGCTGGCCGACTTCGGCACGGTGAGCATCACCGGCTCGACGGCTAACGGGTCCGCTCTCGGCAGCGCCGGCGGGGTGACCCAGATCATCATGATCGACAACTCCGGGCGCGATAAGGACAGCGTCTCCTCGCTGAGCGGCGGGGAGAACTTCAGCGCGACCTGGCTGCGCAGCAACTAGGTCCTATTAAGCCTCGCACCCGCTGGCTCGGCGGGTGCGAGGCTGCTGGGTGCTCGTATGTCCGTCGGACCTCGGTGCGCCTGAGGGCAAATGTCGTAGGCAATCGTTACCGTGGCTACCCGTGACGGTCCATGCATTCGACGCGTCCCCGCCCGGTCCGCGCGAGACCGGGCGGGACGCGCTCAATGAGCTTCTGGCCGATGGCGTCACCTGGGGCGACAGCAGCCAATGGCTTCCCGCTCTCCCCGAAGGTTTGGTTGACCTGTGGTTTACCAGCCCGCCGTATGCGGACGCCCGCGCCTACAGCCGCATCCATCCCGACCATTACGTCGAGTGGTTCCTGCCCTTCGGCAGGCAGATGCTGTCGGCTACGGCCGGCACTGGCTGGCTGGTCCTGAACATCAAGAACCGCGTGGCCAAAAGCGGACCGCTCCAGGGACAGCGTCATCCCTACGTCTACCAACTCGTGCTCGCACTGCAGCAGCAAGGCTGGCGGTGGCTGGAGACCTACATCTGGTCCAAGCCCAACGGCGTGCCCGGCCGTTTCGGGCCGCGGACTAAGGACAGCTTCGAGTACCTCTATGCGTTCGCCAAGGGCCCGAAGCCATACTTCGACCTGGATGCCATTCGCGTTCCATACCGCACCACGCCCGAGGAGATCGAGCGACGCAAGCTCGACACCCTGGGGCGGCGCAATACTGATGCGGGCTTCGGGCGCGACCGGACCAGGACTTACCTGCGCGGCGGGGCCGATCCGGGCAACGTAGTCTCCGTCCCGCAGACCTACAATCAGCATCGCGGTGCCGGCGGTCACACGGCTGCGATGCCCGAGAAGCTGGCCGAGTTCTTCATCAAGGCATGTTCACCGGCGGGCGGGGTGGTCCTCGATCCCTTCGCCGGTTCCGGCACGACGGTCGTGGCGGCCCGACGCCTGGGCCGGCGGGCCGGAGGGCTGGAGATCCACCAGGAATTCGCCAATGCGGCGCACGAGCGACTGCGGTATCCCGTACCTGACGACATGGAGGTCATTATCGATATCGCCCCATGATCGGTCAACACGGCGCACGGCGCACGGCGGCGGCCAGCGGGGCGCTGGCCAGCAGGACGGCGGTGTGGGGCGGAAGTTCTACCGGACGGGCCGAAAGGTTGGCCACGCAGGCTACGCCGCCGCAGTCGAAGGCGAGCACCCCGTCGGGGGCGGGCAGCCAGGTCATCCTGCGGGCGGCGCCGAGGGCGGGCTCGGCGCGGCGGATCCGCAGCGCGCGGCGGTAGAGCTCTGGTAGACGTACACCGAACCGGGCAGCGCCATCGTGAGCAGCGCGGCGGCCCGGGCCCGGCGGGTGCCGAGGTCCAGGTCGACCGGCTGGCTCTGGTCGCGCCGGTCCAGGCCGAACGAGGTATCGGCACGGCCGTACCTGGACACGTGCCGTTACCTAGCGGAAGAGCCGGTTTTAGCAGCCATCCGGGGGCCTGACCGCAGCCCAGATCTGTGGTATGTCTAATTCTTGCGAACCGGTGCCAGCTGGCGCTATGCATGACGGTTTAGGTGGGGGTGACCAGTTTTGGCGGCGCTACAAGCCGGCGATCCCCAGCGCGTGGGGCCTTACGTGCTGCTCGGGAGGCTTGGCAGTGGCGGAATGGGCCGGGTTTACCTGGCTCGTTCCCCCGGTGGTCGCATGGTCGCGGTCAAGGTCATCCGCGCGAACCTGGCTGAGGACGCGGGCTTCCGGGCGCGCTTCGCGCGTGAGGTTTCGGCGGCGCGCAAGGTAGGCGGCCTGTTCACCGCGCAAGTGGTCGACGCCGACATCGACGGGCCGGTGCCCTGGCTGGTCACCGCCTACGTTCCGGGCACGTCGCTGTCCGACGCGGTCGAGCAGCAGGGGCCACTGCCGGACAGTTCGGTGCTCGCGCTGGCCGCGGGGCTGGCCGAGGGGCTGATCGCCATCCATGCGGCAGGCGTCATCCACCGCGACCTCAAGCCCTCCAACGTGCTGCTGGCCCAGGACGGGCCGCGGATCATCGACTTCGGCATTTCCTCCGCTGCCGAGGCTACGGCGCTGACCGGCACCGGCTTCATGATCGGCTCGCCCGGCTTCATGTCCCCCGAGCAGGCCGAGGGCCTGACCGTCGGCCCCGCCAGCGACATCTTCAGCCTGGCCGGCGTGCTCATCTACGCCGCCCGCGGCGAAGGTCCGTTCGGCAGCGGCGACACGGCCGCGCTTCTCTACCGCGTCGTGCACGGCAAGCCGAGCACTGATAACGTCCCGGACAACCTGCGGCCGTTGATCAAGAGGAGCCTGTCCCGGGACCCCAAGCGCAGGCCGACGGCCACCGAGTTCCTCGCCGAACTTTCGGCCGCGTACCCATCGGCCGCGGACCTGAGCAACTGGCTGCCGCCCCGGATCCTCGACCCGTCGGCGGCCGGTACGAGGGACATGAGCGTGCATCCGCCCGCCGCGAGCGGCGGTTCGATGGCCGGCGGTTCCTTCGGTGGCGGTTCCTTCGGTGGCGGTTTCGTGGCCGACAGGTTCGACCCGGACCCGGCCCCGGCGGACGCGATTCCCGTGGCCGCGGAGGCCATGGACGAGCCCCCCACAGGCAGCAACGCACAGGTTGACCCGCCGACCCGGACGACGCTGTCCCCGCAGACCCCGCCACCGCCCGCCACGGTGGGCGCCGGATCGCCGGGCGCCCAGGGACCTTCCGGGCCGGGCAGTTATCCGGGCCAGCAAGGCGCCCCTGGACAGCCCGGGTACCCGGGCCAGCAGGGGTACCCGGGCTCGCAGGGATACGCCGATCCGCAAGGCTTTTCGGGGTCGCAGGGCTACCCGGCACAGCAGGACTACCCGGGCCAGCAGAGCAACCCGGCACAGCAGAGCAACCCGGGCCAGCAGGGGTCCTCGGGCCAACAGGGCTACTCCGGTCAGCAGAGCTACCCGGGACAGCAGGGTTACACGGGCCCGCAGGGCTACTCAGGGCAGCAGGGGTACCCGGGCCAGCAGGGGTACCCAGGGCAGCAGGGGTACCCGGGGCAGCAGGGGTACCCAGAGCCAGCAGGGGTACCCGGGCCAGCAGCAGTACCCAGAGCCGCAGGGTTACCGGACGGGTCAGGGCGATCCGGTTGCCCCGGGGGGCAGTTCATGGTGGTCTGGCCAGCCCGGGACGCCGCCCCCGAGCGGGCCGGGCATGCCCGGGGCCGACCAGTGGTACTCGCCGCCCGCGGGGCCGGGCCGTCAGCGCGGGCGGCCCAAATGGCTAATCCCCGTCGGCGCGGCCGCGGCCATCCTGGTGATCGTCGTCGCGCTGGTCCTGGCGCTGAGCCCGGGGTCACACAAGGCGGCCGCGGGCGGGCCGACCGTGAGCCCGACCCAGAGCCGGTCACACAGTGCCTCGCCCAGCGCCAGCGCGACCCCAACCGTGGGTAGCCTGCAGCTCAACCAGTTCCAGGTCGGAGACTGCCTGACCGGGGCGAACATGCAGCTGAACGAGACGACACCGTGGCCGAAGATCACCGAGGCAGTGCCATGCGGCCAGGCCCACACCGCCGAGGTTTTCTACGCGAATAACCATTTCTGGCCTCAGGGCGGTTCTTTTCCTGGATATAACGCCATTAAGGCTAAAGCCACCGCAGAATGCGACAGCGCTTTCCAGTCCTACGTGGGAATCGCGTACTCGAAATCGCTCTACACCTGGACCGATATCGTGCCCGACGCGTCTACCTGGCCCTCGCCGAGCCGCGACAGAGCCCTGCATTGCGTCGCCTATTACGCGACGTCCGCGCAGCCGGCCGGGGTGGTCATGCACGCTTCAATCAAGGGCAAGGCCAGGTAACCGCGCCGGTAGGCCGGGCGAGACGCGCTAACGAGGGCGTGAAACTACGCTCGTTCGGTCCGGAAAGGGTTTTAGCGCGGGGCGGAGACGGTGGCCGGGGGGACGCAGGCGAGCGGGACCGATGTCCGGCAGGTCACGGATGCCGAAGACGTCGCGGAGGGCGGTCAGGGCGGCGAGCTCACCGCAGCGGCCGTGCACGCCGGGGACCGGAGGGGTCGCCGAGGAGCAGAGGTAGACGCCGCGGATCGGCGTCCGGTACGGGTTCCACCGGGGCACCGGACGCAGGATGGTCTGCCGCAGGGTCTGCATGCCGACGCCGATGTCGCCGCCGACGTAGTTCGGGTTGTATGCCTCTTCGCCGGTGGCGGTGCGGACCGCGCGGGCCAGGATGAGGTCACGGAAACCAGGGGCGAAGCGTTCGATCTGCGCTTCGATCCGGTCGGTCATGTCGACGTCGGAGCCGGACGGGACGTGACAGTAGGTCCACAGCGTGTGCCGGCCGGCCGGCGCGCGGGAAGGATCGGCGACCCCGGGCTGCACCACGAGGACGTACGGGTCCTGCGGGTGCTTGCCCGCGGCGACCTCGGCCTCGGCCGCGGCGACCTGCTCGAAACGGCCGCCCAGGTGCAAGGTGCCGGCCCGGCGGCAGTCCTCGTTGGTCCACGGCACCGGGCCGGACAGGGCGAAGTCCACCTTGCAGACCCCAGGACCGTAGCGGAACCGGCGCAGCGCGGCGCGGTACCCGCCGGGCAGCCGGTCGCCCGCCAGCTGCACCAGCATCTTGGGTGAGACGTCCAGGATGGTGGCGCTGGCCGAGGGCAGTTCGGTCAGCGAGCGGACCCAGCGGCCGGTCTCGATGCTGCCGCCGCTGGCGATCAGGGCGGCGGCCATCGCGTCGGTGATCCGGGCGCTGCCGCCCGCCACCAGCGGCCAGCCCACCGCGTGGGCCAGCCCGATCAGCATCAGCCCGATGCCCGCCGTCGGTACCGCGGTGAGCGGCATCATGGCGTGCGCCGCGGCGCCGGCCATGATCGCGCGGGCCTCCTCGGTGTGCCAGCGCCTGGCCACCGCGGAGGCAGGCAGGACCGCCCGGGCGCCGTAGCCGGCGACGGCCAGCGGATGCGCGGGCGGCTTGCGCAGCGGGGCCAGGATCGCCTGGCAGATCTCTTCCATGTGGCTGGTCATCGGGCCGATCAGGCGCCGGTAGGAGCGGCCGTCGGCGCCGAGCCGCGCGGCCGTTTCAGCCACCGAACGGGACACGATCGCGGCCCGCCCCCCGTCCAGTGGATGGGCGAACTCCACCTCGGGCCACGCCAGCGTGACCCCGCGCGCGGCCAGGTCGAAGCGCTGGAAGAACGGCGACGCGACCGCCAGCGGGTGCGCCGCCGAGCAGACGTCGTGCCAGAAGCCGGGCAGCGTCAGCTCCTCGGTCCGGCAGCCGCCGCCGATCGCGGGCGCCCCCTCGATGAGGAGTACCCGCAGGCCGGCCGCGGCCATCGTGACGGCGGCGGCCAGGCCGTTCGGCCCACTGCCGACGACAACAGCGTCAAGATCGGATCGCATGGCTGCTCAGTTACCCGTTGGGCCGGCTCTTCACGCCGCGCTTGTTGCCTCGCATGAGGTGCCCGAGGCCGGTGACCGGGGCGGCGAGGGTCTGCAGCACGCTGCGCACCATCGAGTTGTGCCAGACGTTGCGAGAGTGGCGCCACTGCCGCTTGGAGTCCACGCAGGTGCTCCGGGTCTCGACCTTCGGGTCACCGACCCCCAGCCGCTGGCCGAGCGCGGTCAGCGTGGCCGCCCAGAACTTGTCCTCCTTGCGATGGCCGCCGAAGGTCATGGCGACCTCATACAGCGGATCGTTAGCCCGCATCAGCACCTGCGCCTGCACCATGGTCGTGTCGCGCTCGCGCTCGGCGGAGAACGTGATCCAGCCGGCGAACATATGGCCCTGCGGGGTCATGAGCGTGAACGACTCGGCGTCGGCGTACAGGACGAAGACGCCTGTGGACAGCTTGACCCCGCCCCCGATGGCCAGGTCAAGCAGGGCCACGTCGCCGGGGTTGATGCCGGTGAGCGCGCCGGCGAACCGGTTGCCTTTCGGCCAGAACTCGGGGAAGTGCTCGCGCCAGGTGGCGATGGCCTGCCGCGGCTGGATGCGCGGCCCGGCGTCCATCCGGTAGGTCTTCTGCCACATCTTGCCGAAGCCCTGCACTGGGCCGGTGAGCCTGCGCCCGGCGACGTTGGTGCCGCGGACTCCGTCCCGCGGGTCGACCTGCAGCCGGTCGACCTTCCTGGCCCAGCTGGCCGCGTCCCGCGGCGGGAGTGAGGCGGCCTCGCGGGCGCTCAGCCCGATCTGCTCGGCCGAAGCCACCTTGTCCGGACCGGCTGGCTCTGTCATGGCTGGCTCTGTCATGGCTGGCTCTGTCATGGCTGGCTCTGTCATGGCTGGCTCTGTCATGGCTCTGTCTCCCCCTTACCGCACGACGCCATTGAGCGCCGATTCCTCACTGTCGTAGATGGTGATCGCCTCGTCGAGCCTGGTCAGCTCGAAGATCTCGCGGTAGTGCTCGCTCAGCCCGTAGGCGGCGAGTTGCTGATGCTGCCGGTTGGCCCGCACGAGCAGGGTCACGAGCATGCCGATGCCGCCGCTGTTCATGTACTCCAGGCCGGCGAAGTTGAGGACAAGCTTGCTCGTCGCGCTGCCGCCCGCCGCCTCATACGCCGACATGAGCACCGGCTCGCAGGCCGCGGTCACTTCACCCCTGATGTCCACGACGGCCGTCTTCTCGCCGACCCGGCGAACGTCCATCGTGATCACTGGTGCGCTCATCTGGTGTCCTCCCCTTGCTTCCTTATCAGATCTGCTGAGTCTGGCCGGCTGAGGCAGCCGGCGGCGTGAGCTGGCTGACGGCACGGTCGAGATCGGGGAAGAGCTCGATGAAGTCCGACAGCCGGGTGATGTCGAAGATCTCGCGGTAGTGCGGGGAGAGCCCGCTGGCGACGACCTTCCTGCGTTCGGCCCGCGCCCGGGCGAGCACGCTCACGATGAGCGCGATCCCGGTGGAGTTGATGTAGTCCACCGCGGCGAAGTCGAGTACGACAGTCCCCAGATCGGGGGCCGCGCTGACCGCCTGCTCATACGCGGCGGTCAGGACCGTGGCGGCCGACCCGTCGACCTCGCCGGAAAGCTCGATGACGGCGGCTCCAGAGAGCACCCGGGTCGCGGCCTCACATGTGCTCGTCATGTGCAGCACCTCCAGTTCGCATGGTCAGCCAGATGGTGTGCCGCTGGCCGTCGGTCGTAATGTGCATCGCATCGACCATGTTGCGGATGAGGAACAACCCCCAGCCGCGCGGGCTCTGCTCGCCGTCGAGCTTCCTGGCAAGATCGGGGGCCTCCTGATCGCCAGCGCTGGGGCCGGCGTTGGCGTCGCCGCCCTGGTCGCTGATCGCGACGACGATCTCGTCGCCGTTCTGGGTCACCTCGACCTCGACCGGGATCTCCGGGCGGTTGCCGTTGCCGTGCTCGATCGCGTTCATGGTGGCCTCGGCCACCGCGGTCTTCAGCCGCTCGAGCCTGGCCTGCGACAGGCCCAGGTCCTGCACCGTCCCGGCCACCCGCGCCAGCGCGAGGCGTTCGTTGCCTAGCTCGCTGGCCAGCGTGAACGCGTCGAGCCTGCGCGGCGTCGACCGGGCTACCTGCGTCATGATGTACCTCCCCCGTGGTTCTCCTGGCTGGCCTGGTCCCCCTGATGCCACGCTGATGGGGAGCGCTGCAGCGACACCAGCGTGATGTCGTCTTCCTGCTCGTGCTCGGGACCTGTGAAGTTGCCTAGTTCGGTCAGGCACAGATCGATGAGGGCCTCCCCCGAGGGTCCCTTGCCGACCAGCTCCGCCACCCGCGGGAAACCGAACATCTCCCGGTCCGGCGCGTGCGCCTCGGCCAATCCGTCGCTATGCAGCAGGGCGCAGTCACCCGGCTCGAACTGGAAGCGCATCTCCTCGTAGTCCATGCCGGGCATCAGCCCGAGCGGCATGCCCCGGGCTCGCAGCTCTTGGACGCCCTCCCGGGTTCGCACGTACGGGACGTCGTGGCCGGCGTTGGCGAACTCCACCTTGCCGCTGGCCGGGTCGAGCACCAGCGCCAGGCAGGTGACGAACATGTGCGCCGGGATATCGACGCAGAGCATGTCGTTGACGTGGCCGAGGACCTCGCCCGGCGAGATGAGCCGGGGCGCGGCGTCCCGGAGCAGCGCGTGCGTGCTCGCCATGACCAGCGCGGCCGGGATGCCCTTGTCGGTGACGTCACCGACCACGAACATGACCCGGCCGTCCGGCAGCGGGATGAAGTCGTAGAAGTCGCCGCCGACCGTGCGGGCCGGGCGGTAGAACGCGGCCACGTGCCAGCTGGGCAGGTCGGGCAGACTCTTCGGCAGGAACTGCTGCTGGATGATCTGCGCGATCTTCAGCTCCTGCTCGATCCGCTCCCGCTGCCGGGCTTCGGCCTGCTGCTGCCTGACCAGCTGGCCGACGCGCATGGCCGGGGCCGCGTAACCGGCCAGCGAGTTGAGCAGCCGCAGATCATCGGTTGAGTATCCGCGTTCTGACCTTCTCGGTCCCAGGCTGAGCAGGCCCACCAGGCTGCCCGAAGAGATCAGCGGGACCACCATGACCACGCCGGCTTCCTGCAGGGCCTTCAGGGCCGGGGACTGCAGCTGCAGGCCGGTGATGTCCACGGCGCTGGCCGCGCTGAGCAGGTAGCCGACCAGCGGGTCGTTCGAGGCCAGGTCAAGGTCGGGCCCGGCCGCCACCGTGCTCGGCGCGGCCGCGGTCGTCGGGACGGCCGCAGCCGTCGGCGTACGGCGCAGCCAGCCGCGGACGCGACTGGCCCGGGTCGGCTGGCCGGCCATGGTCGGCCAGCCGACTTCGGTCGCCCCGGATTCCCCCCCAGGCGCCACCTCAGTCTCGCGGGCCTCAGCCTCGCGGGCCTGAGCCTCGCGGGCCTGAGCCTCGCGGGCCTCAGCCTCGCGGGCCTCAGCCTCGCGGGCCGCCGGAGCGGTCCCGCTGGTACTCCCCACCTGCTGCGCCATGTCACTCTCCGGGTTCGCGGCATCGCTTCCGACGCAACACCAGCCTAGGGAGTAGGCGATACGAGATCGTTACGGCAGTCAAGCCCTCTCGCGTGTTTTATTACGCAAGTGCGTTACGGTGGCCGTGATGGCAACGGATCTCAGCCTGGCCCTGCTCGGGCCGCCGGTCGTCAGGCGGGATGGCGCGCCGGTCACCTTCGATACCAGGAAGGCGACGGCGCTGCTCGCGCTGCTCGCGGTGACTGGCCGCGAGCACAGCCGCGATCAGCTGACCGACCTGCTCTGGCCCGAGGCGGACAGCGTCAAGGGACGGGCGTCGCTGCGACGCACCCTGTCGGTGACCGCCGCCGCGATGGGCGACGGGCTGATCATCAGCCGCGCGGCCGTCGCCCTCTCGCCGACCTTGGTCCGGGTCGACGTGCGCGAGTTCGAGGCCCTGCTCGCGCGGCCGGACGCCGCGTCGCTCGAGCAGGCAGCTTTGCTGTACCGGGACGACTTCCTGGCGGGGTTCACCCTGCGCGGCTGCCCGGACTTCGAGGAATGGCAGGCGTCGGTCAGCGAGGAGCTCAGGCAGGCGCTCGCCCGCGGGCTGCAGCGGCTGGTCGCGGCCTGCATCGCGGACGGCGAGCTCGAGCGCGCCACCGGGCCTGCCCGGCGCTGGCTGCAGCTCGACCCGCTGCACGAGCCCGCCCACCAGGCGATCATCAGGCTGCACGGATGGGCGGGGCAACGTTCGGCGGCCATGCGGCAGTACCGGTCGCTGGTGCGCGTCCTAGATCGGGAGCTGGCCGTGCGGCCGTTGCCCGAGACCACGCGGCTCTACGACGACGTGCGGGCGGGAAGGCTCGGGCCGCCGCCGGTCGCGGCCACGCCGTCGGCCTCGTCTACGGTCCCGGCCTCGTCTACGGTCCCGGCCTCGTCTACGGTCCCGGCCTCGTCCACGGTCCCGGCCTCGTCCACGGCCTCGCTGACCTGGCCCCTGGTCGGCCGGACGGCCGAGCTGGCCGCCCTGCACGCGGCCTGGGAGGCCACCGCGAAGCCCGCTGTGAGGCTGGCCGGCCAGCCCACCAGCCAGCCCACCGGGAAGCCCATTGGGAAGCCTGCCGGGACGCCCGCTGGGCAGCAGGGCCGGGTAGTTGCCGTCGTCGGCCAGGCCGGCAGCGGCAAGACGCGGCTCATCACCGAACTGCGCGAAGAGGCGGCCGAGGCGGGCACCACCGTGCTGGCCGCCCGCTGTCACGACGGCGAGACCGGGTTGCCGTTCGTGCTGGCCGCCGACCTGCTGCGGACCGCGCTGGCGATCCGGCCCGACCTACCCGGCACGCTCCCGGCGCAGACCGCCGCGATGGCCGGGCGGCTGGTCCCGGCCCTGGCCGCGTCTCAGCCGGACTCGGCCGCGCCGGCCCTGGACAGCCCGCTCGCGGTCACCAGGCTGTATGCCGCCATCGCGGACACCCTGCGAGCGGCGACCGGTGGCGGCCCGGGTCGTGCCGGGAGTGCGGCCCGGCGCCCGGGCATCGTGGTGGTGGAGGATGTGCACTGGGCGGACAGCTCGTCACTCGGGCTGCTCGCCTACCTGGTGCGACGCCTCGCCGACTGGCCGCTGCTGCTCGTGCTGAGCTGGCAGCCCGAACAGGCGGGCCGGCTGCGAGTGCTGCGGACCGCGCTCGGTGAGGCCGAAGCCCAGTCGATGGGCGAGACGATAGAGCCGGGTCCGCTCGGCCCCGAGGCGATCGGCACGCTGCTCGGCCTGGACGGAATGCCGAGGATCGACGTAACCCGGCTGCTGGCCGAAACCCGCGGCCTGCCCATGCTGGTCCGCGAGTACGTAGAGGCCCTCCGGACGGCCGAGAAGCCAGGCGGGGAGCCAGCCGGGGAGCCAGCCGGGGCGCCTCCGGATGAGCCCGAAGCGGACTGGTGGCCGCCAGCCAGCGTCAGAGATCTGCTGCTCACGCGGCTGCAAGCGGTGAGTGAGCCCACGCGCCAGATGCTGGCTGCCGCCGCGGTGCTCAGCAACGACAACGACGCGGACCTGCTGCGGGCGGTGAGCGGGCGCGGCGAAGACGAGATCGTCGAGGCGATCGACGAGGCGCTCGCACGGTCCCTGCTGACCGAGATCCCCCCGCCCGCGGCTGGCCAGGCGCCGTCCTACGGCTTCCCCTACGAGGCCCTGCGCCGGACCGCCTACGAATCGGCCACGCTGGCCCGGCGCCGGCTGTTGCACGGCCGCGCGGCCGACATCCTGACCCGCCGACACGAGCGCGATCCGGCTACCACACGGGCCGCGGCCGTCGCCGGTCACCTGCAACTGGCCGGACGGGATGCGGAGGCCGCGCAGTGGTGGTGGCGAGCCGCCGTGGTGGCCCGTTCCCTGTACGCGCACGACGAGGCGCGGGCGCACCTGGCCAAGGCCATGGCTCTGGGCTATCCGCAGTTGCCCGGGCGAATCGCCATGGGCGAGGTGCTGGTCGTGCTCGGCCGGTACCGGGAGGCGCTGGCGGAGTTCGAGACCGCCGCAGCGGTAGCCACCGAGGGTGACCGGGCCGCGCAGGCGGCGATCGAGCACAAGCTCGCCGACGTGCATCATCGGCTGGGCGACTGGGATCTGGCGGAGGCGCATCTGGCCGTGGTGACCGAACTGATCGCCGGCACCGACCCGGGACGCCTGGCCCAGGCGGAAGCGGACCGGGCCGTCGTCGCCTACCGGCGCGGCGCCGCGGATCAGGCCGCCGAACTCGGCCGGGCCGCGCTGGCCTGCGCCCGGACCGCCGGCGATCCCGGCGCGACCGCGCAGGCGCTCAACGTGCTCGGCATGCTGGCGGCCAGGGCGGGGGACACCGCCGCGGCGGAAGGCTACCTGCGGGACAGCCTGGCCGAGGCCCGGCGCCTGCTCGAGGCCCGACGTTTGCCCGAGGCGCGGCGCCTGCCCGAGCAGGGGGCCGGGCAGGGCGCGGTCGTGGCGGCGCTGAACAACCTGGCCCGGCTGCTGGCCGAGACCGGCCGCGGCCACGAGGCCCTGACGGTGGCCACCGAGGCCCTCGACCTCGGCCTCGAGCTAGGCGACCAGCACCGGGTGGCGGCGCTGCACACCAACCTGGCCGACCTGCTGCACGCGGACGGCCAGCATGACGCCGCGATGACCCATCTCAAGGAGGCGGCCAGGCGGTTCGCCTCGGTCGACGTGGGCGACGCGCCGCGCCCGGAAATCTGGACGCTGGTCGAGTGGTAGGTTCGGGCTCATCCAATGGACTATTCTCTGCACCCTGATTTGCTGGCGAACACGACGCTGATTGCGATCAGCAGGCTGAGGGAACAATTGACGAGCACTGACCGTCCTTCGACCGAATGGGCGCGGCAGGCAACTAACCGTTTCGAGACCCTCGCAGCCTCCGTTCTCGCGCGAGAATAGCAAGTCACAACACAAGACGCTAGCGCTCTGCGCATTCTGGCGCTTTGCCTGGCCGCCGAGGCTGACGCTCTTAATGATCCCGGACTCAGGGATATGTTCATGCAGATCGCCGCCGCAATCACATTGCTCGATCGGCGCACAAACGGAATCGAACGGGCCGCCGGGACAATAGTCCTGGCAATGAATTAGAGTTTAAAGCCGAACGAGCCGCGCGTCATTGGCCGAGGCCACGACCATGATCAGCCCGCGCTGCGCATTCTCAAGGACCTCCCAGAGCAACTGCGCGCCAGCGGGATGCTGGATGACGGCCAGCGTCCCGTCGGTCTTCACCCGCTGCGGCGACGCGGTGGCAGCCATCAGCCACGGCACGAAGTTGACCGAGAAGAACGGGCCGGCGCCGAGCCGCAGCCAGCCGAGGGGATGGCCGACCGACGGACGGCCACTAGGGTCCCGACAGCCACCGTGGGCAGCAAGCTGATAATTCCGGCACCGTTACGGGACGGGGCTATAGCCCGAGGCTGAGCACCACAGTGATCGTCTGGCCGCCGGGGTTCACGGTGAGCTGCCCGGCCAGGGCGACCAGGCTGGTCGAAGTGACGGTGATCGTTACGCTCGCCCCGGAGGCCAGCGACCCCGAGGAGGGTGAGACCGCGATGTGGCCTACCAGCGTGGACCCGACCGTAACTGAGTAGCCGCTGACCGGACCACCTTGAGCAGTGAGGGTGAACCGGCCGGTCGCGGTGCCGTTGACCGACACCAGGTCGAGCCGGCCAGTCGAGACCGACAAGGTGCCAGCGCTGGCCGACGAGGGCGCCGTCGGCGTTGATGATGATGAGGAGGAGGAGGAGCCCGCGGTCGGAGATGTGCTCGTCGTGGCAGACGCCGAACCCGGTGCTCCCGGCGAGCGGAAGGCTATGGGGGCGGTCGTACCGCCAGGTGTCAAGGCGCCGGGTGCCGACCCGTTCCCGTCGCGACCGGACGGGCCGCCGCGCGCCTGGGGCGGACTCGTGGCGCTGACGGACGGGCCGTGGGTCGATCCGCCCGCGGCCGAAGGCGCGCCGTGGTGCGGGCCGCCCATGACGCCCACGACGATGGCCCCTGCCGCGATGACCGACGCGGCCGTACCGGCGACCACGGTACGCGGGTGGTGCAGGACGCGGTGCCACGGCCCGGCCCCTGGCGGCCTTAGGGGCTGAGGGAAACCATTTGCACCGAACGGGCCCGCGCGATTCGCCACGGTCAACCGGTGCGCTAGCCCGGCAGGCGAGCGATCGGCCAGCATCCGCAGCAACTGTGCGCGGAACCCGGGGAGCAGCGCGACCAACGGCATTGCGGCCGCGAACAACGTCGGCGTCACTTCCCGGCGCTTGCGTTCCTCGCAGATCTTGCAGCGGTCGATGTGCCGGCTGATCCGCTTGCGCATCAGCACGGTCATCTGCCCGTCCCAGCCAGCCAGCATGGCGTCCAAGTCAGGGCAGGCCGCCCGGCCAGTGCGCGCGACGATCAGTGCGCCCAGGGATCGTTCCAGCTGGCTGCGGGCCCGCGACAGCTTCGCGTGGGCCTGGTTGCGCGATACGCCGAGCGCGTCGGCGAGTTCGTCACCGTCAAGTTCGGCCACCAGGCTCAGCTCGATGACGTCCCGCGCGCCCGGGTTCAGCCCGGCGATCGCGGCCCTGACCAGTTCCTGCAGCTCGGCCCGTTCGGTCGCGATGCCGACCTCGGCGCTGTCGGTAGGCAGGTCAGCCGCCTCCTCGAGGGCGGACAGGGCGTTCCCGGCCCGCAGCCGGCGCAGGCACTCGTTGCGCGCGACCGCGTAGAGCCAGGCCCGCAGCTTGCCCGGGTCGCGAAGGCTATGGAGCTTGGCCGTGGCGACGAGGAACGTATCCTGCACCGCGTCGGCGGCATCGGCAGGCTCGCGGAGCATCGAGCGGCAGTACGAGTGAAGCGGCACGGCGTACTTGTCGTACGCCTCGGCCAGCCCGGCGGGGTCACCAGCCACGATGGCCGCGACAACCTCTGGGTCCTCCATGCGCCATACCGTAGTTGGCTGCCGCATTCGGGTCAGTCGGAATGCGATAACCCGTTAGCGGAAAAAAGATACTAAGCCCTACGCCGGTGGCTACTACCTGGTAGGTTCTACAACCCGTTCACATCGGGCGAGGGGTCAGCCAGGGCCGGTCGGCGGTGGGCGTCAGCCCTGGCTGCTCGCTCCCCATGGGCTCGCACTAGGCCAGGATCGTTCCGGGAGCACTACCACTGCGTGTGGCTTATGAACCGCAGCCGCTTCGGAACTGCCTGGGCTGTTACCCGGTGTCAGGTGGGGGGCTGTGACTGTGGAGAACCTTGGTTTTGCCTGGGTTCCACGCGGTCGTCGTGCCGTCGGGGTTCGGGACGACGGTCCAGCCCATCTGGTGGATGACTACCTGGTGATGGAACGTGCAGAACAAGATGCAATCGCTGACGCTGGTTTTGTCAACATTCCAGCCGGGTGCAGCGTTAACCTGTCGCTGATCTCATAATATGTAGTTAAAACTACGCAGATCGAACAGAATATCGATAGACTATCGTGCGTGTTATGTCCGGTTTGAACGGGAGGTGTCGGGTAGCGTCCCTGACTTTTGCCTGACTTCCGAGGGCAGTCTGCTGCCATGCCTGCCCTAGCGCGCGTGAAGGACCGGGAACCTGTGGGTGCCGAAAACCTATGCCACCAGGCGATATTCGTGGATGACGCCACCCGCGCGGTCATGCCGCCGGACCCGGAAATGATCCAAGTCGGTGACGCGACCTGGCAGGGGCCGCAGTGGCGCGGCCTGGTCCAGGGCGCGGTGCGGCCGGTGCGAGTTGCAGAAGTCCTCGTACTCCCGCAGCACCATCATCAGGCGGCGCAGGTTCCAGATCAGGGTCCGGTCCAGCAGCTCACGCCGGCAGCTGCCGATCCACCGCTCCGTGATCGAATTCATTCGCGGTGCCTGAACGGCGGAGCGGATGACCCGGATCCCGGCCGCCTGGAACACGGCACCGGACGCCTGCGTGAAGCTGGCGTCCCGGTCATGCAAGACGAACTTCGCTCGTGCCCCGGCATCCCCCAGGTCCATGAGCAGGTTCCGGGCCTGCTGGATGACCCAGGACTGGACCGGGTGCTCCGTGGCGCCCAGGACCCGGACACGCCGGCTGCCGTGCCCGATCACCGCAAGGACGTACACCTTCGTGCCACTGAGCAGGTCAGCGGTGAAGAAGTCCAGCGCCAGGATCCCCTGCCCCTGCGACCGCAGGAACTCCGCCCGCCCAGGGCCGTCCCGGCGAGGCGCAGGGTCGATCCCGGCGTCCCTGAGGATCTGCCACACCGTCGACGGCGCCACGATGATGCCGAGCCCGGCAAGCTCACCGTGGATCCGCCGGTACCCCCATGACTCGTTCTCCCGTGCCAGCCTGAGCACCACCGACCGCACAGTGCGGCGCACCGGCGGCCGGCCGGAACGTCCCCGGCGGGACAACCGCGCCCACCGGCGGCGGACAATGTCGCGGTGCCAGCGCAAAATCGTGGCCGGGGTCACGATCAGCCGCAACCCGGCCAGGCGCCCGGCCGGCAGCGTCCCGGCGAGCAACGCCAGCCACGCCCGGTCCGGCCAGGTCAACCGCGAATGAGCCCTGGGTCGTTCACGCAGGGCCACCGCGAGCTGATGGCGCAGCATCAGGATCTCGGCGTCCTTCCACCACGCCTCCCGCCGCGACAGGCCCAGCACCGACACGGCCCGGGTCACGACGAGGAAGATCAGCTTCAAGCCCACAAGCCGAAGATCATCGCACGCCAGCCCGAACCAAGACCTGCCCGCCAGGCACCGTTCGCGTGACCGAGCCGACGGCGTCCGCAAAGCATCTGCCCAGTTGGCACAGGTTTTCGGCACGCACAGGCCGCCGGTGGCCCCGGTAAGCGCGGCGGCCCGATCAGCGACCGACCGGGTGGCGAGGCTCGCCGAGGCGGGCGTGAACCGGACGACGTGGGACGGGCGGTCCGCGGTCGGCTCGGATGGGCGTACGCGTTGCGCCTGCCGGACGGCGGTCAGGTAGGTCCTGGTGGTGCGTGGCGCTGCTCATGTCACGCCTTCCTCTGGTGGGGCTGGACCTTGCCAACCTTTTGGAACTCGTGGTGACTGCGGCGGACGATGACGCCGTCAGCGGCCAGGAAGGCACCGGCCAGGGCGGCGCGGGCTCGTGGTCAAGCTGCTGGGCGATCAACGAGCCATCTGCCTTCTTCGCAGCAACTCCAGCGCCGGCGACTATGAGGTCCGTCCCGGAGAGTACATCCTCGCGAGAGAGTCAGCGTCTGCCGGGGCGTCCACGGGAGCACGCCCTAGCCGAATGGCAGGACGGTGACCGCCAGGGCCGCCGTGGCGACACCGGCAGCGCGGAACCGGCGCGTGCACAGCAGATAGGCGACGAAGATGGCTGGAGTTCAGGTTCCGGTGTGGGTGTGCGCGGCCCAGAGAGTGGGGGTAGCGGGGTATCTGGCGCGGAGTCGGCGGGTGGCGTCGTGGAGGGCTTGGGCGGTGCGGCTGATGTCGGGCGGGGTGGTGCCGTGCTGGGTGAGGTGGCGGTAGACATCGCAGGCGAGGTCGCGGGCGACGGTGTCATTGATGGGCCACAGCGTGCCGATGACGTGCTGGTAGCCGGCGAGATGGAAGGCAGCCGTGATGTGGACGGCTTCGTTGGTCAGCGTGGGGTTTGTCACGGCGGTGTCGCAAGCGGACAGGTATGCTAGGCCGCCCGTGAGCTGCCGGGCGCTGATATCGGCGACAGCCAGGGGTGCGGTGTGGTGGTCGTACAGGAGGAGCCGGCTCGCGGCGGGATTGTCCCAGTTGACGTATCCGTGGCAGGCGAAGTGGGCGACACGGTGGCTCGGCAAGGCGGCCAGCACGGTGCCGCGGGTGGGGTGGGTCAGCACGTGCGCGCCGGGGATGAGATCGGCGAGGATGTTGGCTTCCGCGATGGCGCCGGGCAGGGGCGGGACACCGGGGGCATCGGGAACAGCGATGATCAGGGTGGTGTCCCCGGTCAGGTCCGGGCGCTGAGCGTGAGCGTAGGCCAGGCCGCGGATCGTGGTGGTATGGCTGGAGACGACACGGTCCAGGACGGTGGGCGGATGCTCTCGGCCGGCCGCATGGCCGTCGGCGAGGTCGTGCTGGTGGCCGGCGGCGTGCAGTGGCAGGTAGGCGAGGATACCGACGGGACACCACCACACCCGGGGCCATGGCTGGCCGTCGGCGGGGGTGGTGATGTGGCCGAGAGCGGCCAGGACCGGCCCGGTGAGGGTGTCCCACAGCCAGGCCAGGATGTCGAGGATCTCGGTTTGGGCGGCTATCCGCGCGGCAGGATCGGCGTCGAGATCTCCCGTGACGTCGCGTACGCCCAGCAGACGCTCGGTCTGGCGGTAGGCGTCCTGTTCGGTGAGGCCGGCCAGGGGTACGAGGCGGACAAAGTTGCCGGGGTCATCGGTAAGGATCAGCGCGTCGCAACGTGACGGGCTGGTGTAGACGAAGACAACCGGGCCGTCCCTGGCCTGGGAGGCGAGCTGGTGAATGCCCGGCGGCCGGAGGAAACTCTCGAAGCCGCCGGCCGTGCGGATGCGCCCGACGAGCTCGTCCCAGGCCGAATGGGCCTCCCGGCGTGCCTGGGCCAAGTCCGGCTCGCCGTCGGCGGTATCCGCCGGCTGGGACACGAAAGCGGCGCGGTAGTCGAGTGCGTCGATGCGCGCACGGAGTTCGTCGAATTCCTCGGCAAGGGCGGGTTGTCGTCCGCGCAACCGGCTCAGGTCGCTGCTGCGGGCATCCAGGGTGTCAGCGACCAGGACACCGCGGGTTTGCTCCAGCAGTTCCACGGCCCGGTCGGGCCGCCCCGCGGCAACGGCGGCGGCGGCGGCCTGGCCGGCCAGCGATGCCAGCTGTCCCAGGCTGTGTTCCCGGTCGGCCCGGACCAGGACGCGTGGAGCGACGAGGGGCAACAGCCCGACCGCCGCCTCCACCGCAGCGAGCGCCTCATCGGGCGATCCGCCGACGCCGTCCGCCACCGCGCGGTAGGCGTTGATCCGCACCGCCGCCGGTGCGGTCGTGTTACCCGCCGCCTGGGCGAAGCACCGTCCCGCCTCCTCCAGCGCCGTCGTGTCCCCGGTCCGCTGGGACAGCCGCTGCAGGGCGCCCCCGAGGTTATTGAGAAACCCGGCGTGGTCGGGATGGTCCACGGGGAAGGCGGCGACGCCGTCCCGGAGGGCCTGCACCGCCTCGGCCAGCGCCGCGGAATCCTCGGTGCGCTCGTACAGCGATCTCAGGGCGTTGCCCAGGTTGTTCAGGGCCATGCCGTGGTGGATGTGGTCGTCGGGGGTGGCGGCGACCACGTCCCGGCCGACCTGCACCGCCTCGGCCAGCGCGGCGGTGTCCCCGGTCCACGCGGACAGCACCTGAAGGGCGTTGCCGAGGTTGTTCAGGATACTCGCGCGGAGGGGGTGGCCGGCCGGGGTGGCCGCGACCGCGTCCCGACAGGCCTGCACCGCCTCGGCCAGCGTCGCGGTATCTCCGGTCCGCACGGACAGTTCCCGCAGAGCGATGCCCACGTTGCTCAGGTAGATGACTCGGTTGGGGTGGCCCGCGGGGCAGCCGGCCACGGCATCCCGGCCGGCCTGGACCGCCTGCCTCAGCACTGTCGTGTCCCCGGTGCGCTCGTACAGCCTTTGCAGGGCGTGGCCGAGGTTGCTCAGGCGGGCGACGCGGTCGGGATGGCCCGCGGGGGTGGCGGCGACCGCGTCCCGGTCGGCCTGCACCGCCTCGGCCAGCGTTGCGGTATCCCCCGTGCGCGCGGACAGTTCCCGCAGAGCATTCCCGAGGTTGGACAGGAACAGGGCTCGGTCGCGGTGGTCGTCGGGGGTGGCCGCGACCGCGTCCCGGCAGGCCTGCGCCGCCTCGGCTAGCGCCCCGGGGTCCCCGGTCCGCCTGGACAGCCGCAGCAACGCGTTGCCGAGGTTGTTCAGGTACCCGGCGCGGTCGGGATGGCCCGCGGGGATAGCCGCGACCGCGTCCTGGGCGGCCTGCGCCGCTTCTGCCAGCGCCTCAAGGTCCCCGGTTCGCTCGAACAGCGAAGCCAGAGCGTTGCCGAGGTTGTTCAGGCGGATGACGCGGTAGATGTGGTCCGCTGGGGTGGCCGCGACCGCGTCCCGGGCGGCCCGCACCGCCTCGGCCAGCGCCTCGAGGTCATCAGTCCGCTCGAACAGCCGCTGCAACGCGTTGCTGAGGTTCTCCAGAGCCAAGGCGCGGTCGGGATGGCCTGATGGGGTGGCCGCGACCGCGTCCCGGGCGGCTCGCACCGCCTCGGCCAGCGCCCCGAGGTCATCAGCCCGCTCGAACAGCCGCTGCAGGGCGCCTCCGAGGTTGGCCAGGTGAACGGCGCGGCCGGGATCGCCATCGGGGGTGGCCGCGACCGCGTCCCGGGCGGCCCGCACCGCCTCGGCCAGCGTCCCGGGCTCCCCCGTCCGATCGAACTGCACCCGCAGGACGACCCCGAGGTTGTTCAGCGCCGCAGCGCGATCCGGGCGGCCCTCGGGGATGGCCGCGACCGCGTCCCGGGCGGCCCGCACCGCCTCGGCCAGCGTCCCGGGCTCCCCCGTCCGATCGAACAGCGCCCGCAGGACGATCCCGAGGTTGTTCAGCGCCGCAGCGCGATCCGGGTGGCCCTCGGGGATGGCCGCGACGGCGTCCCGGGCGGCCCGCACCGCATCTGCCAGCGCCCCGAGGTCCCCAGTGCTCTCGAACAGCACCTTCAGCGCGGCCCCGAGGTTGGTCAGGCAGGCGGCGCGGCCGGGACCGCCATCGGGGCTGGCCGCGACGGCGTCCCGGCCGGCCTGCACCGCCTCGTCCAGCGTCCCGGGATTTCCGGTGTTCTCGAACAGCACCCGCAGGACCATCCCGAGGTTGTTCAGCGCCGCAGCGCGATCCGGGCGGCCCTCGGGGACGGCCGCGACGGCGTCCCGGGCGGCCTGCGCCGCCTCCGCCAGCGCCGCCATATCGCCGGTCAGTTCGAACTGGTTCGCTAGGACGGCCGAGAAGTTGGCCAGTTGCTTTGGGCGGTCGGCATGGCCAACGGGGATGGCGGCGACCGCGTCCCGGCCGGCCCGCACCGCCTCGGCCAGCGCTGCGCTGTTCCCGGTGAGCGCGGCCAGCGCCCGGAGGGCGAGGCTAAGGTTAGCCAGGTATCTGGCGCGGCCCGGGTGGGGCGCGGGGGTGGCGGCGATGGCGTCCCTGGTGGCCTGCACCCCGTCGGTGAGCGCCGCGGTGTCCCCGGCGAGCCCGGCCAGCACGAGTACGGCGCCGAGATTGGCCAGGCGGAGGGCACGGCTGGGATCGCCGTCGGGGGTGGCAGCCACGGCGGCCCGGGCGGGCTGCACCGCCTCGGCCAGCGCCCCGAGGTCCCCGGTCCGCTCGGCCAGCGCCCGCAGAGCGTTACCGAGGTTGTTCAGGCAGGCGGGCCGGCCGGGATCGCCGATGGGGACGGCGGCCACGGCGGCCCGGAAAAGCGCGACCGCCTCGGTGAGCGGGGCGAGTTCTCCCGTTTGCTCGTAGACCGCCAACAGCTCGAGCGCGCGGGTTTCCGCGTCCGCATGTGCGCCGGATGTTCCCGTGTGGTCCTGGGTTTGCTCATACAGGCAACGCAGTGGCTCGGGTACGGCTTCAGGGTCGGCACGGAAGACGTGGGCGAAGAACTCGGCGGCGGCGGTGAAGTCATCCTCGTCAGCGCCATCCGGCAGGGCCAGATACCTGAACCAGTGGAACATCCCGAGCGTAAACGCGGCGTCGAGGTCGCCGACGGGATCGGTAAGTGCGGCAAGTGCTTCGGCATCCTCCACTGCTTCAGCGGTCAGAACCGAGGTGGGGTCCTGACTGGTGGCCGCGCGGGTAACGCGGTCGCTCACGGCGGCAAGCGCCGCGTCACGGCTGTGCATGGCCCAACCCCTCGCCGATGGACGCTGCGGCGGCCGATGCCCTCACTTATCTGTCCGCTTCGCGGTGGACGGCGCCGCCGCGATCGCGGTCGGCTGTCACCGCACGCCCTTTCCGGATCGTATCCCGACGATGCCTCGGCGGCTACGCCTTGCCGCAGGGGCACATAGGAACCAGGACCGAGATCGGCGTCTACACTATTCGCCCGCAGTGCGGGTGCCGACCGCGCCTTAATGCTCCGCGCGGGATGACAGGCGAGCCGTTCAGTTACTCCCGCAGCGTAGTATTCGCAATCGCATATCCCGGCAGCGGTTTCGGCATGGCTGCCATGAGTTATCCCAACGGCAAAGGGTTCTGGCTGCACGGCATTAGGAGGGCAGATGGCGAAAGACGTGCGAGACCGGTTGGGCCTCTTTTGTAACCAGTTGGCCCGGTGGCCTTCGCTGGATGCGATCGTCCGCGATGCCGGGGCCTGCCGTGAGCTTGATGAGCTGCTGGCTGCGATCAGCGGCGCGGGCCCGGAGCCGGAGCGCGCGGGGATGCTGCTGGACGCGATTGACGAGGCGTGCAGGCACCGCGGGCTTGAGGGAATCACCCGCGTCGGGTTCCAGCCACTGCCCAAAGGCATGTCGGTATCGTCGGTGGCCGAGGGATGGGTCTGCCCGCGCGGGTTCTGCGACCGGGTGGTACTGGCCGAGGAGAGCGATGAGCCGCCGCTGTGCGTTGCCCTTGGCGGGACACCGATGAAGCGCTATCCGAGCTCGCCGTGAACGGGTTTCTCGCCGAGCTGGGCAAGAGGCTCGCGGATCAATGGCTCGATCGCCTGGTCCTGCCCGGCGCGCTCTGGGTCAGCACGCTGATCGCCGCAACCCGTCTCGGGCAGGAGCATCCGTTCGACCTCGGCCGCCTGCGTGCATGGCTCGACGCAGAAGCCGGACAACGTGGCAGTCACAGCCTCGCCACAGTCCTGCTCGCTGCCGTCTGGTTGCTGGCCGCAGCCGCCGCGGCCGGCTTTTGCGCCGCAGCGCTCGGCGGCCTCCTCCAGCGGATGTGGGCCCTTCCCGGTCGGGGCCGACCGCTTATCTGGGTGGCACGTGCCCGCCAGCGCCGCTGGGACGAGGCGACGAGGACCCTGAAGAAAGCGATGGCCGTGGCCGTGAACCCGGCCGTCCACGATGAGGATCCGGCCCGTGCCAACCGGCGGGTATACGCGGCCGAACGGCGGCGCAAGGCCCTCGGCGTTTCGCGTCCCGAACGGCCAACCCGGATCGCTGACTGCTTCTACTCCGCCGCGGCCCGCGTCAGGGCCGTCTATGGCCTAGACCTGGATATCGCCTGGCCACGCCTTTGGACCCTTCTTCCCGAGGCCCTGCGCACCGACCTGGCCACAGCCCAGGATGGCTACGCCGCCGCAAGCCGCCTCACCGCCTGGGGCCTGCTCTATGCGCTGCTCGCCATCGCCTGGTGGCCCGCCGCCCCTCTCGGCATCATTGTCCTGGTCGCCGGATGGCTGCGGCGCCTGGAGAACCCGGCCGCGTACGCGCGGGTGCCGCGCCGCGTGCTGGGCAGCGACGGCCAGATCCGGCCGTGGACCGCGGCCGCACCTACCACCCGAGGCACCCACGATCCCGGGTAGGAGCCCGGGCAAGATGACCCGCTCAGGCGAGAGCGCACCCTCCGGCGGTACGCCGGACACGGAGTGGGCGTCCTGGTAAGACCTACACTGCGCCACCGACTCCGAAGAGGCCCTCTCAGACGCGGACGCATGCCAATGACCATGCTTCAGACCAGACCGCTGGCGGGAGTAAACGAACAGCCGCATTCGAAGTCAACGTACCAGGGTGTCTGGCAGGGAACACGAGGCGCCCGCACATGCCGAATTGAGCTGCGACACGAGGTCGCACGCTGTGAGTAGTCCGTCGATTGGAGGTTCGACTTGATGCCGAAGACGTGACTCCGGTCAGTGTCCAGGACCGGTCCCCGCCCCGGCGTGCGTGGTCAGTAATGACCGGGTGCGAAGCCCGGGGAAAAGCTCAAGGGCGCCCGCTCCGACCGGGTGCTACAGGTGAGGGGAAGACCGAAAGGGTGAATATCAGTGAACCACTGCGGATGCCTCGTTACGGCAACTCCCCGCGTCGGGTCGTGCTGGCGGGGATGATAAGGAGCGAGCCGCTGAGAATCGGCAGGCGGCGACCGAGGACTCTTCGACGGTCGTATGGACACCGCTGCTCCCGGGGTACAGGTGGCACCCGACCCGGTCATATCTCATGCGTGCGGAACGTGGAAACCGTGCGCCACGAGGCGCTTCATGACCGTGCGGAGGTGAAAGGACTCCGCCGCCGGGTCGTCGCAGCGACCCGGCTGGAGCTGAGGGCAGCCTGAGCCGGGAGGCGCCGGGGAGGGCGGGAGCAGCCCTGACAACGACGGGACGTTCCGGTACTGCCAGACGGCGCGGGTCCGGCAAGCAGGACGAGAAGGTGCACGAGAGAAATCAGTGGTTAAAGCCCCGTAAGAGTTCCACCGGCTCAAATCTGGCGGATGTGGGCCGGGGTGCAGTGCGTGATCTCGGTTGTGAGGCGGGGTCAACTCCGGTGCCGGTTGGTTTCGCCGGCGAGGAGGCCACGGTGAAGGACTGCGGCGTAGCCGTGGCGATGCTGCCGGGGCAGGAGCTGGGCGCCTAGCTCGTCAAACGGTCATGAGGTGAACGTGGGAACCGGTCGTTGCCGCCCTCCCTTCCGGGCCTCCAGCCCGGCAGGCGGGCAGGCTCGTCGTCAGCTGATGGCCACGGCCGGGGCGGAGGCCCCGTAGTAGTCGCGGGCGTAGCGACCCGTCGCGGAGGCCGGGAGAGCCGGCCGCAGGGCCAAGGGGGCCAGCAAGTCGGCAGTGAGGAGAATGGAATGCCGGGAGTTGCGCTGGTGAATACCGGCGATCCGGAGCTGGAGTACGCCTTTTACGAGGCGGAGCGCCGGGTACTGGGGATCCAGGCCAAGCTGCACCGATGGGCTCGTGATGATTCTCATCGCGGGTTTGATGATCTGTACAACCTTGCTGCGCCACGAAAGCGCCTTGTCATATCCCCGGTAAAGCCGGGAGGAACTCAGACCCGATTCCAGGAGTAAGCCGGTGACACGCCCCTACAGATACCGATAGGTGCCGCTCTGGCCTGGGATGATGATCGCTGCCAAGTGACAACCAGCCCAGCGGAGAGGACACCTATCTGGTGAGCAGGATACGTGCTGGGGGCAGGCGGCGTCAGCAGGTACGGGCCGGCGCGCCGGATGCGGCGCTGACGCCGAACGCGGGGATGGCCGCGATCAGCGAGTTGTGTGACCGGCTGGACGTGACCGGGGCGCTGGATGCGGCGGTCGGCCCGGTCAAGCAACGGGACCGCGGGTTCGGAGCCGGGGAGCTGCTGGCCGGGATCGCGGCGGCTCAGCTGGCCGGGGAGGACTTCCTGACCGGGCTGGACCGCCAGCGCGCCGATGCGGCCGGGCAGCAGATCACCCCGGTGCCGGGGCTGGCGTCCACGACCGCGGCGGGCCTGGCCCGGCGGATCACTCCCGCCCAGTGGACAGCGGTGGAGCGTGGCCTGGCGGCGGTGACCGGGCGGATGCTGGACCTGCTGCCTGCGGAGCGGGCCGCGGCGCTGGCCGGCGGCCCGGTCACCATCGACCTGGACACCACCGACGTGGAGGTCTACGGCCGGAAGAAGCGCGGGGTCGCGTATAACCATCAGGGCCAGCGGGTGGGCCTGCCGCACGTGGCGGCCTGGGCCGAGGCCGAGATCGTGCTGGCCGCCGACCTGGGCGACGGGACCGATGACCCGCGCGCGACCGCGCCGGATCTGCTGCGCCGCGCGCTGGCCGCCCTGCCGCCGCGGGCACGGGCTTCGGGGCGGGTGGCGATGCGCGCCGACGCCGGCTACTTCGCCGGGCAGCTGGCCCGCGCCGCCCACGACGCGAAGATCAGCTTCGCGATCGGGGCTAAGCGGATCGCGCCGTTGTGGCGGCTGCTGGCCGGGATCGCCGGGGACGACTGGCATGACGCCGTTGACATGGACGGCGCGCAGGTCGCCGTCGCGGAGTACTGCCCGGAATGGTGGCCGGCCAGCACCCGGCTGCTGATCCGCCGGGTCCTGCTGGATCCGGCCCAGGTCTCCGCCGACCCGCGGTCCCGGCGGCGCCGCACCCTGCACCCGGACCAGCGCGCCCTGCCGTTGCCTGAGCTAGCCAGCGCCGGGGCGATCTACGCCTACTCGTTCATCTTGACCAATCTGGACGTGACTGCCCCGGCCAAGGCGGTAGCGGTAGAGCACTGGTACCGGCACCGCACCACGGTGGAGAACATCTTCCGTGATAGCAAGCTCGGCGCCGCGCTGCGGCATCTTCCCTCCGGATACCCCCAGGTGAACCTGGCCTGGATGTGGGGCGCGCTGCTCGCCGCGAATATGGCCGCCTGGCTGCACCAGCTCACCGCCATCACCGCCGGGCAGGACATCCTGGCCGGGCACGGCGTGCGCGGCGGCAAGGCCATGATCGCCACCCTGCGCTGGCGGCTGATCGCCGTCCCCGGTCGGCTGGTCCGCCACGCCCGCCACCTGATCCTGCGGCTGCCGCCCGGCCACAGCCTGCTCCCCGAGGTCCTGGCCCGGCTACGGGAACTGCCCGCACCCGCCTGACCCGCACACCCCGAGCCCCGGCTCCCCGTCCTTATCCACGGCCTGCCAGCCCGACCCGAAGAAAGGCCCGCAGATCGCGAACCCGGCGCGGCTCCCGGGCCATCAGCATGCCCGCTACCGGGAATCCTGGCACACCAAGATCATTTACGGGGCAGGGATCAGCTCACAGCGCTACAGAGATTGAATGGCCGGGGTCTGTCATGGAGAGGGTGCTTTGGCGTTGATGAGGACAAGGGTCGGGATGGCGGTGACGAGGAGGATTCCGGCGCCCCAGGCCATTGCGGTGGTGTAGCCGTGGACGGTGGCCGTCACGGCGGTCGTCCCCGCGTGGGAGGCAAGGTAGGCGGCGGTCGCGGTGGCGGCGATGGTGCTGAGCAGGGCGGCGCCGATGGAGGAACCGAGCTGGCCCGCCGTGCTGTGGGCGGCGGCCGCGGCCCCGGTGTCGCTGGGAAGCACGGCTCGGAGAATGGTCTGGAGGATCGGCGGGCCGCCGATGCCGGTCCCGATGCCTTCGATGATCGTGGCGGCGAAGATGAGCGGGAAGTAGCGACTGGCTGGCGTGATGCCGATCAGGGATGCCAGGCCGGCGGCACTGAGGAAGATGCCCGCCGCGATCAGCCACCGCGGGGCGATCCGCTTCCCGAGGCGGGGGGCGATCAGCGCGGCACTCACCGCGCCGCCGATCGCGAAGGGAAGCAGGGCAAGGCCGGTGCGAAGAGCCGAGTAGCCCATCACCGTCTGGAGCTGGTAGGTGAGGATGAGCAGCATGCCGAAGGTGCTCAGGTTGTTGACGATCATGGCGAGCAGCGCCCCGCCCCGGTTGCGGTCACAGACCACGCGCAGCGGGAGGAGAGGGTTGGGCTTGCCGGCCTGACGGATCACGAAGGCTGCCAGGGCGACGGCCGCGCCGGCGAGCGAGCCGGCCACCTGGCCCGATCCCCAGCCGGCCAGCGCTGCCTCCCCCAGCCCGTAGACGAGGGCGGCCATCCCGGCCGAGGCCAGCACGGCGCTCGTTAGGTCTATACGGATCTCGCGGCGGCCCGCTACCGCAGGCAGTACCTTCGGGCCGCCGATGATGGCGACGAGGGAGACGGCCACGTTCACGTACAGGCACCAGCGCCAGCCGAGCGCGGAGGTGAGCACCCCGCCCAGGACAAGCCCGAGGGCGCCGCCAGCGGCGAGGGTGGCGGTGAAGATGCCGATGGCGCGGGAGCGTTCCTCGTCGCCGGTATACACGGTCACCAGCAGCGACTTCGTGGACGACACCAGCAGCGCGGCCGATGCGCCCTGCACGGCACGGGCCGTCAGGAGCATGGCGCCGGTGACCGACGCCCCGCCGACGGCGGAGGCCAGCGCGAAGCCGATGACCCCGGCCAGGAGCGTACGGCGGGCGCCCAGCCGGTCGGCCAGGCGGCCCCCGGCCAGCAGGAGCGCGGCGAACGCCAGCGTGTAGGCGGTGACGATCCACTGCCCGCCAGCCGCCGGCAGCCCGACGGCGCGCTGGGCCGACGGCAGGGCGACGAACATGATCGTGGTGTCGAGGATCGCCATCAAGTGGGCGGAGGCGATGACCAGCAGCGGCCACCAGCCGTGCGCTGGTGCCTGCCGCTCCGCGTCTGCCGCCTGGGTCGTGCTCGTCATCGCCGCGTCTTCCTATAAGATGCGCTCCGCATCCTAACTAGGCTACCCTGTCTTCAGGCGATAAGATGCAAGCTGATTCTTAGAGGTGGAGGGCGTGACCGGACATACCGCAACGCCACCGGGCACCGGCAAGGCCATCCGGCGCACGCCGGCCAGTACGCGCCGGCGCGGGTCAGCACTGGAGGACGCGCTCCTCGCCGCCGCCTGGGACGAGCTCCGAGAGGCCGGCTACGCCGGGCTGACCATGGAAGGCGTCGCCCGGCGGGCCGGGACCAGCCGGCCCGTGCTCGCCCGCCGCTGGCCGACCCGGCCCCAGCTCGTCATCGCAGCCCTCCGCCGCCACCGCCCCATGCTCTCGGGAGAGATCCCCGACACCGGGAGCCTGCGCGGCGACGTGCTCGCCGTGCTATGCCGGGTTTCTGCCAGGTTCGCCGAGCTCGGCCCCGAGACCTTCTACGGGCTGGCCGGCGACTACTTCGCCGATCCCGCCCTCGTCCCCGACTTCCAAGCCCAGGTGCTCCAGACCGGAAGAGGGGTCATGGCGGCCATCCTCAAGCGAGCCGCCGAACGCGGCGAAGCACGGGACGACATCCCCCCGCGAGTTGCCACCCTCCCCATCGACCTGCTCCGCCACGAACTCTTGCTCAGCCCCGGCGACGAGGACGCCATAACCGAGATCGTCGACCAGGTGTTCCTCCCGCTCGTCAGCCGGTGAACCCGGCCCAGCTCGCCGGTGGCGGTGCTCGGGCGCTGGCACCGCCCCAGATACCAGACCCTGGCCTTTCGGTCTCTGTATTCGCGGATTCGGGTCTGAGGGGGCCCCGGTGCAGCAATGCATCGGGGCTACCCGGCGACGTTGCGAATCCGGATAATTATGCGCTGGCCTGTATGCCACTAATGGTTGCATCGATTATCGTTTCAGCTTTGTCGTCTGCAGCAGGCCGCGCCCCGCCGATTCGGTACGATCGCGAACTGTGGCAGCCACAGGGACAGGTGCGCAGCACGTCTGGTTCTGAATGCTCTACACGTCTGCAACTCAAGCTATTCGGCATTGGTCACCGGCTTGCGGCTGCGGTCATGAACCGCTTGCCGCCCGAAGGCGCTCGGCGATACTTGACATCACCTGCAGCGCAAACATCGGCGTCTCCTGGACGAGGGAGAGGAACCTGTGCCGATCGATCACCGCTAGTTTGGTGTCGGTTACCGCGACAGCCGTCGCGCTTCGCGGTGAGGCATCAATGATCGCCATCTCACCGAATGTGTCGTCGGGGCCGAGCCCGTGAACCGCCCCATTGGGCAGCCGCAACTCCACTTCCCCTTCCACGACGCCGAACATCTCGGCCCCGCTCGCGCCCTCCTCGAAGATTACGGTGCCAGCCGGCACGTCCCTAAAGGACTTGGCGTTGTAGAACACGCCCGGAATCTTCATCAGGGCCCCTCCGCTGCATATGCGCCTCATCGGCAGCTTGTGCAAGGCCAGATTACACAGAGTCGAGTCCAACTGGTGCGCCAGGACCTTGGCCATGCCGCGCGGTCAGTCGCCTGTCGTACCAGACTCGCCGCCGGTGCCGGCACGGCAGCCCACTTTGCCGACACCCGGACTTGAAAGCGTGTTCGCGGGGCCTGGGCTGGACGGGGTCATGGGCTTCGGGTGCAGTGGTCTCCTGGCTGGCCAGGGGACCACTTTCGCTGACTGCTGACCTGCGGTCGCTCCGCCTGGGAGCGTGTGGAACAGGGCGGCACGGGATGGACCGCCCTGGCCATGAAACCGATAAGGGAGCCGTGACCGCTATGACCGTGATGCCGGCGCCGGACTTCGGTCCTCGGGAGGGCCCGGGCCTGACACCCCGCCGCTTGCTCCCCAGACATCAGCCTTCCCGCCGCCTACGTCAGCCTTCCCGCCGCCTACGTCAAAGCCGGACCGCGCCGCCGCCGATCCGGATGTGGCCGCCACGGTACGGTTGCTGCACCGCCGCCATGGCTGGAACTGGGAGGCGTTACCAGCTTCATGGCGTTCCTTCTGGCCTACGGTGCCTGTGCTAATGCGCAGTCGCAGGGGCTCTGCTCCGTCGTGGTTCCTGGACATGATCATCGTGCTGGCGCGCTGACCGCCGTCAGCATCATCGCGGCGCTGGTAGACACTTCGCTCCTGCGGCGTAAGCCACCACGGTCCGGGCGCGGGCCGCTCCTATTGCCGCACACCACCACCCGAGCGGCCGGCGGGCCCACCACTACCCGCCCGGCACCTGGTCACGTGGTTCCTACGCTGGGTCGGGATGTTGCTGATCCTGGTCGTGGCCGTGGTCAGCGTGCCCGCCGTCGTCGACGGGAAGAACGGTCACCTTCGACCCGGTTTCGTACCAGACGACTTGTGACCGGTACAGCTGCCAGACAGTCACTGATGGCATCCTGGAGACCGCCGGCGCCGGCATCAGCGCGAGTTGGCCGAACGTGGTACCGCTAGGCAGGCCATTCCAGGTCCGCGAGCCGGTATGGAGGTGGGGGCTCGGCCTGGCGCTAATCGACAGCGACAAGACCGCCGTCATCGCCGTTCTCGTCAGCCTGCTGATCGAAGGGTTCGCCGTTTTGGTGGTGGTCAAGCTGGTCAGGCTGACACGCAACTGGCGACGGCACCGGCAGCAGCCTCGCGGCGCAGAACCCGAATTAGCCACCAGGATCGGAGATACTGGCAAAACCGACTACACGCAATCCCAGACTTTGTCGTCCCAGGCACGTACCACCACAGGTATATAAGGGTTGATGTTGATTCCCTGTTCCTTGAGCCAGGCGTCGTCGTCGTATGTGTCGGTATACCGGGCGCCGCTGTCGCACATGAGCGTGACAATAGAGCCGGCTTCTTGATCTGCACACATCTCGCAGGCGAGCCGCAGGGCGCCGAAGACATTGGTGCCGGTTGAGGGGCCGGCGGAGATTCCCAGGCGGTGGTTCAGGAAACGCATGGCCGCTACCGAGGCACCGTCGGGGACTCCCAGCATCCGGTCGACGACGCTCGGTACGAACGACGGCTCCACCCGCGGTCGCCCGATACCCTCGATACGCGACCCGGCGCACTCCGCTACCTGGCCCTGGTAAAACGGGAGGAAGGCTGAGCCCTCTGGGTCCACGACGCACAACCTCGTGGGGGTACCGTGTAGGCGCAGGTATCTGCCGAAGGTGGCTGCCGTTCCTCCGGTTCCGGCGCCGACGACGATCCATGACGGTATGCCGTGCGGTTCGAGGGCCATCTGGGCCAGCGTCGATTCGGCGATGTTGTTGTTGCCGCGCCAGTCGGTGGCCCGCTCGGCGTACGTGAACTGGTCGAGGAAGTGCCCATTCAGTTCGCGTGCCAGCCGGGCCGCGACATCAGAGACTGCTGCCGGGTCATCGATGAGGTGGCAGCGGCCGCCCTCGCGCTTGATGAGCGCGATCTTGGCCGGGCTGGTCGCGCGCGACATCACGGCGACGAACGGCACCCCGATCAGCCGCGCGAAGTAAGCCTCGGACACCGCGGTGGATCCGCTTGACGCTTCGACCACCGTCGTGGTGGGACCGATCCACCCGTTGCAGAGCGCGTACAGGAACAGCGACCGGGCGAGCCGGTGCTTAAGAGAGCCGGTGGGGTGGGTGGACTCATCTTTGAGGTAGAGGTCGACGGGCCCGGGCAGCGGCAGTTTCACCAGGTGCGTGTCCGCGCTGCGGCGCGAGTCAGCCTCCAGCCGGTGGACCGCCATGGCGGTCCAGTCCCGGTCGATGGTTGTCGCGGGGTGGTGGTCAATCAGGTGCGCGGCGGTGCCAGAGCGGACCATAGCCGGGATTGTAGACGAGTGGGGGCCCGCCGAGATCCGTGTGCTTGGCCCGAGCTGTTCGAACCCCGTCGACCCGGCATCGCTGCGGTTCATCGCCTACCTCGGTGAAGCGCTTGGGTGCACGCCAGGCCTGCCGCTAGGGGGCCATGGGAATCTTTGGGGTGAGGTTCGGGATCGGTCCACGATGCGGCCCAGCCTGCGAGAGCAGACAATGGTCGCGTGACCTCTCACACTGTACACATCGACATCGATGTGCGCATCGACGGCGACCAGATCACCGGGCATGCCAGGGTCGGCCTGAGCCAGCCCGAGCCGTTCCTCGGCTGGCTCGGCTTCATCGGGGCGCTTGACCGGCCGGTGGGCGACCCCAGTTCAACCGAGGGACCGGTTCCCGGCTCCGCTGCGGCGATGGGCTCGGCGGGCAGGCAGGCCGGTGCCGGGCGCGGGAGCGGCCAATGAGCCGATCCACGGCCCCGGTCCTGGAAGGTTCGGGAGGCCGCTGCCGCCTACTCGGTATCTTCGCCCATCCTGACGACGAGACGTTCTGCGCCGGAGGAACCTTCGCCCGCTACGCCGAACAAGGCGCCGAGATCATGGTGGTCTCGGCGACCCGCGGCCAGGCGGGCCAGATCCGCGACGCTGCCGTCGGTAACCGGCGGACCATCGCCGCGGTCCGGGAGGCCGAGCTGCGCCTGGCCTGCGAGCGCCTCGGCATCACCAAGGTGCGCTGCCTGGACTATGTCGACGGCACCCTCGCCGACGCCGAGTTCTCGGCCTTGGTGGACGAGGTCGCCGAGGTCATCTGCGAGTTCGGGCCGGACGTAGTCATCACGTTCGGCCCTGACGGCGGCTACGGCCATCCCAACCACGTCACCATCAGCGCGGTGACGACGGCCGCCTGCCAGCGGACCGCCGGCCCCGGGCGCAGAGGCCGGACGGTCACCCGGCCCCTGCACCGGCCGCCGCGGCTCTACTACCGGTGTTTCCCGTCAGGCGACCTGCTGATCTTGGAACGCCTGGCGACCTGGCTGACCAGCCAGCCGAACCGCTTTGCGGGGACGCCCGACTTTGCCCACGCTCTCCTCCTACTGGCCGAGGCGTCCGGCACCATGCGTCACATCCGCGACCACGTCCAGGTTCGCTGGTACCCGCCGGGCTCGTATGTTGTAGAGCAGGGCGAGGAGGCCGCCGAGCTGTTCTTGATCTTGTCGGGTGAAGCAGAGGTGTGGCAAGAGAGCAGCGGCCGCCGCACGCGGCTCCGCCGACAAGGGGCCGGGGAGTTCTTCGGTGAGCTCGGCATCGCCAGGCACCAGCGCCGCAGCGCCGACGTGGTGGCCAGCGTCAGCCTCACCTGCCTGGTCCTGTCTCCGGCCCCGCCGACCAAGTTCGCTGGCCGGGGCGAGGGAGCCCGCCTGGCCGGCACCCTGCCCGGCGCGCCGGCCAACCCGCCCTCTGCATCCGGAAACATGCAGGCAAATCAGGGCGTCGTCTCCTGCGACGTGTCCGAACAGGTCATGCGTAAGGTCGAGGCGCTCTCCGCCTACCGCAGTCAGTTCCCCCTGGAACCGGACATGTTCCCGGAGTTCCTGCTACAGGAGATGTTCGGCCGCGAATATTTCGTGGCCTCCTCTCCGGACCGGCCTGCTCAGCTGGACGAGATGCCTCCCGGGGTCCGCCGCACTCGACGGGAGGGCTGATTGGGAACGGTTCGCGACGCGCTCCAGCTGCCCGACATGCGGCGGATCGAGCTCGGTTACGGCCTGTCGATAACCGGCGAACTGGCAGGCACCGTCGCGCTCGTGGTCTACGCGCTCAGCGCGGGCGGCGCTGGACTGGTTGCCGTTTACGCCGCCTCCAGGACCGTGGCCGGCATGGGGGTGGCGCTGGTCCTGACCGGTATCACCAGCCGGCTGCGGCGCGATCGCCTGCTGCGCTGGAGCACCGGCCTCCGCATGATCTTGCTGGCGGCTGCGGCGCTGCTGGCCGCGTCGGGACAGCCGTCGGCCGCGGTCATCGCGGCCGGCGCCGCCAGCTCGGCGCTCGCCGGGACCTACCGTCCGCTGCAGGCAGCCGTTTTGCCCTGGCTGGTGCGCACGCCGGCCGAGCTCGCCGCGTCCAATGCCGTCACCGCCGTGATGGAGAATTCCGGTGCCCTGGCCGGGCCGCTGCTGGCCGGCGGCCTGCTCGCCGTGGCCGCCCCGGCCGCTGCCATCGCGGCGGCGGCCGGCGTTCTGGCCGCCACGTCACTGTCGCTGCTGCGGCTCACCGTCCCGGACACGCCGGACCTCCCCGGCCGCGGCGCGGTTCAGGTGGCCCGCGACGTGGCCAGCGGCCTGGCCGAGTTCGTCCGGATGGCCCCGCCCGGCGGTGTTGCGATCCTGGCGTTCGCCCAGACCTTGCTCCGCGGCGCGCTGGTCGTGCTGATCGCCGTGCTCGCCGTCCACGTCCTTGCTCTCGGCGGGTCCGCGGTCGGCTGGCTCACCGCCGCCTTCGGGGTCGGCGGCCTAATCGGCGGCGCGGTGGCCGCCGCTGCGGTCCGCATCACCCGGCTTGGCCGGAGCTTCATCGCCGGCATGCTGGTGTGGGGACTGCCCCTGGCCTTCCTTGCCCTCAGGCCGGCCGCGGCCCTCGCCTACCTGGCGCTGGCCGTCGTCGGGATCGGCAACGCAGTCGTCGACGTCTCCGCCTTCACCCTGGTGACCCGGCTGGCCGGGCCCCGCACCGCGGGCAAGACCCTCGGCGCGCTGGAGTTCGTGGCGCTGGCTGGGCTCGCCACCGGATCGATCCTTACCCCCCTGCTTCTGCACCTGTTCGGCACCCGGGGCACCCTCGCGCTGCTCGGCGGCGGACTGGCCGGCCTGGCCCTGGCCCATGCCGGCCGCTTCCGGCGCCTGGACCAGGCGATGCCCCCGCCGGACCCGGAGGCCGGGCTGCTCGTCACCCTGCCGATGTTCGCGCCGCTGCCGCTGGCGGTGACCGAACTGCTCGCGGCCGAAACCGAACCGCGCCAGTTCCCGGCCGGCACGGTCGTCATCCGCGAGGGCGAGCCCGGCGACCACTTCTACCTGATCGTCGAGGGATCCGCCGCGGTGAGCGTGCACGGCGCGCCCCGGCCGTCCCTGCGCCGGGGAGATTGCTTCGGCGAGATCGCGCTGCTCCGCGACACCCCGCGGACGGCGACCGTCACGGCCGGGCAACCCCTGCATATCCTCGCCCTTGGCCGGGAACAGTTCCTCACCGCCGTCACGGGCAACCCCGCGAGCAAGACCGCCGCCGACGAACTCGCGGCACAGCGGCTGTCCGCCGACGCGCCGGACCGCAGCGACGGATCCGCGCGCCCATGACCCGCCCGGAACCCCGCCAGATCCACCGGCCGCGGCCCGCAGTGCCACAAGCCCGCTGAGGCTAGCACGGCTGACCGAGCGCGGAACCCGCCCCGCTCGCCCGGACCGTGCCACCGGCAACCACCAGCAGGACCCTACCCGCCCGTGCAGCGGCACCGAATGTTCCTTCCGGACGTCCTCGCCGGCCGGACCCGCCGATCATCACCAGCGTGCAGATCGCGGGTCGGCGCGCGGTTATCAGGGATCCTCGCGCCGTGGCCGCTCTCACTAGTTCCTGCTATGGCCCGAATGGACGGTCAGCCGAGCCGTATATTTATACATTGCCGCGCTTGAGGTGAACTTCCTCATCTGCCGCGGACAGGGTCGAGCGCCACGGGGTACGGCGCGAGACCTTGGCCATGCCCACGTGGTCGGTCGGCATCTGTGAGCTCTGCCAGCCGAGGACGCGGCCCGTCATGCCGATTGCAGCCTGGACGCAAAGAGTGACTACTGAACGCTGGGCCACTGGCACGCCTGCTCGCGGCGCGGCCAGCCTCGCCGTCCAGGCCGTCGGCACCGCACGGCAGTGCGGCTGCACCGGCACGATCATCGTCCGGCTGGACTCGGCCTACTACAACGCCGGGGTCATCGGCGCGGTCCGCGGCCAGGGTGCGCGGTTCTCCGTCACCGTCCCGATGAACAGCAGCATCCGCGCCGCCATCGCCGCCATCGCCGAAGAGAACTGGGCCGCGATCCGGTACCCGCACGCGGTCTGGGACGACCAGCTGGACTGCTGGATCTCTGACGCCGAGGTCGCCGAGACCGAGTACACGGCGTTCGCGTCGAAGAAGGGCCAGGCCGTCACCGCGCGGCTGATCGTCCGCCGGGTCCGCGACCTGAACAAGAAAGCGGCCGCCGGGCAGGACGAGCTGTTCCCCGTCTGGCGCTACCACGCGGTCTTCACCGACTCGCCGTTCGAGCTGGTCCAGGCCGAAGGGCAGCACCGCGACCACGCTGTCGTGGAGCAGGTCTTCGCCGACGTCACCAGCGGCCCGCTCGCTCACATGCCCTCCGGGGTCTTCGCCGCGAACGCGGCCTGGCTGTCCATCGCGGCGATGGCACACAACCTGGTCCGCGCGGCCGGCGCGCTGGCCAGCCTGCCCTTCGCGAAAGCACGCGGGGCGACGATCCGCCGCGACCTGATCGCGGTCGCCGCCCGCACCGCCCGCCACGGCAGGGGCCACCTCACCCTCCACCTCCCGCAAGGCTGGCACCGCGAGCAGGAATGGCTGAACCTCTGGGACGCGGCCTGCGGGCCGCCCGCAGCAGCGGCCTGATCAGCCCCGAACCGGTCAGCACCCCGACGGCCCCCGCGGCCACCCAGAACCCCGTCCCCGAGCCAGGAACCCCGGACAAGCCGCACAGCAGGCGAGCGGCAGGACACCCGCGCCCGGAATCAGCTCGCGAAACTCCTCGTGCAGGAATCAAACCGGAAACGGGCTACCGGAATTGGCCGGTGGATCGAGGCTTAGCTGGTGTTTTCTGTGCTCGTCAGGCCGCTCTCCGGTACTCGCTGATCAGGCCCTGGACGACGTGGGTGGGCTTGATCCGGGCGGTCACATCGGCCGACTGGCCGGGTTCGTGCAGCGGAGGTCGTTGTTCCCGTGACTGGTGCGGCCGATGCTCATTGTAGTGTCGCGCGTACTCGGCCAGGACCCGCCGGAGGTGCCGTTCGCCGTGGATCAGCAGGTGGTCAAGGCACTCGCGCCGTAGCGTTCCCACATATCGCTCCGCAAATGAGTTCGCCCGGGGTGAGCGGACCGGGCTCTTGATGATTCGCGTACTGTTGCCGGCGAGCACCTCGCCGAACGCCGCCGTGAACTTGCTATCGCGATCACGGATCAAGAACCTGAACCGGGTGGCGCGTTCGCCGAGGTCCATGAGCAGGTTACGGGCCTGCTGAGCCGTCCACGCACCCGTGGGATGGGCGGTGCGGCCAGGATATGCACGCGGCGGGTCTGGATCTCCATCACGAACAAGACGTACAGGCGTTTGAGGAGCACAGTATCAACGTGGAAGAAGTCGGACGCGAGGATCCCGGCCGCCTGGGAGGCGAGGAATTGCTGCCAGGTCGGTGACTCCCGGCGTGGCGCGGGCGTGAGCCCGGCGGCGGCAAGGATCCGGCGGATCGTTCCCGCGCCGATCCGGTACCCGAGGCCGAGGAGCTCGCCCTGGATGCGCTGGGGACACCGGCGAGGGTTCTGCCTGGCCAGCTGCCGGACCAGCTCGCGGATCTCCTCCGGGATGGACGGCCGTCCGGTGGTGTTCGGGTTGGTCCACTTGTCCTTGATCAGGCGCCGGTGCCAGGCGAGCAGGGTGCCAGGTGTCACGATCCGGTGCAGCCGCAGACGTCCGGGCAGAAGCCGGGCCAGGGCGGCGATCACGGCCCGGTCAGCCCAGTGCGGCTTCGGGCGGGCGACCTGACGGCGCAGGACCGCTACCTCGTGCCGCAGCACCAAGATCTCCACGTCCTTCGACGCGTCGCTGCGGATAAGCAATACCAGCCAGGCGAACAGATGGGACACAGCGAGGTAGACGAGGCGGATAAGCACGAATGCCGAGGATAGAAGACCAGGTCAGATGGTCTGCACGAGTTCTGGCACCTCACAGGCCATGGTGTGATACGACGTGACAGTGATACGCGCGCCCAAAGGCCTACGGTTCCGCCGTCGTATCGACGATCCTGGCCGGATTGGGGCGGGCACTGGCGGCCAGGATGGCATGAACGGTGTTCACGACGTGCTCAATGCCCGGTTCGCCGTCGATGGGAAGCCATCGTTCCAGTGTGATCTGACAGCGATCACCGGCCTGGCTGCGGCCTATCACGATCGGATCGTGGTGAGGCGCGCTTACCAAGGTCACCTCGAGTTCGTTCCCTGCCGTGTCGTCGTAACTGACCGCCGACACGGTAACGCCGTCGCACGCGGCCAGTGTGACGGCCAGTTCGCGGAGCCATGTTCCGGCAAGGTACTCGTGATCATCCTGGTCGCGGGCCAGGTATTCCACCGTCGCCCGGACGTCATCGGGTGTCCCGCTGAGGAGCCGCTTATTCACCACGATCATGCCGTACGTCCCGTTGAGAGTTCGTCGCCATGTAGTCGATCACCCGGTCGGCACTCGCGCTTTCCGCGTGCAGCTCTGAGGAGGGGTCGTCTTCGACTACCCGCCAGACCCCGTTTTGCTTGTCCCAGAAGGCCGACCATTCGGGATGGCTTTCCAGGAAGGCCGCTATCCGCTGGGCATCGCCGTGATCTGGAAGCTTGGTCATGTGCTCCCGCCTTGATCTCGCAGAGACTGTCCCGGCCCGCATCTGGCCGGCGAATGCCCGTCCCGGGCCGTCTCCAGAGGCCGCGCCGGGCGCCGCCGCCGTCGCTGGCCGGATCCCGGCCCGCTCACCGGACCTTTCAGCATTCCTCCAGCTCACAGCCATAGCTTTCCTACGTATCGAGCCGTGTTAATACGAGCTGAAATGTTTTCACAATTGAACCGCTAGCGGAATGACAACGTGTTATAGCAACGTGTGATTGACTGATCGCATCGCCTGTTATCCAAGCCGGGGAAGCATGGGAACGGGACGTACACCATGGCAGAACCAGAGCATGTCCTCCGCGAGAAGCTGGCCGCCGTTTTCGCACGTCAGGACTTCTATGAGGCGTGCCTGCGGCGCGACTCCGCCGCGATGATCGCCATCTTGAACGCCGGCGGGGTCAGCCAGGGCCAGATCGCCGCCAGGACCGGAATCGCCCAGAGCACCCTGAGCAACTACAAGCGGGGTGTGAATACAGCCCAGTTCGCGGCTACCTTCGAGAAGCTGGCGGACGGCCTGGACATGCCGCCGCGACTGCGCCAGGCGCTGGGCCTGTCCGGGGATGCCCCGGTTGGCTCGCGCCCGGCCGCGGGCGCGATGGCGGGAGTCCCGGCCGACACGTTCGACCTGCAGTTGCTCGCCGAGGCGATAGGAAGGAACGGCACGAAGGTGAAGCGCCGCGACATGCTTGCGCTTGCCGCGCAACTGGGCGCCACCGCGGTTCTAGCGCAAGGCGCCGTATGGGAACGCCTCGCCTACGCGCTCGCCAACCCGGGCGCCACGGACGAGGCTACCGTCAGGGAGATGGAATCGCGCACCGCCGGGTTCCATCACCTAGAGGAGATCGTCACCGCGCCCGCCCTGCTTAAAGGGCTCACCGCGCACCTCAGGGAAGTGAGCACTCTGCTCAACGGCTCGGCCGATGATCCGAAGAACGAGCTCCGCAGGCGGCTCATGGTGGTGGCCGGCGAGAGCACGGTCCTGGCCGGATGGGCGGCCAGCGACATGCGGGAAGCAGCAGCCGCCCGCAACTTCTACGACACCGCGATGCAGGCGGCGAACCAGGCCGGTGATCCCGCGATCGCGTCATGCGCGCTGGCTTACCGCAGCTATATCCCGAGTACCAAAGGCGCCAACGGCAGAGCGCGGGTCCTGCTGACTGAAGCCCTGCAGAACATATCCGAAACGACGTCTCCGGCCACCGTCGCCTGGATCGCGGCCCGGCACGCGGAGGAGAGCGCGCAACTCGGCGACCAGACCCAGGCGCTGGCCTCATGGGGACGCGCGGAGGAGGCGTTCGCCATCGCCGATCCGGATGAGGATCGCGTGTGGACCCGCTTTCTTGACCAGAACCGGTTCGATTCCTACCGGATCGCGACGTACTCCAAGATCGGCAAGCTCGAGGAAGCGCAGGAAGCCGCCGCGGCCGTCCTTTCCCGGCTGACCCAGCCGGACAAGAAGAAAGCGGTGATCATCTTCGAGGACATCGCGGCTGCCTATCTCGCGCGCGGTTCGGTCAGTGAAGCATCGCGTGCCGCCCAAAATGGGCTAGCGGTCCTGAGGGAAACAGGATTCGCGATGTGGCTGCCCAAATACGAGGCCATCGCCCGCGGGCTGCAGCGCTGGCAGCGGCAGCCGCAGGTCCGCGCCTACCTCGAAGAGTTCGCCATGCCAAGCGCCAGTTCGCCCGGCCATCCGGCCATGCACCGCAGCCGTCTGTGCCATTTCGTCATTGATGTCCCGGACCTTGATCAAGGCGTCGCGTTCTGGTCGGCGGCGCTCAACCCCCGAAGAACCCTTGCCCGAGCAAAGCCGCCCCATTTACCCCCGGCTCCTCTCCCGGATCGGAGACCCGCTCCCCCTCCAAGAACCAACAACAGAAAAAACCCCAAAAAACAAATCCCCCCCCCGAAACCCACCAAAAACAAGGCCACCCCCCCCCCGCCCCCGCCCCCCCCCCCCGGAACCCCGCCAAAAAAATTTGGTCCCCCCCCCGGCAAAATCCCCCCCCCCCGGTTTTTCCCCCCCCCCTCCCCCCCGCCGAACCCCCGCCCCCCACCACCACCAAAGGCCCCCCCCCGAGCCCCGGGCACCGGCCCCCCCCCCCCCCCCCCCCCCCCCCCCCCCCCCCCCGCCCCCCCCCCCCCCCCCCCCCCCCCCCCCCTCCCCCTCCCCCCCCCCCCCCCCCACCCCCCCGGCCCCCCCCCCCCCCCCCCCCCCCCCGGGCCCCGCCCGCGGGGGCCCCCCCCCCCCCCCCTCTCTCCCCACCCCCCGGGGACGGGGCCGGGACCCCCACACCCCCTCCCGCCCCCCCGGAGGGGGGCCCCGGCGCGAGGGTCTCCCGACACACAATAAAAAATATATATCCAGGCCCTCCACATAAAGATATTCTGATAGGTATACCGCTCCCCCCCCCCCCCCAGCCCAGGCGGGGGGGGCCCCCCCCCCCCCCCCCCCCCCCCCCCCCCAATCTTCCCCCCCCCCCCCCCCCCCTTTCGGCGCCCCTCCCCCCGTGCGGCCCCGCCCAAATCCGCCCCCCCCCTCCCCCCCCCCCCCATCCCCCAAGCCCCCCCCCCCCAAACGCGCCCCTCCCCCCCCCCCCCCTCCCCCTTCCTTCTTCTCCTCCTCTCCCCCTCTCTCTCCTCTCCTCCGCCCCCCCCCCCCAGAGATAACCCGTCGGCTGCTCGGAGTCGGCGTCCGCACCGCCGGAGCCGACGACGCCGCGGCGACGCCGCCCGGCACCCCGTCGTCCCCCTTCCCCCCCGAAAGCGATCTGCCATGACCATCTCGATCCCGCTCATCACCTTCCCCGACGCCGGAACCGGCCAGGACATCACCGGCTGCCTTCCAGCACCCGGCCGGCGCCCGGCCCTGTCTCGTCCGGCCGTCCTGGCGCTAGTCAGCCTGTCTGGCCACGGCAGCCAGCCGGCCTCGCCCGGACGGCCCAGGGACCGCTCCGGCCTGTGGCTGCGCAACGCCGCCGCCGGGCTCGGCGTCCTGGCCGCGGCCGCCGCCGCGGTCAGCTTCACCGCCCAGTACCGCATGGCCGAGGCCGCCCGCCACCTCCCCGTCATCGCCGCCCTGGAAGCGGCGATCCCCGACGCCGCCGCCCTGGTCTTCGCCAGCCTGGGCGTCGCGCTGGCCCTGCACGGCCGCCGCGCGCTCCGGGCCCGGACGCTGAACCTGGCCTCCGTCGCCGCCAGCGTCTTGATGAACGTCCTGGCCGCCGGACCCGGCTGGCGGAACCTGGCCATCTGGGCGCTGCCCCCCGTGGCCTACGCCCTGGCCAGCGACACCCTGATCGGCGTCGTCCGCGCCTGGGCGATCGCCCGCCACCAGCAGCTGGGCACGGCCCTGGCCGCCGACACGCCCACCCCGCTCGCCATCCTCGGCGGCCTGGTCCTGTGGCTGCTGCGCCTGGCCCTGGCCCCGGCTTCCACCCTGACCGGGTTCCGCGCCTGGGTGCTCCAGGAGTGCCCGGTCGCCCCCGGCCGCCGCGCCCGCCCGGCCCCGCCGCCGGCGCCGTCCGGTCCGGGCCGGGGGAGGGGGACGGTCCCGCGGAAGGCGACCAAGACCGCCCGGTTCCTGGATCTGGTGACCGAACGGCATGGGTCTCTCGCCTCGATCCCGCTCGAGGCCACCGCCCAGATCGCCGCGGCCCTGGCCCCTCTGGCCGGCCTGCACCCCGGCGCCGCCCGCACCGCGCTTCGCAAGGCCGTCCTGGCCGCCCGGAACGGAGACCCCCGATGATGATCACGTACGCCATCGCCCTGGCCGTCGTACTCATCGTCGCCGCGTTCGCCGCGTGGGCGTTCCTGCCCGCCCGCCACCTCCCCGGTAACCGGGCCCGCCACCTGCGGATCCGGCTGCACCTGCGGCTGCACCCCGGCAAGGGCTTCGCCCACGTCGTCAGCCTGTGGCTGCGCTGGGGCCGCCTGGCCGCTCTGCGCCGCTCCGCACGGATCCGCCCGTCGCTGCCGCTGCGATACCGGCTCCTGGACCCGCGCGAGCACTCGGTGTTCCTCGGCCGTGCTCACTACCGGCACGGGCTGCGGGTCCCGCTTGAGGAGCACCTGCTCGTCATGGCCCCGCCCCGCACCTACAAGACGGCGTTCCTGGCCGACGTCATCCTGCGCTACCGAGGCCCGGTCATCGCCACCACCACCAAGGCCGACCTGTTCAAGCTCACCAGCGCGGTGCGCTCCTTCGCCGGCCCGGTCCACGTGTTCAACCCCCAGCACATCGGCGGGGTCCCGTCCACCTTCTGCTGGTCCCCGGTCGACGGGTGCCAAGACCCGGCCACGGCCATCCGCCGCGCCGACGCGTTCGCGTTCGCGGTCTCGCAGAAGGGCGTGGAGGACGGCACCTTCTGGTCCGCCAAAGCCTCGGACTACCTGCGCGGCTACTTCTGCGCCGCCGCCCTGGCCCGATATGACCTGCGAGCCGTCGCGGCCTGGGTATCCGGCGCGGATGCGCACGTCCCGGAGCGGATCCTGGCCGCCGCCGGCGCGCACCAGTGGGCGCTGACCCTGGCCGAGCTCCGCAGCGAGGCCCATAAGACCGCCGCCACGGTGCGGATGGTGATGTCCAGGGCCCTGGCCTTCATGGCCGACCCCGCCCTGGCCGCCTGCGTCCTGCCCGCTCCCGGCACCGGATTCGATATCCCGGCGTTCCTTCGCGACACCGGCACCGTGTACATGATCGCCGAGGCCGTCAGCGAGGAAGCCCCCGTCGCGCCGCTGTTCGCCGCGATGGCCGCCGAGATCCACTGGATCGCGGCGCAGACGGGCCAGGCGTCGGAGTCCAGGCGGCTAGATCCGCCGCTTTTGATGGGCCTGGACGAGGTGACGCAGATCTGCCCGGTGCCGCTGCCGTCCTGGCTGTCGGATTCCGGCGGCAAGGGCATCGAGGTGGTCGCCGTCGTCCACGGCGAGGCCCAGCTCGCCGAGCGGTGGGGTGAGCACGGCCGCCAGGTCGTGCTCGACACCAGCTCGGTGAAGGTGTTCCTGCCCGGCATCACCGACACGACCACGCTCCAGGCGGCGAGCACGCTGTGCGGGCAGGCGTCGTGGAAGGTCCGCGGCCAGGACCACGCCACCCGCCACGACGTCGCCACTCCCGACATGATCCGGCAGCTGCCCGCAGGGTTCGCCCTGGTCATCCGCGGCGGCTGCGCCCCCGTCATCGCCCGGCTGCCGCGCGCCTGGCGTAACCCCGCCTACCGCCGCGCCCGCCGCCTCCACGCGGAGCCCGTCCGCGAGCTGCCTCCGGCGGCCGCGTGGTCCGAACCAGTCATTCCCCGTCACGTGCCCGGCGGCCTGACCTCCGGCAACTTCCTCTGGAACTGATGACCATGCCTAGCAACGACCCGATCGCCGCGATCCTGGACCAGCTCGCCACCTATGGCGAGCAGATCACCCGGCACGGCCGCATGCTCCAGGAGCACGCCGCCGCCCTCACCGAGCTCGCCGGCACTGCCCCGGTCGGCGCCGGCCCTGACGGTTTCAGCCCCGAGCCGGCGCCGGCGTGGTGGAAGCTCCCGGCCGACGGCCGAGCAGAATCCATCGCCCGGCTGCGGGCCTGGGTGGAGCAGGTGTACCGGCCCGGTTACGGGCACCTGGCCGCCACGTTGGCCCCGTGCTGGGAAGCCCACGACCTGTGCCTGTACGGGCTGGACATCGCGGCCGGCCTGTGGTCGGTGCTGTACCTGCAGCCCCGGCGCACCCCGGGCCTGCTGTCCGCCCAGGCCGAATACCAGGCCCGCGTCCTGCCCGCCCTGGCCGACCAGTTCAGGGTCGAGACCAGCTGGTGTGCCCACCGCCGCGGCCCCGCCCAGTCCCGGCCCGGGGGCAGGCCATGACCGTCGGGACGCTTCGCCAGGCCCTGGCGTTCGCCACCTGCGGCTGGCCGGTCCTGCCGTGCCTGCCCGGCCAGAAGATCCCCGCGACCGCGCACGGCTACCGCGACGCCACCACCAATGAGCAGCAGATCACCGACTGGTTCGGCCGTTACCCGGACTGGAACCTGGCCATCGCCACCGGCGCCCCCGGCCCCGACGTCCTGGATGTCGATGAGCACGGAGAGGCCGGGAACGGGTACCCGGCGTTCCGCCGGCTCCGCGCCGCCGGGCTGCTGGACGGCGCGGCCATCTACGTGCGCACCCCCAGCGGCGGCCTCCACGCCTACTTCACCGGCTCGCACCAGCGCAACGGCCACCTGCCCGCGCACCACCTGGACTTCCGCTCAGCAGGCGGGTACGTGCTGACCCCGCCCTCCCAGATCGACGGCCAGCCCTACCAGCTCATCAGCCAGCCCGGCGGCCAGGATGGCCTGGACTGGGCCGCCGTCACCCGGGTGCTGCAACCCCATCGCCAGCCCTCCCTGCCGCAGCCGCAGCAGCCCGGGGCCCCTGGCCACGACATCGCCCACCTGGCCCGCTGGGTCGCCGCCCAGACCGAAGGCAACCGCAACGCCGGCCTGTTCTGGGCCGCCAACCGCGCCCTGGAAACCGACCCCGCCGCCGACCTGAGCCCGCTCGCCGACGCCGCCCGCCAGGCCGGCCTGGCCGACCCCCGAGGTCACCCGGACCCTGAACTCCGCCCGCCGCACCAGCAGCACCCACTCCCGCCATCCCGACCACCAAGCCGAGGTCAGCTGACATGAACACCAAACCCTCCCCCAGCACCCCTACCAGCCAGGCCGCGTCCGTTCCCCGGGCACATCTCGGCCCCGGCCCCGTCATCCGCGGCGAGCGCATCCCCGCCGGCAGGGTGGACGCCGACGGGACCCGACTGCGGCTGCGGGCCCTGCACGTGATGGGCCACGGCTCGGCCCGCATCGCCCGCGCCCTCGGCGCCCGCAAGACGACCATCCAGGAACTCGTCAGCGGCAACGCCCGCACCGTCAGCGTTCAACTACGCGACGCCATCACCGACCTCTACGACACGTGGTGGGACAAGCGTGCCCCTGAACGCACCCGCGCCGAGCGCGGCGCCGCCACCCTGGCCCGCCGCCGGGCCATCGCCGGGAACTGGTGCGCGGCCGCCGCCCTGGACGACGACCAGCTCGACGTCCCCGGCTACCGGCCCCGGTACGGGTGGAAACCCGCCACCGGCACCGGCGTCGCCCCCGGCATCCGCCCGGCCGTCCGCCGCCACCACCGCAGGAGGAAGGGCGCATGAAAGACCACGAACCCGGAACCCGCCAGGGCGATGGTTCCCTTGTCCCTGCCCACCGGCCGGGGGACACCGACATGCGCGAGATCCAGGACCCCTATGACCTCCCGTTCCCCGACCACTCCGGCCGCTGGCCAGCAGGCCGCCCCGAGTACGCGATCGTCGTCGACCAGCTCCGCGGCTGGCAGCCAGGCGGGCCTGCGTCACTGGCCGAGGTCCTGGAAACCGGGCGCACCCATGAACCCGAGCCCGACCTGGAAGCCGAACCATGACCCCGACCCCGACCCGGAAGGCACTGCCATGACCCTGACCATCAAGGACACCATCATGACCAGCGACCAGACCGGCCACACGGCCCGGCACGCACCTGAGCGGAATGGCTGGGAGGTGTCCTGGCTGCCTGGCCGGGTCCTGGACCGCAACACCGCGATCACCGCGATGATCCTGGCCGACACCGCCGCCGAAGGCGGCCTGCACGATGGGCACCGGCTCTGGCCGCACCTCCAGACCTGGGCCGGACAACTCGGCCTGACCGCACCGGACGCCATCGCCCGCGCCGCCCAGCCACCCCGCGACCTTGATCCTCAGCAGGAACAAGCCAGCGGACAGCCGGATAGGGAGGCAGCCGACTGACCAGCCAGCCAGCCAGCCAGACACCGCATCCAGGTCGCCGAGCAGCGCGGGATACGCCGCCGGCTGCCGGAGGATGGGCTGCTGCCGGACCTGTCCCTGTACGAGCGGCTCATCGGCCACGGCATCGCCGCGGCCGACCGCCGCGGCGGCACCGTCGATCATGTCACCGCCCGGCGGCTGGCCATCTGGCTGGCCGCCCGGCCGCAGCCATCCGCCTTCTCGCGCGGCCTGGTCCGGTTCGTCGGCACCGGGGAGATCACCCCGACGCTGAAGACCCAGCTGCGCATCCACGCCCGCTCCGGCACCTACCCCGGCCGGCCGCAGGCCGTCAGGCTCATGGACTACTGCACCAGCCGGGGCGCCGCCCTGGGGCCGGTCGGCCAGGACTTCGGCGCCGCCTGCGACCAGATCGACCGGGCCGACCTGATGCTCGCCGACCTCCACGAACGGGCCAGCCACGGCGGCCTTGAGCCTGCCGAGCAGGCCTGGCCAGAGACCGACGGACCCCGCATCATCGCCCTGGCCGACCGGGACCCCGGCAGCCAGACGGTCAGCCTCATCCTGGACGCCACCACCGCCAACATCGTCATGTTCGCCGCCGCCGCGCACGCCGACGAGCGCGAGGCCCACGTCCGCGAGGTCGAGCAGGTCGGCCAGAGCCTCCCGGTAGGCTCCTACGGCCGGCGCAACCGCCAGGCCATCGCCGCCCGCGAGACACGGGTCGCCGCCCGGCTGCGCGCCGTCGAGCACGCCTACCGCATGGCCATCGAGCGCGACAGCACGTACGCGCCGCCTGAGCCCACCAGCGCATGCCGGTCCCCTCAGCATGCACCCGACAGGGAGATGGAGCTGGAGTAGCGTGCTGAATCAATCCGTACCAGACCATCGCGGACGCCGCGGCTATCCGGTTTCACCATCACGGCGGACACGTGAGCCGCACGGACAACAGATCACTGGCTCCGGGCGGCTGTACATACCACCTGCAGCGGCTGAAGTCCCGTGCAGAACCCCGAGTTCCGGAACCGTCGCCAGGCTGACCAGATGCTCCCGCATCGTCCCGGTCGGTGCCGGATACCGCGCCGCCGTCCAGTCGATCCTGGCAGTCCCCGGCTACGGCGGCGCAGCGAACGGCGGTACCGGACGCAGGCCCTCCAGAGCCGGGCATGAGCAGGCACCCGGTAACGCGACCGACGACACGATCATGGAGCCGCAGGCCCTCCTGAAGCTAGAGGCAAGCCGTGAGTTGGCCGCCAGACCCGGCAATCCCCGGGCCGGAAACTGCCGGGCAAGCCCGGTGGAGCAGCGACAGGCTGATCAGCATCGAGGAAATCCGCAAGCACTTCAAGCTTGGCCGGACCGCAGCCTGCGAACCGACGCACCGCCGGGAATTCCCCCAACCCGTTGCGATCTTGTCGCGCTGCTACCGGTGGCGGGCCAGTGAGGTCGACGCGTTCGCAGCCAACCTCCGCAGCAAACGCTCAGGGCAGTCCGTACGAGGCGACGGTATCCGGCAGGCGACCAAACGGCAGACACCCCGTCCGGCCACGCCGCCGCGCCGTATAACCGGGAATGCACGCCGCGTCCGAACTCGCAAGGAAGTACCGTGACTGCCCCCACCGTGCCCGGCCAGCCGGCAGGCCGTCTTGTTATTGAGCTGGAGTGGGGGGTTACGGTGTACCCGCCGCGGGAGGAACGGGAGCCGTGGCGGGCGGTCTGGCTGGAAGACGGCCGACGGCGGTTCCGGGAGGCGGTGACCGGGGAGAAGCTGGCCGCCAAGCTGGAGAAGGTCACCGAGCGGCTCCAAACCGACGCGCTGAACATGGAGCGGCCGGGTGCGGACCTGCTCGCGTACTACCTGTCGCCGGGCCGCCTGCCGGTCCAGGAGCAGTGGTCCCGCAAGAAGCGCGGAGCGTCACCCACGTTCAGCGAGCGAGCCCCCTCGCCGCGTCCAGACGAGGGGAGGTGACGACACCACGAAACCACCATCAGGCAATAACGAGGAAAAGAAAGCGACCGCCTACCAGCGGCGCGCACGACCCCGCACGGGTACCCTCGGCGGTTCGAACCGGATGCTATCGGCACGCGAGGTAGCCGCGATACTTTCCGTCCCTGAACGCACCGTCCGGGAGAAATGGCGGGAATGGGACCTGCCCGCCTACAGGATCGGCAAGCACCTGCGATGGAAAGAACGAGAAGTCCATGCCTGGATCGACCGCCACGCCGCATGACAAGCAAAAGGACCCTTCGCCCGGAATGGCGGAGGATCCTTTTGCTTGTCCTATGCTGCCGCACTCCATTCCGCATACTCGGCGTCAAGGACGCTAACCGCCCTGGCGGCAGCCGAGGGAATCAGGTGGCCGTAGGTGCGGTACGTCTCGTTGATATCCCGGTGCCCTAGCCACTGCGCAACATCGGTGATCGGCACGTTGCGCGCCAGCAGCGCCGACACGAACGCGTGACGCAGGCTGTGGGGGGTGAACCCCTCGGGGATCTGCGCAGCCTTAGCGTTGCGCGTGAAGACCTTCAGGTAGGAGCTGTAGAGCGGGAACCGCTCGCCGTCACGGAACAGGTAACCGTCCGGGAGATCCTTGACCATCGCCCACACATAGCCCGGCACGGGAACGTCACGGAATTCCCCCGCCTTACGGTGCTTCAGCGGCATCGTCCCCGTGCCGTTCCGCCCCGCCTGCTCGGATACCCGCAGCGTCCGGCCGCCATCGCGGAAGCATGATTTCTGGACGGCCACGGCTTCTTGGATCCTCAGTCCGCAACCGCGCATCAGCCAGATCGTGAGGGGGTGCGGAACCCCGGCCGCGAGCATGGTGAGCTGGCCGTGCCCGGGGAAAATGAAGTCTGTGCGGTCGCTCTTGCGTGCGCCGCTGACGATCTCGATGCCGGCGCAGCGGTGGCTCTGCAGCTTCCCGGCCATGACCGCCTCGTCCAGCACACCGATGATGATCAGCCGTGCCATCTTCCGCAGCGAGTACGACAGCCCGGCCATCTTCACGACAAGCAGGTCCGTGACGGCATCGCGGTCGTTGGCCACGCTGGCCAGCGTCCGCTCGCCCAGCGCCGGGCCGATGTGAACGCTGAGGATCGATTCGTATGCAGCCTTGGTGCCGTCCGTTACGGCCTTGCGCTTGATCCACGTCCCGGCTGCCGCGCGGAACTTCTCCCGGCCTAGCCTGTCATCTACGAAGATGCTCGCCCTGGTGTCGTAGTCCGTCTTGGTCTTGAAGTCCCTGGCTTCCCTGGCCGTGGCGAACGAGCGCTCGCGCTGCTTGCCGTCGACCCAGAACCGGACGGTGTGGGGCTTGCGGGGGTTCTTGCCCCTGACGATGACTGACACCGGAATCCCTACCTGACTTTTGCCTGACCCTGACCTGCCAATGAAGTCTATTACCTGGGCAAACTGCCAGTCAAGGTCTAAACGCTGGTCTTGCCGCCGTCGGCCTGGTGCCTGACATGGTGCACCTCGCATGCCGACGCGGGCTGGTTGCACTTTCCGGCCCACTGACAATGTTTGTCGCGCAGGATCACCGCGTTGCGGATCCCGGCCGGAATCGTCTCGGAGTAGCCGATGTCCAGCGGCAGGCTGGGGCCGGCCAGCCTTGCGCCGAGCTGCCGGCGGCGCAGGAAGCTCGCCAGCCCGCCCGGACCCGAGACCAGGGCCACGGCCTTCCCGGTGATCATCTGTTTAAGCAGCTGTGTGGCCGGTCGAGAGCGGTCGCAGTGACGGCGAAGGTATGAGATGTCCGAGCTCGGCGTGGAGAACGCCAGGCACGTGGTGGAGGTGCCGATCCCGGCCGGCGTGAACGACACGGCGCTGATCGGCGGCCAGAGCTATCAGCTGGTGCTATACCACCTCTTCCATGCGCCAGCGGAGCACGCTGTCAAGGGCCGGCTGGCGGATTTGGAGGGACACTTCGTCCACATGAACGCACAGGGTGACATGGCGGTCGTCCACCCCTGAGTCAGGCGCGGGCGTCCTGGAGGCCATAGGGTTCTGCCGCAAGTTGAGCAGGATCGTGCCTGAAGCCAACCGGTCGGCTTTCCCCGTGGTCGACGTGCAGGTCAGCAGCTGGCAGCACCCGTACGACGCCGACTGCAGCGGCCGTCAGGTCAGCCGTTCAGGATGCGGGCTTTCTGCTGCTCGAACTCCGCCTGAGTCAGCACGCCCGCCGACAGCAGCTCGCCGAGCTGCTTCAGCTGGGCCAGCCGGTCACTCATGTCGGATGGCTGCGCCGGGGCCGCTGGTGCCTGCGGTGGCGAGCCTGGCTCGGCGTAGGCTTCCTGTGGCTGTGCCGGGGCCGGGTAGGGCGGCGGTGCGGCGGCTGCTACGGCGGGCTGGTCCTGCGCAGCCCACCGTTGTTGCTGTCGGCGCTGGATGCGGCCGTGGACGGAGCTGGCGACCGCAACGGTGGCAGCGGTCTTCAATAGGCCCATGGTGACCTCCTCGTCGTTGGCGTGGTCGCTGGGGTCAGGGGTGTCGCCCGCCAGGTCAGGAGGAGGGCTCGGTCGCGTCAAGGGCGGCGACGATGTCGTCCGCGGACAGTCCGCCCTCGGCGATCAGCCGCGCACCGTCGCGCCGCCAGGCGTCGACCACGCCGAGAACCCACCGGTTCTCGTAGATCACGACGACGGCGACACTGCCGGGCTGCATCGTGGCGGAGATCTCGCCAACGTCTGAGTCATCGAGCAGGCCCGACGACGCCCCGGCCCAGGCGCTCAGGTCGACACCCTCGGGAGCGGCGAACTCCCAGACGTCAACCTTCTTGCTCGTGCCGTCGGCGTCCTTGGCGATGAACTCCATGTCCAGGATGTCAATCACGCCCTGGTCGGCCAGGGAAAGCAGCTGCTCGAAGCCCGCAGAGGTGAGTCGGCCGTCCGGGAACTCGATTGCCAGGAAATCGACCGGCGCCAGCTGGTCGTCTGATTCCGGCTGAGCTGCCGCCATAGCTGACTCCCTCCCCGGGATCCCGGCAGGCCCGCTGGCCGCCATGAGACAAATCTAACAGTCCGGTCAGTGACGAGGAACCTGTGCCGAGGCGGGTTCTGCCGTATCCATGAGCCAGCCGCCGTCCGGTCCTTTGCAGGGCCGATGCTGCGCGTCCCGGGTTCGGGGGATACTGAACCCAGGAGCTCTGCATACGAAATCGGCCGGCGATTGCGGCCGACCCGTCGATCAACCGTTTCGGGTGATGACGCGCCCTGGCGCCGTTGCTAACTTCCGGTGGGTTCGCAACGAGAAACAGGTGGGACCGCGATGAGAATAAGTGTGAGGCCTGGCAGCTCACGAGCCCGCCAAGGTGCGCCTGGACCAGGGTTTGAGGCCTGCCTGTGCGCAGACGACGCTCCGCCCAGGGACGCCATAACGCAAGCAACCGCAGCTCAGAAGCTGTTCTCGCATTCAGCGGGTCAGCCCTGGCGATGATCAACCATACTTGGAAGGATGCGGCAAAATGAGCCTGGCGCCACGACTTATCCGGGCAGCGCTGCTGGTTGCGGCCGCTATCGCGCTGGCCGCCGCAGCTGTTCAGATACGCGAGAAGCGCCAGACGGCCGAGTTGACCGTTGAGAACATCCAGGCGCAGCTCGATGCCCTCGATCCGGTTACGCGGGCAGCGGTTATCGCCCGGCTGAGTTCGGATGAGGTGAAGAAAGTCCGCGACCAACGCCGATGATCGACGTTGGGCTCGGGCGTGGCAGGACGATGGCCGCGATAGACGTGCTATGGCCGCCCGGCAGGCGTGGGGCTGGCCTGGTGCCGGGCGCCGGGGCCGGTCGGGCATGACCGCCCGGCGCCTGTCCGAGCTGACAAAGGCGAGCGGCGGCGGGCCTGGCTCCGCACCGTCGCTGTACTGGCTGTGACGTGGGTGGTACTGGTGAGCGTCTATTACCTGGTGCCTGCCGGCGTGGTGCCTGCCAGCCACTCCGGAGGCGGCTCGTTCTTGCGACTGGGGGCCGGGATCGCGTTGTTCGCGGCGATCTTGGCCGGGCAGGCACGCCAGGTCGTCCGCGCCGAGTTGCCTGAGCTGCGAGCGGTCGAGGCTCTGGGCGTTGTCATCCCGCTGTTCCTGGTCGCGTTCGCTGCGGGCTATCTGTCGTTGTCGAACGCCTCGGCGGGCACGTTCACCGAGCAGCTTGACCATACCCGGGCGCTGTATTTCACCATCACGGTCTTCTCGACGGTCGGATTCGGTGACATCACGCCCAAGACCGATCTTGCCCGGATCATCGTGAGCTTCCAGATGCTGCTCGACCTGGTCATCCTCGGCGCCGTGGTGCGCCTGCTCCTCAACGCGGCCCAGACCGGCCTGGCCCGAGCGCAGCGCTCCTCGGATCAGTCTTGACGCAGCCCAGCGGGTCCGGTCATCGCCAAGAACACCGAGGCAATCAGGTGTCGCAGGGGCCAGATACGGCAGCCGGTCCGGCCTGAGCCGGAATCTCGGCCTGCATAGCGGAGGAGGAGTCATGGGAGCGGAGGGAGCGAGTCGACCGGCGGCAACCTGGCCAAGGTCGACCATGTCGTGGTCATGATGCTGGAAAACCGGTCCTTCGATCACATGCTGGGGTACCTGTCCCTCACCGGCAGGCGCCCGGAGATCGACGGCCTGCGTCCCGGGTTCGCCAACCCCTATCAGGGGCGCACCTACCCGGTTCATCACCTCGGCACCACGACCCTGGAGATGGACCCTGACCACTGTTCGAGCGCGATCGACCAGCAGATCGCCGACGGGAGCATGAGCGATTTCGTCGCCAGCGCGGCCGCGATCCTTGCCGCGCGCGGAGTTGAAGGTGGCGACCCGGGCCTGAGTGATGGGGTACTACGACGGCGTCGACGCGCCGATCTACGATCACCTGGCGGAGGAGTTCGCGGTCTGTGACCGCTGGTTCGCGTCAGTGCCTGGCTCCACGTTGCCTAACCGCCTGTATGCCCTGTGCGGGGTGGCAGCCGCAAGCCGGGACGACCGGCCACTGCACGTGCCGCCCCTTTACCACCAGCCGTCGTTCGCCCGCCACCTGGACGCTGCCCACGTGCCCTGGCGCTGGTATTCCTTCGACCCCGGGACGCTGCGCCTGGCCGACGCCCACTTCCTGCTCGGACACCATCATCGGTTCGGCTACTTCAGCACGACCGGCCTGCCGTGGCGGACGGTTCTCGACCTCACCGTCAATCAGAAGCTGCCCCAGCTTCCTCGAGGACGCCGCGGCCGACGCGCTGCCGCCGGTGTCCTGGATCGACCCCGCGTTCACCAACTTCAACCTGCTCGGCTTCCCCGTCAACGACGACCACCCGCCGGCCGACATCAAAGACGGCCAGGACCTGGTTCTGGCCGCCTACGACGCGCTGGTCGCAAGCCCGCAATGGGACCGCTCGCTGCTCGTCATCGTCTACGACGAGCACGGCGGCTTCTACGACCACGTCCCGCCGCCGGCGGCCGCCGACGATGACCCCGGAACCTTCGGCCGCTACGGCGTGCGGGTGCCCGCGATCATCGTCTCGCCATGGATCGAACCGCGCACCGTATCGCACACCGTGTTCGACCACACCTCGATCATCAAGACGATCCTGCTGCGGTTCTGCCCCCAGGCTCTGTCCGAGCGGCAGCCGGGCGGAACGAAGCGGCCCAGACTGGGCCTGGGCCCGCAGTACCCGGGCAAGCGGGTGGCCCACGCCAGCCATCTCGGGGAACTCCTGACACGCAGCACGCCACGACCCGCCCCGCCGCGGGACGCCTTCGTGCAGCAAGCCGCAGCCAGGGCCGCACCAGCCGAACCCAGCCAGTCCGGGGGCCACCTGCCAGGACCACGCGACCGCCCGCTCAACGATCTGCAAAAGCGCATCCTCACCGCGACCCGCGAGCTGCGAAAGCGCGGGCGCCCACCGAACATGCCCTAGCCTGCATCGGGCAGAGAGACATAACTACAGGTCCAGCACTGATTGAGAGTGCAGTAAAAGAATCATGGTTTTGCCGATGATGGCTTGCTCGAGCGCTTCCCAGGCCCGGGTGGTGTCCGCGGTGGCCGTGCCCTGGCTGGCCCCGGAATCAGCGTCGCCGGCGCTGTCCTGGCCGGCGCTGTCGGGCTTTTCATCGCGGCCGGCGCTGCCGGTGCCCGCGCTGCTGCCGCCGACGCTGCTGCGATGGTGACGGAGCCCGGTCGAGTTGGACGCACAGGCGGACCAGATCGTCCAGGGCGCCGGGGTTCACCTCGCCGGTCACGATCGGGGCCATAGCCGCGTCGCAGACGATGGCCTCGGCGGCGTCGCCGTCCAGCCACGCGCCGCCGTCGCTGCCGGTGACCGACGCGGTGGCCCGGTGCGCGGCGACCCGGCTGGTCCACTCCTCTTGCAAGGCGGAGCTGCCGTCGAGCCGAATCAGGTCGGCCAGGGATATGTGCACCAGAGCCTTGACCGGCTGCCCGGCCCGCTCGGGCAGCAGCCCCGCGGCCGCGAGT
>CAWJGE010000006.1:0-59581 GCA_963842265.1 uncultured Actinomycetota bacterium
CGCGTCTGGTCCTGCTGGGGCTGGGGCCGCACCGCAAGTGCCCGCCGTCTACCTGCCGCCTTTTTATCAGGCCGAACGGGCCTTGGCGGCAGCCCTGCTCAGGCTGCTTGCTGCCCGGCGCGATCGGCTGCCCGGGTTCGCGTCGGTGGACTGGGACAAGGCGCTGGGCTGGCTGCACGGGCGGACCGGAGCGTCGCTCGCGCCCGGGCAGGCCGACGCGGTGCGGCTCGCCCTGACCGCACGGGTCGCGGTGCTGACCGGCGGGCCGGGGTGCGGGAAGTCGTTCACGGTGCGTTCGGTGGTGGAACTGGCGCGGGCCAAAGGGGCGAAGGTCGTGCTAGCCGCGCCGACCGGCCGGGCCGCCAAGCGGCTGGCCGAGCTGACCGGGCACGAGGCGGCGACGATCCACCGGCTGCTTCAGCTGCGGCCGGGCGGCGAGCCCTCGTTCGACGCGTCGTCGCCCCTGGACGCGGACCTAGTGGTGGTGGACGAGACCTCGATGGTGGACGTGATCCTGGCGAACAAGCTGGTCAAGGCGATAGCACCGGGGGCGCACCTGCTGCTGGTGGGAGACGTGGACCAGCTGCCTTCTGTCGGCGCCGGAGAGGTGCTGCGGGACCTGCTCGCGGCCGGCTCGCTGCCGGCGGTACGACTGACGAAGATCTTCCGGCAGGCGCAGCAGTCCGGGATCGTGGTGAACGCACACCGGATCAACGCGGGCGAGATGCCCGTGCTCCGCGGGTTCGAGGACTTCTTCTGGTTCTCTTGCGAGGACGGCGAGGAGACGGCCGGGCTGGTGGCGGACATCGTGGCGCGGCGGATCCCGGCCAGGTTCGGCCTGGACCCGCGGCGGGATGTGCAGGTGCTATGCCCCATGCACCGCGGTCCGGCCGGGGCCGGGAACCTGAACCTGCTGCTGCAGGAGGCGCTCACGCCCTTTGCTGACGGGCGGCCGGAGCGGCGGTACGGGGGGCGGGTATTCCGGGTCGGCAACAAGGTCACCCAGCTGCGGAACAACTACGACAAGGGCGCCGCGGGCATCTTCAACGGCACAGTCGGCGTGGTCACCGGCCTGTCAGCTGAGGAGCACACGCTGACCGTGCGCACCGACGAGGACGAATCGGTGGACTACGGGTTCGACGAGCTGGACGAACTGGCGCACGCCTACGCGGTCACCATCCACCGCTCCCAGGGCAGCGAGTACCCCGCCGTGGTCATCCCGCTGACGACCGCGTCGTGGATGATGCTGCAGCGCAACCTGCTTTACACCGGGGTGACGCGGGCCAAGAAGCTGGTCGTGCTGGCCGGCTCGCGTCGCGCCCTGGCCGCCGCCGTCCGGACCAAGGGCGCCGGCCGGCGCCACACCGCCCTGGCGCACCGCCTGCGGCCCGGCGGCTAGGCCGATGGCCCCGGTCCGGTATGGGCGGGCAGGGCAGCGGCCGGCCATGATGAGAACGTGGCAACCGCTCCCCATGCGCCGTCCGCCCTAGGCGCGGCGCGATGACTGTGCTGGTCGGCCGCCGCGAGTCGTTTAATGCCGCGCACCAGCTTTGCGACCCGGGGCTATCCGACGACGAGAACCGGCGCATGTTCGGGAAATGCGCCAACCTGCACGGGCACAACTACATCCTGGAGGTGGTCGTGGGCGGCGAGGTGGACCAGGCCAGCGGCTATGTCCTGGACCTGAAGCTGCTTTCTGACGTGATGAGCAGGCAGGTCATCCGGGACGTGGATCACCGCAACCTGAACACCGACGTGCCGTGGCTCAAGGGGCGCATCCCCACGGCGGAAAACCTGGCCCTGAGCTTCTGGGAGCGGCTCCAGGCTGAGCTGCCGGACGGGCTGCTGCGGTCGGTGCGGGTGTGGGAGACCGATAAGAACTGGGCGGAGGTCAGTGAGCAGGGCTGAAGCCCTGGCCCGGGCGGGCCGGGACGTGCAGAAGCGCTACACGGCCGCGGACCTGCGCGTGCTCACCCGCGACGAGGCGAGGCGGTTTGACCCGCACGGGGACGGTGATCCGCAAACCGACCTGGCCCTGGCCTGGGAACTGCTTTACCGGCTCGAACCGGGGCTTTACGACCGGCTGGCCAGCGCCGAGCGGCTGCATCCCGGCGTCGTCCGGTGGCTGCCGCGCGCCGCGGAGCGGATCGCCGAGGTCGGCGCGGGCACCGGACGGCTCACGCTCGAGCTCATCGACCGCGGGCGCGAGGTGGTGGCGGTCGAGCCCGCGAGGCCGTTGCGCCAGATCCTGAGGCAGAAGCTCGCGGCCGCGGACCACGGCGACCGGGCCCGGGTGATCCACGGGTTCTTCGACCAGCTGCCGCTGCCTGACGATTTCGCGGACCTGGTCGTCGCCTGCTCGGCCTTCACCCCCGACTCGGGACATGGCGGCGAGGCCGGCCTGGCCGAGATGGAGCGGGTGTGCCGGCCGGGCGGCTGCGTCGCCATCATCTGGCCGAACAACCTCGACTGGCTCGCCGCGCACGGCTACCGGTACGCCTGCTTCCCCGGGCCGATGTCCGTCGAGTTCCGCAGCTACGACGAGGCCGTCGAGCTGGCCGGGATCTTCTATGCTGGCGCGGCCGACGAGGTCCGCCGGCGCGGCGAGCGGCACGTTCCGTTCGAGGTGCTGGGGATCAACCCGCCTAACGACCTGGCCTTCAAGGTACTGGCCCAACGAGGCAGGCCCGATGAGACTGGCACGGTGAGACTGGCCCGATGAGACTGGCACGGTGAGACTGGCCCGATGAGACTGGCACGGTGAGACTGGCCCGATGAGACTGGCACAGTGAAGATCGCGATCATGGCCCCGCTCGTGACGGCCATCCGCGAGCCGCAGCAAGGCGGTTCGCAGGCCTTCGTGTCCGATCTGGCCCGCGGCCTGGTCGGCCGGGGGCACGAAGTCCATGTCTACGCCGCCTCCGGATCGCAGATCCCGGGGGTGGCGGTGATCGACACCGGAGTCGACCCCGAGTCTCTGGCGGACACGCTCTACCGGGCTTCCGGGACCGCCGGACCCTCCGGGCCCGGACCAGCGGCAGCCGAGTCGGCGTTCGCCAGCGCCTATCAGAGCGTGCGGGAGATCCAGTATGACGTGATCCACAATCACGCCTTCGACGCGCCCGCGGTCCGGCTTGCGGCGACGCTGCACCAGCCCGTGGTCCACACGCTCCACCTGCCCCCAGATCAGGCGGTGGCGGCGGAGCTTCGTCATGCCGCCCAGTCCGGCCGGGCGCCGACGGTGGCCGCGGTGTCGGCCTTCCAGGCCAGCGCCTGGCGCCGGGTCCTCCGCGTCGACGCGATCCTCCCGCCGTACGTGCCCACCAGCGCCATCCCCTGGTCGCGGGCTCCCGGGGATGGCGCCGTATTCGCGGGTCGGCTGAGCCCCGAGAAGGGCGCCGCCGAGGCCATCGACATCGCCCGCGCGGCCGGAGTTCCGATCGACGTCTACGGCGATGCCTACGACGCCGAGTACAGCCGGGAACAGATCGGCCCGCGACGGGCCTGGCCCGGCGTGACGGTTCACCAGGCCGTGCCCCGCCCATCGCTGTGGGCGGTCATGGCCCGAGCGGCGGTGGTGCTGTACCCCGTCACGTGGGACGAACCCTTCGGGATGGCCGCCGCCGAGGCGCAGGCCTGCGGGACTCCCGTGGTCGGCTTCAGGCGCGGAGGGCTCGGCGAGGTGATCGCGGATGGCGTGACCGGCTTCCTGGTACCGCCCGGTGACGTCGGGGCCGCGGCGGCTGCCGTCGGGCGGACGGCCGGGATCTCCCGTCCGGCCTGCCGCGACCACGCCGAGGGGCATCTCGACCTGGAACGGAGCCTGGACGCTCACGAACGGCTCTACCGGCAGCTGGCCTGTCCCGGCGGCGGGGCCGCGGATCATGGCTGACCCGGTGCACTGGCTGACCGGGCGGGTAGCGGTCGTCACCGGCGCTAGCCGCGGGATCGGGGCGGCCACGGCCGAAGCCATGGCCGCGGCGGGCGCTCACGTCGTGCTGGCCGCCCGGGACCGCGAAGCCCTCGACCGCGTGGCCGGCCGCATCCGGCAGGCGGGCGGCGGGGCCACGCCGGTGCCCACCGACGTGAGCCAGGACGCCGAGGTCGAGCGTCTTTTCGCCGCGGCCGGGGCAGCGGGCCCGGTCGCCGCCCTGGTCTGCGCGGCCGGGGTGCTGACGTCCGCGCCGTTCGCCGAGACCACGAGCCGGATCTGGGACGAGACGCTCCGGGTCAACCTGACGGGCTCGTTTCTCTGCTGTCGTGCGGCGTTCACCGCCATGATCGGCGGCGGCGAAGGGCGGATCGTCAACATCGCCTCGCTGTCCGGCGTCTACGCCACCGAGAAGTTCCCGGGCCTGGCCGCCTACAACGTGTCCAAGTACGGGATCATCGGCCTCACCGAGGCCATCGCGGTGGAGGGCCGGGAGCACGGCATCAGCGCCATCTGCATCAGTCCGGGGGCCGTCGACACCGAGATGCTGCGCCGGGCCAACCCGGCGCTGCGTCCCGGCCTGACCCCCGACGACGTCGCCGGGCTGATCGTGGCGCTGCTCGACAGCCCGTTGGTTCCGGCCAGCGGCGCGAACATCCCGCTGTTCTCCAACGCCTGACCGGGGCTTCGGCTACTGAGATGCCAGCGACCACAGGTCGGTGTGCTCATCGGCCAGTACGCCGGGAGCTGGCCGCGCTCGCCTGGCGACCAGGCGCGCGCAGGCCGCCAGCTCGCCGTCGCGGTCCAGCTCGGGATCGCCGCCACGGTCCAGCCCGACGGCAGCCCGCACCACTCCGTCTACCAGGTAGAAACCGATCAGCTGGCCCTCATCCGCGCGGCCGCGGACCACGAACTCGTCCCACCGGGCGACATGGCCGACGTACTCGATCTTGTGCTCGTACTGATCGGACCAGAAGCTATGGAGGTAGTCGTACGGGGCTGTAGAGCCGAGCATGGACCGCGCCGCCGCGGCGCCATGCTTCTCGGCGTTGTTGTAATGCTCGACCCGGACCCGCCCGAACAGCGGGTGCAGCTGGTTCGCCACGTCGCCGGCCGCGTACACGTCAGCCGCGCTGGTCCGGCACAGCTCGTCGGCCAGGACCCCGTTCTCCTGCGCGATCGACGATCCCGTGACGGCCGGCACCTCCGGGTCGATGCCGATGCCCGCGACGGCGAAATCGCAGGCGATACGTTGACCGGAGGCGGTCACGATAGCCTGGACCCGTTCGGTCCCTTCGAAGGCGGTCACCTGGTCTCCGGCCCGCAGCTCGACCCCGTGGGCGCGGTGGATGCCGCCGATCAGCGCGCCGATCTGGCCGCCGAGGACGTTTTCCAGCGGGGCTCGTCCCGGGAAGACCGCGGTCACGTGCACGCCGAGCTGAGTCAGCGAGGCCGCCACCTCGCAGCCGATGAACCCCATGCCCACGACGGCCGCGCGCCGGCCCGGCGCCGCCTCCCGCTTGATCGCGTCGCAGTCGGCCACCGTGCGCAGATAGTGGATCCCGGACAGCTCGGCCCCGGGAAGCCTCAGCCGCCGGTTCCGGCCTCCGGTCGCGATCAGGAGCTTGCCGTAGCCGAGTTCCTCGCCAGAACCCAGGACCACCGTGTGCGCGGCGGGGTCCACGGCCGCGACGGTCGATCCGCTGCGCAGGTCCACATCGTGTTGGGAATACCAGCCGGGCGGCCGGACGTACCAGCCTTCGAGATCCTCCTCCGACCGCAGGTAGGTCTTGGACAGCGGAGGACGGCCGAAGGGGACGCCCGGTTCGGAGCTGATGATCACGACAGGTCCGGCGAACCCCTCCTCCCGGAGGGTGGCGACGGCGTTGCCCCCCGCGAGGCCGCCGCCGACGATCACGATCGGGTCCGCGCTCATTCGGTCCGGCACGGATTCCATTCTGCCGTCGGTACCGGCCCTACCACCAGCGTGGCGAGCTGGATCTCGAAGAGCTGGTCAGGATCATCACTGCGGCGGGATCCCGTGACGACCCGCTGCCCACCGAGGGCCGTCACAGGTCGATGGGGTGCAGCGGGATGATCTCGGTGCTGATCAGGGCGGCCTGGACCAGGGGAAAGGCGCCGACGAGGCGGCCGGCCTCGTCGGCGTCGGCCACGTCGAGCACCAGGACGGCGCCGGGGCGGCCGGGGCTCCAGGCGTCAGTCAGCGTGCCCGCGGCCTTCAGGTCGAGCAGCGCGGCCGTCTCGGCGGGCACGAGCCGCTTGAACTCTTCTCGGTCGCCGCCCGCGGCGGGTCGGCAGATCACCAGGAAACGCATGTGCCCGCCTAAGGCTGGAAGCCGGATTCCGTCCAGCGCTTGAACACCTCGATTTTTTCTGGCGGCCAGGCACCGTCGCAGGGCATCGTCCCGTTCTGGAGTCGCTCCAGGATGCCGGCCGCGTGCGCCTGCACGTCGGCCAGCGACCACAGGTCGAAGGCGAACGCCATCGACCTGCGGTCGTGCTCGCGGAACAGCGGCTTGATGTGCGTCGCGAAACTGACTGTCTCGTCGGGTCCGGGCAAGGTGACCTCCTGCTGGTCGCCGGTGGCACTGGCCTGCCCTGTGCTGGCCGGCGCGCTGTGCTGGCCGGCGCTGTGCTGGCCGGCGTGGGGACGGGCGGCCCGGCCGGACCCCAGTCCCACTGCGGCGGAGGTGCCTGGCCGGCCCGGGAGCTCCACTCGAGGTAGGACGTGAAGGCCGACCGGAACTCGGGGTCGGCGGGCAGTTGCGCCTCGTCCGCGGCGCTGATGGCCAGCGCGACCCAGCGGGCTCGCTGGGCTTCGGTGCCCGCAAAGGTCTGCGGCGCATGGTCCGCGGGCCCCGACGGAGCTTGCGGACCGCCGAAGGCTTCGGCCAGCACGGCCGCCTCGTGCTCCGGGTAGCCGGGCGCCATGGTGGCGAACAGCGGCGCGAGCAGGTCATCGGCGGGCACGTGCTTCTCGTAAAGCAGCCGGGTCATCCGCCTCAGCGCGGGCAGGCCGCCGGCCCACTCGTACAGGGTCGGCTCGGACCCGGATACGCCGCGGGCCGGGTCGCGGAACTCCACGTACCAGTGCATGCCGCTGCAGAACGGCTTGTTCTGCGAGTGGCCGCACCGGCACAGCGCATAGTGCTCCCGGGACGAGCCCGCGGCCCGGGGCACGTCCGCACCGGTCGCGTCGGTCAGGCCGATCCCGCCGGTAACCCGGTAGGGACCGTCCTGGGTCACCTCGATCGCGGCCTCCCGCGAGGCGTGCCAGTCGGCCAGGTCGCGCGCCTCGGTGTCGTCGAAGGCCAGGCTCAGCGCCCCGGACGGGCAGTCGCGCACGGCCCGGACGATCTCGTCCATCCGGCCGCCGCTCGGCGCCACGAAGGGCTCGGCGCCGGCGCGGAACACGGTGGCCAGCCGGTCGGTACACAGGCCGGAGTGCTGGCAGATGCCCCGGTTGTCGAAGATCGTGACCTGCTGCCCGGGATAGGTGTCACGCTGATCGGGCACCCGGTTCGGGTCCTTGGCGTCGGTGAACCCGTTGCTCGCGTGCGTCCCGTCGCAAAACGGTTTGGTCGCCGAGCCGCCACACCGGCACAGGGCCAGCTGGGGCGGCAGCGTCAGCGTCTCACCCAGCGGCGTGCGCACGGCTGGGACGTTGGTGACCAGGTAGGGACCGTTCTCCGCGGTCACGATCGCAGGCGGCAGGGCCCGCTGGATCTGGCCGAGATCCGCGATCCGCTGCGCCCGCTCCCCGGCCGGCGCCTGCCCGATGGCCGGCGCCTGCCCGACGGCCAGGTCCTGCAGCGCCGCGACCGCCTCGAGCAGCCCGGGCGGGGCGCTGGCACCGAGGCTCGCCCGGAGGGTGGTGGCGGTGACGGCCAGGTCCCAGAGAGGCTTTTGGTGCTCTTGGGGCTCCTGGGGCTCTTGGGGCTGCTGAGGTGCTCGAGGCTGCTGGGGCTCTTGGAGTTCTTGGGGCTCTTGGGGTGTGAGGAGCTCTTGGGGTGCGGGGAGGGCGGCGGCTAGGGGGCGCAGGACGCTGGTGACGAGGCGGGCGGCCGTGCGGGCGTCGGTGACGAGGCGGGCGGCCGTGCGGGCGTCGGCTTGGCTGGCATGCAGGACGCGGTGCGTCGAGCCCATCAGGGCGGCTACGCCGGCCAGGGTGGGGTCGTCGTGGGAGGCAAAGGCCAGGGCCGTTCGGTAGAAATCTTCGGCGCGGGCCAGCAGGGTAGCGAGGTCCTCGGCCGGCACCGGGGTTTCCGGGACGTAACGAGGCGGCAGGTGGGCGGCGAGGGCGTCGGCGATCCCGGCCAGGCTGGACCGGACCTCCCGCAGGCCATCGGTCACCGGCGGGTCGCAGGGGCCGCCCGGCTCGCAGAACTCGGCGGCCTGGCGGAGGCGCTCGGTGAGCAGGATCCAGGCCGCCTCGCGGTGCGGCAGCACGTAGTCGGACTCGTAGAACAGCTCGAAGCTGGGCCCGGCCGTGCGGCCCGGGTATCCCGGCCGGCCGGGAGCATCGTGACCAGGTCGCCGAGCGGCTTGATGGCCTGGAACATCAGCGCGATGGTCGCGTCGGCGAGCGCCTTGAGCTGCGGATCGGTCTCCTCGGTGTGCGCGAAGAACCGCTGCAGCATCAGCAGCAAGATCTCGTAGCAGACGTTGAACAGGTCCATCACCCGCCGGGTCACCGCGTCGCCGACCAGCGGGATGTCCGTCTGGCGCTCGGCCGGGCGGACGTTGACCGGGAGCACCGGGCGGACCGGGTCGAAGGCCGGGTTGGCCTCGCGGAGCTGGGTGTACTCGTCCAGGATCTCGACGAACTGGCCGAAGTGGGCGTTGCGCCACTGCCCGCGCGGCCCCTCGCCCTGCTCCAGGATCTCGTCGATGGCGTGCTGCGCCGAGGCCACGTCGGTGACCGCGACCAGCTCGGGCCAGCCGAAGTAGGGCTGGGTGGCCTGCGCCCGCGGCGGGCCGACGAACAGCCACCGCTCGCCGTACTTCTCCGCCAGCCGCGCGATCCCGGCCTCGATGGACCGGTACAGGTGCCCGACCGTGGCGAAGTCCTGGCCGCGCGGGACGATGTCGCCGTGCTGCATGGATGGCACGGACGCGGGCGTAGCCTGCTCGAACGCGGCCATGCCCGCGGCGTCCTGGATGTCCATGCCCTCGGGGCGCTCGAGGAACATGAAGTGGCGCAGCGCCTCCTCGCCGAACGGCAGCAGCGCCAGGTGCACGCCCGCCGGGTAGTGGCTGGCGGGCTGCGGGAAGTTCGGCCGGGACAGGTGCGGGGCGGCGCCGATGGCGGACAGCAGGTTCTGCACCAGCGACAGGTGCAGCATCTCCTGGGTGGCCACGTGGGATATCTGCTTGCGCCAATTCTTGACCGCTGTTGCTTCCTCGGCGGTCAGCCCCTCGTCCTGCAACTGCTTCAGGCTGAAGGCCGCGTACAGGTACTGGCACATGATGCCGTGCTCAAGCTCGGCGGCCTCGCAGAGCATGTAGATCAGCGCCTCGCGGTGCTCGATCACGAACGGCGCCTCGGGCGGCGCCAGGCCGCCCCGGGTGGCGATCACCTCGGCCAGCCGTCCCCGTTTTAGTGGCTGTTCGGTCATTGCTGTGTAAGCCTCCCTGGGCTTAGTTTGTCCCCGTTCCGCGGGTTCGCGCGATGGTTAGGATTGAGCCCTCGATGAACATTGAGATGCGGCACCTCCGATATTTCGTCGCGGTCGCCGAGGAGGCGAGCTTCACCGCCGCCGCCCAGCGTGTGCACGTGACCCAGCAAGTCCTGTCCACGCAGATCCGGCAGCTGGAAGACGCGATCGGTTTCGAGCTGCTGCGACGGACCAGCCGCGGCGTGGTACTGACCGCGGCCGGTTCGGCGTTCCTGGGGTTCGCGCGGGAGACCCTGGCGTCGCTGGACCGGGGCGTGACGGCAGCCAGGAACGCGGCCCAGGCCGTGTCCGGGTCGGCAGCGCGGCGGAGGGGTGACCGGGCATCTCGTCATCGTGACTCGCGTTGGGGGGGAGCGGCCAACAGTTATCGCCGATGGGGCCACAGTTTCCGGGTGTGACGGCGCCCCCCGCCCTTTAAGCCTCAGCGAAAGGGAATTCGTTATCGTGCGTTGTTACTGCCATGATAGGGCAGTAACAACGTACGATCATGGCTTTATGTGGTCGCGCCAGGAGTGGGCGGGGGTGAAACCGAGGACTTCGCGGGCGCGGTCGATGGCCAGCAGGGTGTCGTACTCCCCTATGTCGCGGGTCAGCGGGACGCCGGGGAAGACCTCGGCCAGCAACTGCGCCGACGGGCGGTTCATCACGGTGTCCGCGGCCGCGATGATGAAGGCGGGGTTGCCTTTTACGGCGTCCGCGGGAGCCTCCAGGGCGAGGCGGCAGGAGGCAGCCACGTCGCGCTCGTCGATGTAGCCCCACAGGTTCCACTTGCGCGCGTGCGGATCCGGCCAGAACGAGGGGAACCACTGGGGGTCGTCATAGTCTTCGGGGGCCATGATGTTGGAGAAGCGCAGCGCGACGTAGGGGATCCCGGACCACTCCGCGATGTGCCCGGCGATCGTCTCGCTGGCTACCTTGGATAGCGCGTAGGTGCTGGTCGGCACCGGGTAGTGGTCCTCGTCCACCGGCGCGTAGCGCGGCGGCACGTCGAACGGCAGGCCGAGGGTGGTCTCGCTGGACGCCCACACCACGCGGCTCAGCTTGAGGGCCGCGGCGGCCTGGAAGACGTTGAAGTTCATGGTGATGTTGGCGTTGAACGTGACCGCGGGGGTGCTCAGGCCGGGCGCCGGGATGTTGGCCAGGTGGACCACGGCATCGGCCTGGCTGAGCGCCTCGACCGCCTGCCCGTAGTCGGTCAGGTCCGCACGGAGCATCCCGTCCTCGCGGTCGGCCCTGGTTACCGAGACGTCGGTCGCCGTCACTTCGTAGCCGTGCGCGCGCAGGTCGGTCACCACCGCGCGGCCCGCCTGCCCGCTCGCTCCCGTCACGCAGATCCGCTGTGCCATCGCCGTCCCTTCGGGGTGGGGATTTGTGCCGGGGTTGGGGTTTGTGCAGGGGTTGGGGTTTGTGCCGGGGTTTGGAGTATGTGCAGGGGTTGGGGTTTGTGCCGGGTTTGGAGTATGTGCAGGGTCTAGCGGAGCTGCCAGACGGGGCCTTCTGGGGTGTCGGTGACCTGGACGCCCAGCTCGTCGAGCTGGGCGCGGATCTGGTCGGCCCGGGGCCAGTCGCGCTCCTTGCGGGCCTGGGTGCGGTCGGCGACGAGCTCTTCGATGGCGTGCCGCTCTTCGGCGGACAGGTCGCTGACGGCGCGGCGGCGCTCCAGGTCGCCAGGGTCCAGGGTGCCCAGGCCCAGGCCGAGCAGCGCGTCGGCGGCGGCCACTACGATGCGCAGCCCGTCCCGCGTGATGGCCGGCTCGCGCAGGGCGTCCTGGAGGGCGGCGAGGATCTTCGGGGTGCTCAGGTCGGCCGAGATCGCCGCGTCGATAGTGTCAAGGAACCGCTGCGCTACCGGGTCGTCCCGGACGCCTGCGGTGGCGGCGGCGAGCGTCTCGACGGCGGGCAGCGGGCGCAGCGGCTGGACCCGCGCCACCAGCCGGCGCAGCGTGGCCTGGGCGGCGTCCACGGCGGCGGTGGTGAAATCGAGCTGGCTCCGGTAGTGGCCGCCGAGCAGGAACAGCCGGTAGGCCAGCGGGTGGTAGCCGGCTTCGGTCAGGTCGGCGAGCCGCGGCGCGCCGCCCGCCGACTTGGCCATCTTCATGCTGCCCAGCTGCAAGAACTCGTTGTGCAGCCAGTACCGTACCCACGGCCGGCCGTCGCCGAGGTAGGCCTGGCTCTGCGCGATCTCGTTGACGTGGTGCAGTTCGCGGTGGTCCACCCCGCCGGTGTGCACATCAAAATGCTGGCCGAGCAGGGCCATGCTCATCACTGAGCACTCCAGGTGCCAGCCCGGCGCCCCCCAGCCCCACGGAGAGTCCCAGCGCAGCACCCGCCTCTTGCCCGGCTCCTCGGCGCGCCACAGCGCGAAGTCGGTCTTGCGGCGGCGGCCCTCCACGTGCTCGAGGCGGGCCGCTTCCAGCTGGCCCTCGGCCGACATCTGGGCCAGCTCCCCGTAGCCGGGATCCTTCGCGGTGTCGAAGTACAGGCCCGAAGGCAGCCGGTAGGTGAAGCCGTCCTTGTCCAGCTTGGCCGCGAAGTCAATCATCTGCTCCACGTAGGCGCTGGCCCGCGGGTACTCATCGGCCGGCAAGATGTTCAGCGCGGCGGTGTCGACGAAGAACGCGTCGGTGTAGAACGCGGCGATGTCCAGCACCGAACGGCGCTCGCGGGCCGCCGCCACCTCCAGCTTGTCCTCGCCGGTGTCGGTGTCCGCGACCGCGTGCCCCACGTCGGTGATGTTGACGACGTGGCGGACCGGAATGCCCTTCCAGCGGAAGGCGCGCCGCACCGTGTCCGCGAACACGTACGCGCGCATGTTGCCCAGGTGCGGGAACGCGTACACGGTGGGCCCGCAGGTGTACATGCCGGTCACTTCGGCGGCCGGAGTAAAGTCCTCCATCCGCCGGCCCAGCGAGTTGAACAGCCGCAGCTGATGGTTATCCGGCACGATCCCCCAGAGTACCGGGGCAGGCTACCGGGCGGGCGCGGACCTGCGCCGCGGCGCTTGTCGTGGCGCTGCTTGTCATGGTGTGCGTGGTCGTGCTGGATCAGCCGCCGGATTTCGGTGCGCTGCCGGTCGGTGAGCGGCTCGTGGTGTCCCACCATCCCGACGACATGCCCGCCAACGCGGTCCTGACCGGACGTGCCTGAACCCGGGTCACGGTTGCGAAACGCTGATAACCGGACGAAACCTGGCTGCGGTAGCCTAAGCGCGCCCTGGCCTTGAGCAAAGCCTGGCGGTTCGGCCGTCGGGGGGACTCTGCGGATCGAACGGGCAACGCCCCAGCGACGAAGGAGAAAGACGCGCCCATGCCAGCCACGCTTCAGGAGATCCTGCTCGCGCCGGAGACCCAGCCGAAGGTCATCGATGACTGCCACGCGATGATCCAGCAGCAGGTCTCCGATGGATCCGGGATCTCGGGGACAGCGGTCAAGATCGCCTACAAAACAGTGAACACCTTCATCCCGGGCCACGTCCGTCACATGGTGGAGTCGCTGCTTCCGGAAATGGTGAACGAGCTCGAGCCGTTCTGGGCCGATTTCTTGGCCTCCGGCGGGTCCGAATTCGGTGACTACCTGGCCAAGCGCGGCGAGGAGGTGTCGCAGGCGCTGCTCTCGGTGACCGACGCGCATGCGGCGGCCTCCGAGCGGCAGACGATCGTCAAGGCCTACGGCAAGGTCCGGCCCAGCGCGGGCAAGCAAGTCACGGCCGCGCTGCCGCAGGTCGGCGCGCTGGTACAGAAGTACGCGGCCTGATCGGCGCCGGGCGCGCTGTTCAGGGCAGCGCGCCCGCGCTGTTCAGGGCAGCGCGCCCGCGAGGGCTGCGGCTACGGTGGACGTCATGCCTGAGCGGTTTGCGCCCATCGAGCCTTACGACGCGGGAATGCTGGATGTCGGCGACGGTCAGCGCGTCCACTGGGAGGCCAGCGGCAACCCGGCGGGCAAGCCGGCGGTGGCGCTGCACGGCGGACCCGGCAGCGGCAGCACACCGGGACGGCGCCGCTCGTTCGACCCGGACGCCTACTGCTTCGTCCAGTTCGATCAGCGCGGCTGCGGACGGAGCACGCCTTCGGTCGCCGACCTGAGCACCAGCCTGGACACCAACACCACCGAGCACCTGATCGGCGACATCGAGAAGCTGCGCGAGCACCTGGGCATCGACCGGTGGCTCGTCTGGGGTGGCTCGTGGGGCGTGACCCTGGGACTCGCCTACGCCCAGCGCTACCCCGAGCGGGTGACCGAGATGGTGCTGCTGTCCTGCACCCTGACCCGTCCCGCCGACGTGCACTGGCTCTACCACGAGGCGGGCCGGTTCTTCCCCGCGGAGTGGCAGCGGTACGCGGCCGGCGGGGGTTTCGCGGACGACCTGGTCGCCGCGTACGACAAGTTGCTTAACGCCGATCCCGATCCGGCTGTCCGGGCGCGCGCGGCGCGGGACTGGTGTGACTGGGAGGACGCGGTTCTATCCCTGGAGGAGGGCTGGACGCCATCCGCGCGGTTCGGCGATCCGGAGTTCCGGATGACGTTCGCGCGGCTGTGCGCGCACTACTTCTCGCACGCGGCCTGGCTGGAGGACGGGCAGCTGCTGCGCGACGCCGGCCGGCTGGCCGGGATCCCGGGCGTGCTGATCCACGGCCGCTTCGACATCGGCGGGCCGCCGGACGTGGCCTGGCTGCTGCACCGGGCCTGGCCGGGCTCCGAACTGCACCTGGTGCGGACCGGCCACCAGGGCGGGGATGAGATGACCGAGCTCATGATGGCCGCGCTGAACCGCTTCGCCCGGACGTAGGTTGCCATAGCCCGGGTCCGCTCCCCCTACGATTGCCCAACACGGTCGGTCCCCACGCTAGGACTGCCCCGTCGCGACGGCAACCCCAGGGCTGGCCAAGCCCGGGCTAACGATTCCTTACGGGGTCTTCGGGTCCAGGCCGGCCTGGGGTTCCGGGGATAGCCTAGGCCCGTGGCGGTGTCGTTGATCATGGGCGGGGTCCTCCTGCTGGCGATGATCGTGGCGTCGGGACGAGCCGCGGTCACCCTGCCGGCACAGGCGCGTATCCCCATTCACTTCGGCTCGGACGAACACTGCTATCTCGCGCCCAAACGGGCCGGACTCGTAATCTGGCCCGCCGTGGGCGCCGTCTTGTTCGGCGCGGTGGGCGGGATCACTGGAAGCGGCCTCGCCGCCGACTGGGTGCCTGGGGTGCGGGATGTGCTGACGCCCGCGGTCCTGTGCGTGGCGCTGGCCTTCCAGATCGGGGCGCTGGTGCTGGCGCGGCGGAGTTAATGATTACGCCGTCGGGCTGGCCGGCCCCTACCATTTTGGGAGTGTCGCTTACTGGCGGCACGGCATCGGGCACGCTTGGTACAGGAAGGCGCCATGAAGATCGACAACAGTCCGGCCCGGGGAATGCGGGACCTGCTGCCCGCTGACGTCGCCGTCCGTGACCATGTGCTCGAGTCGATCTCCGCGGTCTACCGGCGGTTCGGCTACCAGCGGATCGAGACCCCGGCCCTGGAGAATATCGACCGGCTGCAAAGCGGTGAGGGCGCCGACAACGAGAAGCTGATCTTCGAGGTGCTCAAGCGCGGGCTGCCGCCCTATGTAGCGGCGGGCACGCCGGTGCGGCAGCTGGTCGATCTCGGGCTGCGGTACGACCTGACGGTGCCGCTGACACGGTTCTACGGGAACAACCACGCGTCACTGCCGCTGCCGTTCCGGTCGCTGCAGGTGGGACCGGTGTGGCGGGCGGACCGGCCGCAGCGGGGCCGGTACCGGCAGTTCTACCAGTGCGACATCGACATCATCGGCGAGCCGTCGGTGCTGGCCGAGGCGGAGCTGCTCGAGGCGACCAGCGAGGCGCTGGCCGCTGTCGGGCTGACCGGCACGACCATCCGGCTGTCGGACCGGCGGTTCCTGGCCGCGCTGGCCGCGGACTGCGGAGTGCCGCCGGAGGCGTACGACGCCTTCTTCATCACGCTGGACAAGCTCGACAAGATCGACTGGGACGGGGTGCAGGCCGAGCTCGCCGAGCTCGGGTTCCCGCCGGCGCGCGTGGCGGCGGTGACGGAGAAGATCCAGGGGCTGGCCGACGTGCCGGGCGACAAGCTGGCGCACGCGCTGGCCGACAGCGTGCCCGGGCTGGCCGCGGACGTGATCGGCGACCTGGCCACGACGGCGGCGAGCCTGGACCGGCTGGCCGCGGAAAGACCGCTGAGCTGGCAGTTCGATCCGACGCTGGTGCGCGGGATGGGATACTACACCGGGCAGGTCTTCGAGGTCACCCACCCGGACATGACCGGCTCGGTGGCCGGCGGCGGGCGGTACGACAAGCTGATCGGGCGCATCCTCGGGCAGGACGTGCCGGCCTGCGGGTTCTCCATCGGGTTCGAGCGGATCGTGGACCTGCTCTCCCGCGAGCAGACGCGGGACGCGGTCGCGGTGCTGGTCGAGAGCGACGTGCCGGTGACCGAGGCGCTGGCCATCGCGCGGGAGCTGCGCGAGACTTCCGGGGTCTTCGGGCTCTCTGGGGCGGGGCGGGCAGTCGAGACGGTGCGGCGCAGCGGCAAGTTCGGCGCCCAGCTCAAGCGGCTGGAGGCGGCGGGGTTCGGCGGGTTCATGCTCGTTCGGTCGGAAAACGGCGAGATCGTGCGCGGAGAGCTGCGGACCCTCGGCGGCCAGCCGGGGTCGTAGGGCCGCCAGCACAGTCCGGCGACCTGGGTCGCACTCGGTGACGACACCAGGCAAATCTCGCTCATTAGCCCCGCCTGTCACCCCGATGCGGCAGAATGAGCCCTGCCCAGGAAGGCGGCCGGGCACTAGCGCGGCATCTCCCGCTGCCTGATGCGATTCACGGCAAGGATTCTTCGTGACCTACAGGAACGAAACCATATTGCCTGCTGCGAGCCAGATCGATACGGACGCCAGCGCCGTCGCGGCTGGATCCCGCCTCGACCGGACCACCGGGGCCACCGTTGACCCGCTGCGCAGGAACTGGCTGTTCGCGCTGCTGCTGGTGGCCGGCTGGCTGTTCCAGGCCGGGCTGCGCGCGTGGTTCAGCCGCGCGCAGGCGGTGCCGCTGGACAATCCCGACGAAACCGCGTACCTGATCGCGGCGCGGGTCCTCGCGGGCGGCCCAGCGGCCCCCTTCTCCGGCAACACGCTGTACCAGGGCGGCTATCCGCTTCTGATCACGCCGGTGTACTGGTTCACCAGCAGCCCCGCCGCCGTGTATCACGCCGTGATGCTGATCAACGCGGCAGTCAGCGCCGCCGTGATGCCGCTGGGCTACCTGATCTGCCGCCGGCTCGGGCTCGGCCGCCCGGCTGCCTACGGCGTGGCCATGGTCGCGGCGCTGTTGCCCGCCGGGTTCCTCTACAGCGAGTACGCGATAGCCGACGCGATCTTCCCGGTGATCACGCTGGCCTGGCTGCTGACCACCCACAGCTGGCTGGTGGCCACCTCGCCGCGTGGGCGGTACGCGGCGGCCGTCGGTTCCGCCGCGCTGTCCGGCTATGCCTACGCGGTGCATCCCCGGGGCCTGGTGCTGCTGGCCGGCTTCGCCGCCGTGGGCGTATTCATCGCCTGGCGTCAGCCCGCGGCCCGCGTCAGCGTGGCCGCGGCCATGCTGACCGTGGTGGTGACCGTCGGCGCGGGCTGGGCCCTGGACCGCTATCTGACCTCAGCTCTTTACCCGAAGGGCACGCGCAACCTTTCCGGCCAGCTGGAGGACAGGCTGGCAAGCACGTACGGGGCCATCCACGTGGCCGAGATGGCAGGCGGCCAGTTGTGGCGGCTGGTGCTGGATAGCTGGGGTATTGCCGGGATCGGCCTGGTCGCCGCGGTGGTCGTCGCCGTGCGGGGGGGTCTGGGGGGGTCGTCCCCCCTGGCCGGTACCGCCCGGCGCGGCGTACGGACCGATCTGCGGGTCATGGCGTCGCTGGCGGTCGGGGTCACCGTCGGAATCGCCTGCATCGCGCCGGCCGCGCTGCCCGCCGCTCAGCGGCAGACGTGGGCTTCCGGGCGCTACCTGGACGGCATGATCGTCACGTTCTTCCTTGTCGGCGCAGTGGTGCTGCTGCGGGCGGCGGCCCGGCAGATCCTCGTCTTCGCCGCCTGCGTCGTAGGCCTCACTATGGTGGCCGCCCTGACAGTGGCCGTGTACGCCGGAACGTCCCTGCCCACGGGGTTCGGGAAAAGGTTCAACTTCGGCGAGCCTGCCGTGCTGACCCAGAACTGGAGCCAGGCCAAGGTCATGGTCGCGACGGCGTCGGCGCTGGCCCTGCTCCTTGTGTGGGTCTACTTCGCGCTCCTCGCGCGCCACATGCGGGTCCTGGCTTGCGTCTTGGGCGCCGCGGTGGCGGCGGTGAGCCTGGTGGCCGTGGCCCAGATTACGGCCTACTGCTCGCGGGTCGACCAGGCCTGGGCCCAGGCGATGGGCGCGAGCGAGATGACGGCGGCGGACGGGCTGAAGCCGGGTGAGCACGTCGCCCTCGCCTATGGCATCAGCGGGGATCTGCGGCTGGCGCAGGCGTTCGAGGTGTCATCGGCGCCGGTGCAGTATTTCCATCCCCTTCACCAACTGCCTCCGGTCGGCGTGACCGTGGTCGATGCGGTGTGGCCGGCCGGACAGCCCGCGCAGGCGAGCTGGCCGAACGCCCCGGCCGGCTGGCGGGTCGTCGCAGCCAACCGGGTCGGCAGCTGGGTCGTCTGGCGTAAGTAAGGGGGCCCGCGGCGGAAATGTCGGTGGCCGGGCCTAGCCTGACGGCGTTCCGCGAGCGCGAGGATCCGCGACGTCGGCTACATCGACCTGCCCACTGGTCACTGGCCGCAGTTCACCCGGCCCGCGGAGCTCGGGGCAGGCGATCCTCACGAGCGTCGGTCCTACCCCATCAACCCCATCAGTCCCGTCGTCCTGATCGCCTTGGCCGGCGCGTTCGGCACTGTTAGCGGCACCGTTTCGCATTCATTCGCGATCGAAATGGTTGGTGCCCGAGCCATTTATCCCATCCCTTAGGCAAGGTTTAACTGCACGTACCTATGCACTTGCATTTGCTCTGTTAGGCTGCACTGTGCAGGCAGTGGTCATGGCCTGAGACACCCGCCCACATGGGGTTTTCTTTTCCCGTCTAATGAGAAAAAGGAGAAAGATGCAGGTCACCAACGGCATTCCGGCCGATGAGCTGGTTTCAGCGCGCTGGCGCAAGAGCCGGGCCAGCAACCCCAGCGGGAGTTGCGTCGAGGTCGCTGAGCTCGCCGATGGCGGGATCGCCGTCCGGAACTCCCGGCATCCGTCCGGGCCAGCGCTGATCTACACGCGGGCCGAGGTCGAGGCGTTCCTGACCGGTGTGAAGAATGGCGAGTTCGACGACCTGTGCCCGCAGGTTTGACCCCAATACCGGCAGGCCAGCCGGAACATAGCAGTTTTTACCGAGCAGTCACATTAAATGGCGTTACGGCGGTGTCATAGCACGGTGATAAGGTTCCGTATGTGCACCGCCGTTACCAATCTGGTGTCGGCACGGCGGCATCCATCCATCAGTTCACGGAGTGAGGATGAACACGGTCGAGCGGGACGGCAGGCCTGCTGCCGACGCCCTGGGCCCGACCGTGCCGCGCATGCTGCTCGGAATCCAGCTGCACCGCTTTCGCGAAGCGGCCGGCGTCTCGCCTGAGCAGGCCGGGTACGAGATCAGGGCGTCCCGGTCCAAGATCAGCCGGATGGAAAACGGCCGCGTGCGGTTCAAAGAGCGGGACGTGACCGACCTGCTCACCCTGTACGGCATCACCGACGCCAAGACGCGGACTGGCATGGTGGCGCTCGTCCGGCAGGCCAACGCCCCGGGCTGGTGGTCCAAGTACGGCGACATCATGGCCGACTGGTTCGAGGCGTACCTGGGCCTGGAGATGGCCGCCTCGGTCATCCGCACGTTCGAGCTGCAGTTCGTGCACGGCCTGTTCCAGACCGAGGACTACGCCCGCGCCGTTACCCTGCTCGGCCACACCGCCGCCCCCGGGGAAGAGATCGACCGGCGGGTGAACATGCGCCTCAAGCGACAGGAGCTTCTCACCAGCCCCGAGCCGCCGCAGGTCTGGTCGGTCATCGACGAGGGCGCGCTGCGGCGCCCGGTGGGCGGCGCCGCGGTGATGAAGGCCCAGCTGAAACGGCTCATCGAGGTCGCCCAACTGCGCCACGTCACCGTCCAGGTCGTGCCGTTCAGCCGGGGCGGGCACGCCGCGGCAGGGGGATCGTTTACCGTGCTGCGCTTCGCCGAGCCCGAAGTGCCGGACGTCGTGTATATCGAGCAGCTCACCAGCGCCCTCTACCTCGACAAACGGGAGGACGTCGACCATTACCTGGAGGTCATGAACCACCTCAGCACCGAAGCCCTGACTCCCGCCGCCAGCGCGCGCTTCCTCGCCGAGATAATCCGGGATACGTAGTGCGCGACCCGGCCGCCCGGCGCAATGAGTCCCAGGCTGACTGGTAATGTCTCGGATCGCCGGGAAGCCAGCTGAAGCTAGTAATGTCTCGGATCGCCGGGAAGCCAGCTGAAGCTAGAATATTCAACCTTTCTGGATCACCGCAATCCGCACCCCCGACCGTTAGGGAATCCCGTGACTGATGACCGTTCGCAAACGCCAGGCGAACCGGGGCCGGAAAGGCCGGACAGCACCGCCGGGACAGCAATCGACACCACGGTGCCGCACTCGGCCAGGATCTGGAACTACTGGCTGGGCGGCAAGGACAATTATGCGGTCGACCGCAAGGCCGGCGACCAATACAAGGACATTTTCCCTGGTATCGCCGTTGTCGCTCGCACTTCCCGTGCCTTTCTTACCCGCGCGGTCCGGTACCTGGCCACCGAAGCCGGGATTCGCCAGTTCCTTGATATCGGCACGGGCCTTCCGACCGCGGACAACACTCACGAAGTCGCCCAGCGGGAGGCCCCGCAAAGCCGCATCGTTTACGTGGACAATGATCCCCTGGTGCTGGCGCACGCCCGGGCCCTGCTGACCAGCAGCCCCGCGGGCTCAACCGAATACCTGGACGCCGACATACGGAACCCGGCCGCGATCCTGGACGCCGCCGCAGGCCTGCTGGACTTTACCCAGCCCATGGCCCTGATGCTGATGGGGATCATGGGCCATTTCACCGACGAGGAGGCGTACCCGATCGTGCGCCAGCTCCTGGCTGGCCTGCCACCGGGTAGCTACTTCGCGCTCTACGACGGCGCCGACACCAACGAGGCGTTCAACGAGGCCCAGCGCGGCTATAACGAGAGCGGCGCGGTGCCCTATCATCTCCGCAGCCCCAAGCAATTCGCCCAGTTCTTCGAGGGCCTGGAACTGGTGGAGCCCGGCGTGGTGCCGGTGCCGCACTGGCGGCCCGACCCCGGCTCGCCCGAAGTCGAGATCTACTCCTACTGCGGGGTCGGGAAAAAGCCCTGATACGCCCGGACGCTGCGACAAGAGATCAGTGAGACGCAGATCACGCGATCGAGATCACACCGCTACCAAGGACTTTTGGCCCTGCCGGGGGGGACGGGAGATCAATCAAGAGTGGACTATAGAGCAATGAGCCGGAGACGTTCGGGCCAATCTTGACCGTCGATGCGCCGCGCACGTTAGTCCTGGGGCAGGAGTGAGTGAAATGTATGACGAAGACCGTATCGAGGAAGGGACAAACCTTCCCGAGCTCGCCAAGTGGGTCCGCGAGGTCGCCGAGCTGACCAAACCCGACGAGGTCGTCTGGTGCGACGGCTCGCAGGCCGAATGGGACAGGCTGACCACCCTGCTCGTCGAGGGCGGGACCTTCACGCGGCTGAACCCGGAGCTGCGGCCGAACAGCTTCTACTGCGCCTCGGACCCGAGCGACGTGGCCCGCGTCGAGGACCGCACGTTCATCTGCTCCGAGCGCGAGCAGGACGCGGGGCCGACCAACAACTGGATCGCGCCCGACGAGATGCGCAATACCCTCGCGGAGATCTTCGACGGGTGCATGCGGGGCCGCACCATGTACGTAATCCCGTTCTGCATGGGCCCGCTCGGCAGCACGATCTCCAAGCTGGGGGTCGAGATCAGCGACTCGCCGTACGTGGCGGTCTCGATGCGGATCATGACCAGGATGGGCACGCCCGCGCTCCGCTCGATCGAGGAGACCGGGTCGTTCGTCCGGGCCGTCCACTCGGTCGGCGCTCCGCTGCAGCCCGGCCAAGCCGACGCGCCGTGGCCCTGCAACAAGACCAAGTACATCACCCACTTCCCCGAGACCAGGGAGATCTGGTCCTACGGCTCGGGCTACGGCGGGAACGCGCTGCTCGGCAAGAAGTGCTACGCGCTGCGGATCGCCTCGGTGATGGCGCGGGACGAGGGCTGGCTGGCCGAGCACATGCTCATCCTCAAGATCACCCCGCCGGACGCCGAGCCGAAGTACATCGCGGCGGCCTTCCCGTCCGCGTGCGGCAAGACCAACCTGGCCATGCTGCAGCCCACCATTCCGGGCTGGAAGGTCGAGACGATCGGCGATGACATCGCCTGGATGCGGTTCGGCGAGGACGGCAGGCTGTACGCGATCAACCCCGAAGCCGGCTTCTTCGGCGTCGCGCCGGGCACGGGCGCCAAGACCAACGCCAACGCGGTCGCGACCTTCACGGCCAACAGCATCTTCACCAACGTCGCGCTGACCGACGACGGCGACGTGTGGTGGGAGGGCCTGACCGATACCCCGCCCGCGCACCTGACCGACTGGAAGGGCCGGGACTGGACGCCGGACTCGCCCGAGCCCGCCGCTCATCCGAACTCCCGGTTCACCACCCCCGCCAGCCAGTGCCCCATCATCGCGCCTGAGTGGGACGACCCCGCCGGCGTGCCGATCTCGGCGATCTTGTTCGGCGGCAGGCGCGCCAGCACCGTCCCGCTGGTGATCGAGTCCTTCGACTGGGAGCACGGGGTGTTCCTCGGGGCCAACATCGCCTCGGAGAAGACCGCGGCGGCCGAGGGCAAGGTCGGCGAACTGCGGCACGACCCGTTCGCCATGCTGCCGTTCTGCGGCTACAACATGGGCGACTACTTCGGCTACTGGCTGAAGGTGGGCGCGAACGCCGACCCGGCCAAGCTGCCCCGGCTGTTCTACGTCAACTGGTTCCGCAAGAACGCCAAGGGCAAGTTCGTCTGGCCCGGCTTCGGCGAGAACATCCGGGTGCTCAAGTGGATCATCCAGCGGCTCTCCGGTGAGGTCGCAGCGGTTTCGACCCCCATCGGGAACCTGCCCGCGCCGGGTTCGTTCGACGTCGACGGACTGGACATCAGCTGGGCCGACCTGGCTCTGCTGCTCACGGTGGACACCGAGGCCTGGAAGCTGGAAGCCGAGCACATCCCGGAGCACTTCCAGACCTTCCACCGGCACCTGCCCGACCGGCTCTGGGAACAGCACCGGGCGCTCGTGGACCGGCTCGGCTAAAGTCGGGCTCTGATGGCTGGACGGCGTGTCCTAGGCCTGGTCCTCGCGGGTGCGGCGGGCAAGCGACTGGCGCCCCTGACCGAGGACCGGGCCAAATCAGCCGTGCCGTTCGGCGGCCTCTACCGGCTAGTGGACTTCGCGCTGTCCAACCTGGCCAACGGAGGCATCTTCCGTATCTGCGTGCTCACCCAGTACAAGAGCCACAGCCTGGACCGGCACATCAGCACTACCTGGCGGCTGAACAGCCTGCTGGGTAACTACGTGGCGCCGGTGCCGGCCCAGCAGCGGCTCGGGCCGCGCTGGCAGACCGGCTCGGCGGACGCGATCTACCAGTCGCTGAACCTCATCCACAGCGAGCGCCCCGACCTCGTGGTCGTCTTCGGGGCCGATCACGTGTACCGGATGGACCCGGCGCAGATGATCGAGGCGCACCAGGCCTGGGGCGCGGGGGTCACGGTCGCCGCGATCCCCGTCCCCAGGGCGGCGGCAACGGACTTCGGCGTCGTGCAGACCGCGCCGGACAGCCACCGCATCGAGGCGTTCCTGGAGAAGCCCACCGATCCGCCCGCCCTGCATAGCCACCCGGACGAGGCGTTCGCGTCCATGGGCAACTACGTGTTCGACACCGAGGTGCTGATCGAGGCGCTGCATAAGGACGCCGACGACGACGCCAGCCAGCACAGCATCGGCGCCGACATCATCCCGATGCTGGCGCGGGACGGCGCCGCGCACGTCTATGACTTCCTGCAGAACGAGGTGCCCGGCACCGACGAGCGCGACCACGGCTACTGGCGGGAGGTCGGGACGCTCGACTCCTACTTCGACGCGCACATGGACCTGTGCGCGGTGCAGCCGGTGTTCAACCTCTACAACGACCAGTGGCCGATCCTGACCTACGTGCCGCCGCAGCCGCCGGCCAAGTTCGTCCATGACCAGGGTGACCGGGTGGGACGGGCGATCAGCAGCGTAGTCAGTAACGGGGTCATCATCTCCGGCGGGCTGGTGCGGAACTCGGTGCTTTCGCCGGGGGTTCGGGTAGACAGCTGGGCTCGGGTCGAGCGGTCCGTGATCCTGCACAATTCGCGCGTCAGCCGGTACGCGATCGTGGAGAACGCGATCGTGGACAAGAACGTGGTGGTGATGGAGGGCGCCACGCTCGGCGTGGACAAGGAGCACGACCGGGCGCGCGGGTTCACGGTGTCCAGCGGCGGCGTCACCGTGGTCGGCAAGGGCCGCGTGGTGACACCGTAACCGCTGGCGCAGATGACCGCGCGTCCTCGGTCAGGGCTCGGACGCGGGTCAGGGCTCGGACGCGGGACGCGGACCGGGCACCGGATGGATGAAGGCGGGACCCGCGAAAAGCTCCGTCTCCGACTGGCCGAGCACGAGCCGCAAGGCCCGTTCGGCTGCTCCTGCGCCCCCGCCCGGCAGGCCGTGCTCGGCTGAGCCTCCAGGAGAGGGCGCGGGGACCATGGCCTGGCTCAGGACAGGCGCGGGGACCATGGCCTGGCTCAGGACACCGGTGCCCTGATGGATGGCACGAGCGTGCCCGACTACCTCCTCGGCTATGGCCGACGGCCTTTCGGCGCGGGCCTCGCCACCGGCCATGACCCGCTGGGCCTTCCGGACGCGGACCGCGATGCGATGATCGAGCTGAGCGGCGCGCCGCCGCATCCGGTCCCTCCGCACGAGCGGCCGCCGAACCGCAGCGCCGAACGCATGGAGCTCGTCGGTCTCCTTAGATCCATCCAGGGCATGCACCGAAATGACCATCATGTTCGCCAGAACGCTCACCGCGGTGACGGCCGCGGCCACGCTGATCGCCGTGGTCGTGGCCCCATTACCCAGGGCGATCAGGACCTCGGACCACATCCGGGAGAACATGAGAAACCCGAGAACACCGATGCCGACGGTGCAGGCGATGACGAGGACCCTGGTGAGCCAGTCCAGGCTGCCCAGGGGGATCCGGCCGGCGTGGTTCTTGTGCGCCCGCAGCCGGTCACCGGCGAAGGCGAAACAGCCGTAGGAAACGACCGTGATCATCGCCGCCAGGGCGGCCGCGAACGCCAGCTGCGGGGACTCCGGATTGCCCCAGTTAACGTCGGTGATGCCGGACAGGAAGTAGAGAAGCAGCAGGAAGTCGAACACCAGCACCACCCGAGGAAGATGACGGAACCAGCGCGGCAGGCGTTCGTGCTTGCGGGAGTTCCGGGCTCGCTCGGCGTTCACCCGGTCCGCCAGGGCGTTCCGGTCGCTCTCGGTCTGCTCGACCGTGCGATGGCCGCCGTAGGGGTGCGGGACGTGCTCCTGCGGGATCAAGTTGATCCAGGCGTGCAGCGTCGCCTTCCTGGCCCGAAGGCGATCGGTCCGCCTGAGCAGCCAGCTCAGCCGCTGGTACGTCGAAGCCAGGACGTCCCGCGCCCTTCGCCGGGCCATGCCGTGCACGACCGCCTCGCCGTGCGTGGCGCGCGCGGGGTCGCGGAACCCGCCGATGCCGTCCTGCTCGGCGACCAGCGCCCGGACGGCGCGGCGGGTCATCCGCGGCCGCCTCCGGACACCGATCCGGCACCGAGCCAGGAGCATGAGGCTTCGCGGGCGCGAGCGGCCAATCCGGTCCGCCTCGGCCAGATCATGGTCGCGGCGAACCGGCTCGGCGGTGTCCGACGAGGAGGGTTCGGCGGCGGACCTGACGATGGTGAAGTCAGACGCGCCGTCAGTTGATGGTTGCTGTTGTCCGGCAGGGAAGCGTGATCCCATGAGATGCTCCATCCTCCTCGGGTTACGAGGCAGCGGTGGCGGGGGAAAGCGTGATCACCACGCGGCGGAGCTGGGCGCACTGAGTCTCGTCCAGCGTCCCGTGGGCAACGCAGGATTGACCTGCGGTGCCGATTCCTTTGACCTGGGCGATCTGGTGGGCCGCGAGGCCTAGCGTGATAAGGCGGCGTTGTACCGCCTGGGCCCGCAACGCTGAGAGCCGGAGATTGTAGGAGGCGGTCCCGCCGTCGGGAGACGCCTGCCCGGTGATAGATACGGAATAACGGCCGGCGCTGGCCCGGGCGGCGATCGGGGCCAGGTACCGGTTTGCGCCAGAAACCAGAGTGGCGCTGTTGAACGCGAATAGGAGGTCCGCCGGAACTATCGACTGCTGTTGCCCATGCGGCCCGATAATGCTCTGCACGGCCGGAACCGGGACGACGGGCACCGGCACCGTGCTGTACGAGCCACGGACCGGCTGGGGGCTGTCATCGACGCGACACGCGGCGGCACCCGCCGCGTGACAGATGGCCAGCCAGTAGGACGCCAGAGTGGTTTGCTGGGGCAGCGGCAGGGCGGGCTGGCGCCCGTCGGTCTCGCCCAAGCCGCTGAAGACGACCGTCCACCCATGCAGGTCAGGCAGGAGGCCGCGCTGCTTCAGGGCCGCGGCGGCGCTGTCCGGCGGTTCGGCCCAGCCGACCTTCCGCAGGTCGAAGCCCCCGCTGGTCGTCACCCCCGAGGTCAGGAGCAGCATCGTGGCCGGCGGGGAGGAGACGCGGGAGGCGGCGAGCATCGTGTTCAGCAGGTCGAAAGGCCCCGTGGCGGCCTCGTGGCTGACCTGCGACTCGACCCGGGAGACGTTCTGGGCCAGGAGCTGAGGCCGACGCGGGCCGTACTCGACCTGGCCGTCGGACCGGCGAGGGGTAAGGGCGAGCTGATGCGGCTGGCCATCGGCCGGATCGACGACGAACGCGACCGCGGACGTGCTCGACGCGCCGGTCGTTTGCAGGAGCGTCACGTCAGCCAGGGACAGGGCGGGGGCCGGCTCGTTGGCCGTCGCCGTGGCCGCGATGACGATCACATCGGCGACGTCCGCCTTGGAAACAGCGGTCATGCAGCCCGTCAAGACCAGCAGGGCCGTGCCGGAGGCCAGCACGGCCGCGACGGCGCGGGACCGGCCGGTGGTCCAGCGGAAGAAGGCCGCGACGCGGCCCCGAATCCCGGCGGAGACGGACCGGAACAGAGTAGATTCCTGGGAATTCACCGGGTGTCCGGCGACGCAGTTGGCCGACGCTGGCTCAACGGGACGACGTGGCGGAGACCAGAGGCGGATGATCTTCATGAGACGCCCACTTTGCAACTGACTAACGCAAAACTCAATTTTGGGATTCCCATTTGAGGTATCCCTAAACAGGCTTGCAATATGGGTCGCCCGCTACTAAACTGCCACAGGTGTGCTTTTACATGGACGCGGCTCTTCATCCGGAGTCGTGCACTCTCGACGGCTTGCCCACGAGGCGCCGCAGTGGCGACCATCGCAGGCTGATCGCAGTTGGTGTCGGCATCGATCCCGGCTGCACCCAGCAGATCACGCCGCGCCAGTCGCCGACTCGGCTCCGTGCCGGACACCTGGACGCGACGCTGATCGATGGCCACAGGTCAGCGGTCCACTGGGTCCCCGGCGGAAGATAGCCACGACCTTGAGCAACTGGCGCCGCGAGTCCGGGCAGAGCCTCGCTGAGGTTCAGGAAGTTACGCTCATCTCCACGTCCAAGCTTTCCCGGCTGGAGAACGCCGAAGGCAAGCCCCGGCTCCGCGACGTCAGGGACTTGATCCGGCACTACGGGAAAGAGGGAACGCCGCAGGCCGGCCAGCTCGAGCGGTGGGTGAAAGCGGCGGAGGTTCCGGGCTGGTGGACGGACTTCAGTGATGATGTCCTGAAGACCGCCTTCGACTGGACACCCACCTGGCCTACGAGGCGGACGCCGCCATCTTGCGGGTCTACACCCTGCCGTTCGTGCCGGCCCTGCTTCAGACCGACGCTTACACGGAGGCCGTGTACCGGGACTTGGAGCACCGGCCCGAGGACCAGATCGGTCAGCTCATGGACATCCGGCGAGGGCGCAAAGAGGCGCTGAAACAGCGTGAAGGACTCGAACCACTGGAGCTCGTCGCGGTGACGCACGAATGCGCGCTCAGGCAGACCGTTGGCTCACCGGAGATCATGCGCGATCAGCTGGACGAACTTTTGGTCCGCTCATACGAAGATAATGTCACCTTGTACGTTTTCCCGTTCTCGGCCAAGCCGGCGTTCACCATGACGTGCATGTGGGCTTATTTCGAGTATCAGGATCCGGAGGATCTCGAGCAGGACCTGGTTCAGATCGAAACACCGGCCGGCTTCTGGACGATCGAAGACCCGGGCCAGGTCGCCGGGTATCGAAAGGCGCATGATAGCCTGATCGATTCCTCCTTGGGCGAGGACGATTCCCGGGCGCTCATTAGGAGCACTCGGGACAGCATGCCAGCTTCCTTAGGGAGCCGTCACATATGCGACGTTTGGCCAGGCTAGCGACCTCGCCTCGCCGCTATAAAAATGTAACATAGAATTGAGAGTTTCTTGGCGCGGCTGGGGTAGAGAACACTAGGGTTTTCCAACCCTCCAGGCCAGCTACGACCCGTAAAGCGGGATCTCCACCTAGGGCAAGCGAGCGTATGATAGCTGACACATCAGCTCCGAATCCAGTTTCGGAGCTACGCAGAGTTCATGAAGAAGTAACAAGGCACGGCTTCGCTCTTACCACCGAATGGGACATCGGCCTCCCGCCGAAGTGCGGGAGGAACCTTCAGCAGAGCTACTTCGACGGCGGTCAACTCAGGCATGACGAGGGTGACCGGCCGCATGATCGCGAGCGGGCGAGGGACGTCATCTACTACGAGTGGAACGACGGCGAACTGACCCTCCAAGAATACGAGACCATCGCCATCTGGGATCGCTCCGAGATTGAGGGGGAGCGTATCCACACGCGCATCGAACTGCTCCAGGACCCGCAGGCGGAGGAGCTCATCAGAGACATTTCTTAACCTCGTTCCCGAAGAACGGCGGCGGCCGCGAGGCACATTCGGGGTAAATCTGTTCCGGACCCACACAGATGTCGTGTCTAAGCCACATCAGGACGAGGAGGAGTTTATTTTGCTCTATGTCCTGGACCGGGAAGGCGACGGCGCCGAGTCTTATCTGTATGAACATGATGAACAAGCGGGCGCCGGTGAAGTCGGCGAACAGGTGCTCCGGAAGAAGCTGAACCCCGGCGAGCTGATGATTTTCGAGGACCGCCGGTTCAAGCATGGCGCCACGGAACTGGTCCCCCCGCCCGGTGGCCGGGCCAAGCGTGACGTTCTCTTCTGCACCGTCGACTATCCAGACGACATACCTGCAGCGAGAGCCGCATCCTACAGTTCACGTCCAAACGATCTTTCGGAATGCGAAGCTTTTGAGTTTCCTGATGGACACCAGAACTCCCGAAACAGCTGTTACGGGTGATTTGATCGGTATTTCCGGTGCCTGCGATTCAGGCGATCACGGTGGGCACTGGCGGGCGACAGGCTAACAGCGTCCGCCCTTGATCGGCTAGACTTGTGTCCGTATGGTGCAAGGATGCTGGGAAATGAAACTGAATACGGGTGGGGACCTGGCCAGGGACTGACACCAGGCGACGGGAGCGCTGTTGGTGCCGACGGCTCGCGGTAGGTCCAGCCCGGAGGATATCCGCCGGGCGGTGGAGTCGGTATTCGGAAACGTCCGGGCAGGCCTGGAGCACCTCGTATCCATACCGTCGGTAAGCGTGGCGGGCTACGAGGACTACAACCCGGATGAGGTGCGCCGGTCCGCCGAGCAGACCGGGACCTGGCTCGAACGGTCGGGACTGCAGGGGGTCCGCCTGCTCGAAGTAGAAGGCACGCACCCGGCGGTATTCGGCCAAACGCCCGGACCCGCCGGATCTCCTACGGTGCTGCTTTACGCGCATCACGATGTCCAGCCACCCGGGTCGGCGGATCTGTGGGCCTCGCAGCCATTCACCGCGACGGAACGCGACGGCCGGCTGTTCGGCCGCGGTACCGCTGACGATAAAGCGGGAATTGCCGCCCATGCCGCCACCCTGCTGGCCTGGGCAGGCGTGCCGCCCGTCACCATTTCGGTGTTCATCGAAGGCGAAGAAGAAATTGCCTCGCCGAACTTCGTCACTTTCCTGGAGAAATATTCCGATCTGCTGCAGGCTGATGTCATCGTGCTCGCCGACTGCTCTAACTGGACGCTTGGCACACCGGCGCTCACGACTTCGCTGCGGGGGATCCTCGACTTCATCGTCGAAGTCCGCACGCTGGATCATGCCGTTCATAGCGGCGTTTACGGCGGCCCCGTTCCCGACGCCCTGACCGTACTATCCCGGCTGATCGCGACCTTGCATGACGATCGGGGCAATGTCGCTATCGAGGGATTGCATTGCGGACCGCCGTACGACATCGAGCTCAACGAGGCGGATATCCGCCGGTTCGCCAGCGTCCGGCCCGGCGTCTCCCTGATGGGTACCGGCACCCTGGCCCATCGGCTTTGGGGCCGCCCGGCGGTGGCCGTCCTCGGCATTGACGCACCGCCCACCGCCGGGGCCGCGAACAAACTGGTTCCTGTGGCGCGCGCGAAGATCAGCGTCCGGCTGGCACCGGGCGACGATACGGCCAAGGCCAAGGCAGCCGTCGAAGAGCATCTCCTCAGCCTGGCCCGGGCACCGTGGGGAGCAGAGGTGACGGTCCGCTTCCTGAATGAGGGCGCCCCGCACCTGATCGACGCCTCGGGCGCGGCTTTTAACGCCTTTCGCCAAGCGTGTTCCCATACCTGGGGATGCGCCCCGGTGAAGGCAGGAAGCGGCGGCGGACTTCCGCTGGTGGCCGCGCTCGCCGACACCTTCCCGAATGCGGCGCTGCTGCTCACCGGGGTCGCAGACCCGGAAAGCCGGGCGCACTGCGAGAACGAGAGCGTCCATCTGGCCGAGCTCGAAAATTGCTGCCTCAACGAGGCGATCCTGATCGGCGAGCTGGCCCGCCAAGCTCAGGGATGACTCGGCGGTGCGGAGCGCCGGGTGAGGCACGAGGGGGCGCCGATGCTTGCCGCCCGCTCGTTCGGGATAAAAAACCTGCATGCAGTACGAGACGGTCGCCGAAGCTTACCGTGACCTGGAGCAGGCCAGCGGACGGCTGGCGCTGGTGGAGCGCCTGGCCGCGCTGCTCGCCACCACCCCGGCCGAACTCCTGCCGGTGGTCTGCTACCTCTGCCAGGGCCTGATCGCGCCGGAGTTCGCCGGGGTGGACCTGGGCCTGGCCGAGAAGCTCGCCGTCCGCGCGGTCGCCACCGCCACCGGCGCCGGCCCCGCCGAGGTCACCGCCCTGGTCCACCAGACCGGGGATCTGGGCCTGGCCGCGGAGCGGTTGCTGGCCGCCACCGCGGCGGACCGGCCGGCCAGCCTGTCGGTCCCGGCCGTGGTGGATGCCCTGCGCCAGATCGCCGCGGCGGAAGGCCAGGGGTCGCAGGGCCGCAAGCTGGACCTGCTCGCCTCTCTGCTCGCGCGGGCTACCCCGCTGGAGGCCCGCTACCTGCTGCGGCTGGTCACCAAGGGGCTGCGGCTGGGCATCGGGACGCCCACCATCCTGGACGCGCTGGCCCAGGTGTACACGGGCAGCCGGGCCGCCCGGCCGGTGCTGGAGCGCGCCTACAACATCTGCTGTGACCTGGGCCGGGTCGCCGCCGCCCTGGCCGCAGGCGGCCTGGCCGCGGCCGAGCAGATCCACGTGCGCCCGGGCAACCCGGTGCGGGCCATGCTGGCCCAGCGGCTGTCCGACGCGACCGAAATCCTGGCCAAGCTGGGCGGGGAGTGCGCGGCGGAGTACAAGTACGACGGCGTCCGGGTCCAGGCGCACCGCACCGCCGACGGCCACATCGAGCTGTTCACCCGCCGGCTGGAAAGCCTGTCCGAGCAGTTCCCCGACGTGGTGGCGAGCCTGGCCGCCGGGCTGGGGCCGCGCGAGGCGATCCTGGAGGGCGAGGTGGTCGCCTACGACGCGGCCACCGGTGAGCTGCACCCGTTCCAGGAGGTCATGTTCCGGCGGCGCAAGCACGGCATCGACCAGGCGGTGCTGGACGTGCCGGTGGGGCTGTTCTGCTTCGAGCTGCTGTACGCCGACGGCCAGGACCTGACCATGCTGCCCTACCAACAGCGGCGCGCGGCCCTGGCCGATGCGATCGCCGTCTCGGACCGGCTGCGGCTCACCACCGCGACCGAGATCGGCACCCCGGAGGCGCTGGACGCGGCGTTCGAGCAGGCGGTCACCGACGGCTGCGAGGGCCTGGTGTGCAAGTCGGTCAAGCCGGACTCGATCTACCAGGCCGGCGCCCGCGGCTGGCTGTGGATCAAGCTCAAGCGGGACTACCGGACCGAACTATCCGACACCGTCGACCTGGTCGTCGTCGGCGCGTTCGCCGGGCGGGGCCGCCGCGCCGGGGTCTACGGCGCGCTGCTGCTGGCCGCCTACGACCCGGCCGCCGACCTGTTCCGCACCGTGACCAAGTGCGGCACCGGGTTCTCCGACGCCGACCTGGCCGCGCTGCCCGGCCGGCTGGCGCCGCTGGCCGCCGAGCACCGGCCCGCCCGGCTCGACGCCCGCGCCGAACCCGACGTGTGGTTCGAGCCCGAGCTCGTCCTGGAGATCCTGTCCGCCGAGCTCACCCTGTCCCCCAACTACACCGCCGCCTGGGGACAGATCAAGCCCGACGCCGGCCTGGCCATGCGCTTCCCCCGGTTCACCGGCCGGTGGCGCGACGACAAGGCGCCGGAAGACGCGACCAGCACGCAGGAACTCGTTGACCTCTATCGCACCGCACGGAAACAGCCGGCTCCCTCAGCCGGCAGCGGTCACGGGCTGGGTGTCACGGGCCCGGTGTCACGGGCTGGGTGTCACGGGCCTGGTGTCACGGGCTGGGTGTCACGGGCCCGGTGTCACGGGCTGGGTGTCGCGGGCCTGGAGCGGTTCGCCGCAAGCCTCGCACACCACCTGGGCTATCATCTGGTGCCCGCAGTGGTGCTCCAGGACCAGCGGCGGCCCGTCGTCGTCGGCCAGGTACTTATCGCCCCAGCGCATCAGCGTGACGATGACCGGATACAGGTCGCGGCCCGCGGCGGTCAGGTGGTAGTCGAAGCGGGCCGGATGCTCGCGGTACTGCCGCCGCTCGAGGATCCCGGCGCCGACCAGGGTGCGCAGCCGGGCCGCGAGCGTGTCCCGCGGCGCCCCGGTGCGGCGCACCATCTCGTCGAACGTGCGGTTGCCGAGGAAGACCTCGCGCACGGCGAGCAGCGCCCACTTCTCGCCCACGATATCCAGGGTGCGAGCCACGGAGCAGGGCCGCGGCTCGGCAGAGACACTCACCACAATGCGTAGCTTACCTCGTCAGTTGGATTTCTGGACTCACTGGCCGCGACGGGATATGGTAAGCGGGTCCAGATTTCGGACTTACCTAGGAGGACGGCCGGTGAGCTCCACTGCCCCCGTACCGGCTCCGCCACTGACGGCGCGCACGCCCGATGGCCGCCGGGTCACCGCCGTAATTGGGGTGCTTTCGCTGGCCGTGTTCATGTCCAGCCTGGACCTGTTCATTGTCAACCTGGCCTTCCCGGCCATCGGCCGGCAGTACCCGGGCACCAGCCTGAGCTCGCTGTCCTGGGTGCTCAATGCCTACACGATCGTGTTCGCCGCGGTGCTGGTGCCGGCCGGCCGGTGGGCCGACCGGATCGGGCGGCGCCGGTTCTTCGTGGCCGGGCTGGCCGCGTTCAGCGTCGGGTCGCTGCTGTGCGGGCTGGCGCCGGGCGTGGCCGCGCTGATCGCGGCCCGGGTCGTCCAGGCGGCCGGGGCCGGGGCGATGGTCCCCGCCTCGCTGTCGCTGCTGCTCGCGGCCGTTCCGCCGCCGGCCCGGCCGAAGGCCCTGGGCACCTGGTCGGCGCTGGGCGCGCTGGGCGCGGCGCTCGGCCCGGTGATCGGCGGCACCCTGGTGCAGATCGACTGGCGCTGGGTGTTCTGGGTCAACCTGCCGGTCGGGGTGGCCGCCATCGTCCTGGCCGTCAAGGTGGTACCCGAGAGCAAGGACGACCGTGCGAGCGGCCGGCCTGACCTGATCGGCGCGGGGCTGCTGGCCGCGGCCGTCGGCCTGGTCGCGCTGGCGCTGGTCAAGGCGCCCGGCTGGGGCTGGGGCTCGGCCGGCTTCATCGGCCTGCTTTTTGCTTCCCTGGCCTGTGGCACGATCATGGTGATCCGCTCGAAGCGGCACCATCCCAAAATCTCCCCCGTGATCGAGCTGGAGTTGCTCCGGTCCCGTTCTTTTAGCGGCGCGTTCGGCGCCTCGATCTTGTACTACGCCGGGTTCGGTGCCTTCGTGCTCAGCGCGGTCGAGTTCCTCACCGGCGTGTGGCACTACTCCGCCGTGCTGGCCGGCCTGGCCATCGCGCCCGGGCCGCTCATGGTCCTGCCGTTCGCCCGCGTCGTCGCGCCGCGCCTGGCCGCCCGGCTCGGCGGCCCCGGCCGGGTCGCGGTGATCGGCTGCGCCGTCAACGCCGGCGCCCAGCTGCTGTGGCTGACCCAGATCCAGTCCCAGCCGGCCTACCTCACCCACCTGCTGCCCGCTCAGCTACTGGGCGGCGCCGGAGTGGGCCTGACGATTCCGTCGCTGCTCGGCGCGGGGAGCGCGTCGCTCAAGCCGGGATCGTTCGGCACGGGGAGCGGGATCTTGAACATGGCGCGGCAGATAGGCACCGTGCTCGGGGTGGCCGGGCTGGTGGCCATCTTGTCCCGCGTGTCCCGGGTTGATCCGGTGGCGGCCTACCGGCACGGCCTGATCCTGGTCATCGCGTTCTTCGCCGCCGCAGGCGCCGTGTCCGCCATCCTGCTGGCCGCCCGGCCGGTCCCGGCCCGCACTCCCGCCACGCCCGTCGGTCCGCAGGAGGCCGGCGAACTCATCAAGACCATTGAGACCATTGAGGCCGAACGAGGTGCGGTATAGTCGGCGGTTCAGCCTCGTGCCTCACTGGCCTGACCCTGGCGCCGGTCCACACGGACGTGCGAGCCTGTAGGCATAACTCTCGGTACGGAGAGGAGATCCTGACATGCAGGCGACCATTGGCGACCGTATCTGCATTCACGGCAACTGTGTCGGGCACCCGGACAAGATCGGGGAGATAGTCGAGGTGCACGGCACCCAGGGAGAACCGCCCTACCTGGTGAAATTCGACGACGGCCACACGCGGCTCATCTTTCCCGGACCCGACGCGGTGATCGAGCCCTCGGCACCGGCGTAGACGCACCCCTGATACAGCGGCGCTACATGGACGGCGCAGCGGCTCGGTCTCGGTCGAGATGATCTAACCGGGCGGGTTTGGCCTGGTCATCCTGGTGTACCAGGTCCACGGCCGGTCACCGTGAGACCGGCTGTCTCCCGAACGCTACCGGCGACCACGACTCGGATCGCGGTGGCCTCCATCTGATCTCCATCTGGTCTCCACAGCATCTCCATCGTCTCTGCATGGTCCTGGACCTGGCTAGGCACGAGGGCTGCCACGTCGTACGGGCCACTTGCCGTACGGGTCAGCGGGGGGGTGGACGCGGATGTCCGATTTTGTTCTTTATCTCTCAAGCGGTGACGTGTCCATCGTCGCCGCCTCGCACTCACCCCTTCTTGCGCCCACAGCTGGGACCAGCCCCGGCGGCGTTGACTGGCGTGCGAACAAGGCCTCGACGGCCTGCCTGGCATGACTCGCCCTTACTTCGATCTACTCGGGAAAGGGAAGCAAGATGAGACGGTTCTTGACGGTGTTGCTCGCCGCCGCGCTCGGCGGCGTCGGTTTGGCGGGAGGCGCCCAGGCGTCCGCCCGCCACGAGCAGCCTGGGCATCACGCCCCGGTTGTCTCAGTCTTCGCGACAGGCTTGAACAATCCACGCGGGCTGACGTTCGGTCCCGACGGGTACCTCTACGTCGCCGAAGGTGGTCTGGGCGGCTCCCACTCCACGGTGGGTCTGTGCCCGCAGGCTGCGGGCGCGGCTGCCCCCTATACAGGGAGCACCGGTGACCCGGTGCGTGGCGGGCGCATCTCGAGGGTCAGCCCGGGCGGCGTGGTCACCACAGTCGTACGCGCGCTGCCCTCAAGCCAGACCAGCCCGGCTCTCGGCAGCCTGGTCAGCGGCGTCTCGAGCGTCGCCTTCATCGGCCACCAGCTCTACGCTCTGCTGTCCGGCGCCGGCTGCGCACATGGCGTGCCTACCGTGCCGAACGGCGTCATCAGGGTCGGTCATCACGGCACCTGGAAGCTGATCGCAAACTTGAGCGCCTTCCAGGCGGCGCATCCGGTCGCCAACCCGGACCCGGGAGACTTCGATCCGGACGGGACGTGGTTCAGCATGATCGCCGTCGACGGGGCCCTGTACCCGATGGACTCTAATCACGGCGAGCTCGACCGGGTGACCCCGGCCGGCGCGATCAGCCGCGTGATCGACATCTCGGCCAGCCAGGGGCACGTGGTTCCTACGGCGCTGGTCCACCACGGCGCCATCTACATCGCGAACCTGGGCGTGTTCGATCCCAGCGACCAGGCGGGTGACGAACATGTGTGGCGGCTCACCGGCCACGAGACGCTCAGGGTCCGCGCGACGGGGGTCGAGAAAGTACTCGGGCTCGCCTTCCGCGGCGGCCAGTTGTACGCGCTGGAGATGAGCACGACCGCAGGCGGGCCGACCCCGGGCACCGGAGCAATCGTGCGCGTCAAGTCACACGGTCCCGCCGAGACAGTTGTCTCGGGCCTAACGTTCCCGACCGGCATGGCCGTTGGTCCCGACGGAGCGTTCTACGTCTCCAACCATGGCTTCGGCGCCGGCGCCGGACAGGGCCAGATCCTCCGCATCCAACTCTGATCACCGCGACCGGGCGGCCCCGGGATCCGACCTGGGGCCGCCCGCATCGCGGCCCATCGTTGCCGAAAGCGGCCTGACCTACGTCGGCTGCTGGCTTTGACACCAGCTGGGCACCATCGCGCGGCCGATCGATGCCCTTCTCCCGGTAGCCGGTGAAGACGGCCTCGTGGCCGCACCCGCAGTCCAGAGGTGGCCGTCCGGGTCCCTGAAATAGCCGTGGTGATAGTGGAGGGCTCGAGCTCACGCCGAACTACCAGTCCATTGTCCAACCCAGCACCGCTGATGGTATTTCCGGAACGCGCCGGGTGGACGGCGAGCCTGGCTTGGCATCCTGCGCGAGATGGCTAATATGGTCAGCTGACCGCGTTCAGCTTGTGGAAGAGAAAGCTCCCTGCCATGCGGTGGCGGGGCGCTGTGACGAATGGGCTGCGCTCATGCTGCATCGATGCCGCATGTTGTGTCTGCGGACCAACAGGGGCCGCGCCGGAGCAGTGCTTATGGTACTGGCCGCCGTTGCGGTCGGCACGACGGCCTGCACTGGTGCTGCCCCGCATGACCCGCCACCTCCGCCACCCCTAGCAGCGAGTACCCGCCTGCTGGCACCGGCGACGTCGGTGCTGAGCGGCGGTCCGGATGTGATCGCCGCGGGCACGGCACACAGCTTGTTCGCATCCGCGCCGGTGGTCGTGGTGGCCAGCCCCAGCCAGCCGGCCGATCTGCCGTCTGCCGCCAGATTGGCCCTGCAGGCACACGCGCCCCTGCTGCTGACCTCGGCGCCTACGGTCAGTGCCAGATCAGGCGGCACGAAGGCCACGCCGGTCCGCACGGCCGCCCGGACGGTGGCCGACTATTCCGCGGGCACGGCGGCCGTGGTCAGCGTTGTGCTGCGGGCACAGATCAGGGCCCTGGACCCACGCGCCGTGCTCGCGGTCGGGATGCCAGGGAATGCGCTCGCGGCTCAGCTGCCGGGCATCCGTGTGGTAACCAACCCGGCAATGCTGCCCACGACGAAGACACCCACGCCCCTGGGCCACCTGGCGCTGCTCGTGAACCCCGGTCACAGTGATGCCGCGACGCTGGCCGCGGTCACCACCGCGCGGGTGGCGGGGGTCCCGGTCATCACCGTCCGCGGTGCCGACCCGCGCGCCGACCCAGCCGCCATCGCCGCGCTCTCGGCCGCCCAGCCCCGGCAGGTACTCGCCATCGGGGCCGATTTCGGGCCAGCGAGCCTGCTGGCATCTCGGATCGCTGTCGCGCAGACCGGGGTGCAACTGCCCGGCGGCGGCCAGATCCTGTTCCCCATGCGCCGGCTGGTCGCCCTCTACGGTCACCCCGGCGCTCCTGCGCTCGGAGCCCTGGGGGAGCAGGGCCTGCAGGCCAGCATCGCGCGGGCCAGGAAGGTGGCCGCGGCATACCGGGCCCTGAGCAGCACCCCGGTCATACCTGCCTTTGAGATCATTGCCACCGTCGCTCAGGCACACCCGGGCCGGGACGGCAACTACTCCTACGAGTCAACCGTGGCCTCTCTGCGCCCCTGGGTACGCCAGGCGACGGCGGCCGGGATGTACGTCATCCTGGACCTGCAGCCCGGCCGGGCCAGCCTGCTCGCCCAAGCCAGGAGATACCAGTCGCTGCTCGAGCTGCCCGATGTCGGGCTGGCCCTGGACCCGGAGTGGAAGCTGGCGCCGGGGCAGTTGCCGCTGCGGCAGATAGGCAGCGTGAGCAGCAGCGAGGTCAACGGCGTCGCCAGGTGGCTGGCCGACCTGACCGCGCGGTATCGGCTGCCCCAGAAACTCCTCGTGCTGCACCAGTTCGAGCTGTCGATGATCGGCGACGAGCACATGCTCCGCACCCGGTACGACGATCTGGCGATCCTCATCCACATGGACGGGCAAGGCACCCCGGCCAGTAAGCAGCAGACCTGGGAAGCCGTCACCAGGGCCGCCCCCGCCGGGGTGTTCTTCGGGTGGAAGAACTTCTACGTCAAGGACCATCCGATGATGAGCCCGCGGCTGACGATGGCGAGGACCCCGCGACCCGTCATGATCTCGTATCAGTGATCGCATCCATCGCCCCACCCACGTCCGGGTGAAATAGCCTCGTAGCGCAGCCCAAGACCCGCATCCGCTGGCTGATATTCCGCTTGCCCGGACCTATGCGTCCGATTCGATTTCGGCTGACCACGACGTCGGTAGTGGCCCTAAACGATCGCCACTGGAGTACTTGCTGACAACGCAATGAGACACCATGATCATTAATAACATGAAGTGATCTCTTTTTCGCCGCAGCACAACGGTTGCTGGTCTGAATACCGAATCGGGGATATAGACATTGCCGCCCGATTGACGAGAATGAAAGTGTTCTCGTTTTGGCGTCAAGGAGGTCAGCAGGGGGCAGGCGATGACGGAGTCGGCGGACGGACCTGGTGAGGCCCCACGCCCCGGGAGACGGCGAACATTGTGGCGGTGGGCTGAACTGCCTGCCCCGGCTGGATCTGACGCGGAGATTCCTTCCGTAATTGATGGGTGGCTCGGAAATCTCTGGGCTGGCATCCGGCGCTGGCTGGGGTTCGGGTTCATGCGGGTATCTAGTCCGCTACGGAAAGTGGATAGTGCCGGACCCGTGCACGTACGCGCCCGTTTGGAGAGCGCGCGGATCAGGGAGCGGTACTTCTATTTCCAGGAGATCTCGCAGAACGCGGTCAGGCACGTGCGGAAGTCGCCGGAAGGCGACATCAGACTGGTTCTTCCCTACGACGGACACCGGTATTTCAGCCGCCAGGCCCGCCGTGACATCGACCATGCCTGCGCTCTGGGCGCTGACGCCGGTACCGAAGCTCTCATCGGCCATCTGGTGCTCACCGACTTCGAGCACGCCAACCTGGACAGCCTGGTGGACCAGGGGGCGACTCGCGGCTCGGTGCCGATCCGGGTGCCTATCACGGGCCTGCCCGGCCCGGGCGAGCCTGACCCGCTCGTCGCCGACAGCAGCAACTGCTTCGTGTCCCATTACTACAAGCCTGATACCGGGCACCTTAAGGTCGATCCCGTCGACGTTGACGCGCAGCTCCGAGATCCGGACGACGCAGAGCTCTATGAGTTTGGCACGGCGCCATTCTTGCTTTTGAGTGCGGACAGCGACCGCGACAGTGAGCGGTTGCGCATCATGCGGCAGGTCGGCTTCCTGCGTCAGCTGGGACTCCACCTGACCGTGCGCCTGGATATCCCGCGCACGCTGGCGGCCGAGGCCAAGGCAACGGTACGTCGGGTCTTCATCAGCTGGCCCACGCACACGTCCTTGCACTCGCTGGATCTGGAGGTGGGCGGGCAGCCGAACCGGGTTCGGTACAACCCGGAGAAGGAGGGGCTGGAATGGTCTGACATCCCGATGGCTCCAGAAGCAGATTCTGGCGCCGGGGAGATCTGCACCTTCCGGAGCCCGCCCATGGATCTGGTGATTCCTCAGCCCGGCGAGCTCTACCAGCAAGTCAGCCTGGACGGCGAGGTGGAGGTGGCTGTCGACCGACTGCTGTCGGGCATGGACGCCCGCCTGTACGACGCCACCGGGGCGCTGGCCGGGTACCCGCGACTGGTGCGGGAGAGCGTCATTGCCACGAGTTTCCGGCTGATACTGGGCGACGCCTTTGCCCGGCGCACCTTGTCCTCGCACCAGCAGTTGCACTTCGACGAGGTGATCCCGGCCGAGACCCGTATCGACGACATCAAGATGGCGCTCAAGAACCTCGGCTTCACCGTGAGGGATCCATGGCCTGAGCACGGTCCGGACCGGCGCTGGCTCACCGCGGAACGCACCGAAGGACCGGACACGCTGAGCCTCGTGCTCTACGTGGAGGGCAAACAGCACAAGTCGCGGCGCCAGCGGCGCGTTCCTGGCGGCATGACCTACCGCACCCACCTAGACAGTGGCGAGCTACGGATCTACGTCTACGGCTGGCTGGCCGGAAACAGCTGCCCGGTCGTCCATGAGGTGAACGCGCTGCGGGAAGCGCTGCGGGAACGGTTCGACCGGATGCTGGCCCGGCGCTGACGGACACCACGAGCGATCCGATGAAAGCCACCATCAAGCCCCGCGCCCCGCAGGTCAGGTGCTATAAATGCGGCTCGCCGGACATTTCCGCGCTGTGCCATCACTGCTGGCGCCCCGGCTGTGCCCGCCATGTCACTCCCGCGCCGCGCTGGACGGAAAGGCTGCTGGGCAAGGAGGGCGCTGGCCGGGGACTGGAGAACGACGCGGCGTATCACTGCCGTCAGTGCCGCCACACCGCGATCGGCCACCGGCGCGCGCTGGGCGCGGCGGGCCTCGCGATCGCGGCGGCCGCCATCATCACCGCCTGGCTGAACCCGGCCGCGGCGCTGGCGCTCGTCCTGGCCGGGGTCCTGCTCGCGGGCTGGACGTACCTGACCGCCCGCCGCCGGACGGCCGGGCAGCGCGCCGACCTGCCCCTGCTCCTGCACCCGAAGATAAATAGCGTGCGCCTGGTGGAACGGCTCGGAGTCAGCATCAACCTCGCCCCCGAGGGCAGCTACGAAACCAGCCTGCGCCCGGTCGAAGGGGAGGTCTCGGCGGACATGGTCTTCGGCCGCCCTGACCGCGACCGGCTCGACCGCTACGCGAAAAAGCGCGGCTCGGACCGGAACACCCGATTCTGTGCCGGCTGTCTCCTGCTTCAAGGACCGATTGACTTCGGGCCAGGTTCCGACCTTCCCGGTCCTGTCCTGGCCCTGAAGGGCACCACCGGGGCCTACCCGGTGTTCCGGGCCGAGGACGCGCATGCGTCCAGCCCCTGGCGTCCGCTGCTGTCCTACCGGCTGGCCCGGGAGCCGGCGATCAGGAAAGGGCCGGTCTGGGTCACGCCCTCCCTGGTTCCCGAGTCGGACCGTCGTTCGCTTGAGCTGGACATCCAGTGGGTCGATCTCGGTCCGCGCGACCAGCGGATCACCCTGGACGTGATCGAGCTGATCCAGCTCAGGTATCCGGCGGCATGGGGCAAGGTCGAGCAAGCCAGCGAACGGGCCATCCAGGCCGTCATAGCCGAGGACTGCGGCGGACCGGATGCGCTGCGCTCCGTGGAGTGGCGGCAGCTCCTGCCCAGCCAACAGCAGCGCCAAGCCCGGCGACTGACACTGGTGATCCGGTTCGAGGAGCCGATCAAACGGATCGACGACTCGACCTATCTGATCAGCGGCCGCCTCGAGGCGGCCATGCGGGGCGCGCTGTCCGGCGTGGACAAGGTACGCCTGTACAGCTCGCTCGGCAAGCGGAGGGACGACTGGCGCGGCGCGACCATCAGGACACGCATCGAGGCCGACTACACGCTGAGCCTGGCCAGCATTCGCTACCAGGATGTCCGGATCGTCCCGGAGCGCGAGGCGAAGCAGGACGACAACTACGCCGACGAGTTCAACGTGATCCCCAACGACGAGACGGTTATCGAGCTGACCAACGCGCTGAGCGAGAACTACTACGTCAAGCGGGTGGTCGAGCACCCGCCACAGAGCGGCGGCCGGGCCGACCATACGCAACGGTACTGGGATATCGCAGGCCGACACTACGAGGGCGTTTACCCCATCGACTTCCATATGGTCGTGACCGGAGAGGAAATCTATCGCGGCGGCGTCCGCCCTGTGGATGGTACGACACAGGTCCGGATCGTGGTCCAGGGGGCATACACCGACGAGGACGACACGATGAAAGACCGCATAGACGAGAAGTGGGAAGGGCTCCGCGCGCTGACCAAGGAGACGCTCAGCGGTCTGGCGTCGAATGGGCACCGGGCGGCCTGGGGTGATCCTCCCGGCGGCTGGTCAGATCCGCAGGCCGCCGCGTCCGGGCAGGCACCGCATGGCCGTGATCCGTCCCGGCCCGGGCAGCGGCTGCTGAAGCGCCTGGGCAAGCTGGACGAGGCGCTTCTGGACGGGCGGATAACCCCGGAGCAGTACGAGGAGATGAAGGCACGAGCCGAGCAGGAACTCGGCGACTGGTAAGGCACGAAGGCGTGGTCAGGAGGCACGATGCCGTGGGAATGCGGGGAGTGCAACGCTAGGGAAGACCGGCAAGACCGGCAGACCCGGATCGACGCGGTCTGTCATCACTGCGGCAAGCCCTTGTGCCGAGAGGACCAGGTATGGATCGCTGACTTCGTGTTCGCGGACGTCCCCGGCGCGATCGGCCGGGAGGCGGCGCACTGCCGGCCGTGCCTGCGGCAGCATCACCTTCCGATCGATCTTCATCTGAGCCGGAAAAGCTCATGATCGATGTCGGCTTGTCACCTGCCCGCATTCATGCCGGTGACCCCGTCGACCTGGAAATCAGCCTGACCAATACCGGGACGCGTACCTGCACGAACGTCATATTCATGATCAGGATGCCGGTCGGGATCGTGCGGCTGCGCGGGCAGGAGAAGGTGGAGCAGAGCCGCCTGCTCCCGGGACAGTCGATCACCGCACGCCTGCGAGTACTCGCGAAGAAGGCCGGACAATACAGCCTGACCAGCACGAACTTCTCGTACCGGGATTATCGCGGCCAGCCGCGCCGGGAGAATGACTTCGCCCTGGAGATCACCGTGGACCCGCAGCGGGATCCGCTCCCGGAGCCGGACGTCACGGTCCGGCTGGAGACGGCGGAGCTGCCCTACGATCAATGGGCCATTGCGCGCGGCCGGATCACCAACACCGGAACGGTCAACGTGTCCGGTCTGAGGATCACCCTGTCTGGTCAGGTCACGGTCGATGACCGCACCGAGCGCAGCACGCTGGAGGAACTGCCTCCCGGGCGCTCAGCGGAGGTCCCTTTCTACGTTCGGGCCCGGCAAGCGGGCGCGCACGTGCCGGTTCACCTGGATCTTGCCTACGACTATCAGTCACGCCGCCACCGGGTCGCGACAACGCAGAGCATCCGGGTGGTCCCTGGCTCAGCGATGGGACCCCCGGTGGCCGCCGGATCCGGGCCGGGCCCCGTCAAGGTTCTCTTGCTCGGAGCTAACCCAGCTGGTACCGAGTCTCTCCGGCTCGACCGGGAGATACGCGAGATCCAGCAGACCATCCAGTCGGGCAGGGAGCGGGACAATATCCAGTTCAGCATCCGCCTGGCCGTACACCCGGAGGACATCATCCAGGCCCTGCTCGATGAGCAGCCGCGCCTCGTCCATTTCGCCGGGCACGGCGGGGGCCCGGAGGAAAGCTTCGCGGCCGAGAACGAATACGGCTTGACTCACGTTATCCCCGTCGATGCCCTGGTCCGGTTGTTCCGCGTCGCCGGACAGAGCGTGGACTGCGTCCTCGTCAATGCCTGCGAAACAGAATCGCTGGCGCGGGACCTGTCAGCCGTGGTTCCCTACGCGATCGGCATGCGGCATCCGGTCAGGGACAAGTCCGCCGTCCGGTTCAGCGGCGGTTTCTACCAGGGCGTGGCCGCCGGGCGGCCGATTCCCGACGCATTCGACCTCGGCGTCATCCGGCTGAAGATGTCGCCCATAGGCTCCGATGAACTGGCACCGGTGCTGTACCGGCGGGACGCGGGCGACGGATAAGCGCTACAGCTCTAGGGTGGTGCCGGGTTCGAGGCGGGCGACGGGGGTGCCGGTGGGGGCGGCGGCGACGGACATCATCCTGGTCATCAGGCCCAGCCCGGCTTCGTTCAGGATCGCGTCGTGGATGGCGTAGCCGCGGGCGGGCGCGACCGCGCGGAAGTAGTCGATCATCTCGCCGGCCTTCAGCCAGGGGGCGCTGATCGGGAGCAGCAGCGTCGAGACCGGGTCTTCGGGGACGGTGAACGAGTCGCCGGGGTGGAACAGCTCGCCCTCGACCAGGAATCCGGTGTTCACGACCAGCGGGATGTCCGGGTGGATCAGGGCGTGATCGATGCCGTAGACGTGCACGGAGAACCCGGCGACATCCAGGGCGTCGCCGTGCCGCACCTCGTGCACCCGGTCGCCGAACTCGCCGAACTGCGCGCCGATCGAGGAGTTGGCCCACAGGGTCAGGCCGGGGTCGTTGGACAGCGCGGCGCGGATCGCGTCCGCGTCCAGGTGATCCGGGTGCTCGTGGGTGACCAGCACCGCGGCGGCCCCGTCCAGGGCCCCGGCCGCGTCGCTGAACGTCCCCGGGTCGATGACCAGCACGGCGCCGTCCTTGCCCAGCCTGACGCACGAGTGCCCGAGTTTGGTGAACTGCATCACGAGCCTCCAGCCCGACGGAGTGGCAAGTGCCGCGCCTGGTACGCGATGGGGTTCACGATACAGCGGGCACGAACGAGCTCGTTCGGCGGAGGCGCGCTGCATGCCGCCCTTGGTCAGCGCCCAGCGCGCGACGGCCGCGGCGGCCTCGCTCGCGTAACCTCGGCCGCGGTGGTCCGGGCGACGCCGTAGCCGACTTCGGAGCTGCGAGCCTCCCATACGCGGGATGGTGGGGTCTAGCGGCTGTTTGCTGCGGCGCGAGGACGGTGGTCTTCGCGACGAAAGTGCTTCTGTCGACCGAGTGGCCATGCGAGCGTGATGCCGCCGCCGGCGGGGAGGGCGTGCCAGCGGGTGGCGAACTCGTCTAGACGGTTGACGATGCGGTCTACGAGAGGTGAGGTGGCGAGGTCCGGGTCGACGCGGGAGGTCCAGGGGGGCAAGGTGGAGCGGACTCCGGCGCGGAGTTCCCACAGGGGTTGGCAGAGGGACGCGAGTGATTCGGAGGCTGCCATGTCGGCGCGGTCGGTGGCCTGGGGACGGCGCTTCGCTTCCCGGCGAGCCTGGTGGCGCCTGATGGCTGGGTCGGCCGTGGTGAAGATGTTGTTCTGGCCGGCCGCGACCCGGCCGAAGACACCGCCGGATAGGGCAGCCTCGGCCTCGACGATGAAGTGCACCGCGTCGTGGGGCAGGTAGTCGTTGTAGCCGGGGCCTTGACGGGGCGCTAGTTCGGGGCCGCGGTCGCGAACTACGGTCATCAGGTACCGCCGTCCCTGGAGCTTGGTGAAGGTCACCTCCATGACTGACATGCTACGGAGGCAAGCGCTGGCTGCCGAAGCATTTAATCGGTGCTCGTGCCGGTCACCGTGGCCCGGATCCGTTCCACGATCTGGTTGGCTTCGTCCTCGGTGATCTCGATGAACTCGTTCTCCAGGTCGCCGCGCTCGGCGGAGATCAGTGACGTGCTGTATTCCCATAGGAGATTCCGGGTGAACGCCTCATCGCGACCGGCCGCCATCCTCGGTGTAGGTACGCCGGAACACCCCCGCCGGCTCGCTCACGGCTGCTCAGGTCGTCCACGATGGCGTAGTACGTGACCTTATCTGGCATCTGCGCCTCTCTCCGGGTAGTCGGGAATGCCGTCGGCGCCGGGCGGAACCGGCACCTCAGCGGTGACTTTCTTCTGGAACGCCTCCAGCACCATCTGCTCGAACTCATCGGCCTGCTTGGCTGCGGAGCCGTTCGTAGGCGCCATGGGTGAGCTGCTTGGCCTCGAAGCTGATGCGGGTGTGAAACTGCACTTCGAACCGCTGGCCGGTATCCGGCTCGATCCACTGGCTGTTGATGCCCTTGTACTGCTCATCGGACCAGGAATTCTTGAGCTTATCCAGCTCGAAGCCTTGGTCCTTCAGGCGCTCGATATCCGTCCGGACGCCTTGAGTGTAGCGAGCCTCACGGTACTGGAAGGTGTAGCGGATCGTGTCAGGCACAAGCGAAACAGCTTGCTTCTGGGGAGCGGTCGAACTCCTCGATACTTGTCGTAGACCTTCTCTTTGATGCGGTCGTGGCCTTTCAGGCGGTGCTCGAAGCCGATCAGGTGTCGGTCTGGATCTTGGCTTTCCACGGCGCGCAGCGCTGGCGAGATCTTCTCCCGCTCCCGATCGGAGATGCGGTCGCACGCTGATTCGACCTGGCCGTTTTCGGCGGGCTTCAGGAGCCTGTTGCCGTCGCCACGCCACGAGCCCGGCGGATCATCGGACCGGTCCTCCGGTGCGCGTTCGCCGGGCGGCCACTTCCGCTGGTACTCCCCCCACATCCACTTGGACTCCTTGACCGTCTCACCCCACTTCTCCGCCGCAGCCTGCTCCCTGGCCGCGGCCCGCTGCGCGGTCACGGACTCCTCGGCGGAAACCGCCACGCGCAGGTCGTCGTAATACTCCTGCCGCAGGCGCGTCTCAGCCTGCACACCACCACCCCGGCCACTTCGGCCGCCGCCACCACCCTGGTCATCCCGATGATCAGCGCCCCCGTCCGGAGGCACGTCGTCGTCACCGGGTCGGTCCATTCCCACCGGATCTCACCGCCGCCCTACGGGCCGGGGTGTGACGTTAAGGGAGTATTTCATGACAATGAGTAACGCGTCCAGTTGGGTGCGAACAAGCGAGGACAACACTGTGAGCAAGGATCCAACCACCATCTGAATTGACGACGTCTGCCCTCTGTTGGTTCATCGCTGCGTAAAAGGATCCCGGTGCATCAAGAGATCAAGGCCCGAACGGAGCCGACGCGTGCCTCGCGTGAGGCCGCCGCGAGCGAGTGCAACTTACCAGCCTGTCGCGTACTCGTCATGGCGGCGTACCCACATCGGGGCGGGTCGCCCTCGTTGCGCCCGAGCGGAGCGCGGTCGGGACCTCGGCGTCATCTACGACGAGGTGGACGGGCCCAACTTCTAGGCGGGCAACGGATGCTTTGCGACCTATTCGCTGACCCGGTGCGAGGACAGCTGGGATGAGTCACACCCCAACGCCCGGGCACTCTTTAATTAAGAATTCATGAATTAGAGATCGGCAGGTATGACTATGGCGGCCGAGTAATCACCGGCTGTCCCGAGTGGCACAGTTCCGCCGTGTTCATCGCCTGGATCGAGGAGAACATCAGCCCCAGGCCAGCGCAGCGGTACCCAGCCGATACATTGTCTACACTCTCGATCGGGCAGATAACGACAAGAACTATTATTTTCGAGTTGCGTTTCCGCAGGTCAGAGCCCGATCTGAGCGACGGCTGGAGGTCCCGGGCGACACCAGGCCTGTTTTGGGCCTTGCCATCGGCCGTCCCGTGCGTAGGCTATGAGACGTCTCGGCGCAATGGGGCCTGGGAAAATGGGAAATGTCATCGCCCAGAGGCTAGAGGGAGTCCCGCACCAGCAAGTAGGACGCGTATGCAATCAGCTAATTTCCGCAGCGGAAATTAGCGGCACCCTCCGAAGTTTCTTTTGGCACAGCCAGCCAACTGCTGCATCCACTCCGCAAACCGGACAAATGGAGGCGAGTCATGATTTCACAGCTTTACGTCGACGGCATCACGGACACGGTGCCGCACACCATCACGAGCGGCCTGACCGCCGGCCAGATCGCGGTCGACGAGGAAACGATCAGCATCTCGGTGATCTGTCCTGACCGCTGGTTCCTTGGCGACTTCGCGGTGGTCACCAGCCGTGACGGCCGCGCGTTCGCCGGCGAGGTAGAGGGCATGGACGTCTGCACCGGCGAGGTCATCATCAGGGGTGGCGGCCAGCTGGGCACGCGAGCTACCCCCTTACGCGGTCACGCTGGCCGCTAGGCGAAACGAGCGCGTTCGGCGGCGGCGATAAGGCCCTCCGCGAGCACCAGATCGATGCTGGTCAAATCGGGCGCCTGGCGGGCCAGATCGGTCCAGCGAGCCCGCCAGGCGTGCTCGAAGGAGCGGCAGTTTTCGTCACCGCGCGCCGAGATGCGAGCCACCAGGGCTAGCGAGGCGGACATGGCGGGCAGCGCGAGCCAGCCCCCCTTCCCGCCGGGATGGCGCCGGGCCGCGATCTGCGCCACCGCACGGCGGTACGGGGAGGCGGCCACCAGTCGCGCCGCGGAACCGACGATGGAGGTCGCGTCCTCGGCGGCCCGGGCCAGTTCGGGTGTCAGGCGCGCGCTGAACAACTGCGCGGCCGCGACGGCCCTGGTGTCCGCGTCGAGGAGGGGCTGCGGGACCACGGCGGCGGATGGCTGCTTTGCCTCGAGGAGGTCAGCAGCCATCCGTTCGGCGTCTGGCCCGAACCGGCCGACCTGGGCGTGCGGATCGTCAGCACCGCGGAGCACAGCCTCCAGGCTCGGGCCGCACTGGGCCAGCGCAGCCTCCACGACGACCGCGGCGGGATCCTCGTCCGGGTAGGTAGGTCCGGCGAGGAGGCGGCTGGACAGCACGGCCGCGGCGGCCGGGACGGTGCCCCACAGCCGTTCGACGGCGCCCATGTCATCCATCATGACCGGCCGCGCGACGGCCAGCCCGGTGCTGATCAGGCCGGCGACGCAAGCCGCGGCATCAAGCCCGGCGTCGAGGAGCCCGGTCATCGCCAGCCTGGGCTGGTCCCGGAGGGCAGCCGCGCAGCGCTCGCGGAGATCGGCGGGCGCGCCGGCGGCGATCAGATCACCGGCGAGGTGGATGAGCCGCCACAGGCGTTCCACCCGGCGAGGCCGCCCGGGCAGGTCCCGCTGCCCGGCCAGGAACCGGGACAGGGCCTCCTCTTCGGTGTCGCCGCTGGCCGGGATGCCCGGGGCCGCGCACGCATAGGCGTCGCGTCCTGGCCAGTCGGGCCAGTTCGTGACGGTCCACGGATTCTCGGCGCGCAGCTGGACCAGCAGCGGGCCGGCCTCGCACACGCCGGGCGGAAGCGTGACCACCCCGTCGGCGGGGACCGGCACGACGACCGGCGCGCGCCACGGCGCGCGGGCCAGGTACAGGCCAGCGGCCAGCCCGTCGGCTGGCGCGGCGTCGCGGATCGTCAGCTGGCCCGAGCTGATCTCGGCCCCGCTGGCCAGCGGCCGGGCCTGGGGCTGGAGTGGGAGTCGGGGTGAGGGCTGGGGCGGCGTGACGACGACGGGCGCTGTCCCGGGACCGGACCGCAGTTCGACCACGCGCGCCCGGTCGGGCGGGGCGGAATCAGCCCGGTCGGGCGGGGCGGAATCAGCCCGGTCGGGCGGGGCGGAATCAGCCCGGTCGGGCGGGGCGGAATCAGCCCGGTCGGGCGGGGCGAAGTCAGCACCTTCGGCCACGAAGATCGTCCGGTGCATCCCGCGGCCCAGCGGACCGCGCACGGTGATGCCGAACGCGCCCAGGATGGGCCTGGGCACGCCGTCCCAGATGTCGGCCGGGCCGCCCTGGCTGATCTCCCTGGATACCAAGCAGGTGCCGCCCGTCGCGGGCCGGATGCCGACGTGCCAGCGGACCGCGTCGGGAAGCCACAGCCGCGGCGGTTCCGGGTACACGGGTGAGCCGTCCAGCGTGGTCACGCCCGGGAACGGCTCGCCGAGCAGGAGGCGGGGGCGCGGATCCCCGTGTACGGCATGCGCCGGGCCGCCTCGCAGGGCCACGGAGCTGACCTGCTCCAGGGAAGCGAGCTCCAGGTGCCAGCCTTCCCACCCGAACGGCGCCGGGCTTTCCCTGATCGTGCGGAACTCGCCGGCCGCGACGACCTCTCGGCCGGCCGGACGCAGGATCCACAGCTGGTCCGCGGGCAGCGGCAGCCGCGCCGGGAGCTGCCTGCCGTCCGCGGCGAAGAACAGCACCGGGTCGCAGGACGGCACGACGTCCAGCTCGGTCACGTCATCCCAGCCGCCAGCCCGGCCAGATCCCAGTCGGCCAGCGAGACGTGGACGGCGCGGACCGGCCGGGTCAGCCGGTGCGCGGCCGGCGGAGCCCCCGCGCGGCTCCGCACCGTGACGGGATCGCCGTCCGCGGTCACGTGCCAGGTGACGGTTCCGTCAGGTGTTTCTGCGATCGCCGGCAGGATTACCTGTACGGCTGGATCGTTCGGGTCGAGCCTGATGCGCGGCCGTGGCGGCGTGCTCTCGGCCCGCCGGGCCGTCGGTTGGCCGGGGGCGCGCGCGCTGGTCTCCTTGCGCGCCGCGTCGACGAAGTGCCTGGGCAGCCGGGCACCGGCCAGGTCGGGGTCACGGCCGGTCAGCCGGTCCAGCAGGTCCAGGCAGCGGCCGGTCAGGTCGAGGGCCTGATCTCCGCCCTCGGTGAGGAACCGTCTCGCGGCAACGTCCAGATCCGCCAGGCGCAGCCGCCGGCCCGGCGCGGTCGCCCAGGCCAGGAAGCTCTCCGCGTCCAGGCCAGGATCGAGCCGGCGGCGGGCAAGGAGCAGCCGGAAGAGCCTGGGGAGGCTGGCGGCGGGCAGGACCTGATCGAGATCGCGGTCGGGTTCGGGCGGTGGCGGAGCTGCCACCGCACCGGAAGGCAGGAACATGCTCGGCTCGCCGGTGCCGGATACGAACAGGTGGTCGCGGGCCCGGGTGCAGGCCACGAACAGGACGCAGCGTTCCCGCTGCAGGTCCTGGGCGTGCGCAGCGGCGTCCTCGGTTTCCGGCGTGACCCTCGCGGGCGCGGGCACCAGGCCCTGCTCCACGCCGATGACCGCGACCGCCTGGAACTCCAGGCCCTTCATCGCGTGCATCGTGCCGACCCGGACGGCCTTGGGGTTGCCCCGGCCGCTCAGCGAGACCGTCGCGATGCCGTCGGCCTCCAGCGCCTCGCGCGCCTCGCGCACCAGGCCGGCCGACCGGGCGGCCACGCCGACGGCATGAGGCTCGATGCCGGCCGAGAGCCAGGAGCGAACTCGTTCGGTAAGAAAATTGAATTCCTCAGCCCGTGCGGCGGCCAGCCGTCGCTGCGGGCGCGGGCCGTGCATCGGCGACCGGTAGCCCAGCAGGGAGTCCACCTCGCCGTCCAGGCCGGTCACCGGGTCCGTGCCGAGCAGCGGCACCGCCCAGGCCAGGATCTCCTGCGTGGTCCGGTAGCTCAGCGACAGCCGCCGGCTCCGCCCCCGCACGCTGATCCCCAAGCTGGCCAGCGAGACCCGGTTGTCATAGACGCGCTGGTGCGGGTCGGCCGCGATGAACAGGTCATCCGGGCCCGGCGCGACCGCCGCGCGGAGCAGCCGCCACTGCGACGGGTGCAGGTCCTGCGCCTCGTCCACCAGGATGTGCCGGTAGCGCGCCCCCGCCGCCTGCCGGAGCAGCCGGGCGGCCTCATCGGCCAGCTGCAGGTGCGTGGACTCGCGGGCGGCGGCCAGCCCGGCGGTGACCCGCTGCGCGGCCTGCCAGAGCTGGCCGCGCTGGGCCCTGGTGAGCGGCCGCCCCCGGCCGGTCCGCGGGCAGGTCAGGTAGGCCTGCTCGGTGCGCAGGTCCTGGGCCAGGATGACCTGCTCCCACTCGTTCTTGCCAAACGCCGCGCTGAAGGCCAGCCCGGCCGCCGCGATGGCCCTGGCCCAGCGGTCACGCAGCACCCGCTCATCCGCGATGACCGGCGTGCCGCGGGCCTGCCTGACGACGCCGTACGCCAGCCGGTCCACGTTGAGCACCTCGATCCGGCTGCGCACGGCGGCGTCCCGGACCAGCAGGTCGAGCTGGGCGGCCAGGGCGCGGGCCAGGTTCCCGTTGAAGGTGGTGAGGAGGACTGGTGGTGCGGCGCGTTCGGTGTGTGCGGCGCGTTCGGCGGATGCGGCGCGCTCGGCGGATGCGGCGCGCTCGGCCAGCAGGGCCGCGCGGTGCAGCACGGTCACCGTCTTGCCGGTGCCGGGACCGCCGGTCACTTGAGCCGGGCCGGCGTAACTGACCTGGTAGGCGATGTCGCGCTGGCTCGGGTGCAGGAACGTGCGCCACGCCGCGAACGGATGAGCGAGGATGTGCCGCAGTTCCTCCGCCCCGGCGGACTGTATGTCCTTGTCCTGTGTCGCGTACTCGCCCAGGAAGCCCTTCGCGATCGCCAGGCGTGCCACGGTTAACGTCCTCCCCCTGTCGGCTGTACGCGAGCCGATTTGTCCAAAAGGGGCATGCTAGACCGCCAGACGCCCGCGGTGGCGGGGAAAGAGGGATTCCTGTGAGGTAAGTGACTGTGGCGAATATCTCGTGGGCGCTGTGTTGGGCGGCGTTCCCGCCCCCTGCCGCCGGGTCGGGTCGGCGAGCGCTCCGCAGACAAGGCTGAGCCGGTCCGTGGCCGGACCAGACGGAACAAAGCGGCCAGACCAGACGGAACAAAGCGGTTCGCAGCATTGTGGCCGGCCGTTCCGAACGGGTCCGGCGCGCGCCCCCGGTAAGGCCGCGGGAGGCACCGGGATGGTCGCGAGATGGCCGGCCTGCGCCATTAGGGCGAGCAGGGTCACCGCGTCGGTCCAGGCTAGCGGGGCTGCCGAGGCTGGCTGGCCGGCCGCGTTGACCTGCTCGGGTAGCGAGCCCAGCCTCGTCCGGTGCGCGGCGAGCCAGGCCAGCACGGCCGATGCCTGGCCGTACCGCCCCGTCGAGGCATCGAACAGCGCGTAGAAGGCGGTCTCCGGGGTCCAGGCGACGTCGGGCGTGCCCCGCCAGTTGCCGCCGGGCCGCAGGCCGCCGTTGGGGACGGTGAGCGCTCGCTGGGCTGAGCTGGCCGCCTGCAGCACCCCGGGGCCCGGCACCGCGAAAGGCGGCCCGAGGAACGTGACGGCCGCATCGGCACCCGACCCGGCGGCCGGCGTGCGCTGATAGCCGGTCCGGCCGAACGTCGCCGCGATCGCCCGCGCCAGCCGGGCCGCTGCGGCCGCCCAGCGGCGGCCATCGCTCGTGGCTGGCGCACCGCCGACATCCGTGGCCAGGTCAGCGGCGGCGCGCAGGCCGGCCAGCAGCGAGGCGGCCGTGCCGAGCGTGACCTGGACCGAATCCTCCCAGTAGTCCATAGCCGGGTCGGGCAGGCCGTCACCGGTCAGCGAGCGGGCGGCGGCGTCGGCGGCCCGGGTGACCATCGGCCACAGCAGCGCCAGCTCGCGGCGCGGCTGGCTGGCGGGTCTGAGCTGCTGCGTGACGGCCCAGGACCAGACAGCCCACGGGACCCAGCCGTCCGCGTCAAGTTCGGCGGGCCGGCCGTCGCGCACGGGACCCGAGCCATCAGGCAGGTACCTGGCGGCCCAGGTCCCGTCGCCGGCCTGCATGCGCTGCAGGAACCGGAGGATCCGGTAAGCCATCGCCGGATGACCTGTGTCGGTGAGTGCCACCGCGACCCAGCTGGAGTCACGCGGCCACGCATACTCATACCCCGGGCCGGCGTGCCAGCCGGCCAGCACGGCGCCATCCGGCCGGACGGCCAGCCTCAGGTCGAGCAGGGCCCGGGTAGCCATGGACCGCTGTGTCGCGGTGGCACCTGGGACAAGCCCGGTCTGCAGCCAGTTGCGGTCAGCCCGTTCGGTGGCCGCGACGCAGGCCGACTCGGCCTGGGTCAGCGGGACCGTCCGTCCCGGCGCCGCGTAGACTCCCCCGGCCGTGCGCAGGATGCTGGAGTCCGGCTCGAACTGGCCGCTCAGCTGGGTCGGAACCGGTAGCGCCCGCTGCGGCTGACATGGGTCCTGCACGATGCCGGCGACCGTGAGCCGAGGCTGTCCGGGCGGCTTGGGCGGCCTGGTCGCCGCGATGCCCCCGGTGGCCGTCAGCACCAGGGCGGCGCCGACCGCGACAGTCCGCCACCTGGCGACGCTGCTGCCGCTCATGGGCGGGCCATCTCGGCCTGCCCGCTAGCGGTCGTCAAGCGGGAGCCGACCGTGACGGAGGGTCACCGGCGCCTGCGGCGCCGAAGCCGCCAGCAGCTCACTGACCGTCACGAACCTGTATCCGGCGTCCGTCATGGATCCTGTCAGCCGGTCAAGTTGCTTCATGAGGCTGGCGTTGGGCTCCGATCCGCCGTCATGAAGGAGCACGATGCTGCCGGGCGAAGCCTGCCGCAAGATCTTGTCGGCGTCGACCTGCGCGTTGACGCCGGTGATGTGATGCGACCACAATGTCACGCCGTAGTGCAGGCCGGCGCAGACCGCCAATCCCACACTGTCGATCCGGCCGTAGGGCGGCCTGCACAACGTCGGCGCCCGGCCGGTCAGTTGCGCCAGGAGTACGTGGGTGCGTTCCAGAGTGTCGCGGTCAAACGTCTCGTCATGCCGGGTCAGATCGTCGTGCGCCCAGGTGTGATTACCCTGTTCGTGACCCGCATCCGCGGTCTGCGCCACCAAGGCAGGAGCGGCCTGCGCCCGCTCGCCGACTCTGAAGAACGTCGCCGTTACGCCGCGCCGCCGCAAGATCTTCAGCACCTGCGGCGTCCACTCCCGGGTCGGGCCGTCATCGATCGTGAGCGCGATGAGCCTGGCGGACACCTTGATACGAAACGTTGCCGTCGCCACGTACGACCCGGGCCCCGCCGGGTGCGCCGTCCGCGCTGTCGGTCCCTCCTCCGCCGGAATCTGCTCGGCCGCGAACCCGGCACCGGCCCCGGCCACGCCGCCGGCGGTGAGCAGACCGACCCGGCCGAGGAACCTGCGGCGATCCATGTGGCCAGTCTTACCTGTTTGACGGTCCGTGTCGATGGCAGGTCAATCCGTTGCGCCGTCGCCGCCCGGCTTTGTCCCACTCGGGTGTCGCGCCTTCCCCCTGTCCTGGCGCGTTCGTCATCCCGGCGCGCGTCACGGCGACGAGCGATCGCTATTGCCTCCTGCGGCACGTACGCGCCTGACGCCTGGCAGATGCGGACGCTGGCTCTTAAGCTGCGGCTTAGCAGGGGTGGGTTTGGGGAGGCAGTCGGGTGACGACTCCGTTTGTGGGCCGTGCGGGCGAGCTGGCCGCGCTGACCGCCGACTTGGACGCCGCAGTCGGCGGCCGCGGCGGGGTGGTGCTGGTGGCCGGCGAGCCCGGTATCGGCAAGACCCGGCTGGCCGAGGAGCTGGCTGTGCGGGCGGCCGCGCGCGGCGCCGTGGTGCTGTGGGGTCGCTGCTGGGAAGGGGCGGGCGCACCCTCGTTCTGGCCCTGGGTCCAGGTCGTCCGCGGCTATGTGCAGGTTCAGGCCGGCGACCCGGCGTCGCTGCGTCATGACCTGGGCGCCGGCGCGGCCGACATCGCGCAGCTGGTCCCCGCCGTCCATGACTGCATTCCGGATCTTCCCGCCCCGCCGCCGCTGGAGCCGGAGGCGGCCCGGTTCCGGCTGTTCGACAGCCTGGCGGGCTTCCTGCGGACGGCGGCCGCCCGCCGGCCGTTGCTGCTGGTCCTGGACGACCTGCACTGGGCGGATGTGCCGTCGCTGGCGCTGCTGCGGTTCATGAGCCGTGAGCTGGAGGGTACCGGCCCGCTGGTGGTGGGCAGCTACCGGCACGCCGAAGTGGACCAGGGACACCCGCTGCTGGCCGCCGTGGCCGACCTGACCCGCGGGCAGCACCGCTGGCTACTGCTTGGCGGGCTGGGCCAGCGAGAGGTGGCCGGTTTCATTGCCCTGGTCGCCGGAGCGGAGCCGTCGGCGGAGCTGGCGGCGGAGGTGTACCGGCAGACCGACGGCAACCCGTTCTTCGTCACCGAGGTGGTCCGGCTGCTGGCCAGCCAGGGCCGGCTCGATCCGGCCGCGAAGGGCTCGACGCTGCTCGGGAGCGGCCTGCCGGAGGGGGTCAGGGCGGTGGTGGCCGAGCGGCTTAGTCGCCTCTCCGGTGACTGCCGACGGATTCTGGAGGTCGCCTCGGTAGTGGGCCGCGACTTCGAGTTGCGGGTACTGCAGCCCACCACCGGCCTGGACGCCGAGCGGCTACTGGTGCTGTTGGAGGAGGCCGAGGCCGTGCGGCTGGTCGGGGTGGTCCCTGGTGAGCTCAGCCGCTGGCGGTTCGCGCACGCGCTGGTCCGGGAGGTGCTGTACGAGGGACTGCTCGCCGCGCGGCGCGTGCGCCTGCACGGGCTGGTCGGGAAGGCGCTTGAGGCGGTCTACGCCGCCGAACCGGGGCCGCATCTGGCGGAACTGGCCCACCATCTGGTTGAGGCGGCACCTGGCAGCCAGGAGACGGCGGCCAGGGCGGTACAGATGGCCACCCTGGCCGGGCAGCGGTCCATGGAGGTGCTGGCCTGGGAGGACGCGGCCGAACTGTTCCAGCGTGCCCTGGCCGCCTTGGAACTTACCGAACGGCCCGGCCTCCAGCAGCGCTGTGAGCTGCTACTGGCGGTCGGCGAGGCCAGGATGGCGGCCAGCGACGTGCCCGCCGCCCGCACCACCTACGCCCAGGCCGGGGAGCTGGCCAGGCGGATCGGCTCGCCCGAGGCGCTCGCCCGGGCCGGCCTGGGCCTGGGGTTGGAGTTCACCAGCATGATCGTCGACCCGGTCCAGGTCGGGCTGCTTGAGGAGGCGCTGGCGGCCCTGGGGAAGGCCGACAGCCCGCTGCGGGCGCGGGTGCTGGCCGGGCTGGCCCGGGCGCTGGTGTCCACCCCGCAGGTCGAGCGGCGCCTGGCACTCAGCGAGGACGCGGTGCAGATGGCCAGGCGCCTGGGTGACCCGGCGACGCTGGCCGCGGTACTGTTCGGCCGCCACCTGGCCGTCTGGGGTTCCGAGCGAGCCGAGGTGGCCGGCGAGCGGCTGGCCATTGTCACCGAGGCGGTCGGCCTGGCCGAGCAGATCGGGGACCGAGCGATGGCGCTGCGCGGTCGCGGCCTGCGTCGCATCGACCTGCTAGAGCTGGGTGACCTGGCGGGCTACGACGCCGACCTGGCCGCCGCCGAGCGGGCCGCCGAGGAGCTGCGCCAGCTCCGCTATCGCTGGCAGCTGCCGCTAGCCCACGCCACCAGGGCCCTGCTGGCCGGCCGGTTCGCCCAGGCCGAGGAGCTGATGGAGCAGGGCCTGGTCGCCGGCCGACGGGCCGGCGACCAGGCAGTGGGGAACTACTACGCCGGGGTCATCGCGACGCTGCGGCTCATGCAAGGCCGCTTCGGCGAGCTGATCGAGCTGTTCCGGGATGCCGCCGCCCGTTTCCCGGCGACGGCGGTGTTCCAGGCGGCCCTGGCCGCGGCGCTGGCCGAGGTCGGCCGCGCCGACCAGGCCCGGGCCGAGGTCGAACGGCTGGCCGCCGGGGACCTGCCCGCAGTGCCCAGGGACCCGGCGTGGAGTTTCACCCTCGCCACCCTGGCGCTGGCCTGCTACCACCTCGGTGAGTCCGACACCGCCGTCAAGCTGTATCCGCTGCTGGAGCCGTACGCCGACCGCAACATCGTCACCGGCCGCGTCGGCGCCATCTGCCTGGGGCCGGCGGCCTACTTCCTGGGACTGCTGGACCTCAGCCGTAGCCTCCCCGACCAGGCCCTGCGCCGCTTTCAGGAGGCAGCCACGCTCGCCGGCCGCATGCAGGCCCGCCCGATGGTGGCCATGAGCCGCGAGGGGCAGGCGCGGGCGCTGCTGGCCCTGGACCGACCGGGTGACCGCCAGCAGGCCGCGGCCCTGCTCGACGAGGTCGCAGCCACCGCCCAGGAGCTCGGCATCCGCGGGCTCGGCGAGCGGGCCGGCGCCTTGCGCGCGGCCGCCCAGGCCGCTCCGGCGCCGCCGGCCTGGCCGGCCGGGCTGACCGACCGCGAGGTGGAGGTGCTACGCCTGATCGCCGCCGGCCGCTCGAACCGCGCGATCGCCCAGGCGCTGTTCATCAGCCCCAACACCGTCCTGCACCATGTCAGCAGCATCTTCGCCAAACTCGGGGTGGCCAACCGCGCCGCGGCCGCCGCCTACGCCACCCGCCTGGGCCTGGCCGGATAGCAGCATCCTGCCATCCCGCCGGGCCGGGCCAAGCCGCACCGTCAGATCCAAACCGCAGCATCCTACGATGCGGCCGACCGCCGGGCCGGGGGATGCTCCCAGGTGAGGAGCACCTTCGCCACAATGGAGGATCAGGCGATGCTGGTTGATTGCCCGGCATTCCTAGGTCACGACGGCGCCGCCCGGTGCGGGCTTCCCGCCGAGGTGGAGACGCGGTACACGATCAGATCGACCGATGGGCAGCTGGAGAGCGCCAAGATCAGGTGCCCTCGCGGCCACTGGTTCAACGGGCTCATCGAATCCCTCACCGCGCCGGAATCGCGGCGGAACCGGTCCATCGGGTCGGCCACCAGGGACAGCGTCGGCTCGCGATGAGCGATGACCCGTCGATTACTGACCTGGTGACATGCGCCGCGCACGGCGATGAGCAGGCGTGGGACGCCCTGGTCGAGCGGTATGCCCCGCTCGTCTGGTCCATCTGCCGCAGGTACCGGCTGAGCGACGCCGACACCCACGACGTCAGCCAGAGCGTCTGGCTGGGCCTGGTGAGCCACCTGAGCAAACTCCGTGATCCGGCCGCGCTTCCTGGCTGGCTGGCCACCACGACCCGACGGGAATGCGGCAAGGTCCGGCACGCCGCGCAGGCCGCCGGGTATGTGCTGGATACCGAGGCCATCCCGGACGAACAGACCGGGATGGCCGAACAGGAGCTGCTGCTGGCCGAGCGGCACGCGGCGCTGCGCGAGGCGCTCACCGGGCTGACCCCCAGTTGCCAGCGGCTGATCGCCCTGCTCATCGAAGACCCGCCCGTGCCGTACGCCCAGATCAGCGCCAGGCTGGGCATCCCGGTCGGCAGCATCGGGCCATGCCGCAGCCGCTGCCTGGACAAGCTGCGCCGCAATCCAGCGATCGCTGCCCTGATCAACACCGACGGCGAGGCTGCCACCGGTGAGCTGCCCGGGCAGGCGCGCCAGCCTGCACCACCTCGGCCGAGGACCCAGCAGGTTCACGTCAATACCGGGGCCGGCGAGGTCAGCGGCCATGATGCGGGACAGCGCGTCGGTCGCCGCGCGTGACGGCCCGTAAGGCGTGAACCCCCGGTCCTCGGCCGGTCAAACGCCGAGATTCCACTGCGCCGCGAGCCACTCCAGATCCGTTTCGTCCCTCTTCCGCGCCTCCTGCTCGCGGGCGAAGAGCGCCTCGGTCTTCTTCAGGACGAGCGTGAAGGGCCTGCCTTGCC
>CAWJGE010000007.1:0-122557 GCA_963842265.1 uncultured Actinomycetota bacterium
GGCATGAGCCTGGCCTCGTCCAGGGCGTCTGATGTCACGTCACGGTCCCTTTCGGTGCACCGGATCGGGGCGGAGAACCCGGTCCGTTCGGGGCAAAGTTTGTCAGGACGCCGGCCGCTGACGCGCGCCAGCCAGCAGGCGGTCGACCACGGTGCGGACCGTAGGCTCCAGCGGGGGCCACGGGAACTTCGACCGGGAGATGCGCAGGCTGACGAGGCCGTGCAGCTGCTGCCAGATCAGCTGCGCGGTGAAGAACGCCGCGGGGTCTTCAGGGCGGGCGCCGGTGCACACGGCGACCCGGTTGATCAGATGCTGGAACGCCATCCAGCCGGGAAAGTGCTCCGGCGTGTACTCGGGCAGCGGCAGCGGACTGGAGAACATCAGCTGATAGTGCCCCGGGGACGCCAGCCCGAACTCGCAGTAGGCCAGGGCCCCGGCCAGCACCCGCTGGCACGGGTCCGCGATCTTGGCCGCCGCCTCATCCTGCTGCCGTACCAGCTCGCCGAAGAGGCGCTCGGCGACCGCCAGGATCAGCGACTCGATGCTGTCGAAGTGCAGGTACACCGAGGTCGCGGCCACGCCGACCGCGCGGGCGACGGCACGCAGTGTCAGCGGCGGCGCGGCCGGGTCGGCCAGCAGGCTACTGGCCGCCTCGAGGATGTCCTCGCGCAGGCGTTCACCCTGGCCGCGCGGGTTGCGTTGGCGGGCTTTGGTCATCTGGTTCGCGGGCATCGCTGTCTCCTTATCCGCAGCTAAGACTACACCTGTTGCGCTACGGGTGAACTTTTACGTTCTGACTACTTGACGCCTGTAAGGCTACACCCGTACAGTCAATTTAACAAAACAGTCGTAGCCTTACAGGCGTACAGATGGAGCTGATCATGAACGGACTGACGAGCGAGACCCTCGCGAGCCAAAGGGCCGCGGCATCGCCTGGACTGACGAGCGAGACCCTCGCGAGCCAACGGGCCGCGGCATCGCCTGGACTGACGAGCGAGGAACTAGCGAGGAGGGAAGGCGATGGCTCGAAGGCGGCCCGGAGGCGAGCGGGGACGAAAAAGTGGTACACCCTGGGCGTCCTGTGCCTCAGCCTGCTGGTCATCGTCATCGACTCCACGATCGTGAACGTGGCCCTGCCCACGTTCAGCCGGGAGTTGCACGCGAGCACCAGCGGGCTGCAGTGGATCGTCGACGCCTACACCCTCACCTTCGCCGCGCTGCTGCTGCTGGCCGGGGCCATCGCGGACCAATATGGCCGGCACCGCGCGCTGGCCGGCGGGCTGGCCGTCTTCGCCGCCGGGTCGCTTGCCGCGGCCTTCACCCAGACGACCAGTGAGCTCATCGCCGCCCGCGCGGTGATGGGCATCGGCGGCGCGTTCATCATGCCGGCCACGCTGTCCATCATCACCAACGTGTTCACCGACCACGCCGAACGCACCAAGGCGATCGGCCTGTGGTCCGCCGTCAGCGGCCTGGGCGTGGCCATCGGCCCGGTGGCGGGCGGCTGGCTGCTCGGCCACTTCGGCTGGGACTCGATCTTCCTGGTCAACCTGCCGGTCGTGGCGATCGCGCTGGTCGCCGGGCACTGGCTGGTCCCGCCGTCGCGCGCCCCGCAGTCCCAGCGGCTCGACCTGACCGGCGCCGTCTTGTCCGTGGCGGCGTTCACCGGGCTGACCTACACGATCATCGAGGGGCCGTCCAACGGCTGGCTGTCCGCTACCACGGCTGGGCTCGCGGCCGTGTCGCTCGCGCTGCTCGCGGCGTTTGTCGGCTGGGAGGCGCGCAGCGACCACCCGATGCTGCCGCTGCACCTGTTCCGCAACCCGCGCTTCAGCGGCGCCGGCGTCTCGATCACCGTGCTGTTCTTCGCCCTCTCGGGCGTGGTCTTCCTGAGCTCGCAGATCTACCAGTTCGTGCTGGGCTACAGCCCGCTGGCGGCCGGCCTGCGGGCGCTGCCCTCCGCGGCCGCGCTGGCCGTCTTCAGCCCGCTGGGGGCTTCTCTGGCCAAACGAGCCGGGGTGCGTGTCCCGGTGACGCTGGGCCTGGCCGCGGTGACGGCGGGACTGCTGCTGTTCGCCACGGCGTCCGCTTCGTCGGGCTATGGGCACTACGTCCTGGCCATGGTCATCGTCAGCGCCGGGATCGGGCTGGCCATGTCGGCCGCGACCTCGGCCTCCATGCAGGAGCTGCCGCCGGCCATGGCCGGCGTGGGTTCGGCCGTCAACGACACGACGCGCAACATGGGCAGCGTGCTGGGGGTGGCGGTGTTCGGCAGCATCGCGGCTTCGGTGTTCGCCAGCCGGATGGCTAGTTCGCTCGGCTCGTTGGGGGCAGGCGGGTCATTGGGGGCAGCCGCGGCGGCGGGGCACCGGCCGGGCGGGGAGGCCGTCCTGCACGCGGCGGCCAGCGCATTCGTGGCCGGCGCCGACCGGGCCGTGCTGGCCGGAGCGATCGTGGTAGTGGCCGGCGTGGTGATCGCCTTCCGCGCCTTCCGCCCGGTGCGTGCTGAGGCTGAGCCGCAGCCTGCGGTTCCTGACAAGGTTGCCGCCGAGGTGCCGGTGCCGGTCGGGGCGGCCCAGGGGTGACGCTCGCTGGCTGCGAGTGCTACCAAGATTGCCGCCTTCACCGCCGACCTCCGGGTCGGCGGTGAAGGCGGCCCTCGTTGATCCAGCGGCGGATGGTGCGCGGTGTGACGTTGAGCCGCTAACTAGGCTGGCGGATTGTTGCCGGGGGTGGTCCGGCGCGGTCTATTCGGTGACGATCGCTCGCAGGATGTTGAGCCTGGCCGCCCGCCCGGCGGGGCGGATGGCGGTGACGACGCCGCCGATGGCGGCGAGGATCACGACGGCAACCAGGGTCCGGTAGGGGATGCTGACGACGCCGGTGCCGAAGATGTTGATGGCGTGGACGATGGCCCAGCCGAACAGCACGCCGATCAGGAGCCCGAGCACGGTGCCCTGGAGGGCGATGACGACCGATTCCAGGCGGATGACCGAGCGCAGCTGGCGTCGCGTCATGCCGACCGCCCGGAACAGGCCGATCTCCCGGATCCGCTCGTAGATGGACAGGGCCAGAGTATTACCGATGCCGAGCAGGGCGATGATCACGGCCAGCAGCATCAGGATGTAGATCAGGTCGAGGATCTGGTTGATGGGCTGTTCGGTCTGGGCCTCGTACTGCGCCTCGTTCTGGACCGTGGTGCCGGGGTAGTCCTTGGTGACGGTCGTGACGGCGGCCAGGGCGGCGGCGGTGGAGACGCCGGGCGCCTTCTTGACGAACACCAGCAGGTCGTACTGGTTGGTGAAGTTGGCCTGGTAGGCGCTGATGCCCAGGAAGTAGTTCCCGGCCGGCTCGCTGGAGCCGTAGATGAGCGCCACGCGCATGGACCTGGTGCCGGTGCCGGCGAACAGGACCGGAATGTGGTCGCCGATCTTGAGGTGGTGGTCGGTGGCCACGGTCTTGTACACAGCGATGGCGTTGGGGCCGAGGTCGTTCTCGTTTCCTTGCAGCGGCTGGACGTCGAAGATGCCGAAGGCCGTCTTGGGGTCGACGGCCACGACCTGCTGGACGCCGCCCTCGATCTTGGCCATCCCCACCCGCAGCCCGCTGGCCAGGGCGACCTGGGGAAGCTGGCCGACACGCCGGGCCAGGGCGGGGTCGACGCCGCCGGTGCCGCCCGCGCCGGAGTTGATGATGAAGTCACCGGTGAAGGTCCGGGCGTAGACGGTGTTGATCGCCGCCGTGGCGGAGGAGGCAAAGATGGTGATGAAGCTCACCAGGCCGACGCAGATCATCAGCGCCGACGCGGCGGCGGCGGTGCGCTTGGGGTTGCGCATGGCGTTCTGCCGGGCGATGGTGCCCGTGACGCCCCGCAGGGCCGGCAGCGGCGCGCCGAGCACCCGGCTGATCGGCAGCGCCACGGTGCGCCCGAGGATGGCTACCCCGAAGAAGACCAGGACCGCCCCCACGCCGACGACCAGCACCGGGCTGGACAGGTGCGCGAGCAGGCCGGTGAACAGGGCGGCGGCGCCCAGCGCGAGCACGCCGAGGCCGACGAAGACGCGCTGTTTGGACCCGTAGCCGGTGCTGGTCACGGCGGCGTCTTGCATGGCGGCGATGGGCGGGACCTTACCCGCCTTGCGGGCCGGCGACAGCGCGGCGGCCACCGTGACGCCGGTGCCGACCACGAGGGCGATGATCACGGTGCGGGCGGTGAAGACGATGCTGCCGGCCGGGATGTCGATGCCTATGGCGGCGAGCAGGGCCTTGAGCCCGGCGGCCACTGCCACGCCCACCCCGAGGCCGACCGCCGAGGCCAGCAGGCCCACGGTGACGGCTTCGAGCAATACCGAGGACAGGATCTGGCGGCGGGTTGCCCCAAGGGCGCGGAGCAGGCCGTTTTCCCGGGTGCGCTGGGCGACGGTGATCGAGAACGTGTTGAAGATCATGAACGCCCCGACCAGCAGGGCGGCGACGGCGAACACGAGGAGCAGGGTGGTGAGCTGGCCCACCGCGTTCAGGGTGGTGGACCGGTCCTCGCTGGCGGCCTGCTGGCCGGTGACCGCTTCCAGCCCGGCCGGAAGCACCGCTTGCAGGTTGCGCACCAGCTGGGTCTGTGAGACCCCGGGCTGCGCGGCGAATGAGATGCTGTCGAACTTGCCGGGCTGGCCGACCAGTTTCTGCGCGGCCGGAACGGTGAACAGGACCACGGATGCGCCGCCCGGGCTGGAGGCACCGCCGAAGCGCGCTATCCCGGTGATCAGCATCTGCCGGGGCGGTCCTTCGACCAGCACGGTGGCGGTGTCGCCCACCGCCAGGTGACCGTCGCTGGCGCTCTTGGCGTCGATAACGATCTCATTGTCGGCGCCAGGCGGGCGGCCGGCGGCCAGGACCCACGGGTTGAGCGGCCCGGTGCCGGGCCATGACCGGCCGATGGTCCCGGTGGTGTTCGGGTTGCCCAGCGCCTGGCCATTGCTGCCGACCAGGCGCGCGTAGCCGCGGACTACGCCCTCATCAGCGGCCACGCCCTTGACCGTTCGGAGTGAGGCAACCAGGCCGGCGTCAACCGGGGGTCGTTGCGCGCCGCTGTTCTGGATTCCGGTGAAGGCGGCCTTGGCCCGGACGACCGCGTCGGTCCCCTGGTAGACGGTGCTGTACAGCCCGGTGAAGGTCTGGCTGATCGTGTCGGTGAGCACCAGCGTCCCGGCGATCAGCGCCACCCCGAGGATGACCGCCAGGGCGGTGGCGGCCAGCCGGCGCCGGTGGGCGAGCATGTTCTTGAATGACGTGCGTAGCATGATTACTCACCCAGCTTCCTCATCCGCTCGAGCACGCCGACCGCGGTGGGGTGGCCCATCTCGTCGACGATCCGCCCGTCGGCCAGGAACACGATCCGGTCGGCGTAGCCGGCGGCGGTCGCGTCGTGGGTGACCATCACGATGGTCTGGGACATCTCATCAACCGCCCGGCGCAGGAAGGACAGCACCTCGGCTCCGGCGCGGGAGTCCAGGTTGCCGGTGGGCTCGTCGGCGAAGATGATCTGGGGGCGGCTGGCCAGGGCGCGGGCCACTGCGACGCGCTGCTGCTGGCCGCCGGACAGCTCGGCGGGCCGGTGCTGGAGCCGGTCGGCGATGGCCGTGGTGGCGATAACCTGATCGATCCAGGCCCGGTCGCCCTGCTTCCCGGCCAGCAGCAACGGCAAGGTGATGTTCTCCGCTGCGGTCAGGGTCGGCACCAGGTTGTAGGCCTGGAAGATGAACCCGATCTTCTCCCGGCGCAGGATCGTCAGGGCGTTGTCATCCAGCGCGCCGATGTCGATCTCCCCGATGTAGGCCTGGCCGGAGCTGAGCGAATCGAGGCCCGCGCTGCAGTGCAGCAGGGTGGACTTCCCGGACCCGGACGGTCCCATGATCGCCGTGAACCGGCTCTGCTCGAATGCGACCGTGACGCCGTCCAGGGCGCGCACCTCGGTCTGGTCTTTGCCGTAGAGCTTGCAAGCATCGACAGTATGGGCCGCGGCACGTGCGTGCACCGCAGCGCTCGTGCCGGTCGACAGTTCAGCCATCGTGATTACCCCCTTGTCAGCTGCTGCGCTGGAACTCAGCTGACACAGGCCCTGGGGTTCCAGTGCATCTGTCGTTTCGGCCACGCTGGGAGCCGGGGGAAGGAACCGGTAGGGGCATTGGCCTCTTCCCGGCAGGGCCCAACGACGGGACATGTCAGGGGCCAACGACAGGGCAAAGGTACGGGCTGCTGGTATCACCTGCTCGCCGCCCACGCCTCAGCCGGTCCGCCCGGACGACTGGCCCGTTACCAGCAGGTAATTTGCTTTGCAACAACCAGCTAAGGTCCCGTGACGGCGGGCCCAACGCCTCTGGCTCCCGCCTGGTTCGGGGCACTCATCCTGCCCGTAAGGGAGCAAGGTGAGTTCCCAGAAGAATTGACGGCTCCCAACCGAAGGAGGGGGTCGAGATGTTGCACGACATCTCCCACGACAAGCCCGGGGACAGCGGAGCGGACGCTCCCGCCACCGGGCAGCTCGCCCGCCAGGAGGCGATTGCGCAGATCGAGCGCAGGCGACGTTTCTGGATCAGCACCATCGTGGGCACCCTTGCCATGGTCGTGCTGGTCGTCATCTGGGCCACCGCGGAGTACCACAACGCGGGCGGCTGGCCGACCAGCGGATTCAGCCAGAGTTCGGGCATCCCGAACGAGTGGAACTACTGGATCATCTACCCGGCCATTGCCTGGGTGCTGTGGACGGCTGCGCACGCCTGGTGGGCTTACGGGCGCAAGCCGATCTCAGAAACCGATATCCAGCAGGAGATCGAACGTCAGGCCGGCCAGCGCCGGTAAGCCCCTGACGGGATGCGCGCCGACGCCGCGCGCATCCCGCCTGGAGACACCGAAGGTCGGGCATCGCCAGCGGACCGCCCGCTGCCCACGGCGCCCGGTCCAGATCTCGGCAGTTAGACGCGGAACGAAGACGGACGTGGACGGACGAGGCTGGCTCAGGCCGGCGCGAGTGGCGGCAGCGCTCGTCGCTGTCCTGGTTGCTGCCTGCTCAGCTGTTGTTGCCTGCTCAGCCGGCCCGCCCGCGTCAGCCGGGCCGAGCCTGCGCGGGCACAAGCTCGAGGTCGCGGCGGTCTGGTCAGGCGTTGAGCAGCGGAATTTCGAGTTCGTGCTGCGCGCGTTCACCCGCCAGACCGGCGTGGCCGTCACCTATACATCGGCCGGCTACAGCGTCCCGGCCTTCCTTGATGCCCGGCTGGCCAAAGGCCGTCCGCCGGACGTGGCGTTCCTCCCGCAGCCGGGCCTGCTGCGCATGTACGCCGCCGAGCATCGGCTCGTTCCGCTCAACGGCATCGTGGGCAGTGTCGTGGCCGCCAACTACAGCCCGGCCTGGCGCCAGCTCGGGTCGGTCGGCGGCACCCTGTACGGAGTCTGGTTCAAGGCGGCCAACAAGTCCCTGATCTGGTACAACGAGGGTGCCTTCGAGCGGGCTGGCGTGGCCCCGCCGGCCGACATCGACGGGCTCGTCTCGCTGGCGCACGGGCTTGCGAAATCGGGAATGCCTGCGTTCTCGGTCGGCGGCCAGACCGGCTGGACGCTGGCCGACTGGTTCTCCAACCTCTATCTCCGGCTGGCCGGTCCCGCGCGGTATGACCTCCTGGCGGCGCACAAGATCCCGTGGACTGATCCCTCGGTCACCGCCACGCTCCGGCTCCTGGCCAGGGTGCTGGACCCCGGCGTCATCGCCGGCGGCCCACGGGAAGCGCTCGCGACCAGCTACTCCGAATCGGTCCAGCAAACCTTCGCCGCTCGTCCTGCGGCGGCGATGGTGTTCGAAGGCGACTTCGTGGCCGGGATCATCAGCGGCGCGACCCGGGCCGTGCTCGGCGTGGATGCCGATGTCTTCCCGTTCCCCGCAGTCGGGCAGCCCGGCCCGATGGTGGTGGCCGGCGGCGACGCCGCGGTGCTCATGCGCCCTTCCGCCGCGGGGGATGCGCTGATCAGGTATCTGGCCAGCCCCCAGGCGGCGGCCATCTGGGCGGCGGCGGGCGGCTTCGTGTCGCCCAACATCAACCTCGGCCTGTCCGTCTACCCGGACGCGATCAGCCGGTCCATCGCGGCCAGCCTGCTGGAAGCGGGCGACAACTTCCGGTTCAGCCTGTCTGACCTGACGCCTGCCAGCTTCGGCGGAACCGAGGGGCAGGGGATGCGGAAGATCTTGCAGCAGTTCCTGGTCAGCCGCGACGTCAATGCCACCGCGGCGCAGCTGGAGCAGGCGGCGAGAAAGGCGTATCCGCCATGACTGGCATGACCCGCTCAGCCCGGCCGGGGCACGATGCCGTGGCGTTCCAGCCAGCCGCGGGCTTCGGCCATGACATCGTTCCCGGCAACCTCGATGCGCCAGTCCATGAACAGCAGCGCCTTGGAGGTCAGCTGCGCCGAGACCGCGTTCACCGCGTCGGCCAGCCGCTTTCGGTAGCGCACCAGCGCGCTGCCGGTGACGACTGGCACGATGTTCTCCGCGGGCTGCAGGTGACGGTCGTCGGCGAGCAGGACCAGGTCGCCGGTGGCGAGGTTCCCGTCGGTAGTGTCCAGCACCGCGACGTCGACCACGCCGTCTCCAGCGCGGTGACGCGCTGCTGCTCGGTGTCGAAGGGCAGGAAGCTGGCGAAGCGGAGCCCGTATACCTGCCGCAGCCCGGGGAGGCAGTACGGCCGGTCCGGGCATTCGGGAGCACCGCCGAGAGTCAGCCTACTGGCGGCCCGCCGCAGGTCGCTGACCGTGTGCAGGCCCAGGCGGCGGGCGGTGGCGGCGGTGACCACCAGGCCGTTCTGGTCCTGGGCCGCGGCTGGCGTCATGACCTGGACATGCCACCGGGCCAGCGCGCGGGCCAGCGCGGCCTGGACCGCCGCGGGATCCGACATCGGGACGCCGCGATCGGCCCCGAGGCTGGTCAGCGCGGTCCCGAGATATTCGGGAACCACGTCCACCAGGCCCTGTTCCAGGGCCGGCTGAACCAGCTCGCGCGGACCCAGGTCAAGCTGGAGCTGCGCCGGGATCCCGGCATGCCGGATGGCCAGCTCGTAGATCGCCGCCAGCAGCTCGCTCTCCGGAAAGTTGAACGAGGCGACCACCACCGTGCCACCCTGCGCGCCGCCACCGTGCCCGGCAGGCGTCGTACGGTCCGGGCCGGCCTGGCACGAGGCGAGCAGCGTGAGCACCAGCGAGCAGGCCGCCAGCGCGGCCGCACGTCCGCGTCTGGACATGGTCTCACCTTCTTCGCCGCATCAGCCTGCGGCTGCGGGCCGGGACCCGGCAGGACGGCGGTGCGGCAATGACCACGCTACCGACACCCCGGCCAGGCCATGAAGGGCCCGAAGTCCCTCCCCTCATCACGGCACCGCCTGGAGGGCGGCGGCGCCGGCCCTCGGGGGAGCCGCCGCCGCTGCCCCGCCACATCGACCACAGCATCCGCTGGTACCTGGCGCTCGCCGGGATCGCCGGCGCCCTGTGGGCCGCCATGTCGGTCCCGGCGGTCCTCGGCCTCATCACCCGGGCCGACCTCGCGGTCCTTCGCGCGGTGGCGGCGGTGCGTACTGCCTGGCTCACCCGCCTGATGCTCGACGTCAACGCCCTGGCCTCGCCGTGGACGGTACGACTGCTCGCGTTTGGCACCATCGCGGTGCTTGTGGCGTACCGCCGTTTCCAGCACCTCGCGGCCTACCTCGTCATATTCCTCGCCGCCGTGCTGCTGCTCTCGGCCATGAGGCTGGAGATCGGCCGGATGCGGCCGACCGGCATCGAGATCCTGGGACCCTGGCAGGGCTACGCGCAGCCGTCGCAGCCCGTCGCCACGCTGACCCTGGCACTGGTCGGGGTCCTTTACACGCTGATGCCCGCAGGGCGGTGGCGGAACCGGGGTAAATGGGCGGCCGGGATCATCCTGGCTGCCGTGTGCGCCGCCCGGCTGTACCTGGCCGTCGAACATCCCACCGACCAGCTGACCGCACTGATCATCGGTTGGCCGCTCGCTGTGGTGGCGTTCTGGCTGGCGGTCCCCAACGACGTCTTCCCGGTGTCCTACCGGGGCGGCCGCAAGGCGCATCTCGACATCGGGGGGCGCCGCGGAGCGGCGATTGTCACCGCCCTGGACCATCAGCTCGGTCTCGCCGTCACCGGCGTGGAACCGTTCGGCCTGGAGGGGTCGGCTGGCTCGACCCCGCTGCGCATTCAGGTCCGCGGTCCCGCCAGTGACAAAACCGTGCTGTTCGGCAAGCTTTATACGCTCAGCCACCTGTGGTCCGACCGCTGGTACAAGCTGGCCAGGACCGTCATCTACGGGCGGCTCGAAGACGAAAAGCCGTTCTCCACGGTACGCAGGCTGGCCGAGTACGAAGATCACATGCTGCGCCTGATGCGAGATGCCGGGCTGCCCACGCCCCGGCCCTACGGCTTCGCGGAGATCACGCCGGAACGCGAGTACCTGATCGTGATGGAGTTCTTCGAAGGCGGCCAGGAGATACGCGGTGCCCAGGTGGATGACCGGGGCATCGACGACGCGCTGCGCGTGGTGCGGCGCATGTGGGACGCGGGGATGGCCCACCGCGATATCAAGCCCTCCAATATCCTGGTCCGGGACGGCAGTGTCCTGCTCATCGACGTCGCGTTCGCCACGGTACGGCCGACCCCCTGGCGCCAGGCGGTGGACCTGGCCAACATGATGCTCACCCTGGCCCTGGCCAGCACCCCCGAGCACGTCTACGAACGGGCACTGAGCATTTTCGCCGCCGATGACGTGGCCGAGGCCTTCGCCGCGTGCCGGAGCATCACCGTCCCCAGCCAGCTCGCGATCCCTGATCCGTGCCGACGGGCGCGACCTGACCGGGCGCTTCCGCCAGCTCGCCCCGCCGCGGCGCCCCATCCCGATCCAGCTCTGGGACATCAAGCGCGTCGCGATCACCGCGGGCCTGTTCGCGGCCCTCGCGGCGGCGGTGGCCCTGTTCGGCATCTACCTGAGCGTGGCGGGCCTGCTATGACGCCGCGACGAGATGCCCGCAGCCTCCAGCGCCGAGCCCCGCGCGGTCCGCTCGGCGTCCTGCTGGCGACCGTGATGCTCGCCGCGGGCGCCGCGCTCTCGGCTGCGCCGCTTCCAGCGGCACGGTACCCGGCTGCGGCGATCCGCTCCGGCTGGCGATCATCGCGCAGTCCGTACCCAGCGCCTCCTACCTGCCCTGCATCAGCGGCCTGGCGCCGGGATGGAACACCTCCGGGTTCAACCCCACCCAGGACGGCACCAGCTTCCTGCTCAACTCCGACCGGTCCCCGGGTCAGCCGGTGACGGTCCGGCTCACCGCCACGTGCAACGTCAGCGGGGCCAGCCCCTCCCCCTCACGGGCTCCCGGCGTGCTCACCTACACCCGGCTCGACTCGATCTCGCCCCGCTTTGCCGGCGCGCTATACGACGTGTTCCCGGGCGGCTGCATAAGCTACGGGTTCGACTTCGCCCTGGGCTCGCAGATCGCGTTGGTGGAACAATTCGAGGACGCCATCGGCCTGTATCCCAGGCAGCAGCTGCGGCTCATCCTGAAACAGAAACTCGGCATAGAGCTCAGCCCATGACCCCGCTCACCGGTGCCGCCCCCGCGGCGGCAGCCCGGCGGTGCCGGCAAGGCCCTTCGGCCTCCACGGTGCTGCCCTTCGTCCCTTGGCCAGGCGGCCGGTGGCGTGATGCTGGCAGTGACGGAACGAACCGAACTGCCATCGCCTATGCGCGACCCGCGGAGGCCTGGTCCGCAGCGTCAATGACATCGCGCAGTTCCCCGTCGGCACGCTCATCGCCGAGTTCAGTTCGGTGCCCGGCAGGACCAGCCGGACGGCAGGGCCTGACGAAGACAGGCCGGATGACCGGTCCTGACCGAGGTATTCGGCGGCATCGACACCACACTGCTGTATTCCGCCCTTGCGGTGGTCATCGTGATCTTGCTGATCACCTACCGGAGCCGGGTGCTGTGGCTGCTACCGGTGATCTCATCAGTGGTGGCGCTGATCACCGCCCAGGCGGTGATCTACCTGCTGGCGGCGCACGCTGGCCTGACGGTTACCGGGATGAGCGCCGCCATCTTGTACGTGCTGGTGTTCGGCGCCTGCACCGTCATACTCGCGCTGCTGACGCTGTCCGCAGCGGAGATGAACTCGACCAAGAGCCTGGGGCCGGTGCTGGCCATCGGCGTCGCGGTCGGCATGTTCTCCATGCTCACCCTGCTGCCCGCCCTGATGGTGATCTTCCCCCGCGGGGTCTTCTGGCCCTCCCGGCCCGCCTACGGCTCGGCCGAGCCGACCTACCGGGGGATGTGGGCCCGGATCGGCTGGGCCATCGCCCCCCGGCCGCGCCGGGTATGGGTCACCACCGCCGTGGTCCTGGGCGTGCTGGCGCTCGGCCTGGCCGGCCTGAAGGCCAGCGGCCTGACCGACGCGCAAGTATTCCGCGGGCACCCAGACTCAGTGACCGGCCAGGCTGTGCTCGCCGCGCATTTCCCCGCAGGCACAGACGATCCCGTCGTCGTGATCGGCAACCAGAACGCGGCGGCCGCGCTGCGGTCCGCGCTCGCGGCCACCGGGGGGGTAATCACCTCGGCCGGCTTCGTACTCGCCGCCACGTTCGCCGTGCTAGCCACCATCCCGCTGACGACTCTCACCGAAATCGGTTTCACGGTGGCCTTCGGCATCCTGCTCGACACGATCGTCGTAAGGTCCGTCCTGGTCACGGCGCTGAACCTGGACGTCGGCCACCGGATATGGTGGCCCAGCAAGCTGGCCCGCAAACCCGACCCGGCACCAGAACAACTCCGCCAGGAGCGCACCGCTGCCCTGGCCGCTGGCTGACCCAGAATCCCGAGCCGCCTGACGCCGCCAGAAATGGCGCCGGAAGCGTTCGCGGTAACCAGCATCACATGCCATGCGAACAGCGAGCGAAGCGGACGTCCACGCCCTGGAGCGCAAGGTCTTCAGGGCGTAGGCGATGAGAGCGGGGCCGGAAAGAGAGCCGACACGAACCGAACGGTGGTGAGCCATTCTGAGCCGTGTAGAAAACGCCTGTAGAAACGGGGGGCGGGGTCACCTGCCCTGGTGGCACTACACCATCTGCCAGTAGGTGGTGTAGTACTCGTGGGCGGCCCGGGCGATCGGGATCATCTTGATCGGCTTGTGGTCGGCGACGGCCTCGAACGTCATGGACGGCGCGGCCGTCCGACGGATCGAGGCCATCTCGAGCTGCGGCGTCAGCGAGCCAGGGTCGCTGCCCTGGACGCCGCTCAGCACGACCGGGCCGTAGACGAGCGCCTGCACCGCCGGGTGGTCGGGCGTCGGCTCGACCGCAAGTTCCATCGGCAGCGCGACCTCGAGCAGGTCACCCGTCCGCCACCGTCGCCGCAGCGCGATCCAGCTCGGGCCGACCAGAGGCAGACCGAGGAGCGGCTTGCCGTTGAGCCGCACGGTCGGCGGACCCGCCACCCATTTCGGCACCCGCACCCGCAGCGTCAGGGTGGCCGCGCCTGAGATTACCGACAGGCGGATGACCGGGTCGTCGGGGAAGCCGGTCGCCTGCTGCAGGACCAGCCCCTGGGACCGGACCTGCGACGGGATGAACAGGTTGACGTAGAGGCCGTCCGCGTCGCGGCTGTAGATGGTGTCGGCGAACTTGGCCTGGGTCTCAAGCCCGGTAGCGGTGTCGCAGGTGAACGTGTCCCAGTCGGTGGCGTAAATGCCGGGGTTGCCCTGCGGGAAGTAATTGAGCGGCTGGCGCTTGAACGCGCCGGACGACAAGCCGGTGTAGTAACAGTTGTAGCCGTGCGGCGAGGTCGGGTCCTGCTCCCCCAGCATCTGGTTGAACAGGGTGCGCTCGTAATAGTCGAGCATGTCCGCCCGTTGCGGCTGGTGGAAGTGCAGCAGCCTGGTCAGCTTCAGCATGTTGTAGCTGACGCAGTTCTCGCAGGTGAAGTTGGACAGCTCAGCGGCTACGGTATCGGGCAGCTGGAAGTGCTCGTAGTTGCCCACGCCGCCGATGACGTACACGTGGTGGCCGGTCACGATGTCCCAGAAGTTCTGGGCGATGTCGTGGTACTTGCCGCTGCCGGTCTCCTGCCACATCCGGACGCAGGCGATGATCTTCGGCGTGGTCACGTTCGCCTGCAGCCCGGGCAGCGTGTCCAGCCCGTCGGCCAGCGGATCGAGCACCGCCGCGTGGTAGAAGCGCTGCGCGGTAGCCAGGTACCGCTCCTGGCCGGTGATCGTGTAGAGATTGGCCAGCGCTTCGGGTAGCCCGCCGAATTCGGTCTGCAGGACCATCTGCATCTCGTCGTACTGAAGGCGCCCGGTGCGCCACCCCACCCAGTCGGCCAGCTTCATGGCGACGTCTAGGGCCTGGTCATCGCCCGCCAGCTGGTACTGGTCGATCATCCCGGCCAGGTACTTGTGGATCATGTAGTACGGCGACCAGATCGACTTTCCCTGCTCTAGCCAGTCGAAGTAGACCTCGGGGAAGGCGGACAGGTAACCAGGGTGGAACCCGGCCGTCGTGGCCCGGGCCTGGAGCGCGGCCAGCTGGCTGACCAGGTAGCGGCTTCTTGTTTTAGCGGCTGCGTCGTTGGTGTTGGCGTAGGTCAGCGCCAGGCCGGACAGCAGGTGCCCAGTCATGTGGCCGCGGATCTGCGAACCCCGCGCCTCCCAGCCGCCGAGCGGCTCCGCTGTCGAGGGCAGGCCGTAGTTCAGGCGGAAGGAGCGCAGCATGCGCTCGGGGTCAAGGAACAGCAGGTACGTGGTGTTCCTGGCCTGATTCTGGCGGAACGGGCTGTCGAGCAGCCGCACCGTGCTCAGGGGCAGGGCGGCGGCGCGGCCCGAGGTGCCGTCGGGCGCGTAGCCGCTGGGTTGGGGCGCGATGCTGGGTTCCGGCTGCGGGCTGGCGCTCGGCGGGGTTCCGTCCGCGACCAGGGCCTGCTCCGCGATCAGCGCCCCGGCGCCGACGCCGAGCACGGTCAGCAACTGCCGCCGGCTCAGCCCGGCCGGGGCGTTCGAGGCGTTCGAGGCCCCGGCGACCTTCGGGACGTCTGGGGTTTTCGAGGCGCTTTGATCCTCCGGGGCTTCGAGGGCGTCCGGGACGCTTTGACTCTCCGGCGCTTCCAGGGCTTCTAGGACGCTTTGACCTTCCTGGGTCTCCGAGGCTTCCGAAGCGCTTTGCCCCTCCCGGGCTTCGTCGGCTTCCAGGTCGCTCGGGTCATCCGGAACGCCTTGATCCTCCGGGGCTTCCGGGGCGCTCGGGTCATCCGGGACGCTCTCACCCTCCGGGGCTTCCGAAGCTTCCGGGACGCTCGGGTCATCCGGAACGTTCGGGGCGGTGGCCGCCTTGTTCACATCTGAGGTCCTTTGCCCGGTCAGCACTTCGCGGAGGATCGTACCCAGTGGTACCTGTTCATGTAACCGTCCCGCGTGGGCGCCTTAGTTCAAGTCGGCTGGAGGAAGTTCTTACCAACTGATTACGCGGGTCCTCGCGGGTGAGCCGCCGGCAGCGGCGAGCCGTATTCCTGGGTAGTGGTCAGTGCACTCGGCGGCCGAGATCACCGGGCAATTTGACGCAACGCTCCCAGGCTCGGTGGTCGCTCGTCTCCCCCTATCCGTGCAGGCGGTCGGGTGTACTGGCCACTTCGCTTGGCCGGGTTTCTTCTACCGGCCTTTACCGGCCCAGAACGAGGGCAGTCAGCGTGGCCAGCACCAAGGTCGTCGCCGCAGCCCCGCCGTGCAGGGCGACGAGGCGAGTGCTGAAAGACGGCCCTGCCCCTGGCTGGCGCCGGGCAGCGCGGGTGTTGGCCGCGAACCAGGTCAGGCCCAGGCCTACCGTGGCCGTCACCAGCCCGACTGCGATCCAGCCGAGCGGGCGGTAGTGCACGAAGGTGTAGCCCAGCCAGAATCCTAGGCCGATGATCGCGCCTGCCGGGTGGGCAAACTCCAGCAGGGCCCGCAGCCCGGGCAGCACGGGCGCGTTCCTCGCCGTGACCAGCGAAGGCGGCGCAAACCGGTCCCGCGCCGCGCGGCTGGCCGGCTTGGCGGTGGCCGGGGCTGGGGAGGTGGCCGGGGCTGGGGAGGTGGCCGGGGCTGGGGAGGTGGCCGGGGCTGGGGAGGTGGCCCGGGCGGCGGAGGTGACTGAGGCGGTGGCGGGCTCGGCGGCTGGAGCGGCTGGAGCGGCGGGCTCGGCGGGCTCGGCGGGCTCGGCGGCTGACGTGAATACCGTGGACGCCGCAGGGCGCGTGCGCCTGAGGTTGCTGGTGGCCAGCAGGGAGAACCCGGCGCCCGCGGTGAATAGCCAGAGCACCAGCACCACGATGGCCATCCTCAACTCCTTTCCGCAGGCCCGAATGTACCCGAGCAACCTAGGCGCCCAGCGAACGGAAGGGAAACCCTGCCAGGATCTGTTAGGAGGCGCCGACGACTGTGCTGGCGAGGTTCATGTGGGGTGGTGTAGCGCACTGGGGTTAGGTCGCGGCGCCCTCGCCCTCGATGATGTGGACGAGGGCGAGGAGGACGCCCACGGCACCCAGGCCGGCCAGGGCGACGAAGGTGATCGCCTCGGCGTGGGCGGACACGTGCCGGAAGGCGCCGAGCGTGGCTGCCCCGGGCAGCCGCCCGGCCAGGTTGAGGTAGAGCGTGCCGAACGTGGCCACGCCGACGAGCAGGCCGAGCTGGTTCACCGTGACGACCACCCCGGTGGCGTCCGCGGCCAGCTCGACCGGCACGCGCAGCAGGACCCGGGTCATCAGCGGGCTGAACGCGGCCGCCATCCCGGCGCCACTGAGGCCGCCGATCAGGTAGATGCCCACTCCCCCGGTGCCGCCGTCGCGCAGTACCCAGGCCAGGCCAGCCATCGCAGCCGCGAAAGCGGCGAAGCCCACGACGATGACGGCGCTGTGCGACCTAACCGGCAGGCGCCGCCAGTTCAGGCTGACCAGGGCGAAGGTGGCCGCGGCGGGGGCGAAGGTCAGCCCTGCCTTGAGCGGGGAGTAGCCCAGCCCGTCCTGCAGGTGCAAGGCGAGAGTGAAGAAGAACCCGCTGAAGATCGTCATGACCGTGAACAGAGCGGCGATCGCGACCGGGATGCCCGGCACCCGCAGCACCCGGCCGGGGATCAGCGGCGTGCCGCCGGACCCGGCCACCCGCCGCTCGGCGGCAGCGAAGGCGGCGACCATGGGCACGCTCGCGGCCATCAGGATCCAGCCCCACACCGGCCATCGTTCGGGCTGGCCGAGAACGAGCGGGAGGACGAACGCGAGCACCGCCGGGGTGAGCAGGGCCAGGCCAGGCAGGTCGAGGGTCCGGCCGGGCTCGCCCTTGCCGTGCGGTAGCGCCCGGACGCCCACCACCAGCAGCAGCACGCCGATGGGCACGTTGACTCCGAAAACCGGCCGCCAGCCCGAGTTGAACAGGTTGGCGCTGATCAGCAGGCCGCCGACGAGCTGGCCGACCACCGCGCCGCCGGCCAGCACCGCGGCGTACCTGCTCATCGCGCGGGCCCGGGCCGGACCCGCGTGGGTGCGCTGGATCAGGCTGAGCACCTGCGGGATCATCAGCGCGGCGCCGGCTCCCTGAGCGAAGCGCAGAGCGATCAGCAGGCCCGCCGTGCCGGCCAGCCCGCAGCCGAGCGAGGCGAGGGTGAACAGCACCAGCCCGGCCAGGAACACTCGCCGGTGGCCCAGGATGTCACCGAGCCGGGCTCCGGTCACCAGCAGGACTGCGTAGGTAATCGTGTAGCCGGCCACCACGAGCTGCAGCCCGGCCCCGGAAGCGCGCAGGCTGGCATGGATCGACGGGGCGGCGACGTTGACAATGGAGGCATCGAGCACGGCCATGAACTGGCCGATGAGAACGACGGCCAGGACGAGACCGGGACGCACCGGGCGCTCGCGGCGGCCAAGCAAGCCGGCGCGGGCATCACGGGTCAGGATGTTGGTCATATCACCAGCCTGGCGTGATTCTTATCCGGGTACCAAGACACTGGTTATCCTGGTACTAGCACCACCTGGCAAAGGCGGGACGTAGGGGCCACGATGAAGTCATGACCGAGCACAGGGGAAATACCGTCCTGCTGCGGCGCAACGAGCTGGCGGCGTTTCTGCGGAGCCGGCGGGAGCGGATCACGCCGGAGGCCGTCGGGCTGCCAGGCGGATTCCGGCGCCGGACGGCCGGGCTGCGCCGCGAGGAGGTCGCGCAGCTGGCCGGGGTCGGCGTGACCTGGTACACCTGGCTGGAGCAGGGCCGCCCGATCCGGGCCAGCATGCAGGTGCTCGAGGCGGTGGCCCGGACGCTGCGCCTGGACGCGGTCGAGCGCCAGCACCTGTTCCGGCTGGCCGAGGTGCCGGATACGTCGATGCCAGACGACGCCGGCCCGCAGCTGCCGCCGCAGATCCAGGCCGTCCTGGACGGGCTGGACCCGATGCCGGCCAGCGTGGTGACCGAGCGGTTCGACATCCTGGCCTGGAATACTGCTTACGCGATGCTGATCCCGCGCACCGCCGAGGACCCGCCCGCGGCGCGGAACACGCTGCTGTACTGCTTCACCCGGTCCGAGTGCTGCAGCGCGATCGAGAACCGGGCCGACCAGCGGGCCGCGATGGTCGCGCAGCTGCGCGCGGCCTACGGGCACCACGTCGGCGACCCGGCCTGGACCGGCTTCATCCGGCGGATGGAGGCGGCCAGCCCCGAGTTCGCCGCCATGTGGGCCACCCAGGACGTGGCGCATCCGCACTACTACGCCAAGGTGTTCCGCCATCCGCTCTACCCGCGGCTGGAGATGACCTCGACCAGCTTCGCGGTGCAGACGGCACCGGGCACCCGGATGGTGGTCTACACCCCCGACAACGACGCCACCCGCGCGGCGATGGAACGGCTCGTCGCCGACCCGGTTCAGCATCGGTTCCCCTGCTGGCCGACTCACCAGGCGCGGGCCCGCGAGCTCGTGCCAGCCAGGAGCACAGCGTAGGACCGACCGGGGTTAAGCGGATCCAAGTACCCCAAGACCGGCCGAACGTTCCATGAAGGTTCAAAATGACTCTGAGTCACCGTTTTCCCGTTCGCTGTGCGAACCGGCCGCTGACGTCTTACGATTGATAATGCTGTAAGCACAGGTGGTCACATAAATGATGTTCCGGCACACCGGAAGAGCGCTGCTAACCTGACCTCCCAACGCCGCCCCCTGTTATCCCGCCCGTCACGCGATCCGCGAGCACGGATGGTGAGCAGGAACCTGGTCCGTTCGGAATGATTGTGGTTTTCCTGTGTTCTCTGGGGTAGCGCGCTACGGAGGAGCAGTTCAAAAGGGGAACTATGACGCCGGTTATTGGCATTACCACGTACGAGGATCAAGCGTCCTGGCGCGGCTGGTTGGCCCGGGCGGCGATGCTCCCTTACGTGTATGTGGACGCGGTGCGGCGCGGCGGCGGGCGGGCCGTGATGCTGCCGCCTGGCGGCGACGACGAAGAGGCCAGCGCCACGGTGGCGAGCCTGGACGGCCTGGTGGTCACGGGCGGGCCGGACATCGACCCGGCCAGGTACGGCGCGGCGCGGCACCCGCGGACGCAGGCTCCCACGACGCTGCGGGACGCCTGGGACCTGGCCGTCACCAGCCACGCGCTGCGGCTGGGCGTGCCACTGCTCGCCATCTGCCGCGGCATGCAGGTGCTCAACGTCTGCCGGGGCGGCACGCTGCACCAGCACCTGCCCGACCTGGTGGGCCACGGACGGCACGACGGGCCGCCGAACGGGTTCGGCCTGCACCACGTGCGGATCAGCCCGGACAGCGCGCTGGCCGGGATCTTGCCCCAAGAACACCAGGACGGCTTCCTTGACGTGCCCACGCACCACCATCAGGCCGTCAACCTGCTCGGTGACGGGCTCAAGGCGGTGGCCTGGGAGGAAGACGGCACGATCGAGGCGGTCGAGGCCGGGCCATCCGAACTCGGCGGGATACCGGGTTTCGTGCTCGGCGTCCAGTGGCACCCGGAACAGGGCAGCGACCCCCGGCTGTTCACCGCGCTGGTCGGGGCCGCCGCCGAGCGGGCCGTGGCCGGACGGGACGCGGCCGGACGGACCACCGCTCACAGCAACGTGCTTGCGCCTATGATCTAATCTTTGTGCATTACGTTGCCGCGAACAGCATTGGCTACCAGGAGTTAAGATCGTGCCGGGAAGGTCGCCCGCCATCACTGCGGCGGTTTTCCGCGCGGTACGGACGGGAAACGCCTTCGAGGAGACCGTCGAGCGCCTGCTCGAAGGCGTCAAGCTAGGCGTGTACGCGCCGGGTGACAGGCTGCCCCCGGAACGGGAACTCACCCGCAGGCTCGGCATCAGCCGCATCACGTTGCGGGAAGCGCTGCGCGAACTGGCCGCCGCCGGGTACGTGGAGACCAAGCGCGGCCGGTTCGGCGGCACGTTCATCCTGCGCCAGCCCGAGCCCATGGTGTACGACGAGCTCACCAGGACGGCGCGGGACATGGGCGGCCAGCTTGACGACGCGCTGACGTTCCGCCGGGTGGTGGAGACCGGCGCGGCGGAGATGGCGGCCCGGGCCAGCCTGACCAGGCAGCAGCGGGAGAACCTGGCCGAATGCCTGGCCACCGTGCACGCCTGCGAGCCGTCCGGCTACCGGCAGGCGGACACCCGGCTGCACCTGGCCATCGCCGACGCGGCGGGCTCGCCGATGCTGACCGCGAGCGTGGTCGAGGCCCGGGTGCAGCTGGTCGACCTGCTCAACGCCATCCCCATGCTGGGGCGCAACCTGGAGCACGCGAACGTCCAGCACGCCAGCGTCGTGCGGGCGATCCTGGCCGGCGATCCCGACCGGGCCAGGCGCGCGATGGAAGAGCACGTGGCCGGGACCGCGGCCCTGCTCCGCGGCTTCCTCGGCGAGTCCTAGGCTCTCCGGCGCGGCCCGCGTAACGGCTGCGTAGCACGCTTGTAACGCCCCGGCGGCCCAGCGGCGGCAAGCCGCCGGACACCTCTTGACACGCTCCCCGGCGCAGTGGGTGAATACCTTCATTCAATGGATCACTTTCATCCGTATGTGCCTTTCTCTTAGGGAGATCGCATGGCCGACGACATAGCCGCCGTACCGGCGGCGGGCACGGACGAGCAACGCCTGCACGAGCTTGGCTACGCGCAGGAGCTTCGCAGGCGGATGTCGGGGTTCTCGAACTTCGCCGTGTCGTTCACGATCATCTCGATCCTGTCCGGCTGCCTGACCCTGTACGGGTACGGCATGAACACCGGCGGGCCCGCCATCATCGTCTGGGGCTGGCCGATCGTCGGGCTCATGACGCTGCTCGTCGGACTGGCCATGGCCGAGGTCTGCTCCAGCTTCCCTACGGCCGGCGGCCTGTACTACTGGGCGGCCAAGCTGGCCCCTAAGAACGGGCCGGCCTGGTCCTGGTTCACCGGCTGGTTCAACTTCCTCGGCCAGGTCGCGGTCACCGCGGGCATCGACTGGGGATGCGCGTTCTTCATCAACGCGCTGCTAAACCTGCAGTGGGGGGTCAGCACGGCGCACTGGGTCACGATCCTGATCTTCGCGATCGTGCTGTTCGTGCACGGCGTGATGAACCAGTTCGGCATCCGGCTGGTCGCGCTGCTGAACGACGTGAGCGTCTGGTGGCACATCATCGGCGTGCTGATCATCGTGGCCGTGCTCGCCTTCGTGCCCTCCAAGCACGCGTCGACCCACTACGTGTTCACCACGATCGTCAACAACACCGGCTGGCACAGCACGTTCTACGTGCTGCTGCTCGGCCTGCTGCTGGCCCAGTACACGTTCACCGGGTACGACGCCTCGGCGCACATGACCGAGGAGACGCACAGCGCCGCGCGCAGCGGCCCGCGCGGCATCGTGATGTCGATCGTGGTGTCGCTGTTCGCCGGCTGGGTGCTGCTGATCGGGATCACGTTCGCGATCCAGGAGACGCATTACTCGGTCTACACCAGCGCGCTGGTGCCGCCGGCCCAGATCTTCGCCACCGCGATCGGGGACACCGGCGCCAAGCTGCTGCTGCTTGTCATCATCGGCGCGCAGCTGTTCTGCGGGATGTCCTCGGTCACCGCGAACTCGCGGATGATCTACGCGTTCTCCCGAGACGGAGCCCTGCCCGGCTCGAACCTCTGGCACCAGGTGAACAAGCGGACCAGGACGCCGACCAACGCGATCTGGTTGGCGGCCGCCGGGGCGCTGATCCTGGGCCTGCCGTACCTGTGGAACAGCGCGGCGTACGCCGCGGTCACTTCGATCGCGGTCATCGGCCTGTACATCGCCTACGTGATCCCGACCTTCCTGCGGCTGCGGCAGGGGGAGAACTTCAAGCGCGGGCCGTGGCACCTGGGCCGGTGGAGCTACCTGGTCGGCATCATCGCGGTGATCTGGGTGGTCTTTATCACCATCTTGTTCATGCTGCCCACCGCGAGCCCGATCGGCTGGGGCAACTTCAACTACACGGTCGTGGCCGTGCTCGCGGTGATCGGCTTCGCCGGCGTCTACTGGGCGGTCTCGGCCAAGAACTGGTTCACCGGGCCCAAGGTCCAGGGCACGGCGGAGGAACTGGCCGCGATCGAGCGGGAGCTTTCCGCCTGATGCCGGCTGACCACAGCTCGCACCGGCGCGGCCTGCTGACCCTGGAGCAGTTGCGCGTCGCGGTCGGCGAGGGCCAGGTCGACACCGTCGTGCTGGCCTTCACCGACATGCAGGGCCGGCTGCAGGGCAAGCGCCTGTCGGCGGAGTTCTACCTGGACGAGGTGGCCGAACACTTCTCCGAGGGCTGCAACTACCTGCTCGCCGTGGACGTGGACATGAACACGGTGGACGGGTACGCCATGTCGTCCTGGGACCGCGGCTACGGCGACTTCGTCATGGTGCCCGACCAGGGCACCATGCGCCTGCTGCCGTGGCACCCGGGCACGGCCCTGGTGATCGCGGACCTGACCTGGCACGACGGCGCGCCGGTGCTGGCCTCGCCGCGGCAGATACTCAAGGCCCAGACGGCGAGGCTGGCCGAACGCGGCTGGGTGGCGCTGGCCGGGACCGAGCTCGAGTTCGTCGTCTACCAGGACTCCTACGAGCAGGCCGCGGCCAAGGACTACCGCGACCTGGTCCCGGCCAACCAGTACAACGTGGACTACTCGATCCTGGGCACCTCGCGGATCGAGCCGCTGCTGCGCCGGATCCGCAACGAGATGGCCGGGGCCGGCCTGTACGTAGAGTCGGCCAAGGGCGAGTGCAACCTCGGCCAGCACGAGATCGCGTTCCGCTACGCGGACGCCGTGACCACGTGCGACAACCACTCGATCTACAAGACCGGCGCCAAGGAGATCGCGGCCCAGGACGGGAACAGCATCACGTTCATGGCCAAGCCGAACGCCCGCGAGGGCAACTCCTGCCACATCCACCTGTCCCTGCGCGCCGCGGACGGAACTCCGGTGATGGCCGGCGACGGGCCGCACGGCCTGTCCAAGATCGGTGAGCACTTCCTGGCCGGCCAGCTCGCGGCCATGCGCGAGCTGGTGCTGTGCTACGCGCCCAACATCAACTCCTACAAGCGCTACGTGCCGGGAAGCTTCGCCCCCACCTCGGTCCGCTGGGGCCCGGACAACCGCACCTGCGCGCTGCGGCTGGTCGGGCACGGATCCTCCCTGCGGGTGGAGAACCGGGTGCCCGGCGGCGACGTGAACCCGTATCTGGCGGTCACCGCGATGATCGCGGCCGGCCTGCACGGCATCGACCGCGAGCTACCTCTCGAGCCCCCCATGACCGGCAACGCTTACTCCGATACGGCCGCGCGGGTCCCGCACACCTTGCGCGACGCCCTGGACCTGTGGGAGAAGAGTGAGCTGGCCCGAGAATCGTTCGGCGCGGAAGTGGTGGAGCACTACGCCAACTACGCCCGGGTGGAGCTGGCCGCCTACGACGCCGCGGTGACCGACTGGGAGCTGCGGCGCTGCTTCGAACGCCTGTAAAATCCCGGCGCCGGTAACGATCCGTAAAGGGGTGACGGCAGGATGTCTCAGTTCACCGTGCTCAATCCCGCGACCGAGGAGCCGGTCACCACGGTGACCCAGGCCTCGGCCGCCCACACCGACGAGGCGATCGCCCGCGCCGCGGCCGCCCAGGCCGCCTGGCGCGGCGTCGCGCCCGGGGACCGCGCCCGGCTGCTGCGCTCGTTCGCGGCGGCCGTCGACGCACACGTTCCTGAGTTGGCCGATCTCGAGGTCGCGGGCTCGGGCCACCCGCTCGGGCAGGCCCGCTGGGAGGCCGAACACGTCCGCGACGTGCTGCTGTACTACTCGGCCGCGCCGGAAAGGCTGGCCGGCCAGCAGATCCCGGTGCCCGGCGGGCTGAACGTGACCTTCCACGAGCCGGTCGGCGTGGTCGGCCTCATCGTGCCGTGGAACTTCCCGATGCCGATCTTGTCCTGGGGCATGGCGCCCGCGCTGGCCGCCGGGAACGCCGTGGTGGCCAAGCCCGCCGAGGCGACCCCGCTCACCGCGATGCGGATCGGTGAGCTCGCGCTGGAGGCGGGCCTGCCGGAGGGCGTATTCCAGGTGCTGCCGGGCAAGGGCAGCGTGGTGGGGCAGCGACTGGTCGACCATCCCGCGGTGCGCAAGATCGTCTTCACCGGGTCGACCGAGGTCGGGCGGCAGATCATGGCCGGCTGCGCGCGCCAGGTCAAGCGGGTGACGCTGGAGCTAGGCGGCAAGAGCGCCAACATCGTCTTCGCCGACGCCGACCTGGAGCGGGCCGCCGCGACCGCGCCGTACGCGGTGTTCGACAACGCCGGGCAGGACTGCTGCGCCAGGTCGCGGATCCTGGTGCAGGCTAGCGTCCTTGACCGGTTCATGGAACTGCTCGAGCCCGCAGTCAAGGGTATCGCCGTCGGTGACCCCGCCGCGGCGGCGACCGAGATGGGACCGCTGATCTCGGCAGCGCACCGCGCGCACGTCGCCTCCTACGTGCCGGACGGCGTGCCGGTGGCCTTCCGCGGCAGCGCGCCGGACGGGCCCGGATTCTGGTACCCGCCGACCGTGCTCGCCCCGGTGCGCCCGGACGACCCGGCCTACACCGAGGAGGTGTTCGGCCCGGTAGTGACCGTGACCACGTTCACCGACGAGGCGGACGCCGTGGCCATCGCCAACGACACGCCCTACGGCCTGTCCGGCTCGATCTGGACCTCGGACGTCGGCCGTGCGATCCGGGTGGCCCGGGCGGTGGAGAGCGGGAACCTGTCGGTGAACTCGCACTCTTCGGTCCGCTACTGGACGCCATTTGGCGGCTTCAAGCAGTCCGGCCTCGGCCGCGAACTCGGCCCGGACGCCCCGGACGCGTTCACCGAGACCAAGAACGTCTTCATATCCACGGACGAGTGATTCGAATGGGCGCTGGGGTCTCCCGCGAGCCAAGGGGCGCGGTCCCGTCTGGACCGAGGAGCGACGAAGGAGCGACGAGGGAAGACGGGACCTCGAAAGCGCCCCGGAGGCGAACGGGAGGCAAAAATGATGAGATTTGAAGGCAGAGCCGTCGTCATCACCGGCGCGGGCAGCGGGATCGGGCTGGCCGCCGCGCGGCGGTTCGCGGCGGACGGCGCTCACGTGGTGGCGGTCGACATCGACGACGTGGCCGGCGAGAAGGCCGCGGTGGAGACCGGCGGTCTTTTCGTGCACGCCGACGTCACCTCTGAGGCGGACGTGGCCGCGGCGTTCCGCGCGGCGCGGGACACCTACGGCTCGGTCGACGTGGCGTTCAACAACGCGGGCATCTCACCACCCGACGACGACTCGATCCTGGACACCTCGCTTGAGGCCTGGCGCCGCGTCCAGGAGGTCAACCTGACCTCGGTGTACCTGTGCTGCAAGGAGGCGATCGGCTACATGCGGGCGCAGGGCAAGGGAGCGATCGTGAACACGGCTTCGTTCGTCGCGGTCATGGGCTCGGCCACCTCGCAGATCTCCTACACCGCGTCCAAGGGCGGAGTGCTCGCCCTGTCGCGCGAACTCGGGGTGCAGTTTGCCCGCGAGGGGATCCGGGTCAACGCGCTGTGCCCGGGGCCGGTGAATACGCCACTACTGCGCGAGTTGTTCGCCGCCGACCCGGAGCGGGCGCAGCGCCGGCTGGTGCACGTGCCGATGGGCCGGTTCGCCGAGCCCGAGGAGATCGCCGCCGCGGTCGCGTTCCTGGCCAGCGACGACGCCTCGTTCATCACCGCCTCGACGTTCCTGGTCGACGGCGGCATCTCCGGCGCCTACGTGACGCCACTTTAGGACTTCGGTCCACAGAAAAGCCGGCTTTAGGCCCTACCACGGGGGCCCTATTCCGGCAACGCGCGGCTCCCCTTGAAGTCTTAGGAGGTGAAAAGGGAAAAAGAGCCGACACGCACCGGGCGTGCTGGCCCTCCCAGGCCATGGGAGGCCGATCATGAAATTGCGCATTGCTATAGCCGCATTTGCCAGCGTAGCCACGTTGGGCGCCGTCGGCGCGGTAGCCGCCGTCTCCGCTTCGAGTGCGACCACCACGACCACGCAGACCGCTGCCCAAACCACCTACACCCCGCCTCGCTGCTATATCGGCGACCTTTCCGCGGGGTTCCACGGGTTCCAGATGGAGATGGGCACCCGTGGCTTCATCCTGACATTGACTAACACCAGCAATCATTCGTGCACCTTGTACGGCTACCCCGGCTTGCAACTGCTGAACGCCAAGCTTCAGCCGCTGCCCACCAGGACGCTGTGGGGCATGACTAATTTCGACCGGAACCAGGTCAAGAGCCCGATCGTGCTGTCCCCCGGCGAGACCGCGAGCGCTGACATCTCGTTCGGCGTTTACGGCACCCCGTCCAACTCGGTACTCGCTACCTACATGGAGGTCACGCCACCCAACTGCTACAGCCACTTCATCCTGAAGATCCCTTACGGGCCGGTACTCGTCTACCTGCACCAGGTGCAGGTGACGCCGATGGCACGGCACACGCCGTACATCCCGTAAGGATGTGAGCCTCCGCCGCCCCGGCCGCTCACGGGCCGGGGCGGCGGGGTTTGCCTGAGTGGTCAGGGCGAGCACAGGGTGCGGAGCCGGATGGTGACCGGCATCGCGCGGAGTTCGGCGAGCACGTCCTCGCTGTACTCGGTGCCGATGTCGGTCAGCACGTAGCCGAACTCATCCCTGGTCCGCAGCAGCTGACCCTCGACGTTGACGCCGTGCTCGGCCAGCACCCGGTTGATCGAGGCCAGCACGCCGGGCACGTTCCGGTGCAGGTGCACCAGGCGGTGCGTGCCTTGGGTAACCGGCAGCGCGATGCCCGGCAGATTCACACTCAGCGAGGTGGCGCCCGAGGCCATGTAGTCGGCCAGCTTGTTCGCGACGAACTCCCCGATGTCCTGCTGCGCCTCCTCCGTCGAGCCGCCGATGTGCGGGGTGAGGATCACGTTCGGCAGCCCGCGCAGCTCCGAGACGAACTCGTCGCCCTTGCCCTTCGGCTCGGCGGGGAAGACATCGATGGCCGCCCCGGCGATGTGCCCGGAGGTGATGCTGCGGCGCAGCGCCGCGTGGTCGACCACGAAGCCGCGGGACAGGTTCAGGAACAGCGACCGCGGCCGCATCGCGGCGAACTCGGCCGCGCCGAAAAAGCCGCGGTTGCCGTCCCGCCCGTCCACGTGCAGCGTGACGGTCTCCACCGACTCCAGCAGCTCGGTCAGGGTGGAGCAGCGCCGCGCGTTGCCCAGGGCCAGCTTGTCCGCGATGTCGTAGAAGTAGACGGACATGCCGAGGTTCTCCGCCAGCACCGACAGCTGGGTGCCGATGTTGCCGTAGCCCACGATGCCGAGCTTGCGGCCGCGCACCTCGTGGCTCCCGGCCGCGGACTTGTCCCAGTGGCCCGTGTGCATCTGCGTGTTCTTCTCCGGCAGCCGCCGCGCCATCGCGATGATCTCGGCCAGCGCCAGCTCCACCACGCTGCGGGTGTTGGAGAACGGAGCGTTGAACACCGCGACCCCGCGCCTGCTCGCGGCGGCCAGGTCGATCTGGTTGACGCCGATGCAGAACGCGCCGATCGCGACCAGGTGCGGCGCCGCAGCCAGGACACGATCCGTGATATGCGTCCCGGACCTGATGCCGAGCAGGCTCACGTCGCCGATGGCCTCGATGAGCTCGTCCTCGGCCAGCGCGCGCGGCAGCGTGTCGACCTGGTAGCCCTCCTTGGCCAGCCGCGCGGACGCGTCAGCGTGGATGTTCTCGAGCAGCAGCGCCCTCGTTGTCACCAGAGCATGCCCCTTTCGCAGTCTTTGCCCAGGTCCTGGGGGTTTAGGTCATGGTCCCGCAGGCAGGGTGGCTCCCCGTAGCCCGTCTCCTTTATACCTAACGAGCCGCGGTGGCTGCCCCGGTCAGGTGGCCCGGATCGGCGGGGCCGGCGCCGCCTGGGTCCTCGCCTTCGTACCCGTCCTGGCCGTCGAGGGCGCGGAGCCTGGCCCGGACCTCGTCGGCGAGCGGATGCGGGAGCCGGTCCAAGATGGCGACGGACTCGCGCCAGGCCGCCTCGGCGGCCCCCAGGTCGCCCTCGGCCAGGAGGGCGTCGCCGAACCCGGCCAGCGAGTTGCCCTCGCCGAACGGCGAGGCGATCTCGCGGTAGGCCTCGATGGCCTTGGTGTAGTGGGTCTTGGCCGCGGCGATGTCACCCAGGTGCAGGTAGACGTAGCCCAGGCTGTCCAGGGTGTCGGCGGTGCCGCCGCGGTGGCCGGAATCGCGGTGCAGGCTCAGCGCCCGCTGGCAGTGGGTCAGCGCCCGGTCGTACTGGCCCAGGTGCGCGTACAGCCAGCCGACCCCGTTCTCCAGCGTGGCCTGCGTCCACCAGTGCCCGACGGCCTTGAGCATCCGCAGCGCGTCCAGCGCGACGGCCAGCGCCTCGGGGTAGTGTTCCTGCTTCTCCAGCATGCCGGCCAGGCCGTTCAGGACCACGGCCTCGTTGGGCCGGTCGCCGAGCTCGCGGAACTCATCGAGCGCCTCGCGGAAGTTCGGGTCGGCTGCCTCGTAGTCGCCCACCTGCGACTGGACGTGGCCGAGCAGGTGATGCGCGTGAGCCGAGGCGAGCGTGTCGCCCAGGCGCCGGGCCGCCGCCAGCGCGGTCTGCTGGGTCGCGATGTAGTCCTGCCACCGGCCGCGCCGGTGGAAGAACGGGCCGAGCGTCCAGGGGATCTGCCAGGCGTGGGTGTCGAAGCCGTTGGCGTCGGCGAACGCGATCAGCGCGAGCAGGACCGGGACCTCGGCGTCGAACCAGGCAATCGCCTGCTCCTTGTCCGCCACGTCGGCGGGCAGCACGCCCGGCTGCGGGCTGGCCAGCTGCAGCGGGGTCCGGAACGGGCTGAACCGGTGCGAAGCCGCCATCGCCGTGTGCAGGTAATGGTCGAGGACCCGGTGCACGGCAGCCCGCCGATCCGGCGCCGTGTCATGCCGTTCGGCCTGGTCGGCGGCGTACGTCCGGAGCAGGTCGTGGAACGTGTACCTGGCGGGCAGGTACTCGGCGACCATGTGGGTCCGGCCCAGCTCGCGCAGCGCGGCACCCGCGTCGGCGCGGGCCATCCCGGCCAGGCTGGCCGCCGCCGACAGCGAGATGTCCGGTCCCGGGTGCACGCCGAGCAGGCGGAACATCCGCGCCGCGGGCTCGGACAGCTGGTCATAGGACCAGGAGAGCACGGCCCGGACGTTGGTAACCGCGTCACCGACCTCGAGCGCGTCCAGCCTGCCCCTGGCGTCGCGCAGTTCGGCGGCCAGCTCGGTCAGCGGGCGCTTGGGCCGGGCGGCCGCGCGGCCGACCGCGATGCCCAGGGCCAGCGGGAGGCGGGCGCAGGAGGAGATGATCGCGTCAGCCGCCTCGGGCTCGGCCGCGGCCCGGCCCTGGCCGAGCCGGCGTACGAGCATCTCGCGCGCCTCCGCGTAGCTGAGCACGTCGAGCGTGAGCGGCACCGCCCCCTCGGCGGCCACCAGCCCGGTCATCTCGTTACGGCTGGTCACCACCACCAGGGAGCCCGGTGAGCCGGGCAGCAGCGGGCGCACCTGGGCTCCGTTACGGGCGTTGTCCAAGACGATCAGCATCCGCTTGCCGTCGAGCAGGCTGCGGAACAGGGCGGACCGGCCTTCGGTGTCGGCCGGGATCCGGTACGGCGGCACGCCCAGCGCGTCGAGCAAGAACCGCAGCGCCTCGGCCGGCTTCATCGGCGGCGTGGCCGGATCCAGCCCGCGCAGGTTGATGTACAGCTGGCCGTGCGGGAAGTGCTTGGCGACCTGATGGCCGAACCGGATGGCGAGCGCGGTCTTCCCGGTACCCGCCGTGCCCGAGATGACCACGATCGGCACCGTCTGGACGGTGCCGGCCGCCTCGGGGCTGGCCGCTCCGGGGTCGGCCTCGGCGGGGCTGGCCGCGCCGGGCCCGGCCTTGGCGGACTTGGCCGGCAGCGTCGAGGCCAGGATGGCGAGCTCTTCGTGACGGCCGGAAAAGCCGGGCGCGTCGAGGGGCAGCTGGGCCGGCACCGGCGTGACCATGCCCTCGGCCCGGGCCCGCGGACGGCCGTCACCGAGCACCGAAGCGGTCCCCGTCACGTCGCCGTCGAGGGTCACCAGGGCCAGGCTGTCCGGGAGGGCCAGGGCGGGATCGGCGGTCAGCACCTGCTGGTGGATGCGAGACAGGTCGCTGCCCGGATCGATGCCGAGCTCATCGGCGAGTACCCGCCGGCCCTCAGCGAACACCCGCAGCGCCTCGGCGTGCCGTCCGCAGCGGTACAGCGCGATCATCAGCAGCCCGCGCATCCGCTCCCGCAGCGGATTGTCCGCCACCATGGCCGTCAGGTCGGGCACGACCTCCTCGTGGCGGCCGAGCGACAGCAGGACGTCGGCCCGCTCTTCCGCCGCCGCGGAGCGCAGTTCGCCGAGCCGCACCCGCTCGGTGTCCGCGAACGGCCCGGGTACCCCGGCGAACGCGATGCCCCGCCACAGCGAGAGCGCCGAGTTCAGCGCGACCACCGCGCCGGCCAGGTCACCGTTCTTGCGCAGCTGACGGGCCCGGCCGAGATCCTGCTCGAAGGCCACCGCATCCGGCTGGCCGGGCACCAGGTGAAGCACGTAGCCGGCCCCGGCCGAGACCAGGACCCGGCCCGGCCCGCGCAGCGAGCGGTTGGGCTCGATGATCCGGCGCAGTCCGGCCACGTAGGTGTAGATGCCGCCCTCGGCGCTGGCCGGGGGATCCTGCCCCCAGACCGCATCGACCAGCTCGCCCCGGGATATCACCCGGTTGGCCCGCATCGCTAGGATGCCAAGCACAGCCTGCTGCCGAGGCTGCCCGACAGGTAGCTCCTGGTCCCCATACCAGGCCATTACCGGACCAAGCACGCCGACGCGCAACGCCACGTTCTCGCCGACCTTCCGCTCGCCAGACACCCCAAGACCCGAAGGTCCGCCCCCACCCGGGCTGGAGCCTCTTATAGAGGCTACAGTGATTTGCTCTGGTCATCCAGAAAAAATCTAGATCGTATAGAGACGACCCCTTAATAGTGGGGTCGCGGCACGAGGGCGCCTGCGCCGCGGCTGACGTATTCCAGCTTCCGCAGGTGGGGCACGTCAGAAGCGGAACGGTGCGGGGAGGCTAGGGGATGGCGGCGAAGGCTGGGATATTTGTTGCAGCCCGGGCTGCTGGGATTTCTGAGGCCTGATGGATGCCGACGCAATCACTTCGGCCGCGTCGGCGGTCCACCGCGAACTGACCAGCGCGCTCCCAGAGCGGGCCCGGATTCATCGCCTCCAGGATCAGCAGCGTCGTCACCGCGATCAGCCCGGCTGCCTGCCGGGGCAGCAGCATGCTCCGTTCGGCGCCGGTCAATGCGTGTCCGCCAGCCATGATGGACCGGGGCGTCCGCGCGAACCCGTCAATCGTGTCCGGGTGGCCGGATGCTGTACCGAGCTCGTTCGGCCCAATTGGTCTTGCCGGTCCGGTCGGGTTCGCCGGCCTGGAGGGTCTGGCGGCCCTTCGTACTTCGGCGCGGCCGATCTAGGCCTGCCGGCTGAAGCTTCCGGGTCCCGCGCGACCCGGAGCCGCCGGCCCTCACGGCACCCCCCTCACTACCTGCCGTGAGGGCCGGCACCCTCGTGCCGACTCGGTGGACGGCTATGGTCTAGCCGTATCTGGCTTTGATGATCCACTGAGCGGCCTTTATGGAATCGTCAGGCTATCTTGGCCAATACTTCACTTACCTCCCTTTGCGCCCGAGCACCGGGCAAAACGGGACATCACGATGAGTGCGCCGAGTCGCCGGGTGCGGGCGCGCCGGTGTGGTGGAGCGCCTAACATGGAGCCCGGTACCCGGACGACGGAATACTCCTGCGCGCGGACGCAGGTATGGAACCAGCGGAAGTGCGGCCTGACCGCCAGCTGGCTGACGCAAGGGTTGGACGAAGCGAGCATGGGCAAGGCAAGCAGAACAAAGGTCGACAGCAGCCGACGGGAGAAGATTGCCGCGCAGCGTGCGGCGGCCCGTCGCGCCGAGCAGCGCCGGCGGATCCTCATCGCGTCGGGCAGCGTCGTCGTCGTGCTGGCGGTCGTGGTGGCCTTCGTCGTGATCAAGCTGAACAGCAAGCCGGCCGCGGACAACTCGCCGAACGGCCCGACCGGCGCGGCCCTATCCAGCGTCGTGTCCAACGTCACGAGCGTGCCCGCCAGCACCCTGGACACGGCCGGAGACGGCAACGGCGCGTTCACAGGCAAGATCCAGACCATCAAGCCGGCCGGGGCGCCGCTGACCGCCAACGGCAAGCCCGAGATGCTGTACATGGGCGCCGAGTACTGTCCCTACTGCGCGGCCGCGCGGTGGGCGATGATCGTGGCCCTGAGCCGGTTCGGGACGTTCTCCGGGCTGGCCACCGTGCACTCCGCCGCCGCCAACGGCGCCGGGCAGGCCGAGCCCGACCCCAACACGCCGACCTGGACATTCGTCCACGCCACGTACACCAGCAAGTACCTGACGTTCACCCCGGTCGAGCTGCAGACCAACATCCCGGATACCTCTACGGGTACCTACACCAACCTCCAGACGCCAACCAAGGCCCAGCAGGCGCTGCTGACCAAGTACGACGCCTCGCCGTACGTGGCTTCCAGCCAGGCCGGAGCGATCCCGTTCATCGACTTCGGCAACAAGTACGTGAGCATCGGGACCCCCTACGACCCGGGCGTGCTCAGCGGGCTCTCCTGGAGCACCATCGCCGCCGACCTGCACAACCCGAGCAGCCCGGTCGCCCAGGCCGTGAACGGCACGGCCAACTACATCACGGCCGCGATCTGTCAGCTGACCGGCAACCAGCCCGCCAGCGCCTGCACCGCCACCGTCAAGTCCCTGGAAAGCCAGATCTGATCCTGAGCCAGCTCTAAGGTAACCAGCGGAGACTCACACGAGTACAATCTGGCGTCAGGTGTCGGTCGCGTTGCGTATCCACGGACCGCGTACAGCAGCAGCCGTGAAATAACCGGAGGCGAAGCTCGGATGACAGCGTCGAAGTCAAGCCGTGCCCGGAACGCGCGGATCGCCGCCGCCCAGGCCAGCGCGGCCAGGGGAGGCACCGCCGTGAAGAGCGGGGCCGTCAAGAACGGCACGGCGGCCGGCGGCACGGCGGCCGGCGGCACGGCGGCCGGGGCCCGCCAGGTGCGGACCTCGGCGGCGAAGAGCGGCCCGGCGGCGCCTGGCCGGTCCGCGGCCCGGAACAGCGCGGCGGCGCGCGGGTCGCGGGCGCCGGTCGCCCCGGATGTGGTCACCGAGCGCGGCCCCGCCCTCTGGCTGCAGCTCGCCACCTTCGTGCTGGCCCTGGCCGGGCTGGGGGTGTCGATCTACCTGACGATCGCGCACTTCACCGAGTCGGCGCTGGCCGGGTGCTCGGAATCGGGGCTGGTGAACTGCACCAAGGTGACCACCAGCGCCCAGTCCTACGTGTTCGGGATCCCGGTGGCGGTGCTCGGACTGGCCTTCTTCGTGTTCGCGGTGGCGATCATGAGCCCGTGGGCGTGGCAGGCGGCCAGGCGCGAGATCCACCTGGCCCGCATCGCGTCGCTGGTGGTCGGCATCGGCTTCGTGCTCTACCTCATCTACGCCGAGCTGTTCATTATCGGGAGCATCTGCCTGTACTGCACTAGCGTGCACGCCATCACGTTCGTGCTGTTCGTGCTGACGATGATCGCGGCCGCGGTCTGGGGCCTGAAGCCGGGCGCGCCGTGGAAGTCCAAGCCAGCTGAGCAGTCCGGCTGAGGCCCGGGCTGATGCTTGGCGGTGATCCAGGCACGCACCCGATCGGCCGCGTCGGCCATGTCGTCTAGGGCGGCCAGCATGGCCTCAAGATCGGCCCAGGCCCGGCTGAAGATCTCGGGGTACGTCGCCGACAGGCTACCCCGCGCTGCCTGCAGGTCACTGAGCAAGCTCGTCAGCGAGCCTTGTTCCGCACGGCTCAGATCGCACATACCGCGAACGTAACTGACTACCGTCCGTTCGTCTAAGCAGTAATTCGCTTACTCTCAGTATCAAGTCAAATCAGTGCATCCAGCTCAAATGTGGCACCGTAATGACTAGTCCGGGTAGGTGGGGTCAGCGATCAGGGGTCTACGGCGCGTGGTTACCGTAAAGGGGATGGCTCATTACCCTGAATGCCGGATGCTGGCGATCATCGGGTCCGGCGAGACCAGCCCGACGATGGTCACGGTGCACCGGGACCTCGTATCGCGGCTCGGCCTGAACACGCCGCGGGCGATAATGCTCGCGACTCCTTACGCATTCCAGGAGAACGCCACCGATGTCTCGGCCCGCGCGCAGCGCTACTTCGCCGACAGCGTCGGCCTGCGGGTGCACATCGCGGCGGGTACCAGCCCGCACGCGGATCCCGGGATGGCGCCGCCGCTCACCGGCGAAGACGACGAGGGACGGCAGGCGGCGGACATCAGGACCGCGGACTGGGTGTTCGCCGGGCCGGGGAGCCCGTCTTATGCCCTCGCGCACTGGCGGGCCGGGCCGGTCGCGGCCGGGCTGCGGGACCGCGTCCTGGCCGGCCACGGGATGACCGTGCTGGCCTCGGCGGCCGCCGCGACCGCGGGCGAGTTCACCGTGCCGGTTTACGAGGTCTACAAGGCGGGCGGCGCGCCGCGCTGGCTGCCCGGGCTTGACCTGCTCGGGACGCTCGGCCTGAAGGTCGCGCTCATCCCCCACTACGACAACGCCGAGGGCGGACGCTACGACACCAGGTACTGCTACCTCGGCGAACGCAGGCTGGCGATGATGGAGCGCGAACTGGCGGCCGACACCGCTGTACTGGGCGTGGACGAGCACACCGCGGTACTGATCGACCTGCGAACCGAGGACATCGAGATCCGCGGCCGGGGCGGCGTGACCGTCCGGCGGTCCCGGGACAGCGTCGTACTGCCGGCCGGCACCCGGCTTGCCGCGGCGGACCTGCGTGACCTCGTCCGGGGCATCCGCCGGGCACGGGAGGGCGCCGGGGCCGAGGGCGCCGGGGCCGAGGGCGCCGGGGAAGGGGAAGCAGGGGAAGGGGAAGCAGGGGAAGGGGAAGCAGGGGAAGGGGAAGCAGGGGAAGGGGAAGCAGGGGAAGGGGAAGCGGGGGCGGGCCGGCCTGCGGGGGCTCGGGCCACGGACGCGACGGGGTCGCCGCGGAGGCGAACGCGGACGAGCCGCCCCAGTGGGGGGCACTGCCGCTGCCCGAGATCATGGCGGCCGCTGAGCGGGAGTTCGGGACGGCCGCGCGAGCCAGGGACGCCGACGCGATGGTCGGGGTGATCCTGGAGCTCGAGACCGCGATCATGCAGTGGGAGGCCGACACCGACGAGGACCAGGGCACCGAGCAGGCGCGCGCGCTGCTGCGCAGCCTCATCGGCCGTCTCGGGCGGGCCGCCCAGGACGGGCTGGCCGACCCCAGGGACCGGCTGCGGCTAGCCGTCGAACCGCTTCTCGCGCTGCGCGCCGCCCTACGCGCCGAGGGTAACTTCGCCGCCGCCGACGCCATCAGGGATGCGCTCGCCGCCACCGGGCTCGACGTCAGCGACACCCGGGAGGGCACCCGCTGGCGCCCGGCCGAGACGGTTTGACCGGCCAGCGGCTGACCAGGGCATTACATCTTGTTCATGTTGTCGGCCGGCTAGCGACCGCCGCGCCGGAGCGCACTACCCTAAAGGCACGTCAGGCCAGGGAGAGGAGCCGGATTCGTGCCCGGCATGAACTCAGGCCTGAACCCGGCCGACCCGACACTGGTCGCCGCGTTCAGGTCTGCGCTGTTCCATCAGGGCGCGATCGCCCTCATCGCGATCATCTTCCTCTGGCTCATCTGGGCGACGGCGCGAACCTGGCGGGTCACCCCGGCGGCCGCCAAGGGCGGGGCGGCGGGCGAGACGACAGAAGCCACCGGACGGCGGCTGCTGCGCATCGGGTTCGGGTTGCTGTGGATCTTTGACGGGACCCTGCAGGCGCAGCCGAAGATGGCCGGCGGCCTGGCCTCCCAGGTCATCGAGCCGACTGCGGCGGCCTCGCCGGCATGGGTCCAGCACCTGGTCAACTGGGGCGGCACGGCCTGGTCCTATCACCCCATCCAGGCCGGCGCGGCTAGCGTCTGGATCCAAGTCGGCATCGGCGCCTGGCTCATCGTCGCCGTACGCGGGCCCTGGTCCAGGCTCGCCGGGGTGGCCAGCGTGGGCTGGGGCCTGATCGTCTGGGCCTTCGGGGAGTCGTTCGGCGGGATCTTCGCGCCGGGCCTGAGCTGGCTGACTGGAGCGCCCGGCGCCGTCCTGCTCTACGTGGCCGCGGGCGCGCTCGTCGCGCTGCCGGAAGGCACCTGGCGCAGCCCGCGGCTCGGGCGGCTGCTGCTGGCCGCCCTGGGGTTCTTCTTCCTCGGGATGGCGCTGCTCCAGGCCTGGCCTGGCCGCGGTTTCTGGCAAGGCACGCTCGATGGTAAGCCGGGAACCCTGGCCGGGATGGTCCAGTCGATGTCGAGCACCGCGCAGCCGCACTTCCTGTCGTCCCTGCTGTCCAGCTTCGGCTCGTTCGCCACCAGCAACGGCTTCGCGGTCAACCTGGTCGTGGTGATCGTCCTGGCCACGACAGGCGCGATCTTCCTGACCGGGCGGCCCCGGCTAGTCAGGTACGCGGCCGGGTTCGGGATCGTGTTCTGCCTGGCCAACTGGGTACTGGTGCAGGACCTTGGCTTCCTGGGCGGTCTCGGGACCGACCCGAACAGCATGATCCCGATGATCATGCTGTTCACGGCGGCCTACCTGGCTTTGGCACCTGCGCCGCAAGAAGCAGCAGTGACGCAAGAGGCAGTGGGGGTGACGGCCGAGGTTATTGGGACGGGCGGGAGCGGCGGTACGGGCGGGAGCGGCGGTACGGGCGGGAGCGGCGGTACGGGCGGGAGCGGCGGTACGGGCGGGAGCGGCGGTACGGGCGGGTGGAGACGGCGGCTGGGGCCGGGGGCGCTGGGGGGTGCGGTCGCGGCGGCTCGGGCCCGGTCGGTTGCGGCAGTCGCGGCGCTGGTGGTGATCTTGCTCGGGGCGGCGCCGATGGCCTCGGCGGCGGCCAACCGGACGGCGGACCCGATCCTGGCCCTGGCCATCGAGGGCAGCAGCGCGAGCCTGGACGTTCCGGCGCCCGGCTTCTCGCTCACTGACCAGAACGAACGGACGGTCTCGCTGGCCAGCCTGCGCGGCAAGGTCGTGCTGATGACCTTCCTCGATCCGGTGTGCACCAGCGACTGCCCGATCATCGCGCAGGAGTTCAAGCAGACCGGGCAGCTGCTCGGCGCGCAGGACGCCAGTGTCGAGATGGTCGCGGTCGTGGCCAACCCGACCTACCGTGCTGTGGCCTTCACCCGGGCGTTCGACCAGCAGGAAGGGCTGGCCACGGTGCCGAACTGGCTCTACCTGACCGGCTCGCTCAGCCAGCTGAGCCTGGTCTGGCGGCACTACGGGGTCACCGTGCAGAACCTCCCGGCCGGCGCGATGTCCGCGCACAATGACGTGGCCGTGATCATCGACCGGACCGGTACCATCCGCGAGGAGATGGCCGCCGACCCCGGCCCGGGCACCAGCAGCACCAAGTCCTCGTTCTCCGTGCTGCTCAGCCAGTACGCCCGCCAGGCTCTGGGCCGTCCGTGATCCGCAGACTGGCCCGCGGCGGCGTAGCCCTGGCCTGCGGCGGCGTGGCCCTGGCCTGCGCGGGCCTGATGGCCGGCTGCGGGTCGCAGCGGGCCGCAGTGACCAGCACCGCCAGCCCGCCGCCGGCCGCCGCGCCGCTCAGCACCTCGCTGGTCACCGCGCAGGGCACCTGGGCCATCGCCGTGATGGGCGGCTCGGCTGCGGCGCACAACAACTTCTGGCAGCTTTTCGTGCGGCCCGCGGGGGCCACCCGCTGGTCACTGGCTACTCCGCAGGGCGTGGCCGACAACGGCGGGCTGGTCGCGGCGGGCGGCAGCACCTCGCTGGTCGTCGGCTTCCGGCCCAGCCAGAACCTGGTTTTCTCCCCGCTGGCCACCAGCACCGACACCGGGAAGAACTGGACGCCCGGCCTGCTCGACGCCGGCCTGGCCGATACCCCCGGCGCCCTCGCGGTCGACCCGTCGGGGCACGCGCTGGCCCTGTTGCAGGACGGCACCATCACCACGGCGCAGATGAAGGGGGATGGGGAGGTGGGTGGGGCCGCGGCCGCCGGGCAGTGGACGCCGCTGACCACGCGCAACGCGCTGGCGGCGTCCGCCCCGGGTCGCTCCTGCGGGCTGGTGGGCGTGAGCGCGGTCTCGTTCGGTCCAAATAAGGACCCGATGGCGGCGGGAAGCTGTGCGCGGCCGGGAGTGGCCGGAGTCTTCACCGACGCCGGCGGTACCTGGCGGTCGGCTGGGCTGGTGCTGCCCGGGAAGAGCCCAAGGAAGAGCACCGTGCGGGTGCTCGGGCTGGCCGCGACCGCGGGCGGCGACGTGGCGCTGCTGGCCGCCGGGAACAGCCTGCTCGCCGCGTGGTGGAACGGGACGCGCTGGACGGTATCCGCTCCGGTCGCCGCCGGGACCGTACGGGCGCTCGGGTTCGGCGCGGGCGGGAGCGCGTGGCTGCTGCTCGGCGGCGGGCGGGCGGAGACTATCAGCGGCGCGAGCGGCTCCTGGCAGCCGCTGCCGCCTGTGCCGGCAGGCACCGTGACACTAGCGCCGCCGGGCACCGCGACGCTCGCGCCGGGAAACACCGCGACCGGCGGGGGCGGGTATGACGCGCTGGCCGTCTCGGGATCCAAGCTCACCGTCTGGCGGCTCGCCCAGGGGGCCTGGGCGAAGGTCCAGCTGATCACCGTGCCGATCGAGTACGGCTCCTCGGGCTAGGAGGGCCATGAGCTACCTCACCGACCACTGGTCCTTCGACCCCTTCCTCATCGTGGCCTTCGTCGTGGCCGGGTGGCACGAGGTCGGGCTGTGGCGGCTGGCCCGCAGGTCCCGCCCGGAGCGCACCCGCGAGCGGCGGCTGCGGTCGCTGTGGTTCTACGCCGGGCTCGCCGTGCTGCTGATCGCGGTGGAGTCGCCGATCGACTACTGGGCCGACGACTATTTCCTGGTGCACATGCTGCAGCACCTGCTGCTGATGTTCGCCGCGCCGTCGCTGATCGTGGCGGGCGCGCCGTGGCAGCCGCTGCTCGGCGCCCTGCCCGGCCGGTCCGGGCGGAGCGTGACCCGCGGCGTGCTGGCAGGCGGCTGGTCCCGCCCGCTGCGCGCGGCCGGCGGCCTGCTGCTGCGGCCCTGGGTCTCGGTGGGCCTGTTCAACGCCGTGATGCTCCTCTGGCACCTGCCCGGACCTTTCGACCTGGCGGAGACGAACCAGGCCGTGCACATCTGGCTGATGCACGGCAGCATGTTCGGTGCCGGGGTGCTGTTCTGGCTGCAGTTCATCCCGTCACCGCCGTTCCACCGCCGGATGCCGCTGCTCAGCCAGGCGGCCGCGCTGCTCGGCACCAACGTCATCATGATCGGCATGGCTATGACGCTGAGCATCTTCGTAACCGGTTCGGTGTATCCGGTCTACGACCACATCCCCGGCATCACCCTGCCGCCATTCGCGGACCAGCAGATCGGCGCGGCCATCTTGTGGGTGTGCGGGGACTTCTGGGCCATGCCGTCGATGATCGTGATCGTCAGGCGGATGGTGGCCACCGAGGGGAGCATGAGCGCAGCGCTGGACAAGGTGCTCAACAGGGGTTCGGCCCGGGCGGGTTCGTGGGCCGGCGGACGGCCGCGATCGGGCGCGCTGGCCGAACTGCGGGCTCAGCCGCCTTCCTCGCCGGACGCGGGACCATGAAACGGGCGCCGGTGCGCCCGGTGGCGGGGACCGGACTTCTCGAGCCGGGTGCTGTCGTTTAGCCCCGAGCCGCGGGCGGGAGCGTCGGTGGGCGTAGCGTGCGGCGTTGTGTGCGGCGTCGTGTGAGACGTGGTGTGGGGCGTGATGACGTGGGGTATGTTGCGCAGCCCGCCGAAGGCCGACGAGCGCGCCACCATCACCACGCCGACGATCAGCGCGGCGATGCCAGCGGTCTCGATCGCGAGTTCGCGCGACGAGATCTGGATCCGGTCGCCGAACACCACGATGCCGAGCGCGATGCCCGCGACTGGCTCGCCGGCCGCGATGGTGGGCAGCGAGGAGTGCAGCGGGCCCGCGCTGAACGCGCTCTGCATCAGCCACAGGCCGACGATCCCGGCGCCGAGCAGACAGTACGGAGCCCAGGTGGTGAACAGCACGGTGAGCGGGTGACCCTGCGCGATCTGCAGCGTCTGGCGGGTCAGCGCGTCCTGGATGCCGAAGACCAGGCCCGCGGCCAGGCCGGTCAGGACGGCGCGGGCATTCCCCCGGGTGCGCTGCCCGACCTGCACCGCGACGAAGGCGACGCCGGCAATGATCGCGGCCGCGGGCCAGTACGGCAACGGGCTGAACGACAGCCCGCCGATGGGCTTGGTGGACCGGGACAGCGACAGCAGGGTCACGCCGACGATAAGGATCAGCGCACCGGTCACCTCGCTCCACCGGACCGGCTGCTTGGACATCGGGACGGCCAGGATCAGCGCGAACAGCAGATAAGTGGTCAGCAGAGGCTCGACCAGCGTCAGCGCGGCGTGGCCGATCGAATAGGCCGCGAGCAACTGCCCGGCGATCATGCACGCGATGCCGATCAGCCACCGGGGCTTGCGCAGCAGGTCGGTCAGGATGCGCGGGCTCAGGAAACGGCACTCAGGCTCCTGGCGGGCGGCGTACTGCTGGAGGACGAAACCGATCCCAAGCAGAACGGCTGCCACAAGCGTGGTCGCGTAGTCCACATCCAGGTCCACGTGCTCTGTCTTACTAGGTGTTAAATGGGCGGTTATTCAAGGACAACGTGCACAACTGACGGCTAGTTTCGGCTCGGCAGCGTGACGCAGGTGCGGCGACTGCCTCTTGATCGTACGTTAGCCGTCCACCCCCACTACTGCCGCCGCGCCGCCCGGGTGAACCTCATAGCCCCCCGCACTACGTGATTGGCATCCAACTGTTATCTGCGCGGTGGCCCGCCCGGTAATCGCTATCCCTGCTGCTGCAGGGCATCCGTACTATCATGAGGTCGTCGGCAGGCGTGATTGCCATGGGAAAGGGTGCTGACGTGGGGGTCGGGAGAAAGACTGCAAGGAAGCGGGCGGTGGGGACGCGTGAGCACATCATCGCGTACCTGACCGAAGTCAACGAACTGTTCGACGCCAACGGGATGGCCAGCACGCAGCTGGCCGCCGCGGTCGGTTACCCGGGCTCCAGCGTGGCGTTCGCGCAGCTGCTGTCCGGTATGGAACGTTCGGGGCTGATCGAGCGTGAGGTCCGGGGCAAACGGACGTACCGGCTCAGCCTGGGGCCTGCGCACGCCATCGTCGCCGGCGGGGGCGCCCGGGCCTCCGGGATGCCAGAAGTGGCGATGGCCGCTGGGATCGGCGGGTCCGGCGGGGTCGACGCCGAGATCGGCGGCGGCACCGGGGCGGCGGCCTTCGATTACGACGAACTGGCCCGTCGCCTGCTGGTCCAGGTCGTCCGGCGGCTGGCCGCGGCCGAGCCGCAGGCGAGCCAACCGGACCAGCTGGGTCCGGACCAGCTGACCCCGGATCAACTGGACGCGGACCAGCTGACGCCGGATCCGCTGGGCCCGGATCAGGTAGCCCTGCAGGAGATGGTCACGGGCCTTGAGTACGAGCTGGCCACGGCGTGGACCAAGCACGGCAAGCTGGCGGAGGAGAACGCCAGGCTGCGGGAGCAGCTGCGGGCCGCGCAGCGGTCGCTGGCGCTGGCCGCCGAACGGGTCCGCAGGCTGCCGGTCAGCAGCGACCTGGACCGCGGCGAGGTGGTGCTGCTGCAGCGGCTGCTCGCCTTGGGCGGCCCGGAAAGCCTGGCGGAGGCGCCGAGCCTGCTCAGCTAGGCCCTGCCGGGCACACTAGGCCCTGCCGGGCACACTAGGCCCGCAGGTAGACGCGGGCCGCGTTGCCGCCGAGGACGCCGGCCAGGACGTCGCCGGGGAGGCCCAGGGCCGCCACCGCGCGCGCGTTCCTGGCCACGCCGGGCACGCCAGGCCAGTCGGTCCCGAAGATCCACTTGGCGGCCAGTTCGGTCAGGCCGAAGCCGGCGTAGTAGTCCGGCAGCCGCTTGGGTGGCAGCCCGGCCAGGTCGAGCCAGACGTTTCCGCAGGCCAGCGCCATCCGGGCGGCGTCGGCGTACCATCCCCCACGCCCGCCGTGCGCCAGCACGAACGTAACGCCCGGGTAGTCGGCCACGACCTGGCTCATCAGCGTCGGGTCGCCCGCTTCCGGCTGCGAGCCGGGGAAGATGCTTCCGCCGGTGTGCACGATGACCGGGACGCCACGTTCGGCGCACAGGTCGTAGACCGGGTACAGGTCCCGCGCGTCGGGGCGGAAGCCGCCGTGCACCGGATGCAGCTTGACCGCGACGGCGCCCAGGTCGAGCTGGCGGGCCGCTTCGGCGGCCGGCTGGGCGTGCACGGCCGGGTTCACGTTGGCCACCAGGCGGAACCGCCGGGGGTTGTACGCGATCAGCGGCAGCAGGTCCTCGACGGGCTGGATGCCGGTCGCCCGCGGGCTGTACTCGGCGAACAGCAGGGCGACGTCGACGCCTTCGGCCTCCAGCAGGGCGTCGAGCTGGGCCGGGATCGGATCGCCTTCGGGGCCGAACACGCCGAGCCACGGGGAGTCCTTGCCGAAATCGGCCGCCCACTGCATCCACGCCGACGTCACCGTGCTCAGCCGGGGCACGTGCACATGGGCGTCGATGACTCTCATGCCATCGATCATGCGGGGCGGTTACCCGTCCAGGCGCCGCAGGCCGGCCCGGTGGGTGCGGCCCGACTCGATGTAGGTCTTCACCGCGTTGTCCACCCAGTCCGCGGGCACCTCGGTCCTCTTGATCCGCGCGGGCACGCCGGCCACCAGGGTGCCCGGCGGCACCTCGAAGCCCTCAGGGACCAGGCAGGCCGCCGCCACGATCGCGCCGGTCCCCACCGTGACCCGGTTCAGGGTGATCGAGCCCGAGCCGATCAGGCACCTGTCCTCCACCACGCAGCCCTCTAGGTGCGCGTTGTGCCCGACCACGCATTCGGCCCCGATCAGCGTCGGCCAGTGGTGCGTGCAGTGCACCACGGTTCCGTCCTGCACCGACGTCCGCGTGCCGATCTCGATCCGGCCGTGGTCGCCGCGCAGCACGGCACACGGCCACACCGATGCCTCGGGACCGATGCTCACCCGGCCGATGATCACGGCATCGGGGTGAACGAAGGCGGTCTCGTGGATGTCCGGCTCGTAGGAACCCAGCGCGTAAATCGGCACTCTTCGGACCCTTCCCTGGTGGCTAGGGGATGAGGATATCGCGGTGCCTTCGGCCACCTCCCGCATGCCGTCCCAGGGCCGGGCTGCCAGGAAGGAGGTTACGCCACCGGGTCGAGGAGGATGACGGGAATCATGCGCGGCGCGGCGCTCTTCTCGTAGCCTGCGAAATTGGCCATGGCTTCCCTCTGCCTGGCATAGATGGCCGCCCGCTCGTCCGGGTCGGCCAGCCGGGCCCGGACGTTGATCGTGTCGGTGCCGACCTCGGCCGTGGTGTCCGGGTGCGCGATCAGGTTGCGGAACCATTGCGGGTCGTGCGGCGCGCCCGCGGCCGCGGCGAAGATCGCATAGCTGTCACCCACCTGCTGGTAGACGAGCGGGTTGACCCGTTCGGTACCGCTCTTGGCTCCGATGTGGTGCAGCAGCAGGAGGGTCTGGCCGTCGAACCAGCCGCCCACCTTCCCGCCGTTCGCCCGGAACTCCTCGATGATCTTCCCGTTGAAGTCCTCGCCGTCGGCCATGGCCGGCTCCCTTCTGATTGCCTTGCTTATTCCAGCAGGATCATATGGGGCTAGCTGGCCACGGCCTGACCAGGCCAGCCGGAGAAGCCGTCCAGGGCGACCGGGGCGCGGAAGATCACCGCCGGGTGCTGGCGGTCCTGACCTACCTGCGCCGGTAGGGTCGGTCCATGGCTGGTGAGCTCATCCCGCACGAGGGCGGCCTGGAGCCGGACGAAGAGTACGACGGTGTCCTGTTCGCCGACGCCTCGTTCGCCGACGCCGATGCCAGTGCCGGGAACTGCCACTTCCTCGACTGCGAGTTCGCCGGAGTCTCCTTCGACGGCGGCCGGCTGAGGAAGGCCAGGTTCACCGACACCCGCCTGCGGGAGGTCAGGTTCGTCGCCAGCGACCTGGCCGAAACCGGCTGGCTGGACACCACGCTGGCCGGCTGCGCGCTGGCCGGGGTGCAGGCCTTCTCCGTCTCGATGCGCCGCGTCACCTTCCGCGACGGCAAGCTCGACTCGGTGAACTTCCGCAGCGGCACGCTCACCGACGTGACGTTCGAGAACTGCCTGCTGCGCGACGTGGAGTTCGGCGGCGCCAGGCTGCAGCGGGTCAGCTTCGGCGGCTGCACGCTGACCCGCGCCGACTTCGCCAAGGTCAGCTGCACCGACGTGGACCTGCGCGGCGCGGTCCTCGGCATCACCGCCGGGTACGAGTCGCTGCGCGGCGCCACCATCGACAGCGGCCAGCTGGTCGCGCTGGCCCCGCTGATCGCCCGCCACCTGGGCATCACCGTCACGGACTGAGGAGACATGGCTCAACCACGCCGTCGGCCGCGGTGGTAAAGCCGAGGTCGGCCCAGCCCATCCCGCCGTCGTCTTCTGTGTGCACGACCCGCCAGCTCGACCCGGCGTCGCCCGAGTAGAACAGGTCCGTGGAGTCGATCAGGCTGCCGATGGTGACCTTCTGCACGGCTACGGTTGCGAGCACCTCAGGAGAGCGCGCGCATGGCGCGGGCGAAGGCTTCGCCGCGATCGCGGTAATCCCGGAAGTGGCCGAAGCTAGGTGCCGCCGGGGAGAGCAGCATCACCCCGTCCGGGCGCGCCCAGGCGAATCCCGCGGCCACCGCGGCTTCCAGGTCAGCGCAGTCGGTCACCGCGGCCAGGCCGGAAGCGCCCGGTCCGTCCTGGGCGCCCGCGGCCGCCTCGATATCGGCCCTGATCCTGGGGCCGCTGTCGGGCAGCGTCAGCACGTAGGTGGGTGCCGTGCGCTGCCGCAGGGCGAAGGCCAGCGGCGCGTAGTCGATGCCGCGGTCCTGTCCCCCGACGATGAGAGCCACCCGGCGCCCGCCGAACGCGTCGAGCGCGGCGACCGTCGGGAGGACGTTCGTGGACAGGCTGTCGTCGACGAACGTCACGCCCCCGACGTCGCCGATGACCTGGAGCCGGCTGGGCAGCGGCCGGTAGCCGTGGGCGGCCTTGTGCAGCGCCGCGTCGTCGGCCGCCTCGGGCATCCCGAGTGCGACCAGGCATCGTCTGGCGATCAGGGCGTTGCGCCGGTTGTGATCGCCGAGCAGGCCGAGTGGTCTCATCCACGTCGCCCCTGGCTCGTCGTCCGCGTGCACCCATTCGATCCGCGGGCCGAGCAGGCCGGAGCGCTCCCGGATCAGGTCGCTGTCGCCGTTGGCGATGGTCAGGTCGGCGCCCGGCTGTGAGCACACCGACAGCTTGTCGCGGAAGTAGTTCTCCACCCCGCCGTGCCAGGGCACATGGTCAGGGTGCAGCGACGTGACGCCCACCACGGGCGGCGCGGAGGCGAGATCGGTGGCCTGGTAACTGGAAACCTCGATCACCCAGTAATCCCAGGGTGCCGCGGCGATCTCGGGATCGTACGGCGGGAAGCCGATGTTGCCGCCCACCATGCACCGGTACCCGAGCCCGGTGGCCAGATGACCGGCGATCGACACCACGCTGCTCTTACCCTTGGTGCCGGTGACGCAGACCACGCGCTCGGTGGCCGCCTCCTGGAGCCACAGCCCCAGACCGCCGGTTACCGGGATGCCGAGCTGTTCGAGCCGGGTCACCTCGGGCCGGTAGCGGCTGATGCCGGGGGTCTTGACGACCACGTCGCACCGCTGGAGGGCCTCGAGCCCGCCCGCCTGGGTGGGCACTACCGGGATGCCGCCCACGTCGGCCGCGGCGGGACTGTCGTCCACCAGCACGAGCTCGGCTTCCAGCGATCGGAGCTTGCGCAGGTTCGCCATGCCTTCACGGCCAAGACCCCAGACGCCGGCCCTGACGCCGCGCAGATCGGACCAGGAAAGCTTTGACCTCGTCATCGCGCCAGCAGGTCCTCTGTCGCGAATACGGCGGGGATGAAGTGCTCACCGACGGGGCGCAGCAGTTCCGCCGCCATCGTGGCCGACGGCGCATCCGGCTGAGCCGCGACCTCGGCGGCCAGTTCCTGGAGAACCTTGGCGTCGGCGCGATCAGCTCGCCGCGCGGCGAGCAGCACCGCCGCGCGGCACTCGTTAACCTCGCCCACGCACTCGAAGGGCTTACTGGTCGCCGAGGTGGCGAGGAGCGTGCGGAAGCGGTCCGCCTGGGCCGGGTCGGCCAGCGGCTCACGGCTGCCCGGGCTAAGCGGCAGGTCTCCCCCGGCGAAGATCTGCTCAAGCTCGGCCGCGGACATGAAGGGTGCGAGGATCAAGTCGATGAAACAGCACTTGTCGCAGTGCCCGCACCAGTGGTCAAGGCGCAGTGTCTTGTCGATATGGAAGGCGCGGTTGCAGCTGCGGAACGTGCCGTGGTACTGCGTCAGGCCCGCGAACCGCTCCGCCACCCACAGTTCCGACCGGGGCCTGAGCAGGGAGAAGTAATCCGGCATCGGCGTACCGCAGCCAGCCAGGACAGCACGGAACCCGGCTTCGAACGAGTCGCTCTTGGAGTACTGGTGGTTGACGGACCGGTCGCCGAGTTCCAGCGTGGGAATGGACGATGACCACTCGTTGGACATGACCACGGCATCGCGTCCGTCGAGCGCCGCCGCGAGCACGGCGATCGCGGAGAGGATGCCGGTCACCGGCACGTGCCCGTTGAGGAAGCCGAGCTCACGGGAGCGCAGCAACTGGGGATCGATCTCACGGTCGGCGCGGACGACCGGGAGTCCGGCGACGGCCGCCGGGCGCTCGATCGCGGCGAAGCGGTCGGTTGGCCGGGCTCACCACGAAGAGGGCGGCGTCGGTCCGATGCCTGACCTGTTCCACCGTCACGATCGAGTCGATGCCGCCGCCGAACGGCACCAGCGCCCTGGTCACTGGAACCGGAGCGGAGGTGACGGCGCGGTCGGGAAGGACGGGCGCTTGGATGCGAAGCCGGGACAGGTCGATCTCGTTGCGGTAGGCGAACTCCGCCAGGCCCTGAAGGTAGAACTCGTAGAGGAACTCGCGCTCCCGGTCGGTGATGGCGGTACCGCCGAGGTCGATGACGTCAGGCGCCGCCGTCTTGTAGTAGGAAACGCCGGCGAGCAGGAATACCAGCCGGGCGGCAGCCCGGGCCGCCGGTGAATCCCAGTCCCCGGCCTGGCCCAGCGTGATCCGCTCCTCGAAGGCCCGCCCGTCGACCCTGTACCGGCACGTGATCAAGCCTGCCGCGGCATCGATTTCGTAGCTTTCGTAGCGGAACAACGTACCGCGACGAGGAGAAGCGTTCACCGGGCCTCCCGGGCGCGCAACCGCCCGATGGCCGCGAACCGCCCGCAGGGCCGGACCTCCCGGTCACTGAAGAACAGGCCGACGTCCGCCCCGGTCGGAATCGCCGCCACGTGCATGCTCGTTTCCGGCACGCCCGCTTCCCTGAGCACCAGCCGGTTGGCCGTCCACAGGTCAAACAGCCACTTGCCGGTCCCGTCCTCGCGGATGACCTGCACGGCGCTTGCCCCGAGGCCCTCGCGGGCCGCCTGGTACACGTCCTCGCCCACCTGGTACCGATCTGGCGCGATGGCGGGCCCCAGCCCGGCGATCACGTTCTCCGGCCTGCTGCCGAGGATGCGCATGGTTTCCACCGCCGCTTCGCTGACCCGGGCCACCGTGCCGCGCCAGCCCGCGTGCACGCAGGCCAGCACGTGCGCCACCGGGTCGTACAGGGCGATCGGCACGCAGTCGGCCACCATCACCGTCAGCACCACGCCTGGGTCGCTGGTGACCAGCGCGTCCGTACCCGCAATCGCGTCCGCGTCGGCCCGCGCGCCCCTCCCCCGGTCCCCGGTCGTGATGACCTGGACCTCGCGGCCGTGCGCCTGGCGGCAGAAGACGAAGTCACCGGGATCGGCGTCCATGGCCGCCGCCGCCCGCCGCCTGTTCTCCAGCACGTCGGTGTCCGCGTCGCCGACGTGCAGACCGAGGTTGAGGGACGCGTACGACCCGGATGAGACCCCGCCCTGCCGCGTGGTGACCATGATGTCGACGTCGAACGCGTCGAAGACGGGCCAGGTGAGCACGTCCAGGTCCGCCCGCCGGCGAAGCGCCGACGCAGCCGTCGCCGGTGCCGCCATCAGCTCAGCCTCCTGTTGCCCGGCGCTTGATCCGCCGCGGTATCTCGGGCCGCTCTCAGCAGGGTGGCCGCGGCCCGGAGCGCGGACCTGATCTCTTGCAGATACTCCCGTCCGCCGAACGCCTTCGCAGGCAGCAGCGCATTCGCGGCGTCCACGCCGCAAGAGTACACGCCGCAACCACGTTCCAGGCCGAGCACGCGCAGGGCGTCCATGTGCTGGTAGGGAACGTAGATCTGGGTGGTGACGAGGAGCACGTCGTGGCGGCGGCCGAGGCTCGCCAGGGCCGCCCAGTAGCGGAGTTGATCAGCGGTGTTGGCCCGCCGTTCCGCCGGATCACCCGATGGCGCGATCACCACCTCTACCGTCGGCCAGCGGTGGATGGCCGAGGCGGCGTGCAGGTCTTTCTTCTGCTCGGCGGTGAGTTCTCCCCTCGGCATGACGCCGGACGGCTCCGAGGTTTCGGAGCGGGCCGGGTCGTCCAGACCGAACGCCTGGCGCGTCGCGGCCACGATCACATCGGCCTCGTCATCCAGGTCGCCCAGGCCGAGATCGCGTGCCTGCTGCGGTTCGGCGCCGCCCAGCATCCGGTGGGCGCCCAGCACGGTGACGGACCCCGGGTCCAGCTGACCCCGCAGCAGCCCGGCCGCGTAGTGGGTCCGGTTGACACACGCTCTCAGCAGGCCGGACAGCACGACGAGATGCGAAAATGGCCGGCTGGGCAGCGGCTGACCGCTCACCAGGCCCAGCGCGCCGGCCGCCGCCAGGACCAGGTGGTCTGGTATCAGCCGGCCGCCGACTTCGGCGGGCTCGCCGGCGATGAAGTTCCGCTCCTTTTGCCCGCGAAAATCCCAGGCCGCGGAGAGTTCGGCCAGCCGGTCGAGAAACTCCTGCGTATCGGCGGTAGGGGTGAGATCCGGCCAGGGCCATCCGGACGCTTCGGCCAGGACGCGCAACGGCGGCGACGTCGCCCACTGCCGCAGCGCCCCGTCAAGGACGCCCAGATCGCTGCCACCGGGCCGCCACGGCGGAAGTGGGACGGGGCTGAATGTCATGTTGGCTGGCCCTGACGCTGGGCTCTGACCGCTGGCTTCCACCCGCACCAACCTAGCCGCATCCGCAGCCGCCCAGGGCCAGGATCGGGGGCCACCGCCGCAGTGTCCGACGTTGTCCGGCCCGGCGCCGAATGCCTGCATGCGGCGGAGGAGAGTGGGAAAAATAGCCAGTCGACCCACGATTCCCCGGGCGAGCGAACATCGCCGCATGCATAGTGGACCCTTTAGCCCAACCTCGCGACGGTCGCCGTGGTAGGAAGCGAAATGCACCGAATGACATCCCACCGGTCCCAGCCAGGTGCTGGGCTGCATTTAGGGACACGCGAGGCGACTCCCGCCGCGGCGAACCTGCTTTCTGATTCGGCGACCCTGGTCCTGGCTGGGTGCACCGCCGCGCCCAGCGGGGCGACCTTGGCCGCCGCCAAGGCGTACTAAGCAGGTTGACCGAGGTGCTCGACGACCGCCGGGCCGCGATCGTCGTGCTGCAGGCGCCGCAGGGGTTCGGGAAGAGCATGCTGGCCCACCGTCTCGCCCTCGGCGCCGACAACGGCTGCGGCTGGTTTCTCGACGCCACCGATGCCAAGGCGCTGACCGCGTCGCTGGCCCGAGCGGAACGGCGTGAAGAACAGGCCGACGAGCCATCGGACGGCGAGAAGCCTGACGCGGGCAATGATCGTGCCTTCGCATCGGCCGCGCTCGAGCGTCTTCGCAACGCTCGGCTGCCCTGGGTGGTTGTCCTGGACAACTGCAACATGCCACCGGAGACGCCGGGACTGGCGGAGCTCATGCCAGTGCCGCATCGGCCCGGCCAGGTCGTCATCGTCACCACCACCGACGGGGGCTGGCTCGAAGCCGCGGCAAGCAACGGCTGGCAGCCGGAACGACTGTCCCCGCTCGACGACAGGGACCTCGGCGACCTGCCGGCCGGGCTTCAGACGGCGGTCGGGCCAGGCCGCTGATCGCCCGGGCCCTGGCCGCGCTTGCGGACCATGGTGCCCTCCTGCCGGACCGTACCGACCTGGACGGGCCGGAACTGGCCTGGGACCTGGCGCGCGAACTCCCCGGCCAGCATCCGGACGTCGCCGCCACCGCCCGCACCCTCGCCTGGTGCCCGCCCGAACCCTGGACATGGCGAGCGTGCTGGCGGCCGGGGGCTGCCGCGAGCCGACGGGCGGCACGCTCCTCGCATTGCGGCTCGTCACCCCCTCGGATTTCGACAGCGGGACCGCCAACGTCGAACTGGCCAAGACCCATCACAAGCTGGCCCAGGCGGCCGACGCCGGCGAGCGCCACGCGCTTCTCACGCTGGCCGCTGAGGACCTCGCGCAGGCCGCGACGGTGTACGCGGATGTGCGGGCGCTGCGCGAGGTTCGCTACCACGGCCGCCCGCACCCGCATCTGGCCGCCTGCGTGCACGGCGAGGCTATCGTGGCCTACTACCGTGCGGTCCTGCTGGGCGACACCGCGCGGCTGCCAGACGCGCTCGACTTCGCGGGCACGGCGATGGAGCAGCGCAGCAGGGTTGCCAGCGCCCTCAGCGGCCAGACACCTGCCGTCCTGCGTGACAACGACGTCATCAAGTCCGCGAATTTGCTGATGAAGGTGGTGGCCGCTGCGATCGTGGGCCGCTACGAGACGGTCGATGACGGCGTCGCGGCGGCGCTGAAGGTATTCGAGGAAGCCGCCGCCGAGTCGCGGGACGCCTTGCGCTATCAGGACCTCACGCCTGCCGCACCCGCGGAAGACACACGTACCCGGTCGGGAATCTCCGCGGTGACCGAGAGGCCTCGCACCAGAGACGCTTCGGCCGGCCTGGAGAGCGTCACCGCCGTCAGGAGCGGGCCGCCGCGCCGCCGTCGGCTACGCGGTGAATGCCCGGACAACGTCCAGATCGGCAAGCCGTTCAGCTTGCTCGCGCGCATCGTCCTGTCCGGAGGCGGCGCCCAGCTTAAGTCGTTCTCGGTGCCGGCCGGCGGCCTGGACGTGCTCATCGTGGTCCACGCGCCGGGGCTGACGGTCCAGGGCGACCACATGGCGACCGTGCGGGTCCCGGCCGACGAGGACTCCGAGCCGGTGTGCTTCGAGTTGCAGGCCGAGCAGCCCGGCCCGAGCCGCGTCTTCGTCACCGCCTGGCGAGAGGGGAACTATCTCGGGGAGCTTACGCTCGAGGTCACCGCACGACGCGAGACCCCGGCGAGTCGCACGCGTGACAGCAGCGCCGACCTGAGCACCGAGACGGTGGACGGCGCGGTGAGCCTGGTGGTGCGGTATGAGCCGCGCGAGAACCTCTACCGCTTCCAGTTCTACGACGTCGACAACCCCAGGGAAGAGCCTTACCAGCTTTCCTACGAGCCGGGCCCACGACTGGAAGCTCTCGTTAACGACCTGGAGAGGGTCGCAGAGGGCCAGAGCGGCTACTCGCCGAAGGAGGCCCGCGATTTCCTGATGGACGCGGGGACGAACCTGTGGCAAGAACTCCTGCCGGAAACCCTGCGGCGGCAGTTCTGGGAGCGTCAGGGCCGGATCCGGCAGCTGACTATCCTGGCCGACAACGATACGGTGCCGTGGGAACTGCTCTATCCGAAGGACCGCGGGCACGACGCGGGCTTCCTCGTCGAGCAGTTCCCGGTGACCCGTGACGTGTTCCAGCGACCGCCGCCCCCGCCGATGCTGAACCTGCGGCCGCCTCGCTTCGTGCTACCGGAGGGCTCGCCCCCGGCCGCGGACGGCGAAATCGCTTTCCTGCGAGACCTGCTGGGGGCCGGGCCGACCGACCAGGCGGTTATCTCCGAGTTCGCCCCGCTCCGCGAGCTGATCAACCGCGGGAATTTCGGGTTGCTGCACTTCGCCTGCCACAACAACTTCTGCATCGACCAGGGATCCTCTATTACTTTCGGCAGCCGGTCGTTCACGACCACCAACATGGCGACGGCCAGGGTCGAACTGGCGCTGAAGCCCTCCGCTCCCCTAGTGTTCATCAACGCCTGCCGCAGCGCGGGCCTGGCCCCCACGTACAACCGGCTGGACGGCTGGGCCGAGGCCTTCTTGCAGGCCGGCGCGGCGGCGTTCATCGGCTCGCTGTGGGCCGTAAAGGACCAGACAGCCCGGAAGTTCGCCGGATTGTTTTACCGGAGTCTCACGGCAGGTGCCACACTCGGCGAGGCGGTCATGTCCGCCCGGAGCGCCGCAGAACGCGAAGGTGATCCCACCTGGCTGGCCTACGCCGTCTACGGCAATCCCCGGGCCCGGATGGCACCGCCGGCCTCGTAGCCGGGTCCGGCCTCAGCCTCGGGAGAACGCCTCGGCTTCGCGCAGGGCGCGCAGGAGGTTGCCGCCGGCCAGGGCCGCGCAGTCGGCTTCGGTCCAGCCGCGGGCGAGCAGTTCGGCGAACAGGACCGGGTAGGTGGAGACGTCCTCCAGGCCGACGGTCACGTCGGGGGTGCCGTCGAAGTCACCGCCCAGCCCCACGTGCGCCACGCCCGCGACCTCGCGGACGTGCTCCACATGGTCCGCGACCTGGGCCAGTGTCGCCTGAGGGTGCGGATGGGAGCGCTCCCACTCGGACTTGAGGCTGTACAGCTCACTGAAGTTCTTCGGGTCCAGGCCGCGGCGCGCAGCCTCGGCCTTGAGACCGGCCACCCAGTCCGCGCACGGTTGGGAGACGAAGGCGGGAACGAACGTCACCATGCACACGCCGCCGTTGTCGGCCAGCCGGGCCAGCACGTCGTCGGGCACGTTGCGCGGGCTGTCGGTGACCGCCTTGGCGCTGGAGTGCGAGAAGATCATCGGGGCCTGGGCCACGTCCAGCGCATGGTGCATTGTGGAAACCGCGACGTGCGAAAGGTCGACGAGCATGCCGATCCGCTGCATCTCGCGGACCACGTCCCGGCCGAACTCGGTCAGCCCGCCGGCCTGCGGCTCGTCGGTGGCCGAATCGGCCCAGCCGACGTTGGCGTTGTGGGTCAGCGTCAGGTACCTGACGCCGAGCGCGTACAGCATCCGCAGCACGCCAAGGGACCCGGCGATGGCGTGGCCGCCCTCGGCCCCGAGCAGCGAGGCCACCCGGCCGGCGGCGAAGATGCGCTCCAGGTCATCCGCGGTCAGCGCGAGCTCGAGCGCCTCGGGGTAGGCCGCGATCATCCGGTGGACCAGGTCGATCTGCTCGAGCACGGCGGCGACCGCGCCGTCCCCGGCCAGCGTGGCAGGCACGTAGACCGACCAGAACTGCGCGCCGACCCCGCCCGCCGCGAGCCGGGGCAGGTCGGTGTGGGTGCCGGCCACCGGCTCGGCCAGGTTCAGCTTGCGCACGTCACCGCCGGCCAGCTCGCGCAACTCCCACGGCAGGTCGTTGTGCCCGTCGATGAGCGGGAACCGCCGGAGCAGGTCCCGCGCCTGAAGGTGGAGTTCCGTCACGCTGCCAGCTTAGGGGCCAGCCGCGGCCCGGCCGACTCGCGCAATCCTAAATAGCCGGCATTCATGCTGGTGAAGCGGCGTGCGGGAGTTACTCTTATGGTGGTTGGGGGCACGTTAGGCGGTGCGCGATGAGCCTGGTCCGATGACCGGAGACGGTGCCCCGGCGCGCCATGTCGTCCTCGACGGGGCGGTGAACGTGCGGGACATCGGCGGCTACCGCAGCGTCCATGGACCGGAAGTCACCCGCGGCCGCCTGTTCCGCGGCGACGTGCTCAGCCAGCTGACCAGCGCCGACGTCGAGCGGCTCGACCGGCTCGGGTTGCGCACCGTCATCGACTTCCGTAGTTCGGGCGAGATCCTGCTCGGCGGTGACGACCGGCTCCCCTACGGTGTCGAGTTCGCTCCCCTGCCGGTCAGCGGCGGCGACCTCGGCGCCCTCTACGAGCTCATCGCCAGCGGCGACCACGAGCGACAGCGGCGCGAACTCGGCGACGGGCGCGCCGCCTCCTTCATGGTCGAGATGAACCGCGGGTTCGTGACGGACGCCCGGCAGCGGGAGGCGTTCGGGGCCGCGTTCCGGATGATCTGCGCGCCCTGGCGGCTGCCGCTGCTCTACCACTGCACGGCCGGCAAGGACCGCGCCGGGTGGATGACCGCCGTCGTGCTCACCGCCCTCGGGGTGCCGCGCGAGCTGGTGCTCCGCGACTACCTGCTGTCCAACGACTTGCACCGCACGGGCTACGCCAAGCTCCGCTTGGACCTGGTCAAGACCGGGATCGTGGCCGATCCCGGGCTGCTCCGGCCCGTCCTCGAGCAGAGCGCCACCTACCTGGGTGCCGCCTTCGAGGAGGCCGACCGGACGTACGGATCGTTCGGCCGGTTCCTGACCTACGGCCTCGAGGTCAGCGAGGCCATGGTCACCGACCTGCGGCGGGCGCTGCTCGGCGACCTGGTGCCGCCGGAGCCCGTGCCGTTAGCTCCGGCCCGTCACTTGCGCCGGCGCGGGCCGAGGCTGCGCAGCCTGATGTAGGCGAACAGCGTGAAGATCACCGAGAGCCCGATCATCACGGCCATGTCGTTCAGCCAGTGACTCGATGTCTGCGCCCATAGCGGGTCGGTGATCCCGCCCAACGCCGGGCTGATCCCGTTGAGGTTCACGGTCGACGCGGCCGCGGCGAAGCCCCAGCGGGACGGCGCTATCATCGCGAGCTGGGAGAGCCCCGCCTTGCCGTTCAGCGGTACCACGCCGCCGGACAGGACGACCTGGACCATGGTGAACAGCACCAGGAAAGGCATCGCCTTCTCCGACGTGCTGACCAGGGCGGACACGAACAGGCCGAGGCACATCGAGGCGACGGCGAGTAGGGCGATACCCAGGATCAACTCGACCAGCGGGACGCCGGTGAGGAAGGCACCCCGACCGGGCATCGGTCGCCAGGACACGCCGATCAGCACCAGCACAGTTGACTGCGCGACGCTGATGACGCCAAGGACCAGCAGCTTCGAGATCAGGTACGCGCCGGACGACAGGCCGGCCGCCCGTTCTCGGGTGTAGATGGAGCGCTCCTTGACCAGCTCCCGCACCGAGCTGGCCATCCCCGCCAGGCACGCGCAGATGACCAGGATCAGCAGCAGGGTCAGCGCGTCCCCGTTCTTCTTGCCCGTCAGGCCTTGCGCGGCCGGCACCAGGGCGACCAGCGCGCCGAGGAGGATGGGCAGCAGGGCCATGAAGGTCAGGTAGCCGCGGTCGGACGCGATCACCCGGACGTACCGTCGGGTCAGCGTGGCCATCTGGCTGAACGCGCCGCGCCGCTGCGGCGGCGGGTTGGCCGCCAGCTCCTGGCTGTTGGGCACCTGGGACGACTGCGGCCGCTGGCCCAGCACGTACTGGGCGTAGGCGGACGAGGCAGCGTACTCGGCGGCCCAGTCGCGGTCCGGGTAGCGCTCGAAGGCCTGGAACACCTCGGCCCAGCGCGACTGGTTGAAGTAGGCGAGTCCTTCCTCAGGCGGGCCGTAGTAGGCGATCCGCCCGCCGGGGACCAGGACGAGCAGCCGGTCGCAAGTGTCCAGGTTGTCCACGCTGTGCGTGACGACGATGACCGTCCGGCCGTCGTGGGCCAGGTCCCGCATCTGCTCCATGACCGACTTGTCCAGCCCGGGGTCCAGGCCCGAGGTCGGCTCGTCCAGGAACAGCAGCGACGGCTTGGTCAGCAGTTCCTGCGCCACGTTGACCCGCTTGAGCTGGCCGCCGGACAGGCGGTCCGCGCGCGTGTTGGCGTGCTTGGTCAGGCCGAGCTCACCCATCACCTCATCGACCCGGCCGTCCCGCTCGGCGGCCTTGGTGTCGGCCGGGAAGCGGAGCTCGGCGGAGTACTGCAGCGCGCGGCGGGCGGTCAGCTGGGTGTGCAGCACGCTTTCCTGCGGGACCAGGCCGATCCGGAAGCGGAGCTCGTTGTAGTTCTGGTACAGGTCACGGTTGTCGTAGAGCACCGTGCCCGTGGTCGCGGGGCGCATCCCGGTCAGCGCGCCAAGCAGCGTGGACTTACCCGCACCACTGGGCCCGATGACGCCCAGCAGGCATTTCTCCGGGATCGGGAACGTCACGTGGTCGAGCAGCACCTTGCCCCCCCCGACCTTGACGACCAGGTCCTGAGCGTTAAAGGTGATGTTGCCGTCGTCGACGAATTGCCTGAGCTCGCCGTCCTTGAGCCGGAACGTGGAGTTCCCGATGCTGACGAGGTCCTGTTCGGTCAGCACCTGGGAGGAAATCCGCTGGCCGTTGACAAAGGTGCCGTTATGGCTGCCGAGGTCGACGATCTCGTAGCTGCCGGTGGGCGATTTGCGCAATTCCGCGTGGCGCTTTGACACATTGAGGTCGGAAAGGACCAGGTCATTGTCGGGCATCCGGCCGATACGCAAGGCCTTGGCCGGCAGCGGCATCCGTGCCGTGGGCCTGCGGTCCACGCTCGGCAGCAGGTCCGGCGCGACCGGCTGGGGCGATTTGGCGACCGGCTGAGCCGACTGGGCCGCCGCCCCCGGCATGGCGTGCCGCGGGGCGTGCTCGCGCTCACGCGGCGGGGCGGGCTCGGGCGGGGCGAAGCGCTCACGCGGCGGGGCGGGCTCGGGCGGGGCGGGTGCCGGCTGGGGCTCCGCGGACGGCTGCCACCAGGACTCGGAGTCGGGGCGGGGAGCAGCTTCCGGGGTGGGCGGGGCCGACGGGGCGGGAGGGACCGACAGGGCCGTGCCCGGGTGGTCGGCCGGGGGCGCGCCGGCCTGGCCGGCGGCGGCTGCGGGCACCTGGGGCACGCAACGCAGGACCGGCCCGTCGTCCGGGTTCCCCAGCCGCACGACGCACTCGGCGCTGATCTCGATCCGGTCAAGCCGCTGCAGTCCGAGGAACGTTCCGTTGGTGCTGCCGAGGTCCTCGATGATCCAGCCGCCCCCGTCGACCCGCAGGACCCCATGCCGCCAGGAGACACGTGAATCGGTCATGACGATTTCAGACTTGGGATCGCGGCCGATGCTGTAGGTCGTCCCGGCCGTCATCTGGTGAACTGAGCGCCTGGTCCGCACTTCGAGGTCGGGCGGCCCGGATGGGCCCGAGGCCCCTCCCTTCGGCGGTGAGGCCTCGGCGAGCCCGGCTGGCGCGAGCCCGGCTGGAGACGGACTGGCCTGTGGCGCCCTACGGTCAGACCAGTCAAAACGCTCGGGTGGCATGCTTACAAAGTGTAGGGCTGCCGGGCGTAAACGGGAATCGGGAGAACCATTCATGTTGACCGCGCGTTTTGACATATTGGGAGGCGGACACCCTGATACTGGAAGGTCCTGCACCGCGTCCGAAAACTGAGCATCTGAACGAGCGCCAGAAACCGAGCCAAACCGAGCCACACCCATGCTGAACGCCGCATGTGACTCAATGTTATCCCCCGTAACTAACCGACACCTCAGAGGTAGGAAATGATGACGATAGGTGCGTATTGTGGGGATACGGTCAGCATGGCCGCTTGTGGAGATACGGCCAGCATGGCCGGAATCTTGGGGGGAATGGCATGAGCTCCGATCAGACCCAGCCCGGTCCCGAGTGGTGGCAGCAGCCTCAGGATCCCAAGAGGAAGCAGGGCTACCAAGGGAACCAGGACTCTCAGGGGACACGGGCAATTCCTACAGATCCGGGGCACCAGGACTCCCAGGCGACGCAGCAGCTCCCCACCAACCAGGGCTACCAGGGGAACCAGGGACTTCCTGAGGCCCAGGGCTACCCAGCGGACCAGGGGTACCCGTCCGGCCAGGGATTCCCGGCGGGCCAGGGATTCCCGGCAGGTCAGGGGTACCCGCCGAACCAGGGCTACCAGCCGAACCAGGACTATCCCCGGGATCAGGGATCTCAGGGGACGCAGGGGAATCCGCCCAACCAGGGATTTCCTGGGACTCAGGGCTACCAGGGGGCGCAGAGCTACCAGGCGCCCCCGGCCCGGACGCGGCGGCGCAGGAGAAGATGGCCGCTCATCACCCTGATCGTGATCGTCGTGGTGCTCGTGGTCGGCGACCGGGCCGCCAACGCGTACACCGAGAACCAGATGGCGAGCCAGATACAGTCGTCCCTGGGTCTGTCCGGCAAGCCGAACGTGACCATCCAGGGCTTCCCGTTCCTGACCCAGCTGGCCGCCCGGGACTTCCGGACCGTGAACGTCAACGCGAGCAACGAGACCATCAAGGCAAGCAGCGCGGGCTCCGGGCTGCTCGAGATCGCCAGCCTGACCGCCACGCTGCACGGGATGCACATCCACGGGCTCAACAGTGCCACGATTGACCAGTTCAACGCCTCGGCGCTGATCACGTTCAAGGCCCTGGGGAACGTAGGCGGTATCCCGCAGGGCATCACGCTCTCCGCCGACGGCCCGAACCAGATCAAGGCGGACATCAGCCTCGGCCCGCTCAGCGACACGGCCACCGCCCAGGTCACCCGGACCGGATCGAACCAGATCAACGTCAAGGTCATCGACTTCGGCGGGATTCCGGCGGACATCCTCGGCAACCTGGCGAACTTCAGCTTCAGCATCCCGAAGCTCCCGGCCGGAGTGACGATCCAAAGCATCAGCGTCACCCAGCAGGGGCTCCGGATCACCGCCTCCGGCCAGAACACCACCCTGAGCCAGTAGCCGGGCGACGTCATCGACGACGGCCGGAGCGGGCTCCCGCACTGGCGCGAGGCCACCGGGCAGGACGAGGGCGGACGCGGGTTCCAGCTCGTCAACGAGATCGCGCAGCGCTGGGGATTCCTACGCGAGCACGCCGGTACCTGCGTATGGTTCGAACTCGGCCGCTGAACCGCCAGCGGTCGGCGTAGCGGAGACGGCCCGGACGGGCGCATACCTGGCGGCCGGTCGAGCCGTCCGGCCGGGCGGGAGGCCAGGTCGTTCGGGCAAAAGACCGGGAAGCCGGGGCGGCGGGCTGGCCGCGTGCGCGGGGTCAGGGGTACGGCGATAGGCTCACGGCTGATGCCGGCAACCTGTGTTTTCTGCGCCATCATCCGCGGTGAGCAGCAAGCGGTGACCATCGTGGAAACCGAACAGCTGATCGCGTTCCTCGATCACCGACCGCTGTTCCACGGTCACACACTGCTCGCACCGAAGCGGCACATGCGACTGCTCAGCGACCTGCCCGCCGACCAGGTGCCGGGGTTCTTCACCACGGCGCAGCGGCTGGAGCGCGCGGTCGAGGACGGCCTGGGCGCGGACGGCTCGATGATCCTGGTCAACAACGTGGTGAGCCAGTCCGTCCCGCACCTGCACCTGCACGTGATCCCCCGGAATAAGGGCGATGGCCTGCGATTCTGGCTCGGGCCGCGGCATCCGTACGACGACGCCCACCCGGCGCAGGCCTACGCGGAAAAGATCAGGGCCGCGCTCCCGCCCGAACTAAGCTGAACCGCTCGGCAGCTCCCGGCGTTACGGTGGGGTAGTAGGCACCGCTGGAGCCCCAGGAGAACCCGGGAGAACCGCTATGCCCGATGACCTTTCGGGTCCCAACCGCTTCGCACGTGACCTGTTCGCCCCGCTGCCCGCCCGGTACGACCGCCTAGCCGAGTTGCTCTCCTTCGGCCAGAACGGGCAGTGGCGGGCGGCGATGACCGGCCGGGTCTGCGCAGGTTCCGGCGCCGTCCCGGCGGACGGCGTGATCCTCGACGTCGCGTCCGGCACCGCCGGCGTCGCGCTGCAGCTGGCGGCGCGCAGCTGGGCCCGGGTGGTGGGCGTGGATCTGACCGAGCCGATGCTGCGCCAGGGACGGCGCCGGGTCGCGGCGGCCGACCAGCGGGACCGGATCACGCTGGTGGCCGGGCGGGCTGAGCAGCTGCCCTTCCCCGACGCCAGCTTCGACGCCCTGACCTTCACCTACCTGCTCAGGTACGTGCGGGACCCGCAGGCCACGCTGGCCGAGCTGGCCCGAGTGCTCAAGCCGGGCGGGACCATGGCCAGCCTGGAGTTCTGCGTACCGACCGGGCCGCTCTGGCATCCGGCCTGGTGGGCCTACACCCGGATGGTGCTGCCCGCGGGCGGCCTGCTGCTCGGCGGCCGGGAGTGGTTCCGAGTCGGCCGCTTCCTCGGCCCCAACATCTCCGCTCACTACCGCCGGTACCCGGTCTCCTGGACGGTGGCGGCGTGGGAGAAGGCGGGCCTGACCGACGTCGGGACCCGGGTCATGAGCCTGGGCGGCGGCCTGGTCATGTGGGGCACGCGTGCCGGCCAGTGAGGCCAAGACCCGGCCCGCGTATTACGCAGCCCGGCCTGGCCCCTGGAGGGATTGGTGGACGCTGCTGCATCCGCCGTACACGGGCTGGCACCTGTCCTATGTGGTCATCGGTGCCGCGCTGGCGCCGCAGGTGCTGACCAGCTACCTGATCGCGACCGTGCTGGCGTTCTTCCTAGCCGTCGGGCTGGCCGCGCATGCGCTCGACGAGCTGCGCGGCCGTCCGCTGCAGACGGCGATCCCATCCGGCGCGCTGGTCGCCGTGGTCGTCGTCGGGCTGCTTGGCGCGCTGGTCCTCGGCGTGTTCGGGGTGATCCGGGTCGGCTGGCCGCTGATCCCGTACATGGTGGCGGGCCCGGTGCTGGTGATCGCGTACAACGCGGAGCTTTTCGGCGGCTTCATGCACACCGATTTCGGCTTCGCCGCCGCCTGGGGGGCCTTCCCGGTGCTCACCGCCTACACCGCGCAGACCGGCACGCTGGCCCTGGCTCCCGTCCTGGCCGCCGGCGGCGCCTTCGCGCTTTCCGCGGCCCAGCGCCGGCTGAGCACCCCGGCCAGGAACATCCGGCGCCGGGCGGCGCGGGTCGAGGGCAGCCTGACCTTCGTCGACGGGAGCACCATACCGATCACGACGGACACTCTGCTCCAGCCGCTCGAGCGGGCCCTGCGCGCGGCCTCCTGGGCCATCATGTTGCTCGCCGCCGCGCTGGCCGTGGCGCGGCTAACGTGAGCGGCTGAGCGGTCGGCCGGCAAAGTAACTTGGCGACTGGGCGGCGGAACGACTGGGCGGGGGAACGCGACTGGTTGCCACTTTTGTGACGTAGCGTAATCAGATGAGATCGACGTGTTAAGAATCCTGCCCCGTGATGACCCCTAAGCCGCGATGATCCTCATTTCGACCGGGCTCCGGAGTCACATGGGGCACAGTTCACCACTAGAATTGCGTCAAAGGATCATAAAAGGTGACTTTTCGGGAGAAAGGTGAGTCATCGGAACTCCTGTCTGAACGTGCCGTCCGTGGCTCATAATTGACAGGAGCGCAGCCTGCGATGCCGTCAGGAGACCGCACGTGACATCCGGCGTTTCGGCAAAGGGCAACGCTCTCGGGGCGGACGGTTCCGAGAGCGGTGCCGCACACAGTCGTGCCCCGTTGCCGCGGACTTCTGGCAACGGAACCAAGCGAAGCCACCATGCCGGTACCGGCACGAACTTCCAGGAGGCGGGGATCGCCGAAACCCCGGAGACCTCGGCCGGAAGCAGTGCTGCTAACAGCAGTGCTACCGAGAGCAGTGCCGCCGAGAGTTCTCATCCGGCCATGTCTTCGTCCGTCCGTACCCTGATTCTCGGGATCGACTATGACGGGCGCATCGTCCAGCACGACAGGAACGCGGCCAAGATCCTGGCCCGCAAGCCGGACGATCTGCTCGGCGCGCAGCTTATCGAGCTCACGTCGGCCGGTAGCCACGAAAGCGGCACCCCCGGAAACAACGACCAGCCGAACGCCGCGCAGACGAATTCGCACAGTACCTGGCAGGCCGACGGCACCGTCGCGGTGGCCGGACTGCTCGAGGCGATCCGTTCCGATCGTGAGGGCAGCGCCATGCTCACGATCGAGACGCGCGACGGTCCCCCGACCGAGGCCGTGGTGACCGTCCATCCGATGCGTGCCGCCGGCACTAGCCTGGCCGCGCTGGCCCTGCTCCGCATTCCCGCGCCCAAATCCGAGCGGTTCGTCGACCCCGCGCTCATGCGCAGGCAGATGCTCGATGACACGTTCACCAGGATCGGCGACACGCTCGACATTGAGCAGGTGGCGAGTGAACTGCTGGACGCGCTCGTACCGGCGTTCTGCAACGTGGCCGGCCTGATGCTGCTAGAGAGCCTGGCCGGCGACGACGAACTGCCCTCGTACGGGCCGGAAGGGTCGGCGCCGCTGCGCCGAATCGCGCTGCTGCATGAGAGGAAGGACCCCGCCTGGGAGGCCGTGTTCCCCACCGGCGAGATCCTGCGCTACCCCCAGCACACGCCGTATTACCGGTGCATGGACACCGCCATGCCGGTGCTCGAGACGACCCTCAGCAAAAACCAGGCGAGCGAGATCGCCAAGGCCTGGCGGCGCAAGCCCGTGGCCAAGCTGCTGTCCGGCGCCTCCCTGTTGCTGCTGCCGCTCATCGCGCGCGGCACCATGCTGGGCTTCTTCGCCTGCACCCGGCAGGAGGGGTTCCGGAGGTTCGACGCGTACGACATCGAGATCGGCATGGACTTCGCGTCCCGTGCTGCCATGTTCATCGACAACGCCCGCCGATACAGCCGCGAGCACGCCACCGCGCTGACCCTGCAGCGGAGCATGCTGCCGACCGGGTTGTCCGCGCCCTCCTCGGTCGAGGTCAGGCACAGGTACCTGCCTGGCAGCAAGCTCATCGAGGTCGGCGGCGACTGGTACGAGTCCATCGCGCTGCCCGGCGGCCGGGTCGCGCTGGTGGTCGGCGACGTGGCCGGGCACGGCGTGCGGGCCGCCGTCACCATGGGCCGGCTGCGTACCGCCATCCACACCCTGGCCATGCTTGAGCTGCCGCCCTCCGATTCGCTGCAGCAGCTTGACGAGCTCATGCACACACTCGGCGAGCGCGAGCCGCACTTCGCTACCTGCGCGTACGCCGTCTACGACGCGGTGAGCGGTGAATGCGAGGTCGCCGTGGCCGGCCACCTGCCACCGCTGCTCGTGCACCCGGACGGCAGCAACGAGCTGCTCGACGTCCCGCCCGCGCCGCCCCTCGGCATCGGTGACGGCGAGGTGGAGAGCCGCCGGTTCAAGATCGAGGACGGCAGCCTGTTCGTCCTGTACACCGACGGCCTGGTGGAGAACAAGGGCCAGGACATCAGCGACGGCCTGGCCCGGCTGCGCAGCATCTTCGGCCCGGGCTCGCCGACCAGGCCGCTTGAGGACCTGTGCAAGGCCACGTTGGACGGGGTGTACTCCGATCATCAGCGCGACGACATCGCGGTGCTCATCGCGCGGCTGCGACGGCTGTCCGAGGACTGCTTCGCCTCGTGGACGCTCGCACCGAAGTTGACCTCGGTGCGGGAGGCACGTTCGGCGCTGGTCGAGCCGATGAAGCGCTGGGACCTGGAGGACATGATCCCCACGACCGAGCTGCTCGTCTCCGAGCTCGTGACCAACGCGGTCAGGTACTCACGGGGCGAGGTCACGCTCCGGCTCGTCAACGAGAAGGCGCTGGTCTGCGAGGTAATCGACAACTCCGGCGCACTGCCGAGGCTGCGCCAGGCCAACGGCGAGGACGAGAACGGCCGCGGCCTGCAGGTCGTGCGCCAGCTCGCCCATCGCTGGGGCGCCCGCCGGACCGCGACCGGCAAGGTCGTGTGGTGCGAGCAGCCGCTGCCGGGCAGCGCCGGCGCCTTTGACGACATTCAGCCCCTGCACTAGCGCCGGACTTATTTGCGTAGGGGAATCAACGCGGGCGCATTAGCACAGGGCGAGGAACTCCCCTAAGTGGCGCGATGTATCCGGGGTATTCACGACGGCGGCAGCCGGGCGTGCGGTTGGGACTATTTGCGCCAGCGGAGCATTAGCGTTAGCGACGTGAGTCTTGTTACGGCCGGTTTGCTTAGCGGAATATAGGGCGGCATCGGCCGCGGCGAGCAGGTCGGTGAGTTCGCGGTTGGTGTCATCAAGTGAGGCGACGCCGACCGAGACGGTCAGCCGGAGGCAATTGTCCGGGTCGTCCTCGCTGACCGGGACGGACATGTCGGCGATGTACGTGCGCAGACGCTCCGCAATGGTCAGCGCGTTGGCGTCGCGCGTCTGCGGCAGCAGGATCACGAACTCCTCACCACCGAACCGGCCAGCCAGATCGTAGCTCCGCAACTGCTCACGCAGGGCGTCGCAGACCGCACGCAGCGCCTTGTCTCCCACCAGGTGGCCGTGCGTGTCGTTGACCGCCTTGAAGTGGTCGATGTCCATCAGCGCGACGGACAGCGGGCTGCGGGTCCGGACCGCCCGGGCGATCTCCGCTTCGGCCTCGCTCTCCCAGGTGGCCACGTTGAGCAGGCCGGTCTTGGTATCGATGCGGGACTTGGCCAGGAGTTGCGCGTGCATCATGAACCGGCGGGCCAGCAACACCGTGGGTACGGCGAAGATGGCCAGTACGGTGTTGACGGCGACCACGATCGTGATCACGATGCCGAGGTCGATCTGCGCGAAGTCGGCCTGCAACGCCTCACGGTTCAGTTCCAGGAGGGCGACGCGGGCCGAGGGATCGGATAGCTTGACCGCGCTCACCAGCAGGAAATGATGCCCCAGCCAGCCGATGATTTCACACGCGGCCACCGAGGCCGTCCACGTCAGCGCGTGTGCTCCGGTCCCGACGGTGGACCCGGCCACAGACGGGGGGAGGGCATGGAACGCGAATGATCCCGTGCCGTAGGCCAGGCCGATCGCGGCGCCGGTGAACACGCGGCGGTAGACGACCCCCCGGTGCACCCGCCACTGGGTCAGGACGAGCAGCGGGATCGGCGTCACCATCGCGTAGCAGGGCGGCAGCAAGATTGCCACGGGCAGCACCCACACGGTGAGGAAGTCCCTCACCAGGCCGCTCTGCAGGTATGCGATGCGCGGAGTCGCCACGACCGAGATGACGCCGCAGCCGAGCAGCACCAGGAACTTCACCAGGTCGCCGGGGTGCCAGGCCGTCTGCGACACCGAATAGCCGGCCAGGAGCAGCGTCGCCAGCGGCACAGCACCGACGTAGCAGCGGAGCAGCCACGGAAGACGCCACCATGCCCAGTTCCGGACCATGGCGCCCGACAGCAGGCGCCGTGTGACCGAAGAGGCTTCCATGTACCACCGTTCCGGATGAGACGTGACAGGCGCGGGGATTAGCCGACAGCTCACCGTAAAGAACTAGTTCCGCATAGCTACCTTAACTCATCTATGCCCATTTGTGGGCCATTGCGGCAGATTCGCCTACATCAGGGCACAAAGTAGGCGCTAAATGGTGACTGACTAGTCATGATTACGGGCCGTACTAACGCCGGGGGCGTCACCAAGCCGCACGCCAGCGCGCGAGAGGAGGGGCGGACCATGTGGACTACCTGGGTCTGACCAATATCAATTAAGCCAGCACACCATGCGGGGAAGCCCAGCATGCGCCATCCGCGACTGAAGCGGAGTCCGGAATAGGGCCGATTAAACCGCGCCAGCTAATGGCGCTAACCAGTCATTTAAGCGCGTGTCTGGATGCTGCGGATACGACGTCCGGGCCTGCTCGGTTTACCTGAGCAGGCCCGGATGTGACGCGGCGGCCGCCGAGGCCGGGCGGGTTACTCGACCGTGACGCTCTTGGCCAGGTTGCGGGGCTTGTCAATGTCCCGGCCCAGCTTGGCCGCGACGTGGTACGCCAGCAGCTGCAGCGGGACGTTCAGCAGCAGCGGATCAAGCTCGGGTTCGCCGCGGGGCACCCTGATCACCGCGTCGGCGAGGCCCGCGGGCAGGTCGGCGCTTGTCACCGCGATGACCGGGCCGCCGCGGGCCTTGATCTGCTCGATCGTGGAGATGTTCTTCACCAGCAGGTCGTCCGCGGGAACGACGACCACGCTCGGCATCGTGGCGTTGATCAGGGCGAGCGGGCCGTGCTTCAGCTCGGCTGCCTGATAGGCCTCGGCGTGGACGTAGGAGACCTCCTTCAGCTTCTGCGCGCCCTCGCGGGCCACTGGCCAGCCGCGGACACGGCCGATGAAGAACATGTGCTCGGCCCCGGCGAACCGGCGCGCGACCTCGGCGATCTCCTCCTCGCTGGCCAGGATCTCCTCGATCTGGCCGGGCAGCGCGCGCAGGCCTGCCACGATCCGCTGACCGGAGGCCGAGGACAGGTCGCGGACCCGGCCGAGCAGCAACGCGAGCATGGCGAACGTAGCCGCCATGTTCGTCAGGGCCTTGGTGGACGCGACGGCGATCTCCGGACCCGCGTGCAGGAACACGCCGTGGCCGCACTCACGCCCGATCGCGCTGCCCACCACGTTGACCGCGCCGATGACCTGACCGCCCTTCCGGCGTAGCTCCTGCACCGCCATCAGCGTGTCCAGCGTCTCGCCGGATTGGCTAACCGCCACGTAGAGCGTGTCGGGGTCGACGACCGGGTTCCGGTACCTGAACTCCGACGCGGGCTCGGCGTCGGAGGGGATGCGGGCCAGCTCCTCGGTCAGCACCGCGCCCATCTGACCGGCGTAGTAAGCCGAGCCGCAGCCGAGGAACTTCACCTGCCTGATCGATCTGAGCTGGCGCGCGTCCAGGTTGATCCCGCCCAGCCTGGCCGTGGCGAACCTCTCGTCGAGGCGGCCGCGCAGCGCCCGGCGCAGCGCCTCCGGCTGCTCGTGGATCTCCTTGCGCATGAAATCCTCGTACGGGCCGAGCTCGTAGTCCCCGGCCTCGGCTTCCACGGTGGTCGGCGTCTTGCTCTGCCCCTGGGCCGGGCCACGCCGGTCCCGCTCGTCGAGGGATGCGGTGCGGTAGTCGGCGGCGTGCACCGTCGCCACCTCGGCGTCGTCCAGGTACACGACCTGCTTGGTATAGCGCACCAGCGCCGCCACGTCGGAGGCGACGAACATCTCAGAGTCCCCGATGCCGAGCACGATGGGGCTGCCGTTGCGCGCCACCACCAGCTCGTTCGGACGCTTGACGTCCAGCACCACCAGGCCGTACGTGCCTTCCACATGGCGCAGCGCACGGCGGACCGCTTCCTCCAGGCTGGCGGCGTCCGCCGCCTCCGCGGCGATCATGTGGGCGAGCGCCTCGGTATCGGTGTCGCTGACCAGCTTGACGCCACGCCCGGTGAGCGCGTCCCTGAGCTGCTCGGCGTTCTCGATGATGCCGTTGTGCACGACGGCGATGCGGCCTTCGGAGTCGGTATGCGGATGAGCGTTCACCTCGTTCGGTTCACCATGGGTGGCCCACCTGGTGTGACCGATGCCGATGGTGGCCCGGGTGCGGTCGCTGACCCGGTCCCTGAGGTCCTGGACCCGGCCCGCCGTCTTGGTGACCTGCAACCGGTTCCGGTAGATGACCGCCAGGCCGGCCGAGTCGTAGCCGCGATACTCCAGGCTTCGCAGACCCTCGAGCAGGACCGGGACCGCGTCCCTGCGGCCGATATACCCTACGATTCCGCACATTTGCGGCTCTCCTGTTCGGTTGGCGCTATCGGTAGACGATGCGGCGAAGCTTGCGCTCCGACAGGGCTGGCGCCGGGAACCGGCGCTGCCCGAGCTCGGCCGCGATCATCGGCCAGATCTCGTCGTTCTTATGCTGGCGCCGCTGCAGTTCGGCGTGGCGCCTGCGGACGAACTCCTCGACCGTCTCGTTGAAGTACGTCGCCACGTCCACGATGACCCGGACTACCGTCGGCTGCGGCAGCCCCGTGGAAGCCGCCAGGTAGCGCGCGAGGTCCTGCGGGAAAGGGTCCGCCGTGTCTCTCAGGGTTCCGGGGGCGCTGCGGGCTCTAGGGGCAGGCATGTGTACTGTTTACTCGCCGGACGGCAATTTTAGCAAGAATTCTGCCCAATTCTGGGCAAGAATTGCCTCAATCTTTGGGACGCCCTTATCGGACGCGGAAATTTCCGGTCCCGGCGGCTCCCGGCTTCCGGCTTCCGGCTCCCGGCTCCCGGCTCCCGGCTCCCGGCTCCCGGCTCCCGGCTCCCGGCTCCCGGCTCCCGGCTCCCGGCTCCCGGCGGCGATACACCCGCGGCTTGTGGTACGCGAGCGCGCCGTGATGTGACGTCTCGTTAAAGATCTGGGAGGATTTAGGCTTCCGGGAGAGTTTTGTGCACTACAGACCCCCCCTAATCCTCCCCGGAGCCCGAATCCTCCCGGATAATTCAATGCAGGTATCGAAATTATGGGCGCATAGCGAACGAATGGGGTCTGGGAGGCTTGGGAGGTCGCGTTTGTCAGGCCTGGGTGGTGGCGTTCAGGAAGCTGGCTGGGCGATGGCGTTCAGGAGGCCTGGGCGGTGGCGTTCAGGAAGCTGGCTGGGCGGTGGCGTTCAGGAGGCCTGGGCGGTCGCGCTGATCACGTGGGTTCTATTGCGGCCGGTTTCCTTGGCGTAGTACAGGGCCGCGTCGGCGGCGGCGAGCATGTCGGTCAGCTCGCGGCTCTCGCCGTCCAGGGCCGCGACCCCGACCGAGATCGTGAGGTTGATGCAAGGACCCGATTCGTCGTCCCCGACCGGGATCGACATGCCGGCGATGTGCGCACGCAGGCGCTCGGCCACGTTGATCGCGTCCACCTCGCGGGCCTGCGGCAGCAGGACCACGAACTCCTCGCCGCCGAACCGGCCGGCCAGGTCGTAGGCGCGCAGCTGACTACGCAGGGCGTCGGTGACCGCCCGCAGCGCCTTGTCCCCCACCAGGTGGCCGTGGGTGTCGTTGACCACCTTGAAGTGGTCGATGTCCACCAGCGCGATGGACAGCGGGCTCCGCGTCCTGACGGCCCGGGCGAGCTCGAGCGTGGCTTCGCTCTCCCAGGTGGACGCGTTGAGCAAGCCGGTCTTGGTGTCGATCCGGGATTGGGCGAGGAGCTGAGCGTGCATTATGAAGCGCCGGGCCAGCAAAACGGTCGGTACGGCGAAAATGGCGAGCACCGGATTAACCGCGACGACTATGGTGATCAGGACGCCTAGATCGAATTCCGCGAAGTCGCCTTGCAGCGCCTCTCGGTTCAATTCCAGGTCTTTCAACTTGATGCTGGGGTCAGTCAGTTTGATCGCGCCCACGATCAGGAAGTGGTGCCCGCGGCCGCCGACGATCTCGCACGCGGCGACCGCGAGAGTCCAGGTCAGGGCGTGCAGGCCGGTACCGATCGAGGGGCCGGCGAAGGAGGCGGGGAACGCCCGGAACAGCAGGGCGGCGGCCCCGTAGGCCAGGCTAATGGCCGCGGCGCTGAACACCCTGCGGTACACGACGCCCTTGTGCACGCGCCACTGGGTGAGCAGGTACAGCGGGATCGGCATCACCATGCAATAGACGGGCGGGAGCAGGATCGCCACCGGCAGCACCCACGCGGTGATGAAGTCCCGCACCATGCCGCTCTGCAGATAGGCGATGCGCGGGGTCGCGGCCACCGAGACCAGGGCGCAGCCGAGCAGCAGCAGGAACTTCCACACCTCGTCCGCGTGCCAGCTCGTCTGGGAGGCCGCGTAGCAGATCAGCACGACCGTGACCAGCGGGATCGCACCAACGTAGCAGCGGAGCAGCCAGGGAAGACGCCACCATGCCCACTTCTGGACACCCACCCGCTCGAGCAAGCGGCGAGTGACGGACGTTACTTCCATGTACCACCGTTCCAGGTGGGACCCTGCAGGTTCCTGTCTAGTCGGCAGCTCACCGTAAAGGACTAGCTCCGTATAGCTACCTTAACTCATCTATGGCCATCTTGGCACTATTGCGTCCGATTCGCCGACATCACGCATGAAAGAGGGGCTAAATGGTGATTGACGAGCCACGATTACTCGGCGTGCTTACGCCACAGGTCCGTCGACCCGACCGCATTTCCCTGCTGGAGGGAGGGGCAGCCATGCGCGTCAGCTGGGTCTGATCATTACCTGGCATCCATCAAGCACGGCCGGAGAGGGGAATTCGCAATGCGCGACACTTGGACTTGAGCGGACTGGAGCAGCAGCCGCTGGACAGCCGCGGCTAAGAAGGCCTACGCAGCGGCACCGAGCTTCTCGTCGCGGCGTGACCGGGACGCCGGCCAGCCGCGTGACGCCCGCCGGGTGGTGACACGTGGCGCCACCTGAGAGTCAAGACCAGACCGATTATCGCTCCTACACCGCCTCCTATGGCGATGACGACCGCCGGAGAAACCCACTCCGCGGCGGCGCCGGCCGCGACGAAAGCGGCCCCCTGGCCAACGATCACCCCCATGTTGGCAATGCCGAAGGCCTGAGCCCGCCGTTCGTTCGGGACCCTGACGACGAACGCGGTGTTGGCCGCGATCTGGTAGACACCAAACGCAGCCGACAATGAGAAGATCACGAGCGAGGCAGCAAGACCCGGGCGGAGGGCCGTCAGGACCAGCGTCGCGCAGGTCAGCACGGCTAGCGGTCCCATCCAGGCCAGCCGCTGGCGCGGGCGGACCAGCCGGGTGAACAGCGGCGTGACGATCATCGTGCTGAACACCGTGGACGCCAGCACCAGGCTGGTGACCAGGCTGATGGCTTTCGGCCCTCCCCCGAGGCCCTTCGCATACGGGGCCGCCACCCCCTCGGGAATCGTGTAGGACGCCACCAGCCAGCCGAACAGCAGCAAGGTACGCATCGCCCGATCGCCGAAGAGCAGCCCGAAGCCTTCCCGCATCCGGACCAGCGGCGGCGACTGAGCGCCGTCGGGTCTGGCGGCGGGCCGGGCCTTGATGCCCAGCCCGATGAACAGGGCGGAAAGCACGAACGTGGCCGCGTCGATGATAAGCGCGGGCCGGACGCCGATGAAGGCGACCGTCAATCCTCCGCCGACCGCGCCGAGCACCTGGCCCGCTAGGAACGTGGTCTGGATCACCGCCGCACCCAGCGGGTAGAGCTCGCCCGGCACGATGTCGGGCGTGATGGCGGCCCGGGCCGATTCAAACGGGGGCGCGAACATCGTGGCCGCGAACAGCAGCGCCACCAGCACCCCGATAGGCACGCCCCGCACCGCCATGGCCGCGATCAGGACCGTCCGGACGACGTCGCAGACGACCATCACCGAGCGCCGGGGGTGCCGGTCGGCCACGGTGCCGAGGAACAGGCCGCCGATCACCCATGGCAAGTATCCGGCCGCGTACGTCATGGCCGTGAGCAGCGGCGATCCTGTGTGGTTGAAGACGAGCAGGGTCAGGGCCACCAAGGCGAGGCGATCGCCCGCGACGGAGAGGATCTCGGAAAACCACAGTGCCCGGAACTCGCGGACCGCGAACACGTCGCGGAACGTGGCACGCGGCGGCACGGCACCCTTTCGCGGTGACCCCTACCTCAGGCCCCCATTTGTCCGTGGTCCCGGATGTTTACCTGGTTTCATCATGACCCAGCCGGACCGTGAATCGCAACAAGTAGTACGGAATCGGTCACCCTTCGTTCTTAATGCCGAACGAGGTTGATATGTGCCGGTGGTCGACATATACAAGGTCTGTGAGCAAGCAGTCCATGCAGGAGCCGACGTTTCTCATCCTGACCGCGCTGGCCGCCGGGACGCAGCACGGCTACGGGATCATGACCGACGTGGCCCGGATCTCCGACGGCCGGGTCAGGCTCCGCGCGGGCACCCTGTACGCGGCGCTGGACCGGCTGAAGGCGGACGGCCTGGTCACCAGCGACAAAGAGGAGATCGTGGACGGGCGGCTGCGCCGCTACTACCGGATCACCGACGAGGGCACGGCCGAACTCGCGACCGAGGTAGCCAAGCTCCGCGCCAACGCCGCCATCGCCGCCAGCCGCCTGGGCCTGGCCCCGGGGACCGCATGAGCCGGCTTGAGCCCAGGCGGGCAACCATGAGCGAGCCAAAGGGCCGCCGGCGCCAGATCATGAGCGAACCAAAGGGCCGCCGGCGCCAGATCATGAGCGAACCAAAGGGCCGCCGGCGCCGCCTGGACTCTGTTTTTCCCCTCGAACCCACCCCGGGTGCGACGGAGGAGCGACGAGGGACCGCCGCCGCAGGCGGCCAGGCAAGCAAGGCGGCGCCTCAAAAGGCGGCCCGGGGGCGAGCGAATACAAATAAGAGGGAAGACCACTACCGGCGGCTGCTCGCCCTATACCCGAAGGATCACCGGCGCGAGCACGCCGAGGAGATGGTCGGTGTGCTGCTCGCCGCCGACGCAGCCGACCCTCAGGTCCGGGCGCCGAAGCCGGTGGCCTGGGCGCTGCGCTGCGGCCGGCACACGGCCGACAGCGCGGACCTGGTGGCCGGCGCGCTGCGGATCCGCGGCCGGATGGCGCTGAACCGCATCCGGCGCGCGGCCTGGTTCTCCCGGACGGTGCGCGACCAGCGCTGGAGCGACGCCCTGGCCGTGGTCAGCGTGGTCGCCCCGCTGCTGCTGCTGGTGGCCGCGCTGGCCGAAGTCCACATCCCGCAGGCCGCCGCCAGCAGCGTCACCGGTCATCCGCACTGGCAGCTCACCGCCGCCCTGGGCCTGGCTGACCTGCCCCTGGCGGCAGGCGCGCCGGCCGTCGCCGCGCTGGCCTTCCTGCGGATGCGGCGGATGGCGGGAATGGCCGCGCTGGCCGCCGCGATCGGCCAGGTCGTCTCCGGGGTCCTGCGGTCCGCTCCGGCCTTCACCAGGTACGCGAGCCCGGCCGTCGCGTTCACGGTCTTGCTGGCCTGCACGGCCGCGGCGGCGCTGCTGCTCTCGCCGGGAGCGGGCCGCGGCCTGGCCCTGCTGAGCCGGGGCGGCACGGCGCTTGTCGCGGCCGCCGCACTGATCCTCGGCGGCTTCAGCGTGGGCGGCACCATGTGGTTCGGCGCCGCGTCGCCCCCGTCGTTCGGGTTCGCCGGCTTCGGCGGCGAGGTGGCCGGCCTGCCCGGCGATCTGCTGATTGCCAGCGTCCTGATCACCGTGGCGGCGGCCTGCCTGCGCGCCCCGGTCAGCCGCCGGGTCCTCGCGCTGCTGGCCATCCCGGTCATCCCCTACGCGGTGCTGTGGCAGGAAAAACTGGCTGGTGACCTGTTCGGCTCGCCTAACGGCGGCGCCTCCACCCTCATCCCGTCCTCGGCGCCACTGCTCTACCTGCTGCCGCTGATCCTGGCGGGAGCCATCGTCGCCGGAACCAGGCTGGCCCGGCGCCGGGCCAGCGGGCGAGCGCGCCAGGTGGGCGCCACCACCACCTCCGCCGGACCCCGGGGCGCCGTGAGCGCCTAAAAGCCCGCAATCGTGGTGGTGGTGGCGCCGGCCACCGCCGTCGCTGGCGCCGCCACCACCACCCCTTTGAGCTAACGGCGGGCGTCCCGGCCATCCATGGGAAATGCCATTAGATCGGCCCGGGAATATGCCGATATGCCCGGCCCCATTCCCTGGCGAATAGGAACTAGGCTGGACTAGCCGCCGTCGGCGTGCCTCGCGGCGGCCGGCGCTTTCTGCTATATCTGAGCAAAAGCGACATATCGGCCGCTCGGCGTCCCGGCTGCCCGGCGCCGGGCCGCAAGCGTGGGAGACCGGGTGAGGAAACCACTGCCGCCGCTGGTGGCGGAGCGGCTCCGCGCGCTCCGTGAGCGTCCGATCGAGGAGACCGAGAAAGGCTTCGGGCTGCTGGCCGCGCCGGCCGCGGCTGGCGGAACCTCGGCCAGCGGAACCTCGGCTGGCGGAACCTCGGCTGGCGGAACCTCGGCTGGCGGAACCTCGGCTGGCGGAACCTCGGCTGGCGGAACCTCGGCTGGCGGAACCTCGGCCGCCAACGGCGCAGGCGTGACGGCGGCGCGGCTGGCCGCGGCCCGGCCGGACCTGCACGCGGCGGGATTCACCTACCCGCTGCTGACCCTGCGCGAGTCGGCACTGGCGAACAACATCGAGGCGATGGCGGCGTTCTGCGACCGGGCCGGGGTGGCGCTGGCCCCGCACGGCAAGACCGCCATGTCGCCCGAACTCGCCGCCCGCCAGCTAGCCCACGGCGCCTGGGGCATCACCGTCGCCACCATCAGCCAGCTACGGACGTACCGGGCGTTCGGTTTCCCCCGGCTGCTGCTCGCCAACGAACTCGTGGACCAGGCGGGCATCGCCTGGCTGGCCGCCGAACTCGCCGCCGATCCCGGCTTCGAGGCCTACTGCTATGTGGACAGCACCCACGGCGTGGCCATCTTGGACCGGGTGCTGAGCGGTCACCCGGCCCGGCAGCCGGCCGACCGCAGGCTGGGTGTCCTGGTGGAGATCGGGCACGACCACGGGCGGACCGGCTGCCGCACCGACGCCGCCGCGCTCGAGGTGGCGAAGGCGGCGGCCGCCACCGGCACGCTCCGGGTGGCAGGCGTGGCTGGGTACGAGGGAAGCATCGGCGCCGGGAGCGAGGCGGAGACGCTCGCCCTGATCGCCTCCTTCTGCCGCCGCCTGCGGGGCCTAGCCGGTTCCCTGGGCCGGCCGCCGGCGGTGACGAACTCATCGTCACGGCCGGCGGCAGCGCGTACTTCGACGTGGTGACGCGCGAGCTGACGGCGGGCGGCACCGCCGGGATGACGGTGATCCTGCGCAGTGGCGCGTACGTGACCCACGACCACGGGCACTACGACTCCGTCTCCCCCGCCCGCCGGGCTAGTCGGGGCGCGGTGGACGCGCCGGTGCTGCGGCCCGCGCTCGAGCTGTGGGCGCAGGTGCTGTCCTGCCCCGAGCCCGGCCTGGCGCTGCTCGGCGCCGGCCGGCGCGACGCCGGCTTCGACCTGGGGCTGCCGGTGCCGCTGCGCGTCGTGCGCGGTGGCGTGGCCTGCGCGGTCAGCGGCGAGGTGACCAGGCTGAACGACCAGCATGCTTACCTGCGGCTGGACCCCGGGACGGCCCTGCTGCCCGGCGACGCGGTGTGCCTGGGGATCTCGCACCCGTGCACCACACTGGACAAATGGCGAGTGATCCCGGTGGTGAACGACGACGGCCGCGTGATCGATACGGTGCACGCTTTTTTCTAAGCCTAGAGCGCCAGGATATAACGGGCTTTTCAGCATTGCGATAACAGCTAGCCCCGCCCGTTCGGATGAAATGATTGTTCCGAACGAGCGGGGTACTTGCTTTGCATAAGGCAGAATCCACCCGTGCGGGGCTCAATACCTGCTGTCCCCGGCACCTACCGAGCAGGAGAAACAGTGTCTGACCAAGCACAGCCTTTGGTGCAACTACCCGGAAGCGAGCGCGCGCCGCTGGCGGAGGCCAGGCCGGCCGGCCAGCTGGACACCTCCGAGCGGGCCGAAGTGACGCTGGTGCTGCGCCGCCGGGCCGATATTCCCGCCGAGATCGTCGAGGGGCCCACCGTCCTGACCCGCGACGAACTGGCCGAGCGGTACGGGGCCGACCCCGCCGACGTGGACCTGGTCCGCCAGACGCTCACGGCCTTGGGCCTGGCGATCACGGCCGTCCATCACGCCACCCGCCGGATCAAGGTGTCGGGGACCTTGGGCGAGTTGTCCAGCGCGTTCGGCGTGACCCTGGAGCTGGTCAGCAGCATGAGCCCGGGTGGCCATATGGTCACGCACCGCTACCGCGAGGGGCCGGTGTACGTCCCGGCGCCGCTGGAGGGCATCGTGCTCGCCGTGCTCGGCCTCGACACGCGGCCGCAGTTCCGGGCGCATTTCCGGCCGCGGGCGACGGCCGCGCCGGGTACCACGTACCCGCCGAACCAGGTGGCCGACCTCTACCAGTTCCCGGCCGGGACCACCGGCGCCGGTCAGACGATCGCGGTCATCGAACTCGGCGGCGGCTTCTCCACCAGCGACCTCGACACCTACTTCGGCGGCCTCGGCATACCGGTCCCCGCCATCAGTACGGTCGGCGTGGACGGGGCGTCCAACGCGCCTGGTTCGGATCCGACCGGTGCCGACGTGGAGGTGGCGCTGGACATCGACGTCATCGGCGCCGCCGCGCCCGGCGCGAAGCAGATCGTGTACTTCGCGCCGAACAACGGCGATCAGGGCTTCGTCGACGCGATCTCCGAGGCCGCGCAGGCCAGCCCGGCGCCCGTCGCCATCTCGGTCAGCTGGGGCCAGTCCGAAGACTCCTGGACCGCGCAGGGACGCGCGGCGATGGACGCGGCCATGGCCGACGCGGCCGCGCTGGGCATCACCGTGTGCGTGGCCTCCGGGGACAACGGCAGCGGCGACGCCATCAACGACGGCCACGTGCACGTGGACTTCCCGGCGTCCAGCCCGCACGCGCTGGCCTGCGGCGGGACCAAGCTGGTCGCGGACCCGTCCACCGGCACGATCAGCTCGGAGGTCGTGTGGAACGAGACCGCCGCGAACGAGGGGGCAGGCGGCGGAGGGGTCAGTGACCAGTTCCCGCTGCCCACCTGGCAGGCCAACGCCGGGGTGCCGGCCCGGGCCGGCGGATCCTCGGCCAGCGGCGGGTCTTCGGGATCTTCGGGGTCTTCGGGACGGGGCGTGCCCGACGTGGCGGGCAACGCCGACCCGACGACCGGCTACCAGATCTACTCCGGCGGCAAGGCCCAGGTGGTGGGCGGTACCAGCGCGGTCGCTCCGCTGTGGGCGGCGCTGGTCAGCCGGCTCGCGGAGGCGACGGGTCAGCGGTTCGGCTTGGCCCAGCCGGCGCTGTACGCGGGCGTGACCCCCGGCACCGACGTGCCCGGCTTCCGCGACATCACCAGCGGGAACAACGGCGCCTACGCCGCCGGCCCCGGCTGGGACGCGTGCTCGGGCCTCGGCAGCCCCGACGGCACCGCCCTGCTCACCAGGCTCGAAGCCTGAGGGTACCGGTCCGGGCCGGGCTAGTTGTCGCGCCTGGGCTGGTAGCTGGAGATGACCTTCCCGACGGCCACCACGAGGAACAACTGCCCGATCAAGGCCTCGAGCACCGCAAGGGTCTGCCCGGGATTGGCGGCCGGTACGAGGTCCCCGTACCCGACGGTCGTCATCGTGACGAAGCTGAAGAACAGGTCCTGGCTGAGCGAGCCGCGCCCCGCCGCACCGTAGAACGGTACGCTGCCGAATATCCCGGCCGCCTTGTAGGCGAACGCGAAGAACATGCCGATCAGCAGGTAGGCGGTGACGGCCCCGAGCAGGGTTTCTATGTCAATATCCCGCCGCAGCATCAGATGGCGCACGATCGAGAACGGCGCGATCAGGTAGAGCAGGGAGCAGACGAGGAACACCCCGCCCCGCTCGACATTCGACCGGTGCACGAAGAAGCTCACGACGGCGGTGGCGGCGGCGAGGCACAGCAGGATCTCAGCGACATGCCGGACAGCGGGGCGGGCTTGGGAGGTCCGGAGCGTGAACCAGACCGTGGCGACCTGGACCGTGAGCACGATCGAGGCCGCCCACGTCTGGGTAATCGAGACGGACACGGTGTAGGTCACCATGACCAGCAGCAGCACAAACCCGTAGCTGTCCGCGGTGACGAATGAGTGACTGAGGTGCCGCCACGGCTGGGAGCGGTTTGCGGTCACGGTCATGTCGCGGGCGCCCCGCCGGGTGTCGGCGACGTTTGCCTGGGGGCGGGGGCCGATGCGGATCCGGCCGCCGGAGCCTGGTCAATGGGGGGCGTGAGCCGGACCGAAATGACGTAGGCCACGACCACCGCCACGATCACGAGCGGGGTCACGGCCAGCCCGTCGGACCCCAGCAGCAGGGTGGCCAGCAGCACCGAGGTGAGAGGGAGTTGGAGCATCGCCACGGCCATCGCGCCGATGCCTATCGCCACGGCCGGCACCAGCGGGAGTCCGGGCAGGTGCGACGCCGCGGCGCCGCCCACCGCGCCGAGGAACATCGCGGGGAAAATCGGGCCGCCGCGGAAGCTGCTCAGTGACGCCCCGTAGGCGAGCCCCTTGCACGCGAGCAGCATTAGCAGTGCCCCGACCGAATAACTTCCGGCCTGGCTGATGAACGGGCCGAGCGCTGACTGCCCGGAGAACAGGACCTCGGAAGAACCCTTCCCGGTGGCGGCCGCGAACGCGATCGCCAGCCCGGCGACGGCCAGCCCGACCAGCGGCGTGAGGACCAGCATGCGCCGTTCCACGTGCGGCCGCAGGGCCAGGGCGATCCGGCGGATGGCCACGCCGAGCACGGCGGCGACGGGCGCCATCAGGAGGGCCCAGCCGAATTGAGCCAGATCGGGATGCGAGTACGACGGCAGATTGGGTACGGCGAGCGAGAAAGTGCCGAACCCGGTCCAGGCGTCCAGCCCGACGAAGATCAGGGCGCCGATGCCGGCCGCGAGCAGGCCGGGGAGCAGGGCGAGGTCAAGCATCGCCCCGCCGACGCCGACGACCTCCATTAGCAGGAAGGCGGCGGGCAGCGGTGAGCCGAACAACGTGGCGATGGCGGCGAAACTTCCCGCCGCCCCGATCACCGCGAGCGTCTGGGCCGGCATTTCCCGCCGGGAGAAATGCACGGCCAGGACGGCCAGGCCGGCCCCCAGTGCGATGAGCGGCGCTTCCGGTCCGAGCACCGCACCCAGGGACAGAGTCGCCAGCGCCGCGAGGAACACGCCGGGGATCTGGGCCGGAGTAATGACTCCTCCTCCGGTGTGGAATCCGTCGGCCGGCGAGTGACCGCCCTTACCCGGCAGGTAGCGGATGGTGAGGGCGACCAGCAGGCCGGCCACCGCGAGCGGGAGCAGCGGCCACCACAGCGGCTCGGAGTGGAAGCCGAGCCCGCTGGGAAGTTTGGTGAAAACGGCGTTCTGGAGTACCGCGACGAGCTTGAGGAAGCCGTAGGCGATGGCCGCGATCGGCACCCCGAGGACGGCCGCGAGCACCAGCAGGACCACGTAGCGCTTGGTTCTCAGCAGTGCCAGGGGATCAGCTGGTTTCGTGGCCGTCGGCGTTGTCATCTGCAAATTCTGGCCTTGGACCGGGGCCATGGCATCACCTATGCCGGGTGGGTTCTCCGGCCGGCCGCGCAGAGTCCTGGCTGGCTCACCCCTTCAGGGTGATGTCTGAGTTCACCGGCCGCGATGGACTGCTAGTAATCCCGCGAGGGCAGGCTGCCCGCGCACCGATACTACCTGGGGGGCTCCGTGGCTTCCGAGACATCCGTCCTCGATACGCTCGTCGATCTGACCGCCGCCTCGATTGATCACAGCTCTCTCCCGCCGCGTGATTTCATGCTCGCGAGGCTGGCCGCGCTGATCGCGGTGGACGCGCCACCCGCCTCTTATCTCGCCAACGCCGACGCCACCGAGAAAAGCGGGATTACCGCCGACGACATCCAGGAAGTGATGATCGCGATCGCCCCGATCGTGGGCACGGCCCGGGTGGTCTCGGCGGCCGGGAAGATCCTGCGGGCCCTAGGCCTGGCCATCGCCGTGGCTGACGCCGAGCTGGCCGACTCTGACGACATACTGTAGCCGTCGCTGCCCCAAGGGACAGGGACGATCCGAACGAGAGGTGAACCGGGATGGCCGTCAAAGAAGCCGTGAGCAAAGTCGCCCACCCGAGCCTGGACGAACGCCAGGCCAAGGGCCGGCAGGCCGCCGAGCGGACGCCCCCCGATAGCCACTCAGGATGGCACCCGGCCGCGGACCGGCCCGACCCCGTCGCCCTGCTCGCGGAGCAGGATCTGACCCGGGAGCAGGATCTGGTGCCGGTGCGGCACGGCCGGATGGCGGTCTCGCCGTTCACCTTCTACCGCGGCGCCGCCAAGATCATGGCGGCGGACCTGGCCGGCACCCCGGTGGCCGGACTCGATGCCCAGCTGTGCGGCGACGCCCATCTGTCGAACTTCGGCCTGTTCGCCTCCCCGGAACGGCGCCTGCTGTTCGACCTGAACGACTTCGACGAGACGCTGCCGGGGCCGTTCGAGTGGGACGTGAAGCGGATGGCGGCGAGCTTTACGATCGCGGGCCGCAACAACGGATTCTCCAAGGCCGACGTGCGCGCGGCGACGCAGGAGTCGGTAAAGGCCTACCGGGAGGCCATGGCCGGGTTCGCGCAGATGCCGACGATGGACATCTGGTACGCCCACCTGGACGAGGACGAGCTGATGGGCGCGATCCGCAGCGCGGTGACCGGGACGAAGAAAGCAGCCAAGGGGGCGAAGGGAAAGAAGAAGGAGAAGAAGGACGAGGAGCAGGAGAAGCTGGCCAAGCGGGCCGAGAAGCGGGCGGAGCAGACCGCCGCGAAGGCGCACACGCGGGACAGCCTGCAGGCGCTGTCCAAGCTTTGCGAAGTGGTCGACGGGCAGTACCGGATCGTCAGCCAGCCGCCGGTCATCGTCCCGGCCCGCGACCTGGCCGCCGTCTTCGGCCTGTCCCCAGACGAAATCGTGCCGGCGATCCACGACCAGTTCCGCAGGTACCGGGCCACCCTTCAATCCGACCGGCGGCACCTGCTCGAGCGGTTCGAGATCGTGGACGCGGCGCGCAAGGTGGTGGGAGTCGGCAGCGTCGGGACCCGCGCGTTCATCGTCCTGCTGCAAGGACGCGACGCGCAGGACCCGCTGTTCCTGCAGATCAAGGAGGCGACCGCCTCGGTGCTCGAGGCCCACCTGCCCAAGAGCCGCCACCAGCAGCACGGGGCGCGGGTGGTGCACGGACAGCGGATGATGCAGGCTGCCAGCGACATCTACCTGGGCTGGACCAAGGGGCTGGACGTGAACCGCCACTTCTACTGGCGCCAGCTCCGTGACATGAAGGGCTCCATCGTGGTCGAGGGGTTGCTGCCGCTCGGGCTCACCTTCTACGGCCGCATCTGCGGGTGGACCCTGGCCCGCGCCCACGCCCGTTCCGGCGATCCGGTCGCCATCGCCGCCTACCTGGGCGCCAGCGACGCGTTCGACAAGTCGATCACCGACTTCTCGCAGCGTTACGCCGACCAGAACGATCAGGACTACGAGGACTTCGTCAAGGCGATCAAGTCCGGGCGCCTGCAGGCGGTCGAGGGCGTCTGAGAGCGCCGACATGGCGGCCGCGCCGGCCGGGAGCCAGGTCATCGGGGGACTCCGGACCCTCGAAGTGCGCTGGCTCCTGCCCGGCCGGCTCGACGCCGCGGTAGCCGGATGGTTCGGCCGGGGATCGCCGCGGGTGTCCCGGGGCGGGCCAGCGAGCCAAGGTGCACGGTAGAACTCACCGAGGTCCACGTGCGTGACGAGGCCTGGTGGTCCCTGGGATTCGAGGCGGCCGGTCCGGCCCGTATGCTCCGCAGAACGCTCGAGGGCACTGCCGCGGTGATCTTCGCCGAGGCCCCGCCTAGCGACGCGGAATTCGGCCCGGACGACTGCCGGTCCTACGCGAAATGGCTGTCCTGCACCTCCAGTCGCAGGTGACGCGGGCCGCCACCGGTAACGCGTGATTCGTCGCCGACCCGCCGAGCGCGGCCCGCCGAGCGTGGCTTGCAGCTCGCGGTCGCGGCTCGCGGTCGCGGTCCCTTTTGTGGTTGACACTCCCAAGTAACGGCTACATACTTTTGATAGTGACATCCAAAAGAATGTAGCTGTCGAAGGGATGTGAGTGTCATGGTGGAGAACCCGGTCCGCAGGTGGTGGGCGCTGGTCGCGATCGCCGCGAGCGTGCTCGTCGTCGGGCTTGACCTGACGGTGCTCAACCTGGCGCTGCCCACGATCGCGGCCGACCTGCACGCCTCCACCAGCGACCTGCAGTGGATCTCGGACTCCTATAGCCTGGTGCTGGCGGCCGCGATGCTGCCTGCGGGCCTGCTCGGGGACCGGCTCGGGCGCAAGAAGGTACTGCTCGTCGCGCTCGTCGTGTTCGGGGCCAGTTCGGCGGCGTGCGCGTACGCGACTAGCACCAGCGAGCTGATCGCCGCTCGGGCGGTGCTCGGGATCGGCGCCGCGGCCATCTTCCCGCTGTCGCTTTCGGTGATTCCGGTGCTGTTCGCCCCGCAGGAGCGGCAGAAGGCGATCGCGCTGATGGCGTCGGCGACCTTCGTCAGCTTCCCGATCGGCCCGATCGTCGGCGGCTACCTGCTCGACCACTTCTGGTGGGGCTCGGTCTTCCTGATCAACGTGCCCGTGGTCGTGCTGGCCTTGGCCGCCGTCGCGATCTTGCTGCCCGAATCGCGCAGCGAGCAGCGGCTGCGGGTGGATTACCTGGGCGTGATCTTGTCAAGCGCGGGGCTGGCCGGGCTGACCTACGGGTTTATCAAGGCTGGCCAGGACGGCTGGACAGACGCCGCGGCGCTGGGCACCATCGCCGCCGGAGTGGCCGTGCTGGCTGTCCTGGTGGCCTGGGAGCGCTGGCTGACCGGACGTAACGCCCGCGACGAAGCCGGATCCGCTCGCGGGGGTCGTCGGGTGTCGATCCGTCCGCTGATCGAACTCCGGTTGTTCCGGTCGGCCGGGTTCACCTGGGGCACTGTGCTGGCGACGCTGGTCTCGTTCGCGATGTTCGGCATCTTCTTCGCGATGCCCCTGTACTTCCAGGAGGTCCGCGGGGTGAACGCGATGGGCAGCGGGCTCCGGCTGCTGCCGCTGGTCGGCGGCATGGTCATCGGCATGATCGGCGGCACCCGGCTGGCCACCCCGCGCAAGGCGGCCGACGGAGCGCTGCGCGCCCCGCTGGCCAGCGCGAAGGCGCTGGTCACGGCGGGATTCGCGATCATGGCCTGCGCTCTCGCGTTCGGCGCCACGACCACGATCACCAGCGGCACCGGGTTCGCGGCCGCGTGGATCGCCGGGTTCGGCTTCGGCCTCGGGCTGGCCATGCCGCAGGCGATGAACGCGGCCCTGTCCGCCCTGTCCGCCGAGCGCAGCGGTTCGGGTTCCGCCCTGATCTCGGCGATGCGGCAGGTGGGCGCCACCATCGGGGTCGCGGTCCTCGGCACCGTGCTCGTCTCGGTTTACCGTGCCCACCTGCCCGCGGCGGCCGGGACGGCCATCAAGAGCAGCGTGGTCGCGGGCGTCGCGGTGGCGAACAAGCTCGGCTCGGCGGCACTGCTGGACTCGGTGCGGCACGCGTTCGTGCAGGGCATGGACGCGATGCTCTGGGCCTGCGGCGGCATCGCGCTGGCCAGCGCGATCCTCGCGCTCCTGTTCCTGCCCCGCCGGGCCGAAGGGATGCCCGGTGCTCCCGCGGGCGCGGGCCCCGTGGCGGCCGGTGAAAACGGCTCGGACCGGGCAGAATTGGAAGTGTGACAGGAATGCTCAGCACGGGCCAGGACCAGCCCGGCGGCTTGCGCGAGCGGAAGAAGGCCAGGACGCGTGCTTCGATCAGGGAGCACGCGCTCCGCCTGTTCCGTGAGCAGGGCTATCAGAAGACCACGGTAGAGCAGATCGCGGCGGCGGCCGAGGTGTCGCCGAGCACGTTCTTCCGGTACTTCCCCACCAAGGAAGACCTCGTCCTGCAAGACGACATGGACACCCGGATGATCGAGGCGTTCGAGCGGCAGCCGCCCGGGCTCGGCCCGGTCGCCGCGGTCCGCGCCGCCACCCGGGAGGTATTCGAGACCTACACCGAGGCCGATCTCGACGTGATCAGGGAGACCACGTCCCTCACCGTGACCGTTCCCGAGGTGCGGGTCCGGGCCCTGGACGAGTTTGCCCGGACTATCTCGGTCGTGGGCGACGCCCTGGCCAAGCGGGCCGGGCGGCCAACGGATGACCTGGCCGTCCGCACCACGGCCGGCGCGATCATCGGCGTCATCATGTCGATCACCATGCCGTGGGAGGGCTGGTCCAGCGACCGGCAGAACATCGGGGAGATGTTCCAGCGCATCGACGAGGCCCTCGCCCTGCTGGAAGCCGGGCTTCCGCTGTGAACCGCGGCCACCTCCGGGATCGTGGATGGTTGCCCGGGTAACCATCCACGATCCTTGGGCGGGGTTACTTGTTGTAGAGGGTGACGGTGCCGTCGGGGGCGATGACCTCCTGCGGGGTGACGTCGGTGGCGCCGACCTGGTCTACCTGGGTGGAGACCAGCTTGAAGCCATACTGGCTGGCCAGGTCCTGCATGGCGGGTTGGTTGGCCAGGCAGACAGAACCGCAGTTGTCCTCGAGCAGCGCCACCCGGTGTAAATGCCGGGGCACGATGAGCTGCTGCACCGAGGCCAGGCGGTCCTCATAGAAGACGTCGTAGAAACCAGGAAACCCCAGGCGTTGAGCTCGCTGGCCGGGTAACCGCTGGCCTGCCGGCCAGAGGACAGGCTGATCCGTCAGGTGACGGCTACCGGCCGAGGACAGCGCTGACCTGCTGTTGTTCACTTTATGAGACGCAAGTCACACAGAAATTAATTCTGCGTGTCCCCGTGATTTCCAGGACACGGGCCGACCTGGGGTCCGCAGCTGATGTAGCGCGATAGTCCATGAAACAGGGTTTTGACGTGCGGGAACGCGCCGCAGCCTGGACTGTGGGCGTGTATCTATCCTCGGTTGTGTTCGTGCTTGTCAGCTGGCTGCGGAGGTGAGCTGGTAAGTCCTTACCGGCACGTCGGTTAGGCCGAACCCGGCGGCTATTGCTTACTTCCTGGCCGCGATGGCCTGGTCCACGGTCTGGTAGATGCCGAAGACCTTCGTCAGCCCGGTGATCTTGAAGATCTTCAGTATCCGCTCCTGCGTGCAGACCAGATCCAGCGAGCCGTCATGCGGCCGCACCCGCTTCAGGCCGCCGGCCAGCACCCCCAGGCCGGTGGAGTCGAGGAACCCGACCTTCTCCAGGTTGACGACAAGCTGGTAGCTGTTCTTGCTGATCAGATCGATGAGCAGCTCACGCAGCCGCGGCGCGGTGTAGATATCGATCTCGCCCTCGACGGTGACGACCTCGATGCCGTCTTTGCTGTAATGACCCAGCTTCAGATCCACAAGTCCTCCAGCCGCCATGCGCGGCGTCATCGGCGTCCGTCCCGGGCGAATGGGCCGGCGTAGCCACAGCCAGGGCGTGATCCCCACCACATTCAACCACGCTCCGTTATCACCTTTGTACGAAATCATGCCTTCGGGTATCGCCCGGCGGGTGACACACTGAAAAGCGGGTGGCACACTGAAAACCTGCGCCGGCGATCGCGCCAGTCACCCCAACCGGGTCCCGGGCCCGGCCGCGGCGGCGCGAACGCCACCGTCGTGCTCATCGTGCGTGATGATTCGCCCGGCCCCGCCGCGGCCGGACAACGCAGGTGACCAGCGGGCATGGCCCGGCGCCGCAGCCGCCAGGCTCGGCCCTTCATCGCCTCCCCTTGGCCAGGAGCCACACGGGCGCGGTAGCTGGCCGAGGGACTCACGGCGTGTCCTCTACGACAGAAAGGACGAGACAATGGCCCGGACCCCGCCGATCCCGGCCGGGCAGCCGCTGGAGGCAACCCGGGAGGCAGCCGGGCAGGTCGTCGCGCTGGCCTGCGCCGAGGTGGTGGCCGTGCAGGCGGCAGCCTCCATCACGGTGGCCGCGCTGCTGTGGCCGCTGATCCCCGCAGCCGGCGCGGTCGCCGGCCTGGCCAGCGCGCTGGGCCAGCGGCTGCCGCTACGCCCGCTCCCGGAGCAGCAGGCGGGCGTGGTGAGGCCCGGACCGGGCGGCGCGGGACGGGCCGCGACGGTGCGCGGCGGCCGGCCGGGGGCGGTGCGCGCGGCCGGCGCGATCACGCTGGGGGTGGAGGAGGAATTCGTGCTCCTGGACCCGTCCACCGGCGCCACCGTGCTGGCCGCCCCCGAGCTGGTGCGGATGCTCGGCGGGGAGCCGGGGATCCAGCAGGAGCTGATGCGGTTCCAGGTGGAAACCGGCACCCCGGTGTGCACCGGCCTGGACGAGGCCGGCCGCGAGCTGATCCGGCTGCGGCGGCTCGCCGCGGCCGCCGCGGCATCGCTGGGCTGCCGCCTGGTGGCCTCCGGGGTCGCGCCATATGGCACGCCCGGGCTGGCCGCCGTGACAGACCAGCCCCGGTACCGGGAGCTGGCCCGCCGCTACGCACCGGTGGTGGCCGAGGCCGGCACCTGCGGCTGCCACGTGCACGTCGGGGTCCCCTCCCGGGAGGCGGGCGTCCAGGTGCTGGCGCGGCTGCGGCCCTGGCTGGCGCCGCTGCTCGCCGTCTCCGCCAACTCCCCGATCGCCGGCGGGCACGATACCGGATGGGCCAGCTGGCGGTATATGATCCAGTCCCGCTGGCCGACCGCGACCCCGCCGGCGGCGTGGCCGGACGCGGCCGCCTACGACACGGCAGTCCGCCGCCTCATCGGGCAAGGGGCGGCGCTGGACGAGCGGAGCGTCTACTTCCTGGCCCGGCTGTCCCCGCGCTACCCGACGGTGGAGGTCCGGGTCGCCGACGTCTGCCTCGACACCGGCACCGCGGTGCTGCTGGCCGGGCTGACCCGCGCCCTGGTCGCCACCGCCCTGGCCGAGGCCCGCCGCGGGACGCCGCCGGCAGCCGCGCCGGCCCGGCACGTCGCCGCGGCTCTGGCCGCCGCGGCCCGGCACGGGTACGCCGGGGCAGCAGCCGACCCGGTCACCGGGCAGCCCGCCGGTGCGCCGGCGCTGCGCGCCCGCCTGCTCGATCACGTCTACCCCGCGCTCAGCGACCACGGCGACACCGAGACGATCACCACGCTGCTGCACCGGCTCGACCAGCAGGGGACCGGAGCCGACCGCCAGCGAGCCCTGTTCACCAGCGCCGCATCCACGCCCGCGTTCATCACCGCACTCGCCCGCGCGACGCTGGCCGGCCACCAGCCGGGCCGCCAGCGCCGGCCCGATGCCCGGGTCCCGGCAGCGGCAGGCACGCAGTAGGGGGGTCGGAGGAAGAGCAGTACAAGATCCTCCGCCCCTCACCTGCAGCACTGACAGCCAAGGCAGTGGTGCTGTGCCAGTAGCTCCTTACCTCCGGACGCCGCTCACCCGGATCCGCACAGCCATTCGTACAGCTAAGCCGGGCGACGATCAGCCCTCGTGACATCAATTCACCCGGCCGCCGCCACGGCTGTGCGGATTCCGGCGCCTTCGGCCCGCGCGTGATGGCGAAGATCGGATACGCGCGGGTGTCCACCCGCAGCCAGAACGACGACAGCCAGGTCGATGACCTGACCGCCTGCGGGTGCGAGAAGATCTTCACCGACACCGCCTCCGGCAAGCACGCCGCCCGCCCCGAGCTCGACAGGGGCCCTGGCCTACTTGCGACAGGGCGACGTGTTCGTCGTCACACGCCTGTCCCGCGCGGTGCGGTCGCTCAAGCACCTCCTCACGCTCGCCGACGAGCTGCGCGAGCGCGGCATCGGCCTGGTGGTCCTCAAGCAGCAGATCGACACCACCACGCCGCAGGGACCGCTGGTCTTCCATGTCCTCGGCGCGATCGATGAGTTCCAGCGCGAGCTGATCATCGAGGGCACCCGGGAGGGCCTGGCGGCCGCCCGCGCCCGCGGCCGCGCCGGCGGCCGCAAGCCCAAGCTGAACGCCCGGCAGGCCGCCACCGTCCGCCGCATGTACCAGGCCCTCGGCCCGGACGGCAAGCGGCAGCACACCGTCGCCGAGATCGCCGAGGCCGTCGGCGTGCACCGCACCACCGTCTACGACTACCTCAACAAGGAGCACTGACATGGCCGCCGACCCGCAGGAGGCGCCCCGGCACGCCGGGCAGGTCGTCCGCCGCGTGCTGCTCCGCCGCAACATCGTCATCGACGCGGAGACCGCGCAGCTCGTCGCCGCCGCCGTCCAGGCCGCGCTCCAAGCCGACGCGCCCCGGCTGCCCCGCCGAGCCTGCGTGGTCCCGCCGGCGACTGCGAGCCGCTGTTCTGACCTGACATCGGCTACCGGGCTCGTTTTGGGCTGGTGACACGTTCGTTTGCTCACGAAACACACGGCCGGGCGACGCGGGAAGGCGGCCCGGCGCAATGGCCCACTGGCGCGAGCGCCGCTGCGTGTGGGCAGGCGCTGACAGGCGGGCCCTGTGAGATCCGCTGCGGGAACAGCACAGGGCCTCTCAGCGTGCCGACGAGCTGTCCGCGCCCGAGGGCGGCGCAGTCAGCGACGGGGACGGGGCGGGCGGGCTGCCCGAGGGCGAGGATGCCGGGCTTGAGCTGGGGGGCGTGCTCGAGGGCCTCGGCGAGCTGCTTGGTGACGGGCGGGCCGATGGGGACGAGAGCCTCGGCGCCGGCGAGCTAGCCGTCTCGATCGCCGCTGAGGGTGCCGCGGCGCTCGAGGGCGGGCCGAGCGCGGGCGGCGGGCTGGGCGGCGCCGGGGTGCGGTGTGAGGCGGGCGGGTGATGGACGGCGGGCGCGCTCGAGGTGGTACCCGCCGGGATGGAGGCCGACGGCGCGGCGAGCTGGCGCACGATCCAGGTGACGCCCGCGGCGGCTAGGGCGATAGCGATCACCGACAGGCCCGCGGCGACCCACCACGGGTGACGGCGGTACTCGGCGAGAGCCTCGGCGAGCCAGCGCCTCATGCGTGCCATGCGGGCCAGGCTACGCGGCCCGCTGGCGCCCGGCGCCGGGAGGATGGAACGAGCATTCGGGGAGTGCCAGCTTCCGTCGTGCCGGTTTCGATCGAAGCGCCGGATGGGGATCGATCCGGCTTTCGCGGTCTCGCCAGTCTCCCCGTGCCCGTTCTAGGGCCCGGTAAGCGAAAGGTTGCGGAACGGGTCTGTATCAGCTGCCGCAGTGCGCATCTCTGAAAGAGCGGATGCATTACCGCTGGCTTAGGGACAGCGTTCACCAGGCCGCGCGGCCCTGCCGACAGCGCTTTAGCGTGTCCGGCGGGCGATCTCCGTGCGGACACCCGCCCCGGCGGACGCGGGGAACAGGTACCGGGCAGGGTCAGATGCCGATGTTTGCGGTCAGGCTGTCGCCATGAGCGGGCGAGCTCGCGGCCTGTGGCCGTTTGCCGCGGCCGGGGTCATCGCGGTGGTCACCGTGGCCGGGCTGGCCGTGGTATGGCGGTCTCCGCACCGCGCGGACCTGGAAGGCTTCGCGGGGTTCGCCATCTCGGTGGCTGGTATCGCCGCGGGCCGGATCGCCTGGGTATGGCGGCAGAAGAGTAGCCAGGGCGGCGGGCTGGTTTCCAGGCTGGGACCCCGGCACCCAGCGGGCCCGGGACTGGCTGGCCGGGCACCTGGGGCAGGCCTACCCGCTGTTCGCGGGCAGGCACGGGGCCGGGGCAGCACGGGGCATGCTCGATGAGGGCCGAATCGCGGTGATCCTGGACGGGCTGGATGAGATCCCCCGGGAGCTGCGGCCGGCCGTGCTGCGGGCACTGAGCCAGCAGGCCACCTTCCGGCTGGTCCTTTTGACCCGCAGCGCCGAGATGGCCGACGCCGCGGCCCGGGCCCTGCTGCACGGCGCGGCGGCCATCGAGCTGCAGCCCATTGACCCCGGCGCTGCGGCCGGCAACCTCACTCGCACCCAGCTCGACCCGCCGCCGCGCGGCTGGCAGGAGCTGACCAGTCGGCTGCGCCAGGAACCAGGCAGCCCGCTGGCCCGGGCCCTGAGCAACCCGCTGATGCTCACCCTGGTCCGCGATACCTACCGCGCCGGCGACGACGCCGGGGAGCTCCTCGGCTTGCGGGACGCGGCCGGGCACCCCGCATCCAGCCAGGACATCACCGCCCATCTGCTGGACCGGGTGCTGCCCGCCGCCCACACCCACCAGCCCGGCCAGCCACCGCCCCGCTACGACCTGCCAGCCGCGGAACGCGCGCTGCGGCGCATCGCCGCGCGGATGAACGAAGACGGCACCCGGGACCTGCAATGGTGGCACATTCCCGCCTGGACCCCTGCCGCCCCGCGCATCATCGCGACCTGGCTCGGCGCCATGCTCGTAGGCGGGCTCGCGGACGGGCTCGCGGACGGGCTCGCGGACGGGCTCGCGGACGGGCTCGCGTACGGGATCTGGGTGGGGATCACGTACGGGATCGCGGCCGGGATCGCGTTCGGGCGCGGAAACAAGAGCCCCAGACGGATAGCGCCCGTGCGGTGGCGGCACCTGTTCCGGCGCGGGCCGCTGGCGGTAGGCATCCTGGTCGGGTCCGTGGCCGGGCTCGCGGCCGGGCTCGCGGCCGGGCTCGTGACCGTGCTCGGGGGGCTCGTGGAGGGGCTCGGGGCCGGGCTTCTGGCCTGGCTCGGGGCCGGGCTCGTCGCCGGAATGTCCCGGCCGGGGACTGACAACACCAGTCCCCTTAGTCCGCTTTCCTCCTGGCGCAGCGATCGGGCGTTCGGGCTCGTGGTCGGGATCGTGGTCTGGCTTTGGGCCGGGCTCGCGTTCGGGCTCGCGTCCGGGCTCGCGTCCGGGCTCGTGGCCGGGCTCGTGGCCGGGCTCGCGTCCGGGCTCGTGGCCGGGCTCGCGTCCGGGCTCGTGGCCGGGCTCCTGGTCGGGCTCGTGTATCCCCAGTCGTGGTCATCCTCCCTCGCGTTCGCGCAGCTCGCCGCATCTGACCGGACCCCGGTTCACCTCATGCGGTTCCTCGAAGACGCCCGCAGCCGCAGCGTCCTGCGCACGGTCGGCCCCGTCTACCAGTTCCGCCACGCCCGCCTGCAAGACCGCCTGGCCACCCCCGAACCGGCAACTGGACAGGAGCCCGCCGAGCCCCGCCCAGGGGCAGGAGACCGGGTCACCTGAGTAACCCGGTATCTACCAGGCCGCCCGGTGTAGGGGTAACGGTCGTTACCCCGACACCCCGGCAACCCGGCAACCCGGCAACCCGGCCAAGATCACGGCTAGCGCCCGACGGCTGTACGGATCTTCCCTGAACTCGGTTACGGCTCTTCCTGGCCGAGCGCTGCAGCACGGGCCGTGATCTGTTCAGCCAGCCGCGCCCTGGGGCTGCTGCGTGCGAGCGACGGCCAGCCGTCGAAGATTATTCGTCCAGTTTGGCGCGGATCCGGTCGGCATCGAGGTAACCGCCACCTGGGTTGATCGTGGCGATGGGACTCGGGTAGTCGAGGATGGCCACTGCCTGCTGCCAGGCGGCGCGGGCCGCGGGCCGGTCACCGGCGGCATCGAGAGTGTCGCCGAGGTGGCCAAGTACCAAAGCCAGGTGGTAGCGGCTGCGGAGTTCCTGGTGCATAGCGAGAGATTGCTTGTAGTAGTCCGCTGATTGCTTGTAGTTTCCGAGGTGGTAGTGGGCGTAGCCGAGGCTATGAAGGGTCAGAGCCTCGCCACGGTGGTCGCCGACTTCCCGGCTCAGGGCAAGCGCCTGGTCGCAGTGAGCGAAGGTCTCGTGGTGCTCCCCGAGCAGGGCGTGATTCCAGCCAGCGAGGTCGAGGGCTCTTGCCTGGCCGCGGCGATCACCGGCGGCACGGAACAGGGCGAGAGCCTCCTGGTGGTGCTTGAGCGCCTCTGCGAAACGGTTTTGATGCTCAAGCACGCCGCCCAGCATGATGTGAACATCGCCCAGGCTGGCCGTGTCGCCAAGTTCCGCGAACAGGTCCAGAGCCTGCCGGAGGTGGGTGTAAGTCTCCTCGCGTTCGCCAAGGAACCTGCAGGCGAGGCCGATGCCTGCGTGCGCGTGCGCCTGGCCGGACCGGTCGTGGTGGCGCCGTGCGGCGTTCAGGGCGGTGTGCTGGGTCGCTGCCCAGTCATCCCAGCGCCCCTGGCGTTCCAGGTAGTCCATGAGCGTCCACGCGAGCTGCCACACGCGGACGTCCCGCCCGGTGGCGGCTGCCTGTTCAATTGCCGCGAGCAGCACGGGGTACTCGGCGTCGAACCATGCCCACGCCGCGGCACAGTCGGCCGGTTCCTCGGGCAGCACCCCGGGCGGTGGCGGCGGCATGGTGAGGGGTCTTGCTCCCGGATGAAGCCGGAGCGAAGCGGCGTGCGCACTGTGCAGATAGTGGTCGAGCGCCCGGCTTACCGCCGCCATGCGATCGTCGTCGGTGTCCTGGGCACGGGCTTGCTCTATGGCGTAGGCGCGCAGCAGGTCGTGAAAGGCGAACCGGCCGGGGCCGCGCTCGGTAACCATGTGCGCCCGGGCTAGCTCGCCCAGCGCGCCGCGCGCTTGCCCGGCCGGCAGTGCGGCCAGGCTGGCCGCGGCGGGGGCGGTCGTGTCCGGCCCCGGGTGCAGCCCCAGCAGGCGGAACAGCCGCGCGGCCTGCGGGTTGAGCTGCTGGTAGGACCAGGAGAACACCGCGCGCGGATCCGCTGCTGCGTCCCCGCCGCCGAAGGCGTTCAGGCCTCCGCGGGCATCGCGGAGCTCACTGGCCAGCGACGCCAGCGGGAACTGCGGGTGCGTGGCGGCCCGGGCGGCCACGATGCTCAGCGCCAGCGGCAGCCGGGCGCAGGAGGCGATGATCTCCTCCACCGCCGTGGCCTCGGCAGCGACCCGGCCCGCGCCAAGCCGACGGGTCAGCAGCTGGCGCGCCTCCGGGAAGGTCAGCAGGTCCAGGGTCACCGGGCAGGCGCCCTCGGCCGCGATTAGGCTGGTGAGCTGGTTGCGGCTGGTCACCACTACCATGCAGCCGGGCGAGCCGGGCAGCAGTGGCCGTACTTGGTCGGCGTCACGCGCGTTGTCCAGCATCACCAGGACCCGTCGGTCGGCCAGCAGGCTCCGGTACAACGCCATCTGGGCGCCGGGGGTGACCGGGATCCGCTCGCCGGGCACGCCGAAGGCCTCCAGGAAACCGCGGATCGCCTCCGCCGTCGTCACCGGCGACCCGGTGGGGTCGAAGCCGCGCAGGTTCACGTACAGCTGCCCGTCCGGGAACTGGTCCGCGACCTGGTGCGCGAAGTGCACCGCCAGCGTGGTCTTGCCGATCCCGGCGGTGCCGCCGACCGCTGAGATCACTACCGTGCCGGCGGCGTCGGCAAGCTCGCCAGCCAGCGCCGCCAGCTCAGCGTCGCGGCCAGCGAAATGCCGGACCGCGGCAGGCAGCTGCCGCGGCGCCGCCTCAGGGTCGCCCGCCAGGCCGGGCGCGGGCTGGCCCGGCGGATGGGGCTGGCCGGGCAGGCAGATCCAGCCCACGGTGCTGGTCTCCTTGACCGCCACCCGGACCGGACGATACGAGGCCGGGTCACTTGCCGGGCTGTGCCGGATCACCTCCTCGAAGAACCACGAGGAGGTGATGACGGCCAGCACACCCGGCGAGCTGGCCAGCGCGGCCTTGAGCGGGTCGGCCTCAGCCAAGCGGAACGCTAGGTTGACCGCCGCCCCCGCGACGCCGTGACGGTCGTAGCTGACCTCCCCGGCATGCACCGCCATCCGCAGCCGGATCTGCTCCTGCGCGCAGCGGCCCCGGTTGTGCTCCTCCAGGGCGGCCGCCAGCGCGCCGGGCAGCGATTCTGTGAACCGGCCTTTCGGCACCTCGGCCCGGGCCAGGATGAGCACGCCGTCGCCGCGGTCCTCGCGGCGGCAGCCAGCCCACCGGATGCCGGCATCATCGAAGGCCCGCATCAGTGCCTGCCACAAGCCGTCGCGCACCGCGAGCTGATGCTGATTGGTCCGCCGCCGGTCCCCGAATCCCTCAACGTCTACCACGACAAGGGTCCGGTGTACCGCCGGACGCGGATGCGTCATATCCCCTCGCGCGCAGATGAGCCGGGCCGGGCGTTCCTGATCAGGATGCATGCTCGGCCTCAGCTCAGCAAGACACCGTCCGGCCTAGCGTCCGGTGCACCGCTTCCCCAGCTCATATTCCATGATCGGGCTGGCTGTCTCCCGGTAGGCCCTGATGGCCGCCAGTGGGCAAGGGGACGCCCGCTGGGCCAGGCCCGCGTCACAAGGACAGCAGTTGTCAGAGGTAATGGCCCATTATCCCTGATAGACGCATCCTGTCGGGTGGCGGGCCGGTACTGCAGGTCGATGTGCTGGAACTGGTAGACCGCGCCTGCTTATCTCAAGACTCCTCGCTTATGGGCGTCGTCGAGAACAGCTCATCCGCGACCACGGCAGACGGCGGCCGGACGCCAGCCCGGGTACGGCGTCGGCTGCTCGAAGTCGGCGGGCTGCAGGCCGCCGAGCAGTCCGGTCAGCCGACTCCGCTCGACGCGGAGCGGGCCGCTGCCTCGGCCGGGGTTCGGCGGGCGGTCCGGACCTCGCTCATCCTTTTCCGCTGGTGGCCACGAGGAACAGGACCGCTCCGAGCGCGGCCACGGCGGCGCCGACGAAGGTGTTCAGCCGGGCCCGGCGCAGCTGGTCTCGGACCCGCCAGGCGTGGGCGAGGGATAGCAGCCAGCGCAGGCGCGCGCTGGCCTGTGCGGCGTTGGCGAGCGCGTCGGCCTGCCCCTGCGCCAGGATGCGCTGCCGGCCCGCGTCAGGCTCGGCCGCGATCATCACCGCAATCTGCGCCGCCGCCGTCTCGAAGCGCTGGCACGCCGCCTGGACCTGCGCCGCGGAGCTGCCGAACGGCCCGAAGAAAGCGGCCGGGTCGGCGGCGATCTGCGCCCGCAGGTCAGCCAGCGGCGGCGTCTCCAGGGTGGCCAGCGTGGTGGCCGGCGGAATCAGCGCGTCGGTGGTATGCCAGATCGCCCAGCCGACCCCGGCGAGCCCGAGGGTCAGCCCGCCGAACGCCTCGGCGGCGGAGCCGAACCCGTGGATTTTTCCTATCGCCGCCAGGGGCGCCCCGCCGAGCAGCGCCGCGCCTACCGCGGCGGCCGTGCCGATGATCCACTTGGCGGTCGCCCGCATGTCGTCGACCGCGTCCAGCGGGGACGGCAGCCCCGCCAGGGCGCCCGTTGGCTCGGGATTGGCCTGGTCGGCCACGCTCACGCGGGTGCCTCGTCATCGGGGCCGTCGGCGTCGCCAGAATCGTCGGCATCGCCGACGTCGCCGGTGGCCGACGACGGAACAGGTGTGATGTTACGCATGACCGGCGGGAGGTCCGCATCGCTCAGCCGTTGCAGCGGCGTCCACTGGGCGCCGTCGAACATCTCCAAGTGCCCTTCCTTCCCGAACCGGATGGCGCCCGGCACCGTCCCGCCTGCCTCGTTCGACATAACGCCAGTATGGCGCGGTTAGGCGCCCATGTGGACATACGGGGCCCACCGCGACGGGTAATCGGTCAGCGCGTCGCGAGCGGATCGCTGCGCGTGGTGCAGCGCCGCGGCGGCGCAGCTGAGGTCCATGGCGCCGTCGCTGGCGCGGAGCCCGGAGTAGAAGGAATCGGCGATCAGGGCCGAGATCGCGTCGTCGATCGGCCAGAGCGTGCCGATGACCCGCGGGAAGCCGGTGAGCTGGAAGGCGGCGGTCAGGTGTATCGCCTCGTCCAGGAGAAGCCGGTCGCGGTTCAGCGCGGTCCCGCACGCGGACAGGTAGGCGAGCTGCGCCTGTTCCAGGCGGATCGCCGCAAGAGCCGCGACCGTCAGCGGCCGCTCGGCATGATCGTGCAGGTACAGTTGGCTGCGCGACGGGTCCTGCGGGTCGCTGGACCCGTGACAGGCGAAGTGTGCGACCGCGCACCGCGCCATGAGCGCGAGCACGCGCTCTGTCGTCGGCGTCCGGTCCGTGACGCCGGTCTCGCTTTCGACGTAGACGTCGGCCTGCGGGATGTGCTCGCGGACGCACGAGACTTCCTGGGCGGCGAACCTCAGCGGCGGCAGGCCGGGGGTGACCGGCATCGCGACCACGAGCGTGGGCAGCGGGCCGGCGGCCGCCCGGGCGGTCCGTTCGCGCGCGTAGACCAGGGTCCGGACGGTGGGAGTGTAGGAGGAGATGACCCGGTCCATGACCGTGCGGCCTGGGGGCTGGTCAGGCCCCGGGCGGTGATAGCCGGCGGCGTGCACGGGCAGCGTGCCGAGCAGGCCGCCGGGCGCCCACCACAGCCGCGGCCAGGCCGTCCCGGCCGCGGGAGTCTGGAGGTAGCCGAGCTCGGTCAGCACGGGTTCCGCCACGACATCCCAGAGCCATTCGAGCGTGCCGGCCACCGATCGCTGCGCGGCCTGGCGCTGCTCGCTGGTCGCCGCGGGGTCATCGGCCTGGCCCAGGAACTCGTAGAAGGCGTTGATCTTCCCGGCGAGCGCCTGGCGCTGCAGGCCGGGCAGCGGGATGCCGGTAATGCCCTGCGGCCTGATCACGATGGCGTCGCCGCGGTACTGGCTGACGTTGAGGACCGCGATGGCGCCCGGGCTGGCCTGGACGACGAGCTGGTCAGCCGACGGGGGCCTGAGGAACTCCGCGAAGCCGGGGATGGCGCGGATTCGCCCGAGCACGTCGCGGAAGTCGGCCGCCAGCCGGTGCAGGTCACGCCGGTCCTGGTGGCCGACTGCCGGGCCGTCACCCGCGGCCCCGGCGCCGGGGCCGGCCTGCGCCTGGTCGAGGGCGTCCCGGAGCTCGGCGAACCGCCGGGCCAGCGCGGGCTCGCGGGCCTGCAGATCGCTGACGTCGCCCCGGGTCTCCAGAGACTGGGTGAGCAGGACCGCGCGGCCGAGTTCGAGCAAGCCGAGCGCGCGGACGGACCCGGCGGGGTCGTCGGCCAGCACCAGCGCGGCCGCGTCCCCGGCCAGGTTCGTGCCGAGGTCGAACTCGTCGCCGAGCTGGTACTGCTTGTCACGGCCGGTGAGCTCCCGCGGCGCTACTTCGGGCAGCAACCGCACCGCCAGCTCGAGCAGCCCGGCCGCGCGGTGGACGTCACGGCCGGCCAGCAGGTCAGCGGCGAGCCGGGCGGCCCGGATCCGCTCCGACGGTCGGCCCTGGGCGGTCCGCGCGGCCTCGTCCAGCGTCTCGACGGCCTCGTCCAGGTCGGCGGGGTCGCCGCCGCCGGAGCGCTGGAACCGGGAGCGCAGGGTCTCGCCCAGGTTGGTCAGTACCGCCGCCCGGCCCGGATGGCCGGGCGGCGTGACGGTCACCGCGTCCCTCAGCACGGTGACGGCCTCGTCCAGGTCGGCCGGCGACCCGGTCCGGTCGAACCGGTTCCACAGCGCGTCGCCCAGCTGGTTGAGCACCGCGGCCCGCTCGGGACGCCCGGCCGGGGTGGCCGCGAGCGCCGCCCGGCCCGTGGCGACGGCCTCCTCCAGGTCGTCCGGCGCGCGGTCCTTCCGGTACTTGACCATCAGGGCGACGGTGAGGTCGTACCGGTACCTGGCCGTGTCCGCCTGGCGGGCCGCGGTGTCGTCCGCCGCGGCCCGCTGCAAGGCGATGGCCTCGTCCAGGTCCGGTGCCGATCCGGTGCGGAGATACCGGACCTGGAGGGCCGCGCCGAGGTTGGACTGGTACCAGGCCCGCTGCGGATGGCCGGGCGGGACGGCGGACATCGCCTGCCGGGCCGCGGCGACGGACTCGTCCAGGTCGTCGGTCGCCCCGGTGCGGACGTACCGGGTCTGTAGGGCCGCGCCGAGGTTGTTGAGGTACAGCGCGCTCAGCGGCTGGCCGACCGGGGCCCCGGCCGCCGCCTCGCGGAGCAGGGTGATGGCCTCGTCCAGGTCGGCCTGGGCCGCGGTCTGGCCGAACCGGTCCCGCAGCGCCGTGCCGAGGTTGGTCAGGTACTTCGGCCGCCGGGAGTCGTCGGCCTGGGTGGCCGCCAGCGCCTCCCGCAGCAGCGCGATGGCTTCGTCCAGGTCCTCGTCGCGGCCCAGCTGGCTGAATCGCGACCGCAGCGAGTTGGCGAGGGAGGCCAGGTGGACGGCCCGGCGAGGGTCGGCGGGCGGAGTGGCGGCCACGGCGGCCCGGTGCAGGGCGACCGCCTCGTCCAGGTCGGCCTGGGCCGCGGTCTGGCCGAACCGGTCCAGCAGCGCGTTGCCCAGGTTGCATAGCAGCCTGGCCCGGTCGGGATCGTCGGCCGGGGCGCCGGCGATGGCCGTGCGATACAGGCTGATGACCGCTTCCAGGTCGGCCGGGACGCCCTGACCCTGGAAGCGGTCCTGCAGGACCACCCGGAGGCGGTCCAGCCGGGCATCGAGGAACTCGTCGTCGGCACCGGTGAGCGCGACCGCGTCCCGGGCGGCGGTCACCGCCTCGTCCAGGCCCGCGGTGTCGCCGGTGAGCTCGGACCACAGGTGCAGTTCGGTGGCGAGCTCGGCCAGCCCGGTCGCGCGCTCCGCGTCGCTGGCCGGCGTGGCGTTCAGCGCGGTACGCTGCCAGGTGATGGCCGCGGTCAGGTCCGCCGCGGCTCCGGATCGCTCGAATCTCGACCGCAGCACCATGCCCAGGCGGGATGCCATCGACGCCAGGTTCGGATCGCTGGCCGGCATGCCGTCCAGCGCGGCGCGGTACAGGCTGATCGCCTCGTCCAGGTCGGCGGCGGCCCTGGACTGGTCGAACCGGGCGTGCAGCACGGCGGCGAGGTTCGCCAGCAGGACGCGGCGCTGCGGATGGTCAGCCGGCATCCCGGACACCGCTTCGCGGCTTACCGCGATGGCCTGCTCCAAGTCGGCCGGGTTCCCGGAACGGTTGAAGCGCAGCCGCAGGTACGCACCAAGATCGGAAAGCTCGATCCGGGGCGGCTCACCCTGTCCGGGAATGGCGACCGCCTCGGTGAGCGTGGCGATCGCCTCGTCCAGGTCGGCTTGTTCTCCCAGGCTGATCCGCACATGCAGGGCGAGCGCGAGGTTGCTCAGGATGGCGGCCCGGTTGGGGTCATCCGCCGGGCAGGTGGCGACGGCTTCGCGGTGGCAGGCGATGGACTCGTCCAGTTCCGTCGCCACGCCGGAAAGCTGGAAGCTGAACCGCAGCACGTTCCCCAGGCCGGACAGCCGACCGGGCCGGCCCGGGTGGCCGGCCGGCGTCGCGGCGAGTATCCGCCGCCACACGGCCACCGCCCGGGCGACCATGTCCCGGTCGGTACTAGTTGCGGCCTCGAACATGAGCGCGCGAGCTGGTCCGAACGCGGCATCCGCGAGCAACGGCAGCACGGGCTCAGGAAACGATCCGAAGCCCGCGATAAAACATGGCGTGAACGCCTGTACCGCCCCGCGCAGCCTGTCTTCCCCGTTCGTCAGCGCGAGGTGCTGGTACCAGAGCATCCATCCGAGAGCCAGCAGGCTCTCGAGGTCCTCGCGGCTGTCGTCCAGGAATCCGGCCAGCCGACTGGCATCGCCGATGGCGTCCTGCTGCAGTGACAGGGACGGGTCCTGGGCGGCGCCGATCCGCTCGACCCACCCGGAGACGGCGGCTAATGCCTGATCGCGTGTCACGCAACCGCCCCCTCACTCCGCAGCCGGCGCGCGAAACCCACCCTATGCCGAGAATATCAAGCTGGCTCCGGCCTACCGGAGGGCGCGACGGCAGGCTCGTTCGGCGGAAAATCAGCTGGCCGCCCGGGCCGGGTCGCGCCAGGAGGTGGGGAAAGCGGCTGGGCGGCCGAGGCGGAACAGCATTGAACGTGCTGGCCCGCCGGGACCCGGGCGGAGGCGCGGCGCGTCACCGGATTCTCCACCGCGGCGGTGAGCGGCCGGTCCACTGCGCGGTGAACCAAACGGCGCGCCGTTCCGGGTCGATGTCCGGCGCAGCGTCGTTGCCAACTCGGTCACGATCCAGCGGAGGATCCGGCCGTATGTGCGGCGGGTGCTGGCATGCTCGGCGCCGCGCAAGGTGGCGAGGTAGGGCTCAACGGCCTGGCTGAGGGTGACGTCACCGGTGGCCAGGGCGCGGCGGCGGACCGTTCCCATAGTCGTCCCACTATCAGAGGTAACGGCGCATTATCTCTGATAGACCGGGTGACCGTCCACGCGAACAGCGCGTGACCTTTGCCGTAGGTCGCAAACGACGCTGTAGCCGGACCCGGCTCCCGCGCATTATCTCTGATAGCGCCACGGCTAGTCACATACCTGCGTGCCCCGGCCCGGCCGTGAGCCCGCGTGGCGAGAGCGCTCCGCTTCCCCGGATAGCTCCAGGGCCTTTGCCTCGAACCCGTTGATGGCGCTGACGCCACATCTGCGTGACTCTGGATCGTGGCCACGCTCACCTCCGCAGAGAAGGCGATCGCAGCGCGGAGGCTTGCCGCGATGCGACCCAGCGTCGCCGCGCTCGCCGGTATAGCCGCTCCAGAGGCGTTCTGGGAGCTGTGCCGCGACGAGCTCTCGGGCGTTGACGTAGCCACCGGCGCCTGGGACATCCGCGCTCGCTGGTTCGGTGTCGTCATCTGCGCCACGCCACGACTCGGTGTGCTCGATCGCGGCATCACCATTCCATGGCGCGTCATCGCAGCGCAGATCACCGCGCAGCAGCGCCGCGGCTGCTAACGCGCTTCCGGCCGTACCTCGGCCCCGGCGCCGGCCAGGGCCCACCCCGCGAGGTCGTTCCCCGCGGCGCTGGCACCGCGAGGCTCACGCCGCATCTGCTTTGCATCGCTGTTCCGGCGTCCTATGCGGCGCCGGCTCCATGCTCAAGGGCCCAGCCCGGATGCTCGCCCGGGGTTGGTAACGTCGCCCCCATGATCAGGCACGTGGTGATGTTCCGCTGGACTCCTGAGGCAACCGAAGAGCAAAAGCAGCAGGTTGCCGCCGAGCTCAGGCGGCTGCCCGCGCTGCTGCCGGTGCTGCGCGCCTACCACGTCGGACCCGACCTCGGCCTGGCCGGGGGGAACTTGGAGTTTGCCGTGGTGGCCGACTTCGACGACCTCGCGGGATTCCAGGTCTACCGGGACAACCCGGAGCACCGGGAGATCATCGGGAAGTTCATCCAGCCGATAGCGGCCCAGCGCGCCGCGGTCCAGTACGAGTTCTGACCAGAACGCGCCCCCGGTAAGTTTTCACTATCCAGCCGCCCGGCCTCCCCCGATTTGCCCCGCTCTCGCCTTGAGCCCGGTTCTGCCGGGCTGGCCTGGTCCTGCTGGCTGTCGCTTCCGAGGTGCCGGTAGACCGAGGCACGGCTGATGCCGAGGGCCTTAGCGATCTGCGTGGGGCTCTCGCCGCGGGCCCGCCGCGCCCGGGCGGCTGCAAGCTTGTCCGGGTCCATCACGGTGGGCCGCCCGCCGGCCTTACCCTGAGCCCGGGCGGCGGCCAGGCCGGCCATGGTGCGCTCATGGATGATGTCCCGCTCGAGCTCGGCGAACGCGGCCATCATGGTAAAGAAGAACTTGCCTTCACCACGGGGTGAATAGCTGCCGGACAGCTTGCCGGTGAGGATCTTCACGCCGATGCTGCGAGCGTGCAAGTCATCGGCGATGGTGAGCACTTCCCTGACGGAGCGGCCGAGGCGGTCGAGGCGGTCGAGCTTTCAGACGACGAGGGTGTCACCGGGGCGCAGGTAGTCCAGCGCGGCGGCTAGGCCCTGCCGCTCGGCGGCGGCCTTGCGGGTGCTCACCTTCTCGGTGTAGATCCGGCCGCACCCGGCCCCGGCCAGGGCGTCGTGCTGCAGCCGGGCGTCCTGGGCGTCGGTGGAGACGCGAGCCAGGCCGATGAGGTCGCGCTCAGCGCCCGGGAGATCGAGCACCGTGAAGGCCGGGGCGATGACCGCGGTGCGTGCTATGTTCCCCAGTGTCGCGAAACCGTCTCACAACTTTTCGCGTTTCCGGGAAGTTGTCAGACGGGTTCTGGAACGCGGAAGCTGCCCCGTGAGACCACTTCAGCCACCGTCTCACAATCGGCCATTTGTGAGAACCGCCGGAGCAACGCGCCAGTCGCCGGCCAGGCCGACCAGGCCCACCGGGTCGCCGTCAGGCAGTTCCGCGGCCTTACCGGGTCCGGGGGCATGCGGCTGACTGCCTCATACAGGTCCCGTGCCCGCCTGTGCTTGTGCTCATCTGACGGCAACTCATACCTGCCGGGTCTCGTGCCACTCTTCCCATCCCGCACCACTCTGCTAATTCGAATGGACGTGCACCCCTTCCATGTGCACAGTTTTCTCCATGTGCTGGAGTCTCTTATGGGACAGCCGCCAGCAGCTTTTTCCGCGCCGGATTAACCAGGCGGCCGTTAGCCGGGAAAATGTATCGTGACTTGTATCACATCATGCGGCGCCCCGAGGACCCCGGAATCATGCGGAGAGCTAGTCATCAGTATAACCCGCAATCAGGAACGGCCCCCGGGGCATGGCGGGCTTCTACCTGCAACAACAAGTGCGTCCACCGCGCCCGCTATCGGGACGGTCCCGACTTGTTTCCAGATTATTAATTAGTAGCTTTCAGTAACCAAGGCTGCTTACGCTTCGCCGCGACCCGCGGTCTGGCCAGCAAGGATGTGACGACCCGATATCGCCGGAGGCCTTTTCGGGTCGTTGTCAAGGCCTGCCGGGGGTGTATTAACGTGCGAGCTGCTTGCCTCCGGTATCCCGGAAAGCATCTACGGCGACGGGTCAACAGCCGCGCCGCCGTAGCCTACCCAACCGGGGACCTGCCGCGGCAGATGCTGGCCCGGCGTTCATCGAGTGAGGTCTCCGCTACCAGAAAACGAGAAAGGCACCGACAATGCACACAGTTATCCAACAGGACCTCGCTCAAACGGCAGTCAGCGACCCGCTGGCCGGGGATGGTTCCTGGATCATCTGGCCCGCCGAGACCGACTTCTCGACAATGGGCCGTGACCGCGGCACGTCCGACGTGATGGGCCCGGGTGGCTTCCCGTTCCCCTCCTCGGACTTCTCGACCATGGGCCGTGACCGCGGCACGTCCGACGTGATGGGCCCGGGTGGCTTCCCGTTCCCCTCCTCGGACTTCTCGACAATGGGCCGTGACCGCGGCACGTCCGACGTGATGGGCCCGGGTGGCTCCCCGAGGGAGACGGCGAGCTTTCCCGCCCGGCGGGTCAAGGCGCCTAGCAGGTAGCGGGCCGCCACGACCGAGGCCAGCGCCCGCTCGGCCCGGCGGCGGTGCTCGCGAACGACGGGAAGTACGACCCGGCCCGCAGCTCCGGGATCGCCAGCTCGATCGTCCCGGCCCGGGTGTCCCGCTCCCGGCGCCGGTAGCCGGTGCGGGAGCTGGGGCACCGGTAAGAACCGCGCCATGAACACCGCCAGCGTGCCCGCTTTGCTGACCACTGCACGCAGGACAGGTGGCGCGGCCAGGCTTCGCCGGTTTCTTCCTGGCGCTTCTGCGGATCAGGGCATGGCCAGGCGCTGGAGGGGCCAGCGATGAGCCTCAGCGCGCGAGAGCAGCAGGCCCTGGATTCGATTACGGGCCGGCTCGCCGATTCCGATCCCGGGCTTGCAGCGTTGCTGACGGGGTTCACCCGGCTGGCATCGGGCTAGGAGATGCCGCAGCGCGAGAGGATCCGGGCTGGCCCGCGCCGGGCTATCCGGTGTTCCAGGGGGTGGTGGTTGACGTCTAGCTGGGGTGCACCCCGGGTGCACCCCAGCATGACACATCAGGCAGGCCCAACCCCGAGCCACTAGCGAGCGGAGTCGCCTCCCCGATTTGTCCCGTTCTTCATCGTCGTCAGGTGGTGGGCGACGGACTGACGCCAAGGATGAAGTAGTTCAGCGGGATCAGCTCGGCCGCCGCGTTGCGGATCTGTCCTGAGCCTGCGTCGTAGATCCAATCCGCCCAGCGCCAGGCGCGCTGGAACGCGGCCGGCATCTGCACCGCCACGTACGATCCGGCGGCCAGCCGCGCGCCCGTCGCCGGGCCGCCGAAGTCGAGCCCGAGGTGGACGTCCTGCACCGGCACGTTGCGTCGCCGCGTCGCGATCGTCTTGGCCATCCCGACCGCCAGGCTGGACAACGCCCCCAGCGCCGGCTGCGCCGTGGCGGCGAGCGTGAGCCCCTGGCGCAGCACGTCGGACTCAAGCAGGTCGAGGAACAACTCGTCGTTGTCATTCTTAACGTTCACCGTGTAGCAGCGGAGGACCAGGCCGGTCTCCGGCGGCGCCACCCCGGTGAAGATGGGGAAGTTGAGGACCGCCGCGCTCTCGCCCTCACGTACCCGGTAGGTGGCATTGAAGTTGACGTCCTCGACGCCGGTACCGGTCCGGTTCTGGACGAAGAAGTTGAACAGCACCCGATGGATCCCGCCGCCGGGATAGTCAGCCACTCGTAGCCCGTCCAGGGTGATGCGCAACCGCACGTCCTTCAGGGACGGATCGGCCTCGACCTCGCCGACGTGCCGGATCGCGCCCGCGCCGGACGCGCCGGCCGGAATGAACCCGATGCTGTGCGAGGTGTGCCGCCAGGCCGGCGCCCCGCCGAACCAGGCGAACCCGAACCGGCCGCTGCCCGTCGAAACGGCGTCCTGGCCGCTGCGGACCGGCTCGCCGAGCCGTTCGGACAGCTGCCCGTCGGTCAGGGCGGCGGCGAGCGGGATGCCACCGAACGGGTCGCTCATGTGGTCAGCTCCGGGTGGGTCGCTTCCAAGTGCTCACAGAACCCGCGGATCCGGGTGGGCAGCATGGGGTCGCCGGTCTGCATTGCGAAGTGGAACGCGGCGACCGCCACCTCGTAGCCACGGGCGATCCAGCCCTGCTGGATCAGATTGTGCGCGAATCGCAAGTTGTACCGCCACAGGTCGGCCTCCTGCAAGGCCATCAGGAGCGACACGCTCTTCTCGAAGGCAGCGACCGCCGAGGTGAGGTCGCCGCGCCCGAGCATGACAGAGGCCCACACCATCAGCCCGTGGGCGCGATTCTCCGCAGACCGGCCGCCAACGTCCGCCATCGCCTCGCTCAGCAGTCCGTCGATCTCCTCGAGAACTACGGGATCGTCGGGAGGCAGCCCCTCCTCGAAGGGATCGGCCGGCTCGAGCAGTGCTAGGCGGATCCGGGCCTCGAGGATGCGGGAGGAGGCCCGGCCCATGGCGTCACTCGAAAGCCGGGCCGCATAACTGCGGCGGGCGTAGTCCAGCGCGGTCGGGTAGCTGAGGTCCGCCGCGGCGGCGAGGATGGTCTCGGCAATGTGCCACTCGACGTCGCCCGGGTAGTAGCGCGGGTCAGGATCCGCACGATCGCGCCGCCCAGCGGGCAGGAGCCGTCGGTGAGATCGACGCGTGCCTCGCCGTCCAGGTGCAGGGCGCTGACGTTGAGCTGGGCGCGTGCTCCCGGGCTCCTGCATCTCGGCCGAGAAGGCCCGGACCGCCGTTTCGAAGTCTCCGGTCGCTCGGAGGTACAGGCCGTCCGCGTAGTGGTCGTCATCGGGCGGCATCAGAGGAGACCGCTGCTGAAACGAGTTCAGGTTGCGGGGCCAGTACGCGCTCACCCATATCGCCTGGTACCAGATCCGCGCGGCGAGCTCGTCCGGCTTGAGCTGCGGCGCGAAGGTGTTGCGCTCGAGGAAGTGCAGCAATGCCTTGTCAAGGACCCGGCTCGCCAGATCGACGTCGCCCTCGTAGTGGCAGGAGATACAGATCGCCTCGGTCAGCGTCGCGGTCGGCTCGATGCGGCGGCGCTCCATGGCCATCCACAGCGTGTCGGCCATGTTCTGCTTATGCGCCAGCAGCAGTTCGCTGACTTCCAGCGGAGCGGCGCGAAACTCGGTGATGAGGCCGGCGCACACCTCGGCCACCGTATCGATGAGCGCGCCGTCCAGGTCGGCCCTGGTGTCCTGCGGCAGCCGGGAAGCCACGAGCTTGAGCAGCGGGTGCAGCCACCAGCCGGGCCGGCGCGTGCCCGCGTCCTCGACCAGGCCGGCCGCCACTAGCTTCTCCATCACTTCGGCCGCGGCCCGCGCGGAAACCTCTGCGCCGGTGACGGCCGCCAACAACCGGGCCACGGCGGCAGCGTCGCAGTAGCCGTTGAACCGGGCGATGTACGGAATCACGGCAAGCTCGCCGCCGTCGAGGCGGTCCGACACGTCCGCCGCGACATGGTCGATGACGCGCTCGATCGCGTCCGTCTCGAGCTCGGCAATTCGGTCCCACTGGGCTTCCTTCAGCCACAGAGTGACCTGATCCGCCTCGTACTCGTCCTCGTCCTCGGCGCTGCTGACGCGGTCGTACGCGGCGTCGAGCAGGAGCAGGAGCACGCCGGGGTGGCCGCCACAGAAGTACACCAGCGGGTGGAACTTGTTGACGTCGTACTCGACGCCGGCGTCACGCGCCCAGACCTGGCCCAGCGCGGCCCGCCGCGCCATCGGAAGGTTGTCTGGAACGATGCGCTGGTGCGCGGGCAGCCATGGCAGTTCGGGGGATCGGGCCGTCACGATCACGCGGCCCGTGCCGCTCAGGCGGCGCACGAGTTCCCCGGCCGCAGGTCCGGCATGGTCCGCCTGGTCGACCACGAGCAGGCCGCCGCCGAGATCGTCCGGAACGGGATCGCCACCGTCGTCCAGGCGGAGATAGGCCACCGGGCGAGGCTCGGGCGAGGTGGCGGAGAACCAGCGGGCGTACTCGGCCGCCAGGCGGCTTTTGCCCGCGAGGAGGCCGCCGTACACGAGGACCACCGGAGCGTCCGCGAGCCGGGTCTCCAGCGTCAGGATCGCCCGGTCGAAGCCGACGACCGGCGGCGCGAGAAGTTCCTCGGGGAAAACGGCCGTCAGCGGGTCGGCCGGCGCCTCCAGGTCGCCGGGCGACGGAGATGCCAGCCGGACGGCGACCCGTTCGTGGACGACCGGGATGCACCAGTCGTCGATCGGCGGGCTGGCCTCGCGGTAGACGCCGGCCGTGAGTGGCTCGTCGCACAGGCGGGCCCGCGCCACCCGCGCCGCCTCGCCAGGGCTGTCGCCGCCGAAGAACGCCGTGTAGAAGAACGCGAAGAAACGGGACGGCGTACCGGGATAAACCTCGCGGCCCATGCCCACGCAGGCCGGAACGCCTGCGGCGAGAACCTCCTCGGCGATGGACGGCTGGCCGGGGGCCTCGGCCGGCTCGGCGCGCAGGTGCCGGTCGCCGCCGGCCGAGTCGGCCGAGCGGCAAGCGTTCATCGACAGCAACAGAACTCCGGTCTCGGCGAGGAGGCCACCTAGTGTGGCGCCATCCACGAAGTCGGGACCGGTCCGGCCGGCCGTCTCAAACACCAGATAGCCGGTATGCCGGGCCGCGCCGAACGGGTTCAGGATCGTGCCGTGGCCGTCGAAGTGCACCGCCGCGTACGGCATGCCCTCTGCTACGGCCGCGCGCAGGCGGTCGCCCAAGGCCTCGAAGGTCGGCGGCCGGAGAACGTCCACCTTGACCCGCGGCATCACGCCCAGTGTCCGCCACAGCTCATACGCGACCGCCCAGTACCCGATGTCGTCCACTCCACCGGGCCGACTGATCAGCAGCAGCACCCGCCGCATGGCGCGCTCCGCGGATTCCTCAGCCACCTCGCCGACCGTCCGCACGAAGCCTGCCGCCCGTACCACCATCGGTTCCTTCACCTCGGGGTCGGCAAGCAACTCCCACGGGATGGCCGCGTCGTACACGTCGTCGCGGATCTCCACCCGTAGCCCGGCGCCAGCGGACCGCACCTCGGCGGCGAGGCTGGCGGCGTCGCTGGCGAAGAGCCCGGCGTGCAGAGCCTCACCGATCTTGCGCTGGGCGCGGCGGATCCGGGTGACCCCGTCCTCGGAGGCGGCAGCCCAGCTCTCCCGATAATTCTCGTGATACCAGCGCAGGTCCTCGAGGTCGAACCGGTCGAGCGCGGGCCGGAACGGCACGGCGACACGCTCGCCGTCCCAGTCGAGCTCGGCCACCCGTACGCCGGCCGACTCGCAGTGGTGAATACGCAGAACCGGCACCCGTACAGCTTCGGTGACCGATTCTTCGATCGTCAAGCGCGTGTCCTTTATCTATTCGAGGATGCCCGCATTTCGCACGGCCTTGCCCGCCCGGCCATAAGCGCGGGAACACTTGCGGGCTCGGCGTGCATCTACGCAAATCTGCCGATATATGAATCGCCACGGGTTCGGTGGAGACTTCCTTTCTTCAGGTTATCTTTAGCGGCCGCGTCAGCCGGGGCCGTGACCTGCGGCGTCCCGTCGTGGACAGTGTCGCCGACGAGACGCTCGCGGCCCGATCCCGGCTGTTTCACCCCTATGGATCGTTACCTGATCGGGTCCCGTGCCGACCGCTGGTCGCCGAGTACGCGGGCGAGCTGGCGGCGGAGCCGGGCGTTCTCGTCGGCAAGCTGCTTGTTGCGGTCGAGGGCGGTGGTGAGCCTGGCGCGCAGCGACGCGTCGGTGGCCCGCTGGCCCGCGGGGATGGCGGCGGAGCCGACGCCGTCTGCCTTGGTTCGCAGTCGGCGGATCTGGCCGCTGATGTCGGGCTGGGTGTAGAGCCACGACCGTGAGATCCCTGCCGCCTGCGCGACGGCGGCGAATGTCACGGGAGCGCCGGCCCGGTCGAGCTCGCGCAGGGCCTGGACGGCTTTCGCCCTGGTCAGCTCGTGCCGCCGGGCGGCGGCCTCGGAGAGCGGGTCAATGCGCACCGGCGGCTGCTCCCTTGTCATCGGGTTCCTCGTTCTCAAGGGCGGTGATGATCTTGTCCAGGTTGCCGGCGACCTGCCGGTTCATCTCGGCGACGCGGACATGGCCTGCGGCTTCGGCTGCGGAGATGATCTCCAAGGTGGCCTGCCGCTGGGCATGGTGCTGCGGGAGAAACTCGGCGGTAGTCGCGAACATCGGACATGTCAAACATGAGTTCGCATGCGGGCAGGTCTTGACGACCGGGAGCTGGCAGTAGCCGTTCGGGAGCGCCTGCGTCGCGCGGGACAGCTGCTGGCCGGTCCAGGCGGCGTCGCCGAGCGGGCCGTCGGGGTTGATCTGGACGGGCTGCCCGGACGCGCCGGCCTTGCGGGCTCTCTCCCGGTGTTCCCGGACGGTCTTATCGGACAGCCGCGCATAGAGGGCGGTCATTTCAGCAGGGTCGTGGTCGAGGATCTTCTGCACGACGTGCTGGGGGACGTCGCGGTTGAAACTGGTAGAGAGCAATGTTCCAACCACGCTGAATACCTCAGCCGGAGCCGGGCGCCTGGAGGCTCTCCGGGTTGGTGATACGGGTATGGATCTCCCCGGCCGTGGAGCAGGGCCAGGTAGGAGCCTCACCGGCCGGCGGCTGCGTCGCGTGCCGGTGATGTCCGCGGCATGGCGGCGCGACGGCGTGCGGCGTCTGGCCGGCCACCGGCTGGTGACGCGTTCCTGCTGGCCGCGGATGCCGGCGGCGAGTTCCTCGTCGATGGGCACGAGTGCTTCCCTTTTCATTTTCGTGTTGTAGTACCGCAGGTAGGGGGCGCCCTGGCTGTCACGGGTGACGCAGTCGAACGCCAGGGTCAGGGCGGAGGAGATCCGCAGTCCGCACTGGACGAGGATCAAGGTGATCAGCCGGCAGGCCGGGGTTGTCCCACCTGGCGAGGCGGGCCTCGTCCTCGGCCTGCTGCATGACGTGCTCGGCGACGTGGCGGGGCAGGGCACTGCCGGCCTTCGGCGCTGCCGGATAGTCCTCGGGGTAGAGCACGGCATCAGGCGGCAGCGTGGCGTCCCAGCCGTGCCGGCGGGTGTCGGTGAGGAACGCCGCCAGCTGGCCGGTCTGCTTGCCCTGGATGTCCTGCCCGGCGAGCTCGCGGTGCAGGTCGGCCAGGTAGCGTTCGAGGAGGGCCCGGCCGGCCTGGGCCAGCGCGGTGACGTCCCGGGCGGCGAGGAAGCCGGCCAGCCGGGTGACCGCCCGGATGCCGGCCTGCGCGCGCTCGCCGGGCACTCCGGTCGACAGCCGCCAGCGGGCCCATCGTTTGGCCAGGTCTTTCAGCCAGGGCTGGGGGATGTCCCCGAAGCGGATCTCGGCGCCCTTCCCGCTGATTCCCAGCCGGCGCAGCTTCCAGGTGTCGCGGGGATATCGGCGTCCCAGCCGGCGCCCTCGGCCAGGTCTTCCAGGACCCGGCGGGCGTAGCGGAGCAGTCCCCGGTGCGCGGCGGGCACCGCGGTGCCGTCCAGGCCCGGGTCGGGCACCGACCCGGCCTTCGCCTTCCGCAGGAGCCCGACGGCGCCGCGGACTTCCCGGGGCCGCACCCGGACCGTCTGGTCGTCACGACGGTGCTGCAGCGCGTACTGCAGTTCCAGCTTCAGCGCCGGCGGCAGCCCGCGCAGGTCGATCTGCTCATGGGCAGGCAGGCCAGGCCGGAGGCCCGCAGGCCGGGCCAGCCATTCGTCCATGCCGGGCCGGCCGTGGCGGATCCAGGCGCGCTGGTGGACACGGCAGAGCGTTCCCTCCGGCTGCGCCCAGACGGGGCAGCGGGGCACCGCGCACTCCCGGTCCCGGCCAGCAGCGGCCAGGCCGGGAGGCAGCGCGCCGAGCCAGCCGTCGATCCCGGGCCGGCCCGCTTTGATCCAGTGCCGGGCGTGACGGTTGCACAAGTTCATGGCCGCGACCCCGTATCCGCAGCCGGGAACCCGGCAGTGCAGCAAGGCGGACTGGGCGAACTCCGCTGCCGTCGTCGCGGCGAACTCCTCCAGCGGGGGCCGTCCGCAGCTGCGCCAGCGTCCTTCATGGCCGACGCACAGTCCCCGGCTGCTGGACGGGCGGCCGCAGCCGCCCACCATGCAGGCGGGACTCCCGAAGACCGGGTCGGCGGCGTCGAAGGCCAGCACGTCAGCCCGGAACTCCGGGCGCACCACGGCCATCAGCTTTTCCAGCAGGCCGCCAGGGACCCGGTACTCCCCGGCATCCGGGCCGACGGGGACGCTCACCGGCCGTCCTCCCCGTCATCGAAGACGGTCGCGGCGATGCTGACCGCGACGCCGCCGCGGGCACCGCGGGCGTGCAGGTAAACAGGCGTCCCGCCGGCGGACGGGGTCTCGGTGACCTCGCCGGGTCCCAGCGCCTGCCGCCATTGCCCGAACAGCCCGCGCCTGCCCGCAGCGGGTGCGAGGACCTGGCCGCACAGGGCCCCGCCGGACGCGGTGACGGTCCATGCGATCACCGGGATGCCCGGGTGCGCGGCCAGGATGACGGCCAGCTCGGCGGCGGCCCGCTGCTGCCAGCGGGACCGGTCGGCCTGCGTGATCCAGCCGCCGGTCACCACGACACCGCCCTCCCGGTGAGCCAGCCGGCCTTCTCCAGCGCCACCCGCGCGTCCTCCGCCGTCAGGTGCCCATAGACCGACGACGTGATGGTTACCGATGAATGACCAAGCAGCGTGGACACGACCTCGATCGGGACGCCGTCGCGCGCCACCGGGTCGCGGCACCGTGCCGGAACCAGTGAGGATCGAAAGAGATCCCGGTCCTGGCCCGCAGCCGCAGGACCAGGTCATAGGCCGCCTGATAGGACCACGCGTGCCCCTTCGGCTCCGCCCAGATGCTGACGAAGACATGGCCGCTGCCGATGCTGCCGTACTCCTCGTGCAGGTAGCCGGCATACAGCCGGATCAGCTCCGGCCCGACGGGGACCGTCCGGCCGCCGGACTTGGCCCTCGCCCCGTTCGCGTTCTCCCGCGCCACGATGCTGATCTCCTGCTCCGCGGCGGCGATGTCCTCGTGGCGGAGGCCCAGGGCTTCTCCCGCGCGGCAGCCGCTCTCGTAAAGCAGGGCGAAGAAGAAGCGGTCCCGCAGCCGGGTGCACGCATCCAGGATTGCCTGCGCCTCGGCGGCGGTCAGGATCCGCGGCAGCTTCTGCGGCGCCTTCAGCGAGATCGCCCGGCCGCGATACGGCTTCCCCTTGCCGATGTGGTGCATTCTGTCCGCACTCGCCGTGTTCGATCGATTTGTGTTCGATGGGGCCTGCGGGTTCGGAGTGCGGGGTGAGGGGAGCGGGCGGACCGGTCGTGTCGTGTTTCCCGCCGTGCTGGTGTGACGGGTCTCACAGCTGGCTGGTCTTGTGTGGCCGGCGCCCGGCTGCGTGCCGGATCGCGGTGATCAGGTGTTGCAGGTTGGTGTCGTCCAGGCCCGTGACGGCGTTCTGGAGATCGACGGGGACGCCGTTGGCGAGGGAGGCGGCCAGCCTGAGGATCTTGTGCTCGCTGTTGCTGCCAGGCAGCTGGCCACGGTCCAGTGCGGCGACCGCTTCTGGCCAGCAGATGGCGGCCATCGATGTGCCGTCGGTGAGTCCGTCGAAGGTGTCGACGAAGTCGTCGAGGAAGTCGGAGCGGGTCAGCCAGTACCGGTGGCCGATCAGCAGGTTGACTGCGGCTTCGCTGGCGAGCAGGCCTGCTGCGCTGGCGCGCAGCGCGTCGCCGACGGGGTTGTGATTCATCGTGGGTTCCTTGCCAGGGGTGTCGCGGGCGGACGGTTGATGGGCACGGCGAAGACAGCGGCCGGGTGCCTGGACGGCCGGGCGCGGGTTTTGCTCGGAGTCGGTGCGGAAAGGGAGAGGCTGGTCAGCCGCTGGGGCTTGTGCCGGCGGGCCGGTCCGGGAGGCGGCGGAGGTTGCCGGGGCCGACCCGGCGGAGCCGGGTGATCTCTTCGTGCTGGGCGGCCAGCCGGGACAGTGATTCGGTCTTGAACCTCGCTAGGTCGGCGAGAGTGGTGTCGCGGTTGGCGAGGCGCTGGGTGAGCGCGGTGATCTGTGCGGCGAGCCGGGCGATTTGGGCGTCCCGGGGGTCGGGATGGTCGCCAGCAGTGTGCATCGCCTGGACCCGGCGTTCGAAGTCTTCGCGTAGCGGTGCGTAGGGGCGCTTGCCGTAGAACGCGGCCCGGTCCACTCCGGCGACGCTTGCCAGGGTCTTCACATCGCACCGGCCACCTGGCGGGATGTCGCCGGACAGCAGCTGGTCGGCGGTAGTGCGGATCTTCTGCTCGTTGAGTTCGCGCTGCTCGGGGGTCAGCCGCACGGTAGGTTCTGCTCGTCGCCGGTGCCGGTGGCAGCGTCGATTCCGGCGATGACGCGTATCGCCCGGTCGTAGTCGTCTTGAAGGCGGGCCTTCTCGGTTTTGCGGGTCGGTCCGAGGCCGCCGAGGAAGGTGGCGGTGTTGCGGGCGTGCTCGGCCCAGACGGGCCGGTGGACGGCGTGGTGGGTGGCCTGCGGGCAGCGTGCGGAATCGCAGAGGCCGGCCAGCGGCGCTTTGGCGTCCGGGGTACCGGCCAGCTTGAGGCACAGCGCGCGGGACGGATCGGTAAACCAGCAGTAGTTCGCCGCCGCGCCCAGATGCAAGGTCGCGGCGCGTTTGGACAGCAGGTTCAAGATGTCCCGATCACTGCGGTGCACTTTGGCTGCCTGGGCGTCTGCAGCGTCGCTGCGGGCGCTGGCGGCGGGCAGATGGTCGATGCGGGCGAAGAATCCGGTCAGCTCAGCCGCACCCGGCCCGGCGGGCAAGATCCCTGCCTGGTAGTTACGGAACTCCTGCAACGCGACCGCGAGCTTGTGCTCGGTCTCGTGCTTGCTGACCTCCGCCAGCAGCCTGGCCTGCGCTCCGCCAGGGCGAGCGGCATAGCCTTCACTGGTCACGACGCTGACATGTTTCAGAGCGATCTTGCTGGCGAGGACCCCGTTGGGCCGGTAGGCCAGCTCGATCGCCAGTGTTCTTCGCAGGGCTCTCGGGCTGACCGGGCGGTCGGGAATGCAGAGGAGACCGAGCCGCTGCCCGGCGGGACCGTTCACCCACTCGCGGAAGGAGCCGTATCGGGTGCGGAAGTTGAACGGGCCGAACAGCAACGCCCCGTTGCGGGGATTGCCGTGGAGTTGCTCGGCGATTTCAACGGCCCGGTAGACCGGTTCGATGACGACCCATTCGTCGTCGGTTCCGCCCAGGGGCTGTCCCTTGACGATCGTGCCGGCGAGGCGGTAGCGGAAGAGCCCGGAAGTGAAGTGCCCGGCTAGGCGGCGGCAGCCGACCTTGAGTTCCATCAGCTCGCTGGATCGCATCCCGCTGACCGTGGCGGTCACCAGGAGCGTCGCGGTGCGCACGACCTCCGACAAGGCGATGACCTCGCGGTGGTGAAGGGGACTGGTCCATGGCAGCTGACGTTCGCCGGTGGCGGCGGGCACTTCGGCTGCCTGTTGTCCCCACGCCGGGCTGGTACCGACCTGGCCGAGCGCGTCTTCGATCGCCGGACGCAGGTCCTGCAGCCACGCGCGGGGGAAGTCTCGGACGCCGGCCTCGGCGGCCAGCATGGTGAGGCTCACCGGCAGTATCGGATCGCCGGATGCCCAGCCTGCGATGAGCCGCTCATGAGCGAACTGGATTGCCAGCTGCGGAAGCGGGATGCCGTCGCGGACGTGGTCGCCCAGGACGGCGGTGAACCGGCCGACCGGGCAGCGCTTGGGTTTGGGTAGCTGGCTGCGGGTCCGCAACGCGGCCTGGCTCTGCTGCGTCAGCGCGACGACGTGCGGGCCCAGGGTGCCGGCCAGGTAGAGCGCTGCGCTCAGCATCGGCTGCAGGACCTCCTGGTCGACTGGCGGTGTCTTGTTCTGCCGCCAGCCGGCCTGAACGTCAGCGATGGCAGAGGAGGACCGGGTGCCCCAGGGGAGCAGATCGCCGCGAACGCGGTCGGCGGTGAACAGGTCACGGTAGTTGATCAGGTCGAGGATGACCTGGACGGCCATCCGGCGGGTTGACGAGCCGAGGTCACCTCTCACCTCGCCGTCGTCGGCGTAGGTGTGGCTGCGGTGCGACAGGTACTGCTGGCAGTGTTCTGCGTTCACGTCCTGCAGGCTGGGGATGCCGCGGTCGGTGAGCCAGCGCAGCAGCCGGCTCATCTCGCGGAGCCGGCCGCGGCAGCTTTCCAGATGCAGCGCGGTGCGCAGCGCCCGGGGCAGCAAGATGACGCTGTCGTGCCGGGGGACGAGCAGCGCGAAGATCAGCTCCTTGGCGACCAGCCGCCATCGCGGGTCGGTGATGGAGGTGAAGTCCAGGCGCCGGATGGCGGCCTGTTTCGAAGCGGCCAGGCCGGCGACGGCGGTGAAGTCCCACACGTGGTGTTCGAACATCGGGCCGATGGCGCCGGAGGGGAGCTGGAAGCCGGCCTCGGCGCAGATGTCGGCGCCGCGGAACGGCGAGTGCTCAATCCCGGGTCCGCGGTCGCCGAGCAGGGCGGAAGTACTGGTCATGTGGAACGTTCCTCCGGGCGCAGGGGGATCTGGGCTTCATCGGCGGTGGCCTGGCTGGCTGCGGTCAGCAGTGCCGGGTCGTAGCGGGCCAGGACCTCATCGATGCGGCTGGCGTAGGGGCCGAACACGGCCATGAACTGCGCGGCGGGTAGCTGTTGCCACTGCCGGGAGAAGAATCCCTTCAGCCGCAGCAGATTGCTTGCGTGCCGGGGCGCGAAGATCGCCAGCGGGCAGAGCAGGCATACCCACGGGCGGGCCGGACACGGTTTGCCTTTCGGCCCGTGCAGCCCGGACAGCTGGTCGGCGCAGGCGGCGGTGAACACATCCCGCTGCCCGCCGGCCAGCTCGCCGATCACCTGGTCGTCCAGTTCCAGCGAGGCGATCAGCTGCGGATAGTCGCGGGCCAGGCTCGCGGTGTCGGCGTCGGTGAGGACCGTCGGGGGGTAGGCGCGGCGTAGCAGGTCGTGCTGGGCGTCGGCGATGACGGTGTCCAGCAGCTGCTGCTGCGCGGGGGTCGGTACCGACAGGTAGTGGTCGCCTTCCACCTGCGGGCCGTGGTTGGGGTCGATGACGGCCCGGCGGCTTCCCGTCCAGGCGCTCTTGTCGCGCATCGCCTGGTGAGTGGTGCGGATCCGGTCCCGGCGGACCGTCAGGATGCCGCCGTCGTCGCCGGTCACCTGGTGCCCGCGCAGCCAGCTTTGGATGGTCGCTGCTGCCGGCGGCCCGGTCGCCACCTGGTCACAGCCCTCCCAGGCGACGCGCGGCCACAGGCACTGGCGTTGCCCGGCGGGAACGTGGGTGCGCAACAGCGCCGAATGGCTCAGCCACTGCTCCAGCAGCCGCACCGCCCGCCTGGGCAAGGTAATGCTCTCGGCGGCGGTGCGGCCCTTGACATAGGACAGCAAGATGGAGGCGTCCCCGGCCCAGTCGATGTCCCCGGTCACCAGGTCGTCGATGCCATCGGGGACAACCCCGCCATGAATGCCGAACAGCAGCCGGTAGGCGATGACCACCTCGGTGTGCGGGAACAAATCGGTGCTGGCCTGCGCGAACCCGGCGCAAGCCCGCGCCGCATGGCCACGCAGTCCGGCGTGCTCGCTCACCACCGCCCGTGTCGAGGGTCCCGACTGGGCCAGCAGCCAGCGCAGATTGTTCAGGCTCCATCCGGCGACGGCCGGATCGGCGCCGCCGGCCGCGGCGGCCAGCGCCTGGCGATGCGCCCGGTAGGAGTCCCCGATCACGCCCGCGCAGGTGCCGGCCAGAGCGCCCCACTCGCTGTCGCTATAGGGCGGCAGCGGCCGGGTGTTCCACTGGTTGAAGGAACGGCCGCCCGCCAGGTCGGCCACCGCTGCGCCCAGCTGCCCAGTCGCCGCGCCGAACGCCCGTACCAGCCGGCGGCTGGATCCTTCAGCCGACGCCGTAGCCCCCAGCCAGTACTTAGCCAGCTGCGGGCGGGTCAGCTCGCCGGCACCGCCGGCGAAGCCGCCTGCGGCCAGCGTGGTCACCATCTTCCGCAGCGACGTCACATACGCGGCCACGCTCCTCGCCGCGTCCAGCGGGCCGTGCGGATAGACCAGCTCCACCAGCCCGGCCAGCAGATCCCGGGCCAGCTCCGGACACGGCAGCCCGTCAGCGAGCAGCTCCGCCGTGGTGCCGTCGCTGAACACGCATCTGATGCCCAGCGGATCTTCGATCAGCGTGGCCGGCATCAGGACGTCCCGCCCGCAGTGTCGCCGCTGAACTCCGCGGCGGCTTCCCGTTCAGCAGCGGCGTCACGCACCGGCCCGGCGTCCAGGCCGCTGGCCTCGTAGGCCTCCCGGAAGATCCTGGTGGTGTCCAGCCGGCGGAGATACTTCTCCGTGGTCAGGACGCTCGAGTGCCCCAGAAGGTCGCGTAGCACCAGCAGCGGGTCGGCCTTGGACAGATACAGCGCCAGCGCCGCATCCGGACCCGTGTCGCCGCCAGTGGCCGCGACCAGCTCGGCGGCCTGCCGGTAGTACCCGCTGACCAGGAATTCCAGGGTCCGCATCGCGAAGGTGTGCCGGGTCCGGTGCGGCGACACATGCGGGAAGCGCGGTTCGAAATGGGCACGGATCCGATCGGAGGTCCGCTCGAAGACGCTCCCCCACGCGGTGAACGGCCCGCCGCCGGCCTTGACGGCCAGCAGGCACGAGCCGCCGCCGGGTGCCACCAGCCGCCGCCGGTCAGAAGGGGTGAGGGTCTCCCACCGGCGGCGCACCCCGTTGATCCGGCCGCCCCGCTCATCAGCGTCGGTCACCAGCAGCGGCTCGCCCCACGCGGGCGGCGGTGACCAGGCCGAACCCTCCACGGTGGCGGCGCGGTCCAGCTGCAGGTACTGCCGCACGGCCGCGAGCGCATCGTAAGAGATCCAGGTGGTACGGAACTTCCGGCCCTTGGTCACCCCCGCCGGCACCGGGAACGCAATCGGCACCTCCGTCCGCCGCCGCGGCAACCCGGGCACCTCGCAGGCCAGCAGGTAGGTGAACTCCTGCAACCGCAGGCCGGTCGCCACCGCCAGCCCGCCCACGCACGCGTTACGGGCCAGCTCCCGGCCGTGAAACAGCCGATCCACGGCCCCGTCCGGGGCAAGCCCGGCCAGGCCGTTCAAGAACATGGCCGTGAAGTCCGGCTCCAGGTACCTGACCGTCACATGCGGTTTCGGGCGCCGCCTGCTCGCCTGGTTCACCCGCACCGTCCGCGCGATCCCGGCGAACACCGTCTGCGCTGTCCGGTAGCTGAACGGCTCCGCTAGTGCGTGCCCCTCAGCCATCGCCCACCGGTAGAACGATGCCAGCACGCTCACATGCTGGTTCCAGGTGCTAGCCGCGAACCGGCGCCCCACCGGGCCGGTCGCCCGATACTCGGCATAGCCCGACAGCGCGACCCGCAACCGCTCACGGGAAGCGAACACCCCGACACCCCGATCGGCCAGGAACTCCATCCACTCCTTTACGATCCGCGCGTAGGTCTCCCACGTGCTCGGCGCCGGCGCCCCCGACACCGGAAGCTCCCGCAACCACCGGTTCACCGCCACTATCGGCCGCCGCGCACCCGGCCCGTCCTCAAAGAGCAGGTCGTCATCGATCAGCACCGGCATCCGCTCGGGGATCAGCGGCCGGTGCTCCAGATCCCAGGACTCCCAGCCCCGGGACGAGAAGAAACTCATCAGCATGAGGGCAGACCGTAGAGACACAACACCAGCCCTGGCAAACCGCAAACCGCCACCTACCAGTGGGTTCAGCCAGGATTCACGACACGCGAACTAAGCGGAGGGAAGGTGCAGGAACGGCTTCCACCCGCCCCGCCCGCCGGTCCGCCACGCGGCCAGCAGGTCGCCCACCTCAGCGCCGTTGCGGGCCTGGTGCGCATAGAACGCGCTCACCGCGGCGAGCTTGCGGTTCACCGTCGCGGCCGTCACCTCGGCTGCCGCGGACGGCAGCACCGCGACCTCGCCCGCCCGTCCCGCCGGGGGAAGCTGCAGCCAGGCGACGAACTCCCCGACGTCCTCCAGCCGGGCCTCGCGCCAGTCCAGGCCGCGGAAGCTGATGAACTCCCAGTAATTCTTGAGATCGAACGCGTAGGCCTTGACCGTGTTCGGCGACCGGCCGATGCCGGTGAGATAGGCCAGGAACCGGCCGGCCGGGACGACCGGCACGTCGTCGTCCCCCAGCACCGTCCACGATCGGGTCCCCGAGCCGGGAACCGTCACCGGATGCACGAGCATCGTCTCCTCCTTGAACTGCGTCATGGACAAGGCAGGAGATAACCACGGATGAACCGCTATCCGGGCAGGTGAGAACGCTCGTGCTGGACGTTGAAGACACGCCAGTTAAGGCTGGAGATAATTGGAAGGATGATCATCCATGCCGAAGCAGTACCCGAAGAAGCTCCGGGAGCGTGCGGTTCGCCTGGTGGCCGAGCACCGCGGGCCCTGCAGCGCTCGTGAGGTTTATCGACGAGCACAGGGCGTGGCCGGTTACCCGCCCGACGGCCGTCGCGTCCGGCTGGGCCGGTGGCGGCGTGGTGGGCGGCGGGCTCGGGGTGGCCGGGCGTAGCCTCCCCCACTTTGTCCCGCTCTCGACGGTGACCAGCCCCAGATCCACGCGCACTGTGTGGCCGGGCCGCGGTGCGAATACCACCATCTGCGGGCCGGGCCGCCGGTCAACTGGCCCAAGAGCAGCGAGTGGGAAGAGGCTTGACCTCACCGAGGCCGACGACGAGTACGCTGAGGCCCGCCCTTACGCCGACCCCAGACACTGACCGCCGGGCGGCGTGTCACCGGGGAGCCGTCGGGCAGGCCGGGGCGCGGCGGCAGAGCCTGGCGCCGCTGAACCTCAGGCAGTCAATGCCGGAACCGCAGTCCGGCCACGCGCGGCGGCCTGTGCGTAAAAGGGTTCCTCCCGCGGGCACTTCGGCCCTGCATGTCCTGACTCGGCGCGGCCCGCGCGCAGCGGTTCGTTGTCCCGGAACTTCACCGCTGGAACCGGCCGGGCCATCACCCGCTGGATTATGGGCGTGTGGTCTGTTCGCTGGGGCTCTGGCCTTCCCGATCACGACAGAGACGGCGAACCGGTATGGGCGGGGGATGCGGTCGCGTGGGCTGTCAGATCCAGCCGCGGGAGCGGGCGAGCTGGACCGCTTCGTGGCGGTTGGCGGCGCCGAGCTTGGCGGCTGCGGAGGAGAGGTAGTTGCGGACTGTGCCGGGGGTCAGGGCCGCGCGTTTGGCGATTTCATCGACGGGGGCGCCGCCTGCCGCGAGTTCCAGGACGTCGGCTTCGCGGGGGGTGAGCGGGCTGTCGCCGGCGCTGATGGCGTCGGCGGCGAGTTCGGGGTCGACGTAGCGGCCGCCGCGGTGGACGGTGCGGACCACGTCGGCCAGGACCTGGGCCGAGACGGTCTTCGGCAGGAACCCGCGGACGCCGGCGGCGAGGGCCCTTTTGAGATGCCCTGGCCGTCCGTAGCTGGTGAGGATGAGGCTGCCGCAGGCGGGCAGCTCAGTGACCAGCTTCTCGGCGACAGCGATCCCGTCCAGGCCGGGCATCTGCAGATCCAGCACGGCCACGTCCGGGCGGTGCCGGCGGGCCATCGCGAGGGCCTCGTCGCCGGAGGCGGCCTGGGCCACGACCTCCAGGTCTTCCTGGATCGCCAGCAGGGAGGCCAGCGCCGTGCGGATGAGGTTCTCGTCGTCGGCGAGGAGCACGCGGATCACGGCGCGGGCGTCTCTGGTGTGACACCGGTGCCGCGCTGGCCCGGGCCAGGCGGCACCGCTGCGGCGCCGCAGGCGGGCAGGCTGGCCTCCAGCCGGAAGTGGCCGTTGCGGGGATGCCCGGTCGTGATGCTGCCGCCCAGGCCGGCCAGCCGCTCGCCGAGCCCGGCCAGCCCGCTACCGCCAGATCCGGCGTCCAGCGTGTGCACGCGGTCGTTGTCCATGCTGAGCGTCACCGCGCGAAGGGCGCCCGGGGAATCCAGGATGTGAAGCTCGATCGTGCAGGCGGTGGCGTCGCTGTGGCGGATGATGTTGGTGGTGCCCTCGCGGACCACCCAGCCCAGGGCGGCCTGCACGTCAGCAGGAAGGCCCGCCGCGTCGCCGATGACGCGGCAGCTCACCCCCGCAGAACGCAGGACATCCTGCGCGCCGGCCAGCTCGGTGCCGAGGTCGGCGGTGCGGTATCCGCTGACGACGGCGCGCATTTCCCGCAGCGACTCATGGGCCACCTGGCGCACCTCGAGCATCTGCCCGGCGGCGTCCTGGTCGCCCCGCCGCGCCAGCTGCGCGGCGAGCTCGCTCTGGACGGCTATCAGGGACAGGTTCCGGCCGAGCACGTCGTGCAGGTCGCGGGCGAAGCGCAGCCGCTCCTCGGCGACCGACAGGCGGGCGTGCGCGGTCCGGGACCGGTCGAGTTCGGACATGATCCGCAGCGTCCGCGCGGACGCGCGCCAGGTGAGCACGCCGATGCCGACGATGAAGGCGTAGAACAGGGATGCCGCGATGAGGAGGTCCCCGTGGGGGCCAGTGCCGGCCCGGCCGGCGCTGGCGGTCAAGCCGCTGGCCGCGGCCGCGCTCACCAGGACCAGGGCGGTCAGCGCGCGCAGGCTGAGCAGCGGCGTGAGCGCCAGGATCAGGGCGCCGCTGAAGAGCATGGTTACCAGCATGCTCACCGGGACCGCGGTGCCGGGGGGCTGGGTGAAGGCCGGGAAGGCCGCCGCTCCCGCGAACACGCCGGCCGCGGTCAGCGCGGCGGCTGAGGCGACCAGCCATCTGTCCGGCGGCGGTCTCGCGGCCAGATAGCGGCCCAGGCCCGCGTGCAGCAACGCGATGCAGACGCCTGCCTGCGCCACGGACAGCAGCAGGAAAACGGCCAGGCCGGGTACCCGCACCTGGCGCTGGCCGGCGGCCAGGACCACCGCGAGCACCGGCACGGCGGCCAGCAGCACGTACGCGCTGGCCCTGGTCCGGAACTCGAACCGCCCGGGACTGCTCAGTTCGTTCCATCGCCGCCACATCGCCGTCACCCCTCCAGGGTGTCACGCCTACCTAGCGCCGCGGTTCCCAGCGGAACCAGCGTCGTGCCGCCCACCCGGCCGCCGCGATCCAGGCGGTGAGCGCGAGCACCGGGATGACGGCCGCGCTGAAGGTCGCGGCCAGGCCGAGGGGGTGACCGCCGGCGGCGGTTCCCGTCAGGGCGAGCCGCATCAGTTCCGCCACCGGGGGCAGCGGCAGCGCCTGCGCGAGTCCGCGCAGCGGCCCGGGCAGCATCGCCACCGGGATCAGCAGCCCGCTGAGGACGAACGGGATGACCAGCACCGGCAGCGTCGTGACCTGCGCCATCTCCACGGTGCGGGTCACCGCGCTGCTGACCGCGGCCAGCAGCGCGAACACCGCGGTGCCCAGGATCAGCGCGGCCAGCGCGAGCACCGCATTGACGGGCGGGGCCATGCCGAACACGGCCACCGCGGCGACTGCGGCCACCGCGATCTCGGCCCACGCGATCGCGATGGCGGGCGCGGCGGTCCCGGCGAGGATCTCGGGGTCCGCGCTCTCGCCCGTGCGCAGCCGCTTGAGTACGAGC